>CBFHKA010000050.1:0-51477 GCA_965656305.1 Polaribacter sp. | reverse complement strand
TCTATAGTATCTACAATATTTATTGTTCTTGTTAAAGTAGCTGATTCATTTCCTGAAGTATCTTGTGCCTTATAAGTTAATGTGTAAACACCAACCGTATTTTGATCTACTGAACCTGTAGTTACAACTGAAACAGCACAATTATCTGCTGGTGTTGCTCCTAAATCTGTAAAAGTATCTCCTATTTCTATGGTATAAGTTGTATCTCCATTTAAAGAAAATGATAGACAAAGATAGTAAATTAAGTGATTCTAAAAGGTACTACATGTAATACTTTTTACATCAAACACCTCATTGTTAATAACTTTAAAGCCAAATAAAGCTTAATTGTTAATAACTTTGAAGCTAAATAATACCTACTTGAGAAACAAATCTAACCAACTCTGCTGTATTGTTACAATTGGTTTTTTCTAAAATATTTCTACGATATTTATCTACTGTATGCTTACTGATAAAGAGTTTCTCTCCAATTGACTTACTACTAAACCCCTGGGATAACTTTCTAATTATCTGAATTTCTTTACCACTTAAATCCATTTTATGGTTAAATTGAAATCTTTTTAGACTACTATTTAATTCATCTATAGAAATTGGTTTTAACCAATAATCAAAAACAGCAATTTTAATAGCTTTTACAGCATAATGCGCATGTTCTGAATAGAAAATAACTTTTGTAGCAATAAGATCTTTATTTATTTCTTGTGCAATTTTAAGACCAGAAACTCCTGGCATTTCAATATCTATAATAACCAAATCAGGTTTTTCAAGAAGCACAAAATCAAGTCCTAAAACAGGTTCTTGAAAAACATTTACTAAATCTATTTCATTAATCTTTTTTAATAAATCACTGGTTCTTTTTAGAGAGGTTTCACAATGATCTATTAAAACTACTTTAACTTTATTCATTTGAGGATTTTGAATTTAATACATAAAACTTATTTTTTGGGGAAATAAAAAATACGCAACTATATAATCAGTATGTTCTCATAATTACAATAAATCCTTATATAAATATAGATAATTAATAGCATTTTTAAACAAATACTGATAATATAATAAAACAAATATATCTAATTTTAAATAAAAATTTGTTTTTTAGGGGGTTAAAAATCTAACCCTTTGTTAATAATCCTTTTTTATTAAAAAATTAAGTTTTAACTAGATTTTATTTTCAATTAAACAATTTTAAAGAACTTTGATTTTTAAATTTGAAGTCTTACCATATTCTTTAAACTTTTTTATTATTTAAAAACCATCTCAATGAAAGTCATAATTGAAATTATAAAAAAGCAGATATTCTAAACATTCGTCCTCTTCTATCCATAATAAATACCAAAACACCTAAAAATATGCTAACAGAACGTGTTTTAGAAATGGTGCATTTACCCTATTATGAATGTGTTGGTTTATATATTGACAATGAATTATCAGGAATTTCTGGTTTGTGGTATTCTACAAAACATTATATAGGAAAAACTGTAGAACCTGACCATGTGATTATCAATCCATCTTTGAGGGGAAAAGGTTTAGGAAAGGTTTTATTTAATTGGATTGATGAACATGTCAAAAATAAAGGCTGTGAAGGAATTGAATTAAATGCATATGTAAGTAATACTAAAGCACATAAGTTTTATTACAATGAGGGTTATGATATTTATGGTTTTCACTTTTTAAAAGTTTTGAGAGAAGATAAAAAATTTTATTAATTTTTTGATAACAAAATATTGCAGAACTCAAAAATGATACTATATTTGCATCTCTTTACCATGCGAAAGTAGCTCAGTTGGTAGAGCGTCAGCCTTCCAAGCTGAATGTCGCCAGTTCGAACCTGGTCTTTCGCTCAAAAGACTTTATTAGAAATAATAAAGTCTTTTTTTTTACTCTAAACTCTTGTAAAACATTAAAATTTCAGAACCTATAGGTTTGTTTTATAAACTCTTTAACTTATCTCCAAAAAGCAATAAGAGTAGAATAGGTATTGCTAATAAAATAACAAAAGTTCTATTTGTTGTAAATAAAATTGGGTTTAATAAAAGTGTTAAAGCAAAACCTCCAATAGCACCTCCTAAATGTGCTGCATGACCAATATTCCCCAATTGTTTTTTCATCCCATAAATTGAGTATAATAAATACCCAAGAGCAAAAACATAGCCTGGCATTGGAATAGCAAAAAACAATGCCAACTGCATATCTGGAAACAATAATATAGAAGAATACACTATTCCTGAAACAGCACCAGATGCACCAACTGCGCTATAATAAGGCTCATTACTATGAAACTGCAATGTATACAAACTACCTGCTAACAAACTTCCTAAATAAATTACTAGAAAAGGAACAGTTCCTAAAATTGTTATTACAATATTACCAAAAGTATACAATACATACATGTTCAAAATAAGATGCATCCAATCTACATGTAAAAAACCAGAAGTTAACATCCTGATTTTCTCATTACCTTTTACCCTACCCACTTGAAACTTGTATTTGTCTAAAAATGAATAATCATCAAACCCTTTTTTAGAAAATAAAATATTAGCGATAATGATAATTAAAATAATAGGATTTGCACTTTCTAACATATTACAAACATAGTGAAATCTCTTTTGTTTTGTATTTCATTTAAAAGATAAAATAATGATATTTGCAAACTAATATTAATATATGCAATTCTTAACTTTTGCACTAGTGTATCCTTTTGCTTGGCTGTTTTCTAAACTTCCAATGCGATTTTTATATGCTATTTCTGATCTACTTTTCATATTTGTTTATTACATTTTTAAATATCGAAAAAAAGTAGTTTTAGACAATCTGAACCTTGCTTTTCCTGAAAAATCTATTGAAGAAAAGCATCGGATTTCTAAAAAATTCTTTCATCATTTCACGGATTTATTTATGGAAACGATTAAAGCAATTTCTATATCTAAAAAAGAAATTTTAAAACGATATAAATATACCAATCCTGAAGTAGCACAAAAATTTATTGACGAAGGAAGAAGTATTGCTTTTGTTAGCGCTCATCAAGGAAACTGGGAATGGTTTGCGAGTTCTCCAATTGTTTTAAATTGTAGTGCAAAAGGAGCTTACACCAGTATTGGGAATAAATATTTTGATAAAATTGTAAAAGACTCTAGAGAACGTTTTGGTTTTATCTGTTATGAATCTTCAAAAACTGCGAAAGCTTTTTATCAAGATTTTAAAGATCAAATGCAATGTATTTATCTTTTAATCAGTGATCAGTCTCCTCAATTAGAACATGCACCCTATTGGAAGGAGTTTTTCGGAATTAAAGTTCCATTTCATGTTGGAGCTGAATCGCTTTCAAAAAAATTTAATTTAGTTGTCATTAATTCTGCTACTAAGAGAATTAAGAGAGGGTATTATGAAACTAAATTTACATTAATTTCTGATTATCCTAAAGAAGTTAAAAACCATGAAATTACAGACAGATACATTAGTCTTACAGAAGAACTTATAAAAGAACAACCTGAATTTTATCTTTGGTCTCATAGAAGATTTAAACACAAAGATCGATTTGAAGAGTGGAAAAAATTAAAAGCACATAAGGCTAAAAATCTTTAAATCAAAACATTGATTTTTTTTCCAATATTATATTTAATTATAAAACCGATATTTGCATTATAATTATAATTTATGAATTTTATCGTCTTTTACTTAACTTACCCTCTAATCTGGTTATTTTCTAAGTTACCAATGTTTGTTTTGTATCTCATCTCAGATTTCTTTTATCTGATTTTGAATTATATTCTTGGATATCGAAAAGATGTAATTCTACAAAATATATCTTATGCTTTTCCTGAAAAATCGATCAAAGAAAAACAAGAAATCTTAAAAAAGTTTTACAAGCATTTTACTGACATTATGGTAGAAAGCATAAAATCTTTTTCAATTTCAGAAAAACAAATTTTAAAACGCTATCAATATAAAAACCCAGAATTGGTTAACAAATATACCAAAGAAGGTAAAAGTATAGCGTTAGTTAGTGCGCATTTAGCGAATTGGGAATGGTCTTTTAGTTTACCTTTAGTTTTAGACACTAAAGTTTTTGGTGCTTATAACAAACTTAGAAATGAAACTTTTGAAAAGACTTTAAAAGGTAATAGAGAAAAATTTGGAGTTACTGGTGCAACAACAGCCAATTTTATTAAACTAATAAAGCATAATTTCGAAAATAAGATTCAAGGGGCATATATTTTATTAAGTGATCAATCTCCTCATGTAGAAAAAACATTTTATTGGGGTGAGTTTTTTGGCGTTAAAGTTCCTGTGCATACAGGTGCAGAAATGTTAGCTAAAAAGAATGATTTAGTTGTAATTAATTACAGTGTTAAAAAAATAAAAAGAGGCTATTATGAAACTGAATTTGAGCTAATTACTGAGAATCCTAAAGAATTTAAGGATTATGATATTACTGATCAATTTTTACGTATTACTGAAAAAAACGTAAGAGTACAACCTGAATGCTATTTGTGGTCTCACAAGAGATTTAAACACAAAGATCGTTTTGAAGAATGGAAAAAGCTGCAAGAAACTAAACTGCAAACCAAGAGTTAACTAACTCTTTTTCAATTGGCGCTATTGTTTTATGGGTATAATCATTCTTTATGGAATTGTATTCATAATCTTTAGCCCAATCATCTATATTATCTGACAGTTCTTCTAATGATTTACAAATAAAATCCAACTCATTATTTGTAATTGTAGGATGAATTGACAAACGAATCCAACCAGGTCTATCTAACAAACAACCCTGTAAAATTTCATCACTTATTCTTTTTGAAGTGTTTTGGTCTAAATTCAAAAGAAAATGTCCATAAGTACCTGCACAAGAGCAACCTCCTCTTGTTTGTATTCCAAAACGATCATTCAATAATTTTACAACCAAATTATAGTGATACTTTTCAAAATAAAAAGAAAAAATACTTAATCTTTCTTTATGATTTGGAGCTAATATTTGAACTCCTTTCAAGTTTTCTAAAGCTAAAAACATCACTTTATTAATTTCGTTTTCACGTTTTTTGATGTTTTCTGTTCCCATTTTATCTTTCAACTGAATGGAAAGCGCAATTTTTATGGTTTGTAAAAAAGCAGGAGTTCCTCCATCTTCTCTAGTTTCAACATCATCTATATAATCATGTTTTCCCCAAGGATTTGTAAACATAACTGTTCCTCCTCCTGGATTGTCAGGGACTGTATTTTTATATAATTTTTTATTAAAAACCAAGACTCCAGAACTTCCTGGACCTCCTAAAAACTTGTGTGGTGAAAAGAAAATTGCATCTAAATACTCTTCCTGTATTTCTGGATGCATATTAATATCTACATAAGGAGCACAACAGGCAAAATCTACAAAACACAATCCATTATAAGAGTGAATTAATTTTGCAACTTTATGATATTCCGTTTTAATACCAGTAACATTTGAGCAAGATGTAATAGAAGCTATTTTAATTTTTCTATGCTCGTGTTTTTTGATGCATTCTTCAAACTTATCTAAACATACTAAACCTTCATTATTACAAGGTACAACCTCTACATCTGCAATAGTTTCCAACCAAGAAGTTTGATTAGAATGATGCTCCATATGCGAAATAAAAACAATCGGTTTTAAATCATCTGGAATAAGAGTATGTTCTTTTAAATTTTCAGAAACCTTTAAACCTAAAATACGTTGAAATTTGTTCACAACACCTGTCATTCCTGAACCTGTTGTGATTAAAACATCATTTTCATTTGCATTTACATGACGCTTTATAATGTTTCTAGCTTCGTGATAAGCCAAAGTCATAGCTGCTCCAGAAGTTGAAGTTTCGGTATGCGTATTGGCTACAAAAGGCCCAAATTCGTTTGAGATTTTATCTTCTATAGACCTATACAACCTTCCACTTGCAGTCCAATCACAATAGATCAAATTTTGTACTCCATAAGGAGTTTCAAAACTTTGGTTGATGCCAATAATTTGGCTTCTAAATTGTGAAAAATACTGCTCTAAATTCATAATTCCTTTTTAAAAAAGATTGAATCTAGCTCCAAAAACAATTGTCTTTTCAAAAAATGTGAAACTCTGTTTTGCGGTGTCTTTAGGATTTGCTGTAGTTCTAATATTTGGCATATTAATATAACCATACTTTAAATCTGATTGCACAAAAAAGTGCTTGAAAAAAGTAAGATTTAAACCTGCTACTAGAGAAACTCCCCAACCAGAAATTTGAAATTCGTCTCTTGCTTCTTGATTAAATAGTTTTATATCTGTTCTTGGATATAGAAAACCTGCTCCAATTCCTTCAGTGACATTCAAACGTAAATTTTCGTCATTCATACCTATTAAATGACCAATTTCATCAAACCTTTTTACTTCAACATTTACATAATTTAAACCATCTGTGTGTTCCATTAATAGGAATTCGTTAGTCAAATCTATGTTATCGTTGTTATAAACACCATCAAAAGGCGTTCCAGCATTTATCTCTCCATTTATTTTTACAGTTTGATAACTCTGTACCACATATTTCATATGATCAAAACCAATAGAAACAGTATAATTATCACTTAAAAAATAACCAATTCTAAAATTAGTTTGTGGATTCGTAATGTTTAAAGGATTGATATAATCTGTAAAACTGAATTGTGTAATTCTATCTTTGGCAACAACATCTTGCAAAGTAAAATCATAATTTTCTCCTTTAAAAGATATATCAGAATTAGAATAACTTGCCCTATTCCATCCCCAATAAAAGAACATCTTTCCTTTATTAGATGCCTTTGAAAATTGGGTTTCTTGAGAAAATATTGACACTGACATCAATAATAGCAAGAAAAAAGACGTTTTTAATTTCACAATATTAAGCGATTATTTCTTTAATTTCATTGATAAAACGAACTGCTAAAGCATCAGCTGCATTTTGTGATTTAGCCTCTGTATAAATTCTAATAATTGGCTCTGTATTTGATTTACGCAAGTGAATCCACTCTTCAGCAAAATCAATTTTTACACCATCTATTGTATTTACATCTTCATTGGCATATTTTGTAGCCATTGTTTCTAAAATTTGGTCAACATCAATTTCTGGGGTCAATTGAATTTTATTTTTACTCATAAAATAACTTGGATAAGAATCTCTCAAAGTTTTACAAGATACTTTTTGATGTGCTAAATGCGATAAAAACAAAGCAACACCAACTAAAGAATCACGTCCATAATGAGAAGCAGGATAGATAATTCCTCCATTTCCTTCTCCACCAATTACAGTATTGGTTTCTTTCATTTTAATCACCACATTTACTTCTCCAACTGCTGAAGCTGTATAAGTTCCTCCATGCTTTTCAGTAACATCTCTCAATGCTCTAGAAGATGATAAATTAGAAACTGTATTTCCTCCTTTTAATCGTCCTAAAACATAATCTGCACAAGCTACCAAAGTATATTCTTCTCCAAACATAGAGCCGTCTTCAGAAACGATTGCAAGTCTATCTACATCTGGATCTACAACAATTCCGAAATCTGCTTCTTCTTTAACAACTAATTCAGAAATATCTGTTAAGTGTTCTTTTAAAGGCTCTGGATTGTGAGGAAACTGTCCATTTGGTGTACAATATAGTTCTATACATTCAACATTTAATGCTTTCAGCAAAGCTGGAATAAATACACCTCCAGTAGAATTTACACCATCTACAACAACTTTAAAACCTGCATTTCTTACAGCTTCTACATCTACCAATTCAAGATTTAAAACTTCTTGGATATGTTTTTCTAAATATGAACTGTCTTTTGAATAGGTCCCTAAATTATCTACTTCCGCAAAAGAGAAGTCTTCGCTTTCTGCTAAAGCTAAAATTTGCTCACCTTCTACACCATTTAAGAACTCTCCTTTTTCATTTAGTAATTTTAAGGCATTCCATTGTTTTGGATTGTGAGAAGCTGTTAAAATAATACCTCCTTCAGCATTTTCTAAAGGCACAGCTACTTCTACAGTAGGCGTTGTAGATAAACCTAAATCTACTACATCTATCCCTAAACCTACTAAAGTATTTGCCACCAAACTAGAAATCATTTTTCCAGAAATACGTGCATCTCTACCAATAACAACTTTTATTTTTTCTTTATCTTGGTTTCTATTTTTTATAAATGCACCATAAGCAGATGCAAATTTCACAGCATCAATAGGGGTTAAATTATCATCTGTTCTACCTCCAATTGTACCTCTAATTCCTGATATTGATTTTATTAATGTCATAGTATTTTATTTATTTAACAAATATAAATTATTGATTTGTAATAACAATTACTTTTAGAAGTTAGTTAGGTTCTTTGCGTTAGCGATTGTAGCAATTGTTTGAGCTCTTTTGTGAAGAATGAACAAAAAGCGAGTGCGAAAAGCGCGACCTTTAGGTAACGCCCAAATAGTATAAAGTTAACTGTATTTTGAATTTTCTAATGAAGTTATAAAAGCTATTGACGATTATTTAGGCTTAACATCAGAAATGGTAAATCATTATGATTAATCATATTATAGAAACCTGATTAAAAGAGAACTAAAAAAGCCGATACAAATTGTATCGGCTTTTACTATTCAATAAGAAGTTGAACTAAAAAAGAAAATTATTTCTTTTTGTTACCAGCTTCCATTTGTTTCTTTAAAGCTGCTAAGCCTCCAATATCACCTAATGTAGTTTTTTCTGCATCAGAAGATTTTTTAGCTTGTGCTTTGATATTCTTACGCTCTTGCTCTTTAAAGATAGAAGTATGAGAAATTACAACTCTTCTGTATTCTTTAGAGAATTCTAATACGATAAATTTCAAAGTTTCACCTTTTCCTAATTTAGTACCATCTTCTTTCTCTAAAAATCTACTTGGTGCAAAACCTTCTACTCCATCAGCAAAAGTTACAACAGCTCCTTTATCATTCTTTTCTTTTACAAGACCTTCGTGAATAGAACCAATTGCATAAGTAGCTTCGTGAGCATCCCAAGGGTTATCTTGAGTTTGTTTATGACCTAAGTTTAATTTTCTATTTTCAACATCTAATTCTAAAACTTGAACTTCTAATTCTTGACCAACAGTTACAAAATCTGATGGGTGTTTTACTTTCTTAGTCCAAGATAAATCAGAGATGTATACTAAACCATCAATTCCTTCTTCTAACTCAACAAATACACCAAAATTAGTGTAGTTTCTTACAGTACCTGTATGAGTAGAACCTACTGGGAATTTAGTTGTAATATCTGTCCAAGGATCTGGATGTAATTGTTTGATACCTAAAGACATTTTTCTGTCTTCTCTATCTAAAGTTAAAATTTGTGCTTCAACTTTATCTCCAACTTTTACGAAATCCTGTGCAGAACGTAAGTGCGTTGACCAAGACATTTCAGAAACGTGAATTAACCCTTCTACTCCTTGCTCTACTTCTACGAATGCTCCATAATCAGCTAAAACAACAACTTCTCCAGTTACTTTATCACCAATTTTTAAATCAGCATTTAAAGCTTCCCATGGATGAGCAGATAATTGTTTTAATCCTAATTGGATTCTAGATTTGTTATCATCAAAGTCTAAAATTACAACGTTTAATTTTTGATCTAATTCTACAACCTCATTTGGATGATTGATTCTAGACCAAGATAAATCTGTAATATGTACTAAACCATCAACACCACCTAAATCAACAAATACACCATAAGAAGTAATGTTTTTAACAATACCTTCTAATACTTGTCCTTTTTCTAATTGGCCAATGATTTCTTTTTTCTGTAATTCAATATCAGCTTCAATAAGTGCTTTATGAGATACAACAACGTTTTTAAATTCGTGGTTGATTTTCACAACTTTGAATTCCATTGTTTTCTCTACATACTGATCGTAATCTCTAATTGGCTTAACGTCAATTTGAGAACCTGGTAAAAATGCTTCGATTCCGAAAACATCTACAATCATACCACCTCTTGTTCTACATTTTACAAAACCGTTAACTACTTCTCCAGTTTCGTGAGCGTTGTTAACACGTTCCCAAGCTTTGATTACTCTTGCTTTTTTGTGAGATAATACTAACTGACCAGAAGAATCTTCTCTTTTGTCAACTAATACTTCTACTGTATCTCCTTCAGCTAAACCTTGGTTGTAACGAAATTCATTTAAAGAAATAACTCCTTCAGATTTAGAATTGATATCGATAATTGCATCTCTATCAGTAATTCTTACAACAGTACCTTCAATTACATCACGTTCGTTAACAAAACCTACTGTACCTTCTAAAGCTTTTTCAAAAGCTTGTAATTTATCTTCATCTACAGCCTCAATACCTTGTTCGTATTTGTGCCAGTTAAAATCAGCTAAAAATTGTGTTGGATCTTGTTTTACTTCTTCAACTACTTCAGCAGTAGTTTCTGTAACAGCTTCAGTAACTGTTTCTTTTACTTCAGTAGCAGCTACCTGCTCTTCAGTGTTTTTTGTTTCTTCAGACATTTGTCTAAAATAATTTGTATCTTGCTGTTTTTCAGATTTTTAACAATAAAAACTACAAGAGCTATTTATAAATTTTGTTTTATCTTATTCCTTTTTCAAATCTGTTATCGTAAAAAGGAGTGCAAATTTACAAAATTTCATTGATTTATAAGAACTTAGATTAAAATAAATTATTCTTTTTTAGTTGATCTTCATCAACTACATTTGCATACCCAAAACCAAATAGGGTTTAAATGGATCAGAAAACACAAGATTTAGTAGATAAAGGAATCATGCTTCCACTTATGGAAGAGTTTTACACCATACAAGGTGAAGGTGCTCATACAGGTACTGCAGCTTATTTTATAAGGGTTGGTGGCTGTGATGTTGGTTGCCATTGGTGTGATGTAAAAGAGAGTTGGAATGCAGATTTACATCCTCCTACTCTTGCAGACACTATTGTAAGTAACGTAAAAAAATATGCTAATACTGTTGTTATTACTGGTGGTGAACCCTTAATGTGGTCTATGGATTACATTACTGAATTACTTCAAAAAAATAATATTAAAACCCATATTGAAACTTCTGGAGCCTATTCTTTTTCAGGAAAATGGGATTGGTTTTGTTTATCACCAAAAAAAACAAAATTACCTTTAGATGAAGTTTACAGAAAGGCTGACGAATTGAAAATGATTATCCACAATAAATCTGATTTTGATTTTGCTGAAGAACAAGCTGCTAAAGTGGGTAAAAAATGTCAGTTATTTTTACAACCAGAATGGAGTAAAAAAGAAAAAATGACCGAGCAAATTGTAGACTATGTGATGAAAAATCCAAAATGGAAAATTTCTTTACAGACGCATAAATATTTAAATATTCCCTAAAGTGCTGAACTTGTTTCAGTATCTTTTTTTTTGAAGCTAATACCTGCTTTTCGCACTCGCTTTTTTTATTCAGAAAAAGAATAAAAAAGAGCTCAAACAAATGCTGCAATCAGGGCTAAACTTATTTGCTAACTATTAGAGTTCAGCAAGTTTTTGATCAACTAAACTACAAATTCTTTTGAATTGCTCTTCAATTCCCATATCAGAATTATCAAACTCAATAGCATCTTTTGCCACTATTAAAGGAGAATCTTTTCTTGTAGAATCTAATCGATCTCGCTCTTGAACATTAAACAATATTTCTTCAAAATTTACATCATCTCCTCTATCAATTAATTCCTTATAACGCCTTGTGGCTCTTTTATCAGCAGAAGCTGTCATAAATAATTTTAATTCGGCATTAGGAAAAACAACAGTTCCTATATCTCTACCATCCATTACTATTCCTCCTGCTGCTCCCATTTGTTGTTGCTCAGCAACCAATTTTTTTCTAACTTCTGATATTGCTGCAACTTTACTTACTAATTGAGATATTTCTAGAGTTCTAATTTCTTTCTCAACATTATCACCATTTAAAAACATTTCAGCAAAACCTAAATCTTTATTAAATTGAAATGAAAGAGAGATATTTTCTAAATTAGAAACCAATGCTTCTTTGTTCAAAAAGTCACTACCCACAAATTGATTGTTTTTTGAATAAAGACTTACAGCTCTATACATAGCACCAGTATCTACATAGATATAATTGTACTTTTTTGCTAGTAACTTTGCAATTGTACTTTTTCCTGTAGATGAAAACCCATCAATAGCTATTGTAATTTTTTTATTCATTTATCTTTTATCTAAATCAATTTGTAAACTGAATGTACTTGCATTTGTAGCTGAATGAAATTTAGAATACGCATAATTAAACTTCAGTTTGTTCATTTTTATTCCAAAACCAAAAGAAATACCTCCAAATGTTCTCACATTTTGGAGTTTTAACTCTGCTGCTCTTCTAAAATTATACCCAAATCTTAAATTTAAGGCACTTTGAGGAAAAAGCTCTGCTCCAATAACTAAATGTCTAAACGTATTACCAATAAAACCTATTTCTTCTGTGGTTACATTCCCTTCTAAATCTGTGGTTTGATCTGATGGATTAGCTACAGAAATATCCCATTGTTGCAAGTTATCTATAGTTCCATACCATTTTAAAGGCACATGTTCTAATTGATAAGAAGCTCCTAATGCAATTTCGAATGGTAACTTCTCATTAGTTCCATTAAAGGATTTTATTTGTGTTCCAACATTTCTTGCCACTAAAGTAAATGAAAAAGGTTTGTATGGACTGTAATATAAAATTCCAAAATCGACAGCTATTCCTGAAGAAGTAAAACTACTAATATTAGAAGTAATCAACTTTACATTTGCACCAAAATAAACGTTAGTCCAAGGAAGATTGGCTGCATAACCTACAGAAATGGCTAAATCACTAGCTCCAAAATTTCCTGTTTCATTTCCTTGCGCATCTGCACCAATTAAAGTACCATAATCCAAATATTTTATACTTCCATGAATAGTTCCAAATCTTCTTGAAATTAGTCTAGCATAACTCAAAGATCCAATATTTATACCTGCTAAATAACTTGAGTAATTTACGGCTACTTTTTTATCCATCTCAGCATTTATAACTGATGGATTCCAGATAGGCTGATTTACATCATCCATCAAAGTTAATACTTCTCCTCCCAAAGCCAGTTGTCTCGCAGAAGTAGATAGATTTAAGAACTGATATACATTTTCTCCCCCAACTTGAGCATTGAACTCTATTGATAGAAAAAATATCAAGAAAAAGGAAAATTTAATCTTCATTCAGTACAACTAAGTCGTCTATTAAACTAATAACGAAAATAATGTAGAATATTATAATAAAAAAGGATTAGGAGGTAATTTATTAAGAAATGTTAAGGACAGTCATTTAAATATAATCCGTCATTTTCTCCATTCAGAAAGGGTGTTTTTCCTTATTCGAATTAATATTTAATTGCTTAATTTTGAACTGTTCTCTGACTTTAATTTATTATTATTTGAAGCTAAACCCTCATTTCCTAATTTAGAAATGAGGGTTTTTGTTAAATTATACTTACTTTGAGTAGAAAAATTTTTAAGAGATTATAAACCAAAATTGCTATAATCTATAAAGTTCCTAGAATTGGCCTATAAACACATCTTTGCCCTCCATTTCCATTACTAAACCAGTTTCTTTTTCAAATTGACAAGTACTTTCTTTTTCACAAGATGTAATTCATACAAAGACTACTAAAACTAAAAATTGCAAACCTTTCTTTTTCATTAATTATTACCGAATCAACTTTTTATACTTAATACGTTTTGGCATTAAATCTCCTCCCAAACGTTTTTTCTTATTCTCCTCATAATCAGAGAAAGAACCTTCAAAGAAATACACTTGACTGTCTCCTTCAAAAGCTAAGATATGTGTACAAATTCTATCTAAAAACCACCTATCGTGAGAAATTACCACTGCACAACCTGCAAAATTTTCTAAACCTTCTTCTAATGCTCTTAATGTATTTACATCTAAGTCATTGGTAGGTTCATCTAATAATAACACATTTCCTTCTTCCTTCAAAGTCATTGCTAAATGCAATCTATTTCTTTCTCCTCCAGAAAGTGTAGAAACTTTCTTATTTTGTTCACTACCTGAGAAATTAAAACGACTTAAATAAGCACGAGAATTTACTTGCTTACCTCCCATCATTACTAAATCTTGTCCTTCAGAAAAGTTTTCCCAAATTGATTTATCAGGATTGATATCAGAATGAGCTTGATCTACATAAGCGATTTTAGCAGTTTCACCTACATTAAAACTTCCTTTATCTGGAGTTTCTTCACCCATTATCATCTTAAAAATAGTTGTTTTTCCTGCTCCATTTGGACCAATAATTCCTACTATTCCAGCTTGTGGTAAATTAAAAGCTAAATCTTCATATAATAATTTATCATCAAAAGCTTTAGAAACACCTGTTGCTTCAATAACATTCGTTCCTAATCGTGGTCCATTAGGAATATAAATTTCAAGTTTTTCGTCAGTTTGTTTTTGATCTTGACTCATCAATTTATCATAGTTCTTCAAACGTGCTTTTTGCTTTGTTTGACGACCTTTTGCTCCTTGACGAACCCATTCTAACTCACGTTCTAATGTTTTTTGACGCTTACTAGCAGTTTTGCTTTCTTGCGCCATTCTTTTCGACTTTTGATCTAACCAAGAAGAGTAATTTCCTTTCCAAGGAATTCCTTCTCCTCTATCTAGTTCTAAAATCCAACCAGCTACATTATCTAAGAAATATCTATCGTGTGTTACTGCAATTACAGTTCCTTTATATTGTGCCAAATGATGCTCTAACCAATGTACAGATTCTGCATCTAAATGGTTGGTAGGCTCATCTAACAATAAAATTTCTGGCTCTTGTAATAACAATCTACACAATGCAACTCGTCTTTTTTCTCCTCCAGAAAGTACTCCAATTTTCTTATCAGAATCTGGAGTTCTTAAAGCATCCATTGCAATTTCTAGTTTGGTATCTAATTCCCAAGCATTAGCAGCATCAATTTTATCTTGCAATTCTGCTTGCTGATTCATTAGTTTTTCCATCTTATCTGCATCAGAATAGACTTCTTCCAAACCAAACATATCGTTAATCTTGTTGTATTCATCTAAAATTGCAACTGTTTCTGCAACTCCTTCTCTAACAACTTCTATAACAGTTTTCTCTGGATCTAAAATTGGTTCTTGTTCTAAGTATCCAACTTTGTATCCAGGAGAAAAAGTAACTTCTCCTTGAAAATTCTTTTCTACACCAGCAATAATCTTTAATAAAGTAGATTTTCCAGATCCATTTAGACCCAAAATTCCAATTTTTGCTCCGTAAAAAAAACTTAAATAAATATCTTTTAAAACTTGTTTTCCTGTTGATTGATAGGTTTTAGAAACCTTATTCATCGAAAAGATGACTTTCTTATCATCACTCATTCTATCTGTAATTTTTAAAATTTAATTGTGAATTACTACTAAAATTGTAGATTTTTAAACTCTTCCTTTTAACGCATTAAAAACCCAAGCAATTGCAAAGAAACCTACACCAACAGCTGCAAATCCCCATCCAGCAACTTCATTATACCTAAAAGCTCCCAAAGCTATTAAACCTAATCCTACCAAAATCATTATAAAAGTTGCCCAACCAAGGACAGTATTTTTGTTCATTGCCATATTTCTTAATTAGTTAGTTTATTGGCAAATATCGACAATTATTTTATATATAAAATAGTATTATAAAATAAAAAAACCTATGTTTCCATAGGCTATACTTAATTTAAAATCTTCTTTGTTGACCATTGCTTCTTTGCCTTTGACCATTATTATTCTGATTTCTTTCGGGTCTTTTAGGCATTAGTTCATCTTTTTGCTTTTTTTGATATTTTAACCACTTCATATTTTGTTTTTCTGTCAAAACATTCTCTAAAGTTTCATTTAGTCTTTCTTCATGACCACTAATTTCTTTTCTTACAGGACGAATAATATTTTGTATTTTACCTCTAATTCCTCCTCTTTTATTGGTAACAGGATTTCCTACACCATCATCATTATTATCATTTCTATTTCCTTGCCTAATATTAGCTCCTTTCAATGTTTTCATCACTACATTTAGACCCTTAAATTTTTCTGAATTTAAAAAAGCAATTTCTTTAATCTTAAAATTATAATCTTTTAAAGCTTTCTTTACTATGTTTTGAGTGTTTTTATCTTTTACTTTTATTTTTTTTATAACTTTTTTGATATCATAATAAAAAATACCTGCAGCATCACTGGCGTTAAATTCTTTTACTTCTCTTTGTTCTCCTCCTTGTCTATTTTGGTTTTGTGGAGATCTTTCTCCTCCACTTTGACCTTGTGCATAAAAGTTAAAACTTGTAAATAATAGTACTACTAAAAATATTTTTTTCATGATGTCTTTTTTAAGTATTGTATATTTCTTTAGATGAAATTTATCAAAAAAACTTGTGCTAAATATACTTTTTTTTTAAAATTATAATTCTGCAGCTATTCTTGCTCCTTGATTAATTGCTCTTTTAGCATCTAATTCACTCGCAAAATCTGCTCCACCAATAACGTGCACCTTTTTCCCTAAATCCAATAAAGGTTGATATAATTCTTTAAAAGGAGTTTGACCAGCACAAATAATCACATTATCAACTTCTAAAACTTTTTGTTTTTCGTTTTGAGTATAATGCAATCCTTTGTCATCGATTTTATTATAAGAAACATCTCCAATAAACTGTACTTTTTTCTTTTTCAAATTAGATCTATGAATCCAACCTGTTGTTTTACCAAGATTACCACCAAACTTACCTTTACTTCTTTTAAACATAAAAATTTCTCTTGGTGAAGCTTCAAATTGGGGTTTTACGCCTTCAATTCCACTTCTGGCTTCCATGGTTTTATCAATTCCCCATTCTTTTAACCAAGCATCTATGTTTAAAGCAGTAGATTCTCCTTCATGAGATAAATATTCAGAAACATCAAAGCCAATTCCTCCTGCTCCAATAACTGCAACACGTTTTCCCACAGGTTTTTTATCTTTTAAAACCTCTATATAACTCAACACTTTTTTATGATTAATCCCTTCAATATTTAATTCTCTTGGTTTAATTCCTGTTGCTAAAATAATTTCATCAAAATCAGCAGTTTCTAAATCTTTTATTGAAACTTTCGTATTTAGTTTTACCTCAACCTCATGCAAATCAATTTGTTTTTGAAAATAACGAATCGTCTCATAAAATTCTTCTTTTCCAGGAATTTGTTTTGCCATATTAAATTGCCCACCTATTTCAGAAGCTTTATCAAATAAAGTAACTATATGACCTCTTTGTGCAGCGATTGTAGCAGCTGCTAATCCTGCAGGACCTGCACCAATTACAGCTACTTTTTTTTGAGTTTCTGTGGGATTATAATTCAACTCTGTTTCATGACAAGCTCTAGGATTTACCAAACAACTTGCTACTTTTTTCTGGAAAGCGTGATCTAAACAAGCCTGATTACAAGCAATACAGGTATTTATTTCGTCAATTTTTTCAGCTTTTGCTTTATTTACCCATTCTGGATCTGCTAAAAAAGGACGTGCCATAGAAATCATATCTGCATCTCCTTCTGCCAAAACTTTCTCAGCAGTTTCTGGCATATTTATTCTGTTAGAAGTGACTAAAGGAATCTTAACTTCTTCTTTCATTTTCTTAGTAACCCAAGTAAATGCAGCCCTTGGAACTGAAGTAGCAATAGTAGGAATTCTAGATTCATGCCAACCAATTCCTGTGTTTATAATAGTTGCTCCTGCTTTTTCAATCGCTTTCCCTAATTGCACAATTTCTTCCCAAGAAGAACCTTTTTCTACTAAATCAAGCATAGAAAGTCTGTAAATAATGATAAACTTTTCACCAACAGCTTCTCTAATTTTAGTTACCAATTCAACAGGAAGTCGCATTCTATTTTCATAACTTCCTCCATAATTATCATCTCTATTATTTGTTCTTTTTGCGATAAACTGATTGATTAAATAGCCCTCAGATCCCATAACTTCTATTCCATCATATCCTGCATCTTGAGCTAGTTTTGCACAGTTTATAAAATCGCGAATGGTTCTTTCTATTCCTGATTGTTTTAATTTAATAGGTTTAAATGGTGTAATTGGCGATTTTATTTTTGAAGCTCCAACATTAAAAGGATGATATCCATATCTTCCTGAATGTAAAATTTGCATACAGATTTTACCTCCTGCTACATGAACAGCTTGTGTTACTTTTTTATGATTTTTTACATGTTTTTTAGAACTCATTCTTGCAGAAAACGGAGCTGTCCAGCCTTGAATGTTTGGGGCAATCCCTCCAGTTACTATTAAGCCTACACCACCTTTGGCACGCTCTGCAAAATAAACAGCCATTTTTTCATAACCATTTTTTTCTTCTTCTAAACCTGTATGCATAGACCCCATTAAAATTCTATTTTTTAAGGTTGTAAACCCTAAATCTAGAGGCTCAAAAATATGTTTGTATTTCATATCTGTTAGAATTTGATTCCCATATTTATAGGAATGACAACTTAAATTGAAACCTTGTGTAAAACACACAAGAAAACTTACTTAATTTATTATGCATGCATAATACTTTGCAAGATATGTTTATTTTATGAGATTAAAAAAAAATGCCACAAATTCACGAATGAATTTGTGGCAAAATAAATAATTAAGCAAGGGAGTATGCTCCATTGTTACTGCATTGGAACATCAACAACTAATAATTTACTATTTTTTGATGCTTTTACAGTTACTTTTTCGGTTTCTTCAATACCTACTGCATCTCTATTTTTTAACATTTCATCAGCAACCTCAACTTCGCCATCAATTAAGAAAAAATACGCTCCTTTTTTAAGATTATATTCGGTTTCAAAACCTTCATCCAAATCAATCATAGAAATATATCCTTGTTGATGAATTGGCAAAGAACCTACCACTTGCTTGTCTTTTGGAGAAACTAAGGTTTGAAATTTGTTCTTTCTTCCTGCTTCATCAAATAGTTTCTGATTGTAATATGGAGTAACTTCATTCTCTTCTGGAATAATCCATAATTGCAAAAAGTTGGTTTCATCTGTTTTAGAATCGTTAAATTCTGAATGCGTTAAACCTGTTCCTGCACTCATCACTTGCACCTCTCCTACTTCTATTGCACGTTTATTATCCATAGAATCTTTGTGAGATAATGCTCCAGAAATCGGAATTGAAATGATTTCCATATTTCTATGAGGATGTGTTCCAAAACCCATTTTTGGCTGTACAACATCGTCGTTTAAAACGCGTAACATTCCAAAATTCATTCTTTCTGGATTTTGGTAGGATGAAAAACTAAATGTATGATACGATTTTAACCAACCGTGGTTTGCGAATCCTCTTGTGTTTGCTTTGTGAATTGTTTTTTTCATTTTGATAAAATTTTGTCAATTCGAGTGAATTTTACGATTGAAAATGAGTAAAATTTGTATCGAGAATAAGAATTTTAGCTTCTAAATTAGTTCTCGATACAATTTTTTCATTCTTCAAAAATCACTCGAACTGACGACATTGTTATTTTCCTAGATTCCCTTTTTCAAGGGAATGACAGTTTAATATAAATACCCCATTTTCCCTGCTTGATAATCACGCATTGCTTCTAAAATTTCGGTTTGCGTGTTCATCACATAAGGCCCATATTGAGTCACTTTTTCTTTGATGGGCTCTCCTGACAAAATCAGTAATGTACTTTTTTGTTTTGCTTCAAATTGAATTGTATTTCCATCTTGATTGAAAGTAACCATTTGATGAAATCCTTTTTTTAAATTATCAGTTTCATTTACAATTACTTCACCTTCCAACAAATAGATTAAAGATTGATGATTTTCAGGAATTTCAATTTCAATACTTCCTCCTTCATCAGCATTTGCTGTAAAAACATTTACGTCTGTTTGCGTTTTTATCAATCCAGATGTATCATTTTGATTTCCTGCAATGATATTCAATTGCACTTTTTTATCATCTGAAAATAACTTTGGAATTTGTTCATCTTCCAAATGCTGATAATTAGGAGTTATCATTTTATCTTTTGCTGGCAAGTTTAACCACAATTGAATTCCTTCTAATTCTCCACCTTTTTTTACAAATTCTTTTGTTGGTGCTTCAGCGTGAATAATTCCTCTTCCTGCTGTTGTCCATTGCACACCTCCTGCTTTTACTACCATTTCATTTCCTAAAGAATCTCTATGCAATTGTTCTCCTTTAAACAATAATGTTATTGGCTCAAAACCTCTGTGTGGATGTGGTCCTAAATCAAAAGGATTGTTGAATTCTGAGATTGCATAAGGTCCATAATGATGTAATAATAAAAATGGATCTACATTTCCTATGCCTTGTGTTGGCAATGGTTGACGTAATCTAATTGGTCCCATATTTACTAATGGGCTTGTTACTTTATGTTGTATTGTTTTATATGTTTTCATGATTTCTGTTGCTTGTGTGTTCTCGATACAATTTCGATGAAAAATCGAAATCACTCGAACTGACATTTCGTTACTTTTTTATGTATTCTTCCAATTAAAAAGTGCTAGGAATTTTTAATCTTTTATATCTAAAATTCATAATTACTTGCTTTTAATTTATTTTCCTTGGAAAATATTACTACAAATTTTTTCTACCTTAATTTATCTAAAAGGTCACTTAATACATTAGCTTCATCTTCTGTTAAGTTTTCTAAAAAAGATAAGTTTTTATTGTTATCTATGGTTTTTAAAAGTTCTAAACCTTCATTTTTAATTTTTACATAAACCACTCTTCTATCATGTTCACAACGTTCTCTTTCTATTAAAGATTTGTCACATAACTTATCCATTAAACGAGTTGCATTTGGTGCTCTTTCAATCATTCTATCTTTTACAATTTGCACCTTAATTCTATCTTTTGCACCTCTTAAAATTCGTAAGATATTGTATTGTTGAGGCGATATTCCATAAGGTTTAAAAAACTCATTTTCTTTACTACTCAACCAATTGGAGGTATATTTTAAATTGATAAAAGCTTTTACTTTATTGCTTTTAAATTTGGATTGTATGTCTTTTGAAATGTCTCCCATTTTTTTATGTTTGGTGTGTGATGTTGGATGCTTGGTGTTTGATGTTAGATGTTTACCAGCAACACCCAACTTCCTACTTCAAACTTCCAGCTTTTTTAAGCTCTCAACTTTAAATCTTGCATTATCTTATTAAATTCATCTGTTGTAGGTGTTAAAAAAACTTGATCATCTACAAACAATGTTGGGAATTTGGTAACTCCTCCATATAATTCTTTACTGTGTTCTCTAGCCTCTGCATCTTTAGAAATATCCTTATAAATATAAGGAACATCTGTCGAATTTAAAAAATTTTTAAATGCCACTGTATAAGCGTGACCACGTTTGCCATATAAAGTTATTTTCATTTTATGAATTTATAGATTGTTCAAACTCTTTTACTTTTTCTTTTAATTGCGATGATAAATCTTCATTTACTATTTTTCCTTCTTTGAAGTTATCATAGAAATTTGGGAAAGAAAAACTTACCAATTCTTTTGCTCCTGATCTCGAAAATCTTGCGATTCCAGCTTCCAAAACAGATGCTCCTCCTCTAGCTCCTGGAGTTGCAGACATTAACAATAAAGGTTTGTCATTAAACACATTTCCATTTATTCTTGATGCCCAATCATACATATTTTTAAAAGCTGCTGCATACGAACTATTGTGCTCTGCCATTGATATGATAAACCCATCATAATCGCTAAATAAAGCTGAAAACTTTTTTGCACCTTCTGAAAAACCATTCTCTTTTTCTTCATCTTGACTATAGATTGGTAGATTAAAATCTCTTAAATCTACAACATCAAAAGCTGTGTTTTCTAAACTTTCTGCTGCAAACGTTGCCAATTGTTTGTTTATGGATGTTGAGCTTGTACTCCCTGCAAATGCTACTATTTTTTTCATATTTAATGTTGTTTATTTGTGTATTCGTTTAATTGTTTAGTTGTTCTCGATACAATTCCGATGAAAAATCGGAATCACTCGAACTGACAGAATGGAAACTGTGAACTGAAAACTTCTCTTCTAACTTCCTACTTCTAACTTCCAGCCTCCAACCAATTTTTATTCAATACTACTCACAATCTCAGTTTCTCCTTTTACCATTTTGGCAACAGGACATTTTCCTGCGATTACTAATAATTTGGCTTTTTGTTCGTCTGTTATTTCTTTTTCGAAAGAGATTTCTTCTACTAACGATTTTTTAATTCCGTCTTTTGTTAATTCCTCTTTTTGTGAGACGATTACTTTTATTTTACCTACATCCCAACCTTTTCTTTCTGCATACATTCTTAAAGTGATGGATACACAACCACCAATTGCTGTAAGCAAATATTCTACTGGTGTTGGACCATTATCATCTCCTCCAGAAGCAACAGGTTCATCTATGGTTAAAAAATGATGTCTGGTTTTTACTTCTGCCAAATAGTTTTTGTCGGTTAAAACTACTGCTGCGCTTTTTTTAGCCATTTGTTATTTTCTTATTGGTGATGTATGAAGTTACCAAAAGTATCATAGCAACTACTGCTCCCATTTGTTCTCCATCTCCTATCATAACATGTGCAAAAAATGCTAAAATAAATGCAAAGAAAAAACCTGCATACGCCCATTCTTTAATTACTTTACCACTGAAAAACCATAAAGCGACTAAACCTAATAACTTGGCAATTGCATAAGGATAAATGATATAGGTTGGATACCCAAAATTGGTAAACATTCCTGCTACTTCTGCGTGATTAAAAAAATACATACCTGCTGAAAAAAGCATTAATAATGTTAATAAACCAGTTGAGATATAATAAATAATTTTTGTTGTTTTCATTATGTTTTGTTTTAATTACTGTACAAAGTTACAATTAATTATTTTATTTTCCAAGGAAAATATATCCAAGGTAATATTTTAAGATAATTTTAATTTAAAAAGGGTGTTTTTCCTGTTGTTATTTTATTAAAAAAAGACTAAATTGCTTGCTATGTTTATAAAACGTTAAATCTCCTTATAATCTTTTTAAAACGGACATCATTTAAAGAACTATCTGTAAAATAACTAACATTATAATTGAGTGTGTTTTTTAATTTAAACTTGAATTAAAAACAATAAAAATTGGAAAAAGAAATAATAATAGAGAAAAAAGCCAAACCATTTCTACGTTGGGCAGGTGGTAAAAAATGGTTACTAAAAAAACTTGAAACTATAGTTGATATTGATAATTTTAATAATTATCACGAACCTTTTATTGGTGGAGGTTCTGTGTTTTTCAATCTCTCACCCAAGATTTCTTTTATTTCTGACTCAAACGAATGGTTGATTAATACATATAAATCAATTAAAGAAAACCCTGAAGCCATTATTGAATATTTAGATAAATTCAAGAAAGACAAAGAGCATTATTATAAAATTAGAGAAATAAATTACACAAACCAATTCAAAAGATCTGCACAATTTATTTATCTCAATCAAATGTCTTTTAATGGAATTTTTAGAGTTAATTTAAGTGGAAAATATAATGTACCTTATGGTAACAGGGAAAATTACAACTTTAATTTTGATAATATTATTTCTGTTAGTTCTGCGCTACAAAATGCAAAAATTTCACACTCTGATTTTTCAAGAACAATTGATAATATAGAGAAAGGAGATCTTGTTTTTCTTGATCCACCATATACAATTACACATAATTTAAATGGTTTTGTACAATACAATCAAAAAATATTTTCTCTTGAAGATCAATATAAGTTAGCAGAAATGATTCAAGAGATAAAAAACAGAAAAGCATTTTATATTTTAACTAATGCCGCACATAAAAAAGTTAAAGAAATATTTGATGATAATGACACTCTATTAGAAATATCAAGAGCAAGTGTTATTGGCGGAAAAGGAGCGAAAAGGGGAAAATATTCAGAATATCTATTTACGAACATCAAATAATTTATGGCATTTTTAAAACAATTCCAAGTAGAGGAAATAAAAGAAAAACTTGTAAGTGACGCATCTAGGTTAGGTAAATTACATAAAGCAAAAAAAAGTGAATATCAACATTTAAGTGTTGACCATTCGTTAGTTGATGGATATATAAAAGAAGGTTGGGAGATAGAAGGTAAACCCTTGAAAACAAAAACAAAAATTAGAATACCTAAAAAGCATTCTAAAAAATTTGAAGATGATATTTGGTGTCAATTCTACAATTTAGGCTATAGAACTTTGAACTTTGATGACAATTTTGTTTTACCATTTTCTAAAAATTCAGAAGACAAAAAGCAAATTGATATTATTGCTGTAAATGATGAGACAATTTTATTAGTAGAGTGTAAATCAAGTGAAAAATTAAAAAAAGCACCTTCCTTTAAAGATGAATTTGATGTTTTAAGTCTTCGAATTGATGGTTTTAAAAAAGCGTTACATCAAATCTTCGGTTCAGACAAAAAGATAAAGTACATTTTTGCCACTAGAAATTTAAGAATTAGTTCAGATAGTGAAGACTTAAAAAGACTAGAAAACACCAACTCTCTTTATTACAATAACAATACTTTTGAATATGTAAACAACTTAATAAAGAACTATAAAAATGCTTCTTTTTATCAATTTTTAGGATTAGTATTTAAGAATGAAATAATAAACTTAAATAAAATTGAAATACCTGCAGTAAATGGGAAAATGGGAAAGAAAGATTATTTTATGTTTTCAATAGAACCATCATTGCTATTAAAAATGGGATTCATTTTACATAGAACTAGAGCAAACGAATCTGAATTTCCTACATATCAAAGATTATTAGTTCCAAGCAGATTAAAAGGCATAACAAAGTTTATTGATGATGGAGGTTATTTTCCAAATTCAATAATTATCAATTTCAACAACAAAAAAAATAAAATAAAATTTGAAGCACATTCTAAAAGTGGAAGTTCAAATTCTAGAACAGGAACGCTTAAAATTCCAAATGCGTATGGAATTGCTTACATAATTGATGGACAACATAGAGTTTATGGTTATGCTAATTCTGAATACGTTGAAACCAATACGATTCCAGTGGTTGCTTTTAATGGACTTGATTCTATTGAGCAACTTGAAATTTTTATGGATATAAACCAAAATCAAAAAGCTGTCAGTCCAAGTTTGAGGTTAGATTTGGAGGAAGATTTATATTGGGATTCTGATAGAGCCGATTCTCGATTAAAAGCATTAAGGTCATCAATTATAAAGAAATTAGGAAATTCTGAATCTAGTCCTTTATTAAATAAAATTTCTGTTGGAGAAGATAAGGCACTACTTGCGTTTAAACCATTTACAACTGCACTTGCAAACTCCAGCCTTTTACCAAGCGCAAAAGGTAATAAATATAATGAAGATTCATTAATTGGCAGTTTATACGATACAAATAACCAAAATCATAATCAAGAAATGAATCGAGCAAAGAAAAAAATTGTTGATTTCATTATACATAGTTATGATTATGTAGAGCAATCATATCCGAAAATTTATGAAAGAGATAAATATTTTATTGTTTCAAATAGAGGAACTTTTGCATTTATTTCACTGATTGGAGATTTAAATAAATTTGAAACACAAAATGGTAATTTAAATAAAAATACAAAAGCGCCTGATCGATTTGACAGAATCAAACCATATTTAAAAAGTTTACTTGATGGTTTAGGAAATTTAACATCAGAAGAAGAGGAAAAACAATTTGTACATTTAGGTGCTGGTGCTGATACAAAATGGTTGCGTTATTTCCAAACATTTGTAAATAATTCTCATCCAAGCTATAATCCACCAGAATTAATTGATTGGAAAGAAAGGCAAAACGAAGTTTATCAGAGTGATGGTAGAAGGTACATAAAGGAAGTTGAGAGGCATATGAAAAACACGGTTCTTGAAAATCTAAAGATTTTATTTGGAGATGATTGGGAGTTAGAAATAAATAAAATAAAATCTGCTTGTCAAAATAGAGCAAATGATGAAAATGAGAAAAACTACAAAGAGAAAATAGATAAAAGAGTTGAATGGACTGAAATGTTCAATATAAATGACTACAAAACAATTATTGAAAAATATTGGTCAAGAAAACCAGAACCAATAATTGACGGTTTTATCACTTTTGAGAAGACTTTTTCAATAGATATAGGAATTGGAAAAAACAAAAAAGATTTAATCAAATGGGTCTCTTTTTTTAATTCATATCGAAATCAATTAGCACACGAAGGTTCTAAAAACAAAGGAATAAACAAAAAAGAAGTAGATGAATTAAAAGTAATATACGACCACTTTTTCAATAAAGAATAATGTCAATAAAATTTATATAAAAAACCTATATCAACTCCAAAAGTCAGCAAACAAGTTTAGCCCTGATAGAGCGACTTGTTTGAGCTCTTTTTTGTTTTTTCAACAAAAAAAGCGAGTAGCGAAAGCAGGAAATAGCTTCTAAAAATCAAAAGATTGCTTCGTAAACTCGCAATGAGTTTAGTTGTTCATTTTAATTGAATCTATCTGTTTTTGCAATCTTAAAATTTCTTTTGCTTTAGCTTGTTGTTTAGACAACAACTGAATAGAATCTAATATGGCTCTGTTTTGCTCTAAAATGGTTTGCTCTTTTTCGAAATAAATGTTTCGGTTTTCGCTACTTCTCCAAGCTTCATTGAGTTGCATATACACCTCTTCATTCCATTTGCTTGGGTGTTTGGCATCTACCCAAACTACATCTCTATATTCACTATCAATTAAGGCCAAATCTGGTGTTGCAGAACCATCAAATTGTGCATTTTCCTTTTTAATGGCAGAAATGGTACTTAAGAAAAACATTCGTTTTCTGCCTGCAATTTCTTTGATATAAGGTCTAAACTCTACAGGTTTGTTTACAGACCAATCGTATTCTTTTCGAGATTCTATGACCTTTAAAGGCATTGCAGAAACGCCTGCATAACCTTCTTTTTTAGAGGCGTGGTCGTAAAAATACAAAGCGTCTGTGCCATCTGCAGGAATAAAAACGCTAAAGGTTAAACTGGTTCTTTCTGAACCTACAGGCTCTAAACCAAACCAATGATACAAACCACTGTAAGCGCCTGTTTTGGTATCTGAAAAATCAAAATCGGTTACAAAGGGTTGTTGATTTTGATCATCTGCTAAATCTGGAATTTTAACAGCGGTTTTCATATTCCAAGGTAATGGATCTGAAAAACCCGCTAAAAACTTTAAACTTTCTGCTTGCAAACGCGATACTTTTTCTGCTACTGTATTTTGTCTGGTAAGGAATTCGTAGTTTTTCATTTCGGCTGGAGAAACATAGGTTCCTTTACCAATGGTGATTCTTTCTAGGTAATCTGAAAAATCTTGTTCGCCATTTTCTACTAGCATTACTCCACCAAAAGTTGGGTAAGGAAAAAAGAAGCCTTTCCATTTAATTAAACTGACCACTTGTACCCAAGCTCCTTTATCGCTTTTCATATAATAAGTATCACTTGGTTCGTAGTTGAAGAGCATCCAAGGATTTAAACGTTGCAAAACTGCATTGTAGGTGTTTCTACTAAATTTTAAAGATTCACCTATTGAGAAGGTTACTGGGATTCTGTTTTCGCTAGAAAATCGTGGAAATGGTGTTGTACTGGAAACCGAAAACACTTCTTCTGTGTTGTCTTTTAAACCTTGCCAATAGTATTTTTCTGTGGGTTGTATGGCCATTGTCCATTGATTGGAATCATCTACTCTTACCAAATGTGGCAAGGAAACGTCTTTGGTTTCTCCTACAGATTCGTTTGCCATAGAAAAGATGTTCCTTAAGGGCTGAATTCTTTCGTTTTGTGTGAGTGGCAATTCTACGATTTCGATTCGGTTTAAATCGTTAAACACATTGTAGGTTTGCATATAAGAGTACATTTTAGAATGGAAACCTATGTAATAGATTGCTCCGAAAAATACAGCTAGGATTCCTAAAATTCCTAATCTGCTTCCTGTACTTGCAGTTTTTCTGAATTTTCGTAATCCAAAAAACAACACCATAAAACATAGTAAAATGATGAAAATAAATTTTCTAAAGAATAACAACGCTGGTTGATAATCGTCTCTTAGAAAAAATAATAGTCCAATTAGGATGATTCCCAAAAGTATTAGGTTTCTTTTTTGTTTTGTTCCTTTTTGCCAATAATTTCTAATCATTTTTTGTTTGATGTTTGGTGTAAGAAGTTTGGTGTTTCTTACTTGTACTTAATATTTTGTTTGGTGTTGCTTACTCTTACTTGATACTTGTTTGGTGTTTGAGGTGTGATGTTAGATGTTTCTCACTCAAAACTATTTTTTAAATTTGAACTTTTTTTGATGGAATCCTAAACTAACAAACTACTTCCAGCATCATACACCTAGCATCCTACTTCAAAAACCCTTTATCTTTTAAACGTTCTCTTGCGCTTTTTTCATCTGCTTTTGGTGCTTCTTTTTTAACCTCAACTTCTTCTACTTCTTTAGCATCTTTGGTTTGTAAATCTTCTATAAAATCTTTTCCTTTTTCGATTACATCTTGAAACTTGTCTTCTAAAGATTCTGATTGTTCTTCAATTACTGCTGATGATTTAAAAATAAATCCTGCAACATAAGTCCCCACTAAAGTTCCGAAAATCATAGAAGCAAATAAGGAAATAGTTGCTAAATCTATTGGGATTAAAATACGCGTTATTAAAATTCCTATTAAGAAAAAGCCTACAATAAAAACCAATCTTAAAAAAAACGATTGTTGGTATACAAATCCTTTTTTGTCTGTTGCTTTCATTTGCAATTCTTTGGAATTCATTATTTTATTAAAAAAACGATATACTGCATTTCCTTGAGATTCTCTCCAGAAAATAACGGCTCCAAATAAAATGGAAGCTATGAATGTGATGAGTTCTAGTGTCATGGTTGATGCTGGGTGTTTTATGTTTGGTGTTTGGTGTTTGGTGTTTGGTGTTTAGTGTTTGGTGTTTGGTGTTTGGTGTTTGGTGTTTGGTGTTTGGTGTTTAATATCTATCGTTTTATTTTAATTCAACAGGTTTTAAATTAGAAACTTCTAAAATTAACTTCCAACTTCAAGCATCAGGCTTCCAACACCCAGCATCCAACTTCACGCACCCTACTTACTCAATTTATTCCTAAATGCTATCATCATATTCATTAAATGATAACACTCTTTATAATGTTTTTCAAAATCTGTTTTTGGTAAATATTCTCTTCTGATGGCTTTGTGCAAACACGTAACAACTTCTGCTAATGAACGAATGGAATACCCTAAAAATTTTCGATATTCTGCATTCGAATGTAAAATTGAGCCTTCAGAAATATTTAATGCAACAGAATCTGACGCTCTTCTTAATTGAGATGATAAATTGTAAATTTCTTCTTTTGGAAATCGTTTTGTGAGCAAATTCATCTCCTCTCCCAAATCCATTGACTTTTGCCAAATGATTAAATTTTCAAACTTAAAACTCATTTCTTTTTCTTTTTATAAATATACAAATTTTCACTTCCAACTTCAAACTTCCAGCACCCAACACCCAACTTCACACTTCATACTTCCAGCTTCCAACTTCCTTTCTTCCAACCTAAAACTCACCAACAATCGTCTCCACTACCCAATCTTTTTTGGAGTTTTCCCAGTTTTTAAAATTCTCGTAAAAGTCTTCTTTGTCATACCAATACCAAAATAAAACGTCTTTTGGAGCTATGTTGATGAGTAATTTCCAAATTAAATCTTGATGATGTGGTCGTAAAGAAGAATGTGGTTTGTGTAAAGAAAAATACAGTTCTTGATCTACAATATCCTTAATTTTTGTGTCGCTATTTTTTGCTTTCTTCTCTAAATAACGTTCTACACTCATTACTTTTTTTCGATTTTTGATATCAAGTTTGTTCAGATAACTTTTAAACAACATTTTATCTTCTAAAATTTCATTTACAGGATGTTGTGTTTCTTTCAGACACTCTCCAAAAACGAATTTCTTGATTCGTTCGTATCTTTTTGTTTTTACTTCTTTTGCCAAATCGCATTCAATTATAAAATGGTCTTTGAGCTGTGTAATTAATTCTGGTTGCGAAATATGAAACATTAAAACATCATAAGTAGTGTCATTAATTGCTTCTTTATAAGCTTCTTTATCTTCGAAAATTAAAATTGGTGTGATAAAATTTCTTAGCAGATAAATTCCTCCAAAAGCCTTGGTGTAAAATGAATCTGAAGTATATATTATGGAATCTAAAGTGATGTTTCTGTTTCTTAAATCGCCATATTTTTTTGCTGATTTTAATAATTTTTGATGCAAATTTTCATCAATAAAATTCTGATCTTTTTTGAAAGTTTCAATTAGTTTTAATTGTGCTGCCTTTGCTTTTTGTAAGTTATCAATCAAATGAAATTTGATTTCAACATCTTGATATTTCAGAATTTCTAAAGGTTCGTAAAACACATCAATATTTTGATCAAAATCAATACAAATGGCTGAATCTCTTGTGATATCTTGTATCTTTTTTGAATGTGTTCTGAATACCAATTTCATCAATTCTACATCAAAAGAATGAAATGGATTATAAATTGGTAAACCTTTCTGAAGTGGAGTAATTAAAATTGCGTGCGGATTTGCTTCTCCATTATTCAAATAGAAAACTTCTTCTTTTTCTTCTGCAATTTCTGGACTCCAACCAATACCATCAATAGAAAATGAAGTCAAATTGGTTTTTGTAAAACCTAATTTCACCAAACATTTATTATAACGTTCTACTAATTTTCCACTGATTGGAATTAGTTCGCTTCTGTATAGGTTTGCTTGTTTTAGTTTGTTCATAAGGCCTATCCTAAATCCTTTCCAAAGGAAAGGACTTCTACGCTTGTGATTTATTTATTCTTTGTATTTACTTTTTATGACAAATGTTCCAGCAGCCATATCTCCAACTCTTTGGTTGTCTTTATTTACAACAGCAACAATAATTCCACTAATAAATGAACAATCAATAAATCCTAATAAGAAACGACCAAAAGCTTGTCCCATATTTATGTCGGAATTATTTTTAGAAACTACTCTAATATCCATAAATCGTTTTCCTATTGTTTGTCCCCAAACACCTTCGCTAATTGGCCAAAGACAAAAAGCTATTACAAATGCTACCAAAGCTGAAACTCCTTCTAAATGAAAACTAAAAACACTATCTGATGAATTATCTAGAACTAAGGCTAAAAAAACACAAGCAAAGTAATAGATAACTAAATCAATTAATGCAGCAGCAATTCTTCTTCCAATACTTGCTTTTTCAAATTTTCCTTGATAATTTTCAAAAACTTCTAATCCACTCATTTAAGCAATTTATTAATCTGTAAATACTGCAATAACATAATGGTTCTTGCATCAATAATTTCTTCGGTTTCTATCATTTTTAGAGCATCCGAAAATTTAGTTTCTAGCACTTCAATTTCTTCATTTTCTGCTGCAACTCCTCCTCCATTTTCTGTTTTATCCTCGTCTTTGTATTCACCAATAAACAAATGCACTTTTTCGTTTACAATTCCTGGTGATAAAAAAACAGTACTTATTCTTTTTACTTTGTCAATTTTGTATCCTACCTCTTCTTCTGTTTCACGAATTGCAGCACTTTCTGGTGATTCATTTTCATCAATTGCTCCACCAACAACCTCAATAGAAAATCCATCTGAAATTCCATGAACATAAACTGGTGCTCTAAATTGTTTAGATAATATTACTTTTTTTGATGTTAGATTGTACAATAAAATTGCAATCCCATCACTTTTTCCATATATTTCAAAAGTTAAATTTTCTGTTTTTCCACTTTCAAAAGTGTAATCAAAATTGATATCTTCTAACTTTCCCCAACCATTAGATTTAGTAGTTGAAGAAACATTGGTAATTTTATTCTTATTCTTCATTTTCAAAGTTTTTTCTTGCTTCTAAATCGATGTTTAATTGATTGACTCTTGCATCTACTTTTCGTTTAAAATCTGTATCTGCAATTGTAGCAACATTATCTAAGTATCTTACTACTTCTTGTCTTCTAATTTCAGAAAAATCCAATCCTTTCATATTGTTTTTCATCAATTCTTGCAACATATTAAACTTAGTGTTGTAATCTTTTTTGAAATAAATTTCTGGATTATCAAACCAATCTTTTTCTAAATCAAAATCCGTTAATCGTAAAGAGATTGCAGATTGGATATTTCTCACATCTCTTGATGAAAAGAATGGGAATATTTTTTGAATTTCTTTATACAAACTCGCAAAAAATAAATGTTCGTTTGTTTTGTGCTTTTGACTTGCTTTATCATAAGCTTCTAATACTCGTTCTTCAGATGGTTTTTCTATTGAATTTAGAATTTCTCCCATACTTTTTGTGACTCCTTGATCTTTTAGGAAATCATAATTATTTGGATTTTGCATATTCACAAAATCAGGAATTGTTTTTTCAAATTTCTTCCACCAAATATAATCCTGATCTAAAAAGTCATGTTCTGTTCTTGCTCCATCAATCTTAAATCTACCTTGAATTCTAGAAATTACTGCCTTATCTAGCATTTCTGGTAGATTCGTAAATAAACCTACAGAAGAGTTTCCATAATTTACAGCATAAGCACCTTCTGTGTACCTCAAGAAAACACCTATAACTTCTTTAACACCAGCAGAAACACCTTGTGCAGTTCTTTCTTGCAAATTATTTTCAGCATCATCAATTGGAGCGAAAATAATTTTAGTTGGATCTTGCATTGGTTTCATCCATTCTACCATTTTTTCTGCAGAACCTCCCTGAAAAGTACTGATTAAAGTATCTGGCATTGGATGAAACAAAAATGGAATATCTAAATGGTCACAATGTTCTTTTAAACGAGTAGCAATAGCTGCAATTAACATCGATTTTCCTGTTCCTGGAATTCCATAGCCCATAAAAACAGGCATAAAACCACCCAATTCTTGAAAAGGATTTTTCTGTGCTTCAAAATCGTAACTCAACATTCTTTCTGTTAATCTGCGTGCAAAATGTTTAGCGTCTTTGTTCCCTACAATTTGCTCAAACTGAATCTTATTGAACTCTACACTCTTTGCTGTTCCTGCAAAAACGTTTTCCCAACCAGAAACTGCAAAATCAGAGTTTTCTAATTTGTAGGTTCTATCAGTAATTGTCTCTGTGTATTCTAAACTGCTTTTACGTAACTGAATTTCGTCAACTAAAGCTTCAAAATACACGACTGTAAAATCGACAACATCTTTGTCTGACTTTATAATTTCTGGATGTCCTAAATATTTATCAAAATAGAATAACGAACACGCAATTCCTTTTAAAGGCGACATCAAGGAAACCTCTGGAATACCTGCAAACTTTTGTTTCATTACTGATAAATCATCAGAAGCTGAAGGTTTTAAATCGTGTAATATTTTATATGAAGTTGCAAATAATTGAAAAGCTGTGGCTGTTTGTAATTTGCTTTCAAATTCTCTTTTTCCTGATGAATCTAAAGCCGATTTTCGCTCGTTTAAAGAGGACAAACCTGAAGCATCATAATAAGAATCTTTAATCCAAATTCCAAGAGTTAAACCCTCTTGAACCGCAAATAAAGTTTGATTTAAATGTACAGGAATTGCAATAGAATCTGGTAATAATCGCTTTTTTAATGCCAAAATGGTTTTAGAAATAGATGTAATTTCTACATTACTTCCATTGTTTGCTCTTGATAAATACAGTAAAATGGAATCATCTTTAGCATCTTTTTCTCTACTTTTTGCTTTATTACCTTGCTCCCATTGAACGGATTTTATATAGTCTGTAGCTTCATCTCTTAGAACATCTAGTTCATTTTGTTTAATAGGAAAAGTTGAGTTGTGTTCCATTTTTCAGTTGGCAGTTTTTCAGTTGGCAGATAGCAGTCATCATCTGACTTTGCTTACTCTACTATTTATTTTAGTTTTCAGTTTCAGTTTGCAGTGTTGGATTCTGCGACTGTACACTTTAATTGTTAATCTTTAAATCTGACATCACAATTGGATCTTTTTCCAATTTATCTAATGCTCTTGGTACTTGATTGTATAATAATTGAATAATTCTATGTGGTGCTAATACATATTGCTTTTTTATAACATCAGACCATTTTTGCATTGTTTGTTTGGTGAAAAAACCACCTTCTTTAAAGGTATCTCCTGAAAATACTTCATCAATTTTTAATGATAAAGCATAAGCATCTAGTGCTACTGTTTTTTCTGCTATCGCCTTTAAAATTGTGTGCGTAATTTCGTTTTCATCTTTGGCAAAAACGTTATGCAAAGGTCCTAAATCAATTCTTTTAATGTGTTTTGGGCGAATATCATCCAGCTTACGATCAATATTATAACCCATTGTATCTAAAGGCATTTCTCTATCTGCACTTTCTTTTAATACTTGATAGATTTTTTCTTTATCCTTAATAGCATCTTTACCTTCATAATCAAAATACATAAAACATATAAAAGGTCTGTTATGACTAACATCGTAAAAACTCCAACTTGTTATATATTGATAATTTGCATTTTCTGGTCCCTGTAAAATTTTTCCTTGTACAAATCGATTAAATATCAGCTTTTTATCAACTGAAGTATAGTAAATAATAGATGATGCTTTAAATAAATCTCGTTTTTGAATTGGTTGTTTTTTTCTTAAAAGCGTATCTAAAAATTGTGATTTTAAGCTATCTGTATCAACTAACTTATCAATATAATTTTTACGCAATTCTAAATCATTATACAAAAAACGGAATTCTAAATAATTAGGAAAACCTGATTCTGTAAGATCAACTTTCATATTATCTTCTTCGTCATACATATATTTAATACGCATTTCTTCAATGGAATACAATAATAAATCTGAATATTGCTTAAAGAAAATTAATTCTTGATGTGTGCATAATGCTTCTTGCTGAATACTAACTATCAATTCTTTCAACACAAAATCTACCATTTTATGATAAAAAATGTATTGCTCTTTGGAGTTTAAAACAGCAGAGTCTAAAGGAGTTGGAATCATAGCTAATATTTCAAAATATCATTCAAGGTTTTTTTGATAACTTCTATATCTTTTAACGGGATTTGACCTAATTTTTTATCAAACCTTGATTTAGAAACAGAACGAACGTGAAACGTTAACACTTCAGAAATTTTAGTTAAACCATTTTTTTCATTTGGTTTGATAATCAAATTGCCTTTGTAATTTTTAATACTAGTGGTTAAAGGACAAACGATTACAACTTGCAAATATTTGTTTAACATATTACCACTAATAACTACTGCAGGCCTTCTTCCACTTTGCTCACTTCCTTTTGTAGGATTTAAATATAACTCCCAAATTTCTCCCTGTTTCATTATTTAGAATCTGCATTATTAACAGCAGTAAAATACTCTTGCATACCTTCTTCTGCTACCATTAAAATATCATCATCTGTAGCAGCTTGCTTGTACGATTTTATATAACTTGCTTTTTCTATTTGCTCTAGATATAACTCTAGAGCATTTTCTATAAGCCTATTTTTAGGAAGTTGTAATTCTTTTGCCAAAGCCGATAATTTTTCTAAAAGATTATCAGGTAAAGAAGATGTGAATGTTGCCATTTTATATTTATTTTTTACAAATATAATTAATATTTATAATTTACATTTGTATTTAATGTTAAAATTAGACAAACTTTTAGATTCAATACTCTAGAAATTAATAAGTAAGCCTACGTTAAGGATTGGAATGACATCCTTTTTTCTTTTTCAGAAAAAAGATATAATGGAAAGCCTGACCCTGATTTTTCATCAGGGAAACGTCTAAATAATTATCTTTTAAAAATATTAACTCAACATATCATCATCAGAAACTTCTTTTTTGGGAGCTTCTGGAATTTCGTCTTTACTTTCTGGAGCAGAATTATCGGCTTTATAGTAATCTTCAAAAATCTCTTTCATATCTATTCCATATCTATCTGCAAAATTCTTTTGAACATCTTCATCTTTTTCTCTAATCTCATGAAGAGCCTCTGCATAAGTACTGTAAACACCTTTCATTACTTTTTCGTGAACAGGAATATTATCCATCATTTCTTGACGTGCTCTAGCACTTGCTGAATGCATAGATGCCAAAGTTTCTCCAATTTGCTCATCAGTTTTGACACCTAAATGCTCTAAAATTCCAGCAAATTCTTGATCAGTTCTTGCTTTTAAAGCAACTACATAACCATCATAATACTTTAATCTTTCTTCGGTATCTGATTTTAATTTTGCTCTATGTGTTTGTAAATTTGAACGCAAAGAAGTCAATACTTTAATTGTTAAATTATGTTTATGTACAAAACTGTCTTTACTTGCTGCAAGTGTTGTATATGCATTTTTAAGCCCTTCTAACTCTTCAACTTTTTGCTCTATAGAAGTTACTTTACCAATAGCTTCTGAATATTCTGTAGATTGCTTATCAGCAATTTCATCTAATTCTTGACGTGCTTGTTTTAATAAAGCATACTGTTCTTCTAACTGACCTTCAATTTCTTTTTTCTTTTCTAAAGATTTTGTGTGGTTTTTAGAAGCTTCTACAATAGCTGTTTTTAACTTTTCTTCTACTTCCTTAATTTCTACTTCTCTATTTTTTAAACGTGTTACTGCTGCTTGAGATTTATACGAAAGTTCGCTCAATAAAGTTTGTACATCTGCACTTTCTATACGTTCTTGGAACATTGCTTTGGCTTTATTATCAGCACTAGATCTAATTTTTTCTGCTTCAGCAAATTCTTGCTCTTCTTTTTTAATCTTAGATTTTCTTCCCCAAAGATTGTTCCACCAAGTATCTGGTTTATTTTGCGCATCTTCTAATTCAATTCTGGCTCTTTCTAACTCTTTTTGAGCATCATCAATCACTTTTTGCTCAGTAGCATTTAAAGCTGAAAACTTTTCGAACATAATACCAACTTCATCTTGATAATCTGTTAAGTCTTTAATAGCATCTAATAGCGTAGTTCTATCTTTTTCTGCCATATGCACTACATCATCTAAAGTAGCATTCAGTATTTTTTGACGTGATTGAGGATCATCTTCTTGAGCTAATTTAGACTTCATAGAATCTATAGCTTTACCCCAATTTACATCAACTTTTTCAGTTTTCTCGTTAGAATTTGTCTCTAATAAATCAAAATCTTCAGGCATATTTTTTTAAGTTTTAAAGTTGAACAATTTTTAGATAAGCAATTTCGTTATTTTTTTTAATTATAGAAAATATTATTATCACTATTATATGTAGTTATTCTTTCCTTTTTGTTACATTATTGGTAAATATTTTTCAAAAAGTTAACAAAATACTTTTAATTTTTATATCACTATGAGTAATGTTAAAAAGTAACACTAAGAGTACTTTTTTGAATATATTTGACATACACTACTCAATCATTTTCAAATGAAGAAATTATTTTCAGTATTAACTTTCTTTCTTGTATTAAGTTTGTATTCTCAAAAAGAAGCCAACTTTTGGTATTTTGGTTTTAATGCAGGACTAGATTTTTCAGATTGTAACCCAATTGCTTTAGAGGATGGACAGTTAAATACTTTTGAAGGATGTTCTACAATTTCTAGTGCCAATGGTGAACTAAGATTTTATTCTGATGGAACTACTGTATGGGATAAAAACCATAATATTATGCCTGGAGGAACTGGATTGTTTGGTGACCCCTCTAGTGCACAATCTGCTTTATTTGTACCAAACCCTGAAATTAATAACATTTATTACCTTTTTGTAATTGGTGAAAACAGAAATCCTGGTTTTTACTATTACACAATTGACTTATCTGAAAATGGAGGTTTGGGAAGTGTTATTGCAGGACCAGTAGATTTAAATAATGGAGAAAGGTCAAATTGGACTGAAAGAGTAACAGCAATTCAATCTGATAAGAGTAATGAATTTTGGGTAATCTCAGCCAGTAGCTCAAACATATATTCCTATAACGTAACTAAAAACGGTGTAGAAACTAGGCCAGTAATTAACAACATTGGATCTCCCGAAATTGCTAATAGAGGTAGTATGAAAATGTCTCCTGATGGTTCTAAATTAGTATTAACTAGCCAAGATGCTGATTGTTTACTCTTTGATTTTAGTACAGAAAGAGGAACAGCAACCAATAAACAAATATTAAAAGTAGAAGATAGTTATGGTGCCGAATTTTCTCAATCTGGAAATCGATTATATATTTCTACAGGAGGAAATAATCAAGGAAGGTTTTCAGATCCTGGTGATTCTTTCATTTATCAATACGACTTAACCCATGCTTCAATAATAGATATCAATAATTCTAGAACAGAAATTAATCTTTGGAATAATGGTTTTAGAGGAGCTTTACAATTGGGGCCAGATGCTAGAATTTATTATGCAAAAAGTGGAGAATCTAGTTTAGGGGTTATTAATAATCCAGAGGAATTAGGTATTAATGTAAATTATGTACATGAAGGAATTTCCTTAGGAAATAAAATATCTTCTGAAGGGTTACCTCCATTTATTCAATCATTTTTCAAATCTGCTTTAAATGATCTAGATACTGGTAATAGAATTACAGGTGAATTCTTAATTTGTAAAAGTGAAACTAAGAGAATTGGAATAAACAGTATTGATGAATTTGACAATACAGCTGACACAACAAAACCTATAACGTTTGAATGGTTTAGAGATAATACTCTTCTATCAAATGAAACTACAAGTATTATAACTATAGGTAACCCACCTAGAGATGTTAGTGGAACTTATATTTTAAAAGCAACCTATTTTAATAATTGTGGAAGAGAAAGAATTCTTGAAGCAGTAGCAGATATAAGATTTGAGCCAAAACCAACTATAAATGATATAAATGTCTATGAACAATGTGATTTTGATTCTAATCCAAACGATTTCATCACAAACTTTAACTTAAAAATAAAAGAAGCTGAATTATATACTGAATCTGATAATGTGAAAATTGAGTTTTTCGAAACTACTGACACCAATTTCTCTTCACCACTCCCAAAAGACAACTATAGAAACAGTATTGCAACAACCACAACTAATGGAAATCACAAATTAATTGTTAGAATAACTAATATAGATACAGGATGTGACCAAACTAAAGAAATTGAATTAAATGTTAATCCTTCAGGAATTTCATCATACTCAGATATTTATACTTGTGAATTAGATGCGAATGCAATCGTTTCAAATACTAGAAATAGTTTTGGTTCTGGTGATTCATATTTTGATTTTGATATAAAAACTCAAGAAATAATTTCTAATTCTGCTGGTGCACTAAGCTTAGCTACTCATAATTTTAAATATTATAGAACAAAAGAAGATGCTGGTTTGCAGAACAATGAAATTGAAATACCTTATGAAGATCATTTATTTAATGATGGAGATGATATTTTTGTAAGAATATCTTTAGCAAATTCAGATTCTTGCGAAAGTATTGGACAGTTTAAAATTAGAGTTCATGAACTACCTATTCCTCAAGGAAACCCTGACACATTAGTTTTGTGCGTAAACAATCCAATTGATAATCCTCAATTAATTACCATAGACTTAGATGCAGATACAGGTATAAATACTGATTCTTATAAATGGTATTTAAATGATGAATTAATTGTTGGAGAAACTAATGCTATTTTAAAAGCAAATAGAGAAGGTACTTATAAAGTAGAAGCTCTAAGAACATATACAAATGAACCATCAGATAGCTCTGATGATATTACCTGTATTGGTTATAATACTTTTACAGTATTAGAATCTAATATAGCTTTAATTGAATCTATAAATTTTGTAGATGACCAAGATGCTTTAAATGAAAACAAACTGACTATTAAAGTATCTGGGAAAGGAAACTACGAGTATGCTTTAAATAGTAATGCCATTTCTGATTTTAATAAAGGTGATGAAAATTTATCATATACATTTTCAAATGTTCAACCTGGTTTAAACAAGGTTTACATAAGAGATGTGAATGGTTGTGGAGAAATTTCTTCTGAAGAAGTTTCCTTTATTTATTTTCAAAGACATTTTACCCCAAATCAAGATGGAAAATTGGACACTTGGAAAGTATTAGGAACTGACAACTCTTTTTACAATGAAGTAAGTATCAAAATATTTGATCGATTTGGAAAACTATTAAAAGTTATTGATCAAAAGAAAGAAAATGGTTGGAATGGTTTTTCTAATGGAAAATTACTTCCTTCAAATGATTACTGGTTTAATGCAGTTTTAATAGATATTACTGGAAAATCACGTGTAAAAGTCGGGCATTTTTCCTTAGTTAGATAAGACTTTTTAAGAGGTTTTTTAAGAACATAAAAAAGCCAAAACTGAAATAGTTTTGGCTTTTAAATTTTAGTTAATTAAGTTAAAAATTATTTTAATTTCTTCTTAACAGCTACTTCTTTGTATGCTTCTATAACATCACCTTGTTCAATATCATTGTAATTCTTTATCTGAACACCACAATCATATCCTTTGGCTACTTCCTTTACATCGTCTTTAAATCGTTTTAAAGAAGTTAAATAACCATCATGAACAACAATTCCTTCTCTAATAATTCTAATTTGAGAATCTCTAAATATTTTACCAGACATTACCATACATCCTGCAATGTTACCAACTTTAGATATTTTATAAACCTCTCTAATCTCTACATTACCTGTAACTTCTTCTTTCATTTCAGGAGATAACATTCCTTCCATTGCATCTTTTAAATCGTTGATTGCATCATAAATAATAGAATATGTTCTAATATCAACTTCTTCTTTATCTGCTATTGTTCTTGCATTTCCTTGAGGACGTACATTAAACCCAACAATAATTGCATCTGAGGCTGTTGCTAATAACACATCACTTTCTGTAATAGCTCCAACACCTTTATGTAAAATATTTACTTGAATTTCTTCTGTTGATAATTTTTGGAAAGAATCTGTTAATGCTTCTACAGAACCATCTACATCTCCTTTTAAGATAATATTTAATTCTTTGAAATCTCCAAGTGCAATACGTCTTCCAATTTCTGCAAGTGTTAATGTTTTTTGAGTTCTTACAGATTGCTCTCTTTGCAATTGAGAACGTTTTGAAGCGATTTGTTTTGCTTCTCTTTCATCATCAAAAACATTAAACTTATCTCCTGCTTGAGGAGCACCATCTAAACCTAAAATAGATACAGGAGTTGATGGACCAGCTTCTTTTAAATTATTTCCTTTATCATCGAACATAGCTTTTACTTTTCCACTATGTTTACCTGCTAAAATATAATCTCCAATTTTAAGAGTACCAGCTTGTACAAGAATTGTGGTTACATAACCTCTTCCCTTATCTAACAAGGCTTCTACAACTGCACCAACAGCATTTTTCTTAGGATTTGCTTTTAATTCTAAAATTTCTGCTTCCAACAAAACTTTCTCTAATAATTCAGGAACTCCTGTTCCTATTTTAGCTGATATATCTTGAGATTGAATATTTCCACCCCATTCTTCTATCAACAAATTCATTTGAGATAATTGTGTTTTTACATTATCTGGATTTGCATTTGGCTTATCAATCTTATTTATTGCAAAAATAATAGGAACTCCTGCTGCTTGTGCATGAGAAATTGCCTCTTTAGTTTGTGGCATTACATCATCATCTGCTGCAGCTACAATAATTACTAAATCCGTTACTTGAGCACCTCTTGCACGCATTGCTGTAAAGGCTTCATGACCAGGTGTATCTAAAAATGCTATTTTTTGATCTCCAACATTTACAGAATAAGCTCCAATATGTTGCGTAATCCCTCCACTTTCACCTTCAATAACATTTGCTTTTCTAATGTAATCTAATAAAGATGTTTTACCATGATCTACGTGACCCATTACTGTAATAATTGGTGCACGTGTTACTAAATCTTCTGGTTTATCTTCTACTTCTTCAATAGATTCCTCTACTTCTGCACCTACAAACTCTACTTTATGATTAAATTCCTCAGCAACAATTACTAATGTTTCAGCATCTAAACGTTGATTCATTGTAACCATCATTCCTAAAGACATACAAGCCGAAATAATATTGGTTACTGGTACATCCATCATAGTAGCAACCTCACTTACAGTAACAAATTCTGTTACTTTTAAGATTTTATTATCTAATGCTTGCGCTTCTAATTCGGCTTCTGTTTGTTCTTTATGAGCATCTCTTTTATTTCTACGATATTTAGCTCCTTTTCCTCTAGAAGATTTTCCTTGAAGTTTTTCTAAGGTTTCTCTTACTTGTTTTTGGATTTCTGCTTCTGTAGGTTCTTCTTTCTTAATAGGAGTTCTTTGGTTTCCTCTTCCTTTAAATCCTGGTCTGTTATTTCCTTGTCCTCCTCTTGGGTTTCCTCCTCTTGTATTACCACCAGTTCTTGGAGTTGAAGGTTTGCTTATACGCTTACGCTTCTTCTTAGCATCTGAATTCGCAGCAGGTTTTTTTACTACTTCAGGCTTTTTCTTTTTAGGTCTTTCAAATTGCTTTAAATCAATTTTTTTACCTGTAAAATTAGGTCCATCCAGCTTTTTATACTGCGTTTTTATAGCTTCAGCATTTTCTGCTGTAACTTCTTCAGTTTTGGTTTCTGGATCTGGAGTCTCTGCTTTAACTTCAACTTTAGAAGCTGCTTTTTCAATTTCAGAAACTGGTTTTTTAGCTTTTGGAGCTTCAACTACAGGTTCTTCAACTTTAGTATCCTCAACTTTAGTTTCTTCAACTTTAGCTTCCTCAACTACAGGTACTTCTACTGAAGGAGTTTCTACAACAGAAACTTCAACCTTAGATTCTTCAACTACAGGTTCTTTTGGCTCTTCCTTTACTTCTTCAACTGAAACTTCTTTTGACTCTTCTTTTATATCGACAGGTTTTTTACCAACATTATCAATATCAATTTTGCCAACAGTTTTAAACTCTAATTTATCTGCTTTAGCCTTAAGAACTTCTTCTTTCTTAGCCTCTTCTGCTCTCTTTCTCTCTAACTTAGCTTCAGCTTCTAGACGAATTGCTTCTTTCTCTTTACGCTTTTCTTCACCAACTTCTTTTGATGCAGCTTTTTTATTTGCATCTGTTTCAAAGCCATCTTGTAGCACTTGATAGATATCACCAGAAATTTTAGTAGTTGGTCTTGCTTCTATTTCGTGACCGTTCTTTGCTAAATATTCTACTGCTCTATCCAAAGAAATGTTTAATTCTCTTAGAACTTTATTAAGCCTCATTGTTTTGCCTACAGACATATATTCTTTTTAACTTTATAATTGTAAAAATATAATTTTTACTTTACTTCTGTACTATATTATTCTTCAAATTCTTCTTTAAGAATTCTTTGAACATCTATAATCGTTTCTTCTTCTAAATCGGTTCTTTTTACTAACTCTGCAACGCTTGTATCTAATACGCTTCTAGCTGTATCTAAACCTATTTTTTTGAATTCTGTAATAACCCAGTCTTCAATTTCATCGATAAATTCTGTTAACTCTACATCTTCCTCTTCTAATCCTTCTCTCTTAACATCAATTTCGTAACCTGTTAGCTCACTTGCTAAACGTATATTAACACCACCTCTACCAATTGCTTTTGATACTTCTTCTGGTCTTAACAATACACTTACTCTTCCTTTTTTTCCGTTTTTCTCTTCTTCATACACTTCAATTTCCATTGAAGTAACCTTTGCAGGACTCAATGCTCTAGAAATGAATAATTGCTCATTTTTAGTGTAATTGATAACATCAATATTTTCGTTACCCAACTCACGAACAATTCCATGAATTCTTGATCCTTTTACACCAACACAGGCTCCAACAGGATCTATTCTATCATCATAAGAATCTACAGCTACCTTTGCTTTTTCACCTGGTATACGTGCAACTCCTTCTACAGTAATTAAACCATCAAAAACTTCTGGAATTTCTTGCTCAAACAATTTATTTAAAAATGCTGGTGCAGTTCTAGATAATATTATTGCAGGTTTATTTCCTCTTAATTCTACAGTTTTAATTACACCTCTAACAGAATCTCCTTTTCTAAAGAAATCTGAACGAATTTGTTCACTTTTAGGTAAAACGATTTCATTTCCTTCGTCATCTAACAAAATGATAGCATTATGTCTAATATGATGAACTTCTGCACTAAATAATTCTCCTTCTAATTCTTTAAATTGCTTAAAGATGTTTGTACTATCGTGTTCGTAAATTTTAGAAATTAAATTTTGACGTAATGCTAAAATAGCTCTTCTTCCTAAATCAATTAATTTTACTTCTTCAGATACATCTTCACCAATTTCAAAATCTGGTTCAATTAATCTAGCTTCAGCTAATTCAATTTCTTCATTATCATCTTCAGAAAAACCATCAGCAACAACTACTCTATTTCTCCAAATCTCTAAATCTCCTTTATCTGGGTTAATGATAATATCAAAATTATCATCAGAACCAAACTTACGTTTTAAGGCAGCTCTAAATACTTCTTCTAAAATAGACATTAGTGTTACTCTGTCTATACTTTTAATATCTTTAAATTCTGAAAACGAATCAATTAACGCTATATTTTCCATTACATCTTTACTTAAAATACAATCTTCACTTTTGCTTCTTTAATATCTTTATATGCCACAGTTGCTGTTTTTTGCACAGTAACTTTTCCTTTACCTATTGGTTTTGGTTCTCTTGCTTTCCAATTCAACACAATTTTATCATCATCAGCTTCTGTTAAAGTTCCTTCTAACTCTTGTTCAGCAGTTTTAACTTTTAATATTCTGTTGATATTTTTCTTATATTGTCTTTTTTCTTTTAACGGATGAGAAATATCTGGAGTAGTAACTTCTAAAGAAAAATCTTCTTCTTCTCTATCTAAATTGTGCTCTACATTTCTACTAATTCTAATGCATTCACTCAATGGAACTCCATTATCACCATCAACAGTAACTTGAATCTTATTATTAACTGATATTGATAAATCAATTAAAAACAAACTTTCATTTAACGCTAAAGCCTCATCCACTAAATCTCTTACTTTGGTTTGATCCATTTTAAAATTTGATAAACTTCTCAAAAAAATATTGATTTTGAGTATAAAAAGAGGGGACTTTAAGTCCCCTGCATTCTTCATTTATTGTTAAAATCGGTGCAAATATACAAATTGTTTGTTATTAATCAAACTGAAATAGATTCAATTATTTTTCGTAACTTTAAATACATCTAATCTTCAGAAAATATGAAAAAAATTCTAGTCCCAATTGATTTCTCAAAAAAATCTGAATTCGCATCAAAAATGGCTGCAAGAATTGCCAAAAAATCAAACAGCACTGTATATCTTTTACATATGATAGAATTACCTACTGGAATTATAGATATGGGTGCAGGAAGTAATTTTAGCATCCCTGAAAGCATGTTGTATTTACGTAAGGTAAAAGAACGTATTACAGGTTTTAAGGAAAAGTTTTTTCATAAAAACATAGAAGTACATCACTCTATAAGATTCGAAAACCCTCATAAAGGGATTTTAAAATATGCTGATAAAATTGAAGCAAACTTAATTGTAATGGGATCTAAAGGACATTCTGACTTTGAAGGAATATTAATTGGGTCTAATACTGAAAAAGTAGTAAGAACCTCTAAAACTCCTGTTATTGTTGTAAAAAAAGATAATGAAAAGTTTAGAATGCGAAATTTAGTTTTTGCTTCTAGTTTTAAAAACGAAAACAAAAAAGAAGTTTTTAGAAAGTTTTTAGATTTTGCAAATCATTTTAAGAGCGAGATTCATCTATTAAAAGTAAATACACCTTCTAAATTTGAAAGCACACAAGATGCTACTCTAAAGGTTAAAAATTTTATCAAAGAATTTGATTTACCTAAATATTCTATAAACATTTATAATGATGTCTCAATTCAAAAAGGAATTTTAAACTTCTCTAGAGATATAGATGCAGATTTAATTGCTTTAAGCACAAGTGGCAGAACTGGATTATCACATTTATTTTCTGCAAGTGTTACCAAAACTTTATCAAAAAGAGCTTTGAAACCTATTTTGACGATTAAAGTTTAGGTTTTTAACTTCTTATAGATTGCTCAAAAGGAATTCTATTGATAATAGATCTTCCTAAAGTTACCTCATCTGCATATTCTAATTCATCACCTACAGCTATTCCTCTTGCAATGGTAGATGTTGTAATGTTAAACTTTTGAAGTTGTTTGTAGATGTAAAAATTAGTAGTATCTCCTTCCATTGTTGAACTTAATGCAAAAATCAATTCTTTAATTTCTCCTTGGTTTACTTTATTAACCAAAGACTCTATTTTTAAATTTTGAGGTCCAATTCCTTCAATAGGAGAAATTTTCCCTCCTAAAACATGATATAAACCATTAAATTGAGATGTACTTTCTATAGCCATTACATCTCTAATATCTTCTACTACACAAACAATTGCTGGGTTTCTTTTAGGATTTTGGCAAATATCACATAAAACTGTATCAGAAATATTATGACATTTTTCGCAGGTTTTTACATCATTTCTTAAGTGCAATAAAGCTTCAGACAGATATTTTGTGTTTTCTGAAGGTTGTTTTAACAAATGCAACACCAAACGTAAAGCTGTTCGTTTTCCTATTCCTGGTAGACGTGAAACTTCATTTACTGCATTTTCTAAAATTTTTGATGAAAAATCCATAACTACAAAATTACAACTTCTATAGAAAAAAGAATCAAGAAAAAAGACAAAAGACTATATTCGTAATTTAGAATTGAACTTTCATAATTAACTATGCAACCACTTCATATCATCTTATTAATTATTGGTTATTTTTCTGTATTAATTTTTATTTCTTACATCACAGGAAAATCAGCTAACAATCAAACATTTTTCAAAGCCAACAATTCTTCACCTTGGTATTTAGTCGCTTTTGGAATGATTGGCGCTTCACTTTCTGGAGTTACGTTTATTTCTGTTCCTGGTTGGGTAGAAGCACAAAGTATGAGCTACATGCAAATGGTTTTGGGCTATGTTATTGGTTATGCAGTTATTGGTTTGGTTCTACTTCCACTCTATTATAGACTGAATTTAACATCTATATACACTTATCTACAAGATCGATTTGGAGATTATTCTTATAAAACTGGAGCCTCATTTTTCTTATTATCAAGAACTATTGGTGCTGCTTTTAGATTGTTTTTAGTCGCAAATGTTTTACAACTACTATTGTTTGATGCTTACGGAATTCCTTTCTGGGTAACAGTAACTATTACCATTTTATTAATTTGGTTATATACCTTTAAAGGAGGAATTAAAACCATTGTTTGGACAGATACTTTACAAACCTTATTTATGTTGATTGCTGTTGGAGTCTGTATTTATACCATTTCTGATGAAATGCAAATCAGTAACATATTCTCTTACGTTGCAGAAAGTGAATTTTCTAAAACCTTCTTTTTTGATGATGTAAAAACAGGAGATTATTTCTGGAAACGATTTTTGGCAGGTGCTTTTGTTGCGATTGTTATGACAGGTTTAGACCAAGATATGATGCAAAAAAACCTGACCTGTAGAAACTTAAAAGACGCTCAAAAAAATATGTTTTGGTTTACAATTGTTTTAGTAATTGTTAACTTTTTCTTTTTAGCTTTAGGTGTTTTATTGACAGATTATGCTCAGAAAAACGGAATTGAAGCTCATAAAGATGAATTGTTTCCAATTATTGCAACAAAAGGAACTTTAGGATTAGCAACTGCAATTTTCTTTTTATTAGGATTAATTGCTGCTGCCTATTCTAGTGCAGATTCTGCTTTAACATCTTTAACCACATCTTTTAGTATTGATATTTTAGAAATTGACAAAAAGAAATCAGAAGAAGAACAAGAAAAGACAAGAAAAAAAATTCACATTGTGTTTTCATTTGTTTTGATAGCGACTATACTTATTTTTAAATATTTTATAGCAGATGAAAGCGTAATTGCAAAAATATTCACATTTGCAAATTACACCTATGGTCCATTATTAGGTTTATATGCTTTTGGGTTATTTACCCAACTAAAAGTTAAAGATAAATTTGTACCAACGATCTGTATATCATCACCTTTTATTACTTTTTTAATCAACTTCCTGTGTTTAAAGTACTTTAATTTCGATTTTGGCTTTGCGCTTTTAATCTTAAATGGGTTAATTACATTTATAGGATTACGATTAATAAAACCCTAAAACCCTAATAAACAATCTTTTAAGTTTTTTTTTTAACTTAAGAACTTAAATATTTGTAAAACACACTACTTTTTCATATCTCATAGTTCATATTTCTAATTCCCCCATTATGAATACAACTTCACAACAATGTCTATTGAGCAATTTTTAACATCTATTTAACCTTTAAAACAGTACTTTATATTGTATATATCTATATATTTGATGCATAAAGTTTTACTAATTACCTCTAAAATTATTTTTAAAACTACAATCCCCTAAAACCAGAACACCCCTAAAGAAGTCCTTTCAAGATCAAAAATCTTTGAAAGGATTTTTTTTTATTTTCCACAATACATAACAACTGATTTTTAGCCAGTTTTTTAACATCTATTTAACCTTTAAAACAATACTTTATATTGTATTTATCATTATATTTGGTGTATAAAGTTTTACTAAATACCTCTAAAATTATTTTTAAAACTACAATCCCCTAAAACCAGAACACCCCTAAAGAAGTCCTTTCAAGATCAAAAATCTTTGAAAGGATTTTTTTATTTTCCACAATACATAACAACTGATTTTTGAGCAGTTTTTTAACATCTATTTAACCTTTAAAACAATACTTTATATTCTATTTATCATTATATTTGATGTATAAAGTTTTACTAAATACCTCTAAAATTATTTTTAAAACTACAATCCCATAAAACCAGAACACCCCTAAAGAAGTCCTTTCAAGATCAAACATCTTTGAAAGGATTTTTTTATCTTTATATTAACATAACATTCTGTTAGCCAAATATTTTAACAAGCATTTAACTAAAGAAATGTATAAACTTTTAACATTTTAACCTCTATTATTATGAATACTACTAAATTAATTACCAAATTTACTGACATAAAAAACAATAGCTATATTAAATATTCGCGCTATTAATATGAAGTAAACTTTAATTATATGCTTAGATTGTTTTTTATTTAAAAAAATATTTGTATGTTTGCAAAGTATTTCTAAATTAGAATCAAAACCCTAGATTACCCCAATCTTCATATAATTAATCAGTATTGTAAAACAATATTGTTTTTCGTCGAAACAAAATAGTATTTAAACGAAAAAAATTATCCCTAAGACCAAAATAAAATAATTTTGTTCTTGTTAAATTAAAGTTGATAACCCTAATAAAAACTTTTAAAATGAAGAATATTGGACCCCTTAATAAAACTCAATTACTGAGTTTGTCAGAAAACAAAAAATCAAATCATTTATTAAAACGTAATATAGATCTAAAATAGAACTATATAAAACATTTTTGACCCCTAAGACCAAATTAAATTTTGTTCTTGAAATTAAAGTTGTTAACCCTAATTAAAAACTTTTTCTAATGAAGAATAATATGAACCCTAAACAAAATACCCTATTGAAATTCTCAATAAACAAAAAATCAAACTGTTTATTCAAAAAATCTAAATTAGATATTGATCTAAAAACTTTGTAAAAAGTATTTAGTAGATTTTTGTTTTGAATTTTATTTGATCCCTAGAAATAAATTTAAAATAAAAATCACGTCTAACAACACGATTTTTCCCTAAATCCAAAACCTCTAAGTCTTGTATAAAGGAGAATAAAAGTTGTAACCCTAATTATAATTTTTCCACGCCATGAAAAACCTAACCATTAGTAACCAAACCCAAAAATCTAAGCTTTATAGCATTACAAAGCAAACGAAAAACGTATTGTCTAAATTAAATAGCTCTAAATTTTTATTACTATTTGTTTTAGCTTTTTTCAACTCAATAGGGAATAATGCTCAAAATAACATTACAAACCCCAATTTTACTGGTAAGGAAAGTATTCGATTATATACAATAACAACAGCTGGTAATCCAAATTGTGAAATTTCAAAAAATCATCAAGGTGGATGTTGGAGTACAGAAATATCATCTGTATTAGCTAACAATGGTAAGTTTGATATTGAAATTTTAGTAACTTATATAGGATCAAGTTCTTGTAAAGAACTAAGTCATTTTTCTATAGAAGCTGATAATAATTCTTTTTCTAATGTGGCTTGGTCTTCAGTTTCTGGGAATCCTTCAGGTAACATTTCAAATTCTTTGGGTAATAATGACCCTTTTGATGGTTTTAAACTTGATAATGTTAGTGATATTGGAGATGGTATGGCTGGATCCTTTAAAATGACATATACATTAAACTATTTACAAGATCAACAATTTTTAGCAAAAGCTGGAAACGATTATTCTCAAATTGCTTCATTTTCGACTGCAGAGTTTCAACAAGTAATGAATTGTCAAACTCCCCCTTGTGAAACAGCTAATAACACAACAGCTAGTGCATCAATAACAGAAAGTCAAACAAAAACATTAACAGGTACTCCTGCTGGTGGTACTTGGTCAATCGTGTCTGGTGGTGGAACTATCAATGGTTCAACATATACTCCAGACGACATCAATACAAATACAACTGTAAAAATTAGATATACTATTGCTGCTAATGGCTCTTGTGCTGCTACAACTGATGATGTTACTTTTACTGTAACTCCAGTATGTACAACAGCTAATAACACAACAGCTAGTGCATCAATAACAGAAAGTCAAACAAAAACATTAACAGCAACTCCTGCTGGTGGTACTTGGTCAATCGTGTCTGGTGGTGGAACTATTAATGGTACAACATATACTCCTGATGATATCAATACAAATACAACTGTTAAAATTAGATATACTATTGCTGCTGATGGTGCTTGTGCTGCTACAACTGATGATGTTACTTTTACTGTAACTCCAGTTTGTTTAACTGCAGACAATACAACATCTACAGCTACAATAACAGAGAGTGAAACTAAAACCTTAACAGGAACTCCTACTGGAGGTACTTGGTCTATTATTTATGGTGGTGGTACTATTAATGGAAATACCTATACACCAGACAACATCAACTCTAATACATCAGTTAAAATTAAATACTCTATTCCTGCTGATGGTGATTGTGCTTGGACATATGATTATGTAATCTTTACTGTAACTCCTGTGTGTAATGTAGTTGCCAATAACACTACTTCTTCTGTTTCTATTACAGAAGGACAAACGAAAGCATTGACTGGAACTCCTGCTGGAGGAACTTGGTCAATCGTGTCTGTGTATTATACTGAAATAGGTTGACCTTTTTTTTGGTTTAAATTATACCGTTCAAACTATTTTTTTAGCCGTTTAGAAGGCAAAAAATAATTTGAACTGTTTTTAGCTTAAATTTTAAGTTCAGTCAA
>CBFHKA010000049.1:0-3654 GCA_965656305.1 Polaribacter sp. | reverse complement strand
TTTGGCGTTAATTATACTTTTTAAGTTCTCGTTCCAACCTTGAATTCTAGGGCCTCTATGATTATAATAATCCATATTATCTAGATACGGATAACCAGCACCACTTGTGTACAAACGTCTGTTATCTAAATTTTTAAAATGATCTACGTATTTGGTTAAATATTCTTTGTGATACTTGCCACTTGGTTCGTTCCCATAGGTCATCATAACAAACGACGGATGATTACCGTAAGCATTTATGATAGCTTCTCCTTCTTTATACAACCATGTATCAACCGGGTTTCCATCTCCTAAATTTGCTAACCATGCAGAAGCTTCTGCTTGAATATAAACCCCCATTTCATCTGCTGCATCAAAAGCTGCTTCTGGAGGACACCAAGAATGAAAACGCATGTGGTTTAAACCGTGTGCTTGTATAATCTTAAAAATACGTTTCCAAGATTCTATGTCTGTAGGTGGATAGCCTGTTTTAGGAAAAATAGCACATTCTAAAGTTCCTCTTAAATAAATTGGACGTTCATTAATTTTGAAAATGGTTCCATCTGCTTTAAACTCTCGCATTCCAAAATTAATATGCTTGTTATCAATACCTGCTTTAGATTTTAAAGTAAGTTGCATTTCATAAAGATTCGGGTTAAATTCATCCCAAAGCTTAGGATTCATACCCATGCTAAAATCTACAACAACCTCATTATTTGAACTTAACTGAAAATTACTTATAACTTTTTTTAAAGTAAATTCATTACTTCCTTTTTGTTTTACACTAATACTTAATTCTGGTTTAACATCACCAATATAGTTTTCTATTTTAGCAACAATCTTTACTGTTTTTTTAGAAATATTTGGATATAATTTAACCAAACCAAGCGCTACTTTTGTAGAAGCTTTTAGCTGGATATTTCCAACAATACCATTCCAATTTGTTTGAGTGTTATCAGAAATACTATGCGCATCTTTACCAACATCAATATCTTTTATTTTATTATCAACACGAATAGAGATAGTATGTTCTCCAGGTCTTAAAACATCTCCTAAGTTATAATCATGTGAAGTTGCCAAGGTATTCTGCATACCTATTTTGTTGTCATCTACCCAAACTGTAGACTCCCAATGTACACGTTCTAAATGAAGGTTAATATTTTTATTTTTCCAATTCTCTGGAATAGTAATTGTTTTTTGATACCAAGCAGCACCTTTATAATCTTTAACTGGTGTTAACCAAAAAGGCACTTTTACATTCCCTTCTTTTCGGTATTTTTCCATTTTAGGATCTTTATACCACAAACTGTCATTCCACATATTACCTGTCCAATTTGTGTTTACAGTAATATCATTTCCTTTACCGTTTTCTGCCATTGAACCTGGCAATTGAATAATTTCATCCAATTGTTTTGTAAACCAATTTTCAGTTTCACCCACATCTAAAGAATCTATCTTAAAACTCCATTTACCTGATAAATCTATTTCTTTTTGCTGGTGATCTACACAAGCTGTTAACGCTAATATTGACAAGCAAATAGTTAAGATATATTTATGTTTTGGAAACTTCATTTATTTAGATTTCTTGATTTACTTTTATAATTTAAAATATTCAAAAATAGCATCAGCCACAAACTGATGACCCTTTTGGTTGATATGGTTGTTTTGAGACATATACCCTTTTAAAGGCTGAATTTCTGATAAAGCTTTAAATAGTGAATAACTATCTACTAAACCAACATTGTACTTTTTAGCTAATGCTCTAATTTGTTCGCTATGTTTTGCCAAAGGCGTGTCTTCTGTAGTAATGTCTTCTTTTAAATCTGGTGTTGGAGTTAGTAAAATAACTTTTGTACCATAAGCTAATGCCTCTTGTATCATTTGCTCCCAAGCTTTTTTTGCTCTTTCTAAACCAATACTTCTATCGTTTAAGCCATAATCGATAAAGAGTACATCTGGTCTATGATTTAATACCTCGTTTTTAAAACGTTTTGCACCTTGTTCTGCCTGTTCTCCACCAATTGAAGTTGTAATAGTATTTACAACAGAGTATGGATAAAAATCGTTTACTTTTTTTAAAGTTCTATATGGATAAGAATTAGAGCGATCTAAAACACCTCTAGTAGTGTATCCAGTAGGAACAGAATGTCCATGAAACACTAAATTTATAGTTCTGTTTTTTGGCCATTTTACTTTTAACTCTTGTTTAAGTAAAGCTAAGTAAGAAGTTGTAATCCCTTTTTTGGAAGTAAAATGATGTTGTTGAGCACAAGCAACATTGAAACTTATTAAAAAGATACAACTCAGAATTATGTGTTTTTTTGCTTTCAATATCACTTATTTCTTGTCTTTAGTTAGTTCTAATTCTATTTCCTCTAAACTCTTACCTTTAGTTTCTGGTAACTTATTTTTTATAAATAAAAATCCTGCAATACAAATAAAGCCATAAACCCAAAACGTTCCTGAAGCTCCTAAAGCATCATTTAAAATTGGAAAAGTAAAAGTTAATATAAATGAGGCCACCCAAAGAGAGAATGTTGCGATAGACATTGCTACACCTCGTATTTTATTTGGAAAAATTTCTGATAATACTACCCAGGTAATTGGCGCTAGAGACATTGAATAAATCGCGATAGCAGTAATCACTAAAAGTAATACAGGCAATCCTGTAAACTCCATATAGTAAGCCCCGCCTAAAATAATATAAACAACACCTAATCCAATAGAACCTAATAACATTAACTTTCTTCGCCCCCAACTATCTACAGTTCGCATTGCAACTAACGTAAATATTAAGTTTACACTACCTGTAATCACAATATTAAAAAGCATATCTCCAACACTATAACCTGCTGCAGTAAAGATTTCTTCTGCGTAATTAAATATGATATTGATACCACACCATTGTTGAAACACTGCTAAAACGATACCTATGATTAGAATAGGCTTAACCTTTGGACTTTTAAAATCAGAAAAACTAATTTTTGAGGTATTACCTTCTTGTAGTGTTTGTTTAATACTATTTAACTGTTCTTGAGCATAAACATCTCCTCCAATTTTTGCTAGAACCGCTTTAGCATCGTTATTTTTATTTATTTTTACTAAAAATCTTGGACTTTTAGGCACAATAAACATCAATCCAAAAAATAAAAATGCGGGAATCAATTCTGCCCAAAACATCCAACGCCACCCAGTTTGTCCATTCCATGAACCTAAAATCATTTCTGGCGAAAAATTATCTGGTATCGATTCAGCTATAAATAAATTAGCAATTTGAGCGGCCAAAATTCCTATTACAAGAGTTAATTGATTTATAGCAACAAACTGTCCCCTATATTTTGCAGGTGCTATTTCTGCTATATACATAGGTGATAATGTAGATGCCAAACCAATACCTAAGCCACCAATTAAACGATAAATTATAAATGGCATGAATTCATTTGCATAACCTGTTCCAAATGCAGAAATGATAAACAATGCTGCTGCCAAAATTAAAGGTTGTTTTCTACCAAATTTATCAGCCACAAAACCAGAAATTACAGCTCCGAAAATACAACCTATTAAAGCACTACTCATTGCCCAACCCTGTAATGTTGGTTGAGAACCGATGTTAAAAAAGAGTTCATAAAATGGTTTTGCACCACCTATAACTACCCAATCGTATCCGAAGAGAAA
>CBFHKA010000048.1:0-4224 GCA_965656305.1 Polaribacter sp. | reverse complement strand
GAACTGTTTTATTTTGAGCATTTGCTAATTGATTTGAAAACACAATCATAAATAAGAATAAAAGCTTTTTCATTGTATAAGTTATCTTTTTTTAATTGTGATAATTACAGTTTTTGATGCTGGAGTGTTGCTAATATTAGCAGTACTTTTTATGGGAACTAATACATTTGCTTCTGGGAAATACGTTGCAGTGCATTGCTTTGGGATATTATAAGGTATTGCTAAAAACCCTCTAGCTTCTCTTTTTTCATCGTTAAAATGACTGGTTAAATCTACTAAGTCTAATTTTTCTAAACCTATATTTTTCATATCATCAGCATTCATAAAAACAACTCTTCTTTCGTTTAAAACACCTCTATATCTGTCATCTAATCCGTAGATAGTTGTGTTGTATTGATCGTGAGTTCTGATGGTCATCATCATAAATTGATTGCTTTTCAACTGAATATCAGAAGGAGAATTTACACTAAAGTTTGCTTTTCCTGTATGTGTTGGGTTAAAATTGTTTTCTCTAGCATTATTAGGTAAATAGAATCCACCTTTTATTCTAACTCTTTCATTATAGTTTTCAAAACCATTTATAGTTGCTTCAATTTTATCACGAATAAAATCATAATTAGAAGCTAGTTTGTTCCAGTCTGTGGGAGATTGTTTTAAGGTAGCAGTTGCAACGCCTGCTACAATTGCAGTTTCGCTTAATAAATCTTCAGAACAAGGTTTTAAATGTCCTTTAGATTTATGTACTACTCCCATAGAGTTTTCTACAGAAACAAATTGTTCTCCTGTACTTTGAATGTCTTTTTCAGATCTTCCTAAGCAAGGCAAAATCAAAGCCTTTTTTCCGTGAATTAAATGACTTCTATTTAGTTTTGTTGATACGTGAACTGTTAAATTACAGTTTCTTAAAGCATCTGCAGTAAATTCTGTGTCTGGAGTAGCAGAAATAAAATTACCTCCCATACCAAAAAATACTTTGCCTTTCTTTTTGTGCATTGCTTCAATAGCATTTACCACATCAAAACCATGTTTTCTCGGAGCTTTAAATTTGAACTCTTTTTCTAAATTATCTAAAAATTCTTGAGGCATTTTTTCCCAAATCCCCATAGTTCTATCCCCTTGTACATTTGAGTGCCCACGAACAGGACATGTACCTGCACCTTGCTTACCTATACTTCCTTTCAAAAGTAAAATGTTTACAATTTCTCTAATGTTATCAACAGCATTTTTATGTTGTGTAACACCCATTGCCCAACAAATAATTATCTTTTTATTGTTGATAACTAAATCTGCTGCTTTTTTAATTTCTTCTAATGATAAACCTGTTTGAGGTAGTAAATAATCAATAGCATAACTATCTAAATCATCTAATAAATCTTCTATTCCGTATGTTTTTTCTTTAATAAATTTGTAATCAAAAACTGAATGAGGAACATTTTCTTCTTGTTCTAGCATCAGTTTTAAAATGATTTTTAGCAAAGCAACATCTCCATTTATCTTTACTTGTAAAAATAAATCTGTTAAATTTTGTCCAGAACCTAACCATTTCAAAGGATTTTGTGGGTCTTTGTAATTGATTAGCCCAACTTCTGGTAAAGGGTTTATTGTTATTATTTTGCTCCCTTTTTTCTTAGCTTCACTTAATGCAGTTAACATTCTTGGATGATTTGTTCCTGGATTTTGTCCAATTACGATAATTAAATCTGTGTGATTAAAATCATCTAAAGTAACAGAGCCTTTACCAATACCTAATGTTTCTGTAAGTGCAGCACCACTAGATTCATGACACATATTAGAGCAATCTGGTAAATTGTTAGTGCCAAATTGACGCACAAATAATTGGTATAAGAAAGCTGCTTCGTTACTGGTTCTTCCTGATGTGTAGAAAATAGCTTCATCTGGAGAGTCTAGGCTATTTAATTCATTAGCTACTAATTTAAAAGCATCTTCCCAAGAAATTTTTTTGTAATAATTAGAGCCTTCAGGCAAATATACTGGATGTGTTATTCTGCCTTTTTTACCTATTTCATAATCAGATAATTTAGCAAGATTACTCACGGAGTATGTTGAGAAAAATAATGGAGAAACTTTATTTTTTGTAGCTTCTTCAGCTACAGCCTTGGCTCCATTTTCGCAATACTCTGCTAAAAATGCACGTTTTTCATCAGGGTCTGGCCAAGCACAACCAGGACAATCAAAACCATCTTTTTGATTTATGTTTTTTAATAAACCAATACCTTTTATAATTCCAACTTCATTTTTTATATGATTTAAGGCAGAAGCAATTGCTTTAGTTCCAGCAGAAGATGTTGGGACTTTTTTCAATTCTATACCAGTTAATTTTTCTGGTGGTTGTGCAACTGTTTTTTTAGTCATTATTTATATAATTTGGATTAGAATAAATTGTCATTTTTCCATTTCTGGTAAAACCAATTAAGCAAATTCCAAATTCTTTAGCAAAATCTACTGCTAATGATGAACAAGCAGAGATAGCAACGATAACTGGAATTTTAGCAATAAATGCCTTAGTGACAATTTCGTAAGAAACACGACCACTTACTAATAAGTAATTTGAATTTTTTAAAGTTTGCTTTATTAACAAATCTCCTACTGACTTATCTACAGCATTATGTCTACCAATATCTTCTTTAATTGTTAAAAGTTTTTGGTTTTTATTAAAAATAGCTGCTGCATGACTTCCTCCAGACTTTTTAAAAGTTTCTTGAAAATTACTCATTATAGAGTGCATTTTATGAAGGTTTTCTGAAGAAATAAAAGCATTTTTTGTTAGGCTATTTCCTGTAACTTTTAAATCTTTAAGTTCTTTTTTGCCACAAATTCCGCAGGAAGAAACGGATAATAAAGTTCGTTTATTTAAATACCCTTTTTTTAAATCTTCACTTTTTATATTAACATTTATTATAGCAGGTATTTTAGCATCTTCTTTTTCGATATTATAAATTAATGAGGCTTCTTTTTTGTATATATCTTCTGCAAAGAGTAAACCTCTAATCAGCTCAAAATCATCATTGGGTGTTCTCATAACAACTGTATAAGGTTCGTTGTTAATGTTTATTTGAAGTGGTGCTTCTATTACCAAATAATCATCAATCTTTAAATGATTGTTTGACGATATTTTTAAACCTTGGTAATTAGCTGTTTGCATAAATTTAAAAGTAAAAAATTGCCATACAAACTTAATAAAAACTATTAGTAAAAAAAAAGTCTCGATCAGAAACCGAGACTTGGGCTTTAGTGTCTTATACCCCTAAAAATAAAACACATAAAGTGAACGCAAATATAATTTTAAAAATTTTAATTTCAAAGAAAAAAACATAAAACATTATTGATTTGATAAGTTTATGTTAAGTTTTTTACAAATAATCAATTGAGTTTTGTTATTTATGTTAGTAGTTGAAAAAATAAAAACATTTCCACCATCTTTAATTTTTGTTTCTTTTCTGATTTGAGCTACTGTTTTTGGGAAGTTTCTAGTAGTAATATTAGCCTTTTTTTCTGGTAAAAGTTTTGCAAGTTTCTTTTTGTCATAGGGTAGGATATTGTCAATTTTAAAAACTCTTCCCGGAAAATCTACTAGTTTCTCTGAAGTATATAAGTGCGAATGTTGATGTAATTTATATACGTTTAATTGTTTTGATATTTGATGAAAACCACCCGATTTTAAAATAGCAGCATTTGGTTCGTACAAATAATTAAGTGGTTCTGAATATTCAGAAGCTGTTTCTTCTTGATATATAAAATCAAAAGTTTGATGCCCTTCTTTTTTAATATTTACAGTTTTGATTTTTATAGAATCGTTGTAGTTTTTTTCTAATAAAAAAAGGACTTCTTTTACCTCGTTATGAATTGCTACAATATGGATTTCTTTCACAAATTTCAATTCATTTATAGCACTTGTAATATCTAGTATAGGCGAATTTTTAATCAGAATTTGATTACTTTTTGTAAACAGAAAATCGATGTTTTCTGGCACATTAGGTAAACAGTCTTTCAATAAAAAAACTTTTCCTTTTACATCATTTCTTCTTGAAGGATCTATGTAAATACAATCAAAATTTTGATTTGTATTTTTAAGAAATTGAATTCCATCACCAGAAAAAGTGTTAATACTATCAACTTTTAGTTGTTGATAATTATGCTTTACAATTGTTGATAAATCCTCATTTATTTCACAATGTATAACTGCTTTAAAAAGCTTTGAAAAAT
>CBFHKA010000047.1:0-32221 GCA_965656305.1 Polaribacter sp. | reverse complement strand
GAGAAATAATTCGTCCTTTTTGTCAAATACTTACTCTATTTACCTATAAATTGAATAGATGCATAAAGAATTATTTCTATTATAAATCTTTAAAATAATATACTTACTTAACGTTTCTATTTAATAACCAAAGCTTAATATATCTTGTCAAAACAGCATAACCTTGTGTTATTGACAACATTAAACCTGCATAACCATCTAAGAAACCTTTTCTTAAAACAAAATGAGTAAAAACCCTAAAAGGTGGTTTTATAAGTACATGAAAAGCATTTACAGTTTTACCTTTTGTATGTAATTCTTTCGCTTTTAACTCTCCATATTGATGGATTTTAGAAATAAAATGATTATAATTTTTATATCCAAAATGATCAATTTTATTTTTAAAGAATCCAAGTTCACCACTTGTTTTTATTGTTTCATGAACAACACCAGAATATTTACAATTTTCTTTTAAGAACAAACGAATAACTTTATCTCTTTGCCAACCAGAGTATTTTATCTTCTTTCCAGCAAAATAAAAACTTCTTCTAACATAAAATCCAACTTTATCTTTTGGATTTTTAACAGCTTCTAAAATTTCTTTTTCGACTGCTGGAGTTACTCTTTCATCAGCATCTAAAATATAAATCCAAGGATGTTTAGCTTGAACTATAGCATAATTTTTTTGAGAAGAAAAATCATCAAACTTCCGTTTGATGATTTTTACTTTGTGCTTTTCAGCTAAACTTACTGTATTATCTGTACTGTAAGAATCTATTACTATAATTTCATCAGCAAAGCTGACAGATTTTATAGCAGCTTCTATATGAATTTCTTCATTTAAAGTAGGAATAATAGCAGTAATCTTTGTCATATAATTTTTAATCTTTAAACAGCTACATCATATTCACGTAGCGCATCATTTAAAGAAGTTTTTTTGTTAGTACTTTCTTTTCTTTTTCCAATAATTAAAGCACAAGGCACATTGTATTCTCCAGCAGCAAACTTCTTTGTGTAACTTCCTGGAATAACTACAGATCTTGCAGGTACAACACCTTTTGTTTCAACTGGTTCATCACCAGTAACATCTATAATCTTAGTACTCATGGTTAACACAACATTAGCACCTAAAACAGCTTCTTTTTCTACTCTAACACCTTCTACCACTATACATCTAGAACCTATAAAAGCACCATCTTCTATAATTACTGGAGCTGCTTGTAATGGCTCTAAAACTCCACCAATTCCTACACCTCCAGATAAATGCACATTTTTACCAATTTGCGCACATGAACCTACTGTAGCCCAAGTATCTACCATTGTTCCTTCATCTACATGAGCTCCAATATTAACGTAACTTGGCATTAAAATAGTACCTGGAGATATATATGCACCATGTCTAGCAACAGCGTTTGGCACTACTCTAATACCTCTTTCAGCAAAGTTTTTCTTTAATGGAATTTTATCATGATATTCGAAAATACCTGCTTCTAAAGTTTCCATTTTTTGAATAGGAAAATACAAAACTACTGCTTTTTTTACCCATTCATTTACTTGCCACCCACCTTCTACTGGTTCAGCAACTCTTAATTCTCCTCTGTCTAATAAATCTACTACTTTTCTAATCGTATTAATCGTATTTTCTTCTTTTAATAAATCTCGATTATCCCAAGCAGATTCTATAATTTTTCTAATATTTTCCATTCTAAAAATTTACTTTTTGCAAATATAAATTTATCTCCAAAACTAAAAGCGAATATACATTTTTTAAACATATTCTACATCCTTGTGTAAATTCAAAAAACTATAAATCATAAGTAACCAAAATTCATTATAACATATTGATAATATCTAAGTTAATACTACATTATTACAACACTAAGGTTTATTTTTGCAAAAACAAATATAATTTGGGAAGAATTTTAGCCATAGATTTCGGAAAAAAAAGAACAGGTATTGCTGTTACTGACGAATTACAAATTATTGCATCTGGATTGACTACTATTGATACTAATAATTTAATCACATTTCTAAAAGATTATATTTCTAAAGAAAAAGTTGACCTTTTTATTGTAGGAAAACCAAAACAAATGAATAATTCTGATAGTGAAAGTGAAGCATTAATACTTCCTTTTTTACAGAAACTATCTAAAGAAATACCACAAATTACTGTAAAAAGAGTTGACGAACGTTTTACTTCTAAAATGGCTTTTCAAACAATGATTGATGGTGGATTGAAAAAAAATCAACGTAAAAATAAAGCTCTAGTAGATGAAATTAGTGCTACTATTATTCTTCAATCGTATTTATATAATAAATAGTTTTATTCAAGTACCAAACTTTGTACTTTTGCAATCATTAAAAAAGGAAAAATGATTTTACCAATAGTTGCTTATGGAGATCCTGTTTTACGCAAAGAGTGTGTAGAAATAGATGCAGATTACCCTAATTTAAAGGAGTTAATTGTTAATATGAAAGAAACGATGTACAATGCTTCTGGTGTTGGTTTGGCTGCTCCTCAAATAGGTAAAGCAATTCGTTTATTTTTAATTGATGCTTCTCCTTTTGCAGAAGATGATGATTTAAGTGATGAAGATAGAGCTACTCTAAAAACATTTAATAAAGTTTTTATTAATGCCCAAATTCTAGAAGAAGAAGGTGATGAATGGGCTTTTAATGAAGGTTGCTTAAGTATTCCTGATGTTCGTCAGGATGTTTATCGTCAACCTAAAGTTACTATTGAATATAAAGATGAAGATTTTAAAACTCATACTGAAGTTTTAGAAGGTTTAGCAGCCAGAGTTTTTCAACATGAATATGATCATATTGAGGGCATTTTATTTACAGACAAGTTATCATCACTCAAAAAAAGACTGATTAAAAAGAAATTAGAAAACATATCTAAAGGAAAAATTAATGCAGATTATAGAATGCGTTTTCCTAATTTAAAAAAGAAAAAATAACCTCTCGACTTTGATCGAGCTGACATTATAAAAATATACAAATGGAATTTAGTAAAATTATATCAGTAACTGGTAAACCTGGTTTATTTCAAGTTATTTCTCAATCTAAAAATGCAATTATTGCAGAAAGTTTAATAGACAAAAAGCGTTTGGCTATAAATGCTACTCAAAATGTAAGTTTGTTAGAAAACATTGCAATCTATACTTACGAAGAAGATATGCCATTATTAGATGTTTTTAAAGCAATTTCTGAAAATACTGAAGGAGGAAAAGCAATTTCTCATAAAGAAAGTGGTAACAAATTAGCATCATTTTTTGCTGAAGTTTTACCAAACTATGATGATGAAAGAGTTTACACATCTAACATTAAAAAAGTAATTCAGTGGTTTAATTTATTAATAGATGCTGGTTTTGATTTCTCTAAACAAGTAGAAGAAAATACTGAAGAAAACACAGAAAAAGCATAAACAATCGTCATTTCGACTTAATTGAGAATTACATCAAACTAAAGATTTCTCAAGAGCTATAAAAAACTCATTTTCGAAATGACATTTAAATAACTTGTCATCTTGAATAGTAGAGAAGAGCAACTTGCTGCATTTAATCGTCTGTTAGATATTATGGACGAACTACGTGAAAAATGTCCTTGGGATAAAAAGCAAACCTTAGAAAGTTTGCGTCATTTGACTATAGAAGAAACGTATGAATTAGCAGATGCAATCCTTGATAATGATTTACCAGAAATTAAAAAAGAGTTAGGTGATGTTTTACTACATATTGTTTTCTATTCTAAGATAGGAAGTGAAAAAAAGGCGTTTGACATTGCTGATGTTGCTAATTCAATTTCAGATAAACTAATTGACAGACATCCTCATATATATGGAGATGTTAAAGTTGAAAATGAAGAAGATGTAAAACGTAATTGGGAACAACTAAAACTAAAAGAAGGTAAAGAATCGGTTTTAGAAGGTGTTCCAAAGAGTTTGCCTGCAGTTGTAAAAGCAAATAGAATTCAAGATAAAGTTGCTGGGGTTGGTTTTGACTGGGAAAAACCAGAACAAGTTTGGGAAAAAGTACAAGAAGAACTTACAGAACTCAATGAGGAAATTAAGGTAGGAAATACTGAAAACATTGAAAAAGAATTTGGTGATGTACTTTTTTCTATGATTAATTATGCACGTTTTATTGATGTAAATCCTGAAAATGCTTTAGAAAAAACGAACAAAAAATTCATCAAACGTTTTCAATATTTAGAACAAGCTGCAAAAAAAGAAGGCAAACAACTTTCTGAAATGTCATTAACTGAAATGGATGTATATTGGAATGAAAGTAAAAAATATTATAAATAACACTAAAATATAATCCCTTAACTATTATTTTTTTTAAGTTCTTTCATTTCACTAAAATATATATTGCAAAAAACAACAACTATGAAAAAAATCGCACTATTATTAGTTTTTACCATTACTACTTTTCAATTTTTAAATGCGCAAAACGAAACTATTGAAAGCGCATTTAAAAGCGCATTTGATGAAGAAAATGTTTTTAATGCTAATTTAGGTCTTACAAATATTGACGGTCAAAACTACTTTGGTATGAGAATTCAACCAGAGTTTTCTTTTGGTAAAGTAGGTCTTGGTCTAGATATTCCTTTACTTTTTGATATCGGAAATGGACAAATAAGAACTGAAGAATTTACACAAGGTGCTGGAATACTTAGAATGATTCGTTTTTTAAGATATGGAAATAAGAATAGAGATGCTGTTTATATTAAAGTTGGAGATTTAACAGGAGAGCGTTTAGGTTTTGGCTCTTTGATTGGTAACTATACCAATGCTACTTCTTTTGAAAGAAGAAAAGTGGGTATAAGTGCTTCCTTTTTAATAAAAAAAGCATTTGGTTTAGAGGTAATTTATAGTGATTTAAACTTTGATGGATCTACAAAAATGCTGGGTTTAAGACCATTTATAAAACCTTTTGGAAATAGCAAAATACCAATTATTAAAACTACAGAAATTGGAGCTAGTTTTGTTTCAGATCATGATGATTATCAAGAAGAAGGAGTTGTTATCCCAACTACAAAATATAGTAGTGATGGTATAAAAGCCATGAGTTTTGATTTAGGATTAAGTCTAATCCAATCTAATATTCTTAATTTAAGGTTAGATGCACAGTACAGTCAATTATCTAAAAACGACCTATTAGCCGCTGACAATCCTACATTTAATTATGATAAAGGAACTGGATTTGCTATTGGTGTTGAAACCGATTTTAGATTTATAGCAAATACTGTACTTATGAATGCTAGAATAGAAAGACAATGGTATGGTGATAACTACATTGCTCAATTTTTTAATTTTGCATACGAAATTAACAAAGATGCAAGATTAAGCGAATTATTAACAGCTACTAAATCTCAAGGTATCTTTGGCACATTAAGTGCTGAAATATTAAAAACTGTAAAAATTGGAGGTTCATTATTATTGCCTGATAATATTGACAGTAATGACCCTAATAGTAGAGGAGCCATTGTTGGGTTAGATTTAGAAACGAAACAAATTGGTAAATTTAAAGCTAGAGGTACCTACGTTAAAGCTGGTTTAAATGATTTAGGAGATACTTTTACTTTAGATGAAAGATCTTTAGCAAACCTAATTGTTACTTATAAAATTGGAAAATTTATGGAAGCTGGTGTAGATTATCAATGGACTTTTGCCGAAGATGAAACTGGAGTTTTTAAAGCTACAAACCAGGTTAGACCTTATGTTGGAATCAGTTTAGATTTTTAAGAAAAGAAATAAAAGCTAATATAAGCTCTAAACTCAAGTACACTTAAAACCCTACAAATAAACTTATTATCATCTTTTCTAAAATAAAACAATCTTAAGTTTTTTTATAAAATAATTATAATCAATAGAAAATCTTTTTTCAATAATTACTTCATTTATAATGGTTACAAATTCAGTATCAAATATTTTTATGTAAGCTTTTATCTACATAAGCTTTGATAAAATTACCTATCTATAGGTATAGCTTTAAGATTGATGCTCAAATATATTTGTCATATAATTTAAAAACTAACTATTATGAAAAAAACTAAATTTTTATTATTGGCATTATTTGCATCAGTTTCAATAACTTTTTTAAGTTGTGATGAATTATTTGGAATAGAAGAAGAAGATGACCCAGTTGTAGAACAAGCATCTTGTGGAGATTATAATAGACCTCCAAATATTGACAATCAATACAACTATCAATGTCAGGCAGCATATACTTATAAATGTAATGGTCAAACACAAGCCTTAGCACAACAATGTGCTTATTATAAGCAATTGCAACAACAGTTAAATTTACCTGATTGTGATTATTGTAAGTAATAAAAAAAGCCTCCAAAATTGGAGGCTTTTTCAATTAATCTAATTTCTTAGCATTCTTCACTTTCTGCTTTGTCAGTGCAATATCTAACACTTGTTTCATTTCAGATACATAATGAAAAGTCAACCCTTTTAAATAGCTTTCTTTTATCTCTAAAATATCTTTTCTGTTTTCTTCACAGAGAATAATTTCTTTAATATTTGCTCTTTTTGCTGCTAATATTTTTTCTTTAATTCCTCCAACAGGCAATACTTTTCCTCTTAAAGTAATTTCACCAGTCATTGCTAATTTGTTCTTTACTTTACGTTGTGTGTATGAAGAAACTAAAGAAGTTAACATGGTAATTCCTGCACTTGGCCCATCTTTTGGAGTTGCTCCTTCAGGAACGTGAATGTGTACATTGTACTTTTCTAAAACTTCAGGTTTTATTCCAAACTCTTCAGCATTCGATTTTATATATTGCATTGCAATTGTAGCAGATTCTTTCATAACTGTCCCTAAATTACCAGTAATAGAAAGATTTCCTTTACCTTTTGATAAGATAGATTCAATAAATAAAATATCTCCTCCAACTGAAGTCCAAGCCAAACCAGTAACAACTCCAGCAACATCATTGGTTTCGTATTTATCTCTATTTCTAGGTGTTCCAAGAATTTTTTCTACTTTTTCTGATGATAATGCAATCTCATATTCTTCTTCTAAAGCAATTGATTTTGCAGCAAAACGCACCACTTTTGCAATTTGTTTTTCCAAACCACGCACACCAGATTCACGAGTATAACCTTCAACAATTTGTTCTATTTGTTTTTTACCTAATTTTAAGTCTTTAGATGATAATCCATGTTCTTTTAATTGTTTAGGCAACAAATGTCTTTTGGCAATTTCTATTTTTTCTTCAATGGTATAGCCAGTAACATTGATAATTTCCATTCTGTCACGTAAAGCCCAAGGAATTTGACCTAAATTATTAGCAGTTGCTATAAATAGTACTTTAGATAAATCGTAACCAACTTCTAAATAATTATCATAAAAAGCTTTGTTTTGTTCAGGATCTAAAACCTCTAACATTGCAGATGATGGATCTCCTTGATGACTTTGTCCTAATTTATCAATCTCGTCTAATACAAAAACAGGATTTGAAGTTCCTGCTTTTTTCAGGTTTTGAATTAATCTTCCTGGCATAGCACCTATATACGTTTTTCTATGTCCACGAATTTCAGCTTCATCACGCAAACCACCTAAAGACATTCTTACATATTTACGTCCTAAGGCTTCTGCAACAGATTTCCCTAGTGAAGTTTTACCAACTCCTGGAGGCCCATACAAACAGATAATTGGCGATTTCATATCGTTTCTCAACTTTAAAACTGCCAAGTGTTCTATGATTCTTTCTTTTACTTTTTCTAATCCAAAGTGATCTCTATCTAATACTTTTGTTGCGTGTTTTAAATCGAATTTATCTTCAGTGAAAATTCCCCAAGGTAATTCTAACAACAATTCTAAATAACTTCTTTGCACACCATATTCAGCAGCTTGAGGATTCATTCTCTTTAAACGAGAAATTTCTTTTTCAAAAGTCTCCCCTACTTCTTTACTCCACTTTTTAGTTTTGGCTTGCTTGCGCATTTCTTCCAATTCTTGATCATTAGAAACACCTCCTAATTCTTCTTGAATGGTTTTCAATTGCTGATTTAAATAATATTCACGTTGTTGTTGATCTAAATCTTCTCGTGTTTTAGACTGAATATCATTTTTTAGTTTTAATTTTTGAAGCTCTTTATTTAAGTTTTTTAACGTTAATAAAGCTCTGTCTTTTAGATTGTCTTTTTCTAAAATTACTTGTTTTTGCATTACACTCAAATCCATATTTGAGGCAATAAAATTCACCAAAAACGAGTTGGATTGAATATTTTTTATAGCAAAAGAGGCTTCACTTGGCAACATAGGGTTTTCCTTAATTACCTCTAAAGCTTGCTCTTTTATTGAATCTATAATTGCATCAAACTCTTTTTCATTATCAATTTCTCTATCTTCAACAGCTTCCTTAACAGTTGCTTTTAAATAAGGTTCAGTTTGAATTAATTCATCAATTTCAAAACGTTTTTTACCTTGAATGATAACAGTTGTATTACCATCAGGCATTTTTAAAACACGTAAAATCTGTGCAACAACTCCTGTAGTATGAATATCTTTTAACGTTGGTACTTCTTCTTCTTCATTTCGTTGTGCAACAACACCAATTATTTTATTGCCTTTGTTAGCGTCTTTAATTAACTGAATGGATTTATCTCTACCAGCTGTAATCGGAATTACAACTCCAGGAAATAAAACTGTATTTCTTAAAGGTAAAATTGGTAAAGTTTCAGGAACACTCTCTTTATTGATAATTTCTTCATCTTCTGGCGTCATTAAAGGAATTAACTCTGAATCTTCACTCATCATATCTTGAAAAGACAAACTGTCTAACTTTATAATTTTTGATTTGCTCATTTGCTCTATATCTGTCATTGTGACATTGATTTTCCTATAACAGACTCATCAATATCATTATTATAATCATAAACAATTGATAATCAAAAATGTAAAAAAAATTTTTAATTATCTTTAATTAATAAGTCAATTGTTATGCCAAAAGAATTTATAAAAAAAATACATTTATATTTATAAACTGTCACATCTCAAAAATAGTTTTGTCTTTAGAATAGAAGTTTTTAATTGGAAGCTAATCAACCACATATAACCAACCTATTAGAACGCTGCAAATCGTCTGATAAAAACGCGCAGTTGAAGATTTACAATGCTTATTATAAAGCAATGTACAATTCAGCCTACCGAATTTTAAAAGACAGTTTTGAAGCCGAAGATATAATGCAAGAAGCTTTTTTAACAGCTTTTACAAAATTGCAAACTTATAAAGGAGAAGTTGCCTTTGGAGCGTGGTTAAAACGAATTGTTATCAATAAAAGTTTAACTCAATTAAAGAAAAACAATCGTTATCAAGAAGTAAAAATGGAAGTAATTCCAACCAATGAAATTGAAGATGAAGTAATTAATTACACAGGTTTAAATCCTAAAAGTGTTTTAAACTGTTTACAAAATTTAAAAGATAATTACAGAATTGTGTTAACCTTAAACCTAATTGAAGGTTTTGATTATGAGGAAATTGCACAAATACTAAATTACACAAACGAAAATGTGAGAACCACAGTTTCTAGAGCAAAGAAAAAATTAAAGCAAGTAATCCTTGCAGAAAATATACAAGCGCAAGCGTATGGAAGATAAATTACACAACTTTTTTTCTGAAAATGGTTTCGATTTTCAGGAACCACATTCTGGACATTTAGAGCGTTTTGAACGCAAACTAAATCATCCTAAAAGAGTGAATAGAACTTCTTGGAAATGGCTTTCTGTAGCTGCATCTATAGTTTTAGTTATCGGTTTTTGGTTAGGAAGTAATCATCAAAAACAAATGATAGATTTAGCAGATGTTTCTCCTAAATTAGAAGAAGTACAAGACTATTTTGTAAATACGATTCATCAAGAGTTAAAATCTGTAGAGAAAAACAGAAGTTTAGAAACAGAAACTATTATAGAAGAGGCACTAGATCAATTGGAAGAATTAGAAGACAATTATAGACTGTTTCTCTTGGAGTTAAATTCTGATGGTAATAAAACAAAAATTATCAATTCTATGATTAAAAACTATCAGCAACGCTTGCAAATTTTAGAAAACGTTTTGCAGCAAATTGAACAAATTAAAAATCCTAATCTTTTAAATGATGAAATCTATATATAAAATTACATTCCTATTTTTACTTTTTCCACTCATAACATCAGCAAATATTGATGACAAAAAGCAAGAAAAAAGCAGAAAAATCAACAGAGAATACAAAGTAAATGCTGATGCTAAAGTAGCTATAAACAATAGATATGGAGACTTAAATATTACTACTTGGGATAAAAACCGAGTAGAAATAGAAGTAACTATCACTGTAAAAGGAGATGATTTAGATCGTGTTGAAGATAGACTTGAAAGCATTGATGTTGAGTTTGAAGCTTCATCAAACTTTGTATCTGCAAAAACAATTTTTGAAAAAGAGCAAAAAAGTTGGTCTTTCTGGAAAAAAAGTAGAGACTTAAGTTATAAAATCAACTACAAAGTAAAAATGCCAAAAACCAATGCTGTTGATTTAGACAATGATTATGGTAGTATTTATTTAGGAGACTTGTCTGGACATGCAGATATTAATTGCGATTATGGAAAAATAACAGTTGGAGAATTATCTGCAAACAATAACAACATCAACCTAGATTATTGCTCGAATTCTAATGTAGATTATATGAAAAGCGGTAATGTAAATGTAGATTATTCTAAAATAACCGTTGATGAAACAGAAAATGCAAAAGTAAATGCTGACTATTCTACTGTAAAATTCGGAAAAACAGAGAATATCGATTTTAATATCGATTATGGATCAATAAGTATTGATGAGGCTGTAAGTGTTAATGGAAATTCAGATTACGCAGGTATGCGTTTTGGAACTATTTTCAAAAACCTAATCATTGATACTGATTATGGATCTATTTCTGTAAAAAGATTGGCTAAAGGTTTTCAAAACGTAGCTATTGATGGACAATATGCAGGTATAAAAATTGGTGTGGATGAAGATGCTGTTTTCGATTTTGTGCTCGATTTACAATACGCAGGTTTTAAATATGATGCTGAACAAATGGAGTTCTTCAAAAAAATATCTAAAACTACCAAAAAGTATTACGAAGGTAAATTCGGAAAAGGGAATTCTAATTCTAGAATTAAAATAAGATCTCAATATGGAGGTGTATCTATCAAAGAGAATTACTAACAAAATCAACTTAAAGAAATAAAATTATGTTTAAAAAAATTACTTTATCGTTATTACTATTCACGATAACTATGTCATTAAATGCACAAGGTTGGTGGGGAAATAGCAAAAAAATTAAAGGAAATGGAAATGTAGTTACTGTAAACAGAACTACTTCTGATTATGATGGAGTTTCAGTAGGTGGCTCTTTTGATGTTATCCTTGTAAAAGGAAAAGAAGGCAAAATTACAATTGAAGGTGAGGAAAACATTATTCCTTATATAGAGACAGAAGTTAATGGGAATACTCTAAAAGTAAAATATGAAAAAAACATTAATGTAAGAACCACAAAAAGGTTAACTGTTACTGTAACTTATGAAGATTTAGAGAAAGTTTCTTTAGGAGGTTCAGGAAATATCTCTGCTAAAGGAACCCTAAAAAGTTCAGATTTTTCTGTTTCTCTAGGAGGTTCTGGAAATATCACCTTAGAAGTGGATGCTGATAAACTTAGTTCTAATATTGGAGGTTCTGGAAATATTAAATTAGCAGGTAGATCTAATGAATTAACTTGTGCTATTGCTGGCTCTGGAAGTATTAAAGCTTATGATTTAAGCACAGATACTTTAAGTGCAACAATTGCTGGTTCTGGAAGTATTAGAACCACTGTAAAAACTAAAATTAAAGCTAAAGTAGTAGGCTCAGGAAGTATTTACTATAAAGGAAACCCTAAATATATTGACACAAAATCTGTAGGTTCAGGTGATGTGATTGATAGGAATTAAAGCCCTCTCAAGCCCTTCTAAATCTTCCCAAAGGGAAGACTTGGAAATGTTAAGGGTGCTGAAATTTTACACATAAAAAAAAGTCTAAATTAAAAATTCATTTTAGACTTTTTTTTATATCACTGAATTAGTTTTCTACTTCACTAGAACAGATATTGGTTATTTCTAGAAGAAAACTAATAATTCCTATATTGTTTTGTTTGATCAAATACATGTTGTAAAATGCGTTTCTCAACATCATCAAAATGTAAGTTTCTACGTTTCATAACTACATCTGCTACTTCAAAAACTTTATTAGTTCTATATTCTGTAAATCCTGAAGCTCCTCCCCAACTAAATGAAGGAATAAAGTTTCTTGGAAATCCACTTCCGTAAATATTTGCAGAAACTCCAACTACAGTACCAGTATTAAACATTGTGTTAATACCACATTTGGAATGATCTCCCATCATTAAACCACAAAAAGTTAATCCTGTTTTTGCAAAACGTCCTGTTTCATAATCCCATAATTTTACCTCAGCATAATTATTTTTTAGATTAGAAGTATTAGTATCTGCACCTAAATTACACCATTCACCTAAAACAGAATTCCCTAAATAACCATCATGTCCTTTACTTGAAAATCCCATTAAAACTGAATTACTCACTTCTCCTCCAACTTTACAATATGGTCCTAATGTAGAACCATCAGAAATTCTTGCTGCCATTTTTACTTCTGCTTTTTCACACATCCCAAATGGTCCTTTTATTACGCTACTTTCCATTACTTTAGCATCTTTACCTATATAAATTGGCCCTGTTGATGCATTTAAAATAGCAAAAGTAATTGTAGCACCTTCTTCAATAAAAATATTTTCTTTGTTAAGATATCTAGTTCCTTCTGGAATAGGTTGTGATTTTCGTCCTTTAGTAATTAAATCAAAATCCTCTTGTATAGCTTTATCATTTAATGAAAAAATATCCCAAGTGTTTTTTATTTGAATAATATCTTCATCAAATTCTATCTGCGTATACTCGTCAAAATTCACTTCTTCTTGTGTATCCGAAGTAAAAAATGCAATCACATCATCACCTTTAAAAATAGCTTCGTTCTTAGATAAATTCTTTACTTTTTCTACCAAACTTTTTGTTGGGCAAAATGAAGCGTTTATCAATATATTCTGCTCCAACTCAACCATTGGATATTTTTCTTCTAAATATTCTTCAGTAATTGTTGTAGTAGTTAAACTTAAATACTTTTCCCATTTTTCTCTAATGGTTAAAATTCCGATTCTTAAATCTGCAACTGGTTTGGTATAGGTAAATGGTAAAAGGGACTTTCTAACATCTCCATCAAATAAAATATAATTCATTTCTTGGGTTTTTATAGATAAACAAATTTACTTTAATTACAGCACATAAAAAACCGATTGCATAAAATACAATCGGTTTTCATTCATAAACTACAAAGTTTTTAATTCTTTATAAATTTTTGACTTCCTATTTTATCATTAGAAAGGACTTTAACTATGTAAACGCCTTTTGATAAACTATTAATACCTATTGTATTATTTTCATTAGTTACATTTTTTGATAATGCTAATCTTCCAATGTTGTCATAAAATTGCACAGTTGCTTTATCAGAACCAGAAGACAGTTGAACTTTTAAGCTTTCTGAAGCAGGATTTGGATACATTTCAAAATTTAAACGGTTTGCTTCTGGTGTACTTAAAACACTTATAGATGTTGCTCCCCTATTCGATCCATGATATGCATAAGATGTAGAACTACCATGAGCCCAGATTAAGGTTAAACTACCTGTATTAGGGTTAAATTCAAAGTCATTAGAATCTCCTGTATTATTATCTCTTATTACAGTCATAGTTCTTACACCTCCATTAACAGTATTAGATTCTATGGACCAATCTTGAGAAGAATCTGCAGTAGGTAAAAACCTTCCTGTAGATTTTGCATCTGTTATATCTGTTCCATTTGATCTAAAAACATCTGCTCCAGAAGACATACTATTTCCACCAAAACCAACAGCAAACCAAACATTAGAAGGCGCTACTAAAGTTAATGTCGTTTTATTTGTAACTCCACTAATAGAAACATTAGCAGAAAAATTAGAATTAAATGTGATAGTACCTGTACCAAAAACTTGCGCATTTGCATTAAAGCCAAATGCAATTAAAGATAAAATAAGTAATGTTTTTTTCATGTTAGTTGTTATTTAGTAATTGAATTATATTTGAATTTCCTTTTATTTTTGCATAATCTAAAGCAGAATTACCTCTATTGTCTTTCAATGAAGCATTCGCCTTTCCTTCCACTAATAATTTTGTAATATCCTCTAAGCCAAACATAACAGCATAATGTAAAGCTGTAGTTCCATTTGGATCAGTTGCATTAATATCTGCTTTCATATCGATCAATAAAGCTGTTAAATCCTTATTATTTTTAACTACTGCAGCCATCAATGGAGTGCCATAACCACTTTTAGTATTAATGTCTTTAACATTATGTATAAGATATTTTGCTACTTCATTGTTTCCTGAATAACAAGACAATGTTAAAGGACTATATCCTTCTTTACTTACTGTATTGATTACATCTGGATTCTTTTTTACTACTGCCTTCAATTCTATTATAGTTCCATTTCTTGCAATATCAAAAATTGATTTTTCTTGAGAAAAAGCATTAAAACTGTAAATTGAAAAAAATAAGATTATTAGTATTTTTTTTAAGGTTGTTGCGTATTTTTTTTCCATACAGGTTATTCTTATTATTTATTGTAAATTATTTCGCTTTTGTAAATTTAGATGTAATTAATTTAAATTCCTTACAAATAAACTCATATTGTAATCAGACACCAAAAAAAATTAGGTTTAAAAGGAAAAATCACCTGCTTAGAAGGAAAATTTTTACTTGAAAATTATCATTTTTTAGGCTTTCAAAAAGAATTTCAGAAAAATGAATTGTATTTTTGCACTCATGACTGACGAAAAAAAACAATACAAACATATTAGCGAATCTCAATTAACAATTACTGAATTAATGTTGCCTTCTCATTCTAACTTTAGTGGTAAGATTCATGGAGGACATATTTTAAACTTAATGGATCAAATTGCATTTGCTTGTGCTTCTAAACATTCTGGAAATTATTGTGTAACTGCATCTGTTAATAAAGTAGATTTTTTAAACCCTATAGAAGTAGGCGAATTAGTAACTTTAAAAGCTTCTGTAAATTTTACAGGAAGAACTTCTATGGTGGTTGGATTACGAGTAATTTCTGAAAACATCAGGACTGGTGAAACAAAACATTGCAACTCTTCTTATTTTACAATGGTTGCCAAGGATGAAAATGGAAAAAGCACTCCAATTCCTGGTTTAATTTTGACTTCAAAAAATGAAATAAGACGTTTTGCCAGAAGTATTTCTAGACAGCAAGAAGGAAGAAATAGAATGTCTCGTTTTACTAGTAAAATTTTTAAAGTGGATGATTATTTACACCTTTTTGATTCTAGTAACTCTCAAATAAAACTAGAAGAAAATTAATTATAATTTTATTCTTTGGATGAACTTATTGACATATTAACTCCTGAAGGAATACCAACTGGAAAAACAGCATTAAAATCTGAAGCTCACAAAAACGGTTGGTTTCATGCCACTGTTCATATTTGGCTTTTTACTGCTGATGGAAAAATATTATTACAAAAAAGGGCTTTGACAAAAAAAGTATTTCCTGGTTTGTGGGATATTTCTGTTGCTGGTCATATTGGAACTGGAGAAAGTATTTTATCATCTGCAAAAAGAGAAGTTTTTGAAGAAATAGGTTTAGCATTAGAAGAAAAAGACCTTATCAAAATTGGAACTAGAGTTCATCAAGTTTCTCATCAAAACGGAATTCAAGATAATGAACATCATCACGTTTTTATTGCGCAATTAAAAGTTCCTTTAAGTGAATTAAAAATCCAAGAGGAAGAAGTTGCAGACATTAAATTATTTGACTTATCAGTTTTAAAAAACACAAAAAACCTTGAAAACGTATTGCTTTCAAGGTTTCACGATTATTATTGTATGGTTTATAATAAAATTATTACGAATTTAAGTTGAGATTTCTACCTTTGCAGGAATGACAGAAAATGACAGAAAAAACCATCACAAATCTACTAACTGTTTACTGTTACTGGAAAACTGCTTACTCAACAACTGGTTTCTCAAAAAATGAATCTGCTAATTTACCTTGACTTACTAATGGCAATGTAAATTGGGTTGCAGGTCTTGCTGGTTCAGTTGGATTACCATTATCATCTTTTTTATACCATGTAATTTCTGAAGGTAAAATCAGTCCATTTACATTTTCCCATTTGTTGTATTTAATCAATTTATAGCGATCACTTGGGGCTTTCGATTTAAAGGTTACAGTATATGCTAACCATTCCATTTGATAGGTTTTAGGATGATAATAAACAATATAATTATCATCAGGAGAAGTACCAATATTTGCTTTGTAGGAAATTTTATAACCAGGATAATCTATACCTTCAAAAGAAATTTTATCTGCTTTTTCATAGATAATTCCATCATCAGCTAAAACAAAAGGCATTGCATAAAAATAGAAATATAGATTGTAGTAAAAAGTTGGATTTCCTTTGTAAGTTCCTTCTATTTCTTCATCCAACCAAACTGCTGTCCCATCAAACCCTAAAGAATATTTAGGTGAATTTATTACCGTTTTTCTGGAATGTAAATCTACAGTATGTACTTCTTCACCTTTATTAAAAGATAGAACTTGAGCATTTTTCCAAGCATTTATTCCTCCGTGTTTTTGAAACACACTCCCTAATTCTTCAGGAAAATTCTCTTTTTTAGTTTCTTTATTACAAGAAAATATACTAACAAAAACTAATAATAAAATTATTTTTTTCATTTGGTTTCATTTTTATATTGAAGAAGTCGTTTTATTTGAAATGATATTACAAATAAAAGAAAATGGATTCCCTTTTTCAAGGGAATGACAGTTTAAATATTATTTTGACTTGAATAAGGTGAGTCTAAAAATATCGATAGAATTGAGATTTACCTACAAGGTTGAAATAACAAATATTTCACAATAAATTATTAGATCCCGATTTTCATCGGGATTAGTTCAACTTACAATTTTTGATACGTTGCTAAGCAACTTTAAAAAATTGACTTTCACTAAATTTTTGATTGATAAGTATACAAATCATAATATCTTCCTTTGGATTCAATCAATTCATCATGCGTTCCTCTTTCTGCAATATTTCCAGCTTCTATAACTAAAATTTGATCAGCTTGTTTTATAGTACTCAATCGATGTGCAATCACAATTGTAGTTCTGTCTTTTACTAATTTGGATAAACTTTTTTGAATTAAAGATTCACTTTCTGTATCTAAACTAGAAGTAGCTTCATCTAAAATGATGATTTTAGGATCTGCCAAAATTGCTCTTGCAATTGCCAGACGTTGTCTTTGCCCACCTGAAAGTTTTACACCTCTTTCTCCAATTAACGTATCTAAACCATCATCAAAACGATCTGTAAACTCATTAACATAAGCTGCTTTAACAGCATTCTGCAATTCGTCTTCAGTTGCATTAGGTCTTGGAAATAAAATATTTTCTCTGATTGTGCCTTCAAACAAAAATTCGTCTTGCAAAACAACCCCTAAATTTTTACGATAACTGGATAATTTTACTTTAGACATATCTTGATTATCAATTGTAATTGTACCCGATTTCGGATTTAAAAATGTTGCTGATAAACCTGCAATTGTCGATTTTCCAGAACCAGAACTTCCTACCAAAGCTGTAACAGAACCTGCAGGAACTTCAAAATTGATGTTATTCAATACTTCTTTTCCTTCTTCATAAGCAAAAGAAACATTGTCAAAAATAATTTTTCCATTCACTTTTTCTAAAACAACATTTCTGTCTTTATCATCTTCTTCAGCAGGCATATTCATTAACTCTTCAGTTCTATCCAAACCTGCTAAGGCTTCTGTTAATTGACTTCCTATATTACTCATTTGCACAATTGGTGCCACCATAAATGCTAATAAAAAAGTAAATTGGATAAAATCTCCAAAAGTCAAAGTTCCTTGCATCATATAATAACCACCAATTCCCATAACTCCTGTAGTTGCCAAACCAATTAAAAAAGTAGATGAACTTGTCATTATTGCAGTTGCTGTCATACTTTTTTTAACATTGATAAAAATATCTGCAACTCCTTTTTCAAATATTTTAGTCTCTTGTTCTTCTGCATTAAACGCTTTTATTACCCTAATCCCTCCTAAAGTTTCCGTTAATCGTCCTTTTACTTCTGCATTTATTTTTCCTCTAGCTCTAAAAATTGGACGAATATATTTGAATGATTTTAAAGCTATTAATCCAAAAATTGACAATGGTACAAATGTAAAAAGTGTCATCCATACATTCATTTTTATCAAAATCACTAATGTTATAATTGCTGTAAAAGAACCTCCTATTAATTGTACTAAACCTGTTCCAATTAAATTCCTGACACCTTCTACATCAGTCATAATTCTAGAAACTAAAGCTCCTGATTTAGTATTATCAAAAAAGCTGATAGGTAATGTCAATACTTTCTTTTGTACTTCTGCTCTTAATTCTGATATTAAATATTGAGCCTGAATACTCAGTACTTTTGTCAATAAAAAAGAGGTGATTGCTTGCACTAAAATAGCGCCAATAACTACTAATATTAAAGTGTACAATTGATCAAAATCTTTATTGGGAACAACCTCATCTAAAAGTACTTTACTTTGTAATGGTAAAACAAAACCTGACAAACTTCTAATAATAATCAAAATTAAACCCACAAAGACCAAATTTCTTCTTGGCCAAATAATGGTTTTAAAAGCTTGTTTTAAAGTTACTTTTGGTTTCTTTTTATCTTTTTTTGAATCTTTAAAGTGTTGCATAAATACTATTCAGAATATTGATACTTATTGATAGTCAATTCATATACCATTGATAGGAAGTATGACATATTAGCAAAGTTACAACAAACCAAAAGACCTAACAGTAGATTCTGAATCAAGTTCAGTACTAATACTACTGCAACAAAACTTTATGGTGATATTTAAAACCTCTAGTTTTTATTAATTGCCTGTTTTAATAAGTTTTAATATTGTTAAGCATTATAAAGATTTATTTTTCTATTTTTAATTTTTATACAATTCAGTTAAAAACACTTTTGATTTTAGAAACATTTTTTCAGTTTTGGCACGTTATATTACTCTTTTTTGTGGTGGCCATCTTATACTCTTCAGTTGGTTTTGGAGGTGGTTCAAGTTATTTGGCCATATTATCTTTAACAGGAATTGTTTTTACACAGATTAGAGCAACAGCTTTACTATGTAATATTATAGTTGTTTCTAGTAACGTGTTCTTATTTTATCATCAAAAAAAACTAAATTGGAAAAAAATTCTACCTCTGGTATTGTTTAGTATTCCTCTTGCGTTTATAGGTGGATACTTAAAAATAAGTCAACAAATATTTTTTATTTTATTAGGTTTTACATTGTTGTTTGCAGCAATCACAATGTGGGTTTCTAAACGAATAATTACATCAGAAGAAAAAACTATGAATCAAAAACCACTAAAAAATGCCAGTTATGGTGGAATAATTGGTTTTGTATCAGGAATTGTTGGAATTGGAGGTGGTATTTTTTTAGCTCCTCTTTTGCATCTTACCAATTGGGATACTCCAAAAAAAATAGCTGCTACTGCTAGTTTTTTTATCCTTGTGAATTCTATTTCAGGGTTATTAGGACAATATTCTAATCCTGATTTTGAAATTGATTGGAACCTAACATCTATACTATTAATTACAGTTTTTATTGGTGGTCAAATAGGAAGTAGAATGAGTAATAATTATTTTACACCTATACAATTTAAAAAAGCAACAGCTGTTTTAATTGCTTTTGTAAGTATCCGAGTATTAATAAAATATTTATTTTAAAAAATAGGGGTTACTTTAATATATTTGACCCCAATTGTTATCAATCAAAATAATTCAAAAAAATTATGTTAGAAAATATTTTTACTCTTTTAATGCTGATTATGTTACAAGCTGTTTTAGGTTTTGACAACTTGCTTTACATTTCTTTAGAATCTAAAAAAGCACCAATAGAAGAACAAAAAAGAGTTAGAAAAGTTGGAATTTTAGTAGCTATTGCTCTAAGAATTGGGTTATTATTTCTTTTAGTTTCTATTATTGATTACTTTCAAGAACCATTCTCATTTTTAACTGGAGGAATTGAAGATGTTGTGAAATTTGCATTTAATGGTCACAGCATTATTGTTTTGTTTGGAGGTGGATTTATTATTTACACTGCCATAAAAGAAATTTGGCATATGATAGGTACAAAAGATTTGGAAAATTCTAATATGGTAAATACTAAAGGAAAGAAATCTGCTAATGCAGCTATAGTAAGTATTGTAATTATGAATTTAGTGTTTTCTTTCGATTCAATTTTAGCAGCAATTGGTTTAACTAGTGAAATAGAAAGTTCCACAATTGCATTTATAATTATGGCAATTGCAATTGTAGCAAGTGGTTTATTAATGTTGTTTTTAGCTGATAAAGTTTCTACATTTTTAGCAAAAAACAGAATGTATGAAGTTTTAGGTTTGTTTATCCTTTTTATTGTTGGAATTATGCTAGTTACTGAAGGAGGTCATTTAGCACATATTAAATTTTTTGGTGAAGAAATAGTGCCTATGAGTAAAACTACATTCTATTTTGTGATTGCTATTTTAGTAATTATAGATATTGTACAAGGTAAATATCAAAAGAAATTACTTTCTGAAAACAAATAGTTAACAGAAATACTTTTAAATTTTAAAGACGCTTATGTAAGCGTCTTTTTTTATTTAACATAAATTCTTAACTAAAAATATTTTGTTTATTTTTTTTAACATTTTATTAAACAAAATTATTGTATATTTGTAATGTAATTAGGTATAATTATACTTCTATAAGTTAATTTCGTTTGTTTATTCGAAAAAAGAAGTTTTTGGTTGATTGATTAAAACCGCTACTTAAAAGTAGCGGTTTTATATATTGTTAATTTGAGTAATATTATTTTGAACCCTTTGAATAATTATTTGAATTATTCGCTTGTTAAATTCAGATGAAGAATTCTTATAAAAAATAAACTCTTCAACAGAAAAATCACCTAAAACTATTCCTAAGATTTGATTTTTTAAATTTTGGTCTTTCTCTAAAATTGATTTTATTTTCTTCTTTTTCTTTTCTTCTGATAATACAGCAAAATTTATTTTTCTTTTTTTAAGATAAGCTGTCAAAAAAACAAACAACAAATCATGTTGCATTTTTATAATTGGCCTTAAAACTTCATTTTGAAACTTTTCAATTTCTGTAGTATTGGCATTTACTAGATTTGATAAAACTGGCCTCTCTTTAGTCATTCTCTAATAAGTTATCTAATTCTAATTGGTAATCGTATTGCAAATCTTCGTGCAATTTTTCAATTGCTTTTTTTATTATTTTAATTTGTGAATTATACACATTTAGCAGACGTTGACTCCTCTTTATAGATGGTCTCATTTCGCTAAGTCTCTTACAGAAATACAACAACAATTCTGCTTCTGTTTCTTTCTTTTTAGAATATCTTATAAACTTTTTTGTAAGTGATAAAATTTTACGAACACTTTTTCTGATATAAAAAAAACTCTTGGTATTTATTTCTGAAAACAACTCATCCATTTGTTCCTTTATGGATTCTATGTACCCTTCTTCATTATGAGATTCAAACAATAGATAGGTCAATAATTCTTTATTTTCCTTTTTAAATCTGGATAAGTGCAAACACAGCTCTTTTAGTTCATCTGCGGATTTATAAGAAAGTTCGTCTTTTAATTGTTTTATAGTAACAGCCTTCATTAAGGATATTTTTTTTACAAGATAAAAAAGAAAAACCTCACAAATCGGAATTTGTGAGGTTAATTTTATTTGCAATAGATAGATTCCTGATTTTACAAGAATAACATATTAATCTTATTTTTCGCTAGGAACAGTTACCAATTCATCTACATCAGCGTCATAATCAACTCCATCAACTTTAAAACCAAAAAGGTTGTAAAAATCATTACTATAACCTTCCAAATCTCCAATTTCTGGTAAATTTTCTGTGGATGCAGTTTCCCAAAGTTTTACTACTTCTGCTTGCACATCTTCTCTCATTTCCCAATCATCAATTCTAATTCTACCTTTATCATCTAAAGCCAAATCTCCACCAAATAAACGTTCACTATACAAACGTTGAATTTGCTCAATACAACCTTCATGAATTCCTTTTGCTTTCATTGTTTTGTACAATAAAGAAATATACAATGGAATTACTGGAATTGCAGAACTTGCTTGAGTAACTAAAGCTTTATTTACAGAAACATAAGCTCTTCCATTAATTGCTTTCAAATCATTAGCAATTGTAAAAGCAGTTGCTTCTAAATGGTCTTTTGCTGCTCCAATTGTTCCATTTCTATACACAGGTTTTGTAACTTCAGGGCCAATGTAAGAATAAGCAACAGTAGTAGCTCCTTCTGACAATAAGTTTTCAGCTTGTAAAGCATCAACCCACATTTTCCAATCTTCACCTCCCATTACTGTTACCGTATTTTCTACATCATCACCTTCTGCAGGATTGATTGAGATTTCTGAAACATTCCCAGTATGAAAATCAACTGTTTTATCAGAAAATACTTGACCAATAGGTTTTAAAACCGATTTAAACCTTTTTCCTGACTCTGGATGTGTTCTTACTGGCGATGCTAAACTATAAATTACCAAATCAATTTGCCCTAAATCTTCTTTGATTAAGTTGACAACTTGTTGTTTTACTTCGTTAGAAAATGCATCTCCATTGATACTTTTTGCATACAAACCAGCAGCATGTGCTTGTTTTTCAAAAGCAGCAGTATTGTAATAACCTGGTGATGCTGGTCTACCAGAACTTGCAGGTTTATCAAAGAAAACACCAATTGTAGCTGCATCTGAACCAAATGCGCTTGATATTCTTGATGCCAGCCCAAAACCAGTAGAAGATCCTAAAACTAATACTTTTTTAGGCCCATCTATTTTTCCTTTAGATTTTACATATTCTATCTGATTAATTACGTTTTGCTCACAACCTGTTGGATGTGATGTTAAACAGATAAATCCTCTTGTTCTTGGTTCTATAATCATTTTTTAGTTGTTTAGTTTGCTAAAAAAGAATTTACATTCTTTTCAATTCTATTTAAAACATTATCTGTAGCTGCTTTTACAAAAGTTTCTCCAGTAATTTGTTCGTACAATTCTATATATCTATTGGAAATTTCGATGATTTTCTCATCAGACATTTCTGGTATTTGTTGTCCATCTTTTCCTTGAAAACCATTTTCTATCAACCATTGACGCACAAATTCTTTAGACAATTGTTTTTGTGCTTGACCTTTATCTTGTCTTTCTTGATAACCATCAGCATAAAAATAACGAGAAGAATCTGGTGTATGAATTTCATCAATCAAAACAATTTTACCATCTTTTGTTTTTCCAAACTCATATTTAGTATCTACTAAAATCAATCCTCTTTTTGCTGCGATTTCAGTTCCTCTTTGAAATAAAGCTCTAGTATAACTCTCTAAAACAATATAGTCTTCTTCAGAAACAATTCCTTTTGCTAAAATGTCTTCTCTAGAAATATCTTCATCATGCTCTCCATTATCAGCTTTTGTAGAAGGTGTAATTATTGGTGTTGGAAATTTATCATTTTCTTTTAATCCTTCAGCCATTTCAACTCCACATAAAACTCTTATACCAGCTTTATACTCACGAGCTGCGTGACCAGAAACATAACCACGAATTACCATTTCTACTTTAAAAGGCTCACATAAATGACCTACTGCAACATTTTCATCAGGGTTTGCAATTAACCAATTTGGAACAATATCTGCTGTATCATTCATCATTTTGGTAGCAATCTGATTTAAAATTTGTCCTTTAAATGGAATTTGACGTGGTAAAATCACATCAAAAGCAGATAATCTGTCAGAGGCAATCATTACCAAAAGTTCATCATTTATATTGTAAACTTCTCTTACTTTACCTTTATAAACAGACTTTTGATTTGGAAACTTAAAATTCGTTTCGTTAATTGTATTCATTGTTGTTTGTTATGTTGTTGAGGCTGCAAAAATAGGCTAAAGACTAAATACTAACAACTTATTTTTATTCTGTTTCTATGCTTTTATAAGCAGTAATAATTTTTTTAACTAATCTATGCCTTACCACATCTTTATCATCCAAATATACTTGAGCTATACCTTCTATATTTTTTAATGCCAATAAAGATTCTTTTAAACCAGAAACTTGTTTACGTGGCAAGTCTATTTGACCAGGATCACCAGTAATAATAAACTTGGCACTTTTACCCATTCTTGTTAAAAACATTTTCATTTGATTATGGGTTGTATTCTGTGCTTCATCTAAAATAACAAAGGCACTGTCTAAGGTTCTACCTCTCATAAATGCTAATGGAGCTATTTGAATAACTCCTTTTTCTATATGAGATTCTAGTTTTTCATGAGGAATCATATCTCGCAAAGCATCATATAATGGCTGCATATAAGGATCTAATTTTTCTTTTAAATCTCCTGGTAAAAACCCTAGATTTTCTCCAGATTCTACAGCAGGTCTTGTTAAAATAATTCTTCGAACTTCTTTTTCTTTCAAAGCTTTTACAGCTAAAGCTACAGCTGTATATGTTTTTCCTGTTCCTGCAGGTCCAACTGCAAAAAGCATATCATTTTTTTGCATTAATGATACCATTTTACGTTGATTTTCTGTTTGTGGTTTTATCAATTTACCACTAACTCCATGCACTAAAATATCTTTTATATTTTTGGCAGAAATGTTTTTTTCTTCTTTTCCATTAGATGTTAAAATACGTTCTATGCTATTCTCATCTAACTTATTGTAACGATTAAAGTACTTTATCAAACGTTCTAAACGTGTTTCAAACTCGTCTAAAATATCAGCTTCACCATAAATTTTGAGTTTAGATCCTCGAGCAACAATTTTTATTTTTGGAAAATATCTTTTTAATTGCTCTATTGTACTATTTTGTGTGCCAAAGAAATCTTTAGGGTTTATTTCTGTTAACTCTATAATGCGTTCGTTCAAATGTATATTTTTTATTAATTTTTAGTTTGAATTATACAACTAAAAATAGTCAATTTAAAAGCTAAAATGATTAGATTTGCTTTAAATAATTAACAACTTTTACACAATTAATTAACAGTCAAAAATTTAATGTCTTTAATTACTTTAACTACTGATTTTGGACCTAAAGACCACTTTGTTGGTGCTGTAAAGGGTGCTATATATTCTGAATTAACTGATGCTAAAATTGTGGATATCACTCACGAAATATCCCCTTTTAATATTACTGAAACTGCTTATATTTTAAAGAATTCTTATAAGAGTTTTCCTAAGGGAACCATACACATTATAGGTGTTGATTCTGAATTAAGCACTAATAATAAACACATTGCTATTGCTTTAGATGATCATTTTTTTGTTTGTCCTGACAATGGTTTAATCTCAATGATAGCTTCAGAAATTCAACCTACAAAAATTGTAGAAATCAATATTCACGATAGAATTGAAAGTAGTTTTCCTGTATTAGATGTTTTTGTAAAAGTAGCCTGTTTTATAGCTAGAGGAGGAAACTTAACTGTTATTGGAAGAGAGATTTTTGAGTTTAAAAAATTAATTGAGATTCAACCTAAAGTAAACCAAGCTCAGACTCAAATTATTGGTGGTGTTTTATACGTTGATAATTACGGAAATGTAATTACAAATATTAGTAAAAAGATGTTTAATGACATTGGAAAAGGAAGAAAATATGAGGTAAATGCCTCTCGTTATTCTTTTACTAAAATTTTTAATAAATACAATGAAATTGTAAATATCAATGCCAAAGATCCAAGACAATTTGATGGTAATAAATTGGCTATTTTTAACTCTGCTGATTTCTTAGAAATTGCAGTTTATAGAAGTAATTTAAACACAGTTGGAGGTGCATCTACCTTATTAGGCTTAGAATATAGAGATCCTGTTATTATCGATTTCTTTTCTGATAGTAAGCCAGAATTTACCTCTTTATCTTAATTTATGTTTGTTCGTATTGTAAAAATGAGTTTTCACTCAAAGTTTATTCATGAATTTCAAGAAATGTTCGAACAGAAGAAAAACTTGATTCGAAATACTAAGGGTTGTCAATTACTAGAATTGTACCAAGACAAAAATAATCCTGAAATTTTCTTTACTTATTCTTATTGGGAAAATGAAAGCGTTTTAGAAAATTACAAAAATTCAGATTTTTTTAAAGCAACTTGGAAACAAACAAAAAGTTATTTTAATAATAAACCTGAAGCTTGGAGTGTAGATAAAAGGGTTTGTGTTAAGTAAGCAAAAATAAAAAATGAATTTCAAATTCGTAACTTTTCCAACATTAAAAACAGAAAGATTACTCTTAAGAGAAGTAAATTTTAATGATATAAAAGCTGTTTTTGAATTACGTTCAAGTAAAGAAATTAATAAATTTGTTGGTACTAAAAGAGTGCAAAATCAACAAGAAGCAAAAGACTTTATTAAAGTTTGTTTTGATTTATATAATAAAGAAAAACGTGTTTTTTGGTTGATAGAATTAGAGCAACAAGTTATTGGAAGTATTGTATTGCATGAAATTTCTTTGACAAATAGTTATGCAGAAATTGGCTATAAACTAAAACCTGAATTTCAAAAAAAAGGATTGATAAGTGAAGCTATAAAATGTGTTTTAGGCTTTGGAATTCACAAAATGAATTTAAAAACAATCGAAGCTTATACTCATAAAAATAATATTGCTTCAATTGCGTTGTTAAAGAAACATAATTTTGTTTTTCAGCCTAAAAGAAAGTGTACTACTTTTGATTTTAATAGAATTTTCAAATTAGAGATAAAGTAAAATGTTTCCAATCCTAAAAAAAGAATTCAACTCATTTTTTACAAGTCCAATTGCTTATCTAGTAATTGGAGTTTTCTTGTTGATTACTGGTTTATTCTTATTTATTTTTAATGACGATTTTAATATTTTAAATGCTGGTTTTGCAGATATTACACCTTTCTTTTATTTAGCTCCTTGGGTTTTTCTTTTTTTAATTCCAGCTATTACCATGAAAAGTTTTGCAGAGGAATTCAATACAGGTACTATAGAGCTTTTAAAAACAAAACCAATTTCTGATTGGCAAATTGTTTTAGGAAAATTCTGGGCAGCTCTCCTATTGGTTTGCGTGGCTATAATTCCGACTTTTATTTATATTTTTACGATTTACAAATTAGGTAACCCTGTAGGAAATATTGATTTTGGCAGCACAATTGGCTCCTATATTGGTTTACTTTTCTTAGCATCTACGTATACATCAGTTGGATTATTTACATCAACCTTGTCAAAAAATCAGATTGTTGCATTTATTTTAAGTGTATTTATTACATTTTTTCTTTTCTATGGATTTGATGCTATTGCTAATTCTTTTAAAAGTGACAGCTTTACCATACAACAATTGGGCATCAATGAACACTTTAAAAGTATTTCTAGAGGTGTCATTGACACAAGAGATATTATCTACTTTTTGAGCGTAACTTTTTTCTTTTTATTCATTACTAAAATGCGTTTGGATAATGAATAAAAAAATCAAAAACATATTATTTTTAATTGTAGCATTAATTGCTTTAAACGTTGTAAATCAATATTTTTACAAACGTTTTGATTTAACTGCTGATAAGCGCTACACACTTTCTGAAACAACTAATTCTATTTTATCAACTATTAATAAACCTCTTTTTATTACGGTTTATTTAGAGGGCTATTTTCCTTCAGAATTTAAAAGATTACAAGTTGAAACACGCCAATATTTAGAAGAGTTAGCAGCAGAAAATAACAATATTAAAATCCATTTTGAAAACCCAGATGAACAACGTGAAAACTTGATTAAAAAAGGGATGATGCCAAGTCAGTTGACTGTTGAAGAAGATGGAAAACTTTCTGAAGCTATTATTTTTCCTTGGGCAGAAATCAATTTTAAGAAAAAAACAAAAGTTGTTTCTTTGTTACCAACTGCAATTGTAGCTAGTCAAGAAGAACAATTGCAAAAAGCTGTTGAAAATTTAGAGTTTATATTTTCTGATGCAATACATTCTATCACTCAAAAAAAACAAAAAAGTATTGCTGTACTTACTGGAAATGGAGAATTACAAGACATTTATCAATATAGTTTTTTAAGCGAAATTGCCAAAAAATACAGGTTAGCAAAATTTACTTTAGATTCTGTTGCCACAAATCCGCAACAAACTTTACAAGATTTAACGTCTTTAGATTTGGCAATTATTGCAAAACCAACACAAAAATTTACAGAACAAGAGAAGTTTACTTTAGATCAATTTATTGCAAATGGAGGAAAAACTTTATGGATGCTAGATAATATACAAGCAGACCAAGATAGTTTGTTGAATACAGGTAAAATGTTGGCTTATCCAAGAGATTTAAACTTGACAGATTTGTTGTTTTCTTACGGAATTCGCATCAATACAAGTTTAGTTAAAGATTTATATGCAGCTCAAATTTCTTTAGCAACAGGTAAAGTTGGTAACCAAACACAGTTTCAAAATTTAGATTGGTTTTATCATCCTTTAGTTGGTGGAAATCCTAATCATTCCATTACAAAAAACGTTGCTCCGATTCGTTTGCAATTTGCAAATCAAATAGATACCTTAAAAAACAGCATTAAGAAAACACCTTTATTAATGAGTTCAGCTTTAACTCAAAAAATTGGTACACCAACTATTATCGAATTGCAATCTATTGCTGATGAACCTGAAGAAAAAAAGTACATTTCAGGAAATCAAATGTTTGCAGTTTTATTGGAAGGTAATTTTAAATCGGCTTATAAAAACAGAATAAAACCTTTTGAAACCCAACTTTTTAAAGAGAATGCAAAAAATAATAAAATGATTGTTGTTGCTGATGGTGATATTGGTAAAAATCAAATTCTAAAAGGAAAACCTACAGATTTAAATCGTGACAAATGGACAAATCAAACTTTCGGAAATAAGGATTTTTTAATCAATTCTGTCGATTATTTGTTAGATGATTCTGGTTTAATCTCTTTAAGAAACAAATCTTTAAAAATTAATTATTTAGATAAACAGAAAGCATTTAAAGAACGTACTTTTTGGCAGTTAATAAATGTTGTTTTGCCTCTTATATTACTTTTTATTTTTGGATTTATTTTTAATTATTTGAGGAAAAAGAGATATCGTTAGTAAAAATATAAATCTCAAAACTTTAAATACTCAATAAATCATTGTGTATAAAAGTATAACCTAAAACATTTTGCACTTTTTTTGGAGATATAATTTTCCATTCAAAAACAGATTCTTTCTTAAAAACAGGTACTTCAAAACCCTTATTTTTTCTAGCATTTTTATAAAACTCTTCTCTAGTAGGATGATGATTTACACAAGCATTAAAAGTTTCATTCCAACAATTTTGATTGATAATCTCGTGAATAATCTCAATACAATCTTCTCTGTGAATCATATTAACAAAACCTTCAGGTTGTGGAATTTCTCTTCCATTTTTAAACCAATTTGCAGGCTGTCTTTCTCCTCCAAATAAACCTGCAAAACGAATAATTGTGGTTTCAAAAAAAGTATTTTCTCTTAACAAGTTTTCGATTTCAACTAACGGATGATTTTCAACAACTTGATCCTCTTCTGTCATCACTTTATTAATTCTTGGATATACAGAAGTTGAACTAATAAAAATTACTTTTTGAATAGATGATTCTTGAATTTGGGTAATCAAGTTTTCAAAACCATCTACATCTTTAGAAGTTATAGCAATAATTAAAATGTCCGACTCTAAAAATGCATCATATTCCTCAAACTCAGAAATATTTACTAAATATGACTCAATACCTAAACTTTCTAATTGCTCTATTTTATCATTTGATGTAGTAGATCCTTTTACTAGACATCCATCCTCTAAAAAAGAAACTGCCAAAGGTTTACCTAACCAACCACAACCTAAAATACTTATTATATTCATACATTTATATTCTAACAACTTTCATCACAACAATTCTCATCTTTAACTAATTTACAAGAAGACACCGCTAATAAAGCTCCTAAAACTGGGGCAACTATATACAACCACAAACCTTGTATGTTTCCAGAAACAATATTTGGAGCTAGAGAACGTGCAGGATTCATAGACGCATTTGTTATTGGTCCTGCAAAAATTGCTTCTAACAATACTACTCCACCAATTGCTATTCCAGCAATAACACCAATTTCTTTACTTCCTGTAGATACATTAATGATAACTACCATTAAAAAAAAAGTCAATAATAATTCTAAAACAAACGCTCTCCAAACATCAATTTTTGGAATAGTTGAACCCAAGAATTCTGAATCTGGAAATAAAAACAACAAAATTAAACTTGCTGTAAAAGCACCTAATACTTGAGCAAAAATATATCTAGGAACCTCTTTCCAAGCAAACTTTTTAGCATAAGCAAAAGCGATAGAAACTGCAGGGTTAAAATGTGCTCCAGAAATATCCCCAAAAGCATAAATCATAGCCATTACTATTAAGCCCCAAGTAAGTCCTATTCCTACATGAGTTACATCTCCACCAGTTACTTCATTAATAGTCATTGCTCCTGTACCACAAAAAACCAATGAAAATGTACCTATAAATTCTGATATATATTTCTTCATTATCTTATAAATATTAGCAAAGATACGTCTCCTTATTTTAAGTTTTTGTTAACGTTTCTCGTTTTTTGAAATTGTAATTTTGGTTGAATTAAATTTTAAACATTCAATAATTATGAAAAAAATTATATTGTCGTTATTTGTTGCTGCATTCACTTTTTCTGCAAATGCTCAAATTAAAACACCAGCACCAAGTCCTTTTCAAAAAATTGAGCAAAAAGTAGGATTAACAGATGTTACTTTAGAATATTCTAGACCAAGTATGAAAGGAAGGAAAATATTTGGTGGATTAGAAGATTATGGAAAAGTTTGGAGAACTGGAGCAAATGCCAATACAAAACTAACTTTTTCTACTGATTTTACTGTTGATGAAAAAGTACTAAAAAAAGGAACTTATGCATTGTATACGATTCCTGGAGAAGAAACTTGGGATGTAATTTTATATGCTGATGCTTCTAATTGGGGAACTCCAAGAAAATGGGATGAAGAAAAAGTAGCTGCTATATTAAAAGTAGCACCTTATCAAATGCCAATGCCAATTGAAACATTTACTATTTCATTTGATGATTTAACCAACAATTCTGCTGTTATAGGTATTATGTGGGAAAACGTTTATGTGCCACTAAAATTTGAAACCCCAACAGATACAATGGTTTCATCTAACATTAAAAAGGTGATGGCTGGTCCTTCTGCAAATGACATGTATGGAGCAGCAGTATATTATTTACAAGCAGGAAAAGATATTAAACAAGCTCAAATTTGGATTGATAAAGCAGTAAAAATGACTTCTGATACTCCTAAATTTTGGTATTTACGTCAGCAATCTCTAATTCATGCTAAAGCAGGTAACACAAAAGGTGCCATAGCTGCTGCAAAAAAATCATTAGAATTTGCTACTAAAGCTAAAAATTCAGGTTATATAAAAATGAACAAAGCTTCTTTAAAAGAATGGGGAGCAATGTAATATTCTATTGCTTTTTAAATTATATAAAATCTCAAGTCTATTCTTGAGATTTTTTTTGCTATAATTTAAATGATTTATAATTATAATAAACCCATATAAAAAAGATAATATAAAATCTTCAAATTAACTAAAATCTAATATTCTTTAAATATTGGTTATAATTTAAGTTGATATTATAATAAAGTAAAAACACATAACATTTATAAACTTACAAAAAAATGGAGTTCTTTTAAAATACTTTAATAGCAAGAAATTATATAGTCATGCAGTATTTCTAACTTTTATAATATATACTGATACTTAAAATAAAAACATTTAAAATTTGATAACTGAAATTAAAGGTTTTAAAAAACTAATTCTTATTTATATAGACAAAAGGTATAAAGAGTTCAAAAAGGAGTAATAAAAGAATAAAAAGCTAAATAGTTTATAATCTTCATATCAGTAGAATAAATTT
>CBFHKA010000046.1:0-1902 GCA_965656305.1 Polaribacter sp. | reverse complement strand
CTGTTATAGAAAGTGTATATGCCCAAACTTTATTTTGTTTTCTTTTTTTGTTAAAGTAAGCCAATTCCTTTAAATCTTTATTAAAATTGACATCGTTAAAAGTATAAGAATTTAACTTTAACTCTAGTTGATTTAAATTTTTAATATCCTTTTTACTAAAACTGTTTGGAAAATTGATTTCCTGAGAAAAAAGTTGAAATCCAATTAATGCTACAAGCAGAAGTATTAAATTTTTCATCTTATTTAAGATCTACAAACATATTATCTCTTGCAGGTGCAGCTAATTTAGAATTATTAATTTCTTTAAGATTAAAGTTGTTTCCAGTTTTATTAAAAGCTTTGTTTCCTGTGGTAATATAATTTAGAGTAGCATTTAATAAAGGATCTGAACGTTCACCTAAAATTCCTAAATCACTATAATTTTCTCTTAACTTAATTCCTGGAAATTCAGCACTTCCAGGTACAATTCCACCAGGATAATTAACACCATTTTTATTACTTATTTCTAAAACTAAAGGTTGTAGTGCATATTTATGATTGGTATTTAAATTTGTTCCGTTTTTTCTTGCATTATCAGAATCATAAATTGTAATAGAACCTACTTGTTTTCCTCTAGTAGTTCTTCCAATTACTCTAACATCTATATAAGCACTTAAAGAGTTTATAACCAATTCAGAGGCAGAGGCTGAGCTGTTAGAAACAATAAAATATACCTTATTAAAATTTAAACTATTAATATTTTCTTGTAAAACGACTTCATCACCATCTACATTTCTTATTTCGTCTTTAAAATTATTAAAAAATAAAGATGGAGAATTCGCATTCATAATTTTGTCATTCCAAATTTCTTGCGAATACAATTGACCTGTAAACTGGCCAGTTATCATGCTTCCTAAATAAGTAGCTGTTGCTACAGAACCGCCAGAATTATATCTTAAATCAATTATTAATTCGTCAATATTTTCTGCTTTAAAATTTGCGAAAGCAGCATTTAATTGTCCATCATAGTTTCTTGCAAATTGATTATACATAAGGTATCCCATTTTTTTTGAGCCTTCAGTAATAACTTTCGATATCGCTATAGGATTTTCTTGAAGTTGGGTTTTTATTAATGCAATAGAATTTCCATTAGAAGTAGGATTGCCATCATTATAATCAGCAAAACCTAATGTGTAATTGGTGTTATCTCCAAATAACAAACTAATATAGTTGTCTGTAGTTAACTGTTTACCATCAACCCTATTAAAAATTTGACCACGTAAAATGCCTTTATTAGCAGCATCAGAATTAGGGATAACATATCTTACATATCCAAAAACATTCTTAGAACCATCTTTATAAAGTACATTCCCAAATTCCATTCCATTGCTTAAATTAATTCCTTGAAAAGAGTTTTCTAAAGCAACATAATCATCAACTATCCATGAAAAACGGTCAATAGGCCTGTATAATAAACTTTCAAAAACACTTTCGTGAGATGTAAATCCTCTAAAATGTAAATATAAATCTTCAAAGCTTGAAAAACGGTTGTTAGCTAAATCTGGTACATTTTTTTGCCATAAATAATAATTAGTTAATCCTTTCCAAATAAAAAAATTAATATCATCATCAGTGGTAGGGGTTGAAGAAATATCCTTTTTTTCACAAGAAATAAATAAAATTACAAATGATAAAAGGCTAATATTTAAAAGTTGTTTCATTTTCTAGTAGGTGTTATATAAATCTTGTTTTATAAATATATCATTATATGTTTTTCTTTTAGAATTTATACTATTCTATAAATATTCAAAACCAACTCCTAGTGATAAAACTACAATTGAAAAACAAATAAATAAAAAAAAACTTCATATGTGTATAAAGATATTACACTAAATTTAACGCAATTTAAACATATTTAGTATT
>CBFHKA010000045.1:0-36057 GCA_965656305.1 Polaribacter sp. | reverse complement strand
TTAGAAAACTAATTGAAAGAGGAATTGTAAAAACAGTAAAATCTGCAAAGAAAATAATAGATAGAAAAGAACCAGTTGTTTGGGATATTTTAGAGAACGTAATTAAAGGTCACCCAGTATTATTAAACAGGGCTCCTACTTTACACAGACTTGGTATTCAAGCTTTCCAACCAAAATTAATTGAAGGTAAAGCAATACAACTACATCCATTAGCATGTTCTGCATTTAATGCCGATTTTGATGGAGATCAAATGGCGGTTCACTTACCATTAGGACCAGAAGCTATTTTAGAAGCACAATTATTAATGTTGGCTTCTCATAATATCTTAAATCCTGCAAATGGTGCCCCAGTTACTGTACCTTCTCAAGATATGGTACTTGGGTTGTATTACATGACAAAAGAAAGAATCTCTACTCCAGAGGTACCTATTAAAGGAGAAGGGTTAACTTTTTATTCTCCAGAAGAAGTTACTATAGCTTTTAATGAAGAAAAAGTAGATTTAAATGCGTCTATTAAAGTTAGAACTCAAGATATTGATGAAAACGGAGAACAGGTAACAAAAATTATAAAAACTACTGTTGGTAGAGTTTTATTTAATGAAAAAGTTCCTGCTGCTGCTGGTTATATTAATGAAGTTTTAACTAAGAAAAACTTACGTGGAATTATTGGTGGTATTTTAAAAGCTACTGATATACCTACTACTGGAGCATTCTTAGATGAAATCAAAAATATGGGTTATAAGTTTGCCTTTCAAGGTGGATTGTCATTCTCATTAGGAGATATTATTATTCCTAAAGAAAAGCAGTCTATGATTGATGATGCAAACAAAGAGGTTGATGTAATTGTATCGAACTATAATATGGGTATGTTAACGCAAAAAGAGCGTTACAATCAGGTAATTGATATTTGGGGTAGAACTAATAACGATTTAACTGAATTATCTATGAAACGTTTACGTGAAGACCAACAAGGTTTCAACTCAGTATATATGATGCTTGATTCTGGTGCAAGGGGTTCTAAAGAACAGATTCGTCAGTTAACAGGTATGCGTGGATTAATGGCAAAACCTAAAAAATCTACAGCTGGTGGTGGAGAAATTATTGAGAATCCAATTCTTTCTAACTTTAAAGAAGGTTTATCAATTTTAGAATACTTCATCTCAACTCACGGTGCTCGTAAAGGATTAGCAGATACCGCTTTAAAAACCGCAGATGCTGGTTATTTAACACGTAGATTGGTGGATGTTTCTCAAGATGTTATTGTTAATGAAGAAGATTGTGGAACATTAAGAGGATTAGATGTAGAGCCTTTAAAGAAAAATGATGAGATTGTAGAATCTTTATCAGATAGAATTGAAGGTCGTATTTCTTTACAAGATGTTTATCATCCTGTAACAGATGAACTTCTTTTAGAAGCAAATCAATCTATTACATCCCAATTAGCAGATGCTGTAGAAGCTTCTGGAATTGATTCTGTAGAAGTAAGATCTGCTTTAACTTGTGAATCTACTAGAGGAATTTGTGCTAAATGTTATGGATTGAGTTTATCAACTCGTAATAAAGTACAAATTGGTGAAGCAGTTGGTGTAATTGCAGCACAATCTATTGGAGAACCTGGTACACAGTTAACATTACGTACATTCCACGTTGGTGGAGTTGCAGGAAACATCTCAGAAGAAAATAAATTGATTGCCAAATTTGATGGTAATGTTACAATTGAAGATTTACGAACTGTAGTTGGTAAAGATAATGATGGTAAAGAAATTGATATTGTAATTTCGAGAACTGCAGAAATTAAAATTAAAGATAAGAAAACCGGAATTACTCAGAGTACAAATATTATTCCTTACGGTTCTATCATTTTTGATAAAGATAGAAAAACGATTAAAAAAGGAGATGCAATTGTACAATGGGATCCATTTAATGGGGTTATTGTTTCTGAGTTTGGTGGAAGAGTGAAGTTTGATAATTTACAACAGGGTATTAATTATTCTGTTGAAATTGATGAGCAAACTGGATTCCAAGAAAAAGTAATGATCGATTCTAAAAACAAGAAAATTATTGCTTCTTTAATTATTGAAGATAAAGATGGTAATGCTTTACGTTCATACAGTTTACCTGTAGGAGCTCACTTAATGATTGATGATGGTGAAATGGTTGAGCAAGGTCATACTTTAGTTAAAATACCAAGAAAATCAGGAAAAGCAGGAGATATTACAGGAGGTTTACCACGTGTAACTGAGTTGTTTGAAGCACGTAATCCTTCTAACCCATCTGTAGTTTCTGAAATTGATGGTGTGGTTTCTTTCGGAAAAATTAAAAGAGGTAATAGAGAGATTATTGTTGAATCTAAGACAGGAGATATTAGTAAGTATTTAGTTAAACTTTCTAACCAAATCTTAGTTCAAGAAAATGACTTTATTAAAGCTGGTATGCCTTTATCTGATGGAGCTACAACTCCTTCTGATATTTTAAGAATTAAAGGACCATCTGCAGTACAACAATACTTAGTTAATGAAATACAAGAAGTATATCGTTTACAAGGTGTAAAAATTAATGACAAACATTTTGAAGTTGTAGTTCGTCAAATGATGCGTAAAGTGAAGATTATAGATTCTGGAGATACATTATTCTTAGAGAATCAATTAATTCATAAAACGGATTTCATCAAAGACAATGATGCAATTTACGGAATGAAAGTTGTTGAAAATGCTGGAGATTCTGAAAACTTGAAAGAAGGACAAATTATTACTGCACGTCAATTAAGAGATGAAAACTCTTTATTGAGAAGAAATGATATGAATTTAGTTGAAGCTAGAGACGCAAGGCCAGCCACAGCTGAACAAGTGTTACAAGGTATTACTAGAGCTTCTTTACAGACAAAATCGTTTATCTCTGCAGCTTCTTTCCAAGAAACTACAAAAGTATTAAATGAAGCAGCTGTAAATGGTAAAATAGATACTTTAGAAGGATTGAAAGAAAATGTAATTGTTGGTAAGAAAATTCCAGCAGGTACAGGTATGAGATCTTATGATAAAATTATAGTAGGACCTAAAGATGAAATAGAACAAAGTTTCTAATAAGTTTTACAAAACGTACTTAAGCGTTTAAAATTTTAAAAGTTGAATTGTTACTGTATATTATTTACAGTATTCAGTTCAACTTTTTTTATATTTACAATCTAACATTTACACAGTTCAATAATTACACAATTTAACAACATATATTATGGAAGAAAATCAAAATAAAGAAGGTCAAATAAATATTGAATTAGATCAGGAAATTGCGGAAGGGACTTATTCTAATTTGGCTATTATTAATCATTCAGTATCAGAGTTTATTGTAGATTTTATAAATATTATGCCAGGTGTACCAAAGGCAAAAGTAAAATCTAGAATTATATTAACTCCACAACACGCAAAAAGGTTAGTAAAAGCTTTAGCTGATAATGTTCGTAAATTCGAACAACAAAATGGAGAAATAAAAGATTATGAGCAACCTCCAATGCCAATGAATTTTGGGCCTACAGGTCAGGCTTAAAAATATAAAAAGTGAAACGAAAGTTTCGCTTTTTTTTTTTTGATTTTCTATTATTAATTCGTCTTTTAATTTGATAGAAAACGTAAATAAAAATAAGTTTATAAAAAAACAAATTCTATTATCCTACAAATAATAGTGTTAGAAAAATCTGTATTTTAGCTTACAACTTGGTAGAAATTGTTTTTACTACCTTTTTTTTAAGACCTTTCTTGCTTGTACAATATGTCTTTCATTATGATAAATTACAAACCTAAAAGTATCTCCTAATCTAAATTTTAATATAGGTAATGTAGTTGAAGTTTTAATTTTTGTAAGATTTTTACCTTTTGATTTTTCTAAAAGAATTAAAAGTTCTTCTTGAAAAGTGATAAACTTTAAAAGCACTTTTTTTGTATTTAAATCCGAATAAATGGGATTCTTACTTTTAAAGGTATTCATCGTTTTCATTCCTTCTTTAGGTAACATATTTAACGCAAATTTATTACCTAAATAACTACTTTTAAAATTTGTAGTAGCTTTAGAATTTGATTTTTTTATTCTTTTAGCAACCTCTAAATTATAAAATTTAGCGTACAAATTTAAATGTTCAATGCATTCTATAACAGACCAAGATTTTGGACTTGTTTTATACTGAAGTTCATCATTTGATAAAGTCAATAACAGTTTAGCTTCTTCTATATGAGAATTAACCTTTGCCTTTAATTCTGTTAACAGATTTTTTGTGTTTAATTTCATCTTTTTAATTTTTTACAAAGTTGATGAATTACTAATTTCAAAAAGTTGATTCTAATCAAGGTTTTTTAAAATACGAGATAAAGTTTCTGGAGTCATTCTTAAATACGAAGCAATATATTTTAAAGGTATATGTTGAAAGACTTGAGGACTTCTCTGCATTACTCTTTCAAATCTTTTTTGAGGAGAATAGGTGATTAAGTCAATTTCTCTTTCAATTTGTTGGTACACAAAACTTTCCAATAAATCTTTCCATATCACTTGATATTCGAGTTCAGAGTTTATGATTTCTTCATATTTAGCTTTAGAAATAATTTTTAACTCACATTTTTTAATAGCTTGTATGTAAAAGGATGTTGGTTTTTTTGTTAGAAAACAGTCTAAAGCAGTAATTAAAGAGTTTTTGTAACCAAATCTAATTGTGTGTTGCTCTATTTCATCTTCAATAAAAACGCGTAAGCTTCCATTTTTAACAAAATATAAATTTGTGTTGATAGTGTTTTTAGTCACCAAAAACTCATTACGCTTTAGCGTTAATGTATCTTCCCAATAATCTTCTAATTTAATCAGTAAAGATTCTAAGGGATTACTCATCTATCAAGTAATAATTAGATTTTTCTAGTTTTATTTAATAAGTAGTAATCAGCTAAAACTAAAGCAGTCATTGCCTCTACAATAGGTACAGCTCTTGGTACAACACAAGGATCGTGTCTTCCTTTTCCTGTAATTTCAGTGACTTCATTATCAGAATTGATAGTTTGCTGAGAACTCATAATAGTAGCTACAGGTTTAAAAGCAACTCTAAAATAGATATCCATTCCATTGGATATTCCTCCTTGAATTCCACCAGATAAATTAGATTGTGTAGAACCATCAGCATTAAAAATGTCATTATGCTCAGAACCTTTCATTTTTGCACCACAAAATCCGCTTCCAAATTCAAAACCTTTTACAGCATTTATAGAAAGCATTGCTCTACCTAATTCTGAGTGTAATTTATGAAAAATAGGTTCACCCAAACCAATTGGAACATTTTGTGCAACGCAAGTTATTGTACCTCCAATTGTGTCTCCGGCTTTTCTGATTTCTTGAATTCTAGTAATCATTTTCTCAGCTGAAGTTTCATCAGGACAACGTACAATATTATTTTCAGTTTTAGAAAAATCTACCTCTTGATAAGGTTTCTCCATAAAAATATCACCTACTGAGGATGTAAATGCATTTATATTGATACTAGCAATTAATTGCTTAGCCAAAGCACCAGCAACCACCCAGTTTGCAGTTTCACGTGCAGAACTTCTTCCACCACCTCTATAATCCCTAATCCCATATTTTTGGTCATAGGTATAATCAGCATGAGAAGGCCTGTATACATTTGTATTATGATTATAGTCTTTACTCTTTTGGTTTGTATTTCTGATGATAAAACCAATAGAAGTACCAGTAGTCTTTCCTTCAAAAATTCCTGAGAGAAACTCAACAGTATCAGGTTCTTTTCGTTGTGTAACAATTTTTGACTGGCCAGGTTTACGTCTATTCAGTTCTTCTTGAATGGCATCAAAATCTAGTTCTAATCCAGCAGGAAAACCATCTATAACACCACCAATGGCAGTTCCATGAGATTCTCCATAAGTTGTAACTTTTAATAAATTTCCAAAAGAATTAAATGACATAACTAAAGATTATAATTGAATTACAAATATACTAAAGTACTTCATAAAAAATTAGAGTTATACTTCAAATTAACTATTCCTACAAGATTATTATTCAATCAGAATTCTTGATTAGAAGATAGATATGATTAGTTTTTATTTATATTCAAAATAAGATAAAAAATAATACGTTTTTTGTTTCAGAAAATGAAAAAGCTTTCTATATTTGCATCCGCATTCAGGGAATACTTGATGAGACACTTGGAGAAATGGCAGAGTGGTCGAATGCGGCAGTCTTGAAAACTGTTGACTGTAACAGGTCCGGGGGTTCGAATCCCTCTTTCTCCGCTGATAGATTTTCAAAAATCATCAAAACCCTTTAAAACCTATGTTTTAAAGGGTTTTTGCTTTTCCACAAAACCCATAAAATTCATTAAATCGTATAAAAATCGAGACCCATTCGGTGTCACTTGTAATTTGCAAAAAACATGGACACCTAATTTCTCTGAATCCCTTTGATATCAAGGGTTTCAGAATTAAAACATGACTAAAACCAGTTCAAAATAAGTACATCTTTTTTTGTATTCGGTGTCAGTATACATTTAATATGAATTTAAAAGGTTACCAAAAATGAAAACAAAAACAGCAATTCTTTTTTATGCGAAGAAAACAAAAGTAAACAGCAAAGGGCTATGCGCCATTTACACACGCATTACAGTCAATGGAAAACGAATGGAATTTAGTACAGGTAGATTCATACAACCAGAAAAATGGTCTTCAGCTGGAGGTAAAGTAAAGGGGCATTCCAATGAAGCTCGTTCAATAAATAGACACCTTGATATTTTAAAAACCAAGATTATTGATATTCAAATGGAATTTATCCACGCAAAAATTCCAATTACAGCAAAACTTTTTAAAAGTAAAATATTAGGAGAAGAAGCAAAACGCCGAATGTTAATTCCAATTTTTGAAGATCATAACAAAAGAATAGAAGAACTAGTTGGTAAAGAATATGCTCCAGGAACATTAGAAAGATATAAAACATCACTAAAACATACCAAAGAATTTTTAGAATGGAAGTATAAAGCATTAGATATCGATATTCTAAAAATAAATCATGCCTTTATCACAGATTACGAATTCTACTTAAGGTCAGTTAGAAACTGCAGTAATAACACTGCAGTAAAATACATCAAGAATTTTGGTAAGATTATTAAAATCTGTTTGGCCAATGATTGGATGGATAGAAATCCGTTTAGCAATTACAAATCAAAAATAAGAACAGTAGAACGCGTTTATCTAACGGAAGGTGAAATTCAAAAACTAATGGAAAAAGAATTTACATCAGAGCGTTTGTCTCTAGTAAGAGATATTTTCTTATTCAGTTGTTATACAGGGTTAGCTTATATAGATGTAAAGAATTTAACCAAATCACATATCAGTATCGGAATTGATGGAGATAAATGGATATTCACCCATCGTCAAAAAACAGAATCAGCATCTAAAATACCCATGTTACCAGTCACTCAAATCATCATTGATAAATACAAAGACCATCCAAAATGTATTGCAAATGATGCATTACTCCCTATTTTTAGCAATCAGAAAATGAATGCCTATTTGAAAGAAATTGCGGTAGTTTGTGAAATTAATAAAGAATTGACTTTCCATATTGCACGTCACACATTTGCAACTACAGTTACGCTTTCAAATGGAGTGCCCATAGAAAGTGTCAGCAAAATGTTAGGACATAAAAATTTAAGAACCACACAGCATTATGCAAAAGTGTTAGATAAAAAAGTAAGCCATGATATGCAGGTCTTAAAGCAAAAATTAAGTAATAAATATACATTGCCAAAAAATCAAGATATAAGCTAGTTTAGAGGCTGTTAATAACTTTTTAAGCACATCAATTCATAGAATTTATACAAAATGGAGTATTTTGGTAGTCCTCAAAATAACTCATTTATTTGCTATGAATTCATTTTGCACACCATTCTTTCAAGAATTGGAGCGGGACTTTGTATTACTCAAAAGTTCTGAATCCAACACGGTTGTTGGGTGCCAAAAAATTATTTATTTTTTAGAAAAGAAGCTAAAGCTCCTCAACAAATGGTTGAAGCATTATTCTTTTGATTGTGAAAAGAACGAGATTTATTTCTTTAAAGAACTAAAACCTTCTTTAATTTCTAAAATACTGTTTTATCAAAATGTTTTAAAGATTGAATCTACGTTACCTCCTGGTAAAAAAGCAAAAAGGAAACATTATATCAGAGCCATAAATAAGCTAACAGAAGTAACCAGAGAAAATCGTGATTTTTACGAGTATTACAGATCAAGAGCAACGTATAATGACCACAAATATTTTGTAAGAAGACCGTATAAAGATATTTTAAGAGACGATCCAATGCAGTTATTTTTCGATTCTAAAATATCCACATCTCACGAATATCAAGTAGCAATATTAATAGGCTCAGATATGCTAGTAAATTATTTAGAACGTAAAATTGATGAAATAAATCATAAAAGTGGAACAGCGAATTTTAGAGCCCCAATAAACTATACTTGGTCTGGTTCAAAAATAGATTTAGTCGAATTGATTTATGCACTAAAACATGCTGGACTCATTAATAACGGAAATACAGAAGTAAAAGAATTAGCAACACATTTAGGTAAGGTTTTTAATATTGAATTAGAAGATAATATCTATAGAATTTATCAAGACATCAAATCTCGCAAAACGGTTAGAACTAAATTCTTAAATAAATTAGCAGACAACCTCAACCAGAAGTTAAACGAAGAAGATCTATAAAGCCCAACTTGGGCCAACTGTGTTTTTTGATATAAAAAGGATAATTCTCTAATTCTTCAATGAGGATTAGAATTCAGTTGACATCCGTTTTAAAAATTTAGATTCAATAATAATGGTTGCTTACAACCTTTTAGTAAAAAATCATACCCACCTTACGAATACCTTGTGAATAGAAACAATCCAATTGCAGTTGATTTGTAGTAGAACAATTTAAAACAAATCAATATGCATCTAAACTTAAAAAATCTATTCCCAGAAACTGAAAATCTAGACATTCTAAAACACCAACAAGTAACAAGATTAGACTTGTTAAATGCATTGAATTATCTAATTAAGGAAATTAATACCAGTAAAAAAGAAGAGCAACCAAAAAAATGGTTAAAGTCTTCAGAGGTAAAAAGTTTGCTAAGAATTTCTCCAGGAACATTACAAAACCTGCGTATAAACGGAACATTAACCTATACCAAAATAGGCGGAATTATTTTCTACTCTTATGAAGAAATTTTAAAAGTAATGGAACAAAACAAAGTAAACAGAAATACAAATGAGTAATATGAATTATATAAAACACCTAACAGGTTTTTTTGATAAAGTCATCAACGATCATACCTTAAATCCAACACATATCAGTTTATACATTGCTTTGTTTCAATTCTGGAACTGCAACCGATTCAGAAACCCGATAAGTATTTCTAGAGACGAAGTAATGCGCATAAGTAAAATCAGCTCAAAGGCCACCTATCACAAATGCTTAAAAAATTTACATGCATTAGGGTATTTAAGATACGAACCATCTTACAATCCTTATAAAGGAAGTATGGTGTATATGTTTAATTTTTCTGAAAACTTAAAGCCCAAAAAGAAATCATATAATAAACAAGTAAAAGACAAGCAGCAGACAAGTAACCTACCAACTAATGAACAAGCAGAAGTATCTTATATAAACAATACAAATAATACAAACACTATAAATAAATTAAAAGAAGAAGAGCAATCACAAAATTCTGATTTAAAAAACTTAGAAGAGGTTTCAAAACAAAAAAAGTTGCGCCAAAAAAATAAAAGTAACGAAAGTTATCTCGAGCAAGGTCGAGAGATCTCAAATAAAATTCCTAAAGTTGATGAGGTTATAAAATATTTCCAGGAACAAAACTTTCCAGAAATCGAAGCCAACAAATTTTACAACTATTTTTCAAGTAATGGATGGTTAGTAGGAGGTAAGACCCCAATGAAAAACTGGAAAGCAGCAGCAAAAAACTGGATGCTCAACAGCTTAAAATACAATCAGAATAATAATTCAAAAACATCCATTCAACCACAAAACCTCAACACAAGCATTGATAAAGATTACTCAGAACCACTTTGACGCTTGCGTCATCCTGAACTTGTTTCAGGATCTCATATTTCGAACATCATTACCAAGAATGAAGCAATCTCATAAAAAAGTCACAATCTAAAACCGACATAGGATTTGTAAACGAGCGTCAATAGTTTGAAAATGCTGTAAAAATAAAAGCTGTTTGAGCGTAGCGAGTTCTTTTATTTTAGGCATTAAAAACGTAATTGACCGTTGAAAATCCAAGTCTAGATTTTTTTGCTTCTTTTTTGATCAATGCAAAAAAGAATGAGAAATAATTAAAATATATGCAGCCTAGATTTTTTGAATACTTTTTCATCAATGGAAAAGAATAATAAGAAACAAAGAAAAGTGAGTCTAGATCTTTTGTGAAGCCTGTGCTGAATTTAGTTCAGCATCTATCAAGAAAAAATGAAAGGAAAAACCAACAACCAAAAACGATCAACGAACATGTACAACTACCAATCTCATAAAACAAAGTCACAATCTAAAAAATGACATAGGATTTGCAAACGAGCGTCAATAGTTTGAAAATGCTGTAAAAATAAAAGCTGTTTGACACTGACTAAAAGGAAGTGGAGTTCTTTTATTTTAGGCATTAAAAACGTAATTGACCGTTGAAAATCCAAGTCTTGATCTTTTGTTTCGTTTTGCATCAAGGCAAAATGAAAATAAAAATACCATTACCACTATGATAAACTACCAAAACACTACAAACTGGTTAGAATCCAAAGGCAAACAATTATTCGGTTATCACTTCAAAATATACGAAGAAGACAAAACCATCATTTACAAACTGATAGCTTACGCTTTACAAGATCAAAAAATGGTAAAAAGGTGCAATATCAATTTAGAAAAAGGGATTTTGCTATCGGGTCCAATAGGATGTGGAAAAACCACATTAATGACATTACTAAAATTCCTAGTTCCAAAAGATCAAAAATACTATGTAAAATCCTGCAGAGAAGTAAGTTTCGAATTCATAAAAGAAGGTTACGACGTTATTCACAAATACAGCAAACCAAGACTCCATCAAAAAAAAGCAGGCATCATTTGTTTTGACGATCTCGGAACCGAAAGCAATCTAAAATATTACGGAAACGAATGCAATGTAATGGGCGAAATTTTATTAAGTCGTTACGATGCTTTCAGTCACCCAGAACCCAGTCGTAGAACAAAAACACATCTCACTACAAACCTATCAGCCTCAGAACTAGAACAATGCTATGGCAACAGAATAAGAAGTCGTTTAAGAGAGTCTTTCAATCTAATAGCTTTTCCCAACCACACCAAAGACAAACGCAAATAATAAATTTTAAATTCTTTTGGTTCTTTTTGGTAGTATAAAGCTTTTTTTTACCTTTAGTTTTTATTTTTCTTTGATAAAAAATTGTTAAAAATTAAAAACCTTAATCCTGAAGTAAATCAATGGCTAACAGCAAACATGCACACGTTAGATACAATATCTTAGACAATTGTTTTAGAAATAAGGTATTTACATTTAAAGAGTTATTAGAATATGTTAATATAAAAATAGCAGATGTATATCCTGGGGAGGGGATTTCAGAAAGAACATTAAGAGAAGATATAAAACTATTTAAGGATCCAATTAAGGGTTTTGGTGCGCCACTTGAAGAAATGTCTAGAACTTATAAATACTCAGACGCTAATTTTTCAATTGCATCAAAACCATTACTACCTTATGAAAATTATTTAATTGATGCTTCACAACAATTATTACAACGTTTTGAGAATCATCCAAAATACAATAAACTGGCAGAAGCTTTAATCAAATTTCAGGATGAGGAAGATTCGAATAGAGATACTTCTAAAATCTTATTCTATGACCATAATGAAGAATACAAGGGTATAAAACATTTGAAACCTTTGTACTTAGCGATTCAAAAAAAACAGGTATTACAGATAAAGTTTAAAGGTTTTAAAGATGCTACTTATAAAACTTTTGAATTTCATCCACATATATTAAAACAGTACAACAGAAGGTGGTTTGTTTTTGGGTATAATAAAACAGAAGAAAGGTGGCAACACAGTATTCCTTTAGATGAACGACTTATTAATTTTAATATCCTTGAAGATGTTGAATATGAAGATTCACAAAAGGATTGGGAGGCTTTTTTCAGAACCATGGTAGGGGTGAGAAGAACTTCTGTAGAAGTTGAAAAAGTAGTTTTAAAGTTTTACAATGGACGTGAAGACTACTTTAAAACAAAACCTTTTATTCCAGATTTTGAGGAATTTTTTGAAGAAGATAAACAAGATCAAATTTGGTTTATGTCAATTATTAATCCCGAATTGATTCAGCAAATTTTATCATATGGTCAGGATGTTGAGGTTTTAGAACCGGAATATTTAAAAGAAGAATTAAAAAAACATGCTAATAAAATGTATAATTATTATGTTAATTAGATATTATGCAGTTATTCTGCACAATGAAAGTTTAGATTTGTACAATAATTATAATTTTTTGTATGAATATTCAAGATAAGTTTTGGAGTTTTTTTAATGAAGTAAGAGGAAGTAAAGATATAGGAGAGTTACGTGAAATTGTAATTTCTTTAATTTTTTTAAAACATGCAAATGATGAATATGCTTCAAATCCTTTTAGTAAAATTTCAGTTCCATCTAATTCTGAATGGGGTTTCTTGTATAATAATTTTCAGAAAAATAATTTTTTAGATATTTTATATAAAGCTTTTTTATCATTAGAAAATGAAAACGAACAAATTAGAGGTACGTTTAGTTATTTCGATTTTTTTTATAAATTCAATAATAACATTGACTTAGGATTAGTAAAAAAACTTTTTATAAAAATATCAGAATTTGGATTATTAGAAGACGTAAGCTTTTCTAAATTCATAGGTATCTTACTTTCAAAATTTTCAGTTTACGAAGGTAGAAATGTAACCAGCTTTATAACCCCTGAATCAGTTTCAAACTTAATGGTTCAATTACTAAACCCAAAAGAAGGTTCAATTTTAGATTCGACATGTGGCACAGGAGGTTTTTTTCAAAAAATAGAAGATTATTACCCTAGTCAAAAGTTTCAATTTTATGGACAAGACCTTAATGGCTCCATACTTGCTATTACAAAACTTCGATTTGCATTTAACCATAAAAATTCATTTCAATTTGGAGAATCAAAAAGTACGCTTACCGATAATCAATTTCCAGAATTAAAGAGTGACTTTGTAATTATGCATCCCCCTTTAAATATAAGAAACTGGCAAAATGCAACAAGCCATTTTGACCCTAGATTTGAATATGGAATACCTCCAAAAAATAATGCTAACATAGCATGGGTACAGCACACAATTCATCATTTAAAATCTAAGGGAAAAGCAGTTGTTTTATTAGCTCAAAATTCTTTATTCACAAATCTAAAAGCTGAAGTCGCAATTCGTAAAAACATTATTGAAAATAATCTATTAGAAGCTATAATTACCCTGCCTAATGGCTTATTAAACTACAGTGGGGTTAAAACCTGTATCTGGATTTTAAATAAAGAGAAATTATCAGAAAAGATTATCTTGATTGACTCTGAATTATTTGTTGAGAAAGAGAAAAAACAATCCTATTTTCCAAAGAAGGCTTTAAAAGAAATTAACAAAATTTATAATGATTTTAAGGAGGTTAAGGATGTTTCTAAAATTGTTGAAATAGAAGAAATTAGAGAAAATAATTATAGTTTATATCCACAACAGTATTTTGATATTTTAATAGATGATGAGCTATCAAATCCAGTTCAATTAAACACATTTGTAAATACTATAAAAGTTAAAAGATCTTTAAATATAAAAAGGGCAATAGCTCTTAGTATTAAAGACTTGTCTAATAATGTGGATAATTTTAAAATAAATATTTCTGATTTAGAAGATAGAGAAAATCTAAAAAATCACTCTACTTTTAAAGGTAGAGCTTTATTATTAGCAACTGTAGGTGGTAAACTGAAACCTTCATTTATTGATACTTTAAATCAAGAAATAGCAATACAAAATAATGTAGCAACCTTTACAGTAGATGAAAATAAAGTTCTAATAGAATTTTTAATTCAAGAACTTAATAAAGAATATGTAAATAAACAATTACTTCGTTTTATTAAAGGGGCAGCTATTCAACATATTAATAAAAAAGACCTTTTGTCTCTTATTATTGATGTACCCAATTTAACAAGCCAGCAAAGTGATATAGTAAAGCGAGAAAAAAAAATACGTTTTGAGAAATTAGTTTTAGAATCAGGCTTTCAAAAGCAATTAGAAAGTTTTAAGAAGGAACAAGAAGCAGATTTAAGTTCTAAAAGGCATATGCTAAATCAAGATGTATCAAGTCTAAATTCAGTTGTTGAATACCTTAAAGGAGAATTTATAATGCGTAAAAAGGGTATTCAACTAGATACAGTTTTAGATGAAAGAGATGGTACTACAATGCATATGTTGTTGGATTCTTTATCAGAAACCGTTAAAATTATTTCAGATCAAGTAAATTTATTGTCTAACGATTCAGAACCATTAATAAAAGAAGTTTTTGATGTAAAACTTTTTTTAAAAAAATTAGTAAATAGAGAAACAAGTAAATACTTTAAAATAATTTCAATCTTTGATGAAGATGAATATAATACTAGAATAAAAGCTGATAAAAAGCAGTTTAAGAATGTTTTTAAGTCCATCTTGAATAATGCGATCAGACATGGTTTTATTGATAATTCAAAAGATAATGTTTTTAAAATCAGTCTTGTAGACAATGGTAGTTATATAGATTTACTGATGGAAAATAATGGAAAACCTTTACCAAAAGGGGTAACCAAAGAAAGTTATAGTACAAAATCTATGAAAGCTGGTAAAACCGGTAATACAGGCTTGGGAGGTTATCACGTAGGCTTATTTGCAAAATCTCATGATTTAAAATGGGATTTGATTAATTCTGAAAATGAGGAGTTTACAGTAGGCGTATTATTAAAACTTAAGAAATATGAAAAAGTATAAAGTTCTCTGGATTGACGATATATTTAATAAAGATTTTGATAGACTGGCTTATCAAAATGGTATAGAGTTAATTCATTTTAAAACATCTAAGGATGGTATGTCGAGTTTAGAGTTAGGTCTAAAAACGAATAGGTATGATGCAGTAATATTAGATGGTTTAGCTTATAATAAGTCTGAAGATGAGGAGCATAATATTGATGGTTTAATTAATTCTTTGGATGTTATTCATAAGATAAGACAATCAACATGGTTTCCAGTTTATATTTTTACTGGTGAATTAAATAAAATGGAGTATAAAGGTGATGTAAAATGGATTAAAAAGTATAATGTTCCTATTGTAATTAAGGGTACAGATAATAAAGGGTTTATTGATGTGTTGGTAAAAGATATTGAAAATCAAGAAATAACTCAATTAAAAAATAAATACCCAAATGCTTTTGCTGTTTGTAATGATAATTACTTAGGAAAAAAGGAACTAACTCGAGTTATACAAATTGTAAAAGATGTAGAAAATACAGAAAACATTACAAATCAACAAGAAGCATTACCTCCAATACGTAAAATTTTAGAGGCTATATTTAAGAAATTAAATAGTATAGGTTTGATACCTAATGAAATTCAAAATGGAAAAGGAGCAATTAATGGTGCAAGTAATTTTTTAGCAGGTAATAATAAAGAATACATTTATAAAGAAGAATTAATTCACCCGGTAATTACTGAATCTATACGTTATTTGTTAGGTTTGACTCAAGATGCATCTCATAATGAAGGCACTAAATTGGGGGCTGATACTTATTTAAGTAAATCTTCAAATATCTTTTTATATCAATCACTTTGTTTTTCAATGTTAGAAGTTTTAGAATATCTAAAACTATTCTTAGATAATAATTCTGATAAAGCAATAAACCTATCTAAATGGGAACTTATAAAAAGCACGTCTAATTACAGTGATAATTGGATTATTGGAACTGTAACAAGAATTGCTGAAAATGGTTGGGGTACTTTCAAGCCTGAGAATGATTACGAAACAATAAGTATTATACCAAAAATGGTTAGTGATTTTAAATTAAGAGTAGGTGATCAAATAGAGGTTATTTCAAAACCAAGTCCAGATGGAAAAAAAACTCACATAACAGAAATTAAAACTAAAAACTAACTATGCAACAACCCTGCACACCTTCATCCTAAATTTGCAGAGTAATCATTTAAAAAATAAGTTATGAAAGACAATACTGTAAAATGCCCAAATTGTAAAGAAGTTTTTAAAGTAGACGATGCTGTTTATAATAACATTGTAAATCAAGTACGAGACCAGCAATTCCAAGAAGAGCTGAAAACTCATTTAGATAGTGCTGAAAAAGATAAAAAATCAGCTATTGAGCTTGCAGAAGAACGATTAAGAAATACGCTGCAAAAACAGATAGATGATAAAGACAAAAAGATTCAAGAGTTAGAGTTAAAAAGCAAGTCAGCTTTAATTGAAGAGGTATCTAAGAAAGACAGAGAAATTTCTGACTTACTATCTAAACTTAATAATGCTGAATCAGAAAAGAAATTAGCACTTTCAGAAGCTCTAAGAGCAATTGAGAAGCAAAAAGATCAGTTAGAAAATGATTTAAAAGCAAAAGACACGGAGAGAGAATTGTTAGAAAAGTCTTTAAATGAAAAGTTTAATGATAAACTGTCTCATAAAGAAGAATCTTTACGATTAAAAGACGAAGAAATCGAACGCCTAAAAGACTTTAAACAAAAACAGTCTACCAAAATGCTGGGTGAAAATCTTGAGCAACATTGTGAAAACAGTTTTAATCAATTAAGAGCTACAGGTTTTCAAAATGCCTATTTCGAAAAAGACAACGATGCTTCTGGGGGTACAAAAGGCGATTATATTTTTAAGGAAGAAGATGAACAGGGTAATGAAATTGTTTCTATCATGTTCGAAATGAAAAACCAAAATGATGAAACCGCTACTAAAAAGAAGAACGAAGATTTCTTTGCCAAACTAGATAAAGATAGAAAAGCTAAAGGTTGCGAATATGCAGTGTTAGTGTCTATGCTAGAAGCAGATAGTGATTATTATAATACAGGTATTGTAGATGTGTCTCATAAATACCCTAAAATGTATGTAGTACGTCCGCAATTTTTTATACAAATCATTACTTTGTTAAGAAATTCTGGAATGAAATCGTTACAGTATAAACAAGAGTTAAACATCATGCGTAATCAAAATGTAGACATCACCAATTTTGAAGATAAAATAGAGGAATTTAAAACCGGTTTTGCTCGTAATTATGATTTAGCCAGTCGTAAGTTTATGACTGCGATATCAGAAATTGATAAGACGATAAGTCATTTAGAAAAAACGAAGGCAGCCCTATTATCTTCAGAAAATAATTTGCGTTTGGCAAATAATAAGGCAGAGGATTTAACCATTAAAAAGTTAACGTATAACAATCCCACAATGAAAGAGAAATTTAATGATTTAAAAGAATAGTCATTTTTAAAGAAAGTCTTAAAAAAAAGGATTCTTTTTTAATTATACATTAATGACTCTTATTAAAAATTCTAAATTAATTGCTATGAATATATCTTCTTTTTATGATCCAAACTCATATCCATTGCACTCATTGGAAAATGAAGAAATTTTATCTAAACTTATCGATGCAGAAGGAAACATAAATCAGTCTATTAGAATATCTGGTAAGCAAATAACTAAGTTGAAAAAGGTTAAACGTATTAAAGGGTCATTATTAATTATAGATTCTACAATAGAGTCTCTAGGGTCACTTGAAGAAGTATGGGGTGAATTAAGGGTAAACACTTACTTTTTGGAGTCTAAACTAAATAGCTTAGGTAATTTAAATTTTGTACAAAATGAGGTGTCCTTGCATTATTCAAAAATAAGAGATCTAAGCGTATTACGGAGAGTTGGTGGTGATCTTCGTCTACCTAAATATCTTGATGGTAAAATAGATAAGTCAATACTAGAAGTTGGAGGGTCGATTAGATTTTTGAATATTAAAGAAAATTCATTTAATGAAAAGATATGGCTTAAGACTATAAAATATTCAAAGCAGATTCCATTTTGGCAAAATCAATATATTTCTGATACAGGATTTTTTAAATCATCAAATTCGGTACTAGAAAAAGCAACTAATATTCAAAAAGAGTTTTATCATTTTTTTAAGCAAAACTTTTTGAATGGTATTTTTTATGATATTGAAGGTAATACTAATTATTTGTATCTATTTTACTTTGAAATTATGAGAGATAAGTCTTCTCTTTTAGAGGTTCATCTTGAAAATTTAAGAGATTATTATTATCAATATATCGGAAATTTTATAGATGGTGCAGTACTCGAACAAAAATTAAACCTTCTAAAAAGATCTGGCAGTTATGAAAAAGCTATGAATTTAGAGCTTGAAAATGCCGGATTTAGTGTTAGTGATGTTGTTTATTATATTAGAAAAATAGGTTTAATAAAGTTAACGCCACAAATGCTCATTAAAATTTTATGGGCTACAACCGAAAACTACTCAAAATCTAAAATCAATAAGTTGTTAAAATTAATAGAACCAGAAATAAATAAGTATGAAAATGAGATAGGTAGTTCGTTTTTCTTACAATTTTTTGATAATGATTTAAATATTATCTCGAAAGACAATAAAATTGATTTAGATTATTACGCTAAATTTTTTCCAGATTCTTTTAATTATTATGTGTCAATTGATACGTCTAACGGAGTTAATTCGCATCTAATTGATAAAGCTCATCTATCACATGTCTTTGAAAAATCTATTTGGTTTGAACTAAAGAAGATTTTAGCTACAGCTACCCGTCAGCTTTTAAAAATGGAAAACCCTGACGAGTTTATAAAGCAAGAAAAGAAGAAGAAAAGAAAACTAGAAAATGAACAGTTCCGTAAATCAAAATTATATGATTGTAAAGAACAAAAATTAGTGACTTTAAAAGAAATTAACTCTATAACCGGTAAAAAGATTTCTATGAGTATATTTAAAACAAAAAAATCATTGTATGGTCGTTTTATTTTATTCGATAATAAAGAGAGTAACCGTGTTTTTAATCAATGGAAGACAGTTGTTGATGAGCAAACAACAAAAGTATATCGTTTCAACCTTGAAAGTTTTGCAGATTTTGTAGGAGTGGATTCAAAAAGTGTTTGGGGGTTTTTTAATGGTCGTCAAAAAATGTTTCACAAACGTTATAAAATAATTTCAAATGAGTAAAGAAAAGCAAAACCAAGACTTGATAAACACATTAATCACGGTAGCTGAATCTTCTTCAAAAACAAGTGTTGTTCCAGCATCCAAATCGAAAAAAGAAACGGTAAAAGAAGTGGTTTATCGTGTTTTAAAAGAAAACCCTTATAAATTTAAGCAATATGATTTATTTTACGAAGTACATATCAATCAATTGAAAAAGAGTAGAGAATTAAAGTTAGAAAAATATAAATTGCAGAGAAGTGAGCTTTGTTCGCTTTTAGGCTGGGGAATCCATGGGGATCAAGAAGGTAAATTGGCTTTAGTGGCAGTTGAATCCTCTGAATACATGGAGTTGCTAAACAATCCAAACATTAACAAGAAAAAAGCTTACAATAAATAATTTTAGAGAAAATATATGATCACAGGAGAATTAAAATCACAAGTAGATAAAATATGGGAGACCTTCTGGTCTGGAGGTATTTCAAACCCGCTTACCGTAATTGAGCAATTTACCTACCTCTTATTTATAAGAAGGCTAGACGAAATGCAATTGTTAGAAGAAAACAAAGCCAATACGGTTGGCATACCCATACAAAACGAAATTTTTACAGCAGCACATAAAGAATTACGCTGGAGCTCTTTTAAAAACAAAGACCCAGAAAGTATGTTCGAGCTATTTACAAAACCAATGGTAGATGGCATGACTGTGTTCGATCACATGAAACAAGTAGGCCACAATGCAGGCGTATTTGGCGATTTTATGAAGAACGCCAACTTTATCATTAGCACACCCAAGTTATTAGACCAAGTGGTGCAGCTTATTGATGCCATTGATATGAAAGACAGAGATACCAAAGGAGATCTCTACGAATACATGCTGTCTAAGATAGCTTCTGCTGGTACTAATGGACAGTTTAGAACACCTCGTCATATCATTCGTATGATGGTAGACATGGTACAGCCCAAACGTGATGAAATTATTTGCGACCCATCAGCAGGTTCTGCAGGGTTTTTAGTAAGTGCAAGTGAATATTACAGAGACAATCACAAAGATTGGTTTTTAGATAAAGAATTTAGAAAGCATTTTAATGGTGAGATGTTTCACGGTATTGAAATAGATGATACCATGATTCGTATTGGTGCCATGAACCTGCAATTGCATGGTATAGAAAATCCGCAATTGATTAAGAAAAATGCCTTAGGTGAAAGTTCGGCAGAGATTAGAGATCAGTATTCACTCATATTAGCAAATCCACCTTTTAAAGGAGCTTTAGACTATGACAGCGTAGAAAATTCGATACTTAAAACGGTAAAGTCTAAAAAAACCGAACTACTTTTCTTAGGATTGATTCTTAGGATGTTAAAAACAGGGGGTAGATGTGCAGTAATTGTACCAGATGGCGTGCTGTTTGGTAGTTCTAAGGCTCATAAGCAAATACGACAAGAAATTATTGAACACCATAAGCTAGATGCTGTTATTTCTATGCCAAGTGGTGTCTTTAAGCCTTATGCAGGGGTAAGTACAGCAGTATTATTCTTTACCAAAACAGGAACTGGTGGTACAGACAAGGTTTGGTTCTACGATATGCAAGCTGATGGCTACAGTTTAGATGATAAACGTGCCGCTATTAAAGACAATGATATTCCAGATATATTATCACGCTACACGTCATTGCGAGCGGATGCGAAGCAATCTCCTGAAAAAGAACGAGCAAGAACCGAAAAAAGCTTTGTAGTGCCTTTTGCTGAAATTAAAGAAAACGATTGGGATTTATCCATCAATCGCTACAAAGAAATTGTCTACGAAGAAATAGCATACGACCCACCAGCAGCTATTATAAAGGATATTGAAACCTTAGATAGAGATCGTAACCAAGCTTTAGCGGCTTTAAAAGAGATGTTACAATAATGGAGATAGTAAAACTTAATACAATTTGTGATTTAAAAAATGGTTTTGCCTTTAAGTCTAAAGATTATGTCGATGAATCAAATACTTTAAGTTGTAGAATGAGCAGTATTAGACCAGGTGGAAATTTTGATTTGGAACACAATAAAAGGTACCTACCTGATAATTATGCGGAAATATATTCTGATTATTTACTTGTAGATGGGGATATCGTAATTGCAATGACAGATTTAGCTGGTGATCCCAAAATATTAGGAGTGCCAACTATAGTTAGAACAAATGGTAAAAAACTATTACAGAATCAGCGAGTAGGTAAATTAATAGTAAAGGATAAATCAAAAGTTCATGTTCCTTTTTTACAATACGCTTTAAATAGACCTGTTAACAAAACCTATTACAAAAAATTTGCTGGAGGTGGTTTACAAATTAATGTTGGTAAAAAGGAAATTTTAGGAAATACAATCCCCCTACCACCACTAGACCAACAAAAACAAATAGCCTCCATATTAGATAGTGCTGATAGCTACCGACAAAAAACAAAAGCACTCCTCAAAAAGTATGATGCCCTTACTCAAAGCCTGTTTCTGGATATGTTTGGGGATCCTGTTAGGAATCCGAAGGGGTGGAAAACACAATCTATAGTAGAATTAGTGAAAGATGAAAAATATTCATTGAAAAGAGGTCCGTTTGGAGGCGCACTTAAAAAAGAAATTTTTGTTGAAGAAGGATATTTAGTTTATGAGCAGTTTCATGCTTTAAATAATGATTTTTCAATGGCTAGATATTTTATTGATGAAGAAAAATATAATGAACTTATTGGGTTTGCAGTAAAACCAAAAGATATTATAATAAGCTGTTCAGGCGTGTACTTAGGTAAATTAGCAATAATCCCTGACGAAGCTAAAGAAGGTATTATTAATCAAGCATTACTTAAATTAACTTTAGATCAGAGTAAAATGAGAAATGATTTTTTTGTTTTTCATTTTACACAAGAAAATTTCAAAAAAACCTATTTTGATTCAAATAGAGGTGCTGGTATACCAAACTTTCCTCCAATGAAAGTTTTTAAGCAATTTCCGTTTATAACACCCCCTATTAAACTTCAAAACCAATTTGCAGAACGTGTAAAAGCTATAGAAGACCAAAAAGCACTAGCACAACAAGAACTAAACAAAGCAGACGAGTTGTTTAACAGCCTATTACAAAAGGCGTTTAAAGGGGAGTTGGTGTAAAAAAACAAGTTATGAAAAGAATAAGTAAATGGTGGTATATAGTTTTATTAACTTGGTTGTTAATTGGTATAGGATTTATCGTTCTAAATAAACAATTCAACTTAATAACCATAGAAGACACAAATCTTTTATTAGGTATCATAAGTGTTGCTATATCGATAGTCTCTGTTGCGATAGCTACTATGAAGAAGCCAAAATTTAAAGGCACTGTAAAATGTTGGAATGTTGATAGAGATAAAAGAAATGTAAATAACGAAGGTTCTGGTATAGACATTGGTGTTTACAACTGTATTTCATTTGAAATAGCCAATTATCAAAAAACAGCGATTCAAAACTTAGTTGTAAACTTTAGAATACCAGAATCTATCATTTATCACTTTCACAACAATAATTCAGAATTAAAATTTAGAAAGTCTAAAGATACAGTAATCGTAACTTTTGATAATCTAAGATTTTTAGGCAATTCATCAGGAGACTGTAATTTAAATATTGATCACTTTTTAAATATTACTAAATGGAAAGAAAAAGAGAGTAATAGAGTAATTTATGTAACTGTCGCAGGTGATAATATTGAACCTACTACTATGAAATTAAAAAGTGAAAAAGTTGATGCTCTTTTAAGATCTAATCAACAACATAACAAAAAAGTATTACTTTCAAAATAAAAAAAAACTATGAGCAAACCACTATTTAAAGAAGTAAGCTATTCATTGTCCAAATTAATGGATGACATTGAAATGGGAGAAATAGGTCTTCCAGATATTCAACGTCCTTTTGTTTGGAAAAATTCAAAAGTTAGAGATTTATTTGATTCTATGTACCAAGGCTATCCAGTAGGGTATTTGTTGTTTTGGGAAACAGATGCCGAGAAAGGGGTGAAACAAATAGGGTCACATAGTCATCAAAAAGTTCCGAATTTATTGATTGTAGATGGCCAACAACGTTTAACTTCTTTATTTGCTGTAATGAAAGAGATAGCCGTTGTTAGAGAAAATTACGATTCAGAAAAAATAGAAATTGCCTTTAAGCCTTTAGAAGGGAAGTTTGAAGTTGCAGATGCAGGTATTCGAAGAAGTCCTGAATGGATCCCAAATATTAGTACGTGTTTTAGAAAAGATGCCAGCCAATATAGTATAGTAGGAGATTACTTAAATAAATTAAGAAAAATACGAGAAGCAGACGGTAAAGAACTTACCATAGAAGAGCAAAAGCATTGTGAAATGGCTTTTCAAAAATTATTTGGGATAAATGCATTTCCATTTACAGTTCTTCAGCTCTCATCGGGTATTGACGAAGAGCAAGTAGCAGAGGTTTTTGTAAGAATTAACTCTAAAGGAAAATCGCTAAATCAAGCTGATTTTATATTAACGTTAATGTCAGTTTTTTGGGAAGATGGAAGAAAAGAATTAGAGGCTTTTTGTAAATCATCAAGAAAACCAGAGAAAGGAAAACCTAGTTCTTTCAATTACTTTATAGAGCCAGATCCTTCTCAGTTACTGAGAGTTTCTATTGGTACTGGGTTTCGAAGAGCGAGGTTACAGTATGCCTACGCCTTATTGAGAGGAAAAGATCTTGAAACAGGCAAATTAAGTAAAGAACAAAGGGAAAAACAATTTGCAATTTTACAAGAAGCTCAAAAGAAAACATTAGACTTACAGAATTGGCATGATTTTCTGAGTATTATTCAAAAAGGGGGTTTTAGGAGTGCATCTATGATAAACTCTAAAGGAACTTTAATTTATACATATACACTGTATTTAATTGGTAAAGAAGATTTTAAGGTTTCTGATAAAGAGTTGCAGAGAGGTATTGCACAATGGTTTTTTATGTCTATTATTACAACAAGATATGTAAGTAGTTCCCCTGAATCTGCAATGGAGCGAGACTTAGCAGACTTAAGAAGTGTAAAAAATGCAGATGAATTTGTAAATTGGATAAATAACACGATTAAATCAGAATTGACAACTGATTTCTGGGAGATGACTTTACCTACAAGAATGGAAACTTCTTCTTCAAACTCTCCATATAACAATGCTTATATAGCAGCATTACATTTGTTAGATGCAAGAGCTTTATTTTCTGAAATTAGAATATGGGATGCGTTAGACCCTACAACAAAGGCAAGAAAGAGTAAAGTGGAAAGACATCATCTTTTTCCAAAAAATTACTTGCATACTTTTGGGTTGAAAGGAACAAGAATTACGAATCAAATTGCAAATTATGCGTATGTAGAATGGAGAGATAATATAAAAATATCAGACACTCCACCTTCTGAGTATCTAAAAGAATTTACCAAACATTTCTCTAAAGATAAATTAGATAAAATGTATTACTGGCATGCCTTACCAAAAGACTGGGAAGAGTTAACATACAATCAATTTCTAGAGGAAAGAAGAGTGTTAATGGCTAAAGTAACTAGAGATGGTTTCAAGCAATTAGAAAGAGGTGGCATTATAGAAGAAAAACCTGAAACTTTAGAGCAAATGATTCATCAGGGTGAAGGTGTCTATACAGAATTTAAGTCTACTTTGCGTGTGAATTTGCATACTGGTGAAAAAGATAAGAGAATGGAACATGCTGTTTTAAAAACAATTAATGGTTTCTTAAACTCCAAAGAAGGAGGTGTCTTGGTTATTGGTGTTTCTGATGATGGACATGCAATTGGTTTGGAAAAGGATGCATTCGAAAATGAGGACAAGATGGATTTACATTTAGGAAATCTAATCAAATCAAAATTAGGTGTTGCTTGTATGTTGCATATTAAAGCACATTTTGAAGATTATGAAAATAAAAGAGTATTACTTGTAGATTGTAAGCCAAGTAAATTACCTGTATATTTATTGAATAATGGGCAAGAGGAATTCTATATCAGAGCAGGCGGGTCATCTGCAAAATTAACTCCGAGCCAAATGATAGATTATATAGGTCAAAGATTTTAATTTAAATAGTAATGTCAAATTTTCAATTCCTAGAAAAAGAATGGTCTCAGATATATAAAGAGGCAAAAGAAGCAGAAAAACTTACACTAACCTCGCCTAAAGCTAGTGCTATTCTCTCTAGAAGCGCCTTAGAATTAGCAGTCAATTGGTTGTTTGAAAATGATGCAGACCTAGACTGGCCTTATGATACAAAGTTATCTAGCTTAATTCACGACCAAGCTTTTACCGATATTTTAAAGCCTACCATGTTTAAGGAAATTAATATCGTTAGATATAATGGAAACGATGCAGCACATGGTAAACCAGTAGGTCAAAATAAAGCGCTAATTAGTATTAAAAACTTATTTCGTTTTTTAAGCTTTTTAAGTATCTATTATGCTGAAATTGAAGTAGATATTCCTTCTTTTTCAATGCATCATATACCAGATGGTAATCAAGAAAAAGAAACCTTAGCTACACTTCAAATCTTAGAAAAACAGTTGGCCAACAAATTGGCTAAAGAAAAAGAAGAACGAGCAAAAATTGAAAAGCAGGCTGAGACTATAGAATTATTGCAAAGACAATTAATAGAGGCTCAAAAAACAACCACGCAAAGAAGGCAACAAAGAGAAAAGGTTAAAGAAGTTGAAAAAGAAATTCCGATACTCATACCAGAATCAGAAACACGCAGACTTTATATAGATATTCTATTAAAAGATGCAGGTTGGGACAATTTGCAAGAAGGTCGTGAAATTGAGTTTGAGGTTAAAGGAATGCCTAAAAGCACCAATCCTTCAGGCATAGGCTATGTAGATTACGTCTTGTGGGGTAAAGATGGCAAGCCGTTGGCTGTAGTAGAAGCAAAAAAGACCATGGCAGATGCACGTGTAGGAAGACATCAGGCAGAACTATATGCAGATTGCTTAGAACAAATGTATCAACAAAGACCTATTATTTTTTATACGAATGGTTTTGAAACTTTTATTTGGGACGATACGTTTTATACGGATAGAGAAGTAGCTGGTTTTTATACACAAGATGAATTACAAATTTTAGTTGATAGAAGAAGCACCAGAAAAGATCTTAGAAAATTTAAAGTCAATACCAATATAGCAGGTAGAGATTATCAAATAGAAGCCATTCAACGAGTTTCAGAAAATTTAGTGGTTACTGATACTAAAGGACAAATTAGAGGAGCAAGAAGAAAAAGTTTATTGGTAATGGCAACAGGTTCAGGTAAAACAAGAACGGCTGCCGCTATTGTAGAGATGTTAACAAAATGTAATTGGGCAAAACGAGTATTGTTTTTAGCAGATAGAAACGCCTTAGTTACTCAAGCAAAGAATGCTTTTAAAGAACATCTAGAAAACCTATCCTCTATAGACTTAACCAAAGAAAAAGAAGATATAAATACACGTTTGGTATTTTCTACCTATCCAACTATTATAAATAAAATTGACAAGGTAAAAACCAATGACGAACGTTTTTATGGTGTAGGCCATTTCGATTTGATTATTATTGACGAAGCACATCGTTCTGTGTACCAAAAATACAAATCAATATTTGACTATTTTGATGCCTTGTTAATAGGTTTAACAGCAACACCAAAAAAAGATATTGATCACAATACCTATGGCTTGTTTGAGATAGAAGACGATAATCCAACGTTTGCCTATGAGCTTAATACGGCAGTAGAACAAGGCTATTTAGTACCACCTAAAGCCATTAGTGTTCCGTTAAAGTTTCAACGAGAAGGGATTAAGTATAACGAACTTTCAGAAGCCGAAAAGTTAGAATATGAAGAAAAATTTGGAGATCCTACAAATGAGGAGGCTCCTGATACTATTGGGAGTGCAGCACTCAACAAGTGGTTGTTCAATACAGATACCGTTGATAAAGTATTAGAGCATTTAATGAAAGATGGTATCAAGGTAAATGGTGGTGATAAATTGGGCAAAACCATTGTGTTTGCTAAAAACCATGACCATGCTATATTTATCGAAGAACGCTTCAATAAAAACTATCCAGAATATGGAGGTAAGTTTTTACGTGTCATTGATAACTATGAAACGAAAGCACAAAGTTTACTAGAAAAGTTCACAGATCCTTTCGAAGAACAAGATCCTCAAATTGCAGTTTCTGTAGATATGATGGATACTGGTGTAGATGCCCCAAGAGTTGTCAATTTAGTATTCTTTAAAATGGTAAAAAGTGCTTCAAAGTTTTGGCAAATGATAGGTAGAGGTACACGCTTATGTCCGGATTTATTTGGCCCTAATGAAGATAAAAAAGAATTTGTAATTTTCGATTATTGTCAAAATTTTGAATTTTTTGACGAACATCCAGATGGTTTTAATGCTAGTAATTCAAAACCATTGCAACAACAAATTTTTGAAGCAAAATTAAACGTTGCCCAACTCATTTATCATCTTCCTGAAAAATCGAAAGAAGATATAGAGATTAGAGATACGTACCTTTCCGAATTACATAAAATAGTTCAAAATTTAGATGAGCATCGCTTTGAGGTTAGAAAGCAATTACGTTACGTTAAAGAATATAGCAACAAATCTAAATGGAGTAATCTGTCAAAAAGCGACCTTCAGATAATCAATTCATACCTGTCCCACTTACAACCTGCTATTAAAGGAGATGATGAGCTCGCAAGAAGATTTGATATGCTTGTATTAACCTATCAAATGGTGTTATTAACAGCTTCTGGGAATACTGCAAAATACACCACAAAAATATTTACAACTGCAGTAGCTTTAGAGAAAAAAGACAATATTCCTCAGGTTGCAGCTCAGCTACCATTGCTTAAAAAAATACAAACAGATCACTATTGGGAGACGATTAATATCAAAAAATTAGAACAATTAAGAGTGGCACTTAGAGAGCTTATCAAATATTTAGATGTAAATAAACAAGAACCCATCTACACGCATTTTGAAGATCAAATAGATATAGAAAACATACAAGTTACAGAACCCGTAAACACAGCGTATGTAAGTTTGCAGTCTTACAAAGATAGAGTAGAAGCCTATATTAGAAATAACAAAAATCACCTTGTAATTTATAAATTATCTAATAACGTTCCAATTACTAAAAAAGAGTTAGATACATTAGAAAGTATGTTATTTACAGAGGAAGTTGCTGGTACAAAAGAACAGTTTCAAAAAGAGTACGGTACTAGACCTTTAGGTACTTTTATTAGACGCATTACTGGTCTCGATCAAAACGCATTAAATAATGCATTTGCAGAATTTCTTCAAGCAGGTAATTTACGAGCAGACCAGATGACCTTTGTGAAAACCATTATATCTTATTTAAGTAAAAATGGAACAATTGATAAATCAATGTTATACGAGCCACCTTTCACAGACTTAAATGATCAAGGAATAAGCGGAGTTTTTGATAATGATAGTGATTTAATCAAGGTGGTTAAAATTATAGATGCCATTAATAGTAATGCTGAGGTGGGGTAATTTTATTTAGTGCAATTACTTCGCACAGTTCAGTCGTAATATTGTAGTATAATTTTAAAGCTATTATTATGACTACTTATCAAAAGCACTGGAATGCTGAAATTGAAACTTTATTAAACGAGTTAAATGCACCTCAAGCATTAGAAGAAAATATCATTGATACTTTGCACAATGCAAAACGTACCGGTATTTTTCCGAATCAAATCATCAATGCTTTACGCTTAGGTTTATCAATTAAAGAAGGGCATCAAAACATGGCTTTTGTGGCTTCAATGCAAAGTGGTAAGTCAGGTACAATTTATTTTCTATGCAATTACGTATTACCAGCAATTGGGTTAATTCGTGAATACGAATCTATTTTATTTGTAACAAGTATGCGTGATACAGATTTGTATGACCAAAACTGTAGAGTATTACAAAGAGAGTATTATGATGCAGCTACAGATCAAATAAAAGCTTCAAAATTAAAGGTGATGAAAATGAGTGATTTTTTCAATCATCCAAACCCACACAAAGTAGTCAATGAATTTGATGTACAACTGATTGTAAGAGATGAAGATCAGTATGGTTGTGGCGAGGAATCTAGTTTTCAAGTTGCTTTTTTTAACGAATTAAGAAGACGTATTGCAGATATTAAATTGTTAGCAGTAAGTGCAACACCTTATGACATTTTAGATGCGCAGTATAATGGAGATGCAGATGTAGATGTAATTGTTGGAGTACGTCCTCCAGAATACTATGGTATTTCAGAAATGTTGGGGGATGGATTGATTGAAGATATTCCAGAAGATTTTAAACCATTGCAATCACAAAGAATTGAAGGGGAAACAATTTATAATGTACATCCCAAAGTTCAGGAATACGTAAACTTCTTAAATACGTTTGAAAATGGTTTAGGGGTAATAAGAGAGTCGAATACCACCAGAGCAACAGAACTGAGAAGGTTGTTAAAAGAGGAATACAAACAAGAATGTAAGATAATATTGATAGGCTCAAACTCGGTTTGTGATTTTAGTATTAATGAAGGAATCAAAGAAATTTCAGATTTAATTTTAAAACGTGGTCAAAGAGTTGTTTTAATTATAGTGCAAGCTTTAACAGCAGGTAAAGATTTAGGGATGCTAAAAGAAAAGGTGCGTTTTGGTATCGAGCCAAGAGATAGGCAGTTAGCCAATGGCGCACAAGGAATTACCGGTCGTTTTTGTGGGTATCATAAGAATAGAGAGATCAAATTAATGGCTAGTTTAGAATTGTTAAATCACTATGCACAGTTCGAGCAAGATTGGGAAATTTTTGCAGATCCAGAATGGCGAAATAATTTATACAATGCGAATGTTAGAGGATTAAGTACGCATACCAAGTTTGTGAAAAACCAATCACAAGGGGTGTTTACACCAATTGAAGACATTGAATTTATTTCTTACCAAGAATTACTCACTGAAGTAGGGAGAAATAGATTACAATTTATAGATGACGAAGCCTACTATCGTTTATTAAGTTTTTTTGATCCTACTTTCTATAATGGTCAAACAAAAGGAACACGTTTCAACCAAAAAGGGGTAACAGTCCGTATTGCATCAGGTTACAATCAAAAAAGCAACCGTGTTTACAAAAATTGGCATAGTAACTTAGAATCAGATTTTGGAAGTGTTTTTTTTAAGAAAAACCAATACAATTATGGTTTATTGATTAGTAACTTTCCAAAAGATGATGCAAGAAACTCGATAGGTCAATCAGGTATAAAAATTATCACTTCTGGTCAAAGAGAATGGAGAGAACAAGAAACATTAGTACAAAATGATTCAATGTATAGTGAGACCCACTAAAGAGTAATTTTTTTTAAATCATTTTTGTATTATTACATTTAATTAAATATTTGTTGTGGTAAAAATTACTGAAAAGTAATTCGTAGTTATTGTAGCTCTTATAACTCAAGTAATTGTTATGACTATTTTTTTTATCAGTTTAATCTGTAAAAGCTTTTAAAATAAATTCCAAACTTGTGTTTTTACACTCGGGACAAAAGTTATTGTGTTCGTTTAGAGTTAATTCAAAATTTTCGTAAATCGGCCCATTTTTGTTATTTCCTTTCAAAGAATCTTCAAAATAATAGGTATAGTTATCTTTCAGCTTACTTATAAAGTAATTTACATTTCTAAATTTGCCAGATATTTTATGAATTGCAGCCACAGGATTATTAGTAGTAAAATCCATCATATTTCCACCAAAATTAAAATCTTTTTCAAAATCACAGTGGGTACATGTTGCTTTAATAAGGTTTCCCATGTTTATTTGTTTTAATGAATAAATGATAATTCTGATACAACAGGGAGGTGATCAGATATTTTTCGCGCATTTGATAGATTTTTACAATCTTTGACAAAGTCTATTGCAAAAGAATTTATTTGAGTAAAATAGTTGGTGTTAAAGTAAATATTATCAATTGGGTAATTCATATAAACACCATTTTTACACTTTCTTTTTAGAGTTGTCGGGGTGTTTTTAAGGGCAGAAGTAAAACCTTTTTTATACAAAGGATTCCAAACAGTATGTTTTTCGTTCAAGTTAAAGTCACCCAAAAAAATAAAGGCATAAGTTCCAAATCGCTTAGGATAAAACTTAAAATTCGAAATCTCCATTTCAGGATGTTTATTATAGGTTCTAGCATGCATATTCACTACATAAAAAGAAGTTTTGTTTTTTTTGTATTCAAACAAGCCTATATAGGGTTCTCTTTCTATTTTATGTTGAAGTTTAGTATCTAAAAAAGCTTGTTTATTAAGCCGCATTTTAGATGTTTTCCATAAAAAAGCATAACGTTCACTGGCATAACTTGAAGAGCTTTTTGTTGGATTACTAATACTGTAGTCCCATTTACTTCCAAGTCTATTTAGTGCATCAGCAATTCGAGCTACAGCTTTAGCACCTGCAGGATCCTTGGCCACAATTTCTTGTAGTGCAATCAAATCGTAATCTTTCAAAATTTTTGCAATAAAAAGAATTTCTTCATCATTTTTTGTGCCTCCTAAATCTTGGATATTCCAAGTAAGTACTTTAATACCCTTTGGGTTTAATGGTTCTTTTTTTTGAAATCCTAAGGTGATTTGAAAGAAGAATAGAAAGAAAAAAAGACTGTAATATTTTAAAAGGAATTTCGTCATTTTTTATAATGTTAAAAGAAAGGTACGCATTTGTAACGTTCTAATTTTCTAATATTAACATTAAAATCATAAGAGATAGAAAATTCGTGTATACCTCCAGTATTTAAAAGTTTTGTAGTATTGATATCGTAGGAATATCCAAATCTAAAACCGTTTAAACGTACACCAGCAAATGTATTTATAGAAGAAATAAAGGAACTTTGATTAGTGTTTTTAATTGGACTCGTGGATGCTAAAATACCAATTGAGAAACGATCATCAATCACGTATTGAGTACCTAAATCTAATCGGTTAAATTGTCCTTGTAGCATGAAATTAGTAATCAAAAAAAGCTTACTCATTCCTATAAAATCATTTCTATAATTATTAAATACTGGTATTAACATATTAGAGTGAACAGACATAAATATATCTAATGGGACATTACCATTTTCAGTTAAAGAAATATTTGGTTTGTTTAAGTGTTTTATTGTAAAACCTATCCAGGAATCTTCATTGTTAAATAATATAGAAGAACTAAAATCAAAGAAATTTCTATTTGTTCTTAATAACAAAGGGTCTATAGTAGAGGTATCTATGTTACCACTGTTTATATTTATTTGATCTTCTAAAAGTAAATTTTGAAAACCATAATTTTTCATTCCATACCCTACAGAAATACTTGGTCTAAAATACCAAGAATCACTAATTTGAAATGCCATAGAGTAATTAAAATTAATTTGATTAAAAGTATAGGTTGAGGCGCTTTCAGTTTGATTTAAAAATGAGACACCTAAACCTGTTTTATATCCCTCAAGCCAAGTGTCAAAAAAAACAAAGTTTGAGTTTGTTTTAAATGCTGAATTACGCCATTGAGATCTATGAACAGTACCCATTTTAAATGATCTTAGTGCGCCAGTAAATGAGGTGTTCAAAGTCTCTGGAACTAAAAAGTTTTGAGAAAAAATCACGTCTTGGCCCCTTACTGAGTTTACATATATAGTTAAAAGAGTAAAAAATAGAAAAATTCTCATATTATTTAAGTAATGTTATAGGTGTTGATGTGGTAATAACTTTGTTGTAAAAAGTAATTCCTTTAACAACCATAATATAGTTTCCATTTTCAGCCAGTGTGTTTTTTATGTTACCATCCCAACCTTTTAAACTCGTACCTTTTTCAAAATAAACAAGTGTTCCCCAATTATCATAAATATTCATTTCAATTTCTGTAAAACCTTTAAAATTTGGTCTAATAGTTTCATTATAACCATCATTATTTGGAGTAAAAGCATTTGGGTTTATGAGTGTATACCCAATAGTAATATTTATATCTCTTTCAATTGTGTAAATACATCCTGTTTCATATTCAATTGTTAGTTTTACAGTATAATTACCAACAGAATCATAAGTGTGAATTGGGTTGTTTTCTTTTACAATTGGGCTTCCATCTCCAAAATCCCATTGTACAGCATTATAATTTCCTGAAGAAAGATTTGTAAATTCTATAGGGTCTTCTATTGATAATAAATCGTAATTACTTAAAGCAAAAGCATTATATCTAAAATCCTGGTCTCCAATAACAGGAATGTTGTTAATTAAAATAGATTTGTTGTAGGTACAGCCATTATTATCTGTTACTGTTAAAATGTAAGATCCTGTTTGGGCTGTAGTCATTATATTATTATTTATTCCAGAGACGTTTCCTGAAGACCAGCTTAATGTATGGGGTAAAAAGCCCCCAGAAACTACAGCTTCTATCTTTTTATTTACAGTTTTTGTATTGCAGTCAGTTATAAAAGACTCAATAAAATCAATTTTAATGGGGTCGTGCCTAAAGATAGAAAACTGTCTTGAAACTGAACATCCATTGGCATCTGAAATAGTCACAGTATAGTCTCCTTTAGAAATATTTTGTAAATCTTCAGTTGTAGCTCCATTGCTCCAATTAAAAGAATAGGGTGCAGTTCCTCCAGAAATTGTTAAATCGATACTACCACTATTTTCTATATCACAATCAATAGCGTCAGTAACAGTACTAGATACTGCAATAGCAGGTGGATTAGTAAAAACAAAGGTTTCTTCTATCGGACATTGATTTGGGTCACTATCTATAATTGTTACTTTATAAATTCCAGCTGATAAATTATTCCTTTGTACTCCGGCACTTGGGTCATCATCCCAGGTAACACGAATTGGTGCTATGCCTCCTGTTAAATTCAAACGAATAGAACCGTCATTTGCACCATTACATGAAATCGGTGTAAGGTCAGGATCAATAAAAAATAGAGGTTGATTTATCTCTATAGAAACTTGTTCAACACAATTATTAGCGTCAGTTATAGTGGCTACATAAGTACCAGCTTCTAAATTAGATTGTGTAAGACCATTACCAAAATTACTCCATGAAATTTGATAGGGTGCAGCGCCTCCTTCAACAGTAACTTCTAATACACCATCAGTAGCTCCATAACAGCTAACATCTGTTTTAGTATAATTTATTATAATTTCAGGTGATTCATTTATAGTAATATCAGAACTTGTGGTACACCCTAAATTATCTGTAACTGCAACAGTATAGACTCCAGCTATTAAATTATTGATGTTTTTAGAAGAACTCGTAAACCCATTTGGACCCGACCAATTGTAAATATAATCAAAAACACCTGGAGAGACTTCAGATTTTGTACCTCCTGTTACATTAAGAGAAATAGAACCTGAAGCATCACCAAAACACAATACATTTTGTTTATCCACAGTCGTTATTGCTAAACCTTCTGGTTCTGTTAAAATAAAAGATGTGCTAGTAACACAATTATTTTGATCAATAACTTCTAAAATATAGGTTCCAGCGGTCAAGGTGTTTTGATTTTTTACTCCTGCAATAATTCCACTGCCATTTGTAGTTGTCCAGTTAAAAGTGTAGGGATTTGTGCCTCCAGAAATACGAACTTCAATAGCACCATCATTTCCTTGAAAACAAGATATATTTTGTTCTTTCTCTTTTGTGATTGTTAATAAATCTGGTTGTGTAACAATCCATTCTTCAGTAATAAAAAAGCCTGTACTATCTTCAATTCGTAAGGTGTATGTGCCTGCTGCTAAATTTGTAATTATGGCATTAGTTGATGAGAATCCATTGGGTCCAGTCCAAGAAATAAGATAAGGGTTACCTGAAGAAAAAGGGATACCACCTTCAATAGTAGTTGAGATTGCTCCATCATTTACCTCAAAACAGGTAATGTTGGTAACCATCGCATTAGAACTAATATTTGGATTTACAGTAACTTCTAAGGTAAAAGGGGTTCCTGTACAAGTAGGTGTAGCAGGTGTAATGGTATAGCTTACTACTTTAGGCGAAGTACCAACGTTTTCTAAGGTCTGACTAATTGTGTTTTGTGGATTAATCTCTGCTGTTGCTCCTAGTATACTCCCTGCAGGATTAAAAGTAGGGGCAGACCAAATGTACTGTGTGCCAGTAGGAACAGTGTTAGTAGTAATGTCACTAGGGTCAAAAGTAAAAGTTGCTTCGCTATAGATAGTAATGGAAGCATTACTAATTACAGGTATTCCATTAATTTTTACACGAGCCGTATCAGATGTAATTTTACTACACCCACCAGAAGAGAATGAAATTTCTGCATAATAATAGGTAGTTCCCACACTATTCGTAGGCGGATCATAAGTAGCTGAGGTTGCTCCTGCAATAGCAGTTCCGGTTGTTTTATCGTCAATAGTATTAGAAAACCATTGATAAGAAGGAGTTCCAGTTCCATTTGTGTACGCTACTTCCAATGTAGTAGCAGTTCCATTTAAACAAATTTCCGAAGAAGTGGGTTGCGTGGTAAAAATAGGTGCTTCATTAATTATTAAAGCAGAAATATCACTAATTACAGTACAATCAGATTCAGGTTGAGAAACGACCACATAATAGTAAAAGGTACCAATAGTAGAAGTTTCTGGCGAATAAGTTGGTGCATTTGCTCCAGAAATGGCATTTCCACTTGTTGTATTGTTATTTGTATTTATAAACCATTGATAATTTTTAGCAGAAGCTGTTCCTCCA
>CBFHKA010000044.1:0-4230 GCA_965656305.1 Polaribacter sp. | reverse complement strand
GATAAAAGTACTAATGGTTTGTTTGGGGAATATTTGTCGTTCTCCATTAGCAGAAGGTATTTTGCAATCTAAAATAAATACAAATCAAATTTTTGTAGATTCTGCTGGAACAGGAGCTTATCATGTAGGAAATCTTCCTGATAAACGTTCTATTGAAGTTGCTCAGAATTATGGTATTGATATTACAAATCAAAGAGCACGAAAATTTGTTGTTAAAGATTTTGATGATTTTGATTTTATCTATGTGATGGATGAAAGTAATTATCAGAATATTTTGGATTTAGCAAGAAATAATGAAGATGAAAGCAAAGTGCAAATGATTTTGAATGAAGTTGAGCCTCATCAAAATTTATCTGTTCCTGATCCTTATTATGGAGGAAATAAAGGGTTTGAAAATGTATATATAATGTTAAATGAAGCTTGTGATATTATAGCGCAAAAATTGTCTTAACTTATTTATGTAAATTAGTATTTTAAAACTATAAAATGATTGGTAAACTTTATTTAATTCCGACAACTTTAGGAGAAGAAACTGAGCCTTTAGAGGTGATGCCTTTATCTGTAAAAAAAGTAATTGAAGAAATAAATTATTACATTGTAGAGAATGAGAAATCTGCAAGAAGGTTTATCAAAAAAATATCACCTAAAAAACAACAACCAAATTTAACCATAAAGTTGTTGGATAAATATGCAGTTGAAGAAGAAACTCAAAAATATTTGGATGTTTGTGAACAAGGCTTTAATGTTGGGTTGCTTTCTGAAGCTGGAGTTCCAGCAATTGCAGACCCTGGAGCAAGTATTGTAAAGTTAGCGCACTCAAAAAATATTCAGGTAGTTCCTTTAGTTGGTCCTAGTTCTATTTTAATGGCAATGATGGCTTCTGGAATGAATGGGCAAAATTTTGCATTTAATGGATATCTTCCTATTGATAAAGGAGATAGAAAAAGAGCAATCAAAGATTTGGAGAGAATTTCAATGGATAAAAATCAAGCACAAATTTTCATAGAAACACCTTATCGAAATGAAAAAATGTTGGCTGATTTAAAAGCTACATTATCTCCTCAAACAAACTTATGTATTGCTGCAGATATTACTTTATCATCAGAATATATAAAAACGATGACTATTAAAGATTGGAAACATCAACAACCCAATTTACATAAAAGACCTGCTATTTTTATTATTCAAAAATAACTACACTTTTGCTTTTCTATCAGCAATAACATTAGAAACATCATAACCAGAAAAACGTTTCATATAAGATTGTATTGTTGCTCCATAAGCATCAGAAAAACGAATAGAACCATTACTTCTTAGAAATTTCTTAACGTTTCCTGCACCACTTAAATGTGCAGCAGCTAAAATTCCTGATTCTGTAATTTTTATTCCATTAATAGTTTTTCCAACTGAATTTTTTATATCTCTTCTTAAAATCCATTTATTAACACTACATAAAGCTGTAAAAGCTTTTTCTTGTAATTCAGGGTTGTTTAAAAAAGCTTTAGTATCGTAAATTTTAAAACGCAGTAAAGTGTTTTTTCCAAATTGATACTTACCTAAATACCCTAAAGTGTTAACTACTGTGTATTTTCCTTGAGATTCTTTAAAGGCTAAAGCTTCTTTAAAAGCGACAAAGTTTCTTTGTAGGTATGGAATGTTGTATTCAGCAAAAACAGGTAAAGTAACTGTTTCTTTGTTTTTTGTAACTCTATTTATTAATGTTGCGTTTGTAAAAAGTACTATTACACTCACTAAAAATAAAAACTTTCTGATCATAAAAATCGTTTTGTTTTACGAGGCAAATCTATAACATATTTTAAAATAACTGAAAATCAATTAGTTAATTTCGTCGAAATTGTAAATACGATAGATAAGTGGGTGTTTTTTTAGAATTAATGAATAACTACAACGTTTCTTATTGTTAAAATATTAATTATTTATATTTTTTTAACAAAACCTAGAAAGGACAATTATCTATTTACTCCTTTTTTATTCAACCAATTTTGGTATTTAGCAGCATTTTTGTTGTGTTGAGCCAGGGTTTTAGCAAATTTATGATAACCAACCTTGTCAATATCAGCACACATATAGTAGTATTTGTGTTTTTGAGCGTTTAAAACACCATCTATAGAAGATATGTCTGGCATTGCAATTAAAGTAGGAGGTAGGCCTCTATTTTTGTATGTATTATAAGGAGAGTCAATTTTTAAATCAATATTTAGCACTCTTTTTACAACATAATCTTCACCTTTAACTTCTTTAATACAATATATGATTGTTGGATCTGCTTGTAATGGCCAACCATTTTTAAGTCGATTTAAATATAAACCTGCAACTATTGGACGTTCCACTGTTCTTGCAGTTTCCTTTTGAACAATAGAAGCTAATGTAATTACATTTTTTTTAGATAGTTTTAGAGCTTTTGCTTTTGCTAATCTTGATGCGTTCCAAAAACGATTATATTCCTTTAGTAATCTATCTCTAAATTTATCAGCAGAAATTGTCCAATAAAATTCATAAGTGTTAGGGATACAAATTTGTAAAACTGACTTTTTAGTGAGTTTGTTTTTGTCTAAAAATTGTTTTTCTGTAAATGATTTGATAATAGATATAGAATCTATTTCTAATTGTTCAGCAATTCTACCTGCAAATTTTTCTAATGTATCTTGATTGTTAAATGATATTTTAAGAGGAGTTTGATTACCACTTCTTAATAGGTTTACCAAATCATTATTAGACATTCCAGCTTTTAAAAGATAGCGCCCAGTTTTAAGTTTAGAAAAGTTTTTCTTAGCAGCCACCCAAAGAAAGGTGTTTGGGTTTTTAGAGTAGTCTTCAATTTTTTCTTTAATGTCAACTAAGCTGTCAGCAGAATTTACAAAAAGAACGTACTCTTTAGTAATTGCAGCTCCAAATATTTTTTGATAATAGTTGTATCCTAATATTCCTCCTACCAATATAATGAAACCTAATATGTATATTATTTTTTTACTCAATTTTTTATTTCTTAGTTATTCTTGCAAAATTACTCTTTTATAAGTTGAAATAAAATTTCATCTTTATATTTTCCTTTAGATAAAATCCAATCTTTTTTTAGACCCACTTCAGAAAAATTATGTTTTTTGAATAAAGCTAAACTTTTCTCATTATCAGAAGTGATGTTTGCATACAATTGATGTAAGTTTAAATAAGTAAAAGAATAGTTTATTAATAAAGACAAAGCTTTAGATGCAAATCCTCTATTTTGATAATAAGGATGAATTAAAATTCCAATACCTGCTCTTTTATGTTGTGGGTTAAAATCAAATAAATCAATCATACCTATTTGTTTTCTCTCAGATATTTCTTCAATTATCAATCTCAACTGTTTAGTTTCATAAATATCCAAATGTGCATTTTCTAAATATTGTTTTAATATGTATCTAGAAAATGGAGTTTGTGTATGGCTAACTTCCCAAAATATTTCATTATTCTCTATAGGATTTATGAAATCTATATCTTCAGGTTCTAAGGCACGCAATTTAATATGCTTTCCAATAAGAGTTTTCATAAGATGTTTATGTTTTATTTCTACTTTATAAATTAATACTTCAAATATAAGTTGATTTTATTATAGACTTTAACTTGATAGGTTATTGTTTAAATTGAAGTAAATAACGTCAAAGTGCCAGAATTAATTTATGGTGTTACCTTTTTTATTAATTTATGTTTGCCATTTTTTCTTAAAATACCTAAACTAGGTTTGTATTTAACTTCTTTTGGATAAAAAAGGTCGGGCTTTACGCACTCGCTTTTTGTTCATTCTTCACAAAAGAGCTCAAACAAATGCTTCAATCCCTAACACTTTAGGCTATTTTATCAACTAAAAGAAAAGTAAAACACCAATTTCAGTTTTATAAGAATGATTATTAGGGGTATTTTCGATATATTTTATTAATGATTTGATTGTTATTAAAGTTTATTTAAGGGTTGTTTTTGTGCAGTGTAGATTGATGTGGTTGTTTTTCAGTTTTTGGTATGATTGTTTTAAAAAAAAAGTTCATTTTTTTTAAAGTTGTAAAGTGTTATTTATAAGGTTGTTGACAGTGGGTTAAAAAGTTTTCAATAAATCTTTTGAAAAAATTGTTGTGGGATTAGAAATGAGTTGTATATTTGCACCCGCTAACGGAAATATAAGTAAGTTAGTTTAGTTCATTGAGATTTTGTTTTCGGTATTTTTAGAGTTCGATA
>CBFHKA010000043.1:0-7965 GCA_965656305.1 Polaribacter sp. | reverse complement strand
TTCACAGCTGCATCAGTTTGTATAAAAGATTCAATATTTCTATTCCCTTCTAAATCTCTTCCTTTAGCACTAACTATACCTGCTGTTACAGTTGAAGTTAAATTATAAGGATTACCTACAGCTAAAACCCATTCCCCTATTTTAATATTATCGGAATTTGCAAAAGGAGTGTATGGCAACTCTATATCAGCGTCAATTTTTAATAAAGCAATATCATTATTTGCATCTGCTCCAATTAATTCAGCTTTATATTTTTTTTGATTGTTTAATGTAATTTGAATTTCATTAGCCTTATCAATTACATGGTTGTTAGTTACAATATAGCCATCAGAAGAAATAATAACTCCACTTCCTGTACCTACTTGTTCAAACTGCCTTTTTCCACTTCCATTTCCAAAGAAAATATCTAGAGGATTAGTTTGCGTTCTAATCGTTGTGTTTTTTACGTGTACAACAGAGTTTACTGTTTTTTCTGCAGCATTTGTAAAATCTATTGAAGCAGCACTCAAAGCTGTAGATTTTGTATCTGTAGCATTAGTAAAATTTGTTTGAACAGTTTCTACTGCAGTTGGTATTGTTCTTTCTACAACCACAGTATCATTAAAGAGCAATTTGTAGCCACTTAAAGTAAGTGCACCTCCTAAAATTGCCATTCCTAAAAAACCAAAAAATTTCTTCATAATTCTAAATTTTTAAAAATCAAATATACAATTTTAACATTTTCAAAAAATCTGTTTAACTTGGTTTTAACGATTTTTAACCCCCTTTTAACAGACTTTTTTTGTTACTGAAATCATTACCTTTGTGCTATGGATTTAACCTTTTATAAATACCAAGGAACAGGAAATGATTTTGTTATGATTGATAATCGATCTTCGATCTTCAAAAAAGAGGATACAAATTTGATTTCTAGAATTTGTGACAGACATTTTGGTATTGGTGCTGACGGAGTTATTTTAATTGAAAATGAGAATGAATATGACTTTAGGATGATTTATTTTAACGCTGATGGTAGTCAAACTTTCTGTGGAAATGGAGGTAGATGTGCTGTTGCTTTTGCTAAACAACTAGGAATAATAAATTCTAAAACTAATTTTATTGCTGTTGATGGACCTCATTATGCTGAAATAAATAATAAAATTATTTCTCTTAAAATGATTGATGTTAATGAAATTAAAATTCAAGAAAACTCTGTTTTTGCTTATACAGGAACCCAACATCATGTAGAATTAGTAAATGATTTAAATAGTTTTCCTGTTTTTGAAAAAGGGAAAGAAATTCGTTACAGTTATGCTAATCCTGGTAGTAATGTAAATTTTGTTGAACAAATCGACAATTCAACTTTTAGAGTTAGAACATACGAAAAAGGTGTTGAAGATGAAACTTTAGCTTGTGGAACTGGAGTTACAGCAGTTGCTATAGCTATGCATAAAACCAAGAAAACTCAAGAAAATACGATAAATCTGCCAGTAGAAGGAGGTAATTTGCAAGTTTCTTTTACTGAAAAAAATGGAAATTATACAAATGTATTTTTAACTGGTCCCGCTCAATTCGTTTTTACTGGTAAAGTTGAAATTTAAAGTTTTAAGATTATTAATAAAATACACTTATTTCTTTTCTTTTTTTATCTAACTTATAATCTTTATAAGTTTTATTCAAATCGAGCATTACCACATTAATTTGCTCATCAATATCAAGTAAAAATTCATTTTTAACTTGTACTGATTTTACCTCTTTTAAAGATTTTGATAAAAAACAAATTGCTTTGTTATGATCTCCAGAAGTCTGAATACTTAATGTTTTTGGAGTGATTTTTTGACCATCAAAAACCCAACTCGTTGTTTCGTTCAGGTATTTTGTAAATTCTTCTTTAGTTACTCTTAAAGAATTTGTTTTATTTAATTTCACCAAGTTTTCTGAATCAAATTCAACTTCTAAAAAGAGTACTTCACCTCTTTCAACTATATGGAATTTTGCAATTACAGCATCATGAAAATCATCTGTATTACTAAAACTTAATAACGTAAAAAGGGTGATTATTAAAAACCTCATCATTTTACAATAATTTTTTTGGTTCCTAATTTTTTATGATTTCTAATAATACTCAATAAATACATTCCTGAACTATGAATTCCATTAAATTCTAAAATTCCTTTTCCGATTTTTTTACTTACTAATTTACCATTTGCAGCATATAACTTAGCTTCATATTCTCCTGAATAACTTGAAATCACAGAAAAATCACCATTATTGGGATTATTATCAACATAAAAACCTAATTGTTCTAAACTTAATTCTAAAGTTCCTAGTGTATTACCACAACTTTCATCTACAGTAGTTGCAGGATTATCAGTAGCAAGAGGATTGATGTCTTTATTATTATCATCACAATCAAAACTACTTACAAAACCATCTCCATCATTATCAACATCTGATAAAGCAGGAGAACTATTTGCAAAATCATCACTAAAATTACCTTTCATACATCTAGGAATCTGAGGAAAACTTGCAGTTACTACATAGTAATACTCAAAAGTTTCAGAACCTTGTGCTGTATTTAATGTTACTGAAGCATTAATTCCATTACATTCATCTAAATCTCCTTTTCCTTCTACGTATTCAAAATCCTTAGTATATTTTCCAGAATATGGCCCACAAGGTTCACTAATACCATCTCCTGGTCGTAAACCGCTTTTTAACTGAAAACTTGGTTGCAATTGCTTTAGGTTTCCATCTTTATCAGGCCCAAATTTATACAGTATAGGAAAACCATCTGAAGCCCAACCTACTTGCAAAACCTCTGAAGGAACATCTTCGGTTGTAGAAATTCCGGGTTTTAATTCTTCTACATATTCGTACATATTACCATGATAATGATACCCAATATTTGTATTAACATGTGCTGATGCACAATCTAAACCAACAAATCCTCTACCATTACCAATATTTGTAGTTGGCTCAAAAACCCAATCCCAGTTGTACTGTCCAGTACTCGTATTTTCAAAAATAAAAGGTGTTGCAGGTGCAGGCATCATATTAACCCCATTCATAGCTATACCAAAATTATTTGCTGGTCTTCCATTTTCTCTAGTTACGCTAGTAGTTGTTCCAGATAATTCTGGTTTTAAATCAATTTTATATAGCCTGTAAATAGGTTGAGGTGCTCTGTCTGCTCTAGCACAAAAATCATGATTCGGATAACTATTAGCATATATAACCCTTTGATTATCTTCAGTGAATTCGTAAAAAATACTAGGGTTAGTAGCTGTATCGCAACAAGCAATATTATCATAACTCAATACATCTGTAACTCCACAAGTATTATCACAATCGTCAATTGTAGTCTCGTTTCCATTTTTAATTCCATCATTGCAAGACCAACTTGTTCTTAAAGTTTGCGCTTCTTGTTGCAACATTGTTTTAATAGTTTCCTGCTCACTTGTTAAGTTGTTTATTAAATTATTCGACTCTAGAAAATCGATTTCTAGATCGTAAAATTCTTCTCTTCCATTTTCGTCTTCTATTAATTTATACTTAACTGTTCTAGTTGCCCAAGATTCAACTCCATCACTTTCATAATCTACATAATTAATTTCTCTATTTACTTTATTTTCAGAAGATAATGCTGGTTTTAAACTTAAACTATTTTCTGTTCCTCCTAACAATTGTACTCCTGCTAATTCTAAAATTGTAGCATGTAAATCGGCTGCATGCACTAACCCCTCTTCAACTTTATTTACTCTTTGAACAGATTTCCCTGTAATCATCAGAGGAACACTAATTCCACCACTATACAAAGAAGATTTTACGCGTCCATTTGGAAAATAAGTATTTGCTCTAGCTGGTGTACCATTATCTCCAATAAAAATAATTACTGTATTTGCTCTTGTTTCCTCATCCATACTCTCTAGCAAGCGGTTTATTTCATAATCCATATTTTCTACCATAGCATTGTAAATGCTTTTATTATCAACAGGGTTTGATGAATAAGTACCTTCAGGTGGAATTTGAAAAGGCGCATGAGGTGCAACATGTGCTAACCATAAAAACCAAGGTTTTGTTTGATTTTCTACCCAAGAAATCGCGCTATTTGTAAAATGAGTAGTTGCATATTCTGTAATTTGCTCATCATTTCCTGATGAGTTTGTTTTAGTCCAATTATAATAATCATCAACTCCAGAAGTAAATACACCTTCATAAAAAGGAACACCTGAATCTGTTGGATGGCTAGAATTACTGCTGCTGCTTCCTCCAAGATGCCATTTTCCAATAACTGCCATACTGTAATCCGTAGAACTTTCCTCTTTTATTTTTGAAAATAAGGAAGTGTGACTAGTTTCTAATACAGTTGGAGGTCTCAACACACCTGTTTTAACACCATATTTTCCACTCATAATAGAAGCTCTTGTAGGTGTACATTGAGGTGCTGCCCAACAATTTGTAAACGACAATCCGTTTTCGCGAAAAGAATCTAAAGTTGGTGTATTGGGTAAATCTGCATCTACTCCAAAACCAGCAATGGCATCAACACCTAAATCGTCTGCAATAATTAGTAAAATGTTAGGTGATTGTTGTTGACTATAAAATATTGATGTAAAGAAAAAAAATATTAAACTGATTTTTAATAATTTCATATTTGGCTATTTGAAAATTTTATTAAGAAAACACTTAAAAGTAATAAACATCAAAGAATACTACTTTGAAATCTTTAGACCTCTTTTTTTGCAGATAGTTTAATAAAATTTAAATTTTTATAAAAATTTGATATCATTTGATTGGTAAAACCATTAATTAATCCAAAAGAATCATAATTAATAAAAACAACAAAATCTATTTTAAATATACCTTATTAATAACTCATTAATATTTTGTAAGAAAAATTTGTTTCCAATATCTTTGCGCATTAAAATTATTATTCAATAAATGATTAAAATTACATTACCTGATGGTACAATTAAGGAGTTTGCTGCAAATAGCACTCCAATGGATGTTGCTAAAAACATAAGTGAAGGATTTGCTAGAAACGTAATTTCCGCAAACTTTAACGGAACAACTGTTGAAACCACTACTCCATTAACCACAGATGGTGCTTTAATATTATACACATTTAATGATGATGGAGGAAAAAAAGCATTTTGGCATTCTTCTGCACACGTTTTAGCTGAAGCTATTTTAAGTTTTCATCCAAATGCAAAGTTAACTATTGGTCCAGCTATTGAAAATGGTTTTTATTATGATATTGATTTAGGTGATAAAACTATTTCTGATAAAGATTTCCCTGCAATTGAAAAAAAGTTTTTAGAAATAGCTAGAGGAAAACACGAATTTTCTCTTCGCTCTGTTTCTAAAGCAGATGCTTTATCATTATATAAAGAAGAAAATAATGAATATAAAGTTGAGTTGATAGAAAACTTAACTGACGGAGATATTACTTTTTGCGACCATAGTAATTTCACAGATTTATGTAGAGGAGGGCACATTCCAAACACAGGAATTATAAAAGCAATCAAAGTAATGAGTGTTGCTGGTGCGTATTGGAGAGGTGATGAAAAGAACAATCAATTAACTCGTGTTTACGGAATTACTTTCCCTAAACAAAAAATGTTAACTGAATATCTAGCATTATTAGAAGAGGCTAAAAAACGTGACCATAGAAAATTAGGAAAAGAATTAGAATTATTTACTTTTTCTCAAAAAGTAGGGCAAGGTTTACCTTTATGGTTACCTAAAGGAGCTGCTTTACGTTCACGTTTAGAAGATTTCTTAAAAGCTGCTCAGAAAAAAGCAGGTTATGAAATGGTAATGACTCCTCATATTGGACAGAAAGAATTATACGTTACTTCTGGTCATTATGAAAAATATGGAGAAGACAGTTTCCAAGCGATAAAAACTCCGAAAATGGATGAAGAGTTTTTACTAAAACCAATGAATTGTCCTCATCATTGTGAGGTTTACAACTTTAAACCTTATTCTTATAAAGATTTACCAAAACGATTTGCAGAATTTGGTACTGTATACAGATATGAACAAAGTGGGGAATTACATGGTTTAACACGTGTAAGAGGTTTTACACAAGATGATGCGCATATTTTCTGTACCCCAGAGCAATTAGATCAAGAATTTAAAGAAGTTATAGATTTAGTACTATATGTATTTGGTTCTTTAGGATTTGAAGATTTTACAGCGCAAGTTTCTATTCGTGATATGGAAAACTTGGATAAGTATATAGGTGATGTTGATACCTGGGAAATTGCTGAACAAGCAATCATAAATGCTGCAAAAGATAAAGGCTTAGATTTTGTGATTGAAGAAGGTGAAGCAGCTTTTTATGGACCTAAGTTAGACTTTATGGTAAAAGATGCTTTAGGTAGAAGTTGGCAATTAGGAACTATTCAAGTAGATTACAACTTACCAAAACGTTTTGATTTAAGCTACACAGGGTCTGATAATCAGTCTCATAGACCAGTTATGATTCATAGAGCACCATTTGGTTCTATGGAGCGTTTTATAGCAGTTTTACTAGAACATACAGGTGGAAATTTCCCTCTTTGGTTAACCCCAGATCAAGTTATCTTACTGCCAATCAGTGATAAATATCAAAAATATTCAGAAAAAGTTTTAGAATCGTTAGAAAATTCCGAAATTCGCGCCCTCGTAGACAACAGAAGTGAGAAAACTGGACGTAAAATACGAGATGCAGAAGTTAGCAAAATACCATTTATGGTTATTGTTGGTGAGAAAGAAGAAGAAAGTGGTACAGTTTCTGTAAGAAAACATGGTGAAGGTGATATTGGTACATTTACTATTGAAGAATTTGTAGCATTAATAAAAGCAGAAGAAAACAAAACATTGAAGAAATTTAAGTAAATTTGAATTTTAAAAAAAATATAAAGGTTGATAAAACAGCCATAAGTTAAATTTAAAAATTATAAGTCATAGCAATACGTAGAAGTAGGTCCAGAAGACCATTAAGAGTAATCAAAGAAGATCAACATAGGATTAATGAGAAAATAAAATATGTTGACGAAGTTCGTCTTGTGGGCGAAAATGTAGAAATTGGTGTATATCCTTTAGATAAAGCTAAAGCATTAGCCAGAGAACAGGAATTGGATTTGGTAGAAATTTCACCAAAAGCCAAACCACCTGTTTGTAAAATTATTGATTACAAGAAATTCTTGTATGAGCAAAAGAAACGTGAAAAAGCTTTAAAGTCAAAAGCAACAAAAGTGACTATTAAAGAAATTCGTTTTGGTCCTCAAACTGATGAGCATGATTACGAGTTTAAAAAGAAGCATGCTATTAAGTTCTTACAAGATGGAGCTAAATTAAAAGCTTTTGTATTCTTTAAAGGACGTTCGATTATATTTAAAGAACAAGGTCAAATTTTATTATTAAAATTGGCTCAAGAATTAGAAGAATATGGTAAAGTTGAGCAATTACCAAAATTAGAAGGTAAACGTATGATTATGTTTATTGCTCCAAAAAAAGTAAAATAAAATCCCATCCTAACCTTCCCAAAGGGAAGGAATAAGAACGGAATAATAAAGATATTAAAAAACATTTTCTTACTTCTCTCCTTTGGAGAGATTGAGGAAGGACAAATTAAGCAAGTTAAAACGAAGGAGAGATGCCTAAAATGAAAACCAAATCTAGCGCCAAAAAACGATTTAAAGTTACTGGTACTGGAAAATTAAAAAGAAAGCACGCGTTTAAAAGTCACATTTTAACAAAGAAATCTAAAAAACGTAAGCTAGCTTTGACTCACTCTACATTAGTACACAAGTCTGATGAAGGGAACATCAAGCAACAATTAAACTTAAAATAAGTTTAACAAGGGAATTTAATTATTAACCATGGAGTTAGGCAAAACATAAAAAGTATTCTTAAATGAATCGCCTACTACAAAAAACATTGAAATTATGCCAAGATCAGTAAATTCAGTAGCCTCAAGAAATAGAAGAAAAA
>CBFHKA010000042.1:0-58059 GCA_965656305.1 Polaribacter sp. | reverse complement strand
CAATTGCACAATGTTCTAATAATTGCTCACAGAAATCCATCATCCAGTTGTAATCTTTGTAAGAAACATAGATTTCCATTGCTGTAAATTCAGGATTATGCGTTCTATCCATTCCTTCATTTCTGAAGTTTTTAGAGAATTCATACACGCCATCAAAACCACCAACAATCAATCTTTTTAAATACAATTCATTAGCAATTCTCATATACAAAGGAATGTCTAGAGAATTGTGATGTGTAATAAAAGGTCTTGCTGCTGCACCTCCAGGAATTGGTTGTAAAACAGGAGTTTCAACTTCAAAATAACCAGCGTCATTAAAGAAAGAACGCATTGCATTAAACAGTTTTGTTCTTTTTACAAACACTTCTTTTACGTGTGGATTAACTACTAAATCTGCATAACGTTGTCTGTAACGCATTTCTGGATCGTTAAATTCATCAAAAGTATTTCCTTCTGCATCTGTTTTTGGTAGTGGTAAAGGTTTTAAAGCTTTAGAAAGTAGTTTGAAATCGGTAACTTTTACAGTTTTTTCGCCTACTTTTGTGGTGAATAATTCACCTTCAATACCTATAAAATCACCAATATCTAGTAATTTTTTATAAACATCATTGTACAAAGATTTGTCTTCTCCTGTACAAATTTCATCACGATTAAAATACACTTGAATTCTTCCTTCTCCATCTTGTAACTCAGCAAAAGAAGCTTTTCCTTGAATTCTACGAGACATTAATCTACCTGCAATAATCACCTGTTTGCCTTCAGAAAAGTCCTGTTTTATTTCCTTCGAATTTGAATTGATTGGAAATAAATCTGCTGGATAAGGATTGATTCCTAAATCTCTTAATTTGGCGAGCTTTTCTCTACGTACAACTTCTTGTTCTGATAATTGCATTTGTTCTAAATTTCTGATGTTTATTAAAGTTTGCAAAGATACAATGCTTTAAAAGAATAAGCAATTGGGATAATTGTAAAAAGAAATATATTTATTTGCGAATAGTTAAAAACAATGTATCTTTGCACATCACTTTTTGTTAGAGTGATATTAGTTGTGTTGTTTTGGCACTTTCGTAAAAGTGTTGTGGTTTTGTTAACCAATGGAAAGCTTCCCTATTTTGGGACGCTTTTTTTGTTTTTATTTGACTTTGATTCAGTGTTTTTTAGAGAATTATAATATTTTTTGGAGCCATTTCCAGCTTTCACTACTCGCTTTTTTTCGTACCTCAAAAAGAGCTTAAACATATCGTTCAATCTGGGCTAAACTTGTTTGCTAACCACTGTCATCTCCAACTTAATTGATAATCTATTAATTATAGCTTTGTAATAAAATAGATTTTTTTTTTTTCAAAGTAATGGAAAACAGTATATTATAGCATTTTTTGTTGCTTTTTGTAAAAAGAATCTGCTTGTAATTTCATTAATTCTCTAGCCATTTTTTGCTTATAATTATACAAATCATCATCAGCTGTAATGTCTTTATATACTTTATTGTCAATAGAAATATCTGCTTGCAACATTTGTTCTCTTTGTTGCATTTGTTGAGTTGCCCAAGTTTTTATCCCTGATAATTTTTCTTCTAATTTAAAATCATACTCACCTTTTGGCGCTAATAATTTTGCAATAATAGGAGAGGTTTCTATAGCTAAAAACAACAAGAAAATAAAGAACGATGTAAAAAAAGGCAATTGTCCAAGTGCATTTATTCTTGCCATTAATCCGTCAAAATTAGAAATAATAGGTTGCGATTTTGTTTCAGCCAATTTTTGATTTTCTAGTAAAGTTGTAATCGAAGTTTCTTTTTGACTAATTTTATCTTGGTTCTCTTTCTTAAGTTGATTTAAAGCCAGTAAAGAAGCATCATGTTTTGCTCTTTTTTCTTCATAAACGGGTCCTTTTCCTAGTTTTTTGGTTCCAGAAGTACCTTCAGCTTCAGAAATATAGGTGTCATATAAAGTATTAGTTTCTTTTTCTTTGGTAACAATTTCTTGCTTTAAAATGTCTATTTCTGAATTAAGTTTTGAAATTTCTGGCGTAAATTGTTGCGCAATCTGTGTTTTATTATCCAAAGTCATTTGGTTTTTTTCAGCCAATAAAACTTGATTAATTTCTTTTTCAAATAGTTTTAACTCTAAAGGTTTGGAAATGACAGTAGCAATAATAATGGCTAAAATAATCCTTGGTGCTGCTTGTGCAAGTTCTTTCCATTTAGATTCTGATTTTTTAATTGTAGAAACAATAAAACGATCTAAATTGAAAATCAGTAATCCCCAAATAATTCCAAAGAAAATAACTGTATATAGATTATCGAAAACAGTAAATAAAGCATATGAACCAGCAATGGTTGCCATAACTGCTGTGAAAAAAACTGTAGCTCCTATACCTACATATTTATTTTGTTCGCCATTAGAACATTCGTTAATTAGGTTTTTATCAACTCCAGAGCAGATAAGAAAGAAATTTTTAAGCACGCTTTTTGTATTTAAATCTATAAATACAACGATTTTAAAGTGAATTTGTTACATACTAAAATTCAAATTTAGAACTTTTAATTAAAAGAAAAATGAGACTGAATTATCCAGTCTCTTTTTATATAATGATATTTATATAGCTAATAATTAGTTTGTTTTTTTGATAATATTACTTGTCCTCTAAGCCATCATTTTTATCATCAATAGTTTTTTTGGATTTATTTTTATGTCCAAAAAGAAAGTTTACACCAAATCTAAAATTAGCTGAATTAGATTCTTGAATTTTACCACCAATGCTAGAAAAATCATTTATGGCACTATAAAGTTGTAAAAAACCTAACTGAACAGCAAAGTTTGCACCAAATCTTAACCCCCCTACATTTCCACCTGTACTTGCAACAAGACCATAAGTAGCTTTGTTTAATTCTCTGTTATAACCTAAACCATAACTAGGTTTAATATCTATATAAGGATTGTTGTTACTAAAATAAGTAGCTCTAAACACATTTTTTTCAGACACTTTGTATTTTGCAGCTAAGAAAGTTCTTGACCCAATTTTAGATTTAAAACTTTCTTGAGTTTCTGTGGCTCCTAAAATATCATTTAAAGCGTTTTCAATTTCATCTTGTACATTATTAGAGTTTTGAAAGTCAAAACCATTGTAAACACCATTAGCTACATCATTTAAATTGTAATTGGTTACATTGTCTTTCCAGTTAATAGAGCCTAAATCATTTATAGACAATTCAAAAGAAAGTTTATCATTTACTTCGTAACCTAATCCTAAATCCATACCAAAACCACTATTTTTTCCAAAGAAAGCAATGTTTTCTGTGTCAGAAACACCAGCTGTATTTATGGTAGCATTAGCTGTGTTTACTGTCCATATAAAGTTATTAGGGTTAATGTCTAAAGAAAATTGAGCATCATCTTCTAATGAGGCATGTGCTATTCCATTTAAAGATTTTAATCGTAATCCTACAGAAAGTTTATCCTTTAAAAATGTTCTTGTTATTCCAATTCCAATTTCGCTATAAGATGTAAAACCAATTTTTTCTGCACTTAAAGAGAAGCTCTCTCCAAAGCCATTAGCAGCAATATTAGTAAAGTCTTTTGTGAATTCCCATGCAAAATTACTTTTCGCATTAGCAAAAAATGTGATTGACCCTTTTTTAGTTTTAAAACCTAACATAAAAATATTAGCTGCTACATCTGTAGCTATAGCATTTGCGTCTGCAGCTGCTGCATTTAGATTGTCCAGGTCTATTTTTAGATTATTTCCATTTTCTACTAAAAAATCATTTAGTTTAATTTCAGAGTTAAGGTTAAATCCTAAATTTAAAGGTGTACCAAAATTTACTTTGTATTTTGGTAAATATATTGGTGAGACATTTTGAGTTTGAATAACATAGTCTCCTAAGTTGTAAAATGATAAATAATCTTGTGCTTTGGCACTATTTATTAAAACAAAAAATAATAGGGTAGTTGAGTATATATATCTTTTCATAGCTAATTAATTTTGAGAGGTTATATTTGCATTAGCTTCAATGGCAACAGCAACATTTAATTCATCACTACCTTTTATCATTATTGAATTGCGTCCAGTAGGTAGTTGTAAACTTACTCTAACATTTATTTTTTTGGCATCAACTATTTTGTTAATTTCATTTTTATTTAGTTCAATGTCAAAATCAGTTAATACAGCAACTCCATCAGATTCTCCAGAAGCATTTACATTTGCAGCTTCAAAAGCATTTATAGTTTCTGAATGTACTACTTGATTATTACTGTTTTTAAATTCTAGAACTAAATTTCCTGTTAAAGGTGTTTTGTTTTCTACATTCACTAATAATTTTATGGATTCAAAGTCATCTAAGTCTTCTCCACCACTAAAATCAATTTCTTTATCTAAACTAACTTTATCAAAATCTATAGAAACCTCTGCTGTAAAACCATTATTTATAGCAGCGTAAAAATTTTCATTTGGATTGCCATCATCAATTGGGTTTGCTTTTCCTGAAATATCAAATTCTAAAGATGTAGGTTTAGATTCTAGTAAAGCATTAATATTAGAGTTAGTATTATTTAACACTTTATTGGTCACTTTTTCAGCATCTCCAAAGTTTTCAACTCCATCAATAATAATAGTATTAGGTATTGTTGAAGTGCTTGTGTAATCAAGGTTTAAAGAAGAAGTTGCGTTTACAGCCTTTACTGATGATAAATCCATACTAATAGGAAAACCATAGTCATTGGTAACATTAATAGACATTTCTACATTATCAAAAGTTACATCTCCTTCACTAAAGTTGTCAAAAAAATCTCCAAGATCTATGGTGTTAGAAGAAATATTAAATGATTCTTGTTTAAAATCTCCATAAATAGCATCATATTTTACATTGCTAATTAGAGCTTCATAAGAAATTACTTCGTTTGCATCTAGATTATTACCAGCAGCAAAAGTAAAAGTTGCATCTACATTTAATACAATTTTATTGTTAGTTTTACCAGTTCCAGTTCCGTCATTGGTAAGGTCAGCATTATAATTACTTAAATCTATAGAAATAGTTTCATCAGTTCTACCAGATATAGTTATGGTTTCTGTATAAATGCTTTGATCGCTCTTTTTTGTAAAAGAAGGTACTGTAATAGTTACACTTATAGAAGCATCGACTGTAGATTTTAAAGTGAAACTCATTGTACCACTATTAAATTCAACACCAGTAAGTTCTTGAGTTAAATCTAAATCGTGTATTTTTTGATTGTTTTTGCTATAGGTTCCAATAAGTGGGTTTACAACACCAGGTGATATTTCTGGAGTTATTGTATATGGGAAATTTTCTCCAATTGCAGCTAAATCGTTTGCAGTTATTGGACTTTCAATAGAACTTTTAATAGAAGTGTCATCAATATCTACATTAAAGGCACTATTGTTTTCACCCGAAAAAGTTTCTGTGTAATTAAAACTAAATTCTTCTGTAGAAGTTGGTGTAAGATCACTACTACCTAAGTCGTTAAATATTTCAGATAAGTTGTAGTTTATATACCCTGCAGGTATTTTTACATTACCACTCCAAGTAATGTCATCAATTTCTTTATCCAAATAGGATACATCGCAAGAAATAACTAGCCCAACAATAAATAATGTTAAGCATAGCTTAATTTTTTTTTTCATAATAATTTGGTTTTAATTAACATTAGGTTTTCAAGTACAATAATATGAAGATTAAATTTAATGATCTTCAAGAACAGTAATAATCATGTTAGTTTAAGAAGAAAAAGTGCATAATTAGGTAAAATTCACTAATTATACTTGAAAACAAACAAAAGTAGAAGAATTTTGTGTTTTTAAATATAATATCAAAAAAAAAGGCTATCTAAACTTCAGTTTAGATAGCCTTTTTTTTTGATATTATTTGGTAAAAGTAATTATCTTATTTTAAAGGTAACTTTTCTTGCTAATTGTCTTGCTCCTTTTGAAACTGTTACATCTTCTCCACCACCAAAATATGATAATCTAGAAGCTTTTATTCCAGCAGCTACTAAAACATCATATACTTTTTTAGCTCTATTTTGAGAAAGTGTCTTGTTATTTTCTACTTTTCCTGTATCATCTGCATATCCAATTAAATCTGCTGTAACATATGGGTTGTCCATCATAAATTGTTTTAGATAGTTCACTGAATTTAATGAACCTTCTTGGATTTTAGTTTTATTTGTGTCAAAATAAACATTGATATAACCACTATTCAATAGATTTTTGATAAAATCTACATTTCCACCAGTAACAACATTTGCATATTTGTTGATTTCGTCTTTTTTAACATATCTGTTATCAAGCTCAGTCATAATAAGTTCTTTATTAGGCCCTGATCCTTGAGTCTTTAAAATAGCAATTTCTTTTTCAGCACTATTCAAGCGAGTTTTAAGAGTTTCTAATTCACTATCAATTACAGCTTCTTCTAATTCTTCTGTCCAAAAATCTGCAGATTGTTTGTTTTTTCCTAAAGCAATGTTAAGACCTATAGAAGTATTCATAAGGCTGATGTTAGATTCTCTAGGAGAAAGGTTTACACCTCCATCAAAATTATCATCTTGATGAAAATGGATTAAAGAATTAACATCTAAGAAAATTGATAATCTATCGTTTAGTTTAAATTGAGGTGTTAATCCAATATTCATAACGTACATAACATCTCCTCCATTATCTGTAGGTTCAGTAACGTTTAACGATGCAGCTCCTGCACCAACGTGACCAAGAAGATTAAAACGATTTGTAAAAGAATTAAATTTTAAAAGATTTCCTAAATTCACAACTCCTTCTATACTTGCTCTATAATAGTTAGATTTAAAAGGTTGACTTCCATCAGCGTCACTAAAACTATTATAGCCTAAATCTAAACGCATACCAAAACGCTCATTAAACATATATCTAAAACCTAAGCTACCTTGTCCTAAAGCAGTTGAACTATAACTAGGACTTTGTGTTGCCCCAACTTGATGAATACCAGCACCTAAATCAATAGACCAATGGTCATAATCTTGTGCATTTACTAGAAAAGACATTAATGTAAATAAAGCTCCAAAGTATATTTTCTTCATTTTAATTTTATTTTAAATATTATTTGTTTGATGTAATCGTACAAATTTATTATTATTATTATTTGTTTTGGAGGAGTTTTTTTTTATAAATGGTTTAGAAACTTCGTTAATGTGGAGAAAAAAGAAGTTGACTGGTCAATTAAATTAACAATTACATTGTCTGTTTTGCTAAATTAACATAAAAATACGGAATAGTTTCAATACCTTTTAAAAAATTCCAAACTCCAAAATGTTCGTTAGGTGAGTGAATTGCATCTGAATTTAATCCAAACCCCATTAAAATCGTTTTACTGTTTAATTCTTTTTCAAACAATGCAACTATTGGAATACTTCCACCACTTCTTTGAGGAATTGGAATTTTCCCAAAAGTAGTTTCGTAAGCTTTGCTTGCTGCTTTATATGCTATATTATCTATAGGGGTAACATAACCTTGACCTCCATGATGAGGTGTAACTTTAACTTTTACAGATTTTGGAGCAATCTTCTCAAAATGGGCTTTAAATAATTGAGTAATTTCTTTCCAATCTTGATTTGGAACTAAACGCATAGAAATCTTAGCATAAGCCTTACTTGCAATTACTGTTTTTGCACCTTCACCTGTATAACCTCCCCAAATTCCATTAACGTCTAATGTAGGTCTAATTGAATTGCGTTCATTGGTAGAGTACCCTTTTTCACCATAAACTTCATCAATATTTAAAGCAGATTTATAATCTTCTAAAGAAAAAGGTGCTTTTGCCATTTCTGCTCTTTCTTCTTTAGATAAATTTTGAACATTATCGTAAAATCCAGAAACGTTAATTTTATTATTCTCGTCGTGTAAAGAAGCAATCATTTTAGTTAAAACGTTAATTGGGTTTGCAACTGCTCCACCATATAAGCCAGAATGTAAATCTCTATTTGGCCCTGTAACTTCAACTTCAACATAACTTAACCCACGTAAACCAGTAGTTATGGAAGGAATGTCATTAGAAATCATTCCAGTATCAGATATTAATATAACATCGTTAGCTAATTTTTCTTTGTTTCTTGGTACAAACCAAGCCAAACTTTCAGAGCCTATTTCTTCTTCGCCTTCAATCATAAATTTAACATTACAAGGTAAATTTCCAGTTGATACCATATATTCCAAAGCTTTAACATGCATATACATTTGCCCTTTGTCATCGCAAGCACCTCTAGCGAAAATTGCTCCTTCAGGATGTATGTCAGTTTTTTTAATAACAGGCTCAAAAGGAGGAGATGTCCATAATTCTATTGGATCTGCAGGTTGAACATCATAATGACCGTAAACCAAAACTGTAGGTAGGTTTTTGTCAATTATTTTTTCTCCATAAACAATAGGGTAACCTGGTGTTTTACATAATTCAACTTTATCACATCCAGCTTTTTTTAAACTTTTTAAAATAAAATCTGCAGTTAACAAAACATCATTTTTGTAAGAGGAATCAGCGCTAATTGATGGAATTTTTAATAAATCAATTAATTCATTTAAAAATCTTTGCTTATTGTTTTTTATATAAGATTGTATGTTGTTCATTTAAGATTTATTTTTCTATCTCAAAAGTAGAAAAATAATAATGAACTACTTTGCAGTTTGTAAGTATTGTTTATATTTGCATCCCAATTTAATTGGAAAATGCAGGCGTGGTGGAATTGGTAGACACGCTAGACTTAGGATCTAGTGCCGCGAGGTGTGAGAGTTCGAGTCTCTCCGCCTGTACAAAACCTTTCAAAGATGATTCTTTGAAAGGTTTTTTTACTTTATTTTATTATAAAATAGCATAATCATCAATTCTCTTTACCATATTTTATATAATCTCAAAATTTTAAGTATTCATTTTTTTAAATTGATAATAATTAAAGAAATACTTAAATTATTTAATTTAAAACACAATAAAATACGTATAAATACTTAGTTTTGTATTAAAATACGTAATTATGAGAACAGTTATTGTTGTTGGTAATGGAATGGTGGGTTATAAATTTTGTGAAAAATTTGTAGCAGCATCAAATAATCAAGATTTTAAAATTATTGTTTTTGGTGAAGAGCCAAGACCAGCTTATGATAGAGTGCATCTAAGTGAATTTTTCGAAAATCAAGATGCAAAGGCTTTAGAAATGGCGCCTGCAGAATGGTATGCAGAAAATAAAATCGATTTAATTGTTGATGAACGTGTTTCTGATATTCATAGAAATACCAAAACTATAATCACTGCAAAAAATAGAGTTTTTAATTACGACTACTTAGTTTTAGCTACAGGTTCATCAGCTTTTGTACCGCCTATAAAAGGTGTAGAAAAAGAAGGTGTTTTTGTGTATAGAACGATTGAAGATTTAGAAGGAATGTTAGCTTATGCTGCCAAATTAAAAGCTGAAAAGTCAAATGCAAAAGCTGCTGTTTTGGGTGGTGGTTTATTAGGTTTAGAAGCAGGAAAAGCAGTAATGGATATGGGGTTGGAACCTCATATTGTCGAATTTGCTCCAAAGTTAATGCCAAGACAATTAGATTCTAGAAGTAGTCAAGTATTACAATTAAAACTAGAATCTATAGGTTTAAATATTCATTTAAGTAAAGCAACTAATCAAATTTTAGGAAATGGTGCTATTGTAGGAATGGAGTTTGGAGAAGACGATGTTTTAGATGTAGATATGTTAGTCGTTTCTGCAGGAATTAGACCAAGAGATGAATTGGGAAAAACTTGTGGATTAGAAATGGGAGTTCGTGGAGGAATTGTTGTTAACAATAAAATGCAAACTTCAGATGAAAATATTTATGCCATTGGAGAAGTTGCTTTATATAACCAAATGATTTATGGTTTAGTGGCTCCAGGTTATGATATGGCAGGTATTGCAGTAGAGCAAATTTTAGGAAAAAAAGAGAGCATAATGCCAGCAAATATTGATATGTCTACGAAATTAAAATTAATTGGAGTAGATGTAGCAAGTTTTGGAGAACCTTTTATGCCTGCATCCAAAGGACATTCTATCATATTTGAAAACAAAACACAACATTTATATAAGAGAATTAATGTTAGTCACGATGGAAAAAAACTCTTAGGAGGAATTTTAGTAGGTGATGCATCTGACTATAATATGTTACAACAAGTGTATTTAAATGGAATGAAAATTCCTGAAGATCCATCGCAATTAATTTTGCCAAGAAGTGAAGGTGCTGCATCTTTTGGAGATGTTATGGATTTACCAGATTCAGCTCAAGTTTGTTCTTGTGAAAACGTAACCAAAGGTCAAATTTGTGATGTTATTGAAAGTGGTGAAGCTAAAGAATTGGCAGATGTAGTTTCTTGTACAAAAGCAGGAACAGGTTGTGGTGGTTGTAAGCCAATGGTAAAAGATATCACCACATCAAAATTAAAATCTTTAGGAATAGAAGTAAAAGATTCAGTTTGTGAACATTTTGATTATAACCGACAAGATTTATATAAAATTATTGAAGTAAAAGGATACACAACTTTTAATGAAGTGCTAGATAATCATGGAAATGGAGGTCATGGATGTGAGTTATGTAAACCTCTAGTAGCCTCGTTAATGGCAACTATAAATGCAGATACCGCTAACAAAGAATATGCAATTCAAGATTCTAATGATAGATACTTGGCAAATATCCAAAGAAATGGAACCTATTCTGTGGTGCCAAGAGTTCCAGGTGGAGAAATTACACCAGATAAATTAATCGCTTTAGGACAAATTGCAAAAAAATACGATTTATATACCAAAGTTACTGGAGGTGTTCGTATCGATTTATTTGGAGCAACCTTAAATCAATTACCACTGATTTGGAAAGAATTAATATCTCATGGATTTGAAAGTGGTCATGCTTATGGTAAATCACTTAGAACCGTAAAAACATGTGTAGGTTCTACTTGGTGTAGATATGGAATGGATGAAAGTGTCACTTTTGGTATTGAATTAGAAAACAGATATAGAGGAATTCGTGCGCCACACAAAATAAAAGGTGGAGTATCTGGATGTATTAGAGAATGTGCAGAAGCACGTGGAAAAGACTTTGGTTTAATTGCTGTTGAGGGTGGTTGGAACTTGTATCTTGGTGGAAATGGAGGTGCAAATCCAAGACACGCAGAATTGTTTGCAGAACAAATTGATAACGAAACTGTGATTAGATACTTAGATAGATACTTAATGTTTTATATGCGTACAGCAAAACCGTTACAAAGAACTGCTGCTTGGCAAGAGCGTTTAGAAGGTGGTTTAGAGTATTTAAAAGAAGTAATTATAGATGATAAATTAGGGATTGTAGAAGACCTTGAAAAAGAAATGCAAACTTTAGTAAATAAGTTTGAATGCGAATGGACACAAGCAGTAAATGATCCAGAAGTGATGAAACGTTTCAATCATTTTGTCAATTCTGATGATGAAGATGATAACATCGTTTTTGTACCAATGAGAGATCAAAAAATGCCAGAAGCTTGGGTATAAAAGCCCCTATTTCCCCAAAGGGGAGCACACTTATAACTGAAAATTAGTATACGTTAAAAAATTAATTAATAACAAAAAATATTCCCACAAGAGTAAGAGTTTCCCTCCTTTGGAGGGATTAAGGGAGGCCTAATTATGGAACAAATTTTAGAACAATATTCAACAACCAAATTAGAAGAAGTAAACGTTTGGTTTAAAGCAGCATCAACAGAAGATTTTCCAGTTGATGGAGGAGCATGTGTAAAATACAAAGGCAAACAAATTGCAGTTTTTAATTTTGCAAGATTAGATAAATGGTATGCATGTCAAAATGTGTGTCCACATAAAATGGAAATGGTGTTAAGTAGAGGTATGATTGGTGATGACAAAGGAATACCAAAAGTAGCTTGTCCATTACATAAAAAAACATTTTCATTAGAAGACGGTTCAAACTTAACTGGTGATGATTTAAAAATTGCCATATATCCTGTTAAAATTAAAGATGGAAATGTGTATATTGGCTTCCTAGAATAAAGAGAAAATGAAGCCAACAAGATTTGAAACTGCAATTGCATTAATAGATAAAAAAAACGAAGAAGATCCAAATACATATCAAGTAGCTGGGTTTGAATACCCTAAAGAACTGCTGTATTCGCAAAGAATGACAAGAAAGTTACTACAGTTTGAACCAAATGCCTCTAAAGCATTGCAAATTGCAGCAAGAGCTCAGCACGTTTGTAGATGGAAAATTTCAAGAAATGAATATCCAATGGATAGAGTTGGGTATTTAAAATGGCGTGAAGAACTAAAGAAAATGCACGCAAATATAACTGTAGAAATATTAGAACAAGTTGGTTTTGATGAGCAATTTCAAAAGAGAGTTCAAAAAATAATCTTAAAAAAACTCATCAAAAAAAATGAAGAATCTCAAACTTTAGAGGATGTAATTTGTTTAGTTTTTTTAGATTATTATTTTGATGAATTTGCAGCAAAGCATACTGATGAAAAAGTTATTGATATTCTTCAAAAAACTTGGGTAAAAATGTCTGAAAAAGGACATGCAGCTGCTTTAGAAATTCCATATTCAGAAAAAAGTTTAGCTTTAGTACAACAGGCAATTTCTTAAAAATGTAATTCAAAATGACAAAAAACGGAAATTCTTTAGATCAACGTACGTTTTCTAAATTAAGCCGTTTGTACATTATTGCCTTAAGTACAATTGCGCTTTCTGTAATTATCAGTCAAATATTAGTTCGCAATCATTTGAATAATCAAGAGAGTGATTCAACTGTAATTAATGTTGCTGGTAGACAACGAATGTTGAGCCAAAAACTAACCAAAGAAATAGTTTCACTTACAGTTACTGAGGATAAAATAAACAGAGTCGTTCTTAAAAACAAAATTAAAGAAACGCTCCATTTGTGGGAATTATCACATCATTCTCTTCAAAAAGGAAATGATTCTTTGGGACTCCCTGATCAAAACAGCAGCAAAATAAAAAGAAAATTTAAAGCTATAAATCCTGTTTTTGATACGATTCAATTTGCATCAAAATCAATTGTTAAAAGTTTAGATAAAAACTTGTTAGTTTCTGTAAATGATTTAGCATCAGATATTAAAAAAATTACTTCAAATGAAGAGGTTTTTTTAACGATTATGGACGAAATTGTAAATCAATATGATGTAGAAGCTGATGAAAAGGTAGAATGGTTAAGAAAATTAGAACTTTCCTTAATGGCATTAACTTTATTGATTTTGTTAGGTGAATTCTTATTCATTTTTTGGCCAACAGCAAAATCAGTAAAAGCAACATTATCAGAATTATTATCAGCAGAAAAAAAAGCAAAAAAAATGGCTTTTGATGCTGATGAATTAAGCATTGCTAAAGAAAAATCAATTAAAGAATTGCGTGCATTGAGTCATGCAATGGATGAAACTTTATTGTTTGCAAGAATTTCTCCTCAAGGAAATTTAATTCACATTGGTAATAAGTTTTCGAGGTTGTTTAAAGTATCAAAATTTAATAAAGAAATTCTGTTTTGGAACCTTTTATCCAACAATGAAAATGAACAAAACTTAATTGAAGATATTATCATTAAACATAAAAAAACGGGTTGGCAAGGTGAAATTAAAGCTACTATAAAAGATGATGTTATTGTTTGGTTAGAAATGTCAATAATTCCTTATAGCCCTACAGAAGATAAATCAGAATTACTAATAATAGCATCAGATATTACAGAGAGAAAGTTTGCGCAATTAGAAATTGAAAGATTGACAAAAGATAGTTTTGAAGAGAAAATGAGTCAACAAAAAATTATCTCAAGTAAAATTATCGAAAACCAAGAAAAAGAACAAAACAGAATAGCTAAAGATGTTCATGATGGAATTGGGCAAATGCTAACTGGTTTAAAATACAATTTAGAGAGTATTAATATTGATGATATTGAGAAAACAACTTCTAAAATTGAACATTTAAAAGAATTAACTACCAATATTATAAAAGGAGTTAGAACTGCAACTTTTAATTTAACACCTCCAGAACTTTCGGATCATGGAATTGTTCCTGCTATAACTAAACTTACACAGGAGTTAGGTAAATTAACAGGGAAAGAAATATTGTTTTATAACAAAACAGATTTCAATCAACGTTTAGAATCCTTAACTGAAATTAATATTTATAGAATTACCCAAGAAGCTATTAACAATGCTATAAAATATGCAGATTCTTCACATATACTAGTGTCACTTTCGCATAGTAAAAATATACTAAGTATTGTTATAGATGATGATGGAAAAGGATTTGAACCATCAAAAGTAAAGAAAGTTAAGAATGGAGATGGAGGAATGGGGATGACTTTTATGAAAGAACGTATTAAATATATAGATGGTAGATTGTTCTTAAATTCTGAATTAGGTAAAGGAACAAGAGTTACTTTAAATATTCCTATTTAAGAAATACGTAGTTTTTACTTAAATTTTGTATTTTTGAAAGCATAAAAACCTGTAAATAATTATGATAAACGTAGTTTTAGCTGATGATCACGTATTAGTAAGAGATGGAATAAAAGCACTTTTAGAAGATCAAACAGGAGTAAAAGTTATTGATGAAGCTTCTAATGGAAAAGAGGCTTTAGAAGTGATTTCTAAAAGTAAGCCTCACGTTTTAATTGTAGATATTCGGATGCCAGAAATGAATGGGATAGAAGTAGTTGCAGAGGTGAATAAGTATCATAAAGAAGTAAAAACATTAGTGCTTTCCATGCACGATTCAGAAGAGTATGTTGTGCAATCTATTCAAGCAGGAGCAGATGGTTATTTGTTAAAAGGAGCTAGTAAAAAGGAGTTTTTAAAAGCTTTAAATAAAGTAGCTGATGGAGGTAAGTATTTTACAGGTGATGTTTCCACAATCATAATGAGTAATTTTGTAAACGGAAATACGAATAAGATTACAACTTCAAAAACTGAAGTTAAAGTGCTTCCTTTTAAATTAACAAAGAGAGAAACTCAAATTCTTGGTTTGGTTCTAGAATTAAAAAACAACAAAGATATTGCTGATGAACTCAAAATTAGTAAACGAACAGCAGAAGTACATCGTTTTAATTTAATGAAGAAGTTAGCCGTTAAAAACTTAATGGAATTAACCAATAAGGCAAAAGAGTATCAATTAATTTAAACTTTTTTAAATCTTCATTTTCTTTCTATTTATTTTTTAACTAATTTTTTAAGAATTCCATAAATTATCATTTAGGAATTATCAAATGTCTAAATATCGTAAAAAGTAAGTATTTTTTTATTAAAAATTAAGTATAAATACTTAATTTTGATTTCGTAACCTTACTTTTTTATGGGTTATTTAACTTTAGTTTATTTAAAACCTTAGTCTAAATGATGAAAAATGAAGTGAAAACAACCTGTTCTTATTGTGGTGTTGGTTGTGGAATTATCGTAAAAAAAGACATCAACAATACTATTTTTGTTGAAGGTGATAAAGATCATCCTGTAAATAAAGGAATGTTATGCTCTAAAGGGATGAACTTGCATTATGTTGCCAATGATACTTCAGATAGAATTTTATACCCAGAAATGCGCTGGTCTCGTTCTCATCCTCGCGAACGTGTTTCTTGGGATGATGCATTAGATAGAGCAGCCAATGTTTTTAAATCCATAATCAAAAAACATGGACCAGATGCTGTTGCTTTTTATGTTTCAGGACAAAGTTTAACAGAAGAATACTACATCGCAAATAAATTGACTAAAGGTTTTTTAGGAACCAATAATATAGATACCAATTCGCGTTTATGCATGAGTTCTGCAGTAGTTGGTTACAAAAAAACATTTGGAGAAGATAGTGTGCCTGTTTCTTATGCAGATATAGAATTGGCAGATACTTTTTTAATTACAGGTGCAAATCCTGCTTGGTGTCATCCAATTTTGTTTAGAAGAATAGAAAAACGTAAGGAAGAAAATCCGAATGTAAAAATCATTGTAATTGATCCTCGTAAAACAGATTCTGCAAATTTTGCAGATTTACATTTACAACTCACACCAGGAACTGATGTGGTTTTATATAATGCAATTGCAAGACGTTTGTATAAGAGAGGTTTAATTGATGAAGATTTTATCAAAAAACACACACAAGGTTTTGAGGGGTATAAGAAAATAATTTTAGGAACAAATCTTAAAAAAGCTTCAAAAATAACAGGAGTTTCTGAAGACGATATAGAAAAAGCAGCAGAAATGATAGGGCTATCAAAAGGTTTTATCAGTATGTGGGCTATGGGTTTAAATCAAAGTGTAAATGGTACAGATAAAAATGTGTCACTTTTAAACTTGTCATTGATTACTGGTCAAGTAGGAAAGCCTGGTTCAGGACCATTTTCATTAACAGGTCAACCTAATGCAATGGGTGGTCGTGAAGTGGGTGGAATGGCAAATTTATTAGCAGTTCATAAAGATTTACAAAACCCAGAACATAGAAGAGAGGTTGCTCAATTTTGGGGAGTTGATAAAATATCGCCAAAATCAGGTTTAACAGCTACAGAAATGTTTGACGCTTTAGAAAGTGGGAAATTAAAAGCAGTTTGGATTGCTTGTACAAATCCGTTAGTGAGTTTACCAAATTCACATCAGATAGAAAAAGCGATGGCAAATTCTAAATTTGTGGTGGTACAAGAAATATCACATAAATCAGATACTGTAAAATATGCAGATTTGGTTTTACCAGCTGCTGCTTGGTTAGAAAAAGAAGGTACAATGACCAATTCTGAACGTAGAATTTCGTATTTACCTAAAGAAATTGAAGCGCCAGGTGAAGCAAGACCAGATGTAGAGATTTTTTGTGATTTTGCACAAAGAATGGGCTTTAGAGGATTTAATTATAATAGTGCAGCAGAAATTTATGATGAATATGCATCAATGACAAAAGGCACTAATATTGATGTTTCTTTCTTAAATTATGATCGATTAAAAAACGAAGGAACTTTCCAATGGCCTGTAAATGAATATCGTCATTCAGGAACTGAACGTCTTTTTATGGATAAAAAATTCTATACACCTTCTCAAAAAGCAATTTTTAATATTCCATCTACCATAGAAAATACTTCTGTAAAAACAAATCAAGAGTTTCCATTGATTTTAACCACAGGTCGTATTCGAGATCAGTGGCACACAATGACCAAAACAGGGAAAGTATCCCGTTTAAAAACGCACTATCCAAAACCTGTATTGGAAATCAACCCAATTGATGCATATTTAAATGGAATTAAAGACGGAGATATTACAGAAATTAAAAGTGTAAACGGAGTAGTTAGAGTGCGTGCTAAAATTACTGATGCCATTAAAGAAGGTGTTGTTTTCTTGCCTATGCATTGGGGTAAAGTTTTAAAGAGTAATTTAAATAGAGCTAATAATTTAACAAATATGCACGTAGATCCAGTTTCTAAAGAGCCAGACTTTAAGTTTACTTCTGTTTCGGTTTCTAAGTATAAAAAACCAAAAGAGAAAATTATTATTGCTGGTGCAGGAGCTGCTGCATTCCGTTTTTTACAGAATTACAGAGATTATAATGAAGTTGATGAAATTCATGTTTTTTCTAAAGAATCGAACCTATTTTACAACCGTGTTTTATTACCAGAATATATAACAGAAGAGTTAACTTGGGAGCAATTATTGAAAATTAAAAATGCTGAATTAGGGAATTTAAATATACAAATTCATCCAGAAACGATTATCAATCAAATTGATAAAGAAAGTAAGCAAGTAACAGATTCAAATGGTAAAACACATGCTTTCGATAAGTTAATTTTAGCCACAGGAAGTAGAGCTTTTATTCCTAGAGATGTACAAATTGAATTGCCTGGTCGTTTTACAATGCGTAACAAAAGTGATGCAGACGAATTTAAAAAATACTTAGATAATACAGGTTTACCTCCAGAAGAACAACATGTAGTTATTGTTGGTGGAGGATTATTAGGTTTAGAGTTGGCAGCTGCAATGAAGCATAAGAATGTGAAAATTACCATCATTCAAAGAGCATCAAGATTAATGGAGCGTCAATTAGATAAAATTTCGAGTAAATTATTGTCTTTAGATGTACAAGAAAGAGGAATTCAAATTTATTTTGATAATGAAGTGAGTACTGTGTTTGATGATGAAGATACAGGTGAATTAACCATCAATCTAAAATCTGGAAAATACATTACTGCCAATGCAATTGTGTATGCAATTGGTACAAGACCAAATATAGAAATTGCAAAAAATAATGGGATTAGTTGTGGACGTGGAGTAAAAGTAAATCAACATTTGCAATCTTCTCATCCAGATATATTTGCAATTGGAGAGATTGCAGAATTCAACAATAAATTATTTGGAATTACTTCAGCTGCAGAAGAGCAAGCAGGAATTTTAGCCAATTTTATTGCAGGAGATATTAGTGAATCTTACAAAGGTTCTGTGTTGATGAATATCTTAAAATTCAACGATTTAAACCTGTGTAGTATTGGTGAAATTGAAGTTCCTGAAAATGATAATAGCTACGAAGAAATTATTTTTACGGATATTTCTAAACGTTATTATAAGAAATGTATTGTTAAAGATGATTTATTAATTGGTGCAGTTTTAATGGGTGATAAAAACGAATTTGCTGAATTCAAAACAATGATAGAAAGCAAAATCGAAATGTCTGACAAACGTGATACTTTGTTAAGAGGCGCCTCTAATGATGTGCCAATGTTGGGAGAATTAGTTTGTTCTTGTAGTCAAGTTGGTGCTGGAAATATTGAAGAAGCTATTGCAAAAGGATGTACTAATTTTACAGAATTGTGTAATAAAACAGGAGCAGGTTTAGGTTGTGGAAGTTGTAAAACTGAAGTAAGAGAAATCTTAAATAACGCAAAAGTAGGAGTATGAGCAAATTATTAAATAGAGTTATTGTAAAAGGTGGGGTGTTGTCTCCTGGAGAACTAAAATACATTTGCGAATCTGTAGAAAGTTTAGGGTGTAAAACAATTTCTTTTGGATCAAGACAAGATATTTTGTTGCCTAAAAAAACGAAGACAAAAGATTTAACTCATTTCGATAAATTAACCATTGTAGGTTCTAATGAAACTGGTATCGAAAACATTGTTTCTTCTTATGTTTGTGCAGATATTTTTCCAAATACTTCTTGGTTAACTGGGGATCGATATTTGTATTTGTTAGAACAATTCAAATCAAAATCAACATTAAAAATTAACCTTACAGATCCAAAACAAAGATTGGTTCCTTTGTTTACGGGGCATATTAATTTTATTGCTTCAGAACACGAAGATTATTGGTATTTATACATTCGACTTCCAGAATGGGAAAAAACAGAAATGTATCCTGCTTTAATTTATAGTTGGGATTTAGATAAAATTGAAAATGCTATTGAAAATATTCTTCAAGAAGAACCAGAAACTATAGAAACTATTTTTGAATTGGTAAGCGATGCTATTGATACTAATAACAGAACTGTAGATAAGCCTTTAGAAGTACCATTTTATCCTTTTCCTTATTTTGAAGGGATGAACAAAATAGGAATGGATAAATACTGGTTGGGTCTCTATTGGAGAAACAACAAATATGACATTTCTTTTTTAAAGGATATGTGTGAATTGTGCTCAGAAAATAAGATTGGTAAAATTTCCATTACACCTTGGAAATCTTTTGTGGTAAAAGGAATTCCAAGAGAATCTAAATTAGTTTGGGAAAAGTTTTTAGGAAAAAGAGGAATTAATGTGCGTCATTCAATGTTAGAATTAAATTGGCATTTGCCAGTTGCTGATAAAGATGCTTTAAATTTAAAAAAATACTTAGTAGCTAATTTTGATCAAAATGATATTAGTACATATGGTTTAACCTTTGCAATTACTAATTACAGTAAAGCCTCATATTATTTTACCTCTGTTGTGGTTCAAAAAAATAAACAGCCAGAAATAATTGGGAATTTCCAAACCAGAGATACATATAATTTATTATATGCTAAAGATTTTGATCCAAATACAAGGCAATATATCACGCACGTTCAAGATGTAGATAAAGTAGAATTACCTGGTTTGTTGATGGAATTAAGTCAATTGTATTTTGATCAATTAGGAAGTGAAAAAGAAGAGGAAGTTAGGGTCGAAGTAAAAAAAGAAACTAAAGAATTAGAAGTTTATCAATGCAAAGATTGTTTCACAATTTATGACGAAGCTTTTGGAGATGTTACTCAAAATATCGAACCAAAAACAGTATTTACAGATTTACCAGAAGACTATGAATGTTCGCTTTGCGAAGCTCCAAAAAGTAATTTTAACATAAGAGTTTTAGTCAAATAGATACACGCTATTAAATTAAAAAACAACTCAATTTTCTTCAAAAGAAAGTTGGGTTTTTTGCTTTATGACAAATATTATATTTTAATATCATAATAAAAGATAGTTTTATCCGATATTAAAAATTATCAAATGGGCAAAAAGAGAAACTTCAAAAAGAATTATCATCAATTACGCAGTGCGAAGTTATTCCTGCAGAGAATAAAGATGTTTTAATTTTAGTAACTGATACAAATACAAAACAAGAGGAAGACTTATTAAAAGAAAAATTAGAAACTGTTACAAGTTTAAAATTACTTGCAATGGTTTCTGGATTTAACTCACCAAAAAAATAATTACAAATGAGTGCACCATTATCAAGTAGAAGAAGCTTTACTAAAAAGATGGCTGTTTTATCAGCTATGACAGCAGCAGCAACAATGTTTCCAGGAATCGTTTTTGCTGAAGAGCAAGAACGTAATTTGCCTAAAGGAAGTAAAGGTTTAGATTGGAAAAAAGCTCCTTGTCGTTTTTGTGGTGTAGGTTGTGGAATTTTGGTGGGAGTCGAAAAAGGTAAGGCAGTTGCTGTAAAAGGAGATCCAAAATCTTCTGTAAATAAAGGGTTGTTGTGTGTTAAAGGATACCATCAAACAATGTGTATTCAATCGAGTGACAGATTAACACATGCATTGGTTAAGAAAAATGGAAGCTACGTAAATGTTTTTTGGCTTAGATGGAAAAACTGCTTTATTACCATGGATTTGGACCGCAATTTCTTTAAATGTCTTGGCTGCAGTAATTTTAACATTTCATAAATTAAGAAATAATTTAAAAGTACTTTACTTCGCTTGTTTAATTTTGTTTGTAGCTATTTGGATAGAAAAAGGATTTGGTCTAATTGTTCCAGGGTTTATACCTGGACCTTATGGAAAAATTGCAGAATATACTCCAACAGGAATTGAAATTGGTGTTACTTTAGGTATTTGGGCTCTTGGTGCTTTGGTTTTTACAATTTTAGCGAAGACAGCAATTGGTGTTGAAACAGGTAAACTACGTTATAAAAAACAATCTTAATTCTCTTATTCAAAAAAAAAGGCATAAAAAATTTCTGACATAATAATTATAAATGATTTTTTTTAGATAACCTTAATAATAAGTATTTTTTTTAAAAAATAAGTATTATTACGTATTTTTGAAAAAAAGAATTAATGTTTTCTACTTCTGCATCATTTACAAATCTGAATAAACAAAGTTCATTTACCACTTGTAAAAATGAAAATTGTTTAATTCATAAGTATACTGATGAGCTTTTGATTAATTCATCTTCACAAAATACAGTATTAAAGTGTAAAAAAGGGCAGCAATTTATTATTGAAGGTGCTCCAGTAAACGGATTGTTTTTTATTAAAAAAGGAACTGTAAAAGTATTTAGAACAGGTATAAATGGACGAGAACAAATCGTGCGTTTTGCTAAAGATTGCGAAATTATTGGACATCGTGGATTTGGTACTCAAGAATATTACTCAATTGGAGCTATTGCCTTACAAGACACAGAATTATATTATTTTTCAAAAGAACACTTGCAAAAAGTATTATTAGAAAATCCAAGCTTTACTTACGATATGATGTTGTTTTACGCCAACGAATTAAACAGAAGTGAATCTAAAGTAAAATCGATTTCTCAAATGACTGTTCGTGAGCGTGTCATTGATACCTTACTGTATATTCATAGAAAATTTGGGAATTTAAGAGGATTTCTAAACTTACCCTTAAGTAGAAAAGAATATGCAGATTATGCAGGAACTACAGAAGAGCAGGTTATCAGAATTTTTTCTACCTTAAAAAAAGAAGGGTTAATTACTGCAAAAGGAAAAAAAATTGGTATTGATAATGTACAAACTTTAAAGAACGAAATAAGCGAGCATAACTATTATTTAGATTTGTAGTGCTTATTGATATAATTTACTCGATTTTAGAGCTTTATTTTATTTCCTGTGTTTTATCAGTTTTTTACCTGTTGTAAAAGATTGTTTCCAACAAGCTTATCGCATACTTATTTTACAATCTACATTATATTTTTGTCTCAGAAATAAGTATTAATACTTATTAATTGGAAACAAACAATTAAATATATAATTATGGAAGCACAAACAGTTACTCTAGTTCAAGAATCATTTGAAAAAGTTAAGCCAATTGCACCTCAGGCTGCAGAAATTTTTTACGGTAAATTATTTGAGTTAGATCCAAAATTAAAACCTTTATTTCCAACAGGAGAAGAAGCTATGAAAACTCAAGGAAATAAATTAATGACAATGTTAGGAGCTGCTGTTGCTGGATTAAGCAATATTGATGCATTAATTCCTGTATTGCAAGGTTTAGGAAAAAGACATGTAGAGTATAAAGTAGAAGCATCTCATTACGATACTGTAGGGGCTGCTTTATTAGCAACATTAGAAGCTGGTTTAGGAGATGGTTTTACACCAGAAGTAAAAGATGCTTGGGCAAGTGTTTACGGAACAATGGCAAGTGTTATGATAGAGGCGTCTTATTAATAATCTTTTAAAACTTTTAATTATGAAAACGATATATAAATTTGTGCTACTTTCTGTTTTAAACCTAACACTCTTAAATTCATGTGGAGGAGTACCAGAAGAAAAATCTACATCTGGTTCTGAAAATGCTTTTTCAGTAGCAGAGGTATTAGAAATGGTTTCAAAAGAAAACGATGTAACAAGAACATTGTATACTAAAGCAATTGTAGGTGGAGGTAAAAAGCAAGGAATGAAATTTGATGAAGATTGGCGTAAAGATGATGTTGAAGCAGGTCCATTACCAGCATTGTTTCTAAGAGGAGTGGCTTCTAGTATCAGAAAAAGCTCAGTTCCATTAGGTTTGTATCTTGGGTCAGATTTTCCTGTAAACGCAGCAAACAAATTTGAAGGAAAACAAGCTGAGTTGTTTCAGCAGATAAAAAAAGATCAAAAACCTCAATATTTTTATGATGAAGATCAAAAGTTACATACAGCTATGTTTGTAGATTTGGCTAGTGCTGGTGCTTGTGTTTCTTGTCATAATGATCATCCTCAAACAACAAAATCTGATTGGAAATTAGGAGATGTTATGGGGGCTACAACTTGGCAATATCCTAAAGACTCTTTGTCATATAAAGAAACTGTTGCTTTATTAGGTTCTTATGCTCAAGGAACTGTTGATATTTATGAAGAATATTTAGAAGAAATAAAAGAGTTTACTAAAAGTGATAAACCAACAATAGGAGACAAATGGCCAGCTGAAGGTAATTATTTGCCAACAGCAGAAGTTTTCTTAGATAGTGTAAAAAAGTTGTCATCTTATGAAACAATGAAACATTTAATGGCTAAAAAGTAACTAACCAAATTTAAAATAAACCCATTTTGCTTTTCCTTTAAGGAATTTAATGGGTTTGTTTTTTATTAAAATCATCAATCTTTTATGGTTTTTAACGGTAATAAATCCACAATAATAGGACTTGTATTACTTCTTGCTTTCTTTCTTCAGTTTTTTTTGAATTTAGAATGGAGTTGGCTTTCAGAGTTACAACAAGAAGAAATGTTTAAAAGATGGTCAGGGCTATTTTTATCATTATTTATTGTCTTTCAATGGATGCTTTCTTTAACTCGATCTGTAAAAAAGTTAAGAAAATACAACCTAACTATGCAGGCTTTCCATAAATGGATAGGAGCTGTAAGTCCTTTATTTTTCTATATTCATAGTATGGATATAGGTTATGGATACTTGCTATTACTTACCTATATTTTCTTTTCAAATGCTTTGTTGGGTTATATTAACCTAGATGTTATTAAAAACAAAGGAGAATTAGTATTTAAAGGATGGATGATTGCACATGTAGCTTTATCGTTAATCATAACGATATTGTTATTATTTCATATAACCATGGTGTTTTATTACAAATAGAAAGATTATGAAACTAGTCGTTAAAGATATTGTTAAAGAAACAAATGATGCAATTAGTGTTTGTTTTAAAAACGGAAATCTATTTAAAAAACTAAAATATAAACCAGGTCAATTTTTAACCATTCATGCCAGTATAAATCAAAAAATTGAAAAAAGAGCATATTCTTTTAGTAGCAATCCGTTTACAGATAAAGATTTAAAAATTACAATTAAACGTGTAGAAAAAGGGTTGGTATCTAATTTTGTTCACGATAATTTTAAGATTGGTGATAAAATTGAAGTAGATGATCCTGCTGGTTCTTTTTTTATAGAGCCTTCTGCTAAATCTAAAAAGCAATATGTGTTATTTGCAGGTGGTAGTGGAGTTACACCAATGTTTTCTATTGTAAAATCTGTGCTTACTCAAGAAAAAAACTCCAAAATTTTATTGATTTACGCTAATCAAAATTTAGATTCTATTATTTTTCATGAACAAATAAAGTCTTTAGAAAATCAATATCCAGATAATTTTAAAGTTGAGCATATTGTATCTTCTACAAAAAAAGATAAAGATAACTACCATTCAGGATTAGCGACTAAAATATTGGTAGATGCTATTTTTTCTAAGCACAATATTTTATATGAAAATCATAAATATATGATTTGTGGACCATTTGGATATATGGAGAAAATAAAAGAAATCCTTAATGAAAATGGAATTACAAGAGAGAAAATTAATATAGAGGTTTTTAAAAAACCAGAGATAAAAGTCACTGGGAAAAACCTTCAAAGTGATGTTACAATTAGATTTGAAGGCCAAGAACATCAAATAAAAAATAATGGAGATAAATCGATTTTAAGTCAAGCGATGTCAAAAAATATTGCTTTACCTTATTCCTGTAGGTCAGGTATGTGTTCTACTTGTAAAGCAAAATGTGTAGAGGGAGAAGTAAAAATGACTGATGGTCATTTTTTACCAGAAAGTGAAGTGGAAAGTGGAAGTATATTAACTTGTATTAGTTATCCTGTTAGTAAAAAAGTTGTAATAGAAATTTAATGCTGTAATCATGTTTAAGATAAGTCCACTTCGTAAAAGACAATTTTTTGGAGCCATAATAGGTTTAATCTTAGGTGTGCCTTTGGTATATGTGTTAACTTTAGATGCAACTGAAGAATATGTTTCTATTGGGTCAATGAATACAGGTCATCAAGATTTAAAATGTTTTGCTTGTCATGCTGATGCAAAAGGAAATTTATTACAACAAGTACAATCTAATTTTTCTCACACAATTGGAGCTAGAGAAAATGGAGTAGATTTTGGAACAAAAGATGTTACAGTAGATAATTGTTTAGAATGTCATGATAGAGCAAATGATAGACATCCTACATATCGATTTTCTGAGCCAAGGTTTAAAGATGCTATTAAAAATATAGATGCTACAACTTGTATTACATGTCACACAGAGCATCAAGAAGAGCGTGTTTCAGTAAAATCAATCAATTACTGTATGAATTGCCATCAAACTTTAGAGGTAGAAAATGATCTTTTAGATGTTTCTCATAAAGATTTAATAGCAAAAAAAGAATGGTTTACCTGTATACAATGTCATGATTTTCATGGAAATCACAAATATGAAGTTGCAGAAAAACTATCAGATACCATACCTATGAAGCAAATTCAAGAATATTTTGATGGTGGAGTAGATCCTTATGGAAAGGAAAAAAAATACACTGCATTATCATTAGAAGATTGGTTAAAGACTTTCGAAAAATAATATCTCTATATCTATTTCTGTTTTTTTATTAAAATCTAAGTATAAAGTTACTTTAAAGGTGATTTTTACGTATAAATAAAATGAAAAATAAGTACTTGTTTAATATACTTATTTTTCATTTTAATTTTTTAAAATACTATTTATTAGGTTTTTATAATTAAAACCTGCGATAAATCATATTTGTATATGTTTTAAAAAGAGGTTTGTATATGTGTGTTGTCATAATTTAGAAAACAATCTACTTATATATTTGTAAAAAAATAAGTATTAATACGTAGATTACTAAAACTTACTAAAAATGAAATCTCTATTTAAAAAAACCACATTAGTTTTATCAACAGCACTATTATTAGTTGCATGTGGAGGTAAAACCGCAAAAAAAGAAACGACTACAACAACTGTAGCAACTTCAAAAACAAAACAATTAGAAATTGAAAAGCCACAATTAACTTTTGGTTTTATCAAATTAACAGATATGGCACCTTTGGCTATTGCTAAAGAAAAAGGATTTTTCGAAGATGAAGGGTTATTCGTTTCTGTAGAAGCACAATCAAACTGGAAAAACGTATTAGATAGAGTTATCGATGGTCAATTAGATGGTTCTCATATGTTAGCAGGTCAACCAATTGCTGCTGGTGCAGGTTTTGGTCGTCAAGCAAAATTAGTTACTCCTTTTTCTATGGATTTAAACGGAAATGGAATTACAGTTTCTAATGATGTTTGGTCTAAAATGAAACCAAATGTTCCTAAAGATGGTAGTGGAAAACCTATTCATCCAATTAAAGCAGATGCTTTAAAACCTGTAATTACCTCTTATAAAAATGCTGGAAAAGCATTTAAAATGGGAATGGTTTTTCCTGTATCTACTCATAATTATGAAATTAGATATTGGTTAGCTGCAGCAGGAATTCATCCAGGAATGTACACCAAAGAAAATGTACAAGGTCAAATTGATGCAGAAGTTTTATTGTCAGTTACACCTCCACCACAAATGCCAGCTACTTTAGAAGCAGGTACTATTTTTGGATATTGTGTTGGTGAACCTTGGAATCAACAAGCCGTTTTTAAAGGAATTGGAGTTCCAGTAGTAACAAATTATGATATCTGGAAAAACAATCCTGAGAAAGTATTTGTAATGACTGAAAAGTTTGTGAAAGAAAATCCAAATACAGCAGTTGCAGTAACTAAAGCATTAATTAGAGCAGGTAAATGGTTAGACAAACCAGAAAACAGAAAAGAAGCTGTAAAAATCTTATCAATGTCTCAGTATGTTGGTGCACCAGTAGAGGTGTTAGCAAATTCTATGACAGGTACATTTGAGTTTGAAAAAGGTGATAAAAGAGAAATGGAAGATTTTAACGTATTCTATAAATACAATGCAACTTATCCTTTCTATTCTGATGGAATCTGGTTCTTAACACAAATGAGAAGATGGGGGCAAATTCCTGATGAAAAACCAGCAGATTGGTATGCATCAACAATAAAAGATATTTATAGACCAGATATTTGGAAAAAAGCAGCAACGCTTTTAGCTGAAGAAGGAAATATTCCAGCATCAGACATTCCAGCAACAGATGGATACAAACCAGCAACTGCAGACTTTATTGACGGAACTACGTATGATGCAAAAGATCCAATTGGATACATCAACAGTTTTAAAATTGGAAACAAAGACAAAAAATAATTCATAAATAGATTAGAATTAAAATTATGAAAGCAAGTTTAACATTAGGAAAAGTATCTGCTTTTTTAGGTTTGGGAATTTTTACAACTTTAAAAGACCTATTTACAGGAAAGTTAGAAAAAGAAGACTTTAAAGATTTCTTACGCAAGTTTGTAGTGCCACTTGCTTCCATAATTTTATTCTTTGGATTATGGCATTTAGGAGCAAAATCTTTATACAATATTGAAGCAGAATTTAAGATAGAAAAAGCATTACAAGATCAAGGTCAAGCTGCTGCAGATGCTTTAACAGCGTGTATTGCATCTGGGGAATCAAGTTGTCAACCAAATACATTGCCTTCTCCTGCACAAGTTTGGGAATCTTTTCAATCTTTATTAAGAGATCATAATATTATTAGTGCAGACAAAGCTGCTTTTGCAGAAAAAACAGCGGCTTTAAATGCAAAAAGAGTTGCAGCTGGTAAAGATGCAATTGTATATACAGGAAGACCTTCTTTTGTAGATCAAATTTTTAGAAGTTTACAAACCGTATTTGCAGGTTTTCTATTGGCATTATTAATTGCTGTTCCATTAGGAATTTTTATAGGGTTAAGTCCAACTTTAAAAAGTGCTTTCAACTGGTTTATTCAAATTTTTAAACCTGTTTCTCCAGTAGTTTGGTATTTATTAGTTTTTATGATTGTAAAAACACTATTAATTGGTTCTTCTGATGATAGTTCATTTACTATCTCATTTATTAGTGTAGGTTTATGTTCTATGTGGGCAACTTTGGTAAATACAGCAATGGGTGTTTCTTCAGTAGATAAAGATTATATAAACGTTGCAAAAGTTTTAAAATTAGGAACTTTTCAAAAGATATTTAAAGTAGTATTACCATCATCATTACCATTAATTTTTACAGGATTAAAAATCACACTATCAGTGGCTTGGATGGTATTAATTGCAATTGAGTTATTAGCACAAAGTCCAGGTTTAGGATTGTTTGTTTGGGAAGAATTTCAAAATGGAGCAAATGATTCTAATGCAAAAATTATTGTAGCAATGTTTGCGATTGGTATCATCGGATTTTTGTTAGACAGAATAATGTTAAGTATTCAAAACTGGGTGTCTTTTGACAAACAAGACGCGATATAAATATGTGGATTTGTTTATGCGTTGATTCGTTTAAAACAAGTTAATAGAATCATCAGTCAAACAAATAAACAGATAAACGAATAAACATTGTAAAAATGGCATATTTAGAACTAAATAATATTTACAAAACCTATGGTCAGGGAGATAATGAAACAGAAGTGTTATCAAACATCAACCTTAAAATAGAAGAAGGAGAATTTGTTGCCATTGTTGGTTTTACAGGAAGTGGAAAAACAACATTAGTCAATTTAATAAACGGTTTAATTCAGCCAACAAGTGGAGAGGTTTTGTTTAAAGGAGAACCAGTTTTTGGAACAAGCCATGAACGTGGAGTTATCTTTCAAAACTATTCTTTATTACCTTGGTTAACAGTTGGTCAGAATATTTTTATGGCTGTAAAAGAAGCTTTTCCTAAGAAAAGGAAATCAGAATTAAACGAAATCGTTGCCAACTATGTAGAAATGGTGAGTTTGACTCCAGCAATCAACAAAAGACCCAAAGAATTATCAGGAGGAATGCGTCAAAGAGTAGCAGTAGCAAGAGCTTTAGCAATGAAACCAGAGATGATTATTATGGATGAACCATTAGGAGCTTTAGATGCTTTAACTCGTGGAAATTTACAAGATGAAATCTTAAATATTTGGGGTAAAGACAAACGTACTGCTTTGTTAATTACCAATGATGTTGATGAGGGAATTTATATGGCAGACAGAATTATTCCTTTACGTCCAGGGCCTAATGCAACTTTAGGACCAGAATTTAAAATTGATATTGATCGTCCAAGAGATAAAACTGAAATGAACGATAATGACAATTATAAACAAACTAGAAATGCTATTATCGAGTATTTAATGGATATAGGTGAAGAACGTAAATCTGAAACTACAGAAGAATATCTACTCCCAGATTTAGCACCAAAAGATTTTGTGAACCAATTTAGATAAATAAGGAAAAGATGAGCATAATAACAGAAAAATCGATTACAAAAGAGGTTTTGGCAAAGAAATTTCCTTCTAATGAAGTAATGTTAGATCTTAAGGATTTAAAAAAAGTATATCCAACACCTAAAGGAGATTATGTTGTTTTAGAACATTTAAATCTTCAGATTAAAAAGGAAGAATTTGTAACTATTATTGGGCATTCAGGGTGTGGAAAAACGACAATGTTATCTATGATAGCAGGTTTAAACCCTATTTCTGATGGGAATATTGCAGTTCTTGGAAAACATATAAAAGGGCCAGGACCAGACAGAGGCGTTATTTTTCAATCACCAAGCTTAATGCCTTGGATGACTTCATTAGAAAATGTTTTATTGGGTGTGAATCAAGTGTTTCCTCACGCAACAAAAAATCAAAGAAAAGATATTGCTAAATATTATTTGCAAAAGGTAGGTTTAGAAGATGCTTTTAATAAAAAAGCATCAGAATTATCTCAAGGAATGCAGCAAAGGGTTGGTATTGCAAGAGCATTTGCAATAAAACCTAAAGTATTGTTATTAGATGAACCTTTTGGTATGTTAGATTCTTTAACAAGAGGAGAGTTACAAGATATCTTAATTGAAATTTGGAACAAAGAAAAAATTACAGCAGTAATGATTACACATGATGTTGATGAAGCTATCTTTTTAGCAGACAGAGTAGTAATGATGACAAGTGGACCAAGAGCAAAAATTGGAGATATTTTAGATGTCGATTTTGAAAGACCAAGAACACGAAAATCGGTTTTAGAACACGATGATTACTATAAATATCGTAAACATTTAATAGACTTTTTAGAGCATTAATAAAAAGACTTTTTTATCTTCTATATGAGATTTATCATAAAAAAAGAAAATATACAACTTTACATTTACAGATTAGTTAAAACAAAAATTAAACACAAATAATAAAAACAATTAAAAATGAAAAAACAATACTTAATTTTAGGACTATTGTTAGCAAGTTTCCAATTTGCACAAGCACAATTCACGTTAGAAGGAGAGTTTAGACCACGTACAGAATTATTTGGTAATGGACAGTCTAAGACAGCTCTTGATGGCTCTACACCTTGGTTACAAACTAGTGTAAGAGCAGCAATTAATGCGAAGTATAAGACAGAAAGTTATACTGTATACTTAGGTTTTCAAGAAGTTTTTCTTTTTGGAGATAGACCACAAATTTCACCAGCAGGAAATGGAAACTTTAGAGTTCAAGAAGCTTGGGCAGATATTATGTTATCTGAAACTTGGAGCTTTAAATTAGGTCGTCAACCTTTATCTTATGATGATCAAAGAATTCTAGGTGGTTTAGGTTGGGCGCAACAAGCTAGAACACATGATGTAGGTATTTTAAAACACAAATCTAAAAGTGGCTTTGCTTTAGATGCTGGTTATTCATTAAATACTTTTGGTGATAATATTTATGATACTGCTGCATTGTTTTCTTACAGAGAATTAGGTTTTTTACACGCAAACAAAAAATTCGGAAAATTTAGTTTAAGTGGATTATTATTAAATACTGTTTATCAAAATGGAACAGACGATAAATCAAGTTTATTAACTGCTGGATTACATGCAAAATTGAGCACTGGTGCTTTTGGTTTTGCTGGTAACATTTATATCCAAAATGGAGATAGAGTCGGAGATGTAGCTGTTGATGGTGCAAGCTTATTTGGTTTAGATGCTACTTTTAAAGCTTCAGAAAAAGTAACTTTACTAGCTGGTTTTGAATCTATTTCAGGTAAAACAGATGATTCAGCTGCCTTCTTCCCATTATATGGTACAAACCACAAATTTAATGGTTTAATTGACCGTTTTTATGTTGGTAATCATGGTAATGCAGGTGGTTTAGTTGATTTGAATATAGGAGCTAAATTTAAGTTACCAAAAGGATATGCTTTAACTGCTAAGTTCCACAACTTTACAGAGCAGTCTTTAACGAAAGAAAGCTTAGGAAATGAATTAGATTTAGTAGTAGCTAAAGGATTTAAAGGGTTCAAATTAGTAGCTGGTTACTCTCAATTCTTTGAGCCAAGTTCTGTTACAGGAGCAGATAGTACTCAAAACTGGGCTTGGGCAATGTTAATCATAAAACCTAAGTTTTTCACAGGAAAATAAAAAAAACACTTTTTATTATTTGAAACATTTATAATAATAAGGTTAAGGTTGTTCAGAAATGGGCAACCTTTTTTTTGATTTTAACAAATAGCTTATCTTGTTAGAAATTATTTTTTATGAAAGCAGTAGTTTGTAATCAATTTGGAATGCCAAACACATTATCTTTTGAAGATATTGAGACTCCAAAACCTAAAAATGATGAAGTTTTAATTGTTGTAAAAGCGTGTAGTGTAAATTTTCCTGATACTTTAATTATTCAAGGAAAATATCAATTCAGACCCGAATTTCCTTTTTCTCCAGGAAGTGATGTTGCAGGAATTGTAGAAAAAGTAGGCGAAAATGTAAAGCATTTACAAGAAGGTGATGAAGTTGTAGGTTTTATTCCTTTTGGAGGTTTTGCAGAAAAAGCTGTAGTAAAGGCAAAAGATTGTTTCCCAAAACCACAAGGAATGTCTATGGTAAATGCATCTGCATTTTTGTTGGCTTATGGAACTTCTTATTATGCTTTAAAAGACAGGGCAAATTTAAAAAAAGGAGAAATCATTTTAATTTTAGGGGCTTCAGGTGGAGTAGGTTTAACTGCTTTAGAGTTGTCAAAATTAATGGGAGCAAAAGTAATTGCTGCTGCATCAACTATAGAAAAAATGGAATTATGCAAACAATTTGGAGCAGATGAAGTCATTAATTATACAAAAGAAAGTGTAAGGGATAAAATAAAAGAATTAACCAATGGAAAAGGAGTTGATGTAATTTACGATCCTGTTGGAGGACATTTTTCTGAATTGGCATTAAGAGCTATAGCTTGGAGAGGTAGACATTTAGTAATTGGTTTTGCGAATGGAGAAATTCCTAAAATACCAATTAATTTAACTTTGTTAAAAGGAGCAAGTATTGTTGGTGTTTTTTGGGGTGCTTTTGCACAAAAACAGCCCAAAGAAAGTTTAGAAAATATAAAACAGTTATTAACTTGGTTTGCTAGAGGTGAATTAAAACCACATATTGATAAAACATATGCACTAAAAAGCGCTCCAAAAGCGTTAGAAGATATGATGCAAAGAAAAACGAAAGGAAAAATTGTAATTGATTTGGAGATATGAGTTTTTTAAAATAAAATTAACTAAATAGTATAATTTGTAAAATGGAAAAGCAAAAGATTGAGAAACCTATTTTAGTAATGGAAAGATTATTATATCTATTTTCTGGCTTTGCTGGGGTTTTTACAATTTCAATTACGTCTTTTTATATTCATGCATCAAGTATTTTAGGACATTTTCCAACATATAATAATCCTGATCCAAAAGAATTAGATATTTACGAAGTATATCAACCAATCATTAGTTTTTCTGCACAGGTTTGGTTTTATTCATTTTTTTTATGGTTAATTTTATTGATAATTTATCTTTTTAAAACTAAAAGAAATTTTAATAAGAAAACAGTTATTACATCTTTGGTGTTTCAAAGCATTCCTTTTTTAATCTTTTTTTCAAAAATTTTTGAATGGTATATGGATTAGAAGATGTAATTCATCGAAAACTCCAACCTTTATAACTAACAGATTTTTCTAGTTTATCTTCGAGGTCATTAGGTAAATCAGGGAAAAAATCAATTCCAGTTTTTTGTTCTAATTCATCTATTGCAACTACAAATTCATACAAAGGTTTTGCGCTTTCTTGATGAGGTATTAAAAAAGCAATGGCTTTTATTTCTGGTTGTGTATAATCTAAGAGAATTTTATAAAATTCTTTAGGAACTGAAACCTTTTCTGTTCCAATTGTTTTTAGATTCTCTTCTAAAACACCTCCAGTAATCACATACAAATGATTGTATTTCTTTGTCCAAAAACGTGTTTTTTGCTCTAGTTTGTTCCAGATTCCAGCATTAAAATTGTGTTTTTGAGGCGAAATATTTGAAGTGTAAAAAGTTTCATTAAAGCTTTTTTCAGTAGATTTTCTATCTCCAGCAGGACATAAATGACCTCTATCATAACCCGATTTTTTATAGTTTCTCCAACTTGCAGAAGTGGTTTTTACTTTGGGGTCTTCAATAAAATATGGGCGTTTTCTATTTGTATATACAATATCTTTTTTATCCAAAGAATACGCAACCCATTCTGCTTGTTCGTGTGCTTCTGAATAAGATAAACTATATCCATTGTGATTTACAATTGCTCCAGTAGTTGAAGTTGGTAAGTAGTTGAAATCAGCAGTTTTTACATCAATATTTATATTCGTAGAATCTGAACTCTCATTTTCTTTTTTTTCTTGACACCAATAAATAGATAAGACTAAAATGAGTAGAATAGCAGAAATAATGCGTTTTTTCATGATTTCTTTTTTAAGAGAATATCTTCAAAATCATCTGTTTTATCAGTATTCGAAAACAAATGTTGCGCTTCTTTTGGAGGAGCAATTAATTTTCTTTTTGTCAAATCAATCCAAGCTCCATAAACTTTTATAATTGCTGATAATTGACCAGTTTCATTAAAAACTTCATGGCTAATTTTCCAGCGTTCATTATTTTCAGAAAGTCCAGATAATTTTAGGTTTACAGAAATATTTTCACCTAAATGAATTTCTTTTCTAAAGGAGATGTATTCTTCAAATAAAATAGGTCCAATATTGTGTTTGGTAAATTCTTCAATAGAAAAATTTTGAGCCGCAAAATAACGGATTCTTACTTCTGCTGCATATTCATTGTATGCTGTATGACGCATGTGTCTGTTTGGGTCAAAATCTGACCATTTTGTGGCAAATGTTACTTGATAGCTCATTTTGCTAAATTAAAAAACCTGATACATTTTAGAAACATATCAGGTTTAAATATTTATTATTATTATTTCTTAATTTTTTACAATCTCAGATTTTTCTTTCAATTTCAATTCACTCAAAACATTTAAGGCCTCAGAAATATACATGTCTTTTGATAAGTTTTTATGCCAAGCAACTCTTTTATCAGCTAAATCTTGATTGTCTTTAAATAACGTTTTTTCGTATTTTGGAGACGAAAAAGAAAGGTTTGATTTATAATCAAAAACAGATTTGAACTTTTCAGCTTCTTTTTCTTTAATCTCACTTTCTTTAAAGAATTTTTTATAATTTAATGAATACGAACTATCATCTTGATTTTTCTTCAACCATTTTGCGTATTCATTAACCAATTTAAAGTTTTCGCTATTTGCAATTCTTTGCTTGCTATTGTAAATTACATCGTTAAAATTAGTATAAGAATTTGTTTGTGTATAATTAGCTTGTGGCACTTTATCCCAAGCTAAAGATCCATCTAAATCACGTTCTCCATACTTCATATAACTCAGTCTACTTGGCATTGCTATATCAGAATACACACCTTCTTTTTGAGTAGAACCACCATTAACTCTGTAGAATTTTTGAATGGTCATTTTTAAGTATCCTAAATCTTTTTCATATTTTGGGTAAAATTGATTGATAGGTAAAACATTTTGCACAGTTCCTTTTCCATAAGTCTGATTTCCACCTAAAATAACACCTCTTTTGTAATCTTGCATAGCAGCTGCAAAAATTTCGGAAGCAGATGCAGAAAACTCATTTACTAAAACAACTACAGCTCCATCCCACTGAATAGTTGGATCTATATCTTCTTTTACAATTGGATTTTCTCCTCTATATTTTACCTGAACTATAGGACCTTTATCAATAAATAATCCTGATATTTCTATAGCAGTTTTTAAAGAACCCCCTCCATTATTTCTTAAGTCTACAATTAATCCGTTAACACCTTCTGCTTTTAATCTTGCGATTTCTTTCTCCATATCTTTTGCAGAATCTCTGTAGTTATTGTCAGAAAAATCGATATAAAAACTTGGTAAATCTATAATTGCGTATTTTTTTCCATCTTTTTCTACAATACTAGATTTTACAAAGGTTTCATCCAATTGTACAACATCTCTGATGATAGAAATTACTTTTGTAGAACCATCCAATTTTTTCTTAACTGTCAATCTTACTTCAGTCCCTTTTTTTCCTTTGATGAATTTAATGGCATCATCCAAACGCATTCCAACAATATCTAAGGGTTCTAAATCTCCTTGAGCTACTTTTAAAATAATATCTCCAGGTTCTAGTTCTCCTTGTTTAGATGCAGGACCTCCAGCAACCAATTCAAAAACATGCGTGTAAATTCCTTTTTTCTGCAAACGAGCACCAATTCCTTCTAGTTTTCCAGATATTCCTTGGTCAAAACGTTCTTTAATATCTGGGTTCATATATGTTGTATGTGGGTCAAATGCGCCAACAACTGAGTTTAAAAAAGTAGAAAACCAGTCTTCATGTTCTAACTCTTCAATTCTGATGTACAATTCGTCCATGTTTTTTAGGACTTCTTTTCTAGCTTCTTTTTCTAAAGTTTTAAAAGATTTGGTTTTATATTTTTTGTCTTTTTTAAGTTTATCTTCCTGTAAGTCTGTTTGTTCTTGGATTCTGCTAAGCGTTTGTAATTTCAATTGTTTTCTCCAATAGTCAATCAATTCATTATCATTTTTTGCAAAAGGAAGTTTTTTGTAATCTAAATCAATAGTTTCGTGTTTCTTGAAATCAAAAGGTTGTGCTAATAAATCTCCATAATACGATTTTGCATTTTTTATTTTTTCTAAAAAACGACCATATACCAATTTGTAAAAAGCCAAATCATCTTGTAAAAGCTGATTGTCTATTTGATATTTATATTGAGAGAATTCTTTGATGTCCTGTTGAGTAAAATATCTTTTACTGCCATCTAAACCATCTATAAAAGAATTAAAAACCTGTTCAGAAAAATCATCATTCATATCTTTTACTACAAAATGACCTCTGGTTAAAATGTTTTTTAAAACATAAATTAAAACTTTATCTTTTTCAGGGTCAGCATTTGTAATTATTGTGTTTTCTGAAGCAGTTATTGAAAAACTGTTTATTAATAAGGTAATTGCTAAAAAAGTAGTACTAAACTTAAATTTCGTCTTCATATATCTACTGTCGTTATTTTTATTTTTTAATTACTAATTTCATTTGCTAATCTACTAAAATAGTGCCAAATTTTTATGTGATTAACTTTTTTTATAAATTCCTCTAAAAAGATTAGAAATCACGTTGTCTTTTTTTTTACAAATTGCCATAATTGAGATACTGAGTTGTCATCGCTTTTAAGCTATGTAATTTCATTTTTCAGATTTGATTAACTCTATTTTTAAAACCAATTTTAAATCCATAAGTTTCCTTTTTGCACTAAAGAAATAATAGAATTATCAGCCTAAATTTGATTACAAGAATCATCTAATTATCTTTCATAACGCATTTACTTTGCCTTTTGATAAATTAAAAAAAACATTAGAGTATGTAATAATGCGCATCATATTTCAAAAATTTTGAATTATACAATATTACTTAAAAATAGAGTTTTAGATTCTTTACAAAATGTTAAAAAGAAATTCGATCAAAATCAATTACATTTGCTTATAAGATTCAAAGTTCAGTGTCTAGAATTCAAGGTTTACGAAGGAATTCTTAACAATTTTAATTTTGAACCTTAAAACCTAAAACTTAAAGTATGCAAGAAAGACCATTAATTTTAATCACTAATGATGATGGAATTACAGCTCCAGGAATTAGAGCGTTGATAAAAATAATGAACAAAATTGGTGAAGTTGTTGTTGTTGCTCCTGATAGTCCACAAAGTGGAATGGGGCATGCAATTACTGTAGATAATGTGTTGACTTGTAATCCTATAACAATTGATGATGGACCTCAATTAGAGTATACTTGTTCTGGAACTCCTGCAGATTGTGTAAAAATGGCAATAAGTGAAATTTTGAACAAGAAACCAGATTTATGCGTTTCTGGTATAAATCATGGACCAAATTCATCTATAAATGTTATTTATTCAGGAACTATGAGTGCTGCAATTGAAGCAGGTATTGAAGGGATTCCTGCAATAGGTTTTTCGTTGTTAGATTTTAAATGGCATGCAGATTTTAAACCATCTGAAGATTTTGTAAAAAACATTACTTTAAATACGTTGCTAAATGGTTTGCCTGAAGGAATTGTTTTAAACGTAAATATTCCTAATTTAAAGAAAGACGAAATAAAAGGAACCAAAATTTGCAGACAAGCTATGGGCGTTTGGAAAGAAGATTTTGACAAGCGAAAAAGTCCTTTTGGGAAAGAGTATTATTGGCTTTCTGGAGAATTTATAAATAAAGATAAAGGTCAAGATACTGATGTGTATGCTTTAGAAAACGGCTATGTTTCTATTGTGCCAGTTCAGTTTGATTTAACAGCACATCATATGATTCAAAAATTGAATTCTTGGGAGCTGTAAAAAAAGATGTATTAATAGGTGTTCTAATCTCAGTTTTTGCAACTGCTGCTGGTTGTTTTTTATATATAGAATATTTCTCTAAATTCAGTTTTAATGAAACTTTAAAATTGATTGAAGATGGAGATTTGTATGGTAAAATTTTATCTATTGCAGCAATTCCTAATTTGTTTGTATTTTTAATTTACATTAAAAAGAAACAAGACAATAGAGCAAAAGGTGTGCTAATGACCACTATTGTTATTGCATTAATCACTTTAATTTTAAAGTTTATCTAATGAAATACTACATTATTGCAGGAGAAGCATCAGGAGACTTGCATGGATCAAATTTGATGAAGGCTTTGTATGAGAAAGACGCAAATGCTAATATCCGTTTTTGGGGTGGAGATTTAATGAAAAGTGTTGGTGGAACTTTGGTAAGTCATTATAAAGAAAGAGCTTTTATGGGCTTTTTCGAAGTGATAAAAAACTTGTCAAAAGTATTGGGTTTTATAAAGTTTTGTAAAAAAGATATTGCTAATTTTAAGCCAGATGTCATTGTTTTTATAGATAATTCTGGTTTTAATTTAAGAGTTGCAAAATGGGCAAAACAACAAGGTTTTAAAACTAATTATTATATTTCTCCTCAAGTTTGGGCAAGTAGAGCAGGAAGAGTAAAAGATATAAAAAGAGATGTAGACAAAATGTTTGTCATACTTCCTTTTGAAAAAGAGTTTTACAAAAAATACGATTATGAAGTTGAATTTGTTGGGCATCCTTTAATTGACGGAATTTCAGGTAGAACACAAGTAGATGAAGAAGGTTTTAGAAAAAAATACAATTTAGGAGATAAACCAATCATTGCCTTGTTACCAGGAAGTAGAAAACAAGAAATTATCAAAATGTTGTCTGTGATGTTATCTTTAGTTGATGATTTTTCTGATTATAAATTTGTGATTGCAGGTGCCCCAAGTCAAGATTTATCTTTTTATCAAAATATTATTGGAGCTAAAGAAGTGAGTTTTATCAATAACAAAACCTACGATTTGTTATCAGTTTCATCAGCAGCTTTAGTAGCTTCAGGAACAGCAACTTTAGAAACAGCTTTGTTTAAGGTGCCACAAGTGGTTTGTTATAAAGGTGGTACAATTTCTTACCAAATAGCGAAAAGAATTATCACTTTGAAATTTATTTCTTTAGTCAATTTAATTATGGATAGAGCAGTAGTTACTGAGTTGATTCAAAACGATTTTACCAAATCAAATCTAAAAAAAGAATTGACTCGAATTTTGGAGGATGAAAATCGCCAAAAATTGTTTTTAGACTATTTTGAATTGGAAAAAAAGTTAGGAGGAAAAGGAGCTTCAGAAAAAACAGCTCAATTTATTGTTGAAGGTTTAAATTGATGAAAAAACTATTGATTTTCTTGTTTTTTTTGATTTTGATGAGTTCTTGTTCATCAACAAAAAATAGTATTTCAAAATCAAAAACTACTTCTAATACCTCAAAAACAATTCGAAATTCAGAGAAAAAAGTAGACAAAATTGTTTTAAATGCACTAAAATATAAAGGTGTAAAATATAAGTTTGGAGGCACAACCAAAAGAGGGATGGATTGTTCAGGTTTGGTCTATGTTTCTTTTGGGCAAGAAAATTTTCAACTCCCAAGAGTTTCTAGAGATATGGCTAAAAAAGGACGCCAAGTTTCTTTAAGTAAAGCTCAAAAAGGCGATTTATTATTCTTTAAGACTTCTAAAAGTAATAGAAATATAAACCATGTAGGTTTAGTGATTTCCAATAAAAAAGGACAAATTCGGTTTATTCATTCTACAAGTTCTAGAGGAGTTATTGTTTCTTCTATATCAGAAAAATACTGGAAAAGAGCTTTTGTAAAAGCAACGAATTTACTTTAATAAAAAACAAAAACATTGCTATAAAATCTTCACTTTTTATTAAAATTTAAAAATGTAACCTGCTATTAAACACAGGTTAAAATAATTTTCTTTTTCATTATCTTTAACTTGCTATGAAGAAGGTATTTGGATATTTACCCTTACATTTTTGTGTATGTTTAGTTATTGGAATTGTATTACAATTTTATACGGTTATTTGGCAATTTGGTTTCCTCAAATTGTACATGGTTCTTTCTTTGATTTTAGTTTTTTTGCTGCTGTTAAAAAGTAAAATTTTAAAAACTTTTTTAGCTTTTATTTTGTTCTTTTATGTAGGAGTTTCTTCAGTTTTTATTAACAATGATAGAAATTATGAAAACTATTATAAAGCTCATTTAAGAGACGATTCTTATGTAATCTTAAAAATTGCTAAAGTTTTAAAATCAGGTAATTATCACTATAAATATAAAACTGAAGTTGTTCAAATAGATAGCTTAAAAACCAAAGGAAATATACTTTTAAACATTACAAAAGATACTTTGTCAGAAATTCTAAAAGTTGATGAATTAATTTATGTAAAACCTGAATTTGTAAAGATTAACAAACCTTTAAATCTACATCAGTTTGATTACAAGTTTTATCTTGAAAAGCAAGGGGTTTATCAACAGATATATTTGAATAAGCATCAATATAAAAACGTAGGTTTCAAAGAATTTTCTTTAATTGGTTTATCAGCAAAATTTAGAAATAAAGTTCTAGAATCACTTAAAGAATATCATTTTAAAACAGATGAATTAGCAGTAATAAATGCACTTTTATTAGGGCAAAGAAATGAGATTTCTAAGGACTTAATTTCTGATTATTCAAAAGCTGGAGCTATTCATATTTTAGCTGTTTCAGGTTTGCATGTTGGTATTATTCTGTGGATTTTAACTTGGCTATTAAAACCATTAGAAAGAATTAAAAATGGAAAAATCATCAAAACTATATGTGTGGTTTTTTTACTTTGGATGTTTGCTTTTATAGCTGGTTTATCAGCAAGTGTAGTTAGAGCAGTAACAATGTTTACTTTTTTAGCAATTGGTCTTTCTTTTCAACGAAAAAATGTGATACTCTTTTCTTTAATTACATCAATGTTTTTCTTGTTGGTTTTTAAACCTATGTTTTTGTTTGATGTAGGTTTTCAACTTAGTTACTTGGCAGTTTTCGGTATTATATTAATTCACCCTAAACTTTATGCTATTTATAAACCTAAATTTTGGTTGGATAAAAAGATTTGGGAAATCACAACAGTTTCTATTGCTGCTCAAATAGGAGTTTTACCTTTAAGTTTGTATTATTTTCATCAGTTTCCAGGTTTGTTTATGTTGTCTAACTTGATAATTATTCCATTTTTAGGAGCAATTTTAATGTGTGGAATTATAATAATTATTGGAGCTTTATTGGGAATTCTTCCTCAGGTTTTAGCAACTGTTTATGGATATATTATTGCTGCAATGAATAATTTTATCAATTGGATTTCTAACCAAGAACAATTTCTATTTAAAGAAATTTCATTGTCCTTTTTAATGATGTTAGTCATTTATATTTTCATCGTTTTTGGACTTCATTTTTTGATGAATAAATCACCAAAAAAACTGATTTACTTTTTGAGTTCTATATTTATCATTCAAAGTGTTTACTTGTTTGAAAATTATCAAAAGAAAAACAAAAAAGAATTCATTGTTTTCCATAAAAGTAGAAATACAATCCTAGGAAATAGAATAGGTGAAAATCTATTTGTAAATCATGATTTAGATTCTATTTCAATATTAAAAACAAATGCTTTAGCTTCATATATAGTAGCAGAAAATGTGAAATCGATTGATAACAAAGGCGTTAAAAATCTTTGTCAGTTTAAAAATGAAACGATTTTAATTGTTGATAGCTTAGGCGTTTATCAATTGAATAATTTGATAAATCCAATTGTTTTATTGCAACAATCACCAAAAATAAATTTAGAAAGATTAATACAAAAAATAGCTCCAAAACAAATTATTGCAGATGGTTCTAATTATAAAAGTTACGTAAAAAGATGGCAGAAAACTTGTGCTCAACAAAAAACTCCATTTCATTATACAGGAAATGGAGCATTTATATTAAAAAACTAAGTGATACTAGCTTTTAAATTCTGGCTTAAAAGCTTTATAATAATCATCAAACTCTTTTTGAGTGGTAAATTTTGTGTGTTTATCTTTAGCTAGTAACTTTAAATAAAACTCTAATTCTTGAGGTTTGTAATAGCCTTTTAAAGGGACAATAAAATTTGCTTCTTCATTTAAAAAAGCAATTGTAGGATATGCTTGTATTTTCATGAAATCTGCAAATTGATGAGAAGAATTTCTACTATTTGCTTTAGATTTTTTGTAATAAGGGTTTTTATAGATATTTCCTTTGTAATTCACAGTTTCATCACCTTCTCCATTAAATTTTACAGCATAATAATGCTCGTTTACATAGTTAGCAACATCTTGGTTTTGAAAGGTGTGTTTATCTAGCATTTTACAAGGGCCACACCAATTGGTATAAACATCTATCATTATTTTTTTGGGATTTTTCTTTTGAAGTTCTAAAGCTTCATTCATAGAAACCCAATTTATTTTTTGTGCTTTACTTTGTAAGCTAAAAGCTGAAACTATTAAGAGTAAAAATATTTTTTTCATAATCATACAGTCGCAAATGGTATGCCAAATTTACAAATTAGTTTTTTTTAAGAATATAAACCTTTAATTAGTTCTTTTTTGTAAGAAATAAACTTCAAAAATTTTAGTTTAAGATGTTTAATAATAAAATATTTTAGTCAGCCAATTCAAAACCTTCAGCTTCTTTTGTGCTAAAATCAGTTTCATTATCTTCTGCTCCATGAGTAAGTGCTTTTAATTTTTTCAGGAAAATAAAAACTAAAAAGGCAAATAAAACACAGAAAATTGCGATTCCTGTAAAAACTTTAAATTCACCAAAAACAGAAGAAGACTCTCCAAGTAGTCCAGCTGCTTTGTTTCCTAAGCCAGTTGTTGCAAAATAAATTCCCATCATTATTGAAGCATATTTAGCAGGTGCTAATTTAGTTACAAATGAAAGTGAAACTGGAGATAAACATAATTCACCAACTGTGTGAAATAAGTATGCTAAAACTAACCAATACATTGCAGAAGTTCCTGTACTTTCATATTCAGTAGCTGCTGCTGACATAAATAGAAATCCAACACCGACTGCACCTAGGCCTATAATCATTTTATATAAAGATGAAGCTTCAGTTCCTTTTAGTTTACGTTTTGCCCAAAAAGCAGCAATTCCAATACCAAGTGTAATTATAAAAAATGAATTTAATGATTGGAACCAAGTTGCTGGTACTTCCCATCCCATTAACATTCTGTTTGTTTTTTCTCTAGCATAGATATTCATTAAACCTCCTGCTTGTTCAAAAGCAGCAAAAAATGCAACTATCAATAAAAAAGAAATTAATAAAACGATAATTCGATCCTTTTCAATTTTATTAAGAGGTCTTTTGTATGCTTCCTGATCGTCTATGTTTTCTGATTTACCCAAATAGTTTCCAACGTGAACTAAATACTTTTGTCCAGCCAAAAATTGAATTAAGCCTAAAACCATAAGTATTCCTGCTAAACCAAATCCATAATGCCAACCATGAACTTCGCCAACATAACCTACCACAATTCCAGATAAAAAAGCACCTACGTTAATTCCAATATAAAAAATTGTAAATCCTTTGTCTCTTCTTACATCTCCTTTTTGATAAAGACCTCCAACCATAGTAGAAATATTAGGTTTTAAACACCCAACACCAAGAATTATAAAAATAAGTCCAGTGTAAAAAGCCCACATAGCTTCGTATGCAAGAATACTATGACCTATAACCAATAGAATTGCCCCAAGAATAACTGATTTTTTTTGTCCAAGAAATTTATCTGCCAATATTCCTCCAGGAATTGACATAATGTAAACAAGAGCTGTATACCAGCCATAAAGAGCAAGTGCATCTCCTTGAGACCACCCAACACCTGGATTTAAATCTGTGGTTTTAGATGTTAAATAAAGAACCAACAATGCTCTCATTCCATAATATGAAAAGCGTTCCCACATTTCTGTGAAAAATAAAACGAACAATCCTACAGGATGTCCAAATAATTCCTTTTGATGTGGTAGTTTAACAGTATTACTCATAATAATTATCCTTTTATTTCGGTTGTTTTATTAGACTTTTCAATTAGATGTTCTTCAACAAAGTTTGTCATTTTTGTATATAAATTTAAGCGAACATTTTTTCCTTTTTTTATTGCATGAGCTCTATCTGGAACTATAAACATATCAAATTGTTTATTTGCTTCAATTAATGCATTTATCATTCTATAAGAATTTTGAACGTGTACATTATCATCTCCAGTTCCATGTACTAATAAGTAATTTCCTTTTAACTTATCAGCATAATTTACAGGAGAATTCTCATCATAACCTGCTTGGTTTTCTTGTGGAGTTCTTAAAAAACGTTCTGTATACACAGTATCATAAAAACGCCAAGAAGTTACAGGAGCTACAGCAATTGCTGTTGTAAAAATATCACTTCCTTTTAGTATTGAATTTGTACTCATATGTCCTCCATAACTCCACCCCCAAATTCCAATGTTATCTTCGTCTATATAAGAACGTTTTGCTATTTTTTTTGCTGCTGAAATTTGATCTTCAGTTTCGTATTTCACCAAATTTAAATAGGTAGATTTTTTAAATTTTGCTCCTTTAAAACCAGTTCCACGTCCATCAATACAAACTATAATCATCCCTTTTTGGGCTAGCATATTATGCCAATAATCTTTGTCTATATTCCATTTATTGCCTACTTGTTGAGAACCTGGACCTGAATATTGGAACATTAACATTGGATATTTTTTGTTTTCATCAAAATCAGCAGGTTTTACCATCCACATATTTAAATCATTTCCATTAATACTGATTGTAGAAAATTCTTTAGGACTCATTTTGTAACCTGCTAACTCTTCTTTTAATTGGGCATTATCTTTAATCACTTTTAACATTTCTCCTTCTGCAGTATATAAAGAGTAAATTGGAGGGATTTCTGAAGATGAATATGTGTTGATAAAGTAGTTTAAGTTAGTGCTAAAAGCAGCTAGGTTTTGCCCATCTTTATTGCTTAATAATTTTTTATTTTTACCATCCAAACCAATAGAGTAAACACCTCTATTAGTTGATCCGTTTTCTACAGATTGATAATAAATTGTTTTTTTTGATTCATTAAAACCATAATATTTAGTTACCTCCCAATCTCCTTTTGTAATTTGGTTGATAAGCTTTCCGTTAAAATCATAATGATAAATATGGTTAAATCCGTCTTTTTCACTTGTCCAGATAAAAGAATTATCCACTAAAAAAGTAAGATTATTGGTAATGTCTATATAAGCTTTGTCAGTTTCATTGAATAATAAAGAAGCGTTGTTTCTTAGAGCATTAACTTTGAGTAACTTTAAATTATTTTGATGGCGATTTAGAGTAGTTGCCACCAAAATAGCATCGTTATTAGACCATTTAATTCTAGGGATGTATTCATAATCACCTAAACTGATTTTTTTGGTACTTTTTGAAGCAACAGTATACATATGTAATGTAACATTTGCATTTTTTTTACCAGCTTTTGGGTATTTAAAAACTTGCTGATTAGGATACAAACCTTCACCTATAATATCCATAGAAAATGTAGGAACATTACCTTCGTCAAAACGTAAAAAAGCTAAGTAATTACTATTGTTACTCCATTCAAAAGCTCTTACAAAAGCAAATTCTTCTTCGTAAACCCAATCAGTTATTCCATTGATAATATTATTTTTTTTGCCATCTTTGGTTACTTGAGTAATTTTATTTTTTGAGAAATCTTTAATGAATAAATTATTGTTTTTAGCGTAAGCGATTTTTTTATTATCAGGAGAAAAAATGGGTTCCTGAATTCCTTTTCCAATCAAAGAAAGTTTTTTTGAGGCAATATCATAAGCATAGAAAGTTCCTTTAAAAGAATGTCTATAAATTTTTTCAAAATCAGTTCCTAAAATAATTTTAGTTTCATCATTATTAAAACTGTAAGACTCAAACGCATCAATTTCTGCTAAGTTTTTACTGTCAACAATTGTAGTTACTTTTTCTAAAGTAGCGTAACTGTATTTGTCAACAGTTGTATTTCCATTTTCATCCGTATTTAATAAAGAATAGAAATCGCCATTCATAGAATCTAAAGCATTCATTGTTTCTGGAGAAAAAGTACCATCCCATATTTTTTCGAGTGTAATTTCTTTCGTTCCTATAGTTTTATTCACTGTTATTGTAGATTTTTTGTGGCAAGAGGTAAATAATGTTATTGATAAAAAAAGAAGTATTTTATTCATTAATATTTTATTTTTTGTAAAAGTTTGTCAAGTTTACGAAATTATTCTCAAAATAAAGGTGAAAATGTTAGTTTGGAATATAAAAGTGTTGTTTTAAGTAAAGTTTTTAAGTAACTAAAATTAATCCAATTATAATTTTAAATCATAAAAAAAGCCTAGTATAAAAATACTAGGCTCCTAAAATGTTTTGATAAATTAAATTATTTATCATTATATTATATTATTTTCCTTTTTTTGTTGAAGATTTTTTAGCTTCATCATTTACCATTAAAGGTGTTTTTCCATCAGTAATAATAATTTTTGCATTAGGTGAGTTAGATAAAGATTTAAAAGCTTCAATAGCTTTTATTCTAATGATACCATCAGTTAAACCTTCAGAGATAATAATCTGAGCATCTCTTTCTCCTTTTGCATTAATAATTTTTCTTTCAGCTTCCAATTTTTCTTGTTTCAATACAAATTCCATTCGCATTGCATCTTGTTCTGCTTGTAATTTTCTTTCTACAGAACTAGCTAAACCTCTTGGCAATTGAATTCTTTTCATTAAAACAGCTATCAATTCAATACCTTCTACTTGTTTTTCTAGATTTACCTTCATTTTGTCTAGAATTTTGCTTTCAATTTTTGCTCTCATTCCTGAGTGCATATCCTTAGCAAAAAATTGAGCACAAACATCTGATGCAGCAGATCTAAAAACACTTGTAATTACATTTTCATAATTTGGGCCTAAATTTTGCAAAACAGATGCAACTTTTGCTCCTTCTAATCTATGTAAAATTGAAATTTCAGAATTTACACTTAAGCCTTCTTTACTTGGTAGGCTCAATACCAACTTAATGTTTTTTGTTTGAGTAGATTCTTTAACAACTTTACTAGTTATTGGATTATAAAAAACAGTTCCTTGTGTTTTTACATTACTAGAAAATTTACCCAAAGTTTGTTTAATTCCAACTTCACCAGGTCTAATTACAGCACAGCTGGAAAATAAACCAACAACCAAAACTAATATACCAAATTTTTTCATATTTATTTGTTTAAGTTAATAATACACACAAATTTAATAGTAATACTTTTATTTTAGTGAGTAAGTAAATTGATTTTATTTATTAATTAATCGCTAAATATTATCATTTACTGAATTTATGTTAATTTTTATTAAAATTTTAGGTATATACTATTGAATTCTTATTTTATTTTTAAATAGTTGTTAATTCGTTAATTATTTTTTTTCTTAACCAATGAAAAGACTTGTCATAATTTGATTAAAGTTTATATTGGATTCATTTATATTTGTATCAAATAGATTTTCAGTATTATGAGTAAAATTATATCGGGTTTTTCAAAATTTTCAAAAGAAGAAAAAATTGATTGGTTAACTAAAAACTACTTTAATGATCAAACAGAAACTGTAAATATTATCAGACAATATTGGAATGCCAATACTGATTTACAAAATCTACACGATGATTTTATAGAAAATACGATTTCTAATTTTTATATGCCTTTTGGTGTTGCTCCAAATTTTGTAATAAATGATAGAACTTATGTAATACCTATGGTTGTTGAAGAAAGTTCTGTTGTTGCAGCTGCTTCTCTGGTTGGTAAATATTGGAGTTCAAGAGGAGGTTTTAAAACAACCGTTATTTCCACTACAAAAATTGGACAAGTTCATTTTTTGTTTGCTGGAGATAAAACGGAATTGGAAACCTATTTCAATAGTAATAAAATAGAATTATTTGCAGCTACAGTTTCCATTACTAAAAATATGGAAAAAAGAGGTGGTGGAATTTTAGATATTGAATTAGTGGATAAAACTGATAAACTATCCAATTACTATCAATTGCACGTAACTTTTGAAACAAAAGACTCAATGGGTGCAAACTTTATCAATTCTTGTTTAGAGGCAATTGCTAAAAAGTTTGAAAAAGAAGATATTGAAATTGTAATGAGCATTTTGTCTAATTATGTTCCAGAATGTTTGGTAAGAGCAGAGGTGAGTTGTAAGATTGAAGATTTAGGAGGAGAAAATCCGCAGAAGTTTGCAGAAAAATTTCACCAAGCTGTAAAAATTGCAGAAATAGAACCTTATAGAGCTGTGACTCATAATAAAGGAATTATGAATGGAGTTGATGCTGTTGTGTTAGCTACTGGTAACGATTTTAGAGCTGTTGAAGCAGGAGCTCACGCTTATGCATCAAGAAATGGAAGCTATTCAAGTTTATCTCATTGCTCAATAGATGATGGTGTTTTTAAATTTTGGATAGAAATTCCTTTGGCTTTAGGAACAGTTGGAGGATTGACAGCTTTACATCCAATGGCTAAATTATCTTTAGAAATGTTGCAAAAACCATCTGCAAGAACATTAATGCAAATTATGGCAGCAGCAGGTTTAGCCCAAAATTTTGCTGCATTAAGAGCCTTAACAACAAAAGGAATTCAGCATGGGCATATGAAAATGCATTTGCAAAACATACTGAATCAATTAGGGGCAAATGAGCATGAGAAAATAGAAATTACGAGTTATTTTGATAGTAGAACAGTTTCTCATTCTGCTGTAGTAAATAAGTTTGAAGAGCTAAGAAAACCAAAAATTAACTGGGTAGATTTCTTAAATTTAGATGTTATTGCCAATAAATTAGGAAGTTTAAAAAGAGAAACAGAACCTGTTTTCGGAAAAATGAATGGACAACAAGTAATTGAGCACTTAAGTCTATTGATGCAAATTTCTAATGGAAAAATTGATGCAGATTATTATGTTTCTGATGAGAAATCCGCAAGAAGGAAACCTTTTTTAGATACTAATGGAGAGTTACATATTGGTTTTAGAGCTTCTATTTTATCTGATGAACCAACTCCTGAAAAGTTTAATTCGATTAAAGAAGCATTGAGTGATTTAATAGCTCAAATTGAACATTTTAAAATCCATTTTAAAACAGCAAAAACAGAAAATCATCCATTTTTTGGAGAATTGGATTATGAATATTGGAAGAAATTTCACACAAAACATTTCACACATCACTTTAAACAATTCGATTTATTATAATGAACTATTATTCTAATGGAAAATTGTTGTTAACAGGTGAATATCTTGTTTTAGATGGTGCAAAATCATTAGCTGTTCCAACAAAATTTGGTCAAAATCTTGTTATTGAAAAAATAAAAAAACCTCAAATTATTTGGGGAAGTTTTACAAATGATGGAGAATGTTGGTTTGAAGCAGTTTTCGATTTACCAAAATTACGTTTGGTAAACTGTACATTTAATTCTGATAAAGAAGGAAGTGCTGAATTTATTGCAGAAACTTTATTAGAGATTTTGAGTGAAGCAAAAAGATTAAATCCAAATTTTTTAAATTCAAAGAATGGATTTCTGATAAAAACTCACCTTACTTTTCCTAGAAATTGGGGTTTAGGTAGTTCATCAACATTAATAAATTCTATTGCAAATTGGGCAAAAGTAAATGCTTTTCAATTGTTATGGAATTCTTTTAAAGGTAGTGGTTATGATATTGCTTGTGCACAAAATGATGTGCCAATTTTTTATGAAATTAAAAATAAAAAGCCAGTAGTTGAGCAAGTTGAATTCAATCCAAGTTTTAAAGAAAATTTATTTTTTGTGTATTTAAATCAAAAACAAGATTCTAAAGAGGGAATTGCAAAATTTAGAGAAAGTGGAACTAATTTTGATAAAGAAATCAAAAGGATTTCAGAGATTTCTAATGAATTTTTAAAAGCAGAATATATAAAAGAGTTTGAGGCTTTAGTTGTTGAACATGAGCAAATTATTAGTTCAATCATCAAATTGAAACCAATAAAAGAAAACTTGTTTCCAGATTATTTTGGAGAAATAAAAAGTTTAGGAGCTTGGGGTGGAGATTTTGTGTTGGTAACAGGAAATGAAAATACTCCCAAGTATTTTATAGAAAAAGGATTTGAAACAATTTTAACTTATTCAGAAATGGTTTTATGAGCAAAGTGATAATAATTGGAGGAGGAGCAGCAGGATATTTTACAGCTATAAATGCAAAAGAAAATAACCCTGATTTAGATATCACAATTTTAGAAAAGGGAAATGATGTATTGCAGAAAGTTAAAATTTCTGGGGGTGGAAGATGCAATGTTACACACGCTTGTTTTATTCCAAAAGACTTAACTGAATTTTATCCAAGAGGAAAAAAAGAATTGTTAGGTCCTTTTCATCAATTTATGACAGGAGATACTTTTGAGTGGTTTGAAGAAAGAGGAGTGCCTTTAAAAATTGAAGATGATAATCGTGTTTTTCCAGAAGCCAATACAAGTCAAGCTATTATAGATTGTTTTCTAAATGCTGTTGGTAAGTTAGGAATTAAACTGTTCACAAACTGTGGAGTAAATGAAGTTTATCAACAAGAAAATAAATGGGTTGTTAACACAAAAAAAGAAACTTTTATAGCTGATAAAGTTGTAATTGCTGCTGGAAGTTCTAAGAAAGTTTGGGAGTTGTGCAAAATCCTAAATCACTCAATAATAGAGCCAGTTCCATCACTTTTTACGTTTAATATTAATGATAAAAGATTAATAGATTTATTAGGTATATCTGTACCAAATGCAACTGTGAAAATTGTAAATACAAAATTAGAAGCTTCTGGACCTTTATTGATTACGCATTGGGGGATGAGTGGGCCTGCAGTTTTAAAATTGTCTGCTTTTGGTGCACGAATTTTGGCAGATAAAAATTATCAATATAATGTAGAAGTAAATTGGTTGTCTAGGCCAACTGAAAAAGTATTGAATGTTTTACTGAATTTAAAAAAGAAAGAGCCTCGAAAAACTGTGATTTTAAAATCGCCTTTTTCAGAAATTTCTAAACGACTTTGGGAACGTTTTGTAATTGCTTCTGATATTAGAAATAATCAAAATTGGGCAGATTTAAAAAACAGTCAATTAGAAAATTTAGCAAATCAACTCACAAAAGGAATTTATAATGCAAATGGCAGAACTACTTTTAAAGATGAGTTTGTAACTGCTGGTGGAATTGATTTAAAAGAAATCAATTTTAAACGTTTTGAAAGTAAAAAACATCATAATTTATTTTTTGTGGGAGAAGTTTTAAATATTGATGCAGTTACTGGTGGATTTAATTTTCAAAACGCTTGGACTGGAGGTTATATTTGTGCGAAAGCTTTAGCTGAAAATTAAAATAGAGTTGTCATTTTGAGCGAAATGAAATGGAGTCGAAAAATCTATTATTCAATTTGAAAAAGTATAGAGATTTCTCTATAGAGTCGAAATAACAAATGAATTAAATTACGAATACCAATACAAATAAAAATGGCAAGAACAGAATCTAATGAATTTGCAATAGGAACAAAAGCTCCAGATTTTACTTTAATCAATACAATTGATGATAAAAACTATTCTTTAAACGATTTAAAAGGAGATAAAGGAACTGTAATTTTATTCATTTGTAACCATTGTCCTTTTGTAATTCATATAAATGAAGAGTTGGTGAAAATGGCGAATGCATATCAACAAAAAGGAATAAATTTTATAGCCATAAGTTCTAATGATATAGAAAATTACCCACAAGATGCACCACATTTAATGAAGCAATTGGCTGCACAAGAAAAGTATCCTTTTCCATATTTATATGACGAAACTCAAGAAGTAGCCAAAGCTTATCATGCTGCTTGTACTCCAGATTTTTATGTTTTCGATGTTGATTTAAAATCCGTTTATCATGGGCAGTTAGATAATTCTAGACCAGGAAATGGAATTCCAGTTACAGGAAAAGACATAAGAAAAGCATTAGACAATTTATTAGACAACAAACCAGTTTTAGAAAATCAAAAACCGAGTTTGGGTTGTGGTATTAAGTGGAAGTGATTACCCAATTTCTCCTCTATGAGGCTTTAAAGCATCTCTATAAACTTTCATGTCTTTTTCATCAACTGTAATAAAAGCTGAAACCAACATTTCATTTTTTTCTTGAATATCAATTTCGTGAAAACTCAGGTTTTCTATAGCTGCAAATTCTTTTAAATGAATGGTATGGTGTTTGGCAGTTTCCATAGCATCTGGACCTCTAAAATCCCACAAAAGTTTTATTTTTCTATTCAAAATGTTGTTTTTTATAGATTGATAAAAATGAACAATTCTCCACTTTTAAAAGTAATTTTAATATCGTTTTTTATAGCCTTATTTCTTGTACCAATTCTTTTTCCGAAAACTAAATCTTCTTTTTTTAGTGGATATTGCAATCCTTTAGTAGTGATGTTTTTTACTGATGGAAATGGTACTAAGGATACAATTTTGTCTTTACAATTAGCAATTTCTGTATGCTTACTAGCAATAAAATAACGATTATAATTATCAAAAAAAGTAAGCTTTAATTTTTCTTTCCATTGAATTGCTGTATGCAAATTTCCTAAAAAATGATCTTGTTCTTGTCCACTTGCACCAAAAATATCAATATTATGATAACCTCTTTCAAATAAAATTTGAAGAATTTTATCAAAATCTGTTAAATCTTGATTTGGTGTGTGGATCACTTCAATATTTACTCTAATTTCTCTTGAAGAATCTAAATCTCCAGCAATAAAATCAGGTTTAATATTGTGCTTTTCTAAAAAATGATAAGCACCATCTGTAGCACAAATTACATCATATTTAGATAAATTAGGAATCGTTTTTGGAGGTTCTCCATTCAATAACAAAAAGACTTTTTTAGATTTCATCTGCAACAAAAATACAAACAAAAACAGTAAACAGTTTTACTTCAAATAGTTTTATCTTTGTAACAAAACTTCAAATCTTGAATACAGATCAATTTTTAGTAAAATCAGCATTAAAATTTATAGATACAGCAACCTTTACTTGGCAAACACCAAGTAATATAGCTTTGGTAAAATATTGGGGGAAAAGCAATCCTCAAATCCCAAAAAATGCTTCTATCAGTTTTACGTTAAACAATTGTCATACAGTAACTTCTATTGATTTTAAGCGTAAGCGTCATTCTGAACTAGATTCAGAATCTCAAATAAAAGTCGATTTTAATTTGTTTTTTGAAGGAAAACAAAAAGAAGAATTCAAACCGAAAATTGCAGAATTTTTTAAAAGAATTCAAGAGTATTGTCCTTATATTTTTGAATATGAGATGACAATCAATTCAGAAAATTCTTTTCCACATTCTAGTGGAATTGCATCTTCAGCAAGTGGTTTAAGCGCAATTGCAATGTGTTTGATGAGTTTAGAAGAAGAAATAAATCCAGACTTATCATCAGAATTCATCAACAAAAAAGCATCATTTTTAGCAAGATTAGGTTCTGGTTCTGCAAGTAGAAGTATAGAAGGACCATTAGTTGTTTGGGGAAATCACTCAGAAATCAAAGGAAGTTCAGATTTGTTTGGTGTGCAATTTCCTTATAAAGTTCATCCAGTTTTTGAGAATTATCACGACACAATTTTATTGGTAGATAAAGGCGAAAAACAAGTGTCAAGTACTGTTGGTCATAATTTAATGCATAATCATCCCTATGCAGAAAATAGATTTAAGCAAGCTAACGAAAACTTGGGGAAAATGTCAACTATTTTGCAAAATGGTGATGTAAAAAACTTTATCAATTTAGTAGAAAGTGAAGCATTGACTTTACACGCAATGATGTTGACTAGCAACCCTTATTTTATATTAATGAAACCAAATACATTAGAAATTATTAATAAAATTTGGGAATATCGTTTAGAAAATAATAGTAACATTTGTTTTACCTTAGACGCAGGTGCAAACGTTCATGTTTTGTTTCCTGAAAATGAGAGCGGAAAAGTTAATCAATTTATTGAAAATGAGATTTCTAAGTACTGTCAGAAAAAACAGTATATTTGTGATACTGTTGGTTTTGGAGCAAAAAAGCTTTAAAAATTAATTCAGTAATAAATATTTATCATGAAAAAATCGGCTCTATTTTATTTCGTAATTCTTGGTTTTTTATTCGCTTCTTTTACTACTCAACAAACAATATGGTTAGATCAACATTTAAATGAAACTAGCCAAGAAAAGGCTGTTTATTATAAAATAGGAAACAAATTAGATGGAGTAGTTTCGTATTATTATAAGAATAGAACTGTATTTAGAAAAGTTTTTTTTGCTGAAGGTAAAATGAATGGAAAATTTAACGAGTTTTATAATTCTGGTGAGCTAAGAGAAGATGGAAAATATAAAAATGGCTCAAAAGAAGGGAATTGGAAAACCTATTATAAAAACGGAAAAATAAAATCTAAGGGAAGGTATAAGAATGGAGAAAAGGTAGGGATTTGGAAATTTTTCTATAAAAACAACTGATAATCTTAGGTTAACATTTTAATTCGTATTTTTGCACAGTAATTGAAAAAAGAATGAAGGGACCACTTTTTTATGCTAAAATCTTACTTTTCGGAGAATATGGAATTATAAAAGATTCTAAAGGTTTAGCAATACCATTTAACACCTACAGAGGCGCATTAAAAACTTCAGAGAATCTTGAAGGTACTTCTAAAAAATCAAATGAGAGTTTGCAAATGTTGTATAACTATATAGCCTCTTTAAATACAGATTTAGTTTCTTTCGATTTAGCAGCTTTTAAAACAGATTTAAATAACGGAATGTATTTTGATTCTTCTATTCCACAAGGTTATGGAGTAGGAAGTTCAGGTGCATTAGTGGCCTCTATTTATGACAAATATGCTGATGATAAAATTACAGTTTTAGAAAATTTAACGAGAGAAAAACTACTGAAATTAAAATCAATTTTTTCTTTGATGGAATCTTTTTTTCATGGAAAAAGTTCTGGTTTAGACCCTTTAAATTCGTATTTAAGCTTACCAATTTTAATCAACTCTAAAACAAATATTGAAGCTGCTGGGATTCCATCACAAAAAGAAGGTAAAGGTGCAGTTTTCTTGTTAGATTCTGAGCAAATTGGTGAAACTGAACCTATGGTAAATATCTTTATGAACAAGATGAAAAATGAAGGTTTTAGAAAAATGTTGAGCGAAGAATTTGCTATTCATACAGATGCTTGTATAGAAAACTTTTTACAAGGAGACGTGAAATCTTTATTTAGTAATGTAAAAAGTTTATCAAAAGTAGTTTTAAAGAATTTTAAACCAATGATTCCTGATGCTTTTCATAAAGTTTGGGAAAATGGAATTGCGACTAATGAGTATTACTTAAAACTTTGTGGTTCTGGAGGTGGAGGTTATATTTTAGGATTTACTCAAGATTACAAAAAGGCGCAAAAAAGTTTAAAAGACTACAAACTAGAGTTAGTTTATAGATTTTAAAATTAGCCAAATGAGTTCTTCAAAATCGAAGACTTTTCTAAAAAAAATATTCAGTTTACTTTCTGTTATTAGAGGTTATAATATCCTTGTCTTAATTGCTGCACAATATTTAGCTTCAATTTTTATTTTTTCACCAGAAAATTCTATAAGATTTGTTGTTTTCGATTTACATCTTTTATATATAGTTTTGGCATCTGTTTGTGTAGTTGCAGCTGGTTATATTATTAATAATTTTTATGATGTTCAAGTAGATAGAATTAATAGGCCTTTAAAAACAGGAATAGACAATTACGTAAAACAAAGCACAAAACTTAATCTTTATTTTTTCTTAAATTTTTTAGGTTTTATTTTTGGTTGGTTTGTGTCTTGGAAATCTGCCTTATTTTTTTCTGTCTATATTTTTGGGATTTGGTTTTATTCTCATAAGTTAAAAAAGTATCCTTTTACAGGTCTAATTTCTGCAACAGTACTTACAATTTTACCTTTTTTTGCAGTTTTTGTTTACTTTAAAAATTTTTCTAAAATTATTTTTGTTCATGCTGTCTTCCTTTTTTTGGTGATTATGGTCAGAGAATTGATTAAAGACTTAGAAAATATAAAAGGAGCAATCGCAAACAATTACAAGACGTTTACAGTAGCTTATGGAGAGCAGAAAACTAAGTATTTATGTTTTGCACTTTTGATTTTAACACTATTCCCTGTAATTATTTTATTCAGTTATCCTGAGTTAAGCTACATGAAGTATTACTTTTATCTGGCTTTAGTAGTGTTAGTTTATGTTGCTTTTTATCTTCAAAATGCCTCTCAACAAAAACAATATCGTTTTTTGCATAATATTTTAAAGCTATTATTGCTCATAGGTGTTTTTAGTTTGATTTTTATTGACACTTCTTTACTATTGGAAAAAGTAATAGAAAGATTGAATTAGGAATCAATTTAAGTGAAAAAAATGTCTTTTAAGACTTATGTCTCAAAATTCCTATTTAAGCTGTCATTCTCGTAAAACGAGAATCTAAAATAAAGATCTAAATTTTTCAAATCAATTAAAGTTGACAAATAAAAATGGCTTTAGTTTAATGATTGTAGGTTTCAAGAAATTCTTTATTTACCTTTGCAAAAATTTTTATAATGAATTCAAATAAAAACTCGTCGAGAAGACGACAAGAAGGTAATAAGAACAAGCCTCAAAGTAGAAAGCCTTTAGGAAGAAAACCTGTAAAAAAGGAATATAAAAAAATAAAACCTACTCAAAAATCAGATGAAACTTCTGGTATTCGTTTAAACAAATATATTGCCAATTCAGGTGTTTGTTCACGAAGAGAAGCAGATACGTATATAGAACATGGAAGTGTTGAGGTAAACGGAAAATTGGTTACAGAAATGGGTTACAAAGTACAGCCTAATGATGTTGTGCGTTTTGATGGAACTTCGATTTCTCCAGAACAAAAAAGATATATTTTACTGAATAAGCCCAAGAACTACATCACAACAATGGATGATGATCGAGGAAGAAAAACAGTAATGGAATTGATTGCAAATGCATCAAAAGAAAGAATTTATCCAGTTGGTAGATTAGATAGAAACACTACTGGTTTGTTGTTGTTTACAAATGATGGAGATTTGGCAAAAAAACTAACACATCCAAAACATAATGTACGTAAGTTATATCACGCTTCTTTAGATAGAAAACTAGATTTAAAAGATTTAGAAAAACTTAGGGGAGAAGTAATTATTGAAGGTAGAAAAGTGTTTATTGATGCAGTTTCTTATGTAAATGGAGAACCTAAAACAGAAATTGGTATAGAAATTCATTCTGGTAGAAATAGAATTGTGCGTAAGATTTTTGAACACGTAGGTTACAAAGTAAATAAATTGGATAGAGTTGTTTTTGCAGAATTGACCAAGAAAAATCTGCCAAGAGGAAGATGGAGAGAACTAACGAATCTAGAGTTAGTCAATCTTCAAAAATTAAAATAAATTTAAAATCCAGCTAAAAGCTGGATTTTTTTATGGGCTAGTTTTTTATATCTTAGTGATGTAAAAACGAAGAATGTTAGATAAAGAACTTGCTTTAATAAAAGAGCACTTAAAAGATTTTAATAAAGAAAACTTAGGAGTTTCTAAAGCAAGCGTAGGCTGGCATTTAGATCATTCTCTAAAAGTGATTAATATTGTTTGTCGA
>CBFHKA010000041.1:0-274608 GCA_965656305.1 Polaribacter sp. | reverse complement strand
GTAATTGAAATTAAAGATTTAGATATTCAGTTAAATCCTCATAAAAAAATAGATATTTCTAGTTTATCCAAAGGTATTTATTTCTTAAAAATTGAGTTTTATAATGGAGATATTATTACCAAAAAAATATTGAAATTATAGGTTTTTACTGTTCAAATACTACATTTTTAAAACCCTCAAAAATAAATCTCTGTCAATTTCTTTAGCACCTAAACTCGCCAAATGTTCATTATAAACCTGGCAATCAATGAGCTTATACTTTTTTGTTTTAACTAAATGAATAAATGCCAATTTAGAAGCATTAGACACCTTGCTAAACATACTTTCTCCACAAAAAATATCGTTAATTTCTAAACCATATAAACCACCAACTAACTCCATTTTTTTGTCACCTTGAGCGCAGTTGAAAGGTCTCCAAACTTCAATAGATTTTGCAACTCCTATTTTATGTAAGTTAATATAAGCTTGCTCCATATCATCAGTAATCCAAGTGCCAAAACCATCTTTTCTATCAATATTTTTACAATTGTAAATCACCTCTTCAAAAGCTTGATTTTCAGTAACTAAAAATTCATTTTTATTGATAATTTTTCGCATCGATTTGGATACTTTTAAATCATTAGGAAATAAAACCATTCTTTCAGGTGGGCAATACCAAACAATAGGCTCTCCCTCAGAAAACCAAGGAAAGATTCCATTTTGGTAAGCAAATACCAATCGTTCTTCTGATAAATCTCCACCTAAAGCCAAAATACCCTCTTTAGTTGTAAATTTATAATCAGGAAATTCTATTGTATCTGAAAGCCAAATCACGATTAAATTGTTTCTGCGAAATTAATAAATTCTTAAAAATGCGTTAATGTATAATTTAACTTAAATTTATAGGAATATTGTCACTATTTTTGCAAATCGTTTTGCTTGTTAAAACATTTAAATGCCAAAAAAAGAAAAGTCCAAAAGAAGTAAATTTAAACTAACTCACAAATACTATAAAAGAACTGGCTTTTATTCATTTGTGGGTAAGAATTTAAAAAATGCAATACTCCCAATTACAGGTATTATTTTAGCGATTTTCTTATTCAACAAATATGTATATAATATTAATGATGGGCTACATCATTTTACAGAAACTTTTTCTAGAGTCACTATTTTAATTGTATTTTTTATTTCTGAAACTTTATTAGGTTTAATTCCTCCAGAAATATTTATTGCTTGGACAAAAAAAACAAATGAACCTATTTTAAATTTAGCATTTTTAGCAACGCTTTCTTATTCAGGTGGATTAATTTCTTATTTCTTAGGAAGAATGACGCTAAAAATTGAAACTATTAAAGAATATTTAGAAGTAAAAATGGCTAAAAGCTTAGCAAATATCCGTAAATGGGGAGGAATTTTAATTTTGGTAGGTGCATTATTACCTCTACCTTTTTCTATTGCTTGTGTAGCTGCTGGTATGATTAAATATCCTTTTAAAAATGTAATTTTCTTTGGATTGTTTCGTTTTGCAAGATTTGCAATTTATGCTTGGGCAATATTTAAAGTTGTTCACTAAAACAATTATCTTTGCATTATGGGATTAACAAATAACGATATTTTCAAAAAATTAAGAGTAGCTCACAAACTACGTGACACAGACATTATAGACATCTGTGCTTTGGTCGATTTTAAGGTAACAAAAGGCGAATTGGGTGCCATTTTCAGAAAAGAAGACCATCCAAAATATATAGAATGTGGAGATCAGTTTTTACGAAATTTTTTAAACGGATTAATAATTCATTTACGTGGGCCAATGCCAAAGAAAAAAGAAAATTAATTTTCTTTTTTCTGACTTTTAGATTGCTTCGCTTTTAGAAACAAGAACCAAGACAAAATATATCAAACAAAAAAAGTGTAATTTCAAAAAATTACACTTTTTTTATCCTAATTCCTGACTCAAAAAATCTTATTTATAAAATATAGATTTTAGAATGGTAAATCGTCTGGCTCATCATCAGAAACGTTAGATGCTGGCTCAAACTGATCTACAGGAGGTAAATTTGATGCTTGTGCAGCTTGAGATAAACTCTCAATTCTCCAACCCTGAATAGCATTAAAATATTTTGCTTCTCCTTGTGGATTAATCCATTCTCTACCTCTTAAGTTGATAGACACTTTAACATCTTGACCAACTTTATAATTGTTTAACAAGTCTGTTTTGTCTTGTATAAACTCAATCATAATCATTTGTGGATATTGCTCATCTGTAGTAACTACCATTTCTCTTTTTCTAAATCCATTAGATCCAAAAGTTTGAACTTCACCAATCAATTTAATTTTCCCTATAACTTCCATATTTAAACTTAACTATTTAATTAAAAGCACTTTCCAAGCACTTTCTACATCATTTTTATTTAAAAACTCCTTAGCAAATGTATGTTTTTTTGTAGTTTCTAACCCAATAAATTGCGGGTGTTCTTTGCTAAAGTTATTAACAGTATCAGTGTTTGGTAGCTGCTCAACATTACCAAGCATTCCTAAATTATTCCCTGTCAATACAGTACTATTTCTAATTTCTGATGGAATTGCATCAAAGCCTATTCCTAAAGTAGAGATAGGTTTTGGTATCTCAAAAAAACCATCTCTTGCTCTAGAATAGTAACTACCTCCTGCTCTTGCCACTAAATCAATTTTATACTGATCTATTGCTCCATTTTCATCCAAAATATTCTCATTAATGTGAATTTTTACTACTTCACAAACAATTAAATTACCTGCTCCTCCTTTATCACCAGTAAAAATAACATCATTTACTTTACACTCAAACTGTACAGGAGATTCAGCTACTCTAAAAGGTTTTATTTCATGCGATTTTAACATTGTAAAACCTGCTTTATCAAACTCATTTACACCTTCTGGATATTCAGTAGAACTTAGAGACATTTGTTGTACAATATCATAATTCACAATATTAATCACCACTTCTTTAGTAGCTAATGCATTGTCTAAAGTATGTTTGGTTGTATTGTTTTTTACTCTTCTTGCTGGAGAAAAAATTAGAATTGGAGGATTAGCCCCAAATACATTAAAAAAAGAAAAAGGTGATAAATTTGGATTTCCATCTGCATCAATAGTACTTGCAAATGCAATTGGTCTTGGTGCAATTGCGCCTAATAAATAACCATGCAATTTTCCTGTTGATATTTCTTCTGGATTTATAGAAAGCATACTCAAAATATTTGTAAGTAAAGATACTATCAAAACTTCAAATGAGTTATATACAAGAAACCTTATATTTGTTTTTAATGAAATTCTTCTCAAATACTTTATTATTTAAACGAATTACAATTCTTGTTTCTTTTGTAATTGTTACTTTGATTCTTTGGAGCACCTATTCATTTTTTCAAAAATTCAAACAAGAGGAAAGAATTAGGATGGAAATTTTAGCTGAAGCCCAAAAACAATTAGGTTCTGATACCGATTTAAATGCTAATGTAACTTTGCCTCTTAAAATTCTAGAGAATAACAACAGTATTCCTATGATTTTAGTTGATGAAAAAGGTGAAGTTGTAAATACTCAAAATTTAGATTCTACAAAGGCTTTAAATGCTAGCTTTTTAGAAAAGCAATTGGTTATCATGAAAGAGCAAAATGAGCCAATTGTTATCAGTTACGATGGAAAAAACAAACAATATATTTATTACAGAAATTCTGATTTATTAGACAAACTAACTTATTACCCTTTAGCATTAATTTTAATTCTAGTTTTATTTTTAGCAGTAATCTATTTTTTTTATAGTTCTAATAAAGCTGCAGAAACCAATAAGCTTTGGACAGGAATGGCTAAAGAAACCGCTCATCAAATTGGTACTCCTTTATCTTCATTATTAGGTTGGATTGCTATTTTAAAAATGGAAAAAGTAGATGAAACCTATATTGAAGAAATTGAAAAAGATGTAAATAGATTAAATACAATTGCCAATCGATTTTCTAAAATTGGTTCTGTGCCAGAACTTAAAAAGGAAAATATAGTTGACATTACAAAACAAGCATTTGATTATTTAGAATCTAGAAGTTCAAAGCAAATTTTCTTTTCTTTTTCATCAACAGATAAAGAAATATTCACAGATTTGAATACGGAACTATTTGGTTGGGTAATAGAAAACTTAATTAAAAATGCAATTGATGCAATGTTAGGAAAAGGTAAGTTAAAACTCGATATAGAAAATAAAAACAAGAAAATACAAATTACAGTTTCAGATACAGGAAAAGGAATGCCTAAAAAATTATTCAAACAAATATTTAAACCTGGTTTTACAACCAAAAAACGTGGGTGGGGATTGGGATTATCACTCTCAAAACGAATTGTAGAAGACTATCACAATGGAAAAATATTTGTAAAAAAATCTGAAATTGATAAAGGAACTACTTTTCAGATTTTGTTAAATAAAATTTCCTGATATACTCTCTGCCAATGCAACAAATTCCTCATTAGATAATTTTACTTTATGAGTAAACTGCATATCTGTCATTTTGTTTGTTGGTATTAAATGCACGTGCACATGTGGTACTTCTAAACCAATAACACTCATTCCAATTCGTAAACATGGCACAGCTTTTTCTAGTGCTTTTGCAACCCTATAAGAAAAATCCATTAAGTTTTTATAATCTTCTTTAGATAAATCAAAAATCTTATTTTCTTCTTTTTTTGGAACTACCAAGGTATGCCCTTTTGCATTTGGATTTATATCCAAAAAAGCAATAAAATCTTCATTTTCTGCAACTTTATAACTTGGTATTTCTCCGGTAATTATTTTTGTGAATATGCTCATCAATTTAATCTTTTGTTTTGGGTTGTTAGTCTTTAGTAAATATAAAAAAGAATTCGGGTTTTGACTAAGTCAAAACCCGAATTTATAACTTCAAACTTCTTTGTTACTATCTTCAAACTTACCTTGAAATCTCTACGATTTCAAATTTCATAATACCATTTGGCACTTTTATTTCAGCAATATCTCCAACTTTATTTCCTAATAAACCTTTTCCAATTGGTGAATTTACAGAAAGCTTACCATTTCTAACATCAGTTTCGGAATCTGCAACTAATCTATAAGAAAACTCCATTCCATTAGCAGTGTTTTTGATTTTCACATTAGAATGTATTAATACTTTAGAAGTATCTAACTGACTTTCATCTAATATGCGCGCATTTGCCACTACATTTTTCAGCTTTGCAATTTTAAATTCTAAATGAGATTGTTCTTCTTTAGCAGCATGATATTCTGCATTTTCACTCAAATCACCCTTATCTCTAGCATCTGCAATTTCCTGAGTAACTCTAGGTCTTTCAACTTGTTCTAGTTGATGCAATTCTTCTTTTAATTTTTTTAATCCTTCAGGAGAATAATATGAAATTTCACTCATTTTCTTTTATTTTATAACTTATCATTTTCTATATAAACCATAGAATTTATCAAAAAATAATATCATTTATTGTAAAAAAACCTTAGTTAGGTTAAATTAAAAATCTCAAACCCTTTACAGGAATGAGATTGCTAATGCAAATGTACAAAATATTTGTAACTTGCAATCGTTAAGAAATATACGATCTATACAAATGATAAAAAAAACGCTTCTTTCTTTCTTTATTTTGTTCATTATTTCATGTGAAGAAAATGTCAGGTTAAACACTTGTTTTCAGAATTTTATAAGCCCAGTTTCTTTAGATTTAAATAACCCACAATTAAATGGTGTTTTAACACCTACTGGTTTTACAGAAGTTAGTGGTGGATTGCAAGGCATTATTTTATACAATGGTGCAACCTTAGGCTACAAAGCTTTTGATAGAAAATGTCCAAATTTTGATTGTGAAACTCCAATGTCTTTTGATGGTCTTCATTTAAAATGTTCTTGTGATGACAGCAAATACAGTATTTTAACTGGAGAACCATCAGCTCAAAATAAAAGCGATTGTTTTGCAAGAGAATATACAGTTTCTCAAAATGGAACTTCTTTAAGAATAAGTAATTAATTTTAATATTAGATGCTTATTTTTGCTGATATATAATTACAATAATCGTGAAAAACTACTTTTCTTCAGACTTTAAATTAGGTATTCTAGGTGGAGGGCAATTAGGAAGAATGCTTCTTACAGAAACTCAAAAATTCGATATTCATACCTCAATTTTAGATAACAATAAAAATGCACCTTGTGCAGAAATTTGTAACACTTTTGTAATAGGAGATTTATTAGATTTTGATGCTGTATACAACTTCGGAAAAACAGTAGATGTATTAACTATAGAAATTGAAAATGTAAATATTGATGCTCTAGACCAACTAGAAAAAGAGGGTTTAACAATTTACCCTAAACCAAAAGATTTACGAATTATACAAAGTAAAGCAAGACAAAAGAATTTTTATTTTGATAATAAAATACCTACTGCCCCATTTTCTCATTTTGCCTATTTAGAAGAATTAGAATTGTGTTTAGAAAGTGGCATAGTCAATTTCCCTTTTGTTTGGAAAGCTGCACGTTTTGGTTATGATGGAAATGGTGTAAAAATTGTTAGAAATTTTGCTGATTTAAAATCTTTGCCAAATGTAGAGTGCATAACAGAACAATTAATTCCGTTTAAAAATGAATTGGCAGTAATTGTTGCTAGAAATCCAAATGGAGAAACGACTACGTATCCAGTTGTAGAAATGGAGTTTCATCCAGAAGCAAATCAAGTAGAATATGTTATTTGTCCTGCAAGAATTGAAGATTCTGTTGCCAATAAAGCTAGAGCAGTTGCTTTAAGTGTTGTAGAAAAATTAGATTTTATTGGACTATTGGCTGTAGAAATGTTTCAAACCCAAACTAATGAAATTTTAGTAAATGAAGTAGCTCCTAGACCTCATAATTCTGGTCATTATTCTATAGAAGCAAGTTATACCAACCAATTTGAACAACATTTACGTTCAATTTTAAATCTTCCATTAGGAAACATAGAAAGTAAAGTTGCTGGAATTATGGTGAATCTTGTTGGCGCTGAAGGTTTTTCTGGTGATGTTGTTTATGAAAATCTAAATGATATTTTAAAAATTGATGGAGTTACCCCTCATATTTATGGCAAAAAAGAAACACGTCCTTTTCGTAAAATGGGTCATGTAACTATAGTAAATTCTGATATTAAAAAAGCTAGAAAAATAGCACAAACTGTAAAAGAAACAATAAAAGTTATTAGTAAATAATAGCATCATTAAGCTGAATTTATTTCAGTTTCTCTCAATAGAAAGTTCTTTAAAACTAAGAAAGACAAAACAAAGTTATGGTAGGAATAATAATGGGAAGCGATTCTGATCTTCCAATAATGCAAGAAGCAATTGACATTTTAGAAAGTATGGATATTCAAATAGAAGTAGATATTGTTTCTGCTCACAGAACTCCAGAAAAATTATTTGACTATTCAAAAAATGCACATACAAGAGGTATAAAAGTAATTATTGCTGGTGCAGGTGGTGCTGCTCATTTACCAGGAATGGTAGCTAGCATGAGTCCTTTACCTGTAATTGGAGTTCCTGTAAAAAGTAGAAATTCTATTGATGGTTGGGATTCTGTTTTGTCTATTTTACAAATGCCTGGAGGAGTTCCTGTTGCAACTGTAGCCTTAGATGGCGCAAAAAATGCAGGAATATTAGCAGCTCAAATTATTGGAGCTTCAGATAAATGTGTTTTAGACAAAATTATAGCTTATAAAGAAGGTTTAAAACTTAAGGTTGAAAAAGCCTCTGAACGAGTTAGAAAGTAACCCATATTTCTTCAATCACACATTTAAACAAATAACAATTACACATTTTTTTTAAAAATGAATCCACTTTTACAAGATTTTAATACAGCTCCTTTTTCTAAAATTTCTTCTGAAGATTATAAACCAGCCATAAAAAAAGGTATAGAAATTGCTAAAGAGGAAATAGCTGAAATTGTAAATAATATAGCTACTCCAACTTTTGAAAACACAACAGTTGCTTTAGATTTTACAGGAGAAAAACTGAATAGAATTACGAGTATTTTCTTCAATTTGAATTCTGCTGAAACAAATGATGAAATTCAGAAAATTGCTCAAGAAGTTTCTCCTTGGTTAAGTGAGTTTAGAAATGACATTACTTTAAATGAAGACTTATTTAAAAGGGTAAAGACGGTTTTTAACGATAAAGACAACTTAGATTTATCTCCAGAACAAAAAATGTTGTTAGACAAACAATACAAAGGTTTTGCTAGAAATGGTGCTAATTTAAATGAAGAAGACAAAGCTAAACTTCGTGAAATTGACACAAAGCTATCGAAACTTTCTTTAAAATTTGGTGAAAATGTTTTAGCAGAAACCAATGCTTTTGAAATGCATTTAACTGATGAGGCAGCTGTTTCTGGTTTACCTGAATCTGTAAAAGAAGCTGCAAAAGAAATTGCAAAAGCTAAAGAAAAAGAAGGCTATATTTTTACCTTAGATTACCCAAGTTATATTCCATTTTTAACCTATGCAGATAATAGAGAGTTAAGAAAGAAAATAGCAATTGCTGCTGGTAAAAAAGCATTTCAAAATAATGAATTCAATAATGAAAAAATCGTTTTAGAAATTGTAAACCTTCGTCAACAAAGAGCTAGTTTATTAGGTTATAAAACACACGCTCATTTTGTTTTAGAAGAAAGAATGGCTGAAACTCCAGAAAAAGTAATCGAATTTTCTAATAACTTATTAGCAAAAGCTAAACCTGCTGCTGAAAGAGAATTTAAAAATCTTGAAAATTATGCTAAAAAATTAGATGGAATTGATCAACTCCAAAAATGGGATGGAGCCTATTATTCTGAAAAACTAAAAAAAGAATTATTTGATTTAGATCAAGAAATTTTAAAGCCTTATTTTAAATTAGAAAATGTAATTGATGGTGTTTTTGAAATTGCAAATCGTTTGTATGATTTAAATTTTGAAGAAGTTTTTGATATTGAAAAATATCACGAAGATGTTAAAACATATAATGTAACTGATAACAAAGGGAATTTTATTTCTGTTTTTTATGCTGATTATCACCCAAGAAAAGGAAAAAGAAATGGAGCTTGGATGACAAGTTACAAATCGCAACAAATTAAAAATGGAATCAATGATAGACCTCATGTTTCTATCGTTTGTAATTTCACAAAACCAACAGCTACAAAACCATCACTATTGACTTTTAATGAAGTTACAACATTATTCCATGAATTTGGTCATGCTTTACATGGTATGCTAGCAAATACCACTTATAATAGTTTGTCTGGAACTTCTGTTTCTTGGGATTTTGTAGAATTACCAAGTCAGGTTTTAGAAAATTGGTGTTATGAAAAAGAAGCTTTAGAATTGTTTGCCAAACACTATGAAACTGGTGAAGTTATTCCTATGAAATATGTAGAAAAAATTAAAGAATCTGCTAGTTTTCACGAAGGAATGCAAACGTTACGTCAATTGAGTTTTGGATTATTAGATATGAAATGGCACTCTGAAAACCCTTCAGAAATCAGTTCTCTAAAAGATTTTGAAAAAGAAGCTTTTGCTGAAACAAAATTATATCCAGATGTTGAAGAAAATGCAATGAGTACTGCTTTTTCTCATATTTTTCAAGGTGGATATTCTGCTGGATATTACTCTTACAAATGGGCAGAAGTTTTAGATGCAGATGCTTTTGAATACTTTTTAGAAAAAGGAATTTTTAACAAAGAAGTTGCCACTAAATTTAAAGAAAATGTGTTGTCAAAAGGAGGTACAGAAAAACCTATGACTTTATACAAACGTTTTAGAGGGGCAGCACCAAAACCAGATGCTTTGCTTAAAAGAGCAGGTTTGATTTAGTTTTCCAGTTTACATTTGCAGTTTTCAGTCATTAGATAACTGTAACTGATTACTGAGAACTATTTTTACTGCCTACTTATTTTTAGCTTCAATCCACTTGCTCATAAACTTTGTAGCTTGTAAGGTTTGATGTTGCAACAAACTTCCTAAAAAATTTTGAGCTCTATGTTGCTCTAAATTTTTCTGAATATAAAATATCTGATTCATAAAAGGAGTTTCTAATTTCTCTTTATCATAGATTTGGTTGATGATCTCTATTCCATTTTTTTGTGATTGCTTCCATATATTTTTATCTGAATATAATTCAATCGCTTTTTTTGAAAACTGATTAAAATCGTCTTTTATAAAACCATTCCAAGGCAAATTATTCTGCATTCCTTCTGCTCCAATTTTTGTAGTAACACTTGGAGTTCCACAAAGCATAGCTTCAGTTAGTTTCCCTTTGATACCTGCTCCAAAACGCAAAGGAGCCAAAAGAACTCTTGCATTTTCAATAACTTCTTTTGAGTTTTCTGCAAAACCCTTAATTAAAAAACCCTCTTTTGGATTATGTAATTCTTGTATTTGTTGATTTACATACGCTCCATATATATGGACTTCTGCTTTTGGCAATTGTTTTCTAATCTTGCTCCAAATTTCTTTTTTTAAAGTGATGACTGCATCAACATTAGGTTTATGAAAAAAGTTACCAATAAAAATAAAATGAGCTCTTTCTTCAAAAGACTTCCATTTTTTAGTTTGATTTGTATCAATTTTATCTAATAAAAAAGGTAAATAATAGAGAATATTTTCATCAATCTTAAAAACAGATTTCAGTAAATCCATTTCATAAGTAGAAATAATCAAAGACAAATCACATCGTAAAATAGCAGCAATTTCTCTTTTCGTTTCATCAGATTTTAATAAAGCTACGTTCGTAAACTCTTTTCCTTTTTTAAGTTGCTGATGACGTACTTTTCTTAGAAAATGTAAATCTTCGGTATCTAATATTCGTAAAGCATCTGGGCAATGTTCTGCAACTCGCCAACCAAATTGCTCTTCAATCATAAATCGATCAAAAAGCACGAGAGAAGGGTTTAGTTTTTTGATAAAGTCATCAAAAGAAGACGAATTTAACTCAATAAAAACTTCATCTATCCCTAGAGAATTTAAATCAATTGCTTTCTCATTTTTTTGAGAAGTAGAAGCAAATGTAATTTTCCAATTTTGTTTTTGAAAAAGCGTTATCAATTGTAACATTCTACTACCTGCAGCAGAAGAATTGGGTTCTACCCAAACTGTTCCAATTATTAAAACTTGTTGAGCATTCAATTATTTAGCAGTCATTTGTTGCTTATAATCTGCCTGTACTTTTTTACCCCAAGTTACTATTGCATTAATTTGGTCTTGTGTTAAGTTGGCTTCAGCATGCGTCCATGTATAAGAATTTAAAGGCATCTCACCTTTTTCAACCTCTTCATACAACTCGTCCATTTTATGCTCTTTCTTTTTTAAAGAATAAGAACTCCATTTCGAAAAATCTAAATGTTTTTTACCATCTTTCACATGGCTATCTAACCAATAATTAATAGGTGTAATACTATTATACCAAGGATAATTTGTTTTTGCAGAATGGCAGTCAAAACAACTTGTTTTTAAAATATCAAGTACGTTTTCTGGTGGATTGGTTTCTGCAATAAAAGCGTTTACTGTATCTAGATTCCCTTCATTTTTATCAGGTCCAAAAAATTGAGAAACAACAAGAACAACCAGTAAGAAAACAAGTATTTTTTTTAAAATTTTCATCTTTATTTTTGAATAGAATTTACAATGTAAAACTACTAAAATCTCACTTTATTCTATAAAAATATCCGTATTTTTGTCAACTATTATTAAAAAACACCCAAAAGGGTTATAGAATACGTAAAAAAAGTCAACAATGAAATACGATATTATTGTTATTGGATCAGGTCCAGGAGGATATATTTCTGCAATTAGAGCATCACAATTAGGAAAAAAAGTAGCTATTATAGAAAAGTACTCCACTTTAGGAGGAACTTGTTTAAATGTGGGATGTATTCCATCTAAAGCATTGTTAGATTCTTCTCATCATTATTACGATGCTGTTCATCATTTTTCAGCACATGGTATTTCTGTAGAAAAACCTTCTTTTGATTTTTCTAAAATGGTAGAAAGAAAAGCTAATGTTGTTGAAACTACTACTGGAGGAATCAAGTATTTGATGGATAAAAATAATATTGAAGTTTATGAAGGTTTAGGTTCTTTTGAAGATGCAACTCATGTAAAAGTTACTAAAAATGATGGTACTACAACAGTAATTGAAGGCACTAACATTATTATTGCTACAGGTTCAAAACCATCTTCTTTACCTTTTATTAATATTGATAAAGAAAGAATTATTACTTCTACTGAAGCCTTAAAACTTAAGGAAGTTCCAAAACATTTATTAGTAATAGGTGGTGGAGTTATTGGTTTAGAGTTAGGTTCTGTATACAAAAGATTAGGTGCAGATGTAACTGTAATTGAATATGCTCCAAAAATTACACCTACTATGGATGCTGATGTTTCTAAAGAATTGCAAAAAGTTTTGAAGAAACAAGGCATGAAATTTAACGTAAGTACAGGTGTAACTGCTGTTGAAAGAAATGGAGATGACGTAGTTGTAAAAGCAACTAATAAAAAAGGTGCTGAAGTTGAATTTAAAGGAGATTATTGCTTAGTTGCAGTTGGTAGAAAAGCTTATACTGAAGGTTTAGGTTTAGAAAAAGCAGGTGTAAAAGTAAACGAAAGAGGACAAGTTGATGTAAATGATCATTTACAAACCAACATTTCTAACATTTATGCAATTGGTGATGTTGTTAAAGGTGCAATGTTAGCGCATAAAGCTGAAGAAGAAGGTGTTGTTGTTGCTGAATATTTAGCTGGAGAAAAACCACATATTGATTATAATTTAATTCCTGGAATTGTGTACACTTGGCCAGAAGTTGCTGCTGTTGGTAAAACAGAACAAGAATTAAAAGATGCTAAAGTTGATTATAAATCTGGTAAGTTTTCTATGCGTGCTTTAGGAAGATCTAGAGCTAGTGGAGATTTAGATGGTTTTGTGAAAGTTTTAGCTGATAAAAACACAGATGAAGTTTTAGGAGTTCATATGGTTGGTGCTAGAGTTGCAGATTTAATTATGGAAGCTGCTGTTGCTATGGAATATAGAGCATCTGCTGAAGATTTAGCAAGAATTTGCCATGGACACCCAACTTATTCTGAAGCTGTTAAAGAAGCTGCAAAAGCTGCTTGGGATGGAAAACCATTAAACGCTTAAAATGACTTTGTCATTCCTGCGTAGGCAGGAATCTCAAATTACTAAAACAAAAAAAGCAACCAATTTTGGTTGCTTTTTTTAGTTCTATAAATACATAAAGAATTGTATTTTTACAAAAATTATGCAAAGAACCATCAAAGCTTTTTCTATTGAAAATGTTTCAAAATTTAAAGACCATTTATTACAATGGTCTCAACAATTTGAAACTGTTTTATGGTTAGATTCCAACAATTACAAACAACAATATTCTAGTTTTGATGGTGCTTTAGCTTTAGAAGAATTTACATCAATAAAAACAGATTATTTTAATGCATTTGAGAAATTAAAAGAATACCAAACTATTACCAAAGATTATATTTTTGGTTATATTTCTTATGATGTTAAAAATGATGTAGAACAACTTTCTTCTAAAAATTTTGATGGTTTAGAATTTGCTGATTTGTATTTTTTTCAACCTCAAAAGCTATTTTTTATCAAAGGAAATATTATTGAATTTCATTACTTAAAAATGGTTGATGATGAAATTGAAATTGATTTTAATTCAATTCAAAAATTTAAAAATTTAAAAATTGAAAAAACAAGTTCAGAAATCAAAATAAAACTGAGAATTCATAAAGATGAATACCATCAAAAAGTAAATAAAGTCATCGATCATATAAAAAGAGGCGATATTTATGAAGCCAATTTTTGTCAAGAATTTTATGCTGAAAATTCAGTAATAAACCCTATTGAAGTTTACCAACATTTAAATCAAATATCTGAACCTCCTTTTGCTTGTTTCCTAAAAATGGAACATCAATATTTATTATCAGCTTCTCCTGAAAGGTATATTAAAAAACAAGGAAACAAAATTGTTTCTCAACCTATCAAAGGAACTGCTAAACGCTTAGTAAGTATAATTGATGATGCTAAAATTGCATCTGATTTATCTAGAGATATTAAAGAACGCTCAGAGAATGTAATGATTGTAGATTTAGTCAGAAATGATTTATCAAAAACCGCAAAAAAAGGTTCTGTGAAAGTTGAGGAACTTTGTAAAGTGTATTCTTTTAAGCAAGTACACCAAATGATTTCTACTGTAGTCTCTGAAGTTAGAGAAAACATTCATCCTATTGATGTTTTAGAAAGTACTTTTCCTATGGGAAGTATGACAGGTGCACCAAAAGTTTCTGCAATGAAAATCATTGAGGAACTAGAAGAAACAAAACGTGGTTTATATTCTGGAACAGTTGGCTACTTTACTCCTGAAGGCGATTTTGACTTTAATGTTGTCATTAGAAGCATTCTATATAATGAAGAAAAAAAATATATTTCTTATTCTGTTGGAGGTGCAATTACTGCAAAATCTAGCCCAGAAAAAGAATATGAAGAATGTTTGTTAAAAGCAAAAGCAATGCGTTTTGTATTGTTGAATTCTAAATAATTATGATTCAAAACAAAGAAGAAAAATTCAAATCAATCTTTGATTCTTTAAAAGACAAACCAAATGAAATGAATATGTTTGGAGCTTTTTTAAAAATGTACCCAGAAGAATGGAAACAACTCAAAATAAATTTTAGTAAATTTAACAGAAGTAAACAATTTGGAAAAACCATTCCTTTACCAAAGCCTGAACAATCTTTAAAAAAAGAAATTAGAGTTTGGTTGAAAAATCAAAAACAATGACAAACAAGCAATTCAATTTCAATATTTACAATACCAAATTTTTTGGTCAGTATTGGCAGGCAGAAAGCACAAAAGCTGTTGTTGTTTTAGCTCATGGAATGGGAGAACATTCTAATCGTTATCAACATGTAGCAAAAAAAATGGCTGATAATGATTTTTCTGTAGTTGCTTTTGATCATTTTGGACATGGAAAAACGGAAGGAAAAAGAGGTCATAATCCTAGTTTTGAAGCGGTTTTAGAAAGCGTTACCAAAACAATTGAAAAAGCAAAAGAGCTGTTCCCAGAAAAACCCATATTCTTGTATGGACATTCTATGGGTGGTAATGTTGTGGTTAATTATGCACTTAGAAAAAATGAAGATTTCCAAGGTGTTATTGCTACAAGTCCGTTTTTAAAATTGGCTTTTGAGCCACCAAAAATTAAATTGGCTGTTGGTAAATTATTGCAAAAAATTGCGCCTTCAATTACAATGGGAAATGAATTAGATGCAACTCATATTTCAAGAGAACAAGTTGAAGTTGAAAAATACATAAATGACCCATTAATTCATGATAAAATAAGCCCTAATTTTTCTTTAACTTTTATTGAAACTGGTAAATGGGCTATTGAAAATGCAAACAAATTAAATACCCAAATGTTCCTTTTACATGGAACAGATGATAAAATTATAGACTATAAAGGCTCTCAAGGATTTGCAAACAACAGTAAAAATGCAACTCTAAAATTATATGAAGGTGGCTTTCATGAATTACATAACGACTTATGTAAAGAAGAAATGTTGCAAGATATTGTAGACTGGATAAAAACTCAAATGTAGATTCCTACATCTCAAGAATTTTAAGCCAATTTAAATGCTTATTTTTGAACTTGTAGATGTTTAAAAGGTTCACAAAACATATCAATAAAAATTTTCCTTTTTTAAAGGATAAAAAAATCCTAATTGCCATTTCTGGAGGATTAGATTCTGTAGTTTTAACTCATCTTTTTAACTCTTTAAATTTAGATATTTCTTTAGCACACTGCAATTTTAACTTACGTGGAATTGAAAGTGATCTGGATGAAGAATTTGTGAATAAATTATCTCAAAAAACGTCTAATCAGATTTTTACAATAAAATTCAACACTTCTGATTTCGCTAAAAAAAACAATCTTTCTACTCAAATAGCTGCTAGAGAATTACGTTATAATTGGTTTCAAGAATTAGCAAAAGAACATCAATTAGATTATATTTTAACTGCACATCATGCAGATGATAACTTAGAAACGTTTCTTATCAATTTAACTAGAGGCTCAGGTTTAGAGGGGTTTACAGGAATTCCAAAAATAAATGGAAATATTGTTCGTCCGCTTTTAGCTTTTTCAAGAACAGAAATTCAACAATACGCAATAGAAAACAAAATAGATTGGAGAGAAGATGCAAGTAATGCAAGCACAAAATACACAAGAAATAAAATTAGACATCTAGTAATTCCTGTTTTAAAAGAAATCAATCCTAGTTTACTAGAAACATTTGCTAAAACATCTAACAATCTTCAAGAAAGTCAACAGATTATTGAAGATAGAATTGAAGGCGTTTCTAAAAAAATTATTGAAACAGATTTCTCAACTTCTCTCGAAACGACCAAATTTAATATTGAGAAAATCATTAAGCTTTCAAATCCAAAAGCCTATTTATATCAACTTTTAAAAGAATACAATTTCACAGAATGGGATGACGTTTACAATTTACTTTATGCACAATCTGGAAAACAAGTTTTTTCTAAAACGCATCGTTTACTTAAAGATAGAGGTTTTCTAATTTTAACTAAAAAAGATTTCTCGACTTCACTCGAAATGACATATGAGATAAATAAAAATTTATCAGAAATAACAGTTCCTATTCATTTAATTATTGAGGATGTGAATGAAAAATCATCTGAAAATAAATCCACAATTTACATTGATAAAGATTTGTTAAATTATCCACTAAAAGTAAGAAAATGGAAAAATGGAGACTATCTTTATCCAACTGGAATGCAAGGTAAAAAGAAATTGAGTAAATATTTTAAGGACGAAAAATTTTCACTCCTAGAAAAAGAAAACACTTGGTTATTATGCAATTCAAAAAATGAAATTATTTGGATTATTAATCATCGACAGGACAGACGATTTTTACCAGATACATCAACCAAAAATTATTTAAAAATTACAACTTTATAATGAAGAAATTCATCACGCTTTTTATCTTTTTAACAGCTTTTGTTTTGAAGGCTCAAACTGAAGATAAACCTATAAAAATTGAAACATCATTAAAAAAAATATCCGAAACCGAATTTGATATTGTTTTTAGCGCAAAATTGTATAAAGGTTGGTATTTATATTCTCAGTATAATCCTGAAAACGCTTCTTTACCATTAGAAATTACAATTCCTGATGGAGAAAATGGTTATAAATTAATTGGTAAAGCTGATGAAAAAGATACGTTTAAAAAATATTCTGAAGTATGGGACGTTGAGGAAGTTGTATTTAAAGACAAAGCCATTATTACGCAAAGAATTCAACTCACAAACAAAGATATTACAACTGTAAAACTAAACTTTTTTGGACAAGTTTGTGAAACTGCTTGTATCAATATTGATGAACCTTTTACACTTTCTTTGACAGATAATCCAGTTCAAATTTCTAATACTGTTGATGAAAAAAGTCAACAACTAACAAAAAAATTACATTTAGATTTAAAAAATACGCATCTTTTAAAAAGTGACACAAATTCAGGATCTGAAAATTCTAGTGGCTTATTTAGTATTTTCTTTTTAGGGTTTGTTGGTGGTTTATTAGCCTTATTAACACCTTGTGTTTTCCCAATGATTCCGTTAACTGTATCATTTTTTACCAAACAATCTGAAAACAAAAATAAAGGTATTTTTAATGCCATTTTATATGGTTTTTTTATCGTATTTATATACATTTTACTAAGTCTTCCTTTTCATTTTTTAGACAATTTAGATCCAGAAATTTTAAATACCATTTCCACTAACATTTGGTTAAATATCTTCTTTTTTGTGGTTTTAGTATTTTTTGCTTTTTCTTTCTTTGGCTATTACGAAATTACCTTACCAAGTTCTTGGGGGAATAAAATGGATTCTGCTTCATCTGTAGGTGGTATTATTGGTGTCTTTTTTATGGCACTAACCTTAGCTATTGTTTCTTTTTCTTGCACTGGTCCAATTTTAGGATCACTTTTAGCAGGATCTTTAACTTCTGATGGAGGTGCAACACAGCTAACAGCAGGAATGACTGGTTTTGGTTTGGCTTTGGCTTTGCCATTTGCATTATTTGCATTATTCCCAAATTGGTTAAACTCTTTGCCAAAATCTGGAGGATGGCTAAACACAACCAAAGTAGTTTTAGGCTTTTTGGAATTAGCTTTAGCTTTTAAATTTTTATCAAATGCTGATTTGGTTGGGCATTGGAACATCTTAAAACGTGAAGTTTTTATTGGAATTTGGATAATCATATTTATTGGGTTAGCACTATATTTATTTACTAAAATTAAATTCCCACATGATTCACCTATCAAAAAACTATCGTTTTCTAGAATTTCATTTGGAATCTTAGTAATTTCTTTTATCATTTATATTTCTCCTGGAGTTTTAAAAAATCCTACTTGGAATTTAAGTTTATTAAGTGGTTTTCCTCCACCTCAATTTTACAGTATTTATGAACAAGAAAGCGATTGTCCTTTAGGTTTAGATTGCTTTAAAGATTTTGATGAAGGTTTAGCAAAAGCAAAAGAATTGAACAAACCAATTTTACTAGATTTTACAGGTTGGGCCTGTGTTAATTGTAGAAAAATGGAAGAAAACATATGGAGCGAACCAGATATTTATCAAATTTTAAAAGAAGATTATATTTTGATTTCATTGTATGTTGATGATAATGAGAAAGAGCTACCAGAAAACAAACAATTTGATTTTTTAAAAGCAAATGGAAAAATAAAAAAAATTAAAACTATTGGAGACAAATGGTCTACTTTTCAAGTTGTTAATTTTAAAAAAGTATCACAACCCTATTATGTTTTGTTAAGTCCAAATTTAGAAGTTTTAAATAATGCTCAACAATATACTGATAGAGATACTTATTACACTTGGTTAAAAATTGGCTTGGAAACTTTTAACCGAAAATAAACGGTATAATTTTTGCTAAACAATAGTAGCTAAAACCTTTATAATTATGAAAACTAAACTCTTATTTCTAGCTATTATTTTCCTTTTTAATATTTCTATGAATGCTCAAAAAACGAATAAAACATCTTTAAAAAAACCTACAAGTATTTATACGTTTTCTCATTTTTTGACCAAAAACAACTTCTCTTTCATCAATAAAAAACTTAAGATAAAAAACTTTGACTTTGTAATTGTCAATCAAATTGATATTGACACAAATACTTTTTCTATTAATTTTAAAGATTTAGGCAAAAATCCTACTACTTTTATTAATGATGATTATGTAGCTTACAGAGATGAAAACTTATTAAAAGGGTTTTTATTAAAAAATGATCCAACTCGTTGGAATTTGCAATGTCCAAATCCACTTTCTGTTCAACCAACAGAATAAAAAATAACAAATTTAACGGTTTTCATCAGGAATTAAACATTTTCAAAAAAATCACCTAAATTTCTATCGATTTCGCAATTTTTAAACTCATTATTCCTAAAAACCTAGGTTCTTTACTTCTAGTTTTTTGTAATTTTATATCATAAAACCGAAAAAATATGTCTGCACTACCTAAATTGACAAGATTTAATGATAATGTGTTGTCTAAATACCAAATTTACAACAGTATATTTTGCACATTACCATTTGACACTATTGATAATACAGGAGTTTTATTGCCTCTTTTTCATAAAGTTTGTAAAAAGGGCTTTAAAAACGAAAAGAATCCAACAGAAATTGTAGAAAAGTTTTTTAAGAAATACCACGACTCACCATCAGATGATATAAAGAACGATTTATTGTTTCAATTTATCCAATATATTGAACGCCAAGTTGTTTTATTTGACGCAATAGAAGATGCTGCTTTTCCAATTGTAAATAATATGGATGGTATTGGAACACTTAGAAACTCTAAAGAAACAGCAATTTTAAGTGATAAGGTTGAAGTCTTAAAAAAGCATTTAGAAGACTTTAAAGTTCGTATTGTATTAACTGCACACCCTACACAATTTTATCCAGGTTCTGTTCTAGGAATTATTACAGACTTAGATAAAGCTATACAAAATGATGATTTACTTCTAATCAGAAAGTTGTTAGCACAGCTAGGTAAAACACCTTTTTACAAAAAAGCGAAACCTACACCTTTTGATGAAGCTGTAAGTTTAATTTGGTATTTAGAGAATGTTTTCTATCATTCTGTACCAAAAATTTACAATTATATCCAACATAACATTTATGATGGTAAACCTATAGAAAACGAAATTATAGATCTAGGTTTTTGGCCTGGAGGAGATAGAGATGGAAATCCATTTGTAACTACACAAATTACATTAGATGTTGCAGAAAGATTGCGTCAATCTATTTTGAGAAGTTATTATAGAGATGTTAGACGTTTAAAAAGACGTTTTACATTTGATGGTGTTCAGGAAATATTATCGAGATTAGAAAAAAGATTATACAAACACGTAGTTAGAAGCTATACTAAAGTTAATTTTTCTCAAAAAGTACTATTGAAAGAGCTATATGATGCTAGAGAAATTGTGGAGAAAAAACACAATTCATTATTTATTGAAGAATTAAATGATTTTATCAATAAAGTACGCATCTTTGGTTTTCACTTTGCATCTTTAGATATTAGACAAGATAGTAGAGTACATCACAAAGCTTTTACTCAAATTGTTGATGACTTATTAGCTTCTGGAGACACTACTTTTCCAAAAAACTATCAACGCTTATCTGCTGAAGAACAAATCGATATTTTATCAGTAGTAAAAGGGAATATCGACCCTAAAATATTGTCTGACGAAATGTCTGTTAAAACAATAGAATCTATTTATGCCTTAAAAACTATTCAACAAAGAAATGGTGAACGAGGAGCAAATAGATACATTATCAGCAACAATCAAACTGCTTTAAACGTAATGCAAACTTTTGCAATGCTAAATTTATGTGGATTTGAAAACGAATTACCTGTAGACGTAATTCCACTTTTTGAAACCGTAGATGATTTAGAAAATGCAAGTGATGTTATGCGTATCTTATATACCAACAAGACTTATAGATATCACTTGTCTAAAAGAGGTAACAAACAAACGATCATGTTAGGTTTTTCTGACGGAACAAAAGATGGTGGTTACTTAATGGCAAACTGGGGGATCTTTAAAGCTAAAGAAGCTTTAACAAAAATATCTAGAGAATTTGATATTGAAGTTATTTTCTTTGACGGACGTGGAGGACCACCTGCAAGAGGAGGAGGAAAAACTAGTCAATTTTATGCTTCATTAGGACCAACAATCGAAGACAAGGAAATACAATTAACTATTCAAGGTCAAACTATTAGTTCTAATTTTGGAACAAAAAATTCTTCTCAATTCAACTTAGAACAATTGATAAGTTCTGGAATTAAAAATGAAGTTTTTACTAAGGACCAACTTAATGAAAATCACAGAACACTTATAAGCGATTTAGCAAATACAAGTTATCAGACTTATGTTGATTTTAAAAATCATCCACAATTTTTATCGTATTTAGAAAAAATGAGTACGTTAAAATATTATGCTAAAACTAATATTGGTAGTAGACCTAGTAAACGTTCTAATTCTGATACTTTAGATTTTTCTCAATTAAGAGCCATTCCTTTTGTAGGTAGCTGGAGTCAATTGAAACAAAATGTACCAGGATTTTTTGGAGTAGGAACTGCGTTAAAAAAATACGAAGATGCAGGTAGATTTGATGAAATTGTAGATTTCTATAACGCATCAGATTTCTTTAAAACATTACTAGAAAATAGTATGATGAGTTTAACAAAATCATTCTTTGGTTTAACTGCTTATATGGCTGAAGATCCTGTTTATGGAGAGTTTTGGAAATTAATTTATGAAGAATATAAAACTACCAAACGCTTATTGTTAAAATTAGCAGGTCATAAAGAATTGATGGAAAACCATCCTGTTGGAAAAGCCTCTATAGAAATTAGAGAGAATATTGTTTTGCCACTATTAACGATTCAACAATATGCGTTAAAGAAAATTCAAGACTTACAAAATGCAGGAGGAAATGAAGCTGAGATTGAAGTCTATGAAAAAATGGTAATGCGTTCTCTGTTTGGAAACATTAATGCAAGTAGAAATTCTGCTTAAAATTTATTTACTATAATAATTTAAAATGCAATCAATATTTTGGTTGCATTTTTTTTATGCCTATAATTTCTTTACTTTTAAAGAAAAAAAATGCTAGTTAAAGTTTTTGGCTCTGCCGTTTTTGGCATAGAAGCTACCACGATTACGATAGAAGTAAATATTGACAAAGGTATTGGTTATCATTTAGTTGGATTACCTGACAAAGCTGTTAGTGAAAGCTCTTATAGAATTTCAGCTGCCCTCAATAACAATTCTTACAAACTTCCAGGTAAAAAAATCATCATCAATATGGCTCCTGCTGATATTAGAAAGGAAGGTGCTGCTTATGATTTGTCTTTGGCTGTTGGTATTTTAGCAGCTTCAAATCAAATAAAATCAGAAAACATCAATGACTACATTATTATGGGTGAGCTTTCTTTGGATGGAAGTTTACAACCCATAAGAGGTGTTTTGCCAATGGCAATAAAAGCAAGAGAAGAAGGATTTAAACATTTTATTTTACCCAAAGAAAATGCTGAAGAAGCTGCTATTGTTAATGATTTAGAAGTTTTAGGCGTAGATAATATTTTAGAAGTCATCAATCATTTTAATGGTGATGAAAAAATTGAACCTACAATTGTAGATACTAGAGCCGAATTCTATAAAAATATAGATTTTCCAGAATTTGATTTTTCTGATGTAAAAGGTCAAGAATCGATAAAACGTTGTATGGAAATTGCAGCAGCTGGTGGTCATAATATTATTTTAATTGGTCCTCCTGGATCTGGAAAAACAATGCTAGCCAAAAGGTTACCAAGTATTTTACCACCAATGACTTTGCACGAAGCTTTGGAAACCACAAAAATTCATTCTGTAGTAGGAAAAACAAAAAACAACGGACTACTTTATCAAAGGCCTTTTAGAAGCCCTCATCACACAATATCAAACGTAGCTTTAGTTGGTGGAGGTCAATACCCAAGACCTGGAGAAATTTCTTTGTCACACAATGGTGTTTTATTTTTGGATGAATTACCAGAATTTAAAAGAGAAGTTTTAGAAGTAATGAGGCAACCCTTAGAAGATAGAGATGTTACCATTTCTAGAGCAAAATTTACAGTTACCTATCCATGTTCCTTTATGTTAGTGGCAAGTATGAATCCATCTCCATCTGGTTTTTTTAATGACCCAAGTTCTCCAATGACATCTTCACCTCAAGAAATGCAGCGTTATTTGAGTAAAATTTCTGGGCCATTATTGGACAGAATCGATATTCACATAGAAGTAACTCCTGTACCTTTTGAAAAATTATCAGAAGAAAGAAAAGGAGAATCATCAGTAGAAATTAGAAAACGTGTTACAGCATCTAGAGAAATTCAATCTGAACGCTTTAAAGACTTTGAAAACATCCATTATAATGCACAAATGACTGTGAAACAGATTCGTGAATTTTGTAAATTATCAGACGAAAGTTTATCGCTATTAAAAACAGCAATGGAAAAATTAAACCTCTCTGCTAGAGCTTATGATAGAATCTTAAAAGTTTCTAGAACAATTGCAGATTTAGCAAATGTTGAAGCAATTTCTCCAGATCATATTGCAGAAGCAATACAGTATAGAAGTTTAGATAGAGATGGTTGGTTGGGTTAGATTTTTTATCATGATAAAAGTCATTTAAAAAAAAAGAATTGTTTTATACCTTAGATTCTTTATTCTATATATTATGGACATTACAATATTTTTATTAAGATTCTGGGGATGGTACTGTATTATATTCTTTCTAATACTTAGTTTTAACCCCCAAAAAATTAAAGAAATTATTGATGACTTACAAGATCAAAAATTTACAATTTTAATTTCTTTTATATGTATTACTGTTGGCCTAATTAATGTTTTAATTCATAATATTTGGGAAGCAAATGTGAGTATTATTGTAACAATAATTGGGTGGATATCTTTAATAAAAGGGATTTTATTATTTGCAAATCCAAAAAAAGCTATAAAAAAAATAAAAGAATTAAATTTTAAATTAATTCAAGTAGTATATGTATTCCTATTTTTTATAGGTATAATTTTATTAAATGCAGCTTATGGAATTGTTCCTTATTAAAAAAACAAAGGAATTACAAATTGGTAATACAAAATTAAAAGTACCACTGCTATAATATTTAAGATTACTCCTGCTCTAACCATTTGGTTCACTTTTACATAACCACTTGCAAAAACAATTGCATTTGGAGGAGTTGCCATTGGCAACATAAATGCACAACTACTTGCCATGGTTATTGGAATCAATAGATTTAAAATAGGAATATCTAATCCTATTGCAATACCAGCTACAACAGGTGCTAAAACTGCTACTAAAGCTACATTACTCATCAGTTCTGTCATAAATAGCATTAAAATAATTAGCAATGAAACTGTAAACAAAATATTGAAATTTCCTGATGCTATAGTATCAGTTATTAATGCTACTAAACCACTTGAAGCCATTCCCTTTGCTAGAGCTAAACCCCCTCCAAAAAGGAGTAATATTCCCCAAGCTAATTTGCTAGTGTCATTCCATTCTAAAATAAAATTACCTTTTTTTAAGTTCATAGGAATAGCAAATAAGGAAACAGCTCCTATTAAACTAATAATAGTATCTGACAGTTTTAACCCAGGAAAAACGCTATTGATAATGGTTCTTGTAATCCATAAAAAAACTGTAATTGCAAAAATGGATAATACCCTTTTTTCTGCTGCTGATATTTTACCTAATTTTTCTATTTCTTGGTTTATTAGATTTGCTGATGATGTAAATAATATTCCTTTACAAGGAAACATCCATTTTACCAAAACAAAATACACTGCTGTTATCATTAAGACAGAAAAAGGTAATCCAAAAGACATCCAAGATAAAAATGATATTTGAATGTTGTATTGATTTTCTAAAAGTCCAATTAAAACCGAATTTGGAGGTGTACCAATCACAGTCGCAATTCCACCAGCATTTGCAGCAAAAGCAATCCCTAGCATGATACTCAGAGCAAAGTTTTTATCTCCTTTTGTAAAACCGTCTTTGTCATCTATTAACAATTTTATTACAGAAATGGCAATTGGTAACATAACCACAGTACTTGCTGTATTACTAATCCACATACTCATAAATGCAGTTGCTAACATAAAACCCAACACTACTTTTTCTGGTGTTGTTCCTGTTAGTTTTACAATATTTAAGGCAATTCTTTTATGTAAGTTTACCTTTTCTAAAGCCAAAGCCAATACAAAACCTCCAAAAAATAAAAATATAATTGGACTTCCATAATTGGCACCAACATCTGCAATGGGCATCACTTTTAAAAGCGGAAATAAAATCAATGGTAACAAAGCTGTCACAGCAATATTTACGGTTTCTGTAATCCACCAAATCACCATCCAAGTAGCCACAGCAATTACTGCATCTGCTTTTTCAGATACTAGTGTTATTGGTAGAAATTGGATTAGGAAAAATAAAGTTGGGCCTAGTAGTAATCCCATTTTTTTGGTTGGTTGCATTTATATTCGGTTAAGTTTTTGCAAAATAGTAAAAAGCAGCCTTAAAACTAAATTGTTAATAAACGTGTTTTATTAAATTTGTTAAAAATATTCATTAGAAAAATCTTGTATCTTAAAAAAGATGTATAAATTTGAAGTAATAAAAAAGAGGATTAGTATCATCCACTTTCTGTATAAGAAAAAATTATGTTGAACAGAGGTTACAAGATTTAGAGAATGGAAATATTATTTCTCACGAAGAAGTAATGGCTACCGAAAAAAAAAGAAAATCGCTGCTCTGAAATCAAATAAGATTCAGAATTTTCTCAAACAAGCTAATTTCCTTCCCCTTGGGAAGGTTAGGATGGGCTTTTACTTCCTCCCAAAATCAGCAGGAATTTCTCCCCAAGCTTTGGTTTCCCATTTTAAAATTGGGTTTTTATATGTATTTTCTCTGAGCCATTTTTCAGCTCTTTTTATCAATTCCAATAAATCTTTGTTAGAAGCATCAAAGTGAAGATTGGTTTTGCATTGTTTCTTTTTCACCCAACTCATGGCAATTTTAGAATCTGAATAAATTGGAATATTTTCTTTGTTTTTACTTTTTAAAAATGCAATTCCATGCACTAAAGCCAAAAATTCTCCAATATTATTAGTCCCTTTTTGAAATGGTCCTTTTATAAAAATTTGCTTTTTATTATGTGTTAGAACACCCCTATACTCCATTTTTCCGGGATTTCCAGCACAAGCAGCATCAACAGCAATACTTTCTAAAATTGGTGAACCATATTTAGCTTTTTCAAATTCAGAAATTGTAGGCTTTTTTGTGTTTTTACCTTTATAATCTTCGTATTTTTTTTTCGATGCAATTTCTGCCTCATCTAAATTTACAAAAGATTTGTATTGAGCACCTTCAAAACCATCAATTTGAGCTTTACAAACTTTCCAAGAAGTAAAAACACCCGTTTTTCTTCCTTTCCAAACTACATAAAACTTTTTTTTAGGCATTTTTAGCTAAAATTACTTCTTCAATTACTTTTGGAAAGTATTTTTGTTCTAAAATATGAATTTTTTCAGCGATTTTTTCAGGTGTATCCTCTTTATTTAGACCTGTTTTTGCCTGAAAAATGATAGCACCTTCATCATAATTCTCATTTACATAATGAATTGTAATCCCAGTTTCGGTTTCATTATGCTCTTTTACAGCTCTATGAACATGCATTCCATACATCCCTTTTCCACCATATTTTGGCAATAAAGCTGGATGAATATTTATAATTTTATTTGGAAAAGCTTCAATAATATTTTGGGGAACTTTCAATAAAAACCCAGCTAAAACTATATAATCTACTTCATTGTTTAAAGTATTTAAAACAATATCAGAAGAAATAAAATCATTTCTTTTTACATGTAAACACCTTACATTCAATTTTTTACACCTATCAAAGACTTTGGCATGCTCATTGTTACACAATACCATAGTAACCTTAGCGGTTTTAGTATGATTAAAAAACTTAATAATGTTTTCTGCGTTCGTTCCAGAACCAGAAGCAAAAACAACAATACGCTTCATAACTACATTTCTAAGCTACAAAAAAAAGAATAATTATTAACAAAATGGTTATTATTCGTAGGAGATTAAATTATTTTATTTACATTTAGTAATCATTTTTCGGACAAAAATTAGTTATAATTATAAAGATTTGTATTTTTGCGCCGATTTAAATTTTAAAAAACAAAAAAATTATGTCAGACATTGCATCAAGAGTAAAAGCTATTATCGTAGACAAATTAGGAGTAGACGATAATGAAGTAACAACAGAAGCTAGCTTCACAAACGATTTAGGAGCAGATTCTTTGGATACTGTTGAGTTAATTATGGAATTCGAAAAAGAATTCGATATTCAAATTCCAGACGATCAAGCTGAAAACATTGGAACAGTAGGTCAAGCAGTAAGCTATATTGAAGAAGCTAAAAAGTAATTTATATGCAATTAAAACGAGTTGTAGTAACTGGACTTGGCGCATTAACGCCAATTGGTAATAATATTGAAGAATATTGGAACGCTTTAATTAACGGAGTTAGTGGAGCAGCACCTATCACACACTTTGATGCTGCCAAGTTCAAAACTCGTTTTGCATGTGAATTAAAAAATTTTACAGCCACAGATTTCATCAACAGAAAAGAGGCTCGTAAAATGGATAAATTTACACAGTATGCTATGGTTGCTTCTGATGAAGCTATTGCAGATGCTGGTTTAGATTTAGACAAAATTAACAAATTACGAGTTGGCGTAATTTGGGGAGCAGGAATTGGAGGATTGGAAACATTTCAAAACGAAGCCATAAATTTTGGAGCTGGTGATGGAACTCCTAGATTTAACCCTTTCTTTATCCCAAAAATGATTGCAGATATTGCTCCTGGAAATATTTCCATAAAAAATGGATTTATGGGACCAAATTACACTACTGTATCTGCTTGTGCTTCTTCTGCTAATGCAATGATAGATGCTTTAAACTACTTACGTTTAGGTTATTGTGATATTATTGTAACAGGTGGTTCAGAAGCTGCAGTAACACAAGCTGGTGTTGGTGGTTTTAATGCTATGAAAGCATTATCTGAAAGAAATGATGATTTTAAAACTGCTTCTAGACCTTTTGACTCAGAACGTGATGGTTTTGTTTTAGGTGAAGGTGCAGGTGCTATTGTTCTTGAAGAATACGAATATGCTAAAGCAAGAGGTGCTAAAATCTATGCAGAAGTAATTGGAGGAGGTATGTCTTCTGATGCTTATCACATGACTGCCCCACATCCTGAAGGAATAGGTGTAGTTGCTGTAATGAAAAATTGTTTAGAAAATTCAGGAATTAACCCTGAAGATGTAGACCACATCAATACTCATGGTACTTCTACTCCATTAGGAGATGTAGCTGAATTAAAAGCTATTTCTGAAGTTTTTGGAGATCATGCCAAAAACATCAATATTAACTCTACAAAATCTATGACTGGTCACTTACTTGGTGCTGCTGGTGCTATTGAGTCTATTGCTTCTATTTTAGCAATGAAACACAATATTGTACCACCTACTATTAACCACAGTAATGTAGATGAAAATATTAACTCAGAGTTAAATCTTACCCTTAATAAACCACAAAAGCGAGAAATTAAAATAGCCATGAGCAATACATTTGGTTTTGGTGGTCATAATGCATGTGTAGCGTTTAAGAAATTAGATGAGTAATCAATGAAAATAAATTTAATCCGTAGAATAAGAAGAAGAAGACCTAAATCTGCTGAAGATAAGGCCTTGTTTTACGAATTAAAAGAGCTACTCAACTTTACACCAAGAAATCTTAATAAGTACAAGAAAGCATTTACGCATAGGTCTGTACAGATGTCTGATGAAAAAGGCAATCCTATTAATTATGAACGTTTAGAATTCTTAGGAGATTCTATTTTAGGATCTGTAATAGCTGCATATCTCTATAAAAAAGTACCTACTGGCTCTGAAGGATATCTAACTCAGATGCGTTCGAAAATTGTTAGTAGAGAACATTTAAATGAGTTGGGTAAAGATTTAGATTTAATTCGTTTTATAAATAGTAATGTAGATGGTGCCAATGTTGGTGAAAATATTCACGGAAATATTTTTGAAGCATTAATTGGTGCTATATATTTAGATAAAGGATATAATTTTGCTCAAAAATTTATTTTCGAAAATGTTGTTTTACCTTATGTAGATATAGAAAGGCTAGAAGGAAAAATAACTAGTTATAAAGGGCTAATCATAGAATGGTGTCAAAAACAAAAGAAAAAATACAAGTTTGAGACTTATGAAGATTCTGGTAATGAGCCTGTAAAACACTTTAGCGTTAAGGTTAGTATAGATGGAGAGCAAATTGCCAAAGGTAGAGCAACTTCTAAAAAAAAGGCCGAAGAACAAGCTTCCAAAAGAGTCTATTACGCTTTCCAAAGCCAAATTTCTGCTGGCTAAATACGATAACGTTTTCGCAAAAATTCCAAAATTACTCATAAACTATTAGTAAATTAGCATCATCAAAAATGAATCAAAAGCTGATTACTGTATATGCAAATTCACTCATTAGGCTTAGATATATGTGAAGAAGAATACTCTTTAATAGGGATTCACACCACATTAGAAGACTTTAAATTAGCCTATTTATTGAATAAAAAATTAGGAACCAGTTTTTATAAATCTAAACAAGATTTAAATTTTGAAAAAATGGAAAAACAAACCTCTTTTTCAATCTTTAATTATTTGAATAAAGAATATGATTTTGATTGGTTTTTAATAGCAAATAGTTCAAAAAGAGAAAATCAAACAGAATCTAATGAGCTACTTCTAACATCAGAAACTAAAACATATTTAATTCCTGAAAAGAAAAAAGTAGATTTTTTTATTAAAATTTCTGGAAATTTAGATTATAGTTTTGTAGCTGAAATAACTGATAAAATCAAAACAATAGATCAAGTAATCACTTCTTATTCTATAGATAAGAACACATTAAAATCGAAAGATTTTTTAATATTTTAGAAAATATGCCATATAATAATAAAACAAAAATAGTTGCTACTCTAGGACCTGCAACAGACACAAAAGAAATTTTAACAGATTTAGCCAGGAATGGTGTAAATGTCTTTAGAATAAATTTTTCTCATGCTGATTATGAAGATGTAAAGAGGAAAGTGAAAATTATTAGAGAAATAAACGAAGAAAATGGCTTTAATGTAGCCATTCTTGGAGATTTACAAGGCCCTAAACTACGTGTTGGAGTTATGGAAGAAGGTGTTGAATTAAAAGATGGAGATACCTTTAAATTCACAACCGAAAAATGTATTGGTACAAAAGAGAAAGCCTTTATGACTTACAAACGTTTTCCTAAAGATGTAAAAGTAGGAGAACAAATATTAGTAGATGATGGTAAATTGCTTTTTGAAGTTGCCTCTACTAATAAAAAAGATGAAGTAATTGTAAATGTAATTGTTGGTGGGCCTCTAAACTCTAAAAAAGGAGTAAACTTACCAAATACAAATATTTCTTTACCTGCTTTAACAGAAAAAGATATGGCAGATGCTGTTTTTGCTATTGAGCAAGAAGTAGATTGGATTGCTTTATCTTTTGTTAGAACACCAGAAGATTTAAGAATGTTACGTGATTTAATAGCCCAGCACTCAGAATATAGAATTCCTGTAATTGCAAAAATTGAAAAACCAGAAGCTGTTAAAAATTTGGATGCTTTAATACCTTATTGTGATGGTTTAATGGTAGCTCGTGGAGATTTAGGTGTAGAAATACCAATGCAAGATGTTCCTTTAATTCAAAAGAAATTAGTTCGAAGAGCTAAAAGAGCAAGAATTCCTGTAATTATTGCAACACAAATGATGGAAACAATGATAGATAACCCTGTTCCTACAAGAGCAGAAGTAAATGATGTTGCCAACTCTATTATGGATGGTGCAGATGCTGTAATGCTATCTGGAGAGACTTCTGTTGGTAAACACCCTATTAGAGTTATTCAAAAAATGACTGAGATTATTAGAAGTGTAGAAAACTCAAGAATGATTAAAGTTCCTCAAGAAGCCCCTCATATTAGAACAAATAGATTTATTACAAAATCTATATGTCATCATGCTGCAACTATGGCTAATGACACAAATGCAGCTGCTATATCTACTTTAACTAATAGTGGTTATACTGCATTTCAAATTTCTTCTTGGAGACCAAGAACTCATGTATTAGCTTTTTCGACAGAAAAAAGAATTTTAGGAAAACTTAATTTACTTTGGGGAGTTAAAGCTTACTTCTATGACAAGAATTTTTCTACTGATGATACTGTTGTAGATATCAATAGAATTGCAAAAGAAAAAGGTTTTGTTAAGCCTGGAGATTTAATTATCAACTTGGCATCTATGCCTGCTGAAGCAAGAGGAATGGTAAATACATTACGTGTTTCTGAAATTGAATAGTACATTTATTTCAAAATAAAGTTAAAGCGTTCTGAAATTTCAGAACGCTTTTTTTATATCTTAAAATCTAGCATTAAATTGATATTGATATTAAAAAATTAAAAAAAACTTCAAGTAATTGTTGGATAAAACAGAAAAAAATGTAAATTTAAAACATACTAAAAACTAAACTATTATGGGGATAAAAAGCTTTCAAGGAAAAAGAGATGAGTCAAAAGGGAAAACAGAATCTCAAATTTTAGTTTCTGATTACATGACCAAAAAACTCATCACATTTAAAGCTGAAGATTCTTTGGATGTTGTAATCAGTCAATTAATTAAATATAAAATTTCTGGTGGTCCTGTTGTAAATGATAAAAATGAGTTAATTGGTATTATTTCTGAAACGGATTGTATCAAACATATCTCTGAAAGTAAATATTACAATATGCCTTCTGATACCAATAATACTGTGGGTAAATATATGGTTACTGATGTAGATACTATTGATAAAAACATGAATATTTTTGATGCTGCTTTTAAGTTTATTAGCTCTCGAAGAAGAAGGTTTCCAGTTGTTGAAAATGGAAAATTAATTGGACAACTGAGTCAGAAAGATGTTTTAAAGGCCGCAATTAAGGTAAAAGGTAATACCTGGTAGTAATTAACAAGGGAGCCTTGCTCCCTTTATATTCTTTTTTTTGATTTGATATTAGTTAAATTTGTAATAATTAATTTCTGTTTATCAGAACTTTCTAATTCTGCAATTTTTGAGTAATTATAGCCTTCTATTTTTTCTTTTAGACTTTTCCATTTTGCAATTCCTGCTACAGTAATTTCTTCACCAATTTCAATAACACCTTCAGTATATCTCAATTGTTTATTAAAACCTAAAAAACCTTTACTATTAATATTATAATGATTTAATAGTTTTTCAAACTTAAGAGAAGAATCATTAAAATTTCCTGATGAAATTCTTTCATCAATCACTAAATAACTTATATAATTTTTAGGATTTTTAATTGGTTTTACAATAACAAAATCACCTCCTTTTTCAATAACAAAATCTTGTACCTCTTCTTCTTTCAATAAAGTTCTCCAAGCTGAGTTTTTCCCATTATTCTTTTTCTGTTCAATTTTTATAGAATAAAAGACACATTTTCTTTTACTATAAGGTGCAATTAAGGGATCTTTAACATGAAGCGCTTTTCCTGTAATTCTTGAAAATTCATTAGATTTTAAACTACCAATTCTCTTTTTTTGTAGTCTAGAAAGCGTTCTGATTACTTTTTGTTTTGTATTATAATAATAAGCAACAGTAACAGCTAAAAGTGTAATTGAAATAAATAAGATAGGTATTATAAAAGATTCAGAAAATAAAAACATTTCAGAGAAAGTTAGTTTGTATATGAGTAGCAAAAATTATAAAACAGGAACTAGTTAGTCTCTTTTAATCAATAAAAAAGTTTCATTTTCTAAGGCTAAATAACCTTGATCATAAATATAATAATAGACATTACCCGTCTTTGTTTTATAAATAGAGGTGAAAAAATGAAAATCGAAACCATTATCAAATAACTTTCTTCTAGATACTTTTGTTTTACCAGAAACATTCAATTTTGAAAGGATGTTGTAATTTTTTCGAAGTCGATTATTTGTATTTCTAATTAAATTTTTGCTTTCCTTATTTACTTTATTATTATATGCATTTCTACAATAATCTGAACAGAATTTTTTATCAATTCTTCCTACAACTCTTTCTGAACATTCTAAACAGCTTCTTTCTTCCAAAAAAATATAACTTTTAAATTATTATTAACTCACTGAATGCAAATATATTAAAAATAATTAAACGAATACATTCGTTTACAAACGAAAACAAACGTTTAACAACCGATTTTAATTTCTATTGCGTTTCATCTTTGCAGTGTCAAAACGAATTGACAAATAAATAATAATAATTTAAAAACTTATCTTATGAATACGTTAAGAAACAAAGTACAATTAATTGGTAGATTAGGTCAAGAACCAGAAATAGTAACTTTCCAAGATGGGAATAAAATGGCTAAATTTTCTTTAGCTACAGATGATAGCTATAAAGATAAAAATGGTAATAAAGTAGAACGTGCTTATTGGCACAATATTATCATAAAAGGAGGATTAGTAAACGTAGTCGAAAACTATGTAAACAAGGGGCAAGAAATTGCTGTCGAAGGCAAATTAACCAATAGATCTTATGACACCAAAGATGGTGAGAAAAGATATGTAACTGAAATTTTGGTGAATGAGTTATTACTTCTTGGGAACAAATAACTAAAAAAATGGCTTTTAAACCCCAAATTATTTAATTTGGGGTTATTCTTTTTTAATACAATGTTTTAAGTGTTAAATATTTATCAATTTTTATTATAAAATAAAAGAACTTATTATTTTTTGTAAATTACAAATCATTCACAAAAACTACTTCCTATGCCAAACTATACTTTAAATATTAACGGGAAAATACACGCTGTAAATGCAGATGAGGACACACCTTTATTATGGGTTTTAAGAGATGAGTTAAATATGGTAGGTACCAAATTTGGTTGTGGAATTGCCCAATGTGGAGCTTGTACTGTTCATATTGATGGTGTAGCTACTAGAAGTTGTCAAATGCAAATTTCTATTCTAGGTGATGTAAAAATTACAACTATAGAAGGTTTATCTAATGATGGTAAACATCCAGTACAAGAAGCATGGAAGGAAATAGATGTACCACAATGTGGATATTGTCAAGCAGGACAAATAATGACTGCAAGTGCTTTTTTAGCAGAAAATAAAAATCCTACAACAGAAGAAATACGAGAAGCCATGCATGGAAATATTTGCAGGTGTGCATCATATAATAGAATTGAAAAAGCCGTTAAAGTGGCTGCAGAAAAACTACAATAATTCTTAAAATCTCCTCTTAATTTATGTAGAGGTAATCTTAAAATTATCATTTCCATAAAAATGGAAACCTAAAAACTAAAAAATGAAATCTCAACTTAATACAAATTTTAGTAGAAGAAACTTTTTAAAGACATCTGTTTTAGTAAGTGGTGGAATGCTAATTGGATTCAACTTTCTACAAGCCTGTAAAACAGAGGCTGTAATGCCCGTAGATATTGCAAGTTTAAACTTTAATGATTTTAATGCATTTATAAAAATATCTAATGAAGGCTATGTAACCATTTTTTCTCCTAACCCAGAAATTGGTCAAGGTGTAAAAACAGCTATGCCAATGATTATTGCTGAAGAATTAGATGTAGAATGGGAAAAAGTAAACGTGGTTCAAGGAGTATTAGACCCAAAAAACTTTAAAAGACAAGTTGCTGGAGGAAGTCAATCAATTCGTTCTAGTTGGGATATTTTAAGACAAACAGGAGCTACAGCAAAGCAGATGCTAATCAATGCTGCTGCTATGAAATGGAATGTTAATGCTAATACTTGTAGTGCTTCAAAAGGTGTAATTACAAATGCAGATGGTAACAAATTAGGTTATGGAGATGTGGTTAAAGAAGCTGCTTTGTTAGAAGTTCCTGAAAATGTAAAACTAAAAGAAGCTAAAGAATATACCATCATTGGTAAAGATGCTATCAATGTAGATATTGATAAAATTATTACAGGCAAACCATTATTTGGGTTGGATTATAAAGCTAAAGGTATGAAAATAGCTTCTGTATTAAGACCTCCTGCATTTGGACAAAAATTAGAAAACTTTGACGACACAAAAGCCAAAGCTGTTAATGGAGTTTCAGAAGTAATTAAATTTGGGAATAAAATTGCTGTCTTAGCAAACTCAACTTGGGCTGCAATGAAAGGTAAAAAAGCATTAACTGCAACTTGGAGTAATCATAAACCAGAAAGCACAGAAAATCACGATAAAATTTTGACCAAAATATTAGATGGCAAAAAATTTAATACCAGAAGAAAAGATGGTAATGTTAAAAAAGCTTTTGCAACTGCAGATAAAGTAATTGAAAAAACTTATCACTCTCCATTTTTGCCTCATAACTGTTTAGAACCAATGAATTTTTATGCAGATGTAACTGCTGATAAAGTGCATTTAGTGGGACCAATACAAACACCTCAATGGACAGTAAATAGAGTTGCCAAATTATTAGACAGAAAAGCTGAAAATATTCATTGTGAAATGACAAGAATGGGTGGTGGTTTTGGAAGACGTTTATATGGTGATTTTGCTCTAGAAGCTGCTGAAATATCTAGTTTAGCCAAAAAACCTATTAAAGTAGTTTTTTCTAGAGAAGATGACATGACTGCTGGAACCTATAGACCATCTACTAAATACAGAATAAAGGCAGCTTTAAAAGATGGAAAAGTTACTGGTTATCATCTAAAAGAAGCTTCAATTAACGGAAATATGTATGGTTTAATTCCTAACTTTTTCCCTGCTGGTTGTATCCCCAATTATAAAGTAGATACAGGTAATTATAAAAGTAATATTTCAACTGGTGCTTGGAGAGCTCCATATACCAATTTTTTAGCATTTGCTGAGCAAAGTTTTTTTAGCGAATTGGCAGAAGCATTAAACAAAGACCATACAGATTTATTGATTGAGTTACTGCAAAATGTAAAAAACACTACTGATAAAAAAATCCAATATTCTGGTAAAAGAATGGAAGACACTATTAAATTGGTAAAAGAAAAAGCAAATTGGGGTAAAACTGACAATGGGGTTTACCAAGGTTTTGCAGCATATTATAGCCATAACACTCATGTTGCTGAAGTAGCAGAAGTAGTTTTAAAGGATGGTTATCCTGTAATTAAAAAAATAACAGCTGCAGTGGATTGTGGAATTTTAGTAAATCCAACTGGAGCTAAAAACCAAGTTGAAGGTGGAGTTTTAGACGGAATTGGTCATGCCATGTATGCTGATTTTTCTTTTAAAGATGGAAAACCAGAATATCAAAACTTTGACAAATACAGATTAATAAGAATGCAAGAAACTCCAAAAGTTGATGTTCATTTTGTGCAAAATGATAAAAAACCAACAGGTTTAGGAGAGCCTGGTTTACCTCCAGCTGGTGGTGCAGTTGCCAATGCAATTCACAAAGCACTTGGTAAACGTTTGTATAGTCAACCTTTTATTAATGAACTAAAGAAAAAAACCATTTTAGGGTAAAGTAATAGAACTATCAAATAACATTGAGTTTTTTGAAGTGATAAATGTCATTATTATATAGAATATTCCATAGTATTTTTGTGGTGTTTAATATTATTAATGATGGATAATAATCTTTTATTTATTGGTTATCAGTTCAACTATTTAAAAAGTTTAACTGACAAAGAAAATTTAGCACTTGTTAATAATAGCAAATCACTCAAAATAAAAAAAGGAGAAATTGTCTTTTTTGAAAAAGAGCGACTAAATGAACTTTATGCTATTTATAAAGGAGCTTGTAAATTTTCATTTATAAGATGATAAAGGTAAAGAGCGAATTACCAAATTATTAGGCAAAGGAGACTTAATGGGACGAAGATCCATCATTACAAATAAAGGTGCTTTAGTTACTGCAACTGCTCTTTCTGACACTATTTTATACACGTTAGACAAGAAAACTATTATACAAAGTTTACAAGAAAACAATAAATTTTGTCAAGATGTACTAAGAGGATTTATTGCAGATACTGAAGAGGATGCAGAAAAAAATTTTTATTTTCAGAATAACAGAAAAATTAAAATAAGGCTAGCAGGTTTATTATTATACTTATCAAAAAAATTTGGTAATGAAAAAAAAGGATGGCTTAATATATCTTTAAAAAGAAAAGATATGGCCATTATTTTAGGAACAACCAGTGAATATGTAATATCCTTATTAACTTCATTTAAAGATAATAACTACCTGACTCTTAAGCGAGATAAAATAAAAATTAATTCAAATTTAAAATTAATTGCTCTCATTAACTCTAAATAAGTTTTGTAAACCTATAAATTTATAGGTTTATTTTTTTTTCCTAGAATTATATTTGTGTAAATCTAAATTAAACAGATTTATGGCACAAGAAGAGCAAGAAAAACGATGTGAAAATTGCATTGTTAGGCAATTTAATAGTTTAGGCGCTTTAGATAAAGATGAGTTAAAACAAGTTTCTGATGCAAAAATTACCAAACACATAAAAAAAGGAGATGTTATTATTGAAGAAGGAGAACAACTTAATGGCATTTTTTGCGTTAGAGATGGCGTTTCTAAAATTTCCAAATTAAGTTCTAATGGAAAAGATCATATTTTAAAACTTGCAACTAAAGGAGAAGTTTTAGGACACAATTCCATAATTTCAGAAGAAAAGTCAAATATTAAGGCTACAGCAATTAATAATATGCAAGTTTGTTTTATACCAAAAGAAAAAATTGCAGTGCCTTTAAAAGGTAATTCTGATTTTACTTTAGATGTACTCAAAAAAATGGCAAGAGATATCAAAGAATCCAATGAAAATATTTTAAGACTTTCTCAAAAAAATGTAAAGCAAAGAATAGCGCAAACACTATTATATATTAAAATTAATTATGGCGAAGATGAAGAAGGTTATTTAAACCTTTATTTATCTAGAGAAGATCTAGCCAGTATTGTAGGCACTGCAGTAGAAACTTGTATTAGAAATATTTCCGCATTTAAAAAAGAAGGCTATATTAAGCTTTCAGGAAAAAAGATAGCAATAGTAGATACCAAAAAATTAGAGCGGTTTATTGATGACTTTAACTATTAAACTACTGTATTAATGGATATTATTAATCAAAAGTGACAAATATCATTTTTCCTATTTTCATAAGGTCTTAGTTTTACATTTAAAATAGGTCATAATATGAGAACAACAGTAATCATAAATAATTTAAAATGTGATAATTGTAAAGAAACAGTGATTACTGCTCTTCATAAATTTAATGGAATATCAAAAATTAATACAAACCTGACTACAGGAACTTTCAGTTTTGATTATAGAAGTCATAATGCATTAGAGGGTTTACGCTTTCACTTGTCTAAACTTGGGCATCCGATAACAGAAGATTCTAGTCTTATAAAAAATGCATTAGAGCACTAAAAAAACTATTTTAACGATTAACTATTATCAATAAAAAGAGCACATAAACTACTTAAAAAAAGAATTGCCAAAATCATAAAGATTTCAGCAATTCAGCAGCTATAATTGCTGGGGGGAATTTACTTGATTTTCTGTTAGAATTAAAGAAATAATTCTTTAAGCGATTACAAAAGTACTATGCATGCATAGTACTTTTTATTAAGAATCGACAAAAGACATCATAAGTTCTTTAGAATAAAACAGTTAATCGTTAAAAGAAAATTTCTTGTACTAAACGAAAAGTATTTGCATGAGCATTTACAATGATATTCACATCTTTAGAGTAACCACCCCCCATTGAACACATTACAGGAATTTTTAGATCAAAACAAGTTTGCAATACAAAACGATCTCTTGCTGCACAACCTTCAATAGATAAGGATAATTTTCCTAATTTATCTGTTTCAATTACATCTACACCACATAAATAGTAGATAAAATCTGGTTTTTCTTGATGGATAATTTTGGGTAAGGTTTCTTTTAAAATAGATAGATATTCATCATCTTTAGTATTGTTTTCTAAACCAATATCAAAATCTGATTTCTCCTTCACAAATGGATAATTACTTTTTCCATGCATAGAAAAAGTGAATACTGCATCATCATTTCGAAAGATTTCTGCAGTTCCATTTCCTTGATGTACGTCTAAGTCTACAATTAAAATCTTTTGAGATAAACCACTATTTTGTAGATATTTTGCGCCAATTGCTTGATCATTTAGCAAACAAAAAGCCTCACCTCTATTAGAAAATGCGTGATGTGTTCCTCCTGCAATATTCATGGAAATTCCATTTTGTAGCGCAAATTCAGAAGCTTTCATTGTTCCATCTGCAATAATCATTTCACGTTCTATGAGTACTTCTGATAAAGGAAAACCAATTTTTCTTGCGGCTTTCTGAGGTAAAGTAATATTTAATAAATCAAAGAAATACTCAGGTTCGTGAACTGCAAAAAAATGTTTGTTATTAGGTATTTCTGGTTCAAAGAAATTTTCTTGTTTACAAGTTCCTTCATACAACAATTGTTGTGGTAGCAAATCGTATTTTTCCATTGGAAAGCGATGCCCTACTTTTAAAGAATGATTGTAAATTGGATGATATGCTATTTTTAGCATTAACTCACTTGCTGTCCATTTTTAACAGCCTTTTCAGGTTCTACAAAAGCTAATTTTCCATCAGGAGTATCAGTCATTAAAATCATTCCTTGGCTTTCTACTCCTCTAATTTTTCTTGGTGCTAAGTTTACTAAAACTGATACTTGCTGACCAATAATTTCATCTGGAGAAAAACTCTCTGCAATACCAGAAACAATGGTTCTTGTGTCAATACCAACATCAACTTTAAGTTTTAACAATTTTTTAGTTTTAGCTACTTTTTCTGCTTCTAAAATTGTACCAATTCTGATGTCTAACTTAGTAAAATCGTCAAATTCTATAGTTTCTTTTTGAGGCTCAACCACTTTATTTTCTTGCTCGTTTGCCAATTTAGTTGCTGCTAACTTTGCTAATTGTGCATCAATGGTTTTGTCTTCGATTTTAGAAAATAATAACTCTGCTTTATTGATTTGATGGTTTGCAGGAATTAAAACGTCTTTTTGAGTTACGTCTTCCCAAGAAAGAAGTTTATCCAAATTTAAAATTCCTTTTAACTTAGTTGATGTAAATGGTACAAAAGGTTCTGAAACTACAGCTAAAGCAGCAGCAATTTGCAAAGCAACATACATAATGGTTTTTACACGTTCTTCATCTACTTTTATTACTTTCCAAGGTTCTTCATCAGCTAAATACTTGTTACCCAATCTAGCTAAATTCATTAATTCTTGAGAAGCTTCTCTAAATCTATATCTTTCAATAGATTTACCTATAACATTTGGAAACTCTTTTACAGCAGCTAAAACATCTTCATCAACTTCTGTTAAATCATTTGGAGTTGGTATAATTCCAGCATAATATTTGTTGGTTAAAACTACAACTCTATTGATAAAATTCCCAAAAATAGCAACCAATTCACTATTGTTTTTTGTCTGAAAATCTTTCCAAGTAAAATCGTTGTCTTTGCTTTCTGGAGCGTTTGCAGTTAAAGTATATCTTAAAACATCTTGCTGACCAGGAAATTCTTCCAAATATTCGTGCAGCCAAACTGCCCAGTTTTTAGAAGTAGATAATTTATTTCCTTCTAAATTCAAGAATTCATTAGCAGGAACATTATCAGGTAAAATATAATCTCCATGTGCTTTTAACATCGATGGAAAAATAATACAGTGAAAAACAATATTGTCTTTCCCTATAAAGTGCACCAATTTTGTATCATCTTTTTTCCAATAATCTTCCCAATTTTTCCCTTCTCTTTCAGCCCATTCTTTGGTTGATGAAATGTAACCAATAGGTGCATCAAACCAAACATATAAAACTTTTCCTTCTGCTCCTTCTACAGGTACTGGAATTCCCCAATCCAAATCTCTGGTTACTGCTCTTGGACGCAAACCATCATCTACCCAAGATTTCACTTGCCCATAAACATTAGGTTTCCAGTCTTTTTTATGACCTTCTAAAATCCATTCACGTAAAAAATCTTCGTGCTTATCTAAAGGTAGAAACCAGTGTTTTGTTTCTTTTATTGTGGGTACGTTTCCTGTAATTGCAGATTTAGGATTGATTAAATCTGTTGCATTATGAGACGTTCCACAGTTTTCACATTGATCTCCATAACTTTCTTCAAATCCACATTTTGGACAAGTTCCCACCACAAATCTGTCTGCTAAAAACTGGTCAGCTTCTGCATCATACAATTGTGCTGAAACTTCTTCTATAAAATTACCATCATCATACATTTTGGTAAAAAACTCAGAAGCAGTTTTGTGATGAATTTCAGCAGAAGTTCGAGAGTAATTATCAAAAGAGATTCCAAAATCAGCAAAAGATTTTTTGATAATTCCATGATACTTATCAATGATATCTTTTGGAGAAACGCCTTCTTTTTTAGCTCTCATTGGTATAGCAACCCCATGTTCATCTGATCCACCAATAAATGCAACATCTTTACCTATTCCACGTAAATAACGTGCATAAATATCTGCTGGAACATAAACACCTGCTAAATGACCAATATGAATTGGTCCATTTGTATAAGGTAAAGCTGAAGTAATTGTATATCTTTTTGGAGCACTCATAAAGTTTCTCTTAAATTTTGGACTGATTTTTGAAGTGCAAAAGTACAAAAAACAAGGTTTTAAAAACCATTGAAAATTGATACATTTACATTCATTAGACTTTTGGATTGTTAGAAATTAGAAATTAGACCTATTTTGAAGAAACTTATCGTATTTATATCCTTTTTATTGATGATTAGTGCATCAGTAATTGCACAAAAAAAATTAATAACTCCACCTTATTTAAAAACTGGAGATACTATTGCAATTCTTGCTCCTGCTGGAATTTTAAAAAGCAGACAGGCTACCATACAAAAAGCCAAAAAGTTGGCAGAAAGTTGGGGTTTAAAAGTGGTTTTAGGTAAAAACATGTTTAATAATGGTAATCATTTTGCTGGAACAGATGATGAACGCTGTCAAGATTTTCAGGATGCATTAGATGATAAAAATATTAAAGCTATTTGGGCTGCAAGAGGTGGTTATGGTTCTGTTAGAATATTAGACAAATTAGATTTTACCAAGTTCAAACAAAACCCAAAATGGATTATTGGTTATTCTGATATTACTGCTTTTCATAATCATATTCATAATTTGGGTGTAGAAACTATTCATGGAATGATGGCAACTAGTTTAGAGGAAGAACCATCAGCAATTATAGAAACAAAAGCTTCTTTCAAAAAAGCACTTTTTGGAGAGAAAATTTCATATTCTGTTACTTCTTCAAAATACAACAGAGTTTTATCATCTAAAGAAATAAAAGGACAATTAATTGGTGGAAATTTGGCGATTTTAACCTCAATGTTGGGTTCAGATAGTCAGTTGAATACAGAAGGAAAAATATTATTTGTAGAAGAAATTGGTGAGTATAAATATTCTATTGACAGAATGTTACAAAGTTTAAAACGTGCCAATTATTTTACAAAAGTAAAAGGGGTTGTTGTTGGAAATATGAGCTCTATTAAAAAAAACACTACAAAATGGGGCAGTTCCATTGAGCAATTGATTTTAGATGCCATACCTGAAGATATTCCTATAGTTTTTGATTTTCCTGCTGGTCATGAAGCTGATAATAGAGCTTTGATTTTTGGGAGAAAAGTTCATTTGACAGTTGGCAGTAAGCAGTATTCTGTCAATATTAGTAATCATTAATTTATGGCAGATCACAATGAACTTGGAAAAAAAGGAGAACAATTAGCCATCGAATTTTTAATCAAAAACGATTATAAAATCCTCGAAAAAAACTACAGATATTTAAAAGCCGAAGTTGATATTATTGCCCAAAAAGGAGAAGTTTTAGCTGCTGTAGAAGTAAAAACGAGAACCTCAGCTTATTTTGGAAATCCTGAAGAGTTTGTAAATCCGAAGAAAATAAAATTATTGATTTCTGCTATTGATAATTATGTTGTAGAAAGAGATTTAGATATTGAAGTTCGTTTTGATATTATTGCAATTATCACCAATAAAAAAGAAACAAAAATTGAACATTTAGAAGATGCTTTTTTACATTTCTAAATCAATTGAACATCGTATTTATAGTACTTTAAAAAGTACGATTAAAAAACGAAAGTTTACCTTGGTTTTATGAAAGCAAAAAATTTTTGGTTCGGAATTTTTTTGGGAATTTTAGGAGTTGTACTATTTTCATCAAAAGCAGTAATGGTTAAGCTTGCTTATCAATATGATGTTGATGCTATTACAATTTTGTTATTAAGAATGTTGTTTTCTTTTCCTTTTTATGTAGTGATTGCTTATTTGTATCGAAATAAAAATAAAGAAATCGAAACTACCAAAAAGGATTACTATTGGTTAGTGTTCTTTGGATTAGTTGGGTATTATTTAGCTAGTTATTTTGATTTTGTAGGCTTAACTTATATCAAAGCTAGTTTAGAACGAATTATTCTATTTGTGTATCCAACCATCGTAATTTTGCTAAACAGATTTTTTTTAAAACAACCCATTACAAGAGTAAAAGCATTAGCTATCTTTTTGTCTTATATAGGAATTATAATTGCATTTTCTGATGAAGTTGATATTTCTGGAAATAATTCATATTTAGGTGGCTTTTTTGTACTTTTAAGTGCCATAACATATGCTTCATATTTGGTTGGTAGTGGTTGGCTTATACCTAAGTTTGGAGTTGTAAAATTTACAGCTTATGCAATGTTAATTTCTTGCTTTTGTGTTTTTGTACACTTTAGCTTTATAGGCAATACTAACTTGTTTAATTTGCCTTGGCAAGTATATGGTTATGGATTTTTAATAGCTGTATTTGCTACAGTAATTCCTTCTTTTCTAGTAAGTGCTGCCATAAAAATGATTAGTTCATCTAACTTTGCCATTGTTGCTGGAATTGGACCAATATCTACCATTATTTTAGCAGCTATTTTTTTAGGAGAAAGTTTGACTATATTACAGTTTTTTGGAGCAATTTTGGTTATAATAGGAATAGTTGTGACTTCTCTAAAAAAACAAAAAAAATAATTTACATTTTCTCTAAAAACGCCTTTACATCATTAATTGCATTAGGTTTAGCAATAATTTTCTTGTTTTTATCTAATACTAAATAGGTAGGGGTTGAATACACTTGATAGGTTTGCGCAGTTTCATTTTGCCATTTTTTTAATCCTAAAACATTATGCCAACCAGGTAAATTGTTCTTCTTATAGGTTTCCCAAACAAAAGCATCATTCTCTAAAGCAAAAGCAATTACTTTAGCTTTAGGTTTGGTTTTCATATAAGTATGTAATTCAGGAATTTCTCGTAAACAATGAGAACAGCTTGTACTCCAAAATACCAAAACATAAGTTTCAGCATCATTTAAAGTAGATAGTTTTAAGTTTCTTCCATTTTCTGTCCAAGAAAAATCGGGAGCAATTCTACCAACTTCTGTAGCAAATAAGGCTTGCTTTTCTGTTTTAAACTTAACATTTTGCAACTCAACTGGTAATTTATTATAATGATTATCAAATAGATAATCTATAATTTCTAAATTTTTTGAAGATTCAAATTGCTCTATTATAAACTGGATAATATCTCTTTTATAAGCTTGACTTTTAATTTTAGAAAGTACAGTTTCTATAGCATTTTTATACAAAATTTGCTGCTGCTGTATATCATCAGAATAATTAATATAAAATAGATAATCTAAAACTCTATTGGTTAAAAATGAAGAGTTTACTAAAGTTTTATTAGAAAAATCTAATTTGTTAAAAAAAGTATTTTTTATGTTTGCTAAATAATCATTTACAGACATCAAAATTTCTGAAGGATTGCTTCTAGCACTAGCATTGACAAAAGGTACAACATATTTACCTTTAGCCAGCTCCATATATTTATTTTGAACAGTATTTACTTTACTATAAGCTGCTTTATAGACTTCTTTTAAGTCTAAAGTTGGGTCTTTTAAAACCTCAACTTGAATTGAATCTAATTTTTGTTGTGCTACAGTAATATCACTAAGATATTGTTTGTAAAAAATATTCTCTGAAGATGCTGTAAAAGCAACTGTTTCTTCAGGGAAATCAGGATTAAAAATAAACGAAACGTCTTCTTTATTGTAAATAAAGTCAATAAAACTTTCACCTTCCAATCTGTAAGTTGCTCTATATGTACCCGATTTTGCAGAAGCAGATAATTTGATTTCAAAACTTCCAACTGCTTCTTTTTTTCCACCAATTAAAATAGAATCTTTTTTAATAGTTGTGTTATTTACAAAAACCTGTTTGGTGCCTTCAATCTTATATAAAATAAGCCAATCTGTTTCAATATTTGGACTTATTGCTCCTTTTATAGTGTGCTGTCCATAAGTAAATGAAGTAATTAAAAGTAAAATAGGTAGTATTTTTTTCATCATTTTATTGTCAATTTATTTCTTTAATTACTTTTTCAACAAGTGTACCAAAAATAACATTTCTCTATTAAAATGGGTATATTGTAACGTTAAAATAACTGATTATGCCTTTTTCTGATAAAATTGTTTGGATTACTGGTGCTTCTTCTGGCATTGGAAAAGCATTAGCTATAGAATTATCCAACCAAAATGCGAAACTGATTTTATCTTCTAGAAATAAAGAAAGCTTAGAATTGGTAAAAAATGAATGTAAAAATCCTGACGTTGTAAAAATTGTCTCTTTAGATTTAGAGGATTATAATAATCTACAATTGAAATCCAATGAAGCAATTGCTGCTTTTGGAAAAGTTGATATTTTGGTAAACAATGGAGGAATTAGCCAAAGATCTCTAGTAGAAGAGACTGCTATTGCTGTAGATAAGCGAATTATGGATATTAATTATTTGGGAACTGTAGGGTTAACTAAAGCCATTTTACCACATTTTATCGAAAATAAAAGCGGTCATTTTGTAACCACTACAAGTATTGTTGGCAAAATAGGAACGCCTTTACGTTCTAGTTATGCAGCAAGCAAACACGCTTTACATGGTTTTTTTGATAGTTTACGAGCAGAAAATCATCAAAATAATATTGCAGTTACTTTAGTTTGTCCTGGTTTTGTAAACACCAATGTTTCTAAAAATGCATTAACTGGAGATGGAACTCCTCAACAAAAAATGGATGTTGCTACAGAAAATGGAATTCAGCCTGAACGTTTTGCAAAGCTAATGGCAAAAGCAATTCAAAAGAAAAAAGAGGAAGTATATCTTGGAGGATTTAAAGAGCGTTTAGCTGTATATGTTAAGCGCTTTTTCCCTAAAATATTATCTTTAATGATTCGTAAATTGAGTGTTACTTGATTTGTTGAAAATACCTCAAATTCACGAATTATATTATTAATTTGTTTACTGAAAATAATCCAAAGCTTCAAAATAAGCAACAATCGCTTCTTTCATCAAAACCGTTTGTTCTCCTGGTTTTAAATTTGGCAATTCTGTGAGAGATTTATAGTGTGGCCAGCCATCATCATCAAAATAATCGAACTCATAATAACCATAAGGTTCTAACAGTTTGCAAATGGCAATATGCATTAGGTTCATTTTTTCATCTTTTTTAAATGCTCTATGACCTTGCCCTAATTCTTGTACACCAATTAAATATAAAATCCCATCTACATTTAATTCATCTCCTTCAGAAAAATCGTTGGTTAATTTAGTTACCAAAAAATCCCATTTTTCTTTTAAGTTATTCTCTTTTATCATAAAAAACATTTAAAGTGTAAAGATACAATGTGCATTTTTAAATTGTAAAAAAAGGATGTAGATTTACACAAAATATTTGAAATGAATGTAATAGACATTATCATTGCTGTTATCTTAATTTTTGCAGCTGTAAGAGGTTTTATGACAGGACTTTTTTCTGCAATAGCTTCTTTGGTAGCTATAGTTGCTGGAGTGTTTTGTGCCATTCACTTTTCTTATTATGTGGAGTATGCTTTGAACGATTCTGTTTTAGATTGGTCTCATCAAACAAATAAAATTGTTGCTTTTGCAGTTACTTTTTTGGTTGTTGTGCTAGGTGTTATTTTTGTTGGAAAACTGCTTACTAAGTTAGCAGACATCACAGCTTTGGGGTTATTAAATAAAATTCTGGGAGGCATTTTTGGTGCTTTAAAATGGTCTTTATTATTGAGTGTTATCTTTTTACTTTTTGATAAATTTAATAAAACGATTCCTTTTGTAGATAAAAAAATGTTAGATAACTCTGTTTTATACTATCCCGTAAAATCGATGGTTCCAACATTATTTCCATCAATTATGGATAAGGATAATCCGTCTTTAAAGTTTATTAAATAAAAAAAGCTGAGAATGATTCTCTCAGCTTTCGTTTTTTATGATATTATGCGTATTAAAGCATATTAACTTTACCTGTTTTTAAAGAGTACACTCCACCAACAATTTTAATTTTACCTACATCTTCTAAATCAGCTAAAATTTCACTTCTTTCACGAATTCGTTCAATTGTTAATTGCACATTTGTTTCAACAGTTTTAGCAACAAACTCAGCATTAGCAGAAGTTTTTTCTCCATGAACTTCTTTTGATGCTTTTTTAACAGCAGGCATAATGTTAGCCAATAAGTGTGTGATATTACCTAGTTTTACATCATCGCAAGCTGCTTTTACAGCACCACAACTTTCATGACCTAAAACTAAAACCAACTTACTCCCAGCAACTGCACAAGAATACTCTAAACTTCCTAAAATGTCTTCATTTTCAAAATTCCCTGCAACTCTTGCCACAAAAACATCTCCAATAGCTTGATCAAAAACTTGTTCTACTGGCACTCTAGAATCTATACAAGAAAGTACAACAGCTTTAGGATATTGACCAGTTATGGTTTGTTCTACTAAATCTAAATGTGCAACTTCTGCTAATTGATTGCTTGTAAACCTTTTATTACCCTCTAATAAATCATTTAAAACATCATTAGGTGATAAGTTATCTTGTACTTCTTTGTTTATGGCTGTATTTCTCATTTTATTAAATTTTAATTTATGTCTTTTATATTTTCTTTAACCCAATCTACACATTCTTCAAAATCGCTAAAAATGTGTTCATTTGGAATAAAATCTGGTATGATGTCAATTCTTTCCATCATGTATTTTGGTTGTTCCAATAAATCTACAAATAAAACTTCAATGTTTTTTGTTTTTAAATCTTGTAACATATCTTCCATAGCATATAAACCTGTTTGATCCATATATTGCATTCTACCTAATCTCATAATTACAGTAGAAGCTGTTTCTGGTATTTGTTGATACAATTGTTGAAATTCACTTGTTGATCCAAAAAACAAAGGCCCTTTTAAATGCTTAATAAAAACTTCTTCTACTAAGTTTTTTGGGAAATTCTTTTCATCTGACCAAGTTTCTTCTTTTAGTGGTTTTACATCAGACCTTTCAGCAGTTAAATCTCCAATTTTTTTCATAAACATTAGTGATGCTATTACAAGACCAATACCAACTGCATATATTAAATCCCAAAAAGTAGATAGTATCAAAACTATCATCATTATTAACACTTCAGAACTTAACTTAATTGGTCCAAACTTTATGTCTTTAGGTAAATATGGTATTGCTTTTAGTCCTTTATAATCCATTACACCTATACCTACAGTAATTAAAATACCTGCTAAAACTGCATTTGGTATTTTAGAAGCTACATCAGCAAAAAGTAACATTACGATTAGTAACATTACACCAGCTATCATCCCAGAAAGTCTTGTTTTTCCACCAGCATTAATATTTACAACTGTTCTAATGGTAGCACCTGCTCCTGGAATTCCACCAAACATAGCTGCAATACTATTACCAATTCCTTGACCAATTAATTCTTTATTTGGTTTGTGTTTGGTTTTGGTCATATTATCAGCTACAATACTTGTTAATAGTGAGTCTATAGCTCCTAATAAAGATAATGTTAATGCTGTAAAAATATATGGAGTAATGCTGCCTAAAGAAAAGTCTGAGAATATTTCCCATTTAATTTGTGGAATTACACTTGGTATTTCTTTTATGGTAACATAATCCAAATTAAACCCATATGCTATTCCAGACATTACAATTAATGCAACCAATGTGCTTGGAACTTTTGCCGTAATTCGTTTAAACCCATATATTATTATAATTGTTCCTAAAGCTAAAATTATCTCTAACCACTTAATATTTTTTAATGCCCTAGGCAAAACTTTTAGAGCTCCAATAGTTCCTGAAGCATCTTTTGCTGCCAATGTTTCTGATTCATTTAAAATTTGAGCTTCAGTTATTTGTTTTCCTCTTCTAGTAGTTTCTTCAAAGTTTTCTAATACTAAAATTCCTTCTTTTACCTCTTCCTTTAATATATTTTCTAGAATTACTTCTTCTGCTTGCGCTTTAAACAGAGATACAAATTCAGCATCTTTTTTGGCATCATACCCTAAAGACGGTAATATTTGAGTTAATAAAATAATAACACCAATTGCAGTCATAAAACCTGAAACTACTGGGTAAGGTATATATCTAATGTATTTACCTAAACCCAAAAACCCAAGACCAATTTGAAATAATCCTGCTAATAAAAAAACAGTTAAAATTGCTGGTAATGCTTTGGCAACATCTCCATCATTAGTTGCAATTATACCTGCAATAATTACCATACTTACTGCTGTCATTGGTGCTGTAGGTCCAGAAATCTGGGTATTTGTACCTCCAAATAAAGCTGCAAAAAAGCTAATAAAAATTGCTCCATAAAGCCCAGCTGTAGGTCCTAAACCAGAAGAAACACCAAAAGCTAATGCTAATGGAAGTGCTACAATACCAGCAGTAATTCCGCCAAAAGCATCTCCTTTTATATGTGAGAAAAAGGTTTTCATACTAATAAATAGTTGTTTTAAGTAAAAATAAAGTTAACTATTCAAATTTAAAATTGAACTATGTTTTTGAAATTTTAATTTGGTGATAAAATCAAGGGACAATCAACAGTATTTGCAATATCTTGAATTGATGATTTAGAATTAATAAACTTATCATTACTTCTATCTATAAACAATAAATTGATATTACTCTTTGATAGATATTTTGAAATATTCTTTATCACATTGTCATCTTTTTCAAAGATAAATTCTCTATGACCTTCTAGGTTTACTTCATTATTTCCAACAACACCTTCTTCAGCTACTTTAAATAAAGTGATCGGTTTTTTAATCGTACTTAAAATTTGATCTATAATATAATTTTTACCAGAGGTTTCTAAGTTATTGATTGCACCAGGGTTTAAACTATCTGTTATTTCAAACATTTTCTTATCTGAAGTAACCATAACTGTTCCTTTAAACTCTTTAAGAATAAAGCTCATTATATTATCTCCAGAAAAATTTAAAAACTTAGCCTTTTTTTTACCTAAAACAATAATTTCTGGATTCACTTTTTTAATATATTCACTGATTTCATCCTTCAGATTACCAATAGAAATTTTAGAGTTTATTTTAATGTTACCATCATTTTTAACTTCAGCAATAAGGCTTTTAACTTTATTTGAAGCTGTAATATATTCTTGATTTATACTTCTTATTGCTGAAAGTTGACTTTCTTTATTAATAATATCTGTTGGTTTTTTTACACAAAAAAGCTCTATACTTCCATTTAATATTTCAGCTAAATTTATGGCGCTTTGCAGCGTTTTATCCGTAGATTTATTGATATCAGATAAAACTAAAATTTTACTTCTATTACTCATATATCACTAATTTAAGCTGTTTTAGGTCTTAATTTAAAAAATTCAATATAACTTTCTGGGTTTTCTATAATACCTCTTTCTGAAATTAATTTTATATCTATATTTCTTTCTTTTGCTTTTATGGCAAAATCATCCAAAATTTCAATAATATCGTTATCTAAATATCTTGTTTTTCTGACATCTAATTCTAAGTAAGTATCTCTTGGTAAACTATGTAATTCTTTTAAGATTGCTCCTTTGTTAAAAAAGGTAACTTCTTCTGCCAAAGTCATTTTAATTTTATGCACCCCATTACTTTTATCTTCAATATGTAAAAAGTGTGAATTTTGAAAGCTTTTAATTAAAATTACTATAATTCCAACACCTAATCCAAGTCCAATACCTACTAATAAATCTGTAAAAACAATACCAAAAACAGTTACTGTGAATGGTATAAATTGTTTCCAACCATCTTTATACATTTTAACAAAAAGTGCAGGTTTTGCTAATTTATACCCAACAATTAATAAGATTGCAGCCAATACTGAAAGTGGGATTTTATTTAAAAGAGTAGGTATTAAAATCACTGAAATTAATAAAAAGAAACCATGAATAATTGCACTTATTTTTGTTCTACCTCCAGATTGTATGTTAGCAGAGCTTCTAACAATAACTTGTGTAATTGGAAGACCTCCAATCATCCCTGATATTATATTACCAGTTCCTTGTGCTAATAACTCTCTATTAGTAGGTGTTACATTCTTGTGAGGGTCTAGTTTGTCTGTAGCTTCTACACACAAAAGTGTTTCCAAACTTGCAACCAAAGCTATAGTAAAACCAACTACCCAAATTTCTGGATTTGTTATTGCACTAAAATTTGGAAAACTAAATTGAGCTAAAAACATATCAAAACTATCTGGTACAGGTACACTTACTAAATGTTTAGCACTAATACCATATTTAGAATCTTGGTTTGTAATATAGAAATACACGATACCAAAAACAACAGCTACTAAAGGCCCTTGAATTAATTGGAAAAATTTACCTTTTTTTGATAAAACATTACTCCAAAGTATTAAGATTCCTAACCCTATAAATCCAACAATCGTAGACCCTAAACTAATATTGTTTAAAGCCATAAAGATTTCTGAAAATGTATTCTGACCATCTACTTGAAAAAATGCGAAATCTCCTTCTGGATCAGTGTCATAACCAAAAAAATGAGGTATTTGTTTTAAAATAATGATAAGACCAATACCTGTTAACATTCCTTTGATAACGGATGAAGGAAAATAATAACCAATAATTCCTGCTTTCAAGAATCCAAAAACTAACTGAATAATACCTCCTAAAACTACAGCAACTAAGAAGTTTTCATAACCTCCTAAAGTTCCTATTGCTGTTAAAACTATGGCAGCTAAACCTGCTGCTGGACCACTAACTCCAATTTTAGAGCCACTTAAGCCTCCTACTACAATTCCTCCAATAATACCAGCTATTAGCCCTGAGAAAAGTGGAGCTCCACTTGCTAAAGCAATACCTAAACATAAAGGTAATGCTACAAAAAATACCACAATACTAGCTGGTAAATCACTTTTTATGTGTTTAAACATACATACATTTTTTTACACTAAGCAGTTAAACTTAGCGTTATTTATAATTATTTTTTTGATTGATTATACTAAGGTACTATAGCATAAATTTTGGTGGTGGAGTTGTTATATTTGGATATTCAGAAATATAACTTTTTGATTGAAAGATTACATTCGTTTTCTCTAAATATTCTGCAAAATGAAGTGATTTGTTATTAGAAGATGGATAAATCTTTAGTTCTGCATCTACCTTTGATTCTGAAGATTCTTTTCCTTTATTTTCTTCTTCTTCTCCAAAATCTGCCAACATTATAGAAATAGCAGGATTACTATCTGTAAGACTAATTACAGTAGGAGATACAATCAATATTAAAAATAATACTGTGAAAAAAAAAGCAATTCTAGTTTTCAATCTTTAAAATTAAGCTGGTAAAGTAAGAAAGATTTTCAATAAAACTGTTAAATAAAATTAAAAATCGTTTAACAATCTTATTTCATCAGCAATAATCCAACCTAATTTTCCGTCAGCAATTTTTATTTTTCTCCAATCATCAATAGCATCTAAAACAATAACTTTTGTTCCTTCATGTAACTCAAAAACTTCTTCAGAATTTAAAGTTGGTGCGTTTCTTACTTCTGTTTTTTCAGCAAACACAATAGCAACTTTATTATTCTTTGCTAATGAATATTGATTATATGTAATTAAAAAAGAAGTAACTAAAAACACAAAACTCAGGGTACTTGTTACAAAGTAAAAACGCTTTTTTGATGGCGAACTTGCAAAATAAAAGCACAAAAACAATAAACTACCTAAAATAGAAAATACCACTACTACAATAGCCCATTGATTGTAAGAAAGCTGTTGCAAAAAGTTTTTATTCAATTTTTGAAAAACCGTTTTTGGCAATTCCTCTATATTATCTAAAGCCAAGCGTTTTGCGAAAACCAAATTGTTTTTTACATCTTGGTTAAGTGGGTTTAAAACTAAAGCTTTTTCGTAATAATAAATAGAAGGCCCAACTTTGTTTAATTTATAGTAAGAATTACCTAGGTTATAAAATAATTCAGATGAAACTAAACCTTGAGATTCTATTTTTTTATACAACTCAATAGCTTCTTCTAGCTTTTCATTTTTGTATAAATCATTTGCAGATTTGAAAAGTTCTTCTGCGTTTTGAGCAACCAAAGAATTGGCAATTATCAATAATAAAAAAAGAAGTTTTTTCATCTTATAACTGTTTATCTAATTCAACGATTACCTTTTTTGCTCTTTCAAACTCTTGCTTCATCTCAGTATCTGTTACAGGTGTGTAACGTGCAAAATCAGAAGCTTTTAACACATCTATAAACTGTTTTATAGTGGCATCATTAATATCTTTCTTTTCAAGAATTGCAGTAATATTCTCTTTACTAATATCTCCAGTTTCTATACCTAACTTCGCTTTTAAATAATTATGCAAAGCACGCTCTAAAGCTTCGTAAAAAGCTTCTTTTTTACCTAATTGCTTCTGTGCTTTTGATAAATATTTTTTAGCTAATCTTTCTGCTTTTCTTAATTTTAAACCTACTACATCACTATTTCTTTTCTCATTATTTTTTGCAATCAAAATGCCTATTGGAATGAGAGTTAATGGTAAAAATAATAGTAAATAAAACAAATACGATTTGTAAAAATCATCAGTTGATGCAACTACAAAATCACTTTGAGTTTGGATATATCTAAAGTTTTTACCTGTAGAAATAACTGTTTTCTTATTCACAGCATTTGAATTATTGGTAATTAACTCTTTACCTTCAGTAACATCTACATATAAATCTTCAGTATTGATTGTTTCATACTTTTTTGCTTTTGGGTCAAAATATGAAAAACTAACTTTTGGTATTTTGTATTTCCCCTTAAACTGAGGCACAACAGTGTAGGTATCTGAAAGAGAACCTACAAGCCCATTAGAAGCAACTCTTACACTTTCCTTTCTTTCTGGTTGATACTTTTCTAATTCTACAGGTGTTTCTACTGTTGGCAATTCAAACAACTTCAGGTTTCCTCTACCAGAAACTCCAACTTTAATTTGTGAAGATTCATTGGCTTTTAAAACTTCTTTACTTAATGAAACTTTGAATTTAAATTGACCAACTGCTCCTGTAAAGTTTTCAGGTTTTCCTTCTAAAGGAAGGCTTTTTGGGCTCACAATTTTTTTTGCAGATGTAAATTCTTTTTTTACATTTTTAGTAATTACGTTTCCAAAAAAATCAGCTCTACCTGTTGGGACTCCAATTACAACTTCCATTTTCATGGGGTCTAAGGTCAATTTACCAGTTCTAGTAGGAATTAATAATGCTTTTTGCAGGACAACATATCTGTAATCTTCTCCATTATATTTTCCTTTTTTTACTGGGGATTGTCCATTTATTTTTATTTCTTGATTCCAAAATCCATTATATTGTGGTGCTTCTGTAACTCCATAATCATAAACACTTACATTTTCGCTTACATATAATCTGTACTCAACATAAATACCTTCACCTACATAAGGTCTAGATTTTGAGATTTCTGCAACCAAATGAATATTTTGTTGTGCTATATAATCTGGGTCATTAGGGTTTTGTGGAATATCAATTGGATCTAAAACAATAATTTTAATCATTTTAGAGTTTAAAGTAGCCCCATTAATATATATACTTGCTGGGTCTATAATAAGTTCTCCTTTTCTTTTTGGCTTTAAGATATAAGTATACGATTGTGAAAAACTTACTTTCCCATTAATCCAAGATTGACTTACGGATTGACTTGGGCCTTGAATAACTCTAAAATTCGTAAATTTTGGTGGTGTAAAATTATCAGCACCTTGTTTGTTTATAGAGAATTCTATTCTTAAACGTTGATTTAAGCCCAATTTATTTTTACTAACAGCAACTTTTAGTTCTGCTTTTTGAGCAAAAACTGAAAATGTTAGTAAACTGATAAATAGTGTTATGTAAAATTTCAACTTCATCATCTTCTAAAACTGCAAATTTACCAATCTTTTTCTTGTTTTGTCTTTCTGCCTTTGGCTTTTTTGGCATTCATTTTCTTTTGCGTCTTTTTTTCCTCGTTATTAAGACTTTCTAGCAACTGCTTAATTTGTTGAGGAGACATTTTACCTTGTTGTGGTTTAGGCTTTTGTTTTTGATCTTTTTTGTCATCATTTTTAGGATCTTTCTTTTTATCCTTATCTCCTTTGTCGTCTTTGTCTTTCTTATCTTTATCATCATCACCCTCTTTCTTATCCTTGTCCTTATCTCCTTTGTCGTCTTTATCCTTTTTATCTTTGTCTTTGTCTTTGTTATCTTTCTTGTCCTTATTATCTTTATTTTTATCGTCTTTGTTGTCCTTATTTTGCTTTTCTACCATTTTTTTGGCAACAGCTAAATTATAACGCGTTTCATCATCATTAGGATTATTTCTTAATGAATTTTTATAAGCTTCTACTGCACCTTGATAGTTTTTAGTTTCCATCATGGAATTTCCTAAATTATGGTATGCCTCTGCTTTTGTAGATTTATCCTCAGCAGTTTTTGCTGTCAATTCATATTGAGGTACTGCTTCTTTAAAATTTTTATTCTGATACAATGCATTACCTAAATTGTAACTTGCTTTATCATAATTAGAGTTATTTCCTAATGCTTTTTGATAAGCAACAGACGCATCTGTAAATTTCTTTTGGGCATACAATTGGTTCCCTTTTCGGACCATTTTTCTTGCCTTACGTTGTTGGGCAATAGAATCTTTTTGAGCTGATATTTCTTTAGATGAAAACAGCATTAAGCAAATAATAAGTATGTTTAAGTATATTTTCATATTAGTTATTTTTTAACTTTCTCCTCATTAAACAAATCAACTTTTCTTACCCATTTTGTTTTCTTATCAAACAAGAAAACATCAAACACTAAGAAGAAAATTGCGATGGCTAAAAACCATTGAAATTGATCTTTATAATCAGAAAATTGTTTTGTTTCAAATTCATTTTTCTGAGCATTAGCAATTATCTCAGAAATGTTTTTTACAGGGTTTTCAGTTACATTACCATCAAAATAGCTACCATTAGCAACATCTGCAATTTCTGATAAAACCTCTACATTTCGTTTGGTTATAACTGTTTCTCCTTTTCTGTCTTTTTTATAACCAATCATTGAACCATTTAAACGCATTGGGATTGGGCCACCTTTTTCTGTACCCACACCAACAGTATAAACCTTTACACCATCATTAGACAAATTTTGTGCCACTTGTTTTGTTTCTTCTTGATGATCTTCTCCATCAGAAATAATGATTAAAAAACGATTGGTCTGCTCATCGTTATTATAATAGGTTTTTGCTAAATTAAGCGCTTCGTTTATCGCTGTTCCCTGACTAGAAACCATATCAGGGTTCGCATTTTGCAAAAACATATTTGCTGCTGCATGATCTGTTGTAATTGGCAAAAGCGGATAAGCATTCCCTGCATATATAATAACACCAACTCTATCTGAGCCTAACTTATCAATAATTTTAGAAATGATTTGTTTCGCTTTTTCAAGTCTATTAGGAGCAATATCTTCTGCTAACATACTTTTAGAAACATCTAATGCAAAAACGACATCTACACCTTCTCTTTTAACCGTTTTTAGCTTAGAACCCATTTTAGGATTCACTAAAGAAATTACTAAAAAAGTAATACCTAAAATCAACATTAATAATTTTAAAACATTTTTAAACGTTGATGAATTTGGTGCTATTTTTTGTAATAATTCTGGATTAGAAAATTTACGTTGGGTTCTTTTTTTCCACCATAAAACCAACAAGAAAATCACAATCATTACTGGAATAATTGCTAATAAATAAAAATAAATTGGTTCTTCTAATTTGTACATTTCGTTATTATTGAAAGATTCAAAAATTTAAAAATTAAAGCTGTTTTATTTAATCTTTTAATTCTTCAATATTTTAATACTCTATATAAAACTCTTGAATAATGTATTCCTCAACAAAAATTCTAATAGTAATAAACCTAATGCTAAAAAGGCTAAATCTCTATACAATTCTTGATAATTATAGTATTTAAATTCTTCTATTTTTGTTTTTTCAAGCTTATCAATTTCGTTGTATATTTCTTCTAATGATTCATTATTAGTTGCTCTAAAATACTTACCATTGGTTTCAGATGCAATCTCTTCCAAAAGTGCTTCGTCAATTTCCACTTGCTGTTTTCTAAATTGTAATTGACCAGTTCTTGGGTCTTTTGCCCAAGGAAAATCAGCCATTCCATTTGTACCAATTCCTATAGTATATACTTTTATACCTAGTTCTTTAGCTAATTCTGTTGCTGTTCTTGGATCTATGTTTCCAGAATTGTTTACACCATCTGTTAACAAAATAATCACCTTACTTTTTGCCTTACTTTCTTTCAATCTGTTTACACCAGATCCTAAACCCATTCCAATAGCAGTTCCTCCATCTAATTGTCCCCATCTTAATTCAGAAATCGTTCTTTTTACAATACCTTTATCACTAGTAATTGGTGTTTGCGTAAAACTTTCTCCAGCATAAACTACAATTCCAATTCTGTCATTTGGTCTTTTGTTTACAAAAGTAACCGCAACTTTTTTTAATGCTTCTAGTCTATTTGGTCGTAAATCTCTGGCTAGCATACTTGCAGAAACATCTATTGCCATAACAATATCTATTCCTTTATTAGATTTTGTTCTTTTACTCACAGAAACGTTTCTTGGTCTTGCCAAAGCAATAATAATTGCAGCCAAAGCCAATAATCTAAGAAAATATAAAAGTGGTTTTAATTTTGCTAAAAAAGATGATTTTGTTTGAAAACCTTTAATACTAGGTACAGTTAAAATTGCTGCATCTTTTTTACGAACAAAAAAGTACCAAATAGCTAATAATGGTATCAATATTAGCAGCCATAAAAACTCTGGATTTAAAAATTCAAAATTACTCCAATTCTTCATCTTTGCTAATTGGTTTTGGTTTCAAATTATGCACTACTTCCTCTGCATCTTTTCTATCTTCCTCTATTTCAAGTGCCAATGGTTTCGATTTTGCAAATTTTACTAAATCAGCTTCTTTGAATAATTCTTTTAATTTTCTGATGTTATCTTTAGTTGTATCTATAGTCTCAGCATCAAGAAAATCATTTAAAGTTTCAATAATTTCATCAGATGTTTTTTCTAATGCAGGTACTTTTAACTCACGTTCTATATAACCACGAATAATGTCAGTCAATTCACTGTAATATTCTTTTACCTTATTATTTTGCCACAATAATTTTTCGTCTAACTCATTTAGCTTAAACATTGCCTCATCATAAGGAGCTAATGCAACATAAGTTGGCTCTTCTTCTTCAATTTTTCTTTTTCTAATTACAAACCAATAAATCCAGAATCCAATTATCAATAAAGCAGCAATGGCTAAATAAATATAGATTATAAAATCATCTAAAACCAAAGGTTCTTTTTGAATAGTTTTTATTGGGTATTTTTTTATTTGGGTAGTATCTATTGCTACTGTAGCAACATTTACTAATATAGAATCTGTTAAATAAGCTTGATTTCTTACAAAAACTTGTTGTTGAGGAATATAAAATGCACCACTATCAAAACCTGTTAAAACATACTTTTGAATTAACATGTAATTCAAAGTATCAACCTTAGCAGAATCTACAACTTCTAATCCTTTTAGTTCTAATTTAGGTAGAATAACGTTATCTACGTCTTTTACTGTAATTCTAAGGTTAAATTGCTCACCAATTCTAATATTAGAAGTTTCTATTTGGGCTTTTACAATTGGATCTTGGGCGAATAAACCATAACTACAAAAAATAAAAATAAAAAATAAAAAAAGGCCTCTCTCCTCAATCCTCTCTCCATAAGAAAGAGGACGTTTAGCTTGTCCTTTTTTATTCGCTTTTAGAAATATTTTATATGTATTGATTGTTTTCAACTTTTAAAACTTCTTATTGTTTGTCATTAATTTCTTCACTTTAGGAGGATTAAGATGGGCTATCTTCCTTTGTGTTTAAAATATCCTAATAATTTTTTTACATAACTTTCATCAACTCTAGTACTGATAGTACCAGCTCCACTTCGTTTAAAAGTAGTGTTGTAATAATCAGAAAGCCTTAATGCATTTGCTTTATATTTTGTTCTTGTAGTTTTTGATGATGTATTTACGTATTGAATACTTCCTGTTTCTGCATCTAACATAGGTACCATTCCAAGATTAGGAATTTCTTCATCGTGCTTGTCATAGACTCTGATTCCAGTTAAATCATGTTTGCTTCCAGCAATTTTTGCACTTTTCTCATAATCATCATCCATAAAGTCAGATAACACAAAAACGATTGCTCTTTTTTTCATCACACTTGACAAAAATTTTAAAGCAACATTGATATTTGTTTTTTTACTTTTTGGTTTGAATTCAATTAATTCTCTGATAATTCTTAGAACATGACTTTTTCCTTTTTTAGGAGGAATGAAAAGTTCTATATCATCAGAAAAAAGAATTAAACCTACTTTATCATTGTTTTGAGTTGCAGAAAAAGCCAATGTTGCTGCAATTTCTGTTACTGTGTCTTTTTTAAATTGAGTTGATGTACCAAATAACTCTGAACCAGAAACATCAACCATAAGCATCATTGTTAATTCACGCTCTTCTTCAAAAACTTTTATATAAGGTTCATTATAACGTGCTGTAACATTCCAATCAATAGCTCTTACATCATCACCAAATTGATATTGACGTACTTCCGAAAAAGTCATACCTCGTCCTTTGAAAGATGAATGATATTCACCTCCAAAAATATCATTAGACAATCGTTTTGTCTTAATTTCTATTTTACGAACTTTTTTAAGTATTTCTTTAGTATCCATGAGCCCATCCTAAATCCTTCCCAAAGGGAAGGACTTTTACTTTTAGCTTATTTTTTGTTTGAGTGATTTTTTTGAAAACATCGATTCCGTTTTGCTTTTTCCCCTTTGAGGAATTAAAGGGGCTTATGGCACTTCTACTTCGTTTATAATTAAGTTGATGATTTCCTCTGAAGTTACATTTTCTGCTTCGGCTTCATAAGTAATACCTATTCTGTGACGTAAAACATCAGAAACTACTGCTCTTACATCTTCTGGAATTACATAACCTCTTCTTTTGATAAAAGCATAACATTTTGCAGCTTTTGCTAAATTGATACTTCCCCTAGGTGAAGCTCCAAAACTGATTAAATCTTTCAAATCAGCTAAATTGTATTTTTCTGGATAACGTGTTGCAAAAATAATATCTAAGATATATTTTTCAATTTTTTCATCCATATATACTTCATTTACTACTTCTCTTGCTCTAATAATTTCTGCAACTGAAATTACAGGATTTACAGTTGCAAAACCCCCAGATAAATTTTGACGCATAATAATTTGTTCATCTTGTAGCTTTGGATAATCAATAACTACTTTCAACATAAATCTATCTACCTGAGCTTCTGGCAAAGGATAAGTACCTTCTTGTTCTACAGGGTTTTGAGTTGCCATTACTAAAAAAGGTTCATCCAATTTAAATGTAGTATCACCAATTGTAATTTGACGCTCTTGCATTGCTTCTAGTAATGCAGACTGTACTTTTGCTGGTGCTCTATTAATCTCATCAGCTAAAACGAAATTTGCAAAAATTGGCCCTTTTTTAATCGCAAAATCATTCTCTTTCATGTTGTAGATCATTGTTCCAACAACATCTGCAGGCAATAAATCTGGTGTAAATTGAACTCTACTAAAAGAACCTTGCACAGCTTTTGATAAAGTATTAATAGCTAAAGTTTTTGCTAAACCAGGAACACCTTCTAATAAAATATGCCCATTACCTAACAAACCAATTAACAAACTTTCAATCATCTGTTTTTGCCCTACAATTACTTTATTCATTTCTAAAGTAAGAATATCTATAAAGGCACTCTCTCTCTCTATTTTTTCGTTAATAGCTCTAACATCTACGTCCATTACTATAATAATTAATTATTAAATTTTTTAAGAAAAACAAAGCTACAATTTTAACAAAATTAATTTGTTAAAACAAGGTTAAAGTAGTTTAGATAGCTGTAACATAAAAAATGAGTTCATATCAACATCAAAAACAAAGCTCTATTTTAAATTTTATATAAATTTGGTTGCAATTTAAAATGAAATAATTTTCACTTGTAATTACAAAAACCAGAACATATAAATGTTCTGGTATAAGTTTTAAATAATAATCGTCAACTTATTTTAGGACGACTTTATATGAACAATCCTTTACTTTACTACTAAAGTATATTGTGGTGTTTTGTTAAAAGGACAAAAATACTTATAGGTTCCTTTTGTCAAATTCACTTCTTTAGAAGACTCTTTTTTACCATGTTTTACCATCTGCGATACATAAGCGTTTTTTATATGATTTTTAGGGTTTGTACCATCTTTACCATCTTCTATTAAAACTAAACCGACCTCTGCAGCTGCATTATTGTTAGAAACTTCAAAAATGTAAGTTCCTTCAGATAATGTAATTTGCTTTTGCGTAAACTCACCTTTGGTTTGTTCTAAAGAAACTGTTTTTACAGTTGCTTTTTTATTCATTTTATCTTGTGCATTTGTGTTAAATGCAAAACCTAATATTACTACTAAAATTGTGATTACTTTTTTCATTATTTCTATTGTTTAAATGTTTATATATTAATTAAATTGTTTCTAATTCTAATGGTTGTGCTACTGGAAAATCTACAGGAACATCTGTTGTTTTATGAAAGTAATTTGTGATAGTAATTTCTCCTATTAACAAAACAGCATCTGCTAAACTTCCTTTTGTATAGCCAGCAGCATAAAAATTTTCTATTGCTTCATCTGTTGCAGCTCCTCTATTTACTGCTACGTTTCTTGCAAATTTTGCTAAAGCGTCTAATTTTGAATTAAAAGATGCCTCTCCTGTTCTTAATTCTAAAATTTGATCTTCAGAAAAACCGTTCATTTTTCCTATTGCTGTGTGTGCAGATAAACAATACACACATTCGTTTACTTGACTTACTGCTAAATTGATAACTTCTTTTTCTTTAGCAGAAAAGCTTGTTTTTCCATTTCCGATTGCTAAAAAATTCCCTAATGCAGTTTCACTATGTGCAAAAGATGCATATAAATTAGGTACAAAACCCAGCCCTTTTTCTAGTTGATTAAAAATTGCTTGATTGTTTTCTGATACTTCGTTTTTTGTTGGTACATTAAATGTGCTCATAACTTTAATGCCTGCTGCAAACAGGACTTTTTTATTTATAATTATTAATTTCTATATTTATTTACAAGTACAAAGTTCTTGATCTGGTTTTTCTTCATCGTAAACTTGATATCCCCAGCAATTTGGACATTGTGTTTGTTCTATTGTTTTCATAATTGTTGTGTTTTAAATTGTTTTTCTTTTTGATATTGCAAAAGTGCAACCTACTTAGACCTTTAAAAATGGACAAAAGTTCCTTTGATTTGGACTCTGTGATTTTTGCTACTTTAGTCTGTCTATTTTATCTCTTAAATTTCTTTCTGTAATTAAACCTGTATGTCTGTCTACAGGCTCTCCTTCTTTGAAGAAAATTAATGTTGGTATATTTCTCACGCTAAACTGTGCTGCCAATTCTTGATACTCATCAACATTTACTTTTTTAATAACTACATCGTCTTTTAATTCATCAGCTAATTTGTGAATAGTTGGTAATAAGGTTTGGCAAGGACCACACCAATCTGCATAAAAATCTAATAATACGTTTGGATTATTTTTGATGATGTTTTTTACGTTTGTTTGTTCTATTTGTATTTCCATTTTTATATTTTTTATAAGTTATTATTGTTTTACACTGCAAAGATGCAACCGAAATCGACCTTTAAAAATGGACAAAAGTTCTTTTGATTTGGACTGTAAAAAAGTTAGCAAACAAGCACGCGTGAAGGATGGAGCAATTTGTTTGAGCTCTCACGCTTTTTTGCGTGAAGCGAGTTGCGAGAGCCTGACCTGAAAGGGCACGCCCTAAAAAATAAAATAGAATTAATATTCCTTTTTAAACTGAAGAGGAGACTTTGAAATTGTCTTTGTGAAGAAACGTGTAAAATAAGCTGGATCATTAAAACCAAGTTCAAAAGCAATTTCTTTAACAGTTTTGTCTGTGTAAATCAACTGACGTTTTGCTTCCAATAAAATACGGTTTTTAATAAAATCTGATGGCGTTTTTGCGCCTAATTTCTGAAAATGTTTGGTAATTGATTTTGGCGAAATTCCTAATCTATTTGCATAATCTGTAACCGTATGCATTTCTCTAAAATTTTGTTCTACCAACAAACTAAAATCTTTAAAAAGTCGAGTTTCTGTATCTTCTTTTATAACGTGATTTTCTTTTTTAACTCTAACAGAGTTAATGATAAATTGCTTTAAATAGGCTTGCAACATATCATACTGTGCAGTTTCATTCTGCTGAAATTCTTCAATGAGACTCTCTAAAATAAAGTTGAGTTTTTTGGTGTCTTTTTTACAAGGTTTTACAAACGGAGTTTCGTAAATATTGTTAAACAAAATACCATTACAAGCCACTTCTTTATCGTGAGTTTGTATGCAGTAAAAATCTCTTTTAAAAGTAAGTTTATAAGCAGTTTTTATTTTCTCAGCATCTACAGTAAAAACTTGTCCTGGAGATAAGAAAAACAGCACATTATCTTCAAATTTATATTGCTCAAAATCAATATTATAAGTTCCTGTTCCTTCTTGAATCCAATAAATGGAATAGGCATTTTGTTGCACAGAATGGTCTATTGTACAGGCTTTTTCAAAAGCAACTGTACTTACAGAAAAGTTTTCTCCAAAAGAATATTTTATAATGTCTTGTACTGCCATTTATCGGTTTTATTTGGGTTGGTCGTAAAAATTTGCTAAAACTTTAAAAACTCTTCAACATAAATACAAAAGAGAATAATTCAACTTATCATTTTTGGCTATAATCAATTTAAATATATACTGTATTTACAAATAAAAAAGCTACATCTATTTTTAAATTAACTAAAAACAAGGCATTATACTATGAAAACAACCTGTTTATATCTTTTTTCTTATCTTTATAATAAATTAAATTGCCCAATTCTCACTTTACAGGATAATAATGGAAATTAAAAAATCTATAGCTTTAGAGATTTTTAAAGGTATTTCTTTTTCAGAAAAAGAGATTGATTTTATAGATAGTAAATTTGAAAAAATGCAATTAAAAAAAGGAGATATTCTTTTATCTCCTGGTATTTATGCAACAAATCAATATTATGTTTATAGTGGTTGTTTGCGTTCATATTTTGTAAACTCTTTAGGTAAAGATCACACTACACAATTTGCAGTGAAAGATTGGTGGATAAGTGACTATACATCATTTTTTACATCAGAAAAAACAGTAATGAGCATTGAGTGTTTACAAGACGCAACAATTTATAAGTTTTCTAGAGAAAACATGAATCACATATGCGAAGTTATGCCGAAAGTTGAATTCTTCTTTAGAACAAAAATGGAAAAGGCCTTTGCTAGTTTTCATAAAAGAATTTTAGAATACCTATCTCAACCAGCTAAAGAAAGGTACTTAAAATTTATAAACACTTACCCTGAAATTGAAAAATGTATTAAAAATTACCATATAGCTTCTTACTTAGGTATTACTACAGAGAGCTTAAGTAGAATTAGAAAAACTGTTTAGTTTCCATTTCTTATCATACATCAATTTAATTGGCCAGGAAAAAAATTATTTTTGTTTCAGAAGAAGAATAACCCCCCAATTTTATACATAAAGTGTCAAAAAAAGTATAGGTTTTACCTATACTTTTTTATTTTTCAAGTGAAAAAATATTTACAATAATAAAAGTAAGTAAAGCTGGTAAAACCCAACCTAAACTATATTGTCCTAAAGGAATAACACTTTTAATACCAACTAAATTTTCTTTTGGAATAATAAATCCTAAAAAATCTGGGATACTAAAAATAAAAGTTACCAAAACAACTCCTCTAAAAACTATTTTTGAAGTAAACTTTTCTGGTACAATATTCAATATAATCAATACAATTGTAATTGGATACAAAAACATTAATGCTGGCACTGCTAATGTGATGATAAAATCAACTTGATAACTCCCTACAATAATTCCAATCATAGAGGCTATTGCAGCTGTAATAATGTAAGCTTTTTGTGAATTATTACTTATGCCTTTTATATAATCTGCAGTTCCTGTAACAATACCAATAGCAGTAGTAAAGCAGGCTAAAGCTACCAAAACACTTAAAAATGTGGCTCCTAAATCTCCTAATGTTAAAATACTCAAACCTGTTAAAATCTCAGTTCTTGATGCATTTTCAGCAAAAGTTGATGAAAATAATGAGCCGCTTAAAATCAATCCTCCATAAATTAACAACAAGCCAGTTCCTGCAATTAAACCAGCTTTTCTAATTAAATTTCTTCTGGCCTCAAAAGTTGTATGGCTACTGTAATTTAATGAGATGATTATAACTGCACCAACTACAACACCTCCAATAGCATCAAAGGTTTGATATCCTTCTAAAAGACCATCAACAAATGGAGTTTTAAATGTAGATATATTTATAGTCTCTGGTGATGTAAAAATGGAAATTCCTATAATAATCAGCAGAATCAATACTATAATTGGTGTTAGAAACTTACCTATTAAACCAATGATTCTAGAACGATTTATGGCGAAAATAAACACCAACACAAAATAAATAATGCTAGTATAAAGTGCATTTGAATCTACAAAGGGCTGCACTGTCATTTCATGAGTAACAGCTGCTGTTCTTGGAGATGGTATTGCAATAGCAATTATATAAATCAGAAAACAATAAGCTGTACTAAATACTGGCGATACTTTTTTACCAAAATCATATAATGTACCCTGCAATTTAGCATGTGCAAAAATTGCCAAAATAGGAATAGTAACAGCTGTTGTTATAAAACCCAATACCACAATCCACCAATCAAAACCAGCTTTTACTCCTAATGTTGGTGGTAAAATTAAATTTCCAGCTCCAAAAAAAAGGGAAAAAAGCGCAAAACCTCCAATCCAGATTTCTTTTGTTTTGTTCATTTTTGTTTGATTTATATTCTTGAAATATACATATTTTTGTGTGATGCAAAAATCAATCTTTTTTAAAAATGCAAACATTTCTTTTTCTGATGTTGGAAAAGGAACTGCTGTAGTTCTTATTCATGGATTTTTAGAAAATGTAACAATGTGGAGTGAAATTATTCCTCATTTATCTAAAAGAAACAGAATAATTACTGTTGATTTATTAGGTCATGGAAAATCGGATTGTTTAGGTTATGTGCATTCTATGGAATTGTTTGCAGAAACGATTGAAGCTGTTTTAAAACATTTACGAATTCGAAAATGTATTTTGGTTGGGCATTCTTTAGGCGGATATGTAGCATTGGCATTTGCAGAAAAACAGCCTCAGAAAATAAAAGGATTGTGCTTAATGAACTCTACTTCTAATGCTGATGACAATGAACGTAAAGCTTTAAGAGCAAGAGCCAATAAAATGATCCAAACCAATTTTTCAAATATGGTGCGACTATCTTTTTCAAATTTATTTGGTCCAATAAGTAAAATAAAACACAAAGAACAGCTCGAAATAGCTTTATCAGAAGCTTTACAAACACCTGTGCAAGGTTATATAGCAGCTCAAGAAGGCATGAGAATTCGCTCAAATAGGAATCCTATTTTAGCTGATAATGATTTTAAAAAGTTGATTATTGCTGGAGAAAAAGATCCTGTTTTAGATGTTAATACTACTAAAGAAGAAGCAAAAAAAACAAATTCTGAAATCATAATCTTCCCAAATGGACATATGAGTCATATTGAAAATAAATATGAATTGATTGAAGTTTTAAAAGCATTTTTGAGATAAAATAATGCTTTTCCATTCAGTTAATTGACTTACATAATAATTTAAACTATTTTCGTTCAGCTTCTTCTTTTTATGCAGAAGTATATTCTAAACCTTAAAATAGATACTAAAATGGATAAAAAAAGAAGAGACCTTTTACGAAGTTTTGCAATTGCACCATTATTATTAAGTTCTAGCAATGTTTTTTCAAATCCATTTTTAGAGACTAAAAACACAAAAACAGCATCTAAAGTAAAGTTTAGCGTTAATGCATATACATTTAACGAGCAATTAAGAAGTGGTGAAATGAATTTTTATGATATGATGGAATTCGCTGCTGATTTAGGCTTAGATGCTGTAGATTTAACAGGATATTATTTTTCATCTTATCCAAGTATTCCTGATGATAAAACACTTTTTCAACTAAAGAAAAAAGCATTAGAATTAGGTTTAAATATCACTTGGACAGGAGTTAAAAACAACTTCATCAATCCAAATAAAAAAGCTAGAACAGCAGATATTGAGTTGATAAAAAATTGGTTAGAAGTATCCTCTAAACTTGGATCTTCAATTATGAGGGTTTTTCCAGGGTTTAAAAAACACAAAGGTTTTACTAGAGATGAAGTCAAAAATTGGATGGTAGAAGACTTTAAAGAATGTGCAAAGTATGCTGAAAAAGCTGGCGTTCTTTTAGGAATGCAACATCATAATGAATTTTTATACAAAGCAGATGAAGTACTGGATATTTTAAAAAGAGTTGACTCTGAATGGTTTGGTTTAATTTTAGATGTTGGCAGTGTACGACAAGGAAATCCTTATGAAGAAATTAAAAAATTGGCTCCTTATGCAAATTATTGGTTTTTGAAAGAATTGGTGTATACAAATGGCGTTTCAGAACAAGTAAATATGAAAAAAATAGTCCCGATTTTAAAGAAAAACAACTACAAAGGTTATGTTTCTTTTGAAAGTTTAACAAAAGGAGATCCAAAAGAAATTGTTACGCGTATGTTTAACGATTTTAATGATGCCTATAATAATTAAAAAAGCATCCTATTTTATTCACTTTTCAAACTATTCCAACCTTGAGCCTTCAATTCAATTTCTTGGCTTGCTCTTGTTATTAATTGTAAACCTTGGTTTTCTGCAGTAACATGTCCAATAATCGAAAAATTAGGGTTTGCTTTTACTTTATCAAAATCAGAAATAGGCACAGTAAATAACAACTCATAATCTTCACCACCACTTAAAGCAACCATTGTAGAATCTAACTCAAATTCTTCGCAAGTAGAAATTACTTGAGGATCTAAAGGCAATTTATCTTCATAAATTTTACAACCTACTTTACTTTGGGTACAAATATGAAAAAGTTCAGAAGAAAGCCCATCAGAAATATCAATCATAGACGTTGGTTTTACTTCTAATTCTTTTAATAATCCTGAAACATCTTTACGTGCTTCTGGCTTTAATTGACGTTCAATTAAATAGGTATAATTGTCTAAATCTGGCTGATTGTTAGGGTCTACTTTAAAAACTTGCTTCTCTCTTTCTAAAACTTGCAAACCTAAATAAGCAGCACCTAAATCACCAGAAACCACAATTAAATCAGTTTCTTTAGCACCATTTCTATAAACAGCTTCATCCTTATCAACCTTTCCAATTGCTGTTACAGAAATCAAAATTCCTTTGGTAGATGATGTTGTATCTCCTCCAACTAAATCAACTTTATAAGTTTCACAAGCTAACTGAATTCCTGCATACAATTCTTCAATTGCCTCTAAAGGAAACCTGTTAGAAACCGCAATTGAAACTGTAATTTGCTCAGCAGTTCCATTCATAGCATACACATCACTCAAATTAACCATCACAGCTTTGTAGCCCAAATGTTTTAAAGGCATGTAACTCAAATCAAAATGTACACCTTCTATCAACAAATCAGTAGTTACCAAGGTTTGTTTTTCAGATGCATCTAAAACAGCAGCATCATCTCCAATTGCTTTTACAGTTGATGAATTTTCTACTTTAAAATATTTTGTAATATGATTAATTAAACCAAACTCTCCTAATTCAGCCAACGATGTTTTTTGTGTATTCTTGTCTTCTAACATGCTGCAAAGATAGGTACATTCTTAAAATTGACAGAACTACTTTAACAGAGAAAATTAATATTATCTAAATTTAAAATGTATTTTTGATAAAATATCATTGGATCATGAGAAAAATATCATTTATTCTCCTTTTTTTATCTCAAATTTTATATTCTCAGATCCCTTGTGTGAATGGATTTGCAGGAAATTACCCCTGTAATGATTACGATTTACTTTCTCATATTTCTAATACTGATATTGCTGGTTCTGGTACAGAAGGAAATGATAGTTGGGGTTGGACAGACCCAAGCACTCAAAAAGAATATGCTTTAATGGGTACAAACAAGGGCATTACCTTTATAGATATTAGTAACCCAATATCACCTATAATTTTAGGAACGCTTCTAACAAGTACTGTAAATAGTGATTGGAGAGATGTAAAAGTATATAATAATCATGCTTTTATAGTTAGTGAAGCAACTAATCATGGAATGCAAGTTTTCGATTTAAAAAGATTGAGAAACATCGCAAACCCTCCAATAAATTTTACTGCTGATACTCATTTTACAGGGTTTGGCTCTGCACACAATATTGTTATCAATGAAGAAAGTGGATATGCTTATATAGTTGGTGCAAGCAGAAGTTCTACTTACAAAGGTGGTCCAATATTTATAAACATTCAAAATCCAACAAACCCAATTATTGAAGGTGGTTTCAGTGAAGGTGGTTATTCTCATGATGCACAAGTAATCACTTACAATGGTCCTGATTCAGATTATACTGGAAAAGAAATTTTGATTGGTAGTAATGAAAATGAAGTGGTAATTGCAGATGTTACAATTAAAACAAATCCAAAAGTTATATCAACCATAAGTTATACTAATGTAAAATATACGCATCAAGGATGGTTTACAGAAGATTTAAAATATTTTATTTTAGGTGATGAACTCGATGAATTTAGGATTGGTAATAATACCAAAACCATCATTTTCGATTTTACAGACTTAGACAATCCATTACATCATTTTGATTATTTTGGAGCCACTACAGCTATAGATCACAATGGATATCTAAAAGATAACATTTACTATCTAGCAAGTTATACAGCAGGTGTAAGAATGATAGATGTTTCTAATATCCAAAATAAAAGTATTTCTGAAATCGGTTTTTTTGACACCTATCCAAACAATAATAGTACAGCATTTAATGGTGTTTGGAATGTTTATCCCTATTTTCCAAGTGGAAATATTATCATAAGTGATATTGACAATGGTTTTTTTGTCATTAGAAAAAGTGGTACTTTAAGTATACAAAATCAAAATTTAGAAAAGTCTTTTTCTATCTATCCAAATCCTTCTTCAGGATTTACAACTTTAAAAACGTTGAACAACAATACTATAAAAAATATTAAAGTTTATTCTTTAGTTGGTCAAAAAGTTATTGAAGAACATAATATAGATACTAAGGAATATAATTTAAATATTAGTACTTTAAAAAAAGGAATTTATTTTATTAAAATTAATGATATTCAATCTACAAAACTTGTTGTGAAATAGTAACATAACATTCTTACCAATGAAAAAAATTTGCTTTTCAACAATACTTCTGATTTTTGTTTGCTGTTCAAAAAAAGTTATTGAAGATATTCCAACATTAAATACAAGTCCACAAGAATTTGTAAAAACCTTTGGAGGTTCTAAAAACGACGTGTTTCAATCTGTTGTAAAAACCACTGATGGTGGTTATGCAATTTTAGGATACACACAAAGCAACGATTTTGATTTATCTGACAAAGCAAATGAAAGTTTCGATTTTTGGGTGATGAAATTCTCATCTGAAGACAATTTACTTTGGCAAAAAACTTTTGGTGGTTCTGATGATGATAGAGGTTTTGATATTATTACAACTTCAGATGGTGGTTTTGCCCTTTTTGGTTTCAGTAAAAGTGCAGATATTGATGTTTCTCAAAATGCAGGTGCTCAAGATTTTTGGCTCATAAAAATTACTGCTGATGGTATCATTTCTTGGAAAAAAAACTTTGGGTTTATAGGTGCAGATAATGGAACAGCTTTAATACAAACTTCAGATGATGGTTATTTAATTACAGGTGTTCTAGATGTAACAGCTTCAAATGGAGAAGGAAATTCAAAAACAACTCAAAAACACGCAGGTGGTGATGTTTGGGCAATAAAAACTAATAGTTCTGGAGGTTTAGAATGGAGCAGGTATTTTGGTGGGTCTTTTACTGATACTCCTTTTGGAATTGTTGAAACACCAGAAAATGAATTTATTATTGCTGCTTCTTCTGATAGTGACGATTTTAATGTTTCAAATAACAAAGGGGCCTATGATTTTTGGATTTTGAAAATTTCGAGTCGTGGAAGTTTAATCTGGGAAAAAAGCTTTGGAGGTTCCGAAATTGATGAACCAAGAGGAATTTCTTCAACAAATGATGGAAATTTTGTAATTGTAGGCGATACCAGAAGCTCTGATCAAGACGTTACTATAAATAATGGAGGTGCAGATTTGTGGTTACTTAAAATTTCTACTGATGGAAATCTAATTTGGGAAAAAACCTATGGAGGAACTAGTTTTGATGTAGCTCGTTCCATTTCTAGAACACAAGATAATGGGTTTTTAATTTCGGGATATTCTAGAAGCACAGACAACAATTTTATGAATCTAGGACAAAGTGATGCTTGGATTTTAAAAGTTGATAATACTGGAAATAAACTATGGCAAAAATTTGTTGGTGGCTCAGAAAATGATTTCCTTTTTGATGCTATAGAATTGAATAATCAATCTATAATTGCTGTTGGAGAAAGTTCAAGTTCTGATGGAGATATTATAGAAAACAAAGGTTTTTCTGATGCTTTAATTATTAAAACTAAATAGAAGATGAAAAAAATAATTTATCTATTTTCAATCTCACTAATATTATTTTCATGTGATAATAAAACTGATTGTTGTTTAAATGTAGAACCTGCAAATGTAACTTTAAAATTCACCCATAATTGGGATGGAGTTCCTGTAACTCCATCTGATTTTAACAACTTTAAGTTTACTACAGAAAATGGAGAATTGGTAAGTATTGTAAAATTAAGGTATTTAATATCTGAAATAACCTTGGGAACAAATACCATCAATTATCAATTGATAGATATTGGAGAAGACAAAGGTTCAGAAATCAATTTTGAAGATGTTTCTTTAGGAATTTCTTCATTAAAATTCACTTTTGGATTTTCAGATGCAGATAACATAGATGGAATATATAAAGACTTAAATTCAGTAAGCTTTAATGTTCCTGGAGAAAAAAGCACAATAAATCTTGGTGGTGGTTATCATTATATGCAGTTTGATGGAAAATATAAAGATAGTAATAATGCTGATGCTGGTTTTAATTATCACGCAATTAGAGCTGTAGACAGAAATGATCCAAACAATTTAATTTTTGAAGACACTTCTTTTGAAGTTGATTTAGGCAATATAGAAATTACAAACAATAGAACAATAGAAATAAAAATGAACATTGCAGAATGGTTCAAAAATCCAAATACTTGGAATTTAAATGAACTCAATACCGTTTTAATGCCTAATTTTGAAGCTCAAAAATTAATGAGTGCCAATGGTAAAACTGTTTTTTCTTTGGGTGATGTAAATTAAAAACTTCTATATAAAATTTCTGTCAGTTAGAGTGATTTTTGAGATTAGCGAAATCAAAATATATTTTGATAGAAGGTAGCTAGCGAAGCTAAAAAATTGTATCGAGAACATTTTAAATTTAATATGAAAAACAATTATATTTTTCTTTTCTCTTTTTTACTACTGATGAATTGTTCATCCAAAGAAGAAGAAACCTATACTCCTATTCCCTACAATTTAGAAATTCCGCAATTATTTACAGATAAATTAATAGCCCCTATAATTCCAACAAACAACCCTTTAACAATTGAAGGAGTTTCTCTAGGTAAAAAACTATTTACAGATAAAATTTTATCTGGTAATCAAACACAATCATGTGCACATTGCCATAGGTTACAAGAAGCTTTTTCTCATAGTGTACAATTTAGCGAAGGAGAAACAGGATCTTTAGGCAACAGAAATTCAATGCCTTTATTTAACCTTGCTTGGAATTTTGACGAACGTTTTACTTGGGATGGAAAAGAACAAACTCTAGAAAACCAAGCTTTTGAACCAGTGTCTAATCCAATAGAAATGAATGCCAATTGGAAACAAATCGAAATTAAACTTAACAACCATGCTATTTATCCAGATTTATTTTTAAAAGCTTTCGGAACTTCAAAAATAGATTCTAACTTAGTTGTAAAAGCAATTGCGCAATTTGAAAGAACACTAATTTCTGGTAATTCTAAATTCGATCAATTTTTACGAGGAGAAACTGCACTTACACCAGAAGAAGAAAACGGATTTAACGTTTTTATGGACGAAGCAAAAGGAGATTGTTTTCATTGTCATGGAAGTAATAACAATCCACTTTGGACAGACAATCAATTTCATAATAATGGTTTAGATAGCGCTTTTTCTGATTTAGGTTTAGGAGCAATAACTGGTGATCCTGCAGATAATGGAAAGTTCAAAACACCATCTATCAGAAATTTAACATATACTGCACCCTATATGCATGATGGACGTTTTACAACTTTAGACGAAGTAATAGATCATTATTCAGAAGGTTTACAAGCATCTTCAACCATAGATCCCTTAATGAAAAAAGTAAATCAAGGTGGTGTAAACTTAACCACTGAAGACAAGGCTAATCTTAAAGCCTTTCTTTTAACACTTTCTGATGAAGATTTTATTACAAACCCAGATTTTAAAAACTAATCCATAAAATCAATTTAAATACAAATTATTTGTAAAGGTCAACTTGATTCAGCTTCCTATTAGAAAAACCAATTGTAACATCGTTTTTCACAATGAAAGTTTTCAATTTTTATGCGACATATATCTTATATTTGCCCACAATTTAGATTTAATCTATTTAAAATTATGATAAAAGTTTCAGACACAGCAAAAAAGAAAGTCATAGAATTAATGACTGATGATGGTTTTGATGCAACAACAGACTTTGTAAGAGTTGGCGTTAAAAGTGGTGGTTGTTCAGGTTTATCTTATGATTTAACTTTTGATAAAACCCAACAAGAAAACGATAAAATTTTTGAAGAGAATGATGTGAAATTGATTGTTGACAAAAAAAGTTTTTTATATTTAGTAGGTACAACTCTAGAGTATTCTGGAGGTTTAAATGGAAAAGGCTTTGTTTTTAACAACCCAAACGCAAATAGAACTTGTGGTTGTGGAGAATCATTTTCATTATAAAAATTAGACAAAAATGTCAAAATATACAGAAGAAGATTTAGAACAGGAATTAAAAACCAAAGAATATGAATATGGTTTTTATACAGATATAGAAAGTGAAACCTTTGCAAAAGGGTTAAATGAAGATGTTGTTCGTGCAATTTCAAAAAAGAAAAACGAACCTGAATGGATGACTGAATGGCGTTTAGAAGCTTTTCGTGTTTGGGAAAAAATGGAAGAACCTGAATGGGCGAATGTAAAATACCCAAAACCAAATTTTCAAGAAATTGCGTATTATTCTGCTCCTAAAAAGAAACCAAAATTAAATTCTTTAGATGAAGTTGATCCTGATTTATTAGAGACTTTTAAGAAATTAGGAATCTCTATTGATGAACAAAAGAAATTAGCAAATGTTGCAGTTGATATTGTAATGGATTCTGTTTCTGTTGCTACTACTTTTAAGAAAACTTTAGGTGAAAAAGGAATTATTTTTATGCCAATTTCTGAAGCAATTCAAGAACATCCAGAATTGGTGAAAAAATATTTAGGAACAGTTGTTCCAACAAAAGACAACTTTTATGCAGCTTTAAATTCGGCTGTTTTTTCTGATGGATCTTTCTGTTACATTCCAAAAGGCGTTCGTTGTCCTATGGAATTATCAACTTATTTTAGAATAAATGAAGGAGGTACAGGTCAGTTTGAAAGAACGCTTGTTGTTGCAGATAAAGGAAGTTATGTTTCTTACTTAGAAGGCTGTACAGCTCCACAAAGAGATGAAAATCAATTGCATGCTGCTGTTGTAGAATTGATTGCAATGGATGATGCAGAAATTAAATATTCTACTGTTCAAAACTGGTTTCCAGGTGATGAAAATGGAAAAGGTGGCGTTTTTAACTTTGTAACCAAAAGAGGTTTGTGCGAAACTAACGCAAAAATTTCTTGGACTCAAGTTGAAACAGGTTCTGCTGTAACTTGGAAATATCCTTCTTGTATTTTAAAAGGAAATAATTCTGTGGGTGAATTTTACTCAATTGCTGTAACCAATCATTATCAGCAAGCAGATACAGGAACTAAAATGATTCATTTAGGAAAAAACACAAAATCTACTATTATTTCTAAAGGAATTTCTGCAGGAAAATCACAAAACTCATATAGAGGTTTAGTTCAAATAAACTCAAGAGCAGAAAACGCACGTAATTTTTCACAATGTGATTCTTTGTTAATGGGTAACGCTTGTGGTGCACACACATTTCCATATATAGAAGCAAAAAATAAATCTGCTCAAATAGAACACGAAGCTACAACCAGTAAAATTGGAGAAGATCAATTATTTTATTGTAATCAACGTGGAATAGATACAGAAAAAGCAATCGCTTTAATTGTAAACGGATTTAGTAAAGAAGTATTAAATAAGTTACCAATGGAATTTGCTGTTGAAGCTCAAAAATTATTGGAAATTTCTTTAGAAGGTTCAGTTGGGTAAAATTGTTTATTTGTTGATACGTAAATACGTTTAAACAGATAATCGAATAAACAGATAAACAAAATATCAAATGAAAAAAATAGTATTCTTATTTCTTGCAATTAGTATTGTAAGTTGTAAAAATTCAGAAAAGAAAGCTGTTGAAACTAAAAAAGCTGATGTAAAATTATATCAATTGGTTGGTGGTTCTATTTTTGTAAAAAAATTAGAAGTTTTTTCTCAAGACACATTGTATACTGGTCAACAAAAACAATTTACGGATGCTTATTATGTAATTTCTCATCCAAAAGGAAATTTAATGTGGGATGCTGGTTTGCCTGAACAATTGGTAATTCCAGAACCTTTTGATGAACCAAGTGGCGTTTTTAGAATACAAAGACCAGATTCTTTGGCTAATCAATTAAAAACAATAGGTTTTAAAATTGATGATTTTAAATATTTTGCAATGTCTCATTCTCATTTTGATCATACAGGACATGCAAACTATATGAAAGATGCAACTTTGTTAATTCAAGAAAATGAATACAAAGCCAATGCTGGAGATTCTATCAAAAAAGCAAATCCTGCTTTAGCAGCATTGAAAAACATTAAAAAAATAAATGGTGATTATGATGTTTTTGGTGATGGAACTGTAGTTATCAAATATATGCCTGGCCATACAATTGGGCATCAAGTGTTATATGTTGAGGTTGCTGGTTTAGAAAAACCAGTTTTATTAACAGGAGATTTGTATCATTTTGAAGAAAACAGAGCAAATAAAGGAGTTCCTTCTTTTAATTATAATGTTGAAGAAACATTAAAAAGTATGGAGAAATTTGAAGCTTTTGCAAAAGAAAAAAATGCAGAAGTTATCATACAACATTCTCCAAAAGATTTTGAAAAATTAAAAAAATTATTAAATAAATAAGATATTGTTATTATGTTAAAAATTAACAATTTACACGCTTCAATTGATGAAAAATCAATCTTAAAAGGATTGAATATAGAAGTAAAAGCTGGTGAAGTTCACGCAATTATGGGGCCAAATGGTGCAGGAAAAAGTACGTTGGCTAATGTAGTTGCTGGTAAAGAAGAATATGAAGTTACCAATGGAACTATAGAATTAAATGGAGAAGATTTAAGCGAATTAGCTCCTGAAGAAAGAGCACACAATGGTGTTTTCTTATCTTTTCAATATCCTGTAGAAATCCCTGGAGTTTCTGTTACTAATTTTATCAAAACTGCAATCAACGAAACTCGTAAAGCAAAAGGTTTAGAAGATATGCCTGCTAAAGATATGTTGAAGAAAATTCGTGAGAAATCTGAATTGTTAGAAATTGATAGAAAGTTCTTATCTCGTTCTTTAAACGAAGGTTTTTCTGGAGGAGAAAAGAAACGTAATGAAATTTTTCAAATGGCAATGTTAGAACCAAAATTAGCCATCTTAGATGAAACTGATTCTGGTTTAGATATTGATGCATTGCGTATTGTTGCAAATGGGGTAAATAAACTAAAATCTAAAGACAATGCAGTAATTGTAATTACGCATTATCAACGTTTGTTAGATTATATAGTACCTGATTTTGTACACGTTTTGCACGATGGTAAAATTGTAAAAACTGGTGATGCTTCTTTGGCTTTAGAGCTAGAAGCAAAAGGGTATGATTGGATTAAGCAGGAACTTGTTTAAAAGTTCTCAGTAAAATCAGTAGCAGTTAGCAGTCAGCAACTGTGTGTAAAAGTTAGTTAAGAATAAAAAATAGTCAGTCATCATTAAGCTTATGAAAATTCATAAACTACAAACTGAAGACTGAGTACTGAAGACTGAAAAAATGGAATTAAAAGAAAAAATACTATCATCATATGTAGCTTTTGAAAATCAAGTTGATACCAATTCTGATGTTCATGAGATTAGATCAAAAGCGTTTGAAAATTTTGAGAATTTAGGCTTTCCTACCAAAAAATTAGAAGCTTGGAAATACACCTCATTAAATTCGGTTTTAAAGCAAGATTATAGTTTATTCCCGAATAAAATACCTGCAATTGATTTAGCAGATGTAAAAGAATTCTTTATTCACGAAATAGATTCATATAAAGTAGTTTTTATTGATGGTAAATACAGTTCTTTTTTATCACAAACTACTCACGATCATTATGATGTTTGCTTAATGTCTTCTGCATTAAACAGCCCAAAGTACGCTAGCGTTATTAAAGAATATTTTAATAAAGTTGCTAAACAAGACAATTTAACTTCATTAAACACAGCGTTTGCTACTGAAGGTGCTTACATCAATATTCCTAAAAATACGGAAGTTAAAAAACCAATCCAAATTATCAATTTTACTACAGGTTCTGAAGCATCAACTATGGTACAACCTAGAAATTTAATTGTGGTTGGCGAAAATGCTCACGTTCAAATTATTGAGCGTCATCAAAGTTTAACTTCAAACCCAGTTTTATCTAACATTGTTACTGAGGTTTTTGTTGATAAAAGTGCTACTGTTGATTTTTATAAAATTCAGAATGATGAATTAAATGCTTCTTTGGTTGATAATACTTACATCAATCAAAAATCAAATAGTGTTGCTTCTGTACATACGTTTTCTTTTGGAGGAAATATCACGAGAAACAATTTGAATTTCTATCAAAATGGAGAACATATCGATTCTATTTTAAAAGGAATTACCATTATCGAAGGAAAACAACATGTAGATCATCATACTTTAGTACATCATATAGAACCAAATTGTGAATCTCATCAAGATTATAAAGGGATTTATGATGAACGCTCCACAGGTGTTTTTAACGGAAAAGTAATCGTTAATAAAGAAGCTCAAAAAACAAATGCTTATCAACAAAACAATAATGTTTTAGTAAGTGATAAAGCAACTATTAATGCAAAACCTCAACTAGAAATTTTTGCTGATGATGTAAAATGTTCTCATGGTTGTACAATTGGACAATTGGATGATGATGCTTTATTTTATATGCAACAACGTGGAATACCACAAAAAGAAGGAAAAGGTTTATTGATGTTTGCTTTTGCAAATACAGTATTAGAAAGTGTAAAAATACCTGAGGTAAAATCTAGAATTACAAAACTTATAGCAGAAAAATTAGGTGTTAATATTGGATTTGATTTATAAGGAATCCCAATTGATTTTTATATAAAATATGAACCACGCAATTTGCGGGGTCTTTTTGTAACTTTAGTAAAAATTATAACAATGAATAAAACTCTAAAAGGTGTTTTTTTATTTTTAGCTATCCTATTGTTAGCCTATGGAATTTATATCTTAAATCCTGCTGAGAATTATGACAACACAAATTCTTATATTAGTATTGGTACTGGTTTTATTGCTCTTATTTTAAGTTTGATTAAAGAGAAGAAAAAGTAATTATTTTATACTTTCAATTATTCCACTAATTAAAGCATCTAAATCTGCATTTTTTGTCAATCCCATTCTAACAATTACCAATTCTTGTTCAGGTAAAACAAAAACATACTGACCTTGATAACCATTAAATGAATACATATTAGTTGGCACATTAGGATAGGTTTTCCCTGCATTTAACCATATTTGAGCACCATATTCTCCATTTGAAGTTGGAGTTGGAGTAGTTGCATATTTTACCCAATCTTCTGTAAATAATTGCTCTCCATTCCAGTTTCCATTATGCAAATACAACAAACCAAGTTTAGACCAATCTCTAGCTGTTGCCCAACCATATGAAGAACCTACATAATTACCTGACAAATCTGCTTCAACAAGCATGGAGTTCATTCCAATTTTATCAATTAAATCAGAATACCAAAAATCTAAATACTCTTGATGCGTATTAAACTGACTTCGTAAAATTCCTGATAATAAGTTAGTAGTTCCAGAAGAATAATTCCAAGTTTCATTTGGCTTTCCAACCAAAGGTTTATCTATTTGAGGCTTGGTCATATCTCTCTCTAAAAATAACATTTTAGAAACATCAGAAATTGTGTTATAGTCTTCTACCCATTCTAGACCAGAATTCATTTGCAATAAATTATGAATGGTAATATCTTTTCTTTCATCATTTTTCCATTGCTCAAACAACCCTTTCCTTTCGATATCTATCTTATGTTGATGTTCTAAAACCCCAAATAAAGTACTTACAATACTTTTAGTCATAGACCATCCTAAAAGTTTAGCGCTTTTGTTAAATCCATCAGCATAACGTTCTGCAATAATTTGATTTTTATAAACTACAACAGCTGCTCTGGTTTGGTTTATAGAATCAAACAAAACCTCTAAAGTTTGATTTAGTTTAGTATAATCAACATTACTAAAAATAGTGTCTTTTTGTTCAGCATTTCCATAAGGAAAAGGTGTTGTGTTATCTGCTATTGCTCTTTTTGGAGATGAGTATGTTTTCGTTAAATCGTTATCATCTAAAGTCAAAACAGCCCCTAAACCCTCTCTATAAAAAGCTTTTCTAGTCAATAACCCAAAAGCACTTGAAGTCACCGATTTTTCAGTTTCATTTACTTCATCATCCGCCAAATTAATAGGAGAAAAATTAGTATCAGTTTTGTCTGTAAAAGCTAAAGTTCTATTAGCCAAAAAAACGGATGAAGCTGTACTTTTTGCAGAATAACCTGCAAGAATATTCAGTTTAGGATAATTATAAACGACAGCAACAATAATAATGATAAGTAATAGGAGTAAAAATCTTTTCAAATTCTTCATTGATATAGGCTTTTAGTTATGTAAAAATAAGAAAATCATATTGTCTTTTTTGGATGTTTAAAAAATCAAGGTTTATCTTTGTAACTTAAATTGATTTTTATGTTTACTATTGATAAAATTCGAGAAGATTTTCCGATTCTAAAAAGAACAGTTCATGGAAAACCTTTGGTCTATTTTGATAATGCTGCAACTTCACAAACACCACAAATTGTGATTGATGCAATTGTAGATTATTACAGCAATTATAATTCCAATATTCATAGAGGTGTACATACTTTAAGTCAGGAAGCAACTGATAAATATGAAGAAGCTCGTGCTAAAATTCAGCAACATTTTAATGCTAAAGAAGCTTATGAAATCATTTTAACATCTGGTACAACCCATGCTATAAATATGGTTGCATCTGGTTTTGCATCACTTTTAAATAAAAATGATGAAATTATAGTTTCTGCTTTAGAACATCATTCAAACATTGTTCCTTGGCAAATGTTGTGCGAAAAAACAGGAGCTATTTTAAAAGTAATCCCAATGATAGAAGATGGTTCTTTGGATATGTCAGTTTATCATCAACTATTAAATTTAAATACAAAATTAATATTTTGTAACCACGTTTCTAATGCCTTAGGCACTGTAAACCCTATAGAAGAAATTATTGAAGCTGCTCATAAAGTTGGTGCTGCTGTTTTAATTGATGGTGCTCAAGCAACACCTCATATTAAGCCAGATGTACAAGCTTTAAATGTTGATTTTTATGTAGCTTCTGCTCACAAATTATGTGGACCTACTGGAGTTGGTTTATTATATGGTAAACAAGAATGGTTAGAGAAATTACCTCCTTATCAAGGTGGAGGAGAAATGATAGAAACTGTTACTTTCGAAAAAACTACTTATGCTGGTTTACCTCATAAATTTGAAGCAGGAACCCCAAATATTTGTGGAGGAATTGCTTTTGGTGCTGCTATTGATTATATGAACTCAATAGGTTTTGATGCTATAGCTACATATGAAAATGAACTTTTAGAATATGCGACATTAGAGCTATTAAAAATTGAAGGATTAAAAATATTTGGAACTTCAGCTAAAAAAACGGCAGTTATATCTTTTAATGTTGGCTCGATTCATCCTTATGATATTGGTGCTATTTTAGATAAGCTTGGTATTGCAGTTAGAACTGGTCATCATTGTGCACAACCTATTATGGACTTTTATAAAATACCTGGAACTATAAGAGCTTCTTTCTCATTTTACAATACTAAAGAAGAAATTGATGTTTTAGTAGCTGGTGTTAAAAGAGCACAAATGATGCTTTCTTAAAAAGCAAAATTTACTTTATAAAAAAAGGTTGAGAATTCATTCTCAACCTTTTTAGTTTAATATCTTTTACTTTATTAAAGTATTAATTATTGATTGTCCAAGATAGGTAGTATTGAGAACCTACTGCACCTACTCCAGGAGCACTTAAGTATTCTTTTCCTGTCAGGTTTGCTCCTCCTAATTTAAATACAGATTTCCATTTTGGAAGTGCGTAATTAATTTGTGCATCAACTACAGTTCTTGCATCTATAGTACCATCTACAAATGAAGATTCCCATAAGAAAGCATTTTGCCATCTAAGATTTACGTTAAATCCTAAATTTTTAGCCACATTAGCTTTACCAAATTGAAGTTTTAATTTATGTTCAGGAGTATTAAATCCTGCTTCAAAATCTGGATCAGAAGTTTCATCAAAATCAAATTTTGCGTAAGTATAGTTAAATCCTAAATCAAAACCATTTAAGATTTTAGTACTTAATCCTATAGAAGCACCATAAGAACTAATGTCTGCAGCTGAGTTTGTATAAGCTTGAAAAACTTTAAAATCGTCATTTCCAAGAGCAACAAGTGCTAAAGGTATAGCAGCTCCTCCAGGACCTACTGGTGCTGTATCAGAAAAATCAACATTACCATAATAAGGTGCTATTACATTTTTACCAGAAATAAAATCTTCGTAAATATTATAATATGCACTTAAATCAACTGTTATTCTTTGCTCACCTAAATTTGCTAACCCTCTATAACCTACTTCAAAAGCTGTTACTTTTTCAGGTTTTACAAGTTCAGTAGACGTTGCAATAGGAGCAGCAATTTGTCCTGCTGCAAAAGCCTGAACTGATGCTGCTGAGAATGTATTGCTGTATGCATTATTTCCTGTTAAAGTAGTTGTAGCACCAATACCAGAACCAAATGTATTTGCAACAAACTGACCTGTTGGACTAACAGCTACATCTAAAGAGTATCTATCTAAATTATCTGGAGCTGATCCTACTAAAATTGCATTACCAACATCTAAACCTATATATTGATCTTGAGTAGTTGGGTTTCTAAAACCAGTTTGAAAAGAAGCTCTAAAGTTGTGATTTTTGTCTTCTCCACCTGCATAAGCTAATGATACCCTAGGAGACACATTTCCATCAAAATTTTGAGCTTTATCATATCTTGCAGAAGCTGTTAATTTTAAACGATCTTCATCCATAAAGTTTTTCTGTAACTGCGTATATATACCATACTCATCATAATTAATTGGACCATCTGCATCTGTAAATATATTTCCAAAAGAATTTAAAGAGTATCTTCTGTATGAAGCACCTACTTGAATTTCTGCCCATTCTATATGATCTCTTAAATTATAATTTGCATCACCATGATATAATTTTGTTTGATCTCTAAACTTAGCTCCTGTTAATAAATCAGCATCACTAGTAATCTTATCAAATGCTTGTTGAAATCCTGCTGTTCCAGGCACTAATCTACCTCTATCTGCAAAAGTTCTAGCTGCTTGATGATTCATTCCAGGAACTCCAAAACCTGCAAGTGCTCCTAAATAAGCAGCTGCATAATTTCCAAACCAAGTTTCATCAGCTACAGCAGGACTTACAGTATTTCCTGCAAGATCTTGAACCCATTGTCTATTGATATTAATTGCCGCAAATAATCCGTTATAAGAATCTCCTGCATCTTCATTAGTAGTATACCCTCTAACAAAGAAATTTTTACCTCTTAGCTCTAACTTATGCTGAGCCATATAAAAGTTCTTTATACTATATCTTTGACCACCTTGATAAATCGTATTTCCTGTTCCAAATTTAGAATTCCAAATTACTTCAAAACGATCATCTCCAAAAGGTCTATAATTAAAAGACATACCTAATTTTACACTTTTTGCCTCATCACTTATCAAGTCCACATCTTTATAACCTGTTCTTGATACTGTAGAAGACCCTAATGTACCTGCTGGTGTACCTGCAAGTGCATCCCAATTTAAAGTAGTACTTGCAACGTTTCCATAAACATTAACTCCATTATAGTTGGTGTCAGAATTTCTATCTCCAGTTGTAATATCTCCACCAGAATTATTTCTATAATCAGTAGCATGCCATTCAGTACCTGTTAAATATGATAAAGTTGCTTTTGCAGCAAACTTATCAGAAAAAGCATAAGCCATTCTAATATTAGCATCATAAAACTCATTATTACCAGCAGCCTCTTGACTTGTAACACCTCCTTTAAGCGAAAAACTAATTCCTTGATCTTCAAAAGGGCTTTTACTTGTCATAAACATAATACCATTAAAAGCATTTGCTCCATATAATGCAGAAGATGCTCCAGGTAGTAATTCAACAGTTTTTACATCTAATTCAGACATCCCTAATAGGTTACCTAGTGCAAAATTTAATGCTGGAGATGAATTATCCATTCCATCCACTAACTGCATAAAACGTGTATTTGCAAAAGTTGCAAAACCTCTAGTATTTACAGATTTAAATGTTAAACTACTTGTATTAACATCAACACCTTTTAAGTTTTCTAAACCATCATAAAATGAAGGTGAAGAAGTGTTCTTTATAGCTCTAGCATCCATTCTTTCAATGGTTACAGGAGATTCCATAATACGTTCTGGTGTTCTAGACGCCGAAACTACAATTTCATCTAATGAAGTTTCGTTTTCGGATAAACTAACTGTAATCGTTTGGTTGTTTTTTGTAATTTCTACCTCCTGCTTTTGATATCCTAAAATTGATATCTCTAGCGTAAATGGTGGGTTGTCCGAAACTGTTAACTCAAAATTCCCGTCAAAATCTGTAGTTGTTCCAACAGCTTTTCTAGAAACTTTAATGTTTGCTCCAGGAAGTAAGTCTCCTGTTTTTGCATCTTTAACTGTACCTGAAATAGTAGTTTGTGCTACCATTGCCAAGCTCCCAAAAGCTATAAATGCGACTAGTAAAATCTTTTTTATCATAATTTGAATTAATTTGTTAACTATTGTGCAAAATACAATTTTTTTTGAATTTCTGAATAATTCATCGATAAATTTATGATTTTAACAAATTATATTAGATTTAATTGCTATATGGTTAGTTAAATTGAATTTAAAATATTCTATTTTTTAAGTATGAGATATTGTACATTTGTCTTATAAAATTCTCCTACAATTCTTGAAAATAATAAACAATACATCTAATTTTTTTTCTGAAGCTCAAACCTATGTGACCATTGGTACTTTTGATGGTGTTCATTATGGACATCAACAGATTATAGAAAAGTTAGTTTTTGAGGCAAAAAAAGCAAATAAAAAGTCGGTATTACTTACTTTTTTTCCTCACCCAAGAATGGTACTCCAAAAAAATGCCTCATTAGAGTTGATAAATACTATTGAAGAAAGAGCTTTTCTTTTAGAAAAAACAGGTTTAGATTATCTAATTATTCATCCTTTTAGCAAAGAATTTTCTAGAACTACAGCTCTTGAATTTGTTCGTGACATCTTAGTAAACCAACTCAATATTTCCAAATTAATAATTGGTTATGACCATCATTTTGGAAAAAATAGAGAAGGAAATATTACCCAATTAACAGAGTATAGCCATTTATATGATTTTAATGTTGAAGAAATCCCTGCTCAGGATATAGATGATGTTTCTGTAAGCTCTACTAAAATTAGACGCGCATTACATGCTGGAAATTTAAAAACTGCCAACAATTATTTAGGATATCATTTTATGCTAAATGGAACTGTTGTAAACGGAAAAAAATTAGGAGGAAAAATAGGGTATCCAACTGCTAATATTGACGTAAAAGAAACCTACAAATTAATTCCAAAAACAGGTGTTTATGTTGTAAAATCAACAATTGATAAAAAAACCATTTTTGGAATGATGAACATTGGCAACAGACCTACTGTAGACGGAAATCATCAAACTATAGAAGTTCATTTCTTTGATTTTAATCAAGATTTATATCATCAAAATTTAACGATTGAACTGATTTACTTTTTACGAGATGAACAAAAGTTTGATTCTGTAGATTTGTTAATTCATCAACTTAAAAAAGATGAAGAAACTGCACGTAATTACATTGCTTTAAACCTATAATTTTTGCGACTAACTCTTGAAAAGAGTAATGTTATTCTTTGATAACTTCCTTTTTTGGTGTTGCAATATGCGTTAAGGATTGAGCAACTGTTTGAGCTCTTTTTTGTTTTTTTACAAAAAAAGCGAGTGCGAAAGCCTGACCTTTAGGGAACGCCAAAAAAACAGAAAATTGATCTTATATTTTAATTCGTGAATTCGTGGCAAAACTATTACACAAATTATATATTTGCACTTTATAATTCTTATTAAAAATGTTACAAGTACACTTTATTAGAGAAAACAAAGAAACTGTTTTAGAAGGTTTAGCAAAACGTAATTTTGCTGATGCTAAAACTATTATTGAACAAGTTTTAACTGCTGACGAAAACAGAAGAGCAACGCAAGTTGAGTTGGACAATACTTTGGCTGAATCTAATAAAATGTCCAAAGAAATTGGAAACTTGTACAAAACTGGGCAAGCTCAAAAAGCAAATCTTCTCAAAGAAAAAACGGGTCAATTAAAAGAAAGCTCTAAAGAAATCTCTGAAAAACTAACTGGTTTTGCTGATGAGTTAGAATCTTTATTATATCAAATTCCAAATATACCTCACGCTTCAGTTAAAGCAGGAACTTCTGAAGCCGATAATGAGAATATTTTTAGTGAAGGAATTATTCCTAATTTAGGAGAAAATTCGCTTCCTCATTGGGAATTGGCAAAAAAATATGACATTATCGATTTTGAATTGGGTACTAAAATCTCAGGTGCAGGTTTTCCTGTTTATAAAGGAAAAGGTGCTAGATTACAACGTGCTTTAATCAATTACTTTTTAGATAAAAATACAGCTGCTGGTTATACAGAAGTACAAGTACCTCATTTGGTAAATACAGCTTCTGCAACAGCAACAGGGCAATTGCCTGATAAAGATGGACAAATGTATCATTCTACTATTGATGATTTGTACTTAATTCCAACAGCAGAAGTGCCAATTACAAATATGTTTCGTGGAAATTTAGTACAAGAAACCGATTTTCCAATTACACTAACAGGTTATACTCCTTGTTTTAGACGTGAAGCTGGAAGTTATGGTGCACATGTTCGTGGATTAAATAGACTGCATCAATTTGATAAAGTAGAAATTGTAAGAGTTGAACACCCTGAAAATTCTTATAAAGCTTTAGATGGAATGGTTGAGCACATTAAAAATATTTTGAGAGAACTAAAATTACCTTACAGAATTTTGCGTTTGTGTGGAGGAGATACTGGTTTTACAGCTGCATTAACCTTTGATTTTGAATTATTTTCTACTGCGCAAGACAGATGGCTAGAGATTAGTTCAGTATCTAACTTTGAAACATTTCAAGCCAATAGATTGAAACTTCGTTTTAAAAATAAGGATGGAAAAAGTGAATTAGCACACACACTTAATGGTAGCTCATTGGCTTTACCACGTGTTTTAGCTGGTATTTTAGAAAATTATCAAACAGAAAATGGAATTCAAGTTCCGGAAGTCTTGATTCCTTATACTGGATTTGATATAATAGATTAATTTGCAGTTATTGCAATCATTAATCTTTTATATTTATTCATCTCTAAAAGGGCATTAAAATAAGCACTTATTTGTCCGTTTTTCATAAACTCAATTGAGCTTGATTTTGCGTTTTCGTATTTGTTGGTTAGGTCATTCATAATCTTAGTTTTGATTGGTTATTTATAGTATAGACAAGATTCGTGCCAAAATGTTACAAAGAACACTCTAAAATAAGATTGGTTTAATAAAATTTTAACATTTATCTTGATTATCTTTGAATCATATGAAGCAATTTATCCTGATTTTTTTTCTGTTTATTAGCAGTTTTTCTTTTAGCCAACAAAAAGAAGATCAGAATAGTTTTTTCATAGCAGAAAGCTATTACAGACAAGGAGAATATGAAAAAGCTACTCAAATTTATGAGAAGTTATATGCTAAAAGTTCGTTTAACACCACTTACTTAAATCGACTAATTACTTGTTATCAAGAAACTGATAAATTTGCAGTTGCTGAAAATTTATTAAAAGAAAAAATTCAAAAAAATCATTATCAAGGGTATTTATTTGTGTTTTTAGGATACAATTTCGAAAAGCAACAACTGAATGAAATTGCAAAAAATAATTATGAAAAAGCCCTAAAGTCTTTAGACTTAAACCCTGCTTATGGAGGTATTATAGGCCGAATTTTTAAAGAGTACAACAAGTTAGATTACGCTGTTACTGCATATCAAAAGGCTATAGAAAACAATGAAAATTCTAATTATAATTTTCAAATAGCTCAGATTTATGGTGAAAAAGGTAATTTTCAAAAAATGTTTGAATCTTATATCAATTTAATTGATAAAAATGAAAGTTACCTCAACCTGGTGCAAAGATATGCTAGCAGATATATTACTGATGATGCTGAAAATGAAACCAATATTTTATTTAGAAAAACTTTATTAAGAAAATCCTTAAGCAATCCTAAAAACGAATGGAATGTACTTTTAAGTTGGTTGTTTTCGCAACAAAAGGATTATGGTAAAGCATTAATCCAAGAAAAGGCATTATATCAAAGAAATCAATCTGATTTATCTGAAATATTTAGTTTAGGAAAATTGGCCTTTGAAAATGCAGCTTATGAAACTGCGAAAGACTGTTTTGATTTTATTGATAAAAAATCCTTTTTGAAAGAAGAAAGAATAGATGCAAATTTATTCATAACAAAAATTGCAATTGCTACTAAAAACCCTGAAACTGAAAATATATTTCAAAACCTATTCATTAAGTTTGGGAAAAATCAACAAACAATAGCTTTGCAAGTTGAATATGCAGATTTTCTTACGTTTAGTAAAAATCAACCTGAAATAGCAACTTTGGTTTTAGAAGAAGCCTTAACCTTTGCTAAATCAAAATTTGATAAAGGTCGTATTAAATTAAAATTAGGTGATGTGCTTGTTTTTGGGGGTAAATTCAATAAAGCTCTAATTTACTTTTCTCAAATTCAAACTCAACTAAAAGGTTCAGAATTGGCACAACAAGCACGTTTTAAAGTAGCACAAACCAGCTATTTTAAAGGCGATTTTGACTGGGCAAAAGCACAATTAAAAGTTTTAAAAGGTTCTACAACACAGTTGATTGCTAATGATGCTGTAGATTTATTTTTGAGAATTACGGATAATGAACCTGTAGATTCTATTCCTTCTGGGTTAAAACAATTGGCAAAAGCTGAATTACTAGCTTATCAAAATAAAAACACAGCAGCTTTACAAGAAATAGACAACTTGTTTCAATCTAAAGATATTTTAGTAAATGGACTAATTCCTGGAGAAGTTATCTATGATGATATTTTGTATTTACAAGCAAAATTATTCATCAAACAATCAAAATACATAGAAGCAATTACAAGTTTAGAAAAAATTATTGCTGCAGATAATCAAGGTTTTTTAACTGATGATGTCTATTATTTAATTGCAGAAACTTATAATAAAGATTTAAATGATATAGAAAAGGCCAAAGAGTTCTATCAAAAGATTATTTTTGACCATCCTTCAAGCATTTATTTAGTAGATGCTCGAAAAAAATACCGAAAATTAAGAGGAGATAATATTGAGTAGGCAGTTTTACAGTAACAGTAAAACAATTACATTATTTAATGATTACACATATTTTATGTACATATACAACGTAACTATAAATATAGATGATACTGTTCACGAAGAATGGTTAACTTGGATGGAAACCCACATACTTGATGTTTTAAATACTGGTAAGTTTTTATCTGCAAAATTTACACAAGTTTTGGTTGAGGAAGAAATGGGTGGCAAAACCTATTCTATACAATACACTGCAAATACTAAAGAAGATTTAGAAGATTATTATACTGAAGATGCTGAAGATTTACGAAATGAAACAATGAAGAAATTCGGAGATAAAATGTTAGCTTTTAGAACAGAATTAAAGTTGATTAAAGAGTTTTATCCTACTAATGTGAGTAATTAATTATGTCTGTAAAAGCAAAAAAACATTTAGGTCAGCATTTTTTAACGGATGAAACTATTGCAAAAGATATTGCAGATGCTTTAACCGAAAAAGGGTATCATCACGTTTTAGAAATAGGTCCAGGAATGGGGGTTTTAACTAAATACATCTTACAGAAAAAACCAAAAGTTACTGTTTTTGAACTAGACACAGAATCTGTTTCCTATCTACAAGATGTGTTTCCTATTGAAAACCTTAAACTAAATACTTCCAAAGAAAAATTTGAAATTATTGAAGGTGATTTTTTAAAGAAAAATATTCAGGAAATCTTTAATAAAGAACAAGTAGCTATTATTGGTAATTTTCCTTATAATATTTCTACTCAAATTGTTTTTAAAGCAATAGAAAACAGGGAATTTGTTCCAGAATTTGCTGGGATGTTTCAAAAAGAAGTAGCTATGAGAATTGCAGAAAAGGAAGGCTCTAAAGTATATGGAATTCTATCTGTTTTAACACAAGCTTTTTATGATGTAGAGTATCTATTTACTGTACCTCCTACTGTTTTTAATCCTCCTCCAAAAGTAGATTCTGGAGTCATAAGATTCATCAGAAAAGAAAATTATACACTTCCTGTTGATGAAAAAATATTCTTTAGAGTAGTAAAAACAGCTTTTAATCAACGTAGAAAAATGTTACGTTCTAGTTTAAAATCCTTTAAACTTTCGGATTCTTTAAAAGAAGACCCTATATTTGCGAAACGACCAGAACAATTATCCGTTCAAGAGTTTATTTTACTCACGCAAAAAATTATAGAAAATGGCATTTGAAATCACAGATGAATTTCTAGAAAACCTAACAAGCCTAATTAGTGCTAACAATGAAACTGCAATTACAAAATTGTTTAAAGAGGTTCATTTTGCTGATGTTGCAGAGGTTTTAGATGAAGTAAATTTTGATGAAGCCATTTACATTATTAAACTTTTAGATAGCGAAAAAACATCAGAGATTCTAACAGAATTGGAAGATGATATTCGTGAAAAAATCCTTAAAAATTTATCAGCTAAAGAAATTGCAGAAGAAGTTGAAGCAATGGATTCTGATGATGCTGCTGATATTATTGGTGAACTTTCTGAAGAAAGACAAGAAAGAGTAATTAATGCTTTAGAAGATGATGAATTAGCTGCAGACATTAAAGAACTACTTTCTTATGAAGAAGAAACTGCAGGTGCTTTAATGGCAAAAGAGCTGGTAAAAGTATATGAAACTTGGACAGTTGCTGGTTGTATGCGAAGAATTCGTGGACAAGCTAAAGATGTAACAAGAGTACATTCCATTTATGTTGTTGATAAAGAAGATAAGTTGGTTGGACGTTTATCTTTAAAGGATTTAATTATTGCTAAATCTGATCAAAAAATTGCTGAAATTTCGAAATCTAAAGTTGATTTTGTAAACGTAAATGAAGACGATGAAGAGATTGCTAAAATTATGGCAAAATACGATTTGGAAGCAATACCAGTTGTAGATGATAATAATGTATTAGTGGGTAGAATTACGATTGATGATATTGTTGATGTATTAAAAGAAGAAGCTGAAAGAGATTATCAAATGGCTGCAGGTTTAACTCAAGATGTGGATTCTGATGATAGTATTTTAGAATTAACCAAAGCACGTTTGCCTTGGTTATTTTTGGGTTTAATTGGTGGAATTGGCGCTTTTATAATTATGGAAGGTTTTCAGGGTGTTTTTGAAAAATATGCTGCACTTTTCTTTTTCACACCATTAATTGCAGCAATGGCTGGTAATGTAGGTGTTCAATCTTCTGCAATTATTGTGCAAGGTTTAGCCAATGATGATGTAAAAGGGAGTATCAATAGCAGGTTGATTAAAGAAATGCTTTTAGCAGCTCTAAATGGAGTTATTTTAGCCATATTTCTATTTGTTTTTGTTTGGGCTTATGAAGGAAAAGTAAACACAGCTCTAGCTATTTCTAGCTCATTAGTAATCGTAATTATCGTAGCTGGCTTAATTGGTACTTTTGTTCCTTTATTTTTAAATAAAAGAGGTATTGATCCTGCAATTGCTACAGGTCCATTTATTACTACTTCTAATGATATTTTTGGAATTTTAATCTACTTCCTAATTGCTAAAATGATTTTGGGAATTTAAAATTATGATTACTTTTCTTGAAAAATTGAATTGACAAACGAATTTATACTTGAACTTACATTTCACTAAAATTGATGCATTTACACAAGTTTAAATCTGATATTTCTAATATTCAACTACCAGAAAAGTTTACTTTTCCATTTTATTACGAACCTCATCCTTTAGCAAAAATTGCTACTAAAGAGATTCAAAAATATTTAGAAAATCAAACTGATTTTACACACAATTTTGGCTTAAATAAAGATAAAAATAATACTGCCATTGGTAAAATGTTTGGTGTTTTAGTTGTAAAAAACAAACAAAATGAACTAGGTTATTTAGCCGCTTTTTCTGGAAAATTAGATGATAATAGCCTTCCTAAACAATTTGTTCCTCCAATTTTTAATATGAGAACAGAAGGTAGTTTTTATACAAAAGGCGAAGCTGAAATCGAACAAATAAATGCAAAACTAGGTAACTTAATAGTAGATGAGAACTATTTGGTCTTGAAAAATGAATTCGAAAACACTAAAATTGAAATTAATAAAGATTTAGAAGCTCAAAGAAAAAAAATGAAGCTTTCTAAAAAGGATAGAAAAAGCAGAAAAGTAAAGGGTGCAGAATTTTTAGAGGAAAATCAGTATAAAGAGTTAATTCAAAAATTGAAACAAGAAAGCTATAATGACCAGTTTTTTTACAAAGAATTACAAGAGTATTATCAAATTAAAATCGAAAAACTAAATCAAAAACTAGCGTTTTTTGAAGATGAAATCGAGAACTCAAAAACAAAACGAAAAGAAAAGTCGAATTATTTGCAACAGACCTTATTTGAAAATTATGCTTTTCTGAATCAGCAAAAAGAACTCAAAAATTTACTGGATATTTTTAATGATCCTAAAATAAAACCTCCTGCTGGATCTGGTGAATGTGCTGCTCCAAAATTATTACAATACGCTTTTGCCAATGATTTAAAACCTATTTCTATGGCAGAATTCTGGTGGGGAATTTCTCCAAATTCAGCTATTAGAAAGCACAAAAATTATTATCCTGCTTGTCAAAGTAGGTGCAAACCAATTTTAGGGCATATGCTAAAAGGGATCAAAATGGATGATAATTTATTACTAGAAAATTTATCCGAACAAAAAGAACTCGAAATCATTTATGAAGATGAAGTTCTGATTGTTGTTAACAAACCTGCTGAGTTTTTATCTGTACCTGGAAAAGAAATTAAAGATTCTGTGTATTCTAGAATTAAAGAAAAATACCCAACTGCAATAGGACCATTAATTGTACATAGATTAGATATGTCTACATCCGGAATTTTAGTATTGACGAAAACCAAAGAAGCTAATAAAGTTTTACAAAGTCAGTTTATAAATAGAACTATAAAAAAACGTTATGTAGCGTTATTAAATGGAGAGTTATCAGCAAAAAAAGGAACAATCAAACTTCCTCTGAGAGTAGATTTAGATGACAGACCCAAACAATTAGTAGATTTTAAATACGGGAAAAATGCTGAAACCAATTGGGAAATCATCAACATAGAAAATGGAAAAACTAGAGTTTATTTTTATCCTGTTACTGGTAGAACTCATCAGTTAAGAGTACATGCTGCTCATAAAAATGGATTAAATACAGCTATTTTGGGTGATGATTTGTATGGTGAAAAAACAAATAGATTGCATTTACATGCTGAAACTATTGCCTTTTTGCATCCATCAACAAACAAAAAAATGAGTTTTACAGTTGAAGCTGATTTTTAAATAGATAAATCATTTTTATATGTAATTTTGCAATCGGAAATTTATGAGCATCATTTCAAAAGACATATCAAAAGCGATTAACTTACTAACTAATGAAGAATTAGTAGCTATCCCTACAGAAACTGTGTATGGTTTGGCTGGAAACATCTTTAGTGAAAAAGCAATCAAAAGCATTTTTGAAACCAAAAAACGTCCGTTTTTTAATCCATTAATTGTTCATATTCCTTCAGTAGATAAATTAGAAAACATCGTTTCTGAAGTTCCTGAAAAGGCAAAATTATTAGCTAAAAAATTCTGGCCAGGTTCTATGACTTTAGTTTTAAAGAAGAATAAAAGCATTCCAGATATCATAACAGCTGGTAAAAATACGGTTGCTGTAAGAATACCTAATCATCCAACAACTTTAGAGCTTTTAAAACAATTGTCTTTTCCTTTGGCTGCACCAAGTGCAAATCCTTTTAATAATATTAGTCCTACAAAACCAGAACATGTAGAACGTTATTTCAAAAATAACATCAAAATGGTTTTAGATGGTGGTACTTGTATAAACGGAATTGAATCTACTATTATTGGTTTTGAAAATGATGAGCCAATCATCTACAGGTTAGGTGCTTTGGCTTTAGAAGAAATAGAAGCTGTTGTAGGAAAAGTGGAAATTAAAAATAAAAAGGAAGAAAATCCTGATGCTCCAGGAATGTTGGATAAACATTATTCACCTTTAACAACTACCATTTTAACTACAGATGTTGCTTCAGAAATTGAAAATCATTCAACAAAAAAAATTGGTGTTTTGACTTTAAATGCTTCTTTTAAGAGTGATAAAATTACATCAGAAATTATTTTATCTGAAACCAGTAATTTACAAGAAGCAGCTTCAAAATTATATGATGCATTACATCAATTAGATCATCAAAACTTAGATGTTATTCTTGTTGAAAAAATGCCAGATTTTGGCTTAGGAAAATCTATGAATGATCGTTTGCAACGCGCTTCTTTTAAATAAAACTTACTTCTTTTCATCCTTCAATAAAGAGAATAGAAAAGATCTAAAAATTGATAATAGAATACTAAAAAAGAGTGCAGACCAAAAACCTGAAACTGCAAAACCATCTATTAATTTATCTGCCATCAAAATAATGATAGCATTAATTACAAAGATAAAAAGTCCAAAAGTGACAATGGTTGCTGGTAATGTAAAGAAGATTAACAATGGTCTTACAATCATATTTAAAATCGCTATAACAACAGCAACTATAATTGCAGCTCCATAACCAGTTACTGCTACTCCAGATAAAATATTAGCCAAAACAATTACTGCTAAAGCCGTTAAAAGTATTTTTAGAAAGGTTTTCATAAGTATAAATTTATAGATTCCCTTTTTCAAGGGAATGACAATTATTGGAAATCTTGAAGTTAACTTCAAGGAACTCTGTTTAAATTATTGCTAAAATTGTACCAAATTAAAATTCGGTAGTTTTGACAGATTAAGAAAAACTAATAATTTAATACTCTCCTAAACTAGAGCAATTATTTCTTCTGCAACTCAGCAGATTTCCGTTCCAACTCAGCCTGAAACTCTTCCATAACTGGTTTTACAGTACTTTCAGGTATGTCTGCTACTTTAATATACATTAAACCATCAACAGCATTGTTAAATTTAGGATCTACATTAAAAGCAACCAAACGTGCATTTTGTTTCACGTATTTTTTAATCAAAACTGGTATTCTTAGAGCTCCAGGTTCTATTTCATCGATAATTTTATCGAACTTTTGCATATCTGCTTTTGTAGCATCAAATACAAAATCTTTATCACCATCTTTTAATTTTACCTTATATTCTTTTTTAGGGTAAATGTATTGTGCAATATAGGGATCGTAATAATGAGACTTCATAAACTCAATCATCAACGATTTTGAGAAATCTGAAAATTGATTGCTAATAGAAACACCGCCCATTAAATACTTGTATTCTGGATAACGTAAAGTAACATGCACTATTCCTTTCCATAACAAAAACAAAGGCATCGGTTTTTGTTGGTATTCACCAACGATAAAAGCACGACCCATTTCTATGGTATTTTCCATCATTTGATGCAACTCTGGCTCAATTCTAAACAAGGTTTGCACATAAAAACCATTGATGCCAAACTTTTTATAAATATCTTTTCCAAGCCCCATCCTGTATGCTCCAACTAAACAATTTGATACGTTGTCCCACAATAATAGGTGATGATAGTATTTATCAAATTTATCTAAATCAATTGCATTGTTTGTACCTTCGCCAACATCTCTGAAGGTAATTTCCCTTAATCTTCCTATTTCATGTAACAAATTTGGAATCTGCTTTGCGTCTGCAAAAAAGACTTCATAATTCTTACTTTCTAATAACCTCCCATTATTTTCACGTAAATTATCAATCTCTTTTATAAACGAATAAATACTTTTTTGTGCTGTAATTTGTTTAACGGGTTTCTTTATTTTTATTTTTTCTGTAGATATTATTTTTTTCTTTTTCTCAAAAGGATTTGCCAACATATAGGTCTTCTTCCTAATAAACTCATAAAAAGCAGGAATATCTTTAAACTCATTTTGATCTTTAACAGAAATTGGTTTTCCTATTCTTACTTTAATCACTTTACCTTCTTGAGAACTTAATTCAGAAGGTAATTTAGCAGTTCTTAACGTATCTGAAATTTTGGCTAAAAAATAAAAAAATCGGCTATTTTTAGCGTGAAAATAAATTGGTATAACAGGAACATTTGCCTTTTTTATCAATCTTACTGCTCCTTCTTCCCAAGGTTTATCTACCACTAACTTTCCATCTTTATAAGTAGATACTTCTCCTGCTGGAAAAATTCCTAGTGGTTTTTCTTCTTTAAGATGTAATAAAGCATTTTTAATTCCTGCAACACTAGATTTTGCATCCTTTCTTGTTTCAAAAGGATTTACAGGCATTACATAGGGCTTAAGTGGCGCTATTCTATGGAGTAAAAAATTGGCTATGATTTTATAATCGGTTCTTTTTTCGAGTAATAACTTTAGTAATAAAATACCATCTATTCCTCCTAATGGATGATTGGATATTGTGATAAAAGCACCGTTTTTTGGAATTCTTTTTAAATCGTCTTCTGGAATTTCAAACTTGATATTACAATCGTCTAAAACACCATTTAAAAAATCTAAATCTGATTTCTCTTTGTTATTATTGTAAATTCTATTTAAAGCAGAAATACGTAAAACTTTTATAAGTAACCAACCTATAAATGTACCAATAAAACCAAGTTTGTCTAAACCAATTACTTGTGCAATTTCCTTAGATGTTACTAATGCCATAAAATATCGTTAGAACTATACAGCAAACATAGTAAAAAAAGAAATATCGAATTATTAATTTGTTCCCAAAACATTAAAAATTAAAAGACCCAAATTTCAGAAAAAATTACTCTGCTTTTAAAACAATTTGAGAAGTTTCTTTATTTACTTGTGTTAACAGTGATTCCCCTTTTGCTTCAATCATTTCAATCGCTTTGTCATCAAAATGACGAACAGTATATAAATCAACTCCTTTTTGAACATCAATTTTAAACTGTGTTTTTAACTCTTCGTAAAAAGCATCAAACTTGTTGAATTTATTGTCTATACAAACCGAAAAACTAATAGCTGAATTCTGAATTAAGTTTACTTTCAACTGATAATCGTGTAATTTCTGAAAAATAAAACTGATGTTATTTTCTACCATAAAAGAGAAATCTAAGGCAGAAATAGAAACTAAAATCTGATTTTTCTTTACAATAAAACAAGGAATATAAGGCACTAACCTTGTTCCTTTAGAAACTCTTGTACCAGTTTCTTTAGGATTCACAAAAGAACGAACCAGTAAAGGGATTTCCTTTCTTTCTAAAGGTTGTAGCGTTTTTGGGTGAATTACAGAAGCTCCATAAAAAGCCATTTCTATAGCTTCTTCATAAGAAATTTGCTCAAGTAAAGTTGTGTCTGAAAACACTCTAGGATCTGCATTTAAAACACCAGGAACATCTTTCCAAATGGTTACGCTTTCTGCATTTAAACAATATGCAAAAATACCAGCTGTATAATCTGAACCTTCTCTACCCAAAGTAGTCGTATTTTCTGTATCATTTGCAGCTACAAAACCTTGAGTAATGTTAATTTTGTTTACGTCAACTTTTTTGGTGATTAAATTTTCTGTCAATTCCCAATCTACTTTTGCGTCTCTGTAATTGCTATCAGTTTTGATATAGTTTCTTACATCAAACCAAACGTTTTCTTGTCCTAATTTTTCTAAATAAGCACTTACTATTCTAGTAGATAAAAGCTCTCCAAAACAGATAATTTGATCATAAACATAGTTATATCTTTGTGAGGTGTTTCTTGCTAAAAACCAACCTAATTCACCAAAAAGAATAGCTACTTCTTTAAAAACCTCGTCATTTTTATCAAATAACGAATTCATTAAATCTTTATGAAACTCTTCTATAAAGTTTAGTTTTTTAGGCAGTTCTTCTGACTTGTTATAATAAGCATCAACAACGTCTTCAAAAGCATTGGTCATTTTTCCCATTGCAGAAATAACTACTAAAGTATCTTTTGCACCTTCATTTTTAATAATTGAAGCTACATTTTTTACACTTTCTGCATCTTTTACTGATGCTCCACCAAACTTAAAAATTTTCATTATAACTATTATTTTAAAATAACAATAACTTAATTTCGGTATCTTAAAACAGGATAAACTTCACCTTTTTTAAAGTCGGTTTTATCATTTGGCAATTGAATAAATGCATCTGTATTTACTAAACTTGCCAAATCTCCAGAACCATTTCCAGACATTGGAATTGCTACTAAATGTCCAAATTTACTTTCTAATTTTACTTGTAAAAAGTAAACTAAATGAGGCTTAAAAGAAACATCTTCTCCTAAAATTGCAGTTTCTTCTTTTAAAGCTAACCCCACTGATTTGTAATACCAAGGGCAAAAATAAGCTAAACAATTCACAAAAGTAGAGATTGGGTTTCCTGGAAAAGCAAATACAACAGTTTGATTTTTATTGTTAAATTTTTCATTTTTTGCACACCCAAACCAAAAAGGTTTTCCTGGTCTTTGGGCTACTTTATGAAAATATTTTTCTACTCCCAATTCATTCAAAACTTCTGGCAAATAATCATATTTTCCTTTACTTACAGCTCCACTGAAAAGCAATACATCATATTCAACTAAATATGCTTCAATCTTGGATTTTAAAACAGGTTTATCATCCGTAATATGAGCTGTTTCTGAAGGAATATGCAAACCTTCCAGTAATGAAACCAAAGTAAATACATTGCTTCTTCTTATTTGATGTTCCAATGGAATTTCATCTACACCAACCAATTCATCACCTGTAGAAACAATTATTACCCTAGGTTGTTTTGCTACTTTTACTTTTGATTTTCCTACGGTTGCTAAAACACCTATTTCTGCTGCTGATATTTTTGTATTTGTTTTGATTAATACATCTCCTATTCTTCCATCTTTTCCTTTTGGATGTACATTTTGCTTATCTTTAATTGTATCTATATTCATGGTTGCAAATCCATTTTCTATAGTTACATCTTCATATCTGATAACTGTATTTGTGTTATTAGGCAAAACTGCACCTGTCATTACTTCAATACAATTTTCTGAATTTTGCAAAGCAATTTGCTTACTTCCTGCAGCTTGAATTCCTTCTACCTTAAACTTTCTTTGACCTTTTTCAAAAGAAGAATAGTCAATTGCAATACCATCCATAGAAACTCTATTGAAAGGAGGAAAATCTCTATCTGCAGTAATCGCTTCTTTTAAAATTCTACCAACTGATTTTATAAACGGAATTTCTTCAACGCCAAAATCTTGGGTTGAGTTTAAGATTTTATTTTTTGCTTCTTTTACTGAAATCATTTATCAACAGTGTATTCGTTTATTTGTTTAGCTGTGTAATTGGATGAACGCGATTAAGCGAATAAACAAATACACAAATCAACTTCTTTTACCCTCCAATTGTACTCATACTCTCAGAAACATTTCCTTTTTTACGGTTTGCTTCTGCTATAAAACCATTTTCTGGTTTGTCTTTTACCAATCCTAAGAAAAGTTCTTTTAAATCGTTATTAGAAGCTCCATTTCTTATAAAATCTCTTAAATTAAAAACACCATCATCAAACAAACAGTTTTTAAAAGTTCCTGTACTTGTAATTCTAATTCTGTTGCAATCGTTGCAAATGGTTCTTGTAAAAGCAGGAATAATCCCAAAAGTTCCTTTATGATGTTTTATGGCATAATTTCTAGAAGTAGATGATTTTTCTGATTGAATTTCAGCAACCTCAAACTCAGTTTTCACTTCGTTTAAAATCTTCTTAAACGTCCAATTTTCATTCATTTCACGTTGACCTTTTCCATTAAAAGGCATTTCTTCAATGAAACGAACTGCAACGTTTTTATCTTTGGTCAATCTTACAAAGTCAACAATTTCATCAGTATTAAAACCAGATTGTACAACCACATTTAATTTTAAATTTAGGCTGCTTTTTTCTAATAATTCAAAGGTTTTATAGACTTCTGGAAAAACATCTCTTCTTGTAATTTTTGCAAATTTATCACGTTGCAAACTATCAATACTCAAATTGATGTTTTTTACTTTTTTAAGCTTTTCAATTTTATCAATATGATGAGAAATTAAGGCTCCATTTGTAGTTACATTAATGGCATCTAACAGATCATTATAAGATAACATTTCTAAAAAACCAACAAAATCTTTACGCACAAAAGGTTCTCCACCAGTTAAGCGTACTTTGTTTACACCCAATTCTGTGAGCACACGAATTAAACGATACATTTCTTTGAATGACAATAATTCTTGTCTTGGAACAATAGCTATTCCTTGAGCAGGCATACAATATTGACAACGTAAATTACAACGATCTGTAACTGCCAATCGCACATATTTCATTTGTCTACCAAAATTGTCAATTAATTTATTCATTTAGTTTGGTAACTTTTTACTTAATAATCCATAAATAAAAGCGCCAATAATTGCCCCGAAAAGAACGACTAAAATGGCAACTGCTCCATGACCAGCTAACACATACATTGGTCCAGGGCAAGCTCCTGATAATGCCCAACCTAAACCAAAAATAGTTCCACCAACTAGTGTTCTAATAAATCCTTTTTCTTTGTCTTTAACTACAATTTTATTGCCTAAGAAGTCTTTAATAATACCTTTCTTAAAAAGCTGTATACTAATAACACCTAACATAACTGCGCTACCAATAACTCCATACATATGAAAAGATTGAAACTTAAACATTTCGTAAATTCTATACCAAGAAACTACTTCTGTTTTGCTTAAAATAATACCGAATAATACTCCTACTAATAAAAATTTAATGTTTTTCATTTATTTTGTTTTTAATACTGAATCAAGTTCAGCATAATTCTTTTCAAGAATTAAAATATTAAAGGGATTAAAAACCAAGTCATAATTAAACCTCCAATAAAAAAACCTATTGTAGCTACCAAAGAGGGTAACTGCAAATTGCTTAAACCAGTAATTGCATGACCAGAAGTACAACCACCAGCATAGCGTGTACCAAATCCTATTAAAGTTCCTGCACCAATTAAAATTAAAAATCCTTTTATAGAAAATAAGTTATCCAAACTAAAAATTTCTTCTGGTAAATAACTACTTCCTGCATTTGCAAATCCTAAATCTGCCAACTCTTTAACTGTATTTGGGTTTAAATCTATTGTTTGGGATTTCATTAAAAATTCAGAGGAAATAAAACCTCCAATTAGAATTCCTGCAACAAAAAATAAACTCCATTTTCTTTCTTTTAAATCTACCTTAAAATAATCTGAGAATTTTGCTGCACCTCCAATTGTACAAAACGTTTCTAAACTTCTAGAAACACCAAAAAATTTTCCAAAATAGAAAGTTAAAAACAATACAAATGCAATTAAAGGCCCTCCAATAAACCAAGGCCAAGGTTGTAATATAAAGTCCATAATAAAATCTTATCTTTTAAATAATTCATAATTAGTTTTGTTGCACCAAGGTTATCTTCAATGTATTTTTTATTGATAATACCTGTTAGTTTCCTATTACTTTTATCATTCTTAAAACTCTTAAAAGCTGTTGTAAATTCTTCTTGATTTTGAATTGAAATGCAACCACCAATCTTTACCAAATCTACTGCTTCTTTAAATTTGTCGTATTTATTTCCAATTACTACAGGAATTCTAAAAGTTGCTGGTTCTAAAATATTATGTAAACCTGTTTTTAAACCTCCACCAACGTAAGCAACATCTGCTACTGCATAAATTTTGGTTAAAATACCAATAGTATCTATGATAAAAACTTGGTCTTTTGATAAATCTTTACCAACTTTATCAGAATATAAAACAACCTTTTTATTGATTGATTTTTTTAACTCTAAAATTGCATCACTTTTGATATTATGAGGTGCAATTATAAATTTTTCGTTTTCTGAGGCTTCTGTATTAATGTAGGTTACCAATAACTCTTCATCTTCTTTCCAAGTACTCCCTGCTACAATTGTGTACTGATTATTTTTAAATGCGTTAATAAAATCTAATGAATTATCCTGTTCTAAAATTTTAAAAACTCTATCAAAACGTGTATCTCCAGAAATAGTAACATTATTAAAATGAATAGAATTTAATAAGTTTTTAGATTTTTCATCTTGTACAAAAAAGTGATGAAATGCATTTAACGATTTCCGCATAAACCCTCCATAACTCTTGAAAAACAATTGTTTATCTCTTAAAATTCCTGAAACTAAAATGGTAGGAACATGTTTTAGATTGAGTTCATTCAATAAGTTAGGCCAAAATTCATATTTTATAAAAATCGCCATTTTAGGATTAACGATTTCTATAAACTTTCTAGCATTTGAAGTAGAGTCTAAAGGTAAATAGCAAACAACATCTGCTAAATCATAGTTTTTACGAATCTCATATCCAGAAGGAGAGAAAAAAGTAACTAATATTTTATATTGTGAATGGTTTTTTTTCAGTTCTTCTATAATTGGTCTTGCTTGTTCAAATTCACCTAAAGAAGCTGCATGAAACCAAATTGTGTTCTTATCTTTTAAGACAGAAATCTTGGAGAAAGTTTGTTTTCTTCCATCAACAAAAAGTTTAATCTTTTTATTAAAAAAGGCAATTATAAACAAGACTAATTGCGCTTTAAAAACTAATATATTGTATAGTAAACTCACAGGTTGTAAATGTACAAAATACAAATTGTCTTATATTAAAAAACCAAAAAGTTACCTATAATATGTAGGTAACTTTTTTATAGAATGATTAGTTGAACAAAAAATTATTTTAAATCCCCCAATTTTCGATAATTTATCAACTAAAAAGTCTATTAACAAATTTAATGCACAATTATCACTATTTGATTAAATATGTTCTTAAACCCTATTATTGTGTTCTAAAAAGAGTTTTATTCTGATAAAAATTACCAATTTTTGAAAAAACTCAACACATCTTGTTTAAATTTTTTGCCAATTGGTAGTTCTTGTTTTTGAATTTGAAGTGTACTTATATCTATTTTTGTTACATAATTAAAGTTTACTATATAACCTCTATGTATTCTTAAAAAATTATTATTTAAGGATTTAGCTATACCATTCAAACTATTTCTTACTATAAGTTTATTGTTATTTTTTAATACTATTTCTACATAAACATGGTCACTTTTAAGATATAAAATATCTTTTTGAATTATTTTTGTGTAGACTCCTTTTATCTTAATAAATAAAAACTTTTCTGATAGAAGTTCATTTTCATTATTTAATTTTTTTTCAAAATTAGAGAGTGTAATTTCTATAGCTGAGTACAATTCTTCTTTTGTAAATGGCTTTACTAAAAATGCAGGGGGCATTACTTCTTTAGCTTCATCAATTGTCATTTTATCTGAATTTGATGTTAAGAAAATAAAAGGAAAGTTATATTTTTCTCTAATTTGTTTTGCTATATCTATCCCTGTTTTTCTTCCAGATAATTGAATATCAAGAATAGCTATATCTGGTTTCTCTTGTTCAATTAAAACTAATGCTTCTGTATAATTAATTGCTGGTTCTGTAACTTCATATCCTAAATCTTCTAGAACATCACAGATATTATCAGCAATAATTATTTCATCTTCTACTACTAATACTTTTAGTTTTCTCATAAAAAAATCATATCTAAATATTAGTTAATTAATTGTCTAGCATAAATATCTTTAAAAAGAATTTCAAAACGAGCTCCATTTTTGTTAGTTACTTGTAATTTTCCATGCAATTGTTTTACTAATCTATTAATTAGACGAAGTCCTAAACTTTTGGCTTTTTGTATATCTAAATTGTCAGGAATTCCAGGACCATTATCTTCTATAATCAATTTATATTCGTGATCGGAATTTTTAGCAATAGAAATAGAAAGTTGATTTTCTTTACTTTTATTAAAAGCATATTTATAAGAATTGGTTATAATTTCATTAATAATTAAACCAAGTGGTATTGCTGTGTCAACATCAAATTTCATTTTTTTAGATGATATATTTGTAGCTACTTTATTTTCAGAGCCGTATAAAGAAGTTAGTTCTTTTACTAAAAGTTTAATGTATTCATCAAAATCCACTAAGCCACTTTTATCTTGATATAATTTTTGATGGATTAACGCCATAGATTTTACACGTGTTTTACCTTCATTAGCTAATTCTAAGGCCCTTTCATCTTCAATACCTTTACTCTGTAATTCTAGTAGGCTTGATACAATTTGAAAATTATTTTTTACTCTATGATGCACTTCTCTTACTAGTAATTCTTTTTCTTTTAATGTTTTATTAACAAGTACATTTTTTTTAGAAAGTTCTTTAGATTGAATTTTAAGCTTTCTTAAAATAAATAAAGAAATCAATAAAAAAACACTAATTATAATTGCAATTAGTATATATGTTTTTGTTTTTTCTTTTTCGATTTTTATTTCTTTTTCTTTTTCTTTAAGAGATTGTTCTGATTTATAAGTAGCTAAAGTTTCAGATAAATCTTTAGAATAAATATCTTTTGTTAATGCTATTTGATCATTTTTATAATAAATTGCTTTATTGTAATAACCGTTTTTCGCCAACGCACTTGAAGCGTAATTTAATAATTTTAAGTAATCATGTTGATTTAAATCTTTTCCTAATTTTAAAAATTTTTCTATCAACTCTAAAGTATTTTTTACCTTAAACTGATTTAATATTTCTTTTTTTTGAGGTGAATTTTCATCTAATTTTGAAACAAAATTAGCATAGTATTGATAAGAATGTATTCTTGAAGAAGGGCTATCATATAGCTCTTTTAGTATTTCTTTGACCCTTTCATCATGTCCACCTTTAAAAAGATATGCATCTACTAAATGACTTGCTATCGAATAATAATAACTATTGTTTGGCAATGATCTAGACAACTCTAACCCTTTTTCGCTAACGTCAATGTAATCTTTCAATTTACGCTCTAAAACTAAAAAATCTGCTAAATAATATAAAAATGCTACTTCTAATTCTACATCTTCTAACTCCCTTGCTTGTTTAAGACTTTCCACACACAATTCCTTTCCCTTCATCTCCTGCTTTATGTTATACATAACTATAGGATGGGTAGTAATTTTTAATTTTGATTTTAGGACATTAATATCAGAATTGTTAAAATTATTTACATAGTTTTCTAGTACTCTTTGTTCTTTAGAAGCAGCTTCTAAGGTAACTTCATCTCTTAACTTATTAACTTGAGACCATTTAATATCAACATAATCTGTATCAATCTTTTTTATACTAGTAGGTGTTTTTACAAACTCATTTATATAGTTTGAAATTTTAATATATTTAATAGATTGTTTATTACTAACTACGCTTAAAAACTCATCATATTCTTTATAAGAAACGAGTGCTTTATTATTTAGTTTACGTAAAAGTTTAGTGTAGGTATTTTCTTCTAATTGATTTAAATAGAAAGAAGCAGAATCCACTTCTCTATTCAAAATAAATTCTTCAGCTTTTATCAATTTTTGCTGATTTACTTTTTCAAGTTGTGAAAAACTGGATATCGTAAAAAAGAGTATTAAACTCTTAAAAAAGAACTTCATATTGGAGGGTTTTATTAAGTAAACTTAAGAAAACTTTTATTAAGAAAACAAAAAACGCTCAAACATTAAAATGTTTGAGCGTTTAAAATAGTTTAAAAGTCTTAATTTCTTAAGCTTCAAATGGAGTTATAGATACATAAGATCTATTATCCTTTCTTTTTCTAAACTCTACAATTCCATCAACTTTTGCATGTAAAGTATGATCTTTACCCATGTAAACGTTTTCTCCTGGATTGTGAGTTGTTCCTCTTTGACGAACAAGAATATTACCTGCTATTGCAGCTTGTCCTCCAAATATTTTTACACCTAGACGTTTCGATTCTGATTCTCTACCATTTTTCGAACTACCTACTCCTTTTTTATGTGCCATGATACAATGGTTTTAAAATTGAAATTATTATTTAGTTAAAGCTTCAATTAATTCTGCTTTCTTTAAAGATGTATATCCTTTGATACCTGCATCTTTAGCAGCAGCTTTTAATTCTGCAACAGTCATAGAACTATAATCTGTTGTAGCAGCTTCTTTTACCTCAGCTTTAGGAGCAGCTTCTTTTACAGGAGCAGCTTCTTTCTTTGCTGATTTTTTTCCTCCAGACGCAGCAATAGATTCAATTTGAATCTCTGTTAAACTCTGTCTGTGTCCATTTTTCTTTTGGTAACCTTTTCTTCTTTTCTTTTTGAAAACGATTACTTTATCACCTTTTAAGTGACTTAAAATTTGAGCTTTTACTGAAGCTCCTTCTATAGCTGGGGCGCCAATTGTTACATTTCCAGCGTTATCAAGTAAAAGAACGTTATCAAAAGTTACTTTTGATCCTTCTTCTCCTTGTAAACGATGAACGTATACTTTTTGGTCTTTTGCTACTTTAAATTGCTGCCCTGCTATCTCTACGATTGCGTACATACTATTAGTTTTGCGTATTTATACTTATTATTGCACTTAACTTATTGAAAATGCGGATGCAAATATACATCTTTTTTAATACTTATCAACATCATTTACAATAAATTAATCTTACCACAATATCATAGATAATCCTTTATTTTAACTGTTTTTTTAACATTAGCTTTAGTATTTTTGGGATTGATAAAATTGGAGCCCTTTTTTGTAACAAAAAGAAATCGATTGCGTCAAATTCTAATGTAAATTATTAATTAAATAAAAATCAATGAAAAAAGGTATATTATCTCTTACTGCTGTTGTATTATTTGTTTTTTCAGCAAATGCTCAAAAAGTAGAATTTGAAGAGTATGATTTAAGTAATGGAATGCATGTAATATTGCATCAAGATAATTCTGCTCCTGTAGCTTTTGTTGCTACGTATTATCATGTTGGAGCTAAAGACGAACAACCTGATAGAACAGGAATGGCTCACTTTTTCGAACATCTTTTGTTTGAAGGAACTAAAAACATAAAAAGAGGTGAATGGGATAAAATCGTTTCTTCTGCTGGAGGTAGTGGAAATGCTACCACTGATGATGATAGAACTTATTATTACGAACAATTTCCTTCTAACGAAGTTGCTACTGGATTATGGTTAGAGTCTGAACGATTGTTACACCCAGTAATTGAACAAATTGGAGTAGACACACAAAATGAAGTGGTAAAAGAAGAAAAAAGAATGAGAGTTGACAATCGTCCTTATGGAAAGTTTTTAGAGAATGTAAAAAAACACATGTTTAAAAAACATCCTTACAAAGGAACTACTATTGGTAAAATGGAGCATTTAGATGCTGCAACTTTAGAAGAGTTTAAAGCTTTTAACAAAAAATACTATGTGCCAAACAATGGTACTTTAGTTGTTGCTGGAGACATCAACAAAAAAGAAATTAAAAAAATGATTCAAGATTATTTTGGATCGATTCCAAGAGGTGCTGATATTGAGAGAAATTTCCCAAAAGAAGACCCAATAACTGAAACCATAAAAGCAAAAGCCTATGATGCTAATATTAGCATTCCTGCAATTATGGCTAGTTACAGAACACCTGCAATGACTACCAAAGACTCTAGGGTATTAGATATGATTTCATCATATTTTAGTACAGGTAGAAGTTCTGTATTGTACAAAAAACTAGTGGATACAAAAAAAATGGCTTTACAAACTGGGGCTATCAACTTTAGTCAAGAGGATTATGGAACTTATATTTTGTATGGTTTACCTCAAGGAGAAACTTCTTTAGACGATTTACTTAAAGAGGTTGATGAAGAAATTGTAAAACTACAAACGGATTTAATTTCAGAAAACGACTATCAAAAACTTCAAAACCAATTTGAAAATAGATTTGTAAATTCTAATGCAACTGTGCGTGGAATTGCAGGTTCTTTAGCTGAATATTATGTGATGTTTGGTGATACAAATTTAATCAACACAGAAATTGATATTTTTAGATCAATCACAAGAGAAGAAATTAGGGAAGTTGCTAAAAAATACCTAAACCCAAATCAGAGATTAGTTTTAGAGTATTTACCAGAATCACAAAAGAAATAATACATAAGATATGAAAATTATAAAAACAAAAATAGTATCGCTTGTAGCCATTTTAACCATCTGTTTTTCGTTAAATGCTCAAGTAGACAGAACAAAAAAACCTGCTCCAGGTCCTGCACCACAAGTAAAATTTGGTAAGGCAGAAAAATTCAAATTAAAAAATGGCTTGACAGTAATAATGGTAGAAAACCATAAATTACCTAGAGCTTCAGCTAGATTAACCATTGACAATAAACCATATTTTGAAGGAGAAAAAGCGGGTGTTTCTAGCATGATGGGTAGTCTTTTAGGAAGAGGAACTCCAACAATGACCAAAGATGCATTTAATGAAAGAGTAGACTTTTTAGGCGCTAATGTTAGTTTTGGAAGTTCTTCTGCTTTTGCATCGTCTTTAAAAAGATACTTCCCAGAAATATTGGGTTTATTGGCTGATGGTGTAAAAAACTCTCAATTTACACAGGAGGAGTTTGACAAGGAGCAAAAAGTAACTTTAGATGGTATAAAAAGTAATGAAAAAAGTGTGACGACCATTGCACGAAGAGTGGAAGATTTATTGACTTATGGAGCAAAACATCCTTATGGTGAATTTGTGTCAAAAGAAACAGTAAACAACATTACGCTTGATGATGTTAAAGAAAACTACAGCAGTTATTACAGACCAAACAATGCCTATTTAATTGTTCAAGGAGATATCAATCCTAAAAAAACTAAGAAATTAGTAAAATCATTATTTTCTGATTGGGAAGCTGGAAATATCCCTCCTTCAGATATTCCAGAACCTCAAAATGTAGAAACTACAGAAATCAACTTTGTAAATATGGATAATGCAGTACAATCAGAAATTGCAATTATCAATAATATTGATTTAAAATTAGGTGATAAAGATTATTATGCTGCACTAATTGCCAATAAAATTTTAGGTGGTGGAGCAACTGCTCGTTTATATTCTAACTTAAGAGAAGATAAAGGATATACTTATGGGTCTTATTCTAGAGTAAGACAAAGCAGAAATGCTGCTACTTTTAGAGCCACTGCTGCTGTTAGAAATGTAGTAACTGATAGCTCTGTTGTTGAGATGATGAAAGAAATTAACACAATTCGTTATGATAAAATTACTGAAGCAGAATTAAAACAAGCCAAAGCAGAATATGTAGGTAGTTTTGTTATTAATGTTCAAAAACCTGCTACTGTTGCTGGATATGCATTAAACAGAGAATTGTACAATTTACCAGATGATTTCTATGAAAATTACTTAGCAAACATAAATGCTGTTACTATTGATGATGTTCAAAATGCAGCTATCAAATATTTTGTTGGCAATAAAGCAAGAATTGTAATCACAGGAAAAGGAATTGATATTCTGGATAATCTTGAAAAAACAGATTATGTAATTAAATATTTTGATAAAGAAGGAAACGCAACAGTTAAACCGCCAATGTCACCTCCAATTCTTGAAGGAATGACTGCTGCAAGTGTAGTTGATAAATATTTAGCAGCTATTGGAGGGAAAGAAAAAGTGATGGCTGTAAAAACAACTTTAATGGTTGCAAATGCAACTATACAAGGAATGCCTTTAGTAATGACAGCTAAATCTTCTGCACCAAATAAAACTTCACAAGAAATTGCTGTAGCAGGTAATGTGATGCAAAAATCTGTTTTTGATGGCGAAAAAGGATATCAAGAAGCAAGAGGTCAAAAAATGGATATGGCACCTGCTCAGTTAGAAGAAGCGAAAGCTACTGTTGTTCCTTTTTCTGATATGGCTTACAAGAAAGGAACCTTAGACAGAATTGAACCTATTGATGGTAAAAACTATTTTGTGATAAAACACAATGATGCTGAGATCTTTTATGATATGAAAACTGGTTTAAAAACCAAAGAAGTTAAAACTGTAAAAACACCAGATGGAAAAGAAGTAAAAGTACCCACTACTTTTGGTGATTATAAAGCCGTAAATGGAGTTTTATTCCCACATTCAATTGGTGTAAAATCTGGACCAATGGATTTAAAATTTGAAGTGAAAGAAATAAAAGTAAATGAAGGTGTTACTGATGAAGATTTTAAATAATCTTTTTTAGAACAACAAAATAAATAAAAGAGTCAAGATTTAGTTCTTGGCTCTTTTTTCTTACAAAACTTCCTACTTCCTACTTCCTACTTCTAACATAAAACCTACTTTTTCTTATTCACTAAATACACTCCAAATAAAATAATAACACCAGCTATCAATTGAGTATAGCTTAATTTTTCTCCGTCCAAAACACCCCAAAAAACAGCAACAATTGGTATTAGATACGTTACAGAAGACGCAAATATTGGAGTTGACAAATGCACCATTTTATTGTAAAAAATCTTAGCTATTCCAGTTCCAAAAATGGCTAAAATCGAAACATAACCTAAAGCTGTCATTTTTGTTTCTGTAGCTTCAAATGTTTCAAAAAAACCTGTTGAAAACAGTACTATAAAAGCAGGTATTATCAATAATAAAAAGTTACCTGTAACAATGCTCAAAGCACTAATACCACTCAAATATTTTTTTACCATATTTACATTTAAAGCATAACCAATAGAAGCCATAAAAACTAAAATAGCATACCAATAATTCTGATTAGGGTTCAAGTCTGCACCTTTTAAAATCAATAAAATTGTACCTATAAGTCCTATGAAAATTCCTACTAATTGTTGTTTTTTAAAAGTAAAGCCAAAAGCTAAAACACCAAATATAAAAGTATTAAAAGGTGTTAAAGAGTTTAAAATAGAAGCTATAGAACTATCAATTCCTTTTATTGCATAAGCAAACAAAAAAACGGGAAAAAAAGTACCACATAAAGAAGTATAAAAAATATATTTATAATGTTTTTTTTGAATTTCTTTTAGACTTCTAAAACCTATTACTAATAAAAATAACCCTGCAATTAGCATTCGTAAAGCACCTAATTGTATGGGTGTTAAGCCAATTAAGGCTTTCTTCATCAGAATAAAAGAACTCCCCCAAACAAGAGAGAGCAAAATTAAATACAACCACTTTTGTTGTTGGTTATTCATAGATTAGGTTAAAATTCATACAAAAGTCTGACATTTATTTAAATACAACTGTTTTTATTAATAAATTTGCAGTATAACTTAATAAGATATTCTAATGAAGGTTCAAAATATAATATACGCTATAGCAATTGCATGTTTTGTGTTAATTGGCTGTAAAAGTGAAGCAAAAAAGGAAATAAAAAAAGAAAATGTGTCTTTGGCAATTTCTGGAATGACTTGCGAAATTGGTTGTGCAAAAACCATCCAATCTAAACTATCTAAAAAAGAAGGTGTTTTAGATGCTAAAGTTATTTTTAACGATAGTATTGCAAATATAGAATTTGATGCTAATACAACTTCTAAGAAAGAATTAATTGCTTTTGTAAGTGGTATTGCTGGAGGTGAGTTATACAAAGCTTCTGAAAGCTCAAAAAAATCTCATAGTTGCGCTGACAATTGTAAAGATAGCTGCGAATCTAAAACTGATAAAAAAGGATGTTGTTCTGGTAAAACAGAAAATGAAAAAATGATTTGCAAAGAAGACTGTAAGATGGCTTGTTGTGCAGATAAGACAAGTTAATTTTTTAACTTTTAGTATTTTTAAAAATGAGCGAACAGTAATGTTCGCTCATTTTTTTTAAAATTTTTCAGGCACAAATGTTTGATAATCCATAGGTGGTCTAACATATGCTTTTCCATCTGGTAAAGGTGGTAATTCAATAGGTTTTATGTTCATTTGTTCATAAGGAATCTTACTTAACACATGGCTAATACAGTTTAACCTAGCTTTCTTTTTATTATCAGAATTTACAACAAACCAAGGCACCTGTTTGGTATCAGTATGTGCAAACATTTGATCTTTTGCCTTAGAATATTCTAACCATCTAGAACGTGATTCTAAATCCATAGGACTAAATTTCCATCGTTTTAAAGGATTAGAAATACGGTTTTTAAATCGTCTTTCTTGCTCTTCATCACTTACAGAAAACCAATATTTAAGAACTATAATTCCAGATCTAACCAACATTCGCTCAAACTCTGGGCAAGAACGTAAAAATTCATCATACTCATCATTGGTACAAAAACCCATCACCTTTTCTACACCTGCTCTATTGTACCAACTTCTATCAAACAATACAATTTCTCCTGCAGCTGGCAGATATTGTACATATCTTTGAAAATACCATTGTGTTTTTTCTCTTTCTGTAGGAACACCCAAAGCAACTACTTTACAAATTCTTGGATTTAAAGGTTCTGTAAAACGTTTAATTGTTCCACCTTTTCCTGATGCATCTCTTCCTTCAAAAAGGATAACGACTTTTAGACCTTGATTTTTAACCCATTCTTGCATATGCACCAATTCTGTATGCAATTTTTCCAACTCTTGGTCATAATTAAATTTCTTTTTTTTACTGTTTTCTGAAGCTGATTTTTTCATACTTGCAATCTACAAAAATTAAAAAAAGAAAAAACTGATATTTGTTATAAAATACTGTTTTAACCCAGTTGTAAGTAATAAAATTTGAAAATGAAGGTTTTAAAGTATATCAAAAATAAATAGTTTATTTTTGCACTTCGTTTTGTATATTTAAAAATCTAAAATCAATTTTTGTTAAACTACTATTCATATCCACATAAAGAATCTAAAGAATGGGTAACTTTTGTACATGGTGCAGGAGGAAGTAGTTCTATTTGGTACAAACAAGTTCGTGATTTTAAAAAGCATTTTAATGTGCTAATTTTAGATTTGCGTGGTCATGGAAATAGTAAGCCAACTTTAAAAGATACATTTAATCCTAAATACACTTTTAACTCTATTACAACAGATATTGTAGAAGTTGTAGAGCATTTAAAAATTGAAAAATCTCATTTTATTGGTATTTCTTTAGGTACAATTTTGATTAGAAATTTGGCAGAAAAAAGACCAGAATTAGTACAAAGCATGATTATGGGTGGTGCTATTATCAAACTCAACCTTCGCTCTCAAGTATTAATGAAATTAGGTGTTATTTTTAAATCTGTAGTCCCTTATATGTTGTTGTATAAGCTTTTTGCTTTTATTATTATGCCTAAGAAAAATCATAAAAAATCGAGGTCTTTATTTGTAAACGAAGCAAAAAAATTATATCAAAAAGAGTTTATAAGATGGTTTAAATTAACATCAGAAATTAATCCATTATTGCGTTTTTTTAGAGCTAAAGATATTAAAATACCAACTTTATATGTGATGGGTGCAGAAGATCATTTGTTTTTACCTTCTATTAAAAACATTGTAAAAATGCATAAAAAAGCATCTCTTTTTGTGATTGATAAATGTGGCCATGTTGTAAATGTTGAGCAACCAGAAACCTTTAATAGTGAAACTATTGGTTTTATTCATTCTTTGGCTTAATAAAGCGAACTTTAAAAGTCCGCTTTTGTAATATTTAACTTAGTCTACAATCTAAGATTGATTCATAATCTCCTCTATTTCATTTGCTTCAATAGGAATATTTTGCATCAAATTAAAAGGTTCTCCTTTTTCTTGAATTACCACATCGTCTTCTAAACGAACACCAAAACCTTCATCTGGTATGTAAATTCCTGGTTCTACCGTAAATACCATATTTGCCTGCATTGGTTCGTGTAAAAGTCCATAATCATGTGTGTCTAAACCAATATGATGACTTGTACCGTGCATAAAGTATTTCTTATATGCTGGCCAATTTGGGTCTTCATTTTGCACATCAGCTTTATCAAGCAAACCTAATTTTAACAATTCTGAAGTCATTATCTTACCAACCTCTATATGATATTCTTTCCATAAAACTCCAGGAACCAACATTTTTGTAGCTTCTTTTTTAACATGATTTACGGCATTATAAACCGCTTTTTGTCGGTCAGAAAATCTACCTGAAACAGGAATGGTTCTTGTTAAATCAGAGGCATAATTGGCATATTCTGCTGCAACATCTAACAAAATTAAATCACCATTTTTACATTGTTGATTGTTCTCTATATAATGCAATACATTCGCATTATTACCCGAAGCTATAATTGGAGTATATGCAAATCCTTTAGAACGGTTTTTTACAAATTCATGCAATAACTCTGCTTCAATTTCATACTCCCAAACATCAGGCTTTACGAAACCTAAAATACGTCTAAACCCTTTTTCTGTAATGTTGCATGCATGTTGCATTAAATCCAACTCTATTTGATCTTTTACAGAACGTAAACGTTGTAAAATAGGGTTGCTTTTAGCTACTGAATGCGCAGGGTATTTTGCTAATAACCATTTTGTAAAACGATCTTCTCTGGTTTCAGTTTCTATAGAAGCTCTGTAATGTTCGTTTGTGTTGATGTAAAAAATATCTGCATAACCACTCATCTCAAACAAGACTTTTTCTAAATCTTGTAACCAGTATATGGTTTTTATTCCACTAGTTTTAGTTGCAGCTTCTTTAGTTAGTTTTTCGCCTTCCCAAATAGCAATATGTTCATTTGTTTCTCTAACAAAAAGCACTTCTCGTAAGTTTTCATCAGGACAATCAGGAAACAAAAACAACACACTTTCTTCTTGATCTACACCACTTAAATAAAAAATATCTCTATGCTGCTCAAAAGGCATTGTGCTGTCTGCACTGATAGGATAAATATCATTAGAATTAAAAATGGCCATACTTTTTGGCTTCATTTGAGCCATAAAGTTTTTACGATTTTTTATAAAAAGTGCTGAATTTATTGGGTGATATTTCATATTGATTTGAATTTATAAAACAAATGTAGCAATTATATTATCAAAAAAAATCGCACAAAAAACATCATATTTTTTTTAACTTTACAAAAAAAATAATATGAAAAAATCGGTTATATTTCTACTACTTATCTTAACATCATTTTTTAGCTTACAAAGTTTAAATGCTACTTCATCTCATTTAGAGCCTGAAATTAAGATTACTTCTCTAACCCCTATCACTCAACAAAACATTAGAATAGCAGTAAATGCTTGGGTAGCAAATCCAACAGAAGCAGAGGCTACTTATGGACATATAAAAGATTGGGACGTTTCTAATGTTACTAGTATGAATAATTTATTTCGAGATAAGGATACTTTTAATGATGATATTAGTGCTTGGGATGTTTCTAATGTAACTAGTATGATAGGAATGTTTTATAATACTTCGAGTTTTAATCAAGATATTTCTAATTGGGTTGTTTCTAGTGTAACAAATATGTCAGCAATGTTTCATAATGCTTCAAGTTTTAATCAGGATATTGGAGATTGGGATGTTTCATCATTAAGATTTATGACTGTTATGTTTAGAAATGCTATCAATTTTAATCAAGATATTGGAAATTGGGATGTGTCGAATGTAACAAGTATGTCATCTACATTTATCGGAGCAGAGTCATTTAACCAAGATATTGGAGATTGGAATGTTACTAACGTAACAAGAATGTCTTCTATGTTTTATGGAGCTACTAATTTTAATCAAAACATAAGCACTTGGGATGTTTCTAATGTAACTAATATGTCTTCTATGTTTAGACATGCATCAAGCTTTAATCAAAACATAAGTAGTTGGGATGTTTCTAATGTAACAAGTATGTATGCTATGTTTAGAGAAGCTATTGATTTTAATCAAAATATAGGAAGTTGGGATGTTTCTAATGTATTAGATATGGCTTTTATGTTTAATGGAGCTACTAATTTCAATCAAAACATAAGTACTTGGGATGTGTCTAATGTAACAAATATGTATGCTATGTATAGAGATGCATCAAGCTTTAATCAAAATTTAAGTGAATGGTGTGTTTTTAGCATTACCACTGAGCCTCAAGACTTTGCTTTAGACGCAGTTTTAGAAGATGCCCATAAACCTGTTTGGGGTAATTGTAATATTTTAGAGATAACTACAGAATCTGCAAGTTTGGTTACTGAAAGCTCAGCAAAGTTAAATGGTGTAATTTCTTCTACTAAAGAAACAATTATAGAAAGAGGTTTTGTTTTTACTTCTGCTTTAAATACCTTAATTCCTGAAATTGGTAAAGAGGATGTTTTTAAAGTTACACTAGGTGATGGTATTGGGGTGTTTAATTTTACAATCACTAATTTAAATCAAGGAACATTTTACGTTTACAGAACTTATGCAACTACAGCATCAGGAACCAGTTATGGAAAAATATTGAATTTTAAAACATTAGGTAATGCGCCTGCAATTACTCAAGATAATATTAAAAGTGCTATAAATCTTTGGGTGGCCGATGCAACAATTGCAGAAGCTACATTTGGTCATATAAAAGACTGGGATGTTTCTCAAGTAACTGATATGAGTCAATTATTTAGAAGTAGAAATTCATTTAATGAAGATATTAGTAGTTGGGATGTTTCTAATGTAACAAACATGAGCGCTATGTTTGAATATGCTTCCAGTTTTAATCAAGATATTACTGGTTGGAATGTATCTAACGTAACCAATATGAACTTAATGTTTAATGGAGTAACGGATTTTAACCAACCTATTGGTAGTTGGGATGTTTCAAATGTTACAGATATGAGTTATATGTTTCAATATACATCCAGTTTTAATCAAGATATTTCTAATTGGAACGTATCAAAAGTAACCAATATGATTGGGATGTTTAGGTACACGACGAATTTCAATCAAGACCTTAGCAATTGGGATGTATATAATGTAACGAATATGGCTGGTATGTTTAGTTACGCAACGAATTTTAATCAAGATCTAAGTAATTGGAATGTATCTAATGTAACGAATATGGAAAGTATGTTTGCGTCAGCAATCAATTTTAATCAACCTATTGGATTTTGGAATGTGTCAAAGGTGTCAAATATGAGTGGAATGTTTTTTAATGCAAAAGCATTTAACCAAGATATTAGTACTTGGTGTGTAACTAATATTTTTTCAATTCCATCTGGTTTTTCTTTTAGCTCTGCTTTAGAAGTTGCTAATATGCCAGTTTGGGGCACTTGTGTTATTGCAAAAATTACTACCAAAGAAGCTATTAATATATTGGAAAACACGGTGTCAGTTGGTGGTACAATAACGTTTACAAAAGAGCCAATTTTAGAAAAGGGAATTGTATATGTAAATAAAGAACTTAGCAATAACCCAGTAATAGGTTTAGGAGGAGTAAATAAAATCATTTCAGAAACTACTGCTGAAATGTTTGCTATTGAAATTAAAAATCTAGACCAAGGGACAAATTATAGTTATAGAGCTTATGTTATTACAGCCTCTGGTGTAACTTATGGTGAGGTTCTAGAATTTAAAACATTAGGTGTAAAACTAATTACCCAAGAAAATATAAGAAAAGCAGTTAATCAATGGATTGCTAATCCAATAGCAGCAGAAGCTACTTATGGGCATATTAAAGATTGGGATGTTTCTAATGTAAAAGATATGAGCTCTTTATTTAGGAATAGGAGTAATTTTAATGAAGATATTAGTAATTGGGACGTTTCTAATGTAACAAATATGTCAATTATGTTTTTTGAAGCAAATAGCTTCAATCAAGACATTAGTAGTTGGGATGTTTCTAAGGCTACAAATATGAGAGAAATGTTTGGCCTTGCAACTAATTTTAATCAAGATATTAGTAGTTGGGATGTGTCTAGTGTTACTGATATGAGTTTTATGTTTAATAAAGCAATTAATTTTAAACAAAACATTGGTAGTTGGGATGTATCTAATGTAATAAGTATGCGTGGAATGTTTCAATATACTGAAGAATTTAATCAAGATATTAATAATTGGAATGTAGCTAACGTAACAGATATGAGTTTTATGTTTTTAAATGCAACTAATTTTAATCAAGATATTGGAAACTGGGATGTAGCTAGTGTAACAAATATGAATCAAATGTTTGAAGGTGCAACTAATTTTAATCAAAATATTGGCAATTGGGACGTGTCTAAGGTCTTAGATATGTCTAGTATCTTTTATAAAGCGCTTAATTTTAATCAAGATATTGGAAATTGGAACGTAGCTAGTGTAACAAATATGAGTAGAATGTTTGATAGAGCAACTAATTTTAATCAAAATATTGGTAATTGGAACGTAGCTAATGTTACAAATATGAGCTTTATGTTTAATGAAGCAAAAAGTTTTAACAAAGATATTGGAAGTTGGAATGTATCTAGTGTAATTACTATGTTTCATATGTTTAACAGTGCAAATGGCTTTAATCAAGATATTGGTAATTGGGATGTATCAAATGTAGAGAATATGGACCGAATGCTTTTTAGCGTTCACCTTAATTTTGATTTTAATTTAAGTTATTGGTGTGTAACTAAAATTACAACTGAGCCTAGAGATTTTATACGTAATACCCTTATAAAAGAAAGTAACAAACCAGTTTGGGGTACTTGCCAAACAACAATGAACTTATTTACAGAAGATGTTTCTGGTATAAATCATAATTCTGCAATACTTGTTGGTAATATTACATCTTCGAAAGAAACAGTTACAGAAAGAGGCGTATTATACGTACTTAGTTCAATAAATACGAACCCAAAAATTGGAGAAGCAGGGGTTAACAAAGTTATTTTAGGAGATGGTTTAGGTACATTTACTACAACTGTAACAGACTTATTAGAAAATAATCAATATGCATTTAGAGCATACGCATTGAGTGAATCTGGAGAAACTTATGGTGATGTTATAATATTTAAAACACTAAGGTATGTAACACCTATTACCCAATCAAATATAAAACAAGCAGCTGCGCAATGGGTATCAAACCCTACAAGAGCAAAAGATATTTATGGACATATAAAAGATTGGAATGTTTCTAATGTTACCAATATGAGTGAACTTTTCCAAGATGCAGACTCATTTAACGAAGATATTAGTAATTGGGACGTCTCAAATGTAACTGATATAAGCAGAATGTTTAGAGGTGCTTTTAGCTTTAACCAAGATATCTCTAGATGGGATGTTTCTAAAGTTAAAAATATGGGTGGAATGTTTCAATGGTCATCTTTTAACCAAGATATCAGTAACTGGGATGTTTCTAGCGTATCGAATATGATGGCTATGTTTAGGGCTAATTTTGATTTCAATCAAGACATCAGTAATTGGAATGTTTCTAATGTAACTAATATGCATTCAATGTTTAATCTTGCTCATAGTTTTAATCAAAATATAGGCAATTGGGACGTTTCTAAAGTAAGAAGAATGGGCTTAATGTTTGCTGAAGCTCATAGTTTTAATCAAGACATTGGTAATTGGAATGTTTCTAGCGCTACAGATATGAGTGGGATGTTTTCAGGATTTTCAGAAGCAACTAATTTTAACCAAGATATTAGTAGTTGGGATGTTTCTAGTGTAACAAATATGGCTAATATGTTTGCAAATGCCTCAAAATTTAATCAAGATATTAGTGGTTGGGATGTCTCTAAGGTTACAGATATGGAAGGAATGTTTTCTAATACCCCTTGGTTTAATCAAGATTTGAGCCAATGGTGTGTTTCCAATATTGCATCTGAACCCAACTCATTTTCATCAAGATCTGCTTTATCAAATAGTAATAAACCTGTTTGGGGTACTTGTACGTCATTAAGTACAGATGATTTTAATATTGGTCAAAACATAAATATTTACCTCTTAAACAGAAACGAAATTCAAATTTCAGGAATCACTGTTGGAGATAAAGCGAACATCGAATTGTTTGATATGTTGGGTAAAAAGGTAGATTCTTATGTTATAAAACAAGCAGAAACAAACAATAGTATTCTATTAAAAAATAGAAAAACTGGGTTATACATTGTAAGACTTAAAACTTCTGACACAACCAAGTTAAAAAAGATTTTTATAAAGTAATATTGAATAATACGTAAAATTTAAAACTCCTATTAATACAATTTTAATAGGAGTTTTAAATTTTAAGAAAAAGTGTTCTTTTGTATTTAACTATGTTTAATAACGCTTCTTTTTAGGAGCACCAGTTCTTCCTCTACCTGAGGTAGAGTTCGGTTTATTCCCTTTAAAATGTGGTTTTCTTTTTGTTTTATTTTGGTTTGATGAATTAGAATTTCCACCTTTATTTTTCTTACCAAAAGAACCTTTACTTTGGCTTGCAGCTCTTTTTGGTGGTGCAGTATCTGTAGGTTCAAAACCTTCAACAATGGTTGAGTTTAAATTCTCTTTAAGTAATTTTTCAATTTCATTTTGATATTCAGTTTCTTCACTACACACTAAAGAAATCGCTTCACCATCTGCTCCTGCTCTTCCTGTTCTTCCTATTCTATGCACATAATCTTCAGGTACATTTGGTAATTCATAATTGATAACATGAGGTAACAAAGGAATATCTAAACCACGTGCAGCAATATCTGTTGCCACTAAAATTCTAATTGAATTCTCTTTAAAGTTTTTTAATGCTTTTGTTCTTGCTCCTTGACTTTTATTTCCATGAATAGCAGCAGCCGAAATTTTAGCTTTTATTAAGTTTTGAGTCAATCTATTTGCCCCATGTTTAGTTCTAGTGAAAATTAAAACCTGATTCCAGTTGTTCTCTTTAATCAACTTAATAGTAAACTCCGTTTTTCTCTTTTTATCTACTTTATATACGCTGTGCGTAACCTTTTTTGCAGTTGAATTTTGTGGAGCTGTTTCTACTTCAACAGGATTTTTTAATATCCCATTGGCTAACTTTTTAATATCTTTAGAAAAAGTAGCTGAAAACATCAAATTTTGACGTTTTGCAGGCATAAAACTCATAATTTTGTTGATATCCCTCACAAAACCCATATCCAACATTCTATCAGCTTCATCCAAAATAAAAACATCAATTCTCTTAAAAGAAACCGCTTTTTGTTCGTGTAAATCCAACAATCTTCCAGGAGTGGCTACCAAAATATCCACACCTCTTTTTAATGTTGCTATTTGCGAAGCTGGCTTTACCCCTCCAAAAATTACTGCAGATTTAATGTTTACGTACTTGCTATATTCTCTAATATTTTCATAAACTTGCGCAGCTAATTCTCTTGTTGGCGTTAATACCAAAGCACGTAAAGGTCTATATTTTGGGTGTTTTGTTTCAGTTAAATATTGCAAAACCGGCAACGTAAATCCAGCTGTTTTTCCAGTTCCTGTTTGTGCAGATGCTAATACATCTTTTCCTTCTAAAATATGAGGTATTGCTTTTTGTTGAATTGGAGATGGTGTTGTATACCCTTTTTCTTCAACTGCTTTTATAAAGGCTTCAGATAAGCCCAAAGATTTGAATGTCATAAATATTTTTTAAGAAACAAATAAATTTGTAGTTTCTAAATAGACTGTAAATGTAGGTTGATTCTTTTTCTTAAGCATTGCTATTTTCCATAAATAAAAAAAGATGCTTTTTCAGCATCTTTTATATTTTTAACGAAGTACAATTACTACCTCCTTCTAGAACGAGTTCCTCTTAGAACTCCAACTAAAAAAAGAATTACAATTGCGCCAGATGCACCAACTATAATATCTTCTAAAATTGCAGAACCTAAACTAAGATGAATCCCTAATTGACCATAAAGCCAGTTTCCAACAAAACTACCTGCTATACCAATAATAATGTTTACTATTAGTCCAAAGCCATTATCTCTCATTAAAACATCTGCTATATAACCGCAAATAGCTCCAATAATAATTGTGTACAAAAATCCCATCGTATATAATTTAATTGATTAATTGTAGCCAATTTAATAAAAATTAACAATAAAAACCAAAAGAAGTGTTTAAAAACTAACATTTTTATTAAAAAAAGCAACCTTTTTGTGTTAATTTAAAACTAAATTAATATTTAACACTTTGTTTTTTTAGAAATTGAGAATAAAAAAATAAATGAAGATTTAGAAATTAAAAATGCTAAAATTATGTTTATTATTTGCTAAAAGAGAAATATTTAGTTAAAATTGATGATTCTAAAAAAGAATTTTGAATGAAAAAAATTATTATTATTCTATTTTTAATATTCTCAACATCTGCAAAGACTCAATCTAATAACCAAGGCTTTTTTGACCTTTCAGGACCTAAAAGAATATGGGTTTTATTTCATCCATTTAAAGCTAAAAAATCTTTAAAAATTTCTATAGAAACTAACAAATTTGCAGATTCTATTAGAAAAACTAATTTATTAGATGGTGATCCTACAGGAGGACAAGTAGATGCTTTTAGACATGCGTATTGGATGGCTCGTTTGCGTCAAGAAATTGGAAAATCTGCAGCACGATCTTTAGGCAAAGCACACGAAAAAGAGAATTACCAAACCTTTAAGAAACGTCAATTAGAAGATGGTGTAGTGCCAGATGAAATATCATCAATAATGGATTTACATAATAATGAAGAAGGTTTAAAGTTAATAACAAGGAGAAGTAAAATCTCGCAACAAACACTTATTCATAAAATTGTAAATGCCATTAAAGCAGGAAAAATGAAAATCATTAAAAAAGATAAAAAAGGTAATTTCTTAACTTGTGATGGGAAAATAATAACTAATGAATCTTTACAAGGAAAATGGAAAAATAACAAGTGTTTGGTAGCTTCAAATAATACTTAGATTTATACTTATTATACTACGTATTAAAATACGTAGTAAATTTTATTTAAAACGACTCTAAATAGAATGTAAAATAGTTACTAATGTTTGTTCGGATAACGTTTTCATCGTAAATTTGTTAGAAACTTTAACTAATTAAACAATGAGCGGATTTTTCAAATCTTCAATTGGAAGAAAAGTAGCAATGGCTCTCTCAGCTTTGTTTCTAATGTTCTTCCTTTTACAACATTTAGCAATTAATATTTTATCAGTTTTAAGCCCAGAACTTTTTAATGAAGTATCTCATTTTATGGGAACAAATCCTTTAGTACAGTTTGCACTGCAGCCTGTATTGATTTTTGCGGTTGTTTTTCATTTTGTAATGGGGTTCATTCTGGAGATTAAAAACAAAAAAGCAAAAGGAGTAGCTTACGCCAAAGACAATGGTGCTGCTAACTCTTCTTGGATGAGTAGAAATATGATTTGGAGTGGTGCAACCATTCTAGCATTCATCGTTTTACACTTTATCGATTTTTGGTTTCCAGAAATCAACACCAAGTTTATTCAAGGAGATTGGTCTGGAACTATGGCTGGTGTAGATGGCTATCGTTATCACGAAGAATTGGTTCATAAATTTCTAAGTCCACTTAGAGTAGGAGCATATATTATCTCTTTTGTATTCTTAGGCTTGCATTTGGCTCACGGATTTGCAGCAGCATTTCAATCTATGGGAGCATCTACAATTCGAAAAGAAAAATTACAGAAGTTTGGAAAAGCATATTCTATAATTGTTCCAGCTGCTTTCATTTTTATTGCAATTTATCATCACTTAAACCATTAATCTTAAATAACTATGGCTTTAAATTCAAAAGTACCAAAAGGTCCAATTAAAGATAAATGGACAGATTATAAAAATAATATTAACTTGGTAAATCCTGCCAACAAACGTCATATTGATGTAATTGTTGTAGGTACAGGTCTTGCAGGTGGTTCTGCTGCTGCTACTTTAGCAGAATTGGGCTACAATGTAAAAGCATTTGCTTATCAAGATTCTCCAAGAAGAGCGCATTCAATTGCTGCTCAAGGAGGAATCAATGCAGCAAAAAATTATCAAGGAGATGGAGATTCAACCTACAGATTATTTTACGATACTGTAAAAGGTGGAGATTACAGATCTCGTGAAGCAAACGTATATCGTTTAGCAGAAGTTTCTGCAAACATCATTGATCAATGTGTAGCACAAGGAGTTCCTTTTGCACGTGATTATGGTGGTTTGTTAGACAACCGTTCTTTTGGTGGGGTTTTAGTTTCTAGAACTTTTTACGCTAAAGGACAAACTGGTCAGCAACTTTTATTAGGAGCATATTCTGCAATGAACAGACAAATTGCTCGTGGTAAAATTGAAATGTTTAACAGACACGAAATGTTAGACGTTGTTGTTGTAGATGGAAAAGCAAGAGGAATTATTACTCGTAATTTAATTACAGGAGAAATCGAAAGACATTCTGCACATGCAGTTGTTATTGCTTCTGGAGGATATGGAAATGTATATTTCTTATCAACCAATGCAATGGGTTCTAACGTAACAGCTGGATGGAAAATCCACAAAAAAGGAGCTTATTTTGCAAATCCTTGTTATACACAAATTCACCCAACATGTATTCCACGTTCTGGAGATTATCAATCGAAATTAACGTTGATGTCAGAATCTTTACGTAATGATGGACGTATTTGGGTTCCTAAAAATATGGATGATGTTTTAGCAATTAGAGAAGGGAAGAAAAAACCTACTGATTTGTCTGAAGCTGAAAGAGATTACTATTTAGAAAGACGTTATCCAGCTTTTGGAAATTTAGTTCCAAGAGATGTAGCATCTAGAGCAGCAAAAGAACGTTGTGATGCTGGTTATGGAGTTAATGCAACTGGTGAAGCTGTGTATTTAGATTTTGCTGATGCCATTACAAGATATGGTAAAGAACAAGCAAAAATCCAGAACATCGATAATCCTTCTGATGCTAAAATTTACGAATTAGGTCAAGCAATTGTTGAGGCAAAATATGGAAACTTATTCCAGATGTATAACAAAATTGTAGATCAAGATCCATACAAAACACCAATGATGATTTATCCTGCAGTACACTATACAATGGGTGGTGTTTGGGTTGATTATAACTTAATGACAACCATTCCTGGATGTTATTGTATTGGAGAAGCTAACTTCTCAGATCATGGTGCAAATAGATTAGGAGCATCTGCATTAATGCAAGGTTTAGCAGATGGATATTTTGTATTACCATACACAATTGGAGATTATTTAGCTGATGATATTCGTACAGGAAAAATTTCAACTGAAAGTGCAGAATTTGAGGCTGCTGAAAATGAAGTAAAAGAAAGAATTAATTTCTTTGTAAATAATGAAGGAAATCATTCTGTAGATTATTACCACAAAAAATTAGGAAAAATTATGTGGGATAAATGTGGAATGTCTAGAAATGCAAAAGGCTTAAAAGAAGCAATTGAAGAAATTTCTGCCTTACGAAAAGATTTCTGGAAAAACGTTTCTGTTCCTGGTGGAAGTGAAGAATACAATGAAGAATTAGCAAAAGCGGGTAGAGTTGCAGATTTCTTAGAATTAGGAGAATTGTTTGCAAAAGATGCTTTAGTAAGAGAAGAGTCTTGTGGAGGTCATTTTAGAGAAGAATCTGCTGAAGAATCAGGACCACAAAAAGGAGAAGCAAAACGTAATGATAAAGACTTTGCATTTGTTTCTGCTTGGGAATACAAAGGAGAGCCTAAAGATGCTGTTTTACATAAAGAAGAATTAGAGTTTAACGATATTGAATTGAAACAACGTTCATACAAATAAGAAAGATATGTCAGGTAAAGGAATGAATTTAACACTTAAAATTTGGAGACAAAAAGACGCAAGTTCAAAGGGTCAAATGGTAGATTATAAAGTGACTGAAATTTCAGAACACATGTCTTTTTTAGAAATGATAGATGTTTTAAATGAAGGTTTAGTTGCAAAAGGAGAAGAGCCAGTAGCTTTTGATCATGATTGTAGAGAAGGTATCTGTGGTATGTGTTCTATGTATATTAATGGAGAAGCTCATGGTCCTGATAGAGGAATTACTACTTGTCAATTACATATGCGTATGTTTAATGATGGTGATACGATTACTATTGAGCCATTTAGAGCAGCTGCATTTCCTGTAATTAAAGATTTAGTAGTAGACAGAACTGCTTTTGATAGAATACAACATGCAGGAGGTTATATCTCTGTAAATACTTCTGGTAATACACAAGATGCAAACTCTATTCCTATTTCTAAACACGCAGCAGATGAAGCTATGGATGCAGCAACTTGTATTGGTTGTGGAGCCTGTGTAGCAAGTTGTAAAAACTCTTCAGCAATGCTATTTGTTGGAGCTAAAGTATCTCAATATGCATTATTACCTCAAGGTCAAGTAGAAGCTGCAGATAGAGTGAAAAATATGGTAGCTCAAATGGATTTAGAAGGTTTTGGAAACTGTACAAATACTGGAGCTTGTGAAGTAGAATGTCCTAAAGGAATTTCTTTAGAAAACATTGCAAGAATGAATAGAGAATTGATGAAAGCGTCGATTTAATTATTTTTTACAGTTACTGTCAGTTCGAGTAATTTTGCTTTTTTGCAAAATTGTATCGAGAACATAAATAAAAATCCAAAACTAATTTAGTTTTGGATTTTTTTGTTCTTACTATTTTATTCCTTTAAAAAAATCTTCTGGAGAAATTTCTAACTTATTTAAAATAATTAGCAAACGTTCTAAATCAAGTTTGGTACTACCTTTTTCTACTTTAAAATAACCACTTTCAGTTAAACCTAAAGTTTGTGCAACATCAAATTGTGTAAAACCAACCTCCTCTCTCTTTTTTGCTAATTTTTTCAATAGATTTAGATAATTTTCTCTCTCTTTTTCTCTCTCTTTTTCTCTCTCCTTTTCTCTCTCCTTTTCTCTCATTTTACTTTTTCATTTCATCAAAAATAAGGTAAATTAATTACTTTCTACTTTCCATTTTGGACTAACGGTTTATAGGGAGAAGGCTGTATCCCTGAAAACCGTTAGTCCAAGATGGAAATGAATTTATTTTTTTAAATAAGAAATCTTCCTCAAATTTGGAAAAGGAAAATTGCTATGAAAAGAAAACCTTCCTCAATAAATTGTTATTTCGTTTATGTTGTTCTTGTTTCAATAAAATGAGGAACAATTAAGAAATTTCTTTTCTTTTAATTCTAGGTATTTATTAAGAACTTATTCCTGTAAAATTTTAGCTTTCTGTCATTCCTGCGAAGGCAGGAATCTCATAATCAAAAACAAAACCTCCGCTTGCGGAATTAAGAAATATAAAAATTACTAAATAAATGTATCACTTAAAACAAATGCTTATGTAAATAAACAGATACCCAATAAATTTGGGTACAAGCAGAGGAAGTGTTACAAAAGTAGTGCTTTTTCTACCAATTTTTTAGAGAATTTTAATTTGGTTTAATCAATTAAAACTCAAAGAATTATTAAAAACTAACCTAAATAAAAAATTAGGTTAAAAATTTATATTATGAAAAAATTAATTTTAACTTTTATTTTTGTTATTGCAACAGGAACAAGTTTTGTGAATGCAAGTTCATTCAAGAATATTGACAGCATTAATTGTGTAGCATTTGCATTTGAGGTAGAAGAAGTTTTAGGCTATGAAATGACTTATGAAAAATTTTCTAGAACAGTAGATAATTGTGATGCAAGATATAATTAATTATAATTAAAAATTAAGAACATAAGGATGAAATAATTTTTAGACTTATGTTCTTTTAAAATTTAAAAAATGAAGTTTACCCATAATAATATACTAATAATATTTTTCTTATTTAATATAATAAAAGTTAATGCACAAGAAGATATATCTGAAATAATATATAAAAAGAAAAGTAGTACGAAAATTGACCCTAAAAAAGAAAATACTCGAGCTGCAATTTTTGTCAAAGAGATTGCGAAGGAAATGAATAATGTAGAATATACATTAAGATTTAATAATTATTCATCTGTTTTTTTTGAAAATTCTAAAATGAATTTAGACAAAGATGAAAATTCTTTGGTTATTGAATTTAGCAGAACTTTAGGTGGTGGAGGTGGTATTTATTTCGTAGATAGAAAACTAAATAAAACTTATCATGAACATGAATTCGAATCTGACTTGTATTTAATTGAACAAGATAATTTTGCAAATTGGACACTAACACAAAAAAAGAAGACGATTGGGGCTTATACTTGCTATAAAGCTTTTAAAAATAATACTTTTGTGGGAAGTTCTGGAAATGATGTTACAATAAAAATTATAGCTTGGTACACACCTGAAATACCTTATTCTTATGGACCTATAAAATACAATGGCCTACCAGGTTTAATTTTAGAACTTCAAAACGAAAAAGCTATTTTTTATGCATCTAAAATTGAACTTCATAAAAAAAATTATAAAGGAAGTATTCTACAACCCAAAAAAGGGATAAAAATTACGCAAAACAAATATTATAGTATAATAAAAGGTTTAGCTAAAGATTTTAGAAAAAGATATAGACGTAATTAATGAAAATCATACTTTACTTAATAATATTTTTATATCAAACAATTATTAATTCACAAAATTTAAAAGGTATTGTAATTTATGGTAAAGAACCTAAGATTCAAATTTTATCAAAAAAAGATTCGATAAGAGCAAAAGAGAATCCCGAAAAACATAAAAGGTTTCAAAAAATGAGAGAAATTATTGCTGATGAAGAAAAAAAGTTAAATTTTCAATTAAATTTTAAAAATAATGAAGGTTATTTTTATTTAAAACCAATATTGGAGTCTGATAATAATAAATCTTTGAATTCATTTATAAGTACTTATGATAAAGGAAAATATTACAATAAAGAAAATTGTAAAGCTCAACTTAATGCTTATGGAGAATTATTTTTAATTACAAGACCTAAGTTAAATTGGATTTTATTAAAAGAAAGTAAAAAAATTGGAAAATATAATTGTTTTAAAGCTACAACAGAAATTATAGTCAACAGTAAAGGCAGAAAACAAAAAATTATCGCTTGGTTCACTCCTAAAATTCCAATTTCTTTAGGGCCAATAGGGTATAATGGACTACCTGGTTTAATTTTAGAATTGGAAGTTTATAAGAAAAAATATTATACAAAAAAATAACTTTAAATCCTAAGGAAGAAATTAAGATTTTAAAACCTATAAAAGGATTAAAAGTAACAGAAAAGCAATTTCATAAAATAGCATCATCAACAATGGAAAAATTTAAAAAAAAATAGAGGATATTAAAAATATGACATTAAAAAAAATCTTTTTTTTACTTGTTACAACTTGTTGTTCAACTATTTATTCTCAAAAAACAACATTAACTGGTTTTATAAAAGACAGCCTCCAAAATCCTTTACCTTATACTAATATAATTGCAAAACCCAAGGATGTTTCTAAAAATTTACAATTTGCTATTACAGACAATGAAGGTTACTATAGATTAATTTTACAAAAAGGAGATACCATAACAATTAGCATTTCCTATTTGGGGTATCAACCTATTGATTATGAGTTTGTCGCTTTAAAATCAACCCAAAAAGATTTTATTTTACAACAATCATCAGAACAATTGGATGAAGTGGTTATAGAAATGCCTGTAACTGTTAGAGGGGATACCACTATTTATAAAACTAGTAAATTTATTGACGGCACAGAACGTAAGCTTAAAAATGTACTTAAAAGATTACCTGGTGTAGAGGTTGATAAAAACGGAAAAGTAACTTTACAAGGCAAAAAAGTAACCAAAATGTTGGTAGATGGTAAAAAGTTTTTTGGTGGTAATTCTAAATTGGCAGTAGAAAATATTCCAGCAAATGCTGTTGGAAGTGTCGAAGTTATTGATAATTATAACGAAGTTTCCTTTCTAAAAGGCTTGTCTGATTCTGATGAAATGGCAATGAATATCAAGCTAAAAGAAGATAAAAAACGTTTTGTTTTCGGTGATATAGAAGCTGGTAAAGGCAATAATGATTTTTATAAAGCCAGTGCCAATTTATTCTACTATTCACCTAAAACGAATGTGAATTTTATTGGAAACCTCAATAATATTGGCGAAAAAACTTTTACGTTTTCAGATTATATGAGTTTTTCTGGAGGTATGAACGCTATTTTTAGCGGCAATTTTAGTTGGAAAGGTGGCGATTTTTCTCAATTTATGGAAAGTAATGACGTATTAAAAAGTCAGCAAAAATTTGGTGCATTAAATATTACAAAAGTAGCCACAGAAAAAATTGATATTTCTGGTTATGCTATTTTTTCAAATTCAAAAACATCAAGTTTAGTAGAAAATCAAAACGAATATACAGCGTTTACAGAAGATAGAACACGTAACACTAATTTCGATAATTTACTAGGAATTGGAAATCTGAATTTAGAATATACACCAAACTCACAATCTAAATGGTATGCAAGAACACAGGTAAAAAGAACCAATAATGCCAATAATCAAAGTCTTATAAGTGTTATAAATAACAATACGAATTCCATAACTACGGATCGAGATTTAACAGCTACATATATCAATCAAAATATAGAATGGCATAAAAGACAAAATGATAAACATACTTTTTCATCAGTAATAAATTATATCTTTGATAAAAGTAATAAAACCGCTTTTTGGGAAACACAAGACCCTATTTTACAAGGTTTAATTCCTGCTGACAATAACCAAACTTTATTAAGGATTAATCAATTAAAAAACACCCAAAAACACAGTTTTGATGGTGTTTTTAAGCATTTCTGGGAAATAAACAACAGCAACCATATCTATACAACTTTAGGGAACAAGTTTTTAAATGAAGATTTTTTTACTGAAGATTCTCAAATCTTGGATGATAATACTGTCAACAATTTCGCCAATGTCGAATTTGGAAATGACCTAAATTTACAATTAAACGACTTCTTTTTAGGAATCCATTACAAATTCAGAACAGGTGTATTTACTTTCAAACAAGGTGTATTTGTTCATAATTACGCTTGGAAAACAAATCAATCACCAGAAATTGATAAAAATAAATGGGTTATTTTACCAGACTTTCTAGCAAAAATTGAGTTTAATAAATCCAAAAAAATCACCATAAATTACAACTTAAAAACCTCCTTTTCTGATGCCAGTAAATTTGCCAATCGTTTTTATTTACAATCTTACAATTCTGTTTTTTCAGGGAATGAAAACATAGAGAACAATTTATTTCACGCTGCAAGAATTTATTACAGAAGGTTTAGTTTGTATAGAGGGTTAATGATGCACGCAAGTGTTAACTATAACAAACAAATAAAAGGTGTTAGAAATACTGTAGATTTTAGCAACATTAATCAGTTTTTAACAGTTAAAATGTTCGATAACCCATCAGAAGATTGGAGAGGAAACATCAACATTCAAAAAAGCATCAAAAATTTAAAGTATAAACTAGATGTTGGGTTTAATAATTCAAAATATATTCAAGAATTAAACAATACTATACAAACTAACAAAAACAATAATTACGATTATGAGTTGGGTATTGAAACGTTGTTTGATAATTTTCCAACCATAGAAATAGGTTTTAAACAAGATATAGGTAATTTTACTGCGAGTACAAATACCTCAAAATTTGTAACTACAGAACCTTTTGTAACTATTGATTATGATTTTTTAGATGGTTTTATTTTTAATTTCGATTACAGAAAAAGCAACTATCAAAATAAAACATTAGGCCAAAAAAACACGTATGAAATTGCAAATGCAACTTTATCTTACAAAAAAGAAAACTCTGCTTGGTCTTATAAAATAACTGCTCAAAACTTATTGAATGCTCAATTTAAACAAAGCAACAGTTTTTCAGACTTCTTAATTTCAGACACGAAAACATTTATTTTACCAAGAATTATACTCTTCAGCATTGGTTACAATTTGTAATTAATTCTACATATTTATTCCACATAAATTACAGAAATACAATTTTTATCTTCAAAATGTTTTAAATATCTTTGATAACTCTGTATCTTTAAAGATTAAATGGACGATTTTATTCTGTATTTAAAAATGGGGTTTACCCATGTGTTGGATTTTTCAGCTTATGACCATATTTTATTTTTAATTGTATTAGCTATCGTTTTTAGTTTTCATCAGTTAAAAAAAGTGTTGTGGCTAGTTACTTTGTTTACTATTGGACATTCAATTACATTGGCTTTATCAGCTTATGAGATTCTTAATATCAATATGGAACTGATAGAATTTTTAATTCCATTAACTATTTTTATTACAGGAGTTGTAAATATTATCAACTCAAAAAGCACTTCATCAAAAAAAGACAATACCAATTTAATTTTTGCTTTATTTTTCGGACTAATTCATGGTTTAGGATTTTCTAATTATTTTAAAATGATGATTGGACAGGAAGAAAATAAGTTATTACATCTCATCGAATTTGCTTTAGGTATTGAAGTTGCCCAAATTATTATTGTTTTAGGTATTTTAATTATTGGAACCATACTAAAAACCTACCTCAGAGTAGATAGAAGAGATTGGATTTTAGTCTGTTCATCAATTGTGATTGGATTTGCTATTCAAATGATGCTAAACAGGGTTTTTTGGTAAAAATGAAAGGAGCTGTAAAATATACATTCAAAAATAAAATGTGGCATCACAGCGAATCTGGTGGTTGGTTTTTTGTTTCTATACCTCAAAAATTATCTACCGAAATTAGAACACATTTTAAAAACCAAGAAGAAGGTTGGGGTAGAATGAAAGTTACTGCAATTGTTAATGAATTAAAATGGAAAACTTCTATTTGGTTTGACTCCAAAAGCAATCATTATTTATTGCCTATAAAAGCAGAGATTCGCAAAAAAGGAAACTTTAAAGTTGGTAATATTCTTGTGGTAAATATTTTCATCTAAAAAAAGAGTAAACAAAGACAAAATCATACTTTTTAGATTACTGTTTTTTGCCACAAATTCACGAATTTTAAAAAATCTGAAAGATTTTTATTCTTAAAATTATAATATAACCGATTATAAATCGCAATAATCTGTGAATTCGTGGCTTGAATCAATTAAAAGTGTGAATTTACCCAAAGAAATAAAAAGAAATTCTTTCTCTTAAAACAAATTTTGTCTATTAATTAACGTCTTTATTATTCAAATCTTTTTACTTTCGTTCTGATGACAGAAAAGAAGCAATTAAAATACGATAAAGCCTATCTAAAAATGGCTCGTGAATGGGGAAAGCTCTCACATTGTAAACGCAAACAAGTAGGAGCTTTAATTGTAAAAGATAGAATGATTATCTCTGATGGTTTTAACGGAACTCCTACAGGTTTTGACAATTGTTGTGAAGATGAAGAAGGGCTTACAAAATGGGAAGTTTTACATGCAGAAGCAAATGCAATTTTAAAAGTAGCCTCATCTACTCAGTCTGCAAAAAATGCTACACTTTACATCACTTTATCACCTTGTACACAGTGCAGTAAACTAATTCATCAAGCAGGAATAAGTCGTGTTGTTTATGCAAAAGCGTATAGAGATTCTTCTGGCTTAGATTTCTTAGAAAAAGCTGGGGTAGAAATCAAATATTTACCTTATGAACAAGAATAATTTACCCATATACTTTGCAATAGCAGTCGTTCTTGGCATTTTGATAGGCGTGTTTTATGGTGGTAATGCTAACAATTTATTATCTTTTTCTAAAAATCAATCGCAAGAACAAAAGATAAAAAAACTCATCAATTTTATAGAACAAGATTATGTTGATGATGTAAATACTGATGCTCTTTTAGATGGAGCTATTACCCAAATGTTAGGCAAATTAGACCCACATTCTGTGTATATCCCTAAAGAAAACCAACAAGCCAACATCGAAAATATGCAAGGTAATTTTGTTGGAATTGGCGTTCAATTTAGAATGATAAAAGACTCGATTACTGTTGTACAAACTATAAAAGGAGGGCCAAGTATAAAAGCTGGAATAAAAGCTGGAGACCGAATTTTAATGGCAAATAAAGATACTTTATATGGAAAAAACTTTAGAAGTGGAATTATTCCTAAATATCTAAAAGGAAAGCCTGAAACAAAAGTAGCGCTTCAAGTTTATAGAAAAAGTAACGATTCTTTATTTACAGTAGATATTACTCGTGGAAAAGTAAACATCAAAAGTGTAGACTTAGCTTATATGCTCAATGATTCTATAGGATATATCAAATTAGATCGTTTTGCAAGAAATACCTACAGAGAATTCAAGTCTTCTATCAACACATTAATTGATGATGGAATGACGGATTTGGTTTTGGATTTGCGTGGAAATGGAGGAGGTTTCATAGACATTGCAAACAGAATTATTGACGAATTTTTAGAAGATAATAAACTAATGGTCTTCACAAAGAACAACAAAAACCAAGTAGAAGAGTTTTTTGCTACCTCAATTGGTGCTTTTGAAAAAGGTGGTTTGTATGTATTAATTGATGAAAACTCTGCATCAGCATCAGAAATTGTAGCTGGAGCTTTACAAGATAATGACAAAGGAACCATTATTGGAAGACGTTCTTTTGGAAAAGGTTTGGTACAAGTAGAAATGGAATTAGGAGATGGTTCTGCTGTTCGATTGACAACAGCAAGATATTTTACGCCTACAGGACGTTCTATTCAAAAACCTTATGCTAAAAACGGAGATAAAAATTACAGAAAAGATTATCAAAATAGAATTGCAAATGGAGAATTGCTGAGCAAAGACAGCATAAAAGTTATTGATTCATTACAATTTAAAACTCCAAAAGGAAAAATAGTTTATGGAGGAGGAGGAATAATTCCTGATGTGTTTGTAGCTATTGATACCACTTCTTATATGTCAAATTTCTATTTTACTACTATCAATAATTTTGCATTCGATTATGTAGATAACAAAAGGACAGCACTTTCAAAATGGAAAATCAAGGATTTTGTTACTGATTTTGACTCAGATGACACTGTTCTTGACGATTATTTATCTACAATAAAAGACAGCGCAAATCCATCTTTCAAAACTAAAGAAAGTCTGAAAAAATACTTAAAAGCATCCATAGCCAATGTACTTTTTGGCGATGTTGGTTTCTACAGGATTATGCATCAAGATGATAAAATGCTGCAAAAAGTCTTAGAATTAGAAAGTCAAAATTGATGAATCACGTTATTTCGTATATTTGTAAGAAATGCAATTGTAATGAGCACAATAGAAATAAAAAATAAAATAGTAAATAAGTTAAATTCTATTGAAGATTCTTCTGTTTTAGAAACTGTTCTGAAATATGTAGAAAATTTGAAAGACTCTTACAATAATAAAAACCTTTCCACAAAACAACTCAATGAGTTAGATAGAAGAAGGACTAATTATATAGAAGGGAAAGAAAAAACTACTAATTGGGAAGAAATAAAAAAAGATTTACAGCAAAATTATGGTTTATAAGCTTGATATTTTAAACCAAGCTAAACTTGAAATTATTGATGTATTTAATTGGTATGAAAATAAAAAATTAGGTTTAGGAGGTGAATTTATTCAAGAAATTGAATCCACTTTATACTATATAGAAAATAACCCTGAACATTATCAAATTAAGTATAGAAACAAGTATAGAGAAGCTGTTTTAAAAAGATTTCCATATTTAATTATCTATGAAATAATGGAAAAAACAGTTATAGTATTTTCAGTATTTCCTTCAAAAAACAATCCGAGTAAAAAACCGATATAATTTTCATACTAAAAAGATCATTTAAAATTGATTTCAATCACCACTTCCATTAACAAAAAAGTCTATTTTGCTTCAGACCAACATTTAGGTGCTCCAACATCAGCAATAAGTTTTCCTAGAGAAAAGAAGTTTCTTACTTGGTTAGATGAAGTGAAACAAGATGCAGAAGCTATTTTTCTATTAGGAGATTTATTCGACTTTTGGTTTGAATACAAAACTGTTGTTCCAAAAGGATTTGTGAGAGTTCTTGGTAAATTAGCAGAAATTAAAGATGCTGGAATTCCGATTTACTTTTTTGTGGGTAATCATGATTTATGGATGAATGACTACTTTGAAAAAGAATTGAACATTCCTGTATATCATAAACCACAAGAATTTCTCATCAACAATAAAAAATTCTTTATTGGTCATGGAGATGGATTAGGCCCTGGAGATAAAGGTTATAAAAGAATGAAGAAAGTATTTACTTTCCCTTTCTTTAAATGGCTTTTTAAGTGGCTACATCCAGATTTAGGTGTAAAGTTAGGGCAAAATATGTCCGTTAAAAATAAGATGATTTCTGGTGATGAGGATGCCAAATTTTTAGGCGAAGAAAACGAATGGTTGGTACAATACTGCAAACGTAAATTAGAACAAAATCATTATGACTATTTTGTATTTGGCCATAGACATTTACCTTTAAATATTCAACTACAAGAAAATAGTAAGTATATTAATCTTGGAGATTGGATTTCATATTTTACTTATGGAGAATTCTCTGAAGATTTTGAGCTGCTGAAGTTTGAGAAATAAAGTTCCTTATATTCGTATAATAAACATTACTAGTTCAAAAAAACAATAAACAAAAAATGGTCGGAAGAAATTCCGACCATTTTTATAAATATGTTTTTTGTTTTAATACTATAAACTTGCATTAATCCAAGTCCAAGCTGTAATATCTAAAGCTGTAGCACTTTTACCTGAAGTTAAAGTATATTTTGAAGTTTCACCAGTTATTAGTGTTCCTACTGCATCAGCATTATCAATTTGAACATTAGATAAAGCTCCTCCATCTTTCATATCTAAATCAACATCATAACCTGTTAAAGATAATCCAGTAATTGTACCTCCCGAAGTTTTCTTAAACTGTAATGCTGTACCACCTACAGTAGAAACTGCTGTAATGTTCGTAAAAGTAGGGTTTGCATTATTTTTATCTCCTTCAAAAACTGTAGAGAAACCTGCAACAGTATTAGAAATATATGCATTAGTTACAGAACCACTCCACTCTTCTGTCCAGTCAATAGAATCATCATCATTGTCTTTTAAGTATAAGTTAGTTGCAACTGCAGTACCTCCAAAAAACTCAATTCCATCATCAGCTCCATTAATAATAGCAATGTTCTGTAATTCAGTTTTGTTACCAACTGCATATAAAGAAACACCATTATATTGAGACTCAGAATTAATTTGAGCTCCTGTACCTTTAATTACTAAGTATTTTACGTGTCCTGAATCGTCATCATCTTGAGTTCCTCCGTAAATAAAACCACCAACTTCAGCAACTGAATTAGAACCAGCAGAAGTAGTAGCATTACCACATATTGTTAAACCTCCCCAATCTCCAGGGTTAGCATTTACAGAAGAGATTACTACTGGATTAGCAGCAGTACCATCGATTTCTATTTGACCACCTTTTAAAACTGCGATATAAACTCCTGTTCCACCATCTCTAGCAGTAATTTTAGTACCAGCAGGAATTATTAATTTACCTCCACTTGATACGATATAAGCAGAATTTAACTTATAAGAAACTGAAGCATCTAAAGTAACTGTTCCAGAAATAGTACCTTGTAATACTGAACTTTCAAAAGATAAGTTAGAATCTACCCAAGGGAAATCAGACTTAGAAACTAAAGGAGTTGCATTAGCGCCATTAATTGCATAAAAATACTTATCCTTAGTTGCAGTTTCAGTAGGATCTGTTATTGCTACAGCCTCTACACCTGATTCAAAAACTACATTACTAGTTGCTCCACCATCTTTCATATCTAATTCTACATCATAACCAGATAAAGATAATCCTGTAATGGTACCTCCAGATTGTTTTTTAAATTGTAAAGCTGTACCTCCAACTGTAGAAACAGCAGTAATGTTATTAAATTTTGGATTACCATTATCTTTATCTCCTTCAAAAACTGTAGAGAAACCTGCAATAGTATGAGAAATGTAAGCATTGTTTACTGTTCCATTCCATCCTTCAGTCCAGTCAATAGAATCATCATCATTGTTTTCTAAATACAAGTTAGAAACTGAAACTGTACCTCCAAAAAACTCAACTCCATCATCTTTACCGTTAATTACAGCTACATTATTTACAACAGTACCTGATCCAACAGCGTAAAAAGAAATACCATTATATTGAGATTCTGAATTAATTTGAGCACCTGTACCAACGATCTGTAAGTAATTGATGTTACCTGAACTATCAGTATCTGAAGTACCTCCATAAATAAAGTCACCAACTTCTGCAACTGCATCTACACCTGCTGTAGTACTAGCTTTACCACATATTGTTAAACCTCCCCAATCTCCTGGATCTCCATTAGCTGAAGACATTACTACAGGGTTAGCTGGATTACCATTAATAAATATTTGAGCACCTTTTAGAACTGCAATATATACTTCTGAACCACTTGCATCTGCAACAATTCTTGTACCTGCAGGAATTGTTAAGCTTGCTCCATCTGCAACTGTAAACTGACCTGTTAAGCTATATTGAACAGCAGCATCTAAAGTAACGCTTTCTGTTAGAGCTCCGTTTAAAATTCCGCTTTCTAAGTTTAACATTACATCACTTAGTGGTGGGATAACTGGCCCTGGAGCATCACTTCCACAACTAGATACTGTAGTTACAATTGTTATAATTGCTAATAATTTTACAACTATTTTTTTCATTTTGTTTTGTATTAAAAATTTAGTTTTGTTTAGTTTTAATAATGCAAAGTAACTTCAGAAATTTTTCATTATTATTAACTAAATATTAAAAGTAAGTTATGAATACTAATAAAATCTTCAGTTTTGTTACGAAATTGTTAACTAAAATTTATAGGTGAAATTAAAGCTTAATTGACTACCTCTTTTATAAGTTTGAACTACTTCATCAGAAATACTATTTATTTGTCCAGAACCTGTATTATCAAAAACAGTAACCTTTTGAGTCTGTTGTATAGCTGGATTTAACAAGTTTCTACCTATAATTTTTAATGAGATGTGTTTATTAATTTCTTTGCTTAAAACCAAGTCTAAAGACACAAAACCTTTTTCAATAATTTCATCATTAAATAATGTTGCACTATTTGTTAAATCTTCTGGAGAACCTAAAGCAAATATTTTATCTGATGCATAGTTTCCTGATAATGTAGCTACAAATGACTTTTCAGACCTACTATTATAACTTAAAGAAGCATTGGTAATAAAATCTGAAGCACCTTGCAAACCAGATTCTGTTACATCTGAATATTGAAATTGTGTATATAAATCTTGATTAAACCACATCTTAGTAACATTAAGGTTTGTGCTTAAAAGACTTTTTTCATCTTCATTCTCAATAATATTTAATCTTCCTTCTACTTCAATACCAAATACAGTTGCTTTTTCTCCAGTATTGTTAAACTCAAAGTTTCCTGAAGAACCTCTTGTTAAAGCTAAGTTGATTGGATCTTTAATGTTTTTATAAAACACAGTTCCAGAAATCAGCTCATCTCTACTTGGAAAAAATTCCCATTTTGCATCTAAATTGATAACCTTAGATCTTTCTAAATCTGGATTTCCTTGTATAACACGTCCTGTTGGCTCTTCATATTGAAATGGAGCAAACTCTTTAAACTCTGGAAGTGTTTGCGTAAAACTTGATGCAAAACGTATTGAATTTCTATCATCTAATTGATATTTCAGATTTAAACTTGGGTAAATAGAATTGTATTCTCTACTCAAAGCTCCAACTCTTGCTTGTCCATTTGGCCCTTGGTAGTTTTTCACATTCCAAGCTATATTAATTTCGTTTCTTTCGAATCTTAACCCTAAATTACCTGAAAACTTACTATCTAAACCAAAATCTAAATTTGCAAAAGCAGCCATATTTGTCATATCTGCTGTATAAGCATCTGGCAATTGTTCTATAATTCTTAATTTTGGGTTTGCAGCTTGTGCATAATTTGCTAGGTCTGAAAAAGTAGATGTAATGTTGTCTACATTTGAAATTAAAAAACCTGAATTTGCAAATCCTGGAGTAAATCCTGGAGTAGATACTCCAATAAATTGAGAAACAAATGCTCTTTCTTTATTTCTAAAGTTTAAACCAACATTTAATTTCATTGGTTTATCATCATATTCTGATTCTGTTTCCCCAAAAGAATATTCATTTAATACATAGGCATTAAATTCATTATCTTCAATTCTTTGAGAAGATTTTCTTTGAGAAAAATCAGATACATCTGCATAGGTTACTTCGTTATTATTTAGAATAATAGCTTCGTTTCTTACACGATTTGGCTCTTCTGCTAATACAAAATTGTAACCTCCAGCCCAAGATAATTTATTGTTTTCTGTAAGTTTGTGTTCTCCTGTAAGTTGATTCACAAACATGATAGTCTGCTTGTAATTTTGATCTCTTACAAATGCTCCTCTTTCTTGTGGTTGTTGATCAAAAACATATCCTAAACCATTTCTACCCTGTTCGTACAAGTTATCTTTTCCTGTATTAACAAATAAAGTATTGTAACCAATTTTGTGATTATCATTCAATTTTACATCACCTCTAATATAACCTGTAGTATTAATTCTAGTGATATACTGTTCTACAGAAGGAGAATCATTTAAAGCTGTTGTAGGATCATATCCTAAATTAGGGAATGCATTGTCTAAAATATTTGCACGATAGGTTCTAAATTCACCTTCTTGATATTCAAAAGATTTACTGTGAGAAGCTGTTGCAAAAATTGCAAGTTCTTTACCAAAAATATCAAATTTATAAGCTGCATTAAAAGAAAGACTATAATTTGTAGAATTATCTACATTAATAGGATCCCAACCTTGATACTGTATAGCATCTGTAAGTAAATAAGGTTTTTTATGATACCCAAAAGTAACATCATTTAAATTTAAAGAACTTCTAAAATCTGAACCTAAACCTAAAACAGCTGTGTTATACCCTCCACTTAAACCAATAGAGAAAGCTTTTTTCGAATACTTTTTAGAAATAACATTTACTGTTCCAGAAGATTGATCAGAATAACCACTAGTACTATATGTTTTAGAAATACCAATGTTATTAATCATATTGGTAGAGAATAATCCCAAATCTATATTTTTATTAGCAACATCATCAGAAGGAATAGGTAAACCATTCATAGTTGTAGATAAATATCTATCTCCTAAACCTCTGATATAAATATCTCCTGAACCTTCACTCTTTGTTACTCCAGAAATTTTTGTTGTTGCAGCAGCAGCATTAGAAACTCCGATTTTAGATAATCTTTCTGCTCCAATACTTTCTACAATAACTGTAGCTTTCTTTTGTTGTAACAATAATGCTGATTCTTTTTCTTTACTGTTAGGTGCTCTAACAACTACAGCATCTAAAGCAACTCCTTCTTCTGCAGACATTAATTGATTAACAACAACTGTTTCTCCTGCTGCTATTGTAAATGATTTCTTTACACTTTTATATCCTAAAAAACTAAACTCTACTATATGAGTTCCTGCTGGAACTTGTAAAGAATAATTTCCATCAAAATCTGTTGTTGTACCAATTGTAGTGCCTTTAACAACAACATTGGCAAATGGTAGTGGTTCATTATTAGCTTCTTTGTCTGTTAATAAACCTGTTAATTTTCCTTTGTCTTGTCCATTCATAAACTGACTGATAGCCAACAAAGTAATCAATAAAAATTTTTTCATTTTAAGTATATTATTTACTGGTGCAAAAGTCTGCTAGTTTTGTAAAGTATATGTTAGCTATAAATTATGCTTTCATTATTGAAACATTAATTTAAAGTTAAATTGAAAAAATAGTTAACATTTATTTAAAATTGAATAAACATTAACTTTAAGGTTTAACACGATTTTTGTAAGGATCTTTTTAAGATTTTAGTCATTATGAAATTATTAGTTTTTGTCGACTAATTTAAATGACAGCTGCCTTAGACCAAGGCAGCTTTTTTTATTTTAATAATGTTATATTAACATTAAATTAACATTATTATTAGTTCTTTGCAGCGACAAAAACTAATAATAATGAAATTATCTATACTACAAAAAGTAGTAACTCTAATCTGCATTTGTACTTTTTTAAATATTAATGCACAAGAAACTAACGCACCTAAATTTGGTAAAGGTCTTTTTAATTTAGTAGGAAAAGACAGTACTTGGACTATGAAAGTTGGTTTAAGATTCCAAACCCTAGCAACTTCTAGCTGGGATGCCAGCAATGGACTTTCTAATCCAGCTGCTTCTATGCTAATAAGAAGATCTCGTTTAAAATTTGATGGTTGGGCTTTTTCTCCAAAATTAAAATATAAACTAGAATTAGGTTTATCTAACAGAGATGAATCTGGAGATTCTTATTTTACACACAACGCTCCTAGGCATATTTTAGATGCAGTTTTAAAATGGAATTTTTCCGGAAATTGGGTTGTTTGGTTTGGTCAAACAAAACTACCTGGAAACAGAGAACGTGTAATTTCTTCTGGAGATTTACAAATGGTAGATCGTTCTTTATTAAATAGTAGATTTACTATTGATAGAGATATAGGAGTACAACTAAGACATAAATTTAAATTATCAGACACTTTTTTAGTAAAACAAATTTATTCAATTGCACAAGGTGAAGGTAGAAACATTACTAGAGGAAATGTTGGTGGTCATCAATATACTGCAAGAATAGAATTATTCCCTTTTGGTGATTTTTCTGGAAAAGGTGATTATAAAGGAAGTGATTTGAAATTTGAACCAAAACCAAAATTATCTTTAGCTTTTAATTATGATTTAAATAATAATGCCTCTAAAACAAGAAGTAATCAAGGGTCTTATATGTATATAGATGGTACTTCAGAAGGTAGTAGTGCTGAATTTTATCAAACTAATATTTCTACATTATATATAGATGCCATGTATAAACACAAAGGTTTCTCTTTTATGGCAGAATATGCTAGTAGAGATGCTGCAGATCCATTTGCAAAAAATTCTGACGGTTCTTTAACAGGAGATGAGGTTCAAGTAGGTAATGGTTTAAATTTACAATCAGGTTATTTACTTTCTAAAACAGTAGAACTTTCTGCACGTTATACAAATATTTCTTTAGATAAAAACATTACAGGCAAAGGAGCAGAAAATCAATATACATTAGGTTTATCTAAATATATTGCTGGTCATAAATTAAAAGTACAAACAGATTTGAGCTATACAGATATTGGTTTTAAAACAAATCAATTGTTATATAGATTTCAAGTAGATATTCATTTTTAATAAATATTAAAATAACACAAACGTAACATTCGCAACTTTTTATGGTTGTAAATTTGCAAAACTAAATTTATAATAAAATTATGGATAATATTTATTTACTTATGTTAATTGCCATTACAGTGCTAGCTGTAGCGGATATTATTGTAGGAGTTAGTAACGATGCTATTAACTTTTTAAATTCTGCAATTGGATCTAAAGCGCTGTCTTTAAGAACTATTATGATAGTTGCCAGTTTAGGTATTTTTATTGGTGCTGTTTTCTCTAGTGGAATGATGGAAGTTGCTAGAAAAGGTATTTTTGTTCCTGCTCAATTTGAGTTCGGAGAAATTATGCTAATTTTTATGGCTGTAATGATTACCGACATTTTGTTATTAGATTTTTTTAATACACTAGGTCTTCCTACATCAACAACAGTTTCAATTGTATTTAACTTATTAGGAGCAGCTGTTGTAATGTCTTTAATAAAAATTAGTCATTCAGATTCTGAAACTTTTTCGGATTTAGCAAATTATATAAATACAGCAAAAGCAATTGAAATTATAACTGGAATATTACTTTCTGTATTAATTGCTTTCTCAGTTGGTGCATTTGTTCAATGGGTTTCTAGACTTATATTCTCTTTTAATTATGAGAAAAAAATAAAAAACTTCGGAATTATTTTTGGAGGAGTAGCTTTAACAGCAATTACTTATTTTATCTTTCTTAAAGGATTAAAAGGAACTCCTTACTATAAAGATTTAAAAAGCGTATTAGAAGGAAATGAAATATTTATTATAATTGGAAGTTTTGTGTTCTGGACATTATTTTCTTTTATTTTTGAAAAACTTACAAAAAAAACAGTCTTATTAGTTGTTATAGCAATTGGAACTTTTGGATTGGCATTAGCTTTCTCCGGAAATGATTTAGTGAATTTTATTGGTGTACCAATGGCAGCTTATCATTCTTATGAAGCTTGGGTTACTGGTGGAATGGACACCACTATGTCTATGGCTGTACTAGAGAAAAAAGTACCTGCTGAACCTTTTTTACTATTTATTGCTGGTACAATTATGGTACTTACTCTATGGTTTTCTAAAAAAGCAAAAACAGTTGCAGAAACAGAAATTAGCCTTTCTCGTCAAGGAGAAACTCATGAAAAATTTGAACCAAATTTAATTTCAAGAGCAATTGTAAAAGGTACATCTCATTTATCTACTTACTTCTCTGCAATTATACCTTCTTCAATATCAGATAAAGTTGAAAAAAGTTTTGAAAAACCAAACTATACTATGACAAAATCTCAAAGTATAGAGGCTCCTGCATTTGATATGATTCGTGCTTCCGTAAACTTAATGGTTGCTGGTGTGTTAATTGCAATTGCAACATCAATGAAATTACCATTATCTACAACATATGTAACTTTTATGGTAGCAATGGGTACTTCCTTAGCGGATAGAGCCTGGGGAAGAGAAAGTGCTGTTTACAGAGTTGCTGGTGTACTAAATGTAATTGGTGGTTGGTTTGGTACCGCAATTGGAGCATTTATAGCTGCAGGTGTTGTAGTATTTTTAATAAACTTTAACCCTAGTGTAATCATTCCTATTTTACTTTTATTAACTGCTCTTTTATTGTATAGAAACTATAAATCGCATAAAATAAAATCGAATAAAACTGAAGACGAAGATAGCTTAAGTGAAGCTGAAAGTAGTTCTGTACAAGGTGTAATACACGAAAGTGCTAACAACATTTCTAAAGTTGTAAAACGTACAAATAGGATATATTCTAACGCAATTGAAGGTTTAGCTCAACAAGATATATCTTTACTCAAAAAGAGTAAAACTCAAGTTGTTAAGTTAACTGATGAAATTGATGATTTAAGGGATAATATTACTTATTTCATTAAAAACCTTGATGCATCAAGCTTAGAAGCAAGTGGTTTTTATATTAATATTCTTGGTCATTTACAAGACATGTCTCAATCTTTAGAGTACATTTCTAAGATAAGTTACAAGCATATTAATAACAATCATAAGAAGTTAAAATCTGGTCAAGTTAAAGAACTTAAGGATATTGATGATAAATTAGAAAATTTATTTAGTGATATAGAAAAAGCATTTAAATCTGAATCTTTTGAAAAAATTGGTGCTATTTTAAATGAAAAGAAAGGTGTTTTTGACTTATTAAACAATAAAATTGAAAAACAAATTGAACGTACTCGTTCTGAAGAATCAAGTCCAAAAAACACAACATTACACTTTAGTATTCTTTTAGAAACTAAAGATTTGGTTGATGCAACTATGAACCTTTTAGAAGAATATCATAATTCTTTCGATAGCTCTATTGAACCTGCAACTATAAGTAATACAGAAGAAACTAAATAGAGTTTCATTTATCTTAATAAAAACCATAAATTAACTTTTATGGTTTTTTTTTGTTTTTTAAAACCAAAACCCAAGGTTAAACAACCAATAATTTTGATTATTGTCTGGAGACCAACTGTACTTTATTTCTATAGGACCAATAATACTATTGTAACTATAACCCAGTGCATAGCCAGATTTAACATCCTTAAAAAGATCTATATCTTTAAAAACATTACCATCTAAACGTGCATAATTGGCAATAAAACTCGCATAATGCTTTTCTGCTAAAGCGTATCTCAAAAGAAATTCTGATTTTACAAATGATTTGTTAGACAATTCTGCAAAATCATAACCATATAAAGAAACAAAAGTGTTGATATAGTTTTGATTATATCCTCCTAAATGAAAATCAAAAATATCTGATGATGATTTATTGAGGGTAAAACCTGCTTCATTAGTATTATGAAAAGTAAGTTTATCAAAAAAAGTAGTCGCAAATCCAACAGTACCTTGTGCTTGCGCAAAACTATTAAAGTTATTATTAAAATCTGTAGATTTTAAATACCACTTAAAATTTAAGTCTGCAAAATATCCTTTAGTTACAAAGTATTTTTTATCATATGTATCCAATTTCAAATATCCATAAGCACTAAAATATTCGCTATTATCAATAACAGTTTCATTACCATTATTTGTTATTGTTTCAGTACTTGCTTTTAAATGTTTGTGTTCTATACCTAAACCTAAAGCAAATTTTCGATCAAAAGTTGTTTGTACATAAATTTGGTTGGTAAAATCTGTATATTTTAAATCTATATTATTTAAAGTTGGAAATTGCGATAATACAGGATTAAATTTTGAACTTGATCTAAAATGGTTGTATCTAGACCTAAAACCATAACTCACATAAAAACCATTATCTACAAAATAGTTGAAATTATACCTTAAATTATCTCCAAGAATAGCATCTAAAGAGAATAAATCATTTTTTCTTAATAAATGTTTTTGACTATAATTTACGAGTACTCCAGATTTGTACAAAAAATCGTAATGCGCTCCTAAACTTAAGGTAGCATTATCATTAGATTCTTTTAAATCAAAATTTAATTGATAAGATTCATCATCTTGTTTTTTTAATTTATAATCAATTCTATTATAATTTTTAGTTGCAGATAATAAGTTTATTTTTTTTGATATTTCATACCTAGAAATACTATCCCCTACTTTAATATTTAATTTCCCTAAAACAAAAGCTCTTGTATAATAATGAGAACCTTTTAAGTCGATTTTTGAAATATATCTTTTAGTTTTATTAATTTCTATAGGTTTTTTATCCTTTTTAACCTTTTGTTTTAAGGCAATTTCTTCAAAAACTTTACGATATTTTTTTGCCTCTAAATCTCCTTTTTCTATAATTTTTTCTTTTTTATCAAAATCTACAACATTAAATTCAAAAATATCAGGATGAATATAAACATCTAGTTTTTTCTTTTCTTCTTCGGTTTTATGATACATCTGATAGCTTACAATCTGGTTTAAAATAGCAATTGCTGATGTTAATTTTTTCCTTTCAAATAATCTACCTTCTACATCAACACCTATAACAATATCCATACCTTTAGATTTCATTATACCAACTGGAAAATTATTGGCAATTCCTCCATCTACTAATAATTTATCATTAATAATTACAGGATTTAATAATGTTGGAAAAGAACTACTTGCTCTTAAAGCTAATCCTAATGATCCTTTTTCTAAAAGCACACCTTTTCCAGTTTCTACATCAGTAGCAATACAAAAAAAGGGAATAGGTAATTTAGAAAAATCATGTATATCTTCTTTGTCATCTACTAATTCAAAAAGTAAATTCAATACATTTTGCCCTCTAGAAATGCCTTTTGGTAATCCTACTTTACCATTAGTTGCTGGTAAAGTTATTTTTGTTTTTTCTCCATATTCCTTTTCAAAAAAAGTAGAAGTACTTCTTGGTAGTCGATCTCTTAAAACATTTACAAAATCTGTGTTTTTAACAATTTCTTCAATTTGAATACCTGTATAACCAATAGCATACATACCAGCTACTATAGCTCCCATACTTGTACCACTGATATAATCTAACTGAATACCTGCTTTGTCTATTTCTTTTAAAATAGCTACATGAGCAAAACCCTTAGCTCCTCCTCCACTTAAAACCAAACCAACTTTTGGTTGTTCCTGTTGGGCAAAAACAATTGTTGGAATTAATAGGATTAAAAGGAATAGTTTAAGCTTCATTTTCTTTTTTAGGATGATAATATTGATGCACTTTTAGAGCTCTAGCATTACCAATTACTTCTTTTAATTCTAAAAAAGAAGCTTCTTTAACACGTTTTGCTGACTTAAATTTACGTAATAAAGTTGTAATAGTTTGTTTACCAACATCAGGAATTTGTTCTAATTCTGATTGAATAGCACTTTTACTACGTTTGTTTCTATGAAATGTAATTCCAAATCTGTGTGCCTCGTTTCTTAAATACTGTGTAATTTTTAAAGTTTCTGATTTTTTATCTAAATACAAAGGGATTGGATCATCTGGATAATAGATTTCTTCCAAACGTTTTGCAATTCCGATAATCGCAATTTTACCTCGCAAACCTAAAATATCTAAACTTTTTAATGCTGATGATAATTGCCCTTTTCCACCATCAACAATAATTAGTTGTGGTAGTGGCTGCTCTTCTTCTAACAAACGTTTATACCTTCTATAAACAACTTCTTCCATAGAAGCAAAATCATCTGGGCCAACAACAGTTTTTATGTTATAATGTCTGTATTCTTTTTTGCTTGGTTTACCATCTCTAAAAACCACACAAGCAGCAACAGGATTTGTACCTTGTATATTAGAGTTATCAAAACATTCTATATGTCTTGGTTCTTCATGCAGACGCAAATCTTTTTTCATTTGCGCCATTATTCGTTTTACGTGTCTATCTGGATCTACAATTTTAATCTGTTTAAATTGTTCCATTCTGTAATACTTTGCATTTCTCTCTGAAAGCTCAACAATCCGTTTTTTATCACCTAATTTAGGAATGGTAACTTTTATATTTTCTCCCAAATCAACTTTAAAAGGCACGTAAATTTCTGGTGATTGAGAGTCGAAACGTTGCCTAATTTCTACAATAAAAAGTTCTAATAATTCTTTATCAGTTTCATCTAACTTTTTCTTAATTTCAGTTGTGTGCGATTGAATAATAGAACCGTTTGAAATCTTTAAAAAATTTGCATAACCATGCGTTTCATCAGAAATAATTGAAAACACATCTACATTATTAATAGATGGATTTATAATGGTACTTTTAGATTGATAATTACTTAATAAATCTAGTTTTTCTTTAATTTTTTGCGCTTCTTCAAACTCCATATTCTCAGCAAAAGTCATCATCATTTCATTGAATTTCTCTAAACTTTCTTTAAAATTTCCTTTAATGATATTTCTAATTTCTTTGATTGAACTATTATAACTTGTCTCAGTTTCTAAAGCTTCACAAGCACCTTTACAGTTTTTTAAATGATATTCTAAACAGACTTTATATTTACCTTCATTTATATTTTGCTGACTTAAATCGTATTTACAAGTACGCAATGGGTACAATTCTTTTATTAAATCTAAAAGTACTCTTACAGTTTTTACAGAAGTATATGGTCCATAATATTCAGAGCCATCTTTTATGACTCTTCTCGTCATAAAAATTCTTGGAAAACGCTCTTTTTTAATACACAACCAAGGATAGCTTTTATCGTCTTTTAAAAGTACGTTGTAACGTGGTTTGTACTTTTTTATGAGATTGTTTTCTAGTAAAAGCGCATCTGTTTCTGTATTAACAACAATATGCTTTATGCGAACAATTTTTTTTACTAAAACCCGAGTTTTACCATTTTCGTGATTTTTGGTAAAATAAGAAGCAACTCTTTTTTTTAAGTTTTTTGCTTTACCAACGTAAATAATTACATCTTCTTTATCAAAATATTGATAAACTCCAGGTGAATTTGGTAAGGTTTTTAGTTGCAATTCTAAAGATGTAGGCATACCCAAAAGTACTTATTTTGACTGATAAACTTAGTCTATTACCTCATCAAATTCTGTTAAAAAATTAGAATTGGTATGGTCTACAACCTCCCAACCATAAATAGCCGATAATTGATAAACCTTAGAAATTTCTTCGAAAAGACGAGTTTTCGCTTCCTTTTTTAAGTTAGTGAGTTCGACAGTTTGTTTAATTTTCTCAACACTTTTTTCGTTGATTTTATTCAAATCCTCTTTAGAAAAAGCATTAAACTGACTTTGTTTTAAATCGAAATATTTTACATCAGGTGCAATGGTTACTTCTTCACTTGGAATTTTATTGATATAAATTTTCTTGGATAAAGAATCAATTTGAATATCTAGTTTTGATAAATCATAACCTACCTCAACATCAGCATTTACGGTTATTATGGCTTCTTTATCAAAAGATAAATAGTCGTAAAAATATTTTTTGGAATCTTTAAAATTATAAACTTCAGAGAAACTAGCGTTAGAAACTACAAGTTTACTCATATTTTTAATGGAGTTTACCACCACTTTTATTTCTTCTTTAGTTTGATGATTGTCTTCTTTTTGATACCAAAATTTGGCAATAAAAAAACCAACTAGAAAAACGAGAATATATCTTGAAATACGCATTTTTTTCAGACTTTAGACGTTAGAGAATAGACTTTAGAAAGTTAGTGAAAAAAATTAATCTTTAAATAAAGTCCCTTAGCTTTCAGAAGCTGGAACTTCTTCTACTTTCTGCTCTTCTTTAGGAAAAGCTTGTTTGCTAAATATAAAAAGTAATACTACACCAATAGTGATGTAAGAATCTGCAGGATTGAAAATATATTGGAAAAAAGTAAACAAATCTCCACCCACAAAAGGAATCCATTCAGGTAAATTTCCTTGCCAAATAGGAAAGTAAAACATATCTACAACTTTACCATAAAATAATTCTCCATAAGGTTCATCAGCAAAAAGAGTGGCTACTTTATGCTCTGAAGAATCAAAAATAACTCCGTAAAAAATAGAGTCTATAATATTACCAACTGCACCAGAAAAAATAAGTGCAATACCAATAATAACAGCATTGTGTACTTTGCGTTTTATATTACCTGCTAACCAATAGATAATGGCTCCACAAGCAACAATTCTAAAAAGTGTTAGAAATAATTTACCTGCTCTACCTCCAAATTCAAAACCCATTGCCATTCCATTATTTTCTACAAAATGGATTTTAAACCAACTAAAAACCTCAAAACCATCACCTAAAGCATAACTGGTTTTAACGTAAATTTTAATTACTTGATCTAAAATAATTGCGATTAAAATGGTAAGAATTGCAATAGTCTTTTTTGACATTTTTTTAAATTTGAAGTCACAAAAATAGCAATATTATTGTGTTTATTTACTTGTTAAGAAAATATTAGCTTTTATAGTCTTAATATTCAAGCCATTTTTATTTTCTAAAAGTTTATGCGAGTGTATTTTTTGATAATAATTATCGTTTACCATAATTTTTCCATCATTCGATTTTATCTCTAAATTTACTTTGTTTACTTTTGCATATACATTTCCAGAATACAATTTTAATGTAGTTTTTGCTTTAATTTTATTGAGTTTTACTATTCCATTATCGATAAAAATAGCCAAATCATTTTTTACACTTTTTGATTCGATATCTACGTTTTCACCAAAAACAAACACTTTTTTTCCTTTTGGAATTTTTACAATAGCATTAGCTCTTTGTAATCTTTTGGTAATATATTTTCTAAAAATAACCTCTCTAGTTTCTGCTCCTTCAAAAGCAAACTTAATGTTAGCTTCATTGTTATTATTTTCTATTTTAATCAACTGACTGTCATAGTTTTCTGCATATAGAAACACTTCTATAAATTTAGAATTTGAGTTTTCAAGCACAATATCATCTAATCCTGTAGTATAAATGTATATTTCTGAAGCAGTTGTTTTGAACTTTTTACTAATTTTCTTTTGTGAGAAATTTATAGAAACAACAAATAAAAATAATATTAAGAAGTTTTTTTTCATAAAAAAAGCTTCTTAATAAAGAAGCTTGTCTAAAATTTCAATTAAAAAATTATTGCTTACGCTTTGCTTCTATACTTAAAGTTGCATGAGGTACAAGTCTTAAACGTTCTTTTTGAATTAATTTACCAGTAACTCTACAAACACCATACGTTTTGTTTTCTATACGTAACAAGGCGTTTTTTAAGTCTCTGATAAACTTTTCTTGTCTAATTGCTAATTGTACATTCTTTTCTTTGTTCATTACTTCAGAACCTTCGTCAAAAGATTTAAAAGACGACAAAGTATCATCTGTACCATTGCTAGAATCATTCTTATATGCATCTTTTAATGCAGCCAAATCAGATTCTGCTCTTGCAATTTTCTTATTTATAATTTCTTTGAATTCTTGTAAATCCTCTTCAGTATATTTTACTTTAACGTCTGACATTTTTTAAACTTTTTCGATTAATATTTTACTTTTAATGGTATCAAATTCAATTTCTGTACCATTATTTAATTCATCCACAAAAACTAATTCTTTAGTTAATGTTTCACTCATAATGTAATCTTTATTATCAGTGATAGATTGTTGTAGATTCTCAAAATTTAAAACGGTTAACTTAATCTTATCAGTAACTTCTAAACCTGAATCTTTACGTGCATTTTGAATTCTATTTACTAGCTCTCTAGCAACTCCTTCTTTACGTAAATCTTCAGTAATAGTTACATCTAAAGCCACTGTTAATGCGCCTTCATTTGCTACTAACCAACCCTCTATGTCTTTTGATGATACCTCTACATCTTCAAGCCCTAAAATAATATTTTTTCCATTAATGTCAAGAGAAATGTTTTTATCTTTTTCAATTTTGTTAATATCTTCTTGGTTGAATTCTTTTACTGCTGCTGCAATAAAACGCATCTCTTTTCCAAATTTTGGACCTAATGCTTTAAAATTAGGCTTAATTTGTTTAATTAAGATGTCTGAAGCATCTTCCATTAATTGAATTTCCTTAATATTTACTTCGTGTTTAATTAAGTTTGCAACTGCTAAAATTTCTTCCTTTTGTTGAGCATTATCAACTGGAATCATTATTTTTTGCAAGGGTTGACGCACTTTTATCTTTTCTTTAGCTCTAAGTGATAATACTAACGATGATATAATTTGAGCATTTTCCATTTTACGCTCTAAACTCTTATCAACAAAAGATTCATTAAACTTTGGAAATTTAGATAAATGAATACTTTCTGATGTTTCTTTACCAGTTACAGAGTTTAAATCTTGATATAACCTGTCCATAAAAAATGGCGCAATTGGAGATGCCAATTTTGCAATAGTAACCATACAGGTATACAAAGTTTGGTATGCAGAAATTTTATCAGTTTCGTAAGTTCCTTTCCAGAAACGTCTTCTACTTAAACGTACATACCAGTTACTTAAATACTCACCTGTAAAATCTGAGATCGCTCTTGCAGCTCTTGTAGGCTCATAATCTGCATAAAATTTATCAACTTTATTAATTAAAGTGTGTAATTCTGATAAAATCCATCTGTCTAATTCTGGTCTTTCATTTTGAGGGATATCTGCTTCATTATAAGCAAAACCATCAATATTTGTATATAAACTAAAGAATGAATACGTATTGTATAATGTTCCGAAAAACTTACGTTTTACCTCTTCAATTCCTTCTAAATCAAATTTTAAGTTGTCCCAAGGATTTGCGTTAGAAATCATATACCATCTTGTGGCATCTGCTCCATATTTTGATAAAGTTGTAAATGGATCTACTGCATTTCCTAAACGTTTAGACATTTTATGTCCGTTTTTGTCTAAAACCAAACCGTTAGAAACTACATTTTTATACGCTACAGAATCAAAAACCATAGTTGCAATTGCGTGTAAAGTATAAAACCAACCACGAGTTTGGTCTACTCCTTCTGCAATAAAATCTGCTGGGAAAGATTCATTTCCATCAACTTTATTTTTGTTTTCAAATGGGTAATGCCATTGTGCATAAGGCATAGAACCAGAATCGAACCAAACATCAATTAAATCGCTTTCACGTTTCATGGGTTGTCCTGTAGCAGAAACCAACGTAATTTGATCTACAATATTTTTATGTAAATCTATTTTTGCATAGTTTTCTTCAGAATTGTTATCAACTTCGAAATCAGCAAAAATATCTGCTTCTAAAACACCAGCTTCAACAGCTTTTGCCATTTCACTTTTTAATTCTTTAACTGAACCAATACAAATTTGTTCTTTACCATCTTCTGTTCTCCAAATTGGTAGAGGAATTCCCCAATAACGAGAACGTGATAAGTTCCAATCGTTTGCATTTGCTAACCAGTTTCCAAAACGTCCTGTTCCTGTAGATTCTGGTTTCCAGTTGATGGTTTTGTTTAAAGAATGCATTCTGTCTTTTACATCTGTTACTTTGATGAACCAAGAATCTAATGGATAATATAAAATTGGCTTATCTGTTCTCCAACAATTTGGATAACTGTGTTTGTATTTTTCAACTTTAAAAGCCTTATTTTCTATTTTTAATTTGATGGCAATTTCTACATCTACAGATTTGTCTGGAGCTTCACCATCAGCATAATATTCGTTTTTTACATACTTGCCAGCAAACTCAGTTACTTCTGGTCTAAATTTACCCTGTAAATCAACAAGAGGAACTAAATTATCGTTTTCATCTTTAACTAACATTGGTGGAATTTCTGGACTTGCTTGTTTAGCAACCAATGCATCGTCTGCCCCAAAAGTTGGTGCTGTGTGTACAATTCCTGTACCATCTTCTGTAGTAACAAAATCACCTGCAATGACTCTAAAAGCATCTTGTGGATTATCATTTGGCAATACGTAATCTAGTAATTGCTTGTATTTTATCCCAACTAAATCTGTTCCTTTACATTCTGCTGCAATTAAATATGGTATTTTTTTATCGCCTTTATTATAAGCGCTTAATTCATCTACAGATTCAGTTAATACATTGTTTTTTCCACCAAATTGCTTTCCAACTAAATTCTTAGCCAAAATAACATGAATTGGTTCAAAAGTATATTGATTATAAGTTGCTACAACAACATAATCTATTTTTGGTCCAACAGTTAATGCTGTATTACTTGGCAATGTCCAAGGAGTCGTTGTCCAAGCTATAAAGTTTAAGTGGTCGTATTTCTTTAAAAAATCAGGTAATGTGCTTCCAACAGCCTTAAATTGTGCAACAATTGTGGTATCTGTTACATCTTGATAGGTTCCTGGTTGATTTAATTCGTGCGAACTTAAACCTGTACCAGCCTTTGGTGAATATGGCTGAATGGTATAGCCTTTATAAATCAATTCTTTATTATAAATCTGTTTTAGCAACCACCAAACAGACTCCATATATTTTGGTTCGTAGGTAATGTATGGATCATCCATATCTACCCAATACCCCATTTTTTGGGTTAAATCGTTCCAAATATCTGTATAACGCATTACAGCTTTTCTACAAGCTGCATTGTAATCTTCTACAGAGATTGTTTTACCAATATCTTCTTTGGTAATTCCTAGTTCTTTCTCAACACCTAATTCTATTGGTAATCCATGAGTATCCCAACCAGCTTTTCGCTTTACTTGGTATCCTTTCATGGTTTTATATCTTGGAAAAATATCTTTAATAGCTCTTGCTAAAACGTGATGAACTCCTGGAAGTCCGTTTGCAGAAGGTGGTCCTTCAAAAAACACGTAAGGTTTAGCACCTTCTCTAGAAGTTACACTCTTTTCAAATATGTTATTTTCTTGCCAATAATTTAGAATTTCTTCTGCAACTTTTGGTAAGTCAAGTCCTTTATATTCAGGAAATTTCGCTTTCATTTTATCTCTTTTCTGATAAGGATGCGAATTTAAGGATTTTCTTGATTTTAGCCATATAAAAAGTAGTTTCAATTCTTATATGATACATTTAAAAGATTAAGAATGCAATTATCTGTATTTTGCTGCTGCTTTTACTTCATCTATATTCACAATAACAAATGCTGTTCTTCTATTGGCTTGATGTTGTTTTTCTGTACAGTAGACTCTATTAAAATGGAAATCATCATCAACACATTTATTGGTTAATCTAGATTCTCCATAACCTTTTCCTGAAATTCTATCAGGACTTATTCCTCCATAAATAATATAATCTACAGTAGCGTCTGCTCTTTTTTGGGACAAAGATTCGTTATAATACTTTGTACCTCTTGCATCTGTATGTGATGTAGACGTAACTTTTAGTTTTGGATATTTATTCATTACTGCTATAATATGATCCAATTCTCTTGCTGCATCTGGTCTAATATTCCATTTATCATAATCGAAATAAATATCATTTATCTTGATGATGATTTCTTTCGCTTTATTGTATACAAAATCGTCTATGATTTCTAAATCTAAATCTACTGTAAGTGATTTATCCGTTTTAAAAGTTTTAGTAGCTGGCTTATAATACTCTTTAGAACCTGTTATTCTATAATTTTGATTACAAGGAAATTGAAAAGAATATCGACCAAATTCGTCTGCTGTTGTATTTTTTATAATATTATTTTCATCATCTACTACCACCAATTTTGCGAAGGGTAAATACTTCTGAAACTTTAAATTTCTAACAGTACCAGAAACAATTTGATCACAATTTTCTGGTTCTATATTTTCTCTTTCAAATCGATAAATATCGTCATCTCCTTTACCTCCTTTTCTGTTTGATGATAAATAACCTATGCTCTTTTGTGGGTTAATTGAAAAGGCAAAATCATCTGAACTTGAATTAAATGGTTCTTCTAAATTTTCTGGCTGTTGAAACTCTTGATTGATCATTTTGCTCTCAAAAATATCTAAACCACCATTTCCTTTATGACCATCTGAAGAAAAATATAGGGTATTGTCATCTGCAATAAAAGGAAACATTTCTCTACCTCTTGTATTAATCCTATTTCCTAAGTTTCTAGGTTTACCAAAACTTCCATTAGCATTTATATCTACTACAAAAAGGTCTGTTGCCCCTAAACTTCCAGGCATATCAGATACAAAATACAAAAGTTTCCCATCTTTACTTACTGTTGGATGTCCTACAGAATAGTTATCACTACAAAAAGGAAGTTCTTTAATATTTTGCCAACTGTTATTTATAAATTCTGATTTGTAAATTTTAAGGTTGATGTAACCTCTACCATCTACTTTATAATCTCCATAATTAAAATTATTTCTCGTAAAATACATTACATTATAATCTGGAGAAAAAGAAATAGAGGATTCGTGAAATTTTGCATTCACGCTATTAGAAAATCGTTTTTTACTGCCCTTTATCTTAATCTCACTTTCTTTTACTTGATAAATATCTAAATAATTACCACTTTTACCTTCTTTAACATCCGTAGAAATTGCTCTTAATTTTCTTGGCGATGAAAACAATATTGTATTTTGATAAACTGTAACTCCAAAATCTGAAAAAGGAGTGTTGATATTATACAAATTTTCTAATATAAATTTAGATGTACTGGTTTTAGATAAACTTTCTTTTTTTTTCTCAACTTTAGTGGGAATTGGTTCTTCAAAAGTTGATGTTTCTATTCTTGGAGTTTCACTAGTAAAATTAGGATTATTTGAGGTTTCTGGTTTCCCTTTTTGGTATTTTTCCATCCAATAAAGTGCTTCCTCAAACCTACCTATACTTTTTAAAGATTGTGCGTATTTAAATATGTAATCTTTTTCTTTTATGTTGTGAAGGGTAAACAGTTTTGCATAGGTAACAGCTGCTTCTTTCATTCTTAAACTTGCATAATAGCTATCTCCTAATTTTTTTAAAACATAAGCAGTAGGGTTATTATCAGACAGTTTTTTGTATTCTTGAATTGCATTTACATAAGATAAATTATTGTAATAGCTATCTGCCAATTTGGTTTCATTAGTTTGCCCTAATAGCATAGTAAAACTAAATAGAAACAATATTGTGATGTGAAATATTTTTTTCATAATGATGATTTTTTAGATTAAAAAAACCTTGGAGACCTTATTTTATTTTTTTCTGGTACGAAATCATATAACAAGAAAATTTCGTGACTTCCAGAATTAAAATCACCCAAACTTGTAATTGTGTGATCGTAAGCATAACCAATTCTTAAATTCTTTCTAGCCTTAACATTTATAAGAGCTGAAACAGATTCTGTTAGTCTATAAGACAAACCAAATTCTAGCTTTTCATAAACCAAAACATTCCCTGAAAAGTCTATTGATAAAGGTGTTCCTTGTGTTGCTTTTACCATCATAGAAGGTTTTAATTTTACATCTCTAGAAACATCAAATACATAGCCCGAATTTAAGAAAAAATGTGTTTTTTCTGAACCATTTGTAATTTGATTTGCTGTTTTTTCAAAATGAAAGGTTTCCAAAAGGTTAGGCATTGCAAATCCTAAATAAAACTGATTGGTATAGTAAAAAAGTCCTGCACCAATATTTGGTAAAGTTTTATTGGCAACCCTATCTAAAAAATCTTGTGTTTCTGTATCTACTGAGATTAAACAATCTAAACAAAGATTAAAAGCTGTAACTCCCGCCTTTAAACCAAAGGCTAATTTTGCATTATTATTCAAATTTAAAGTATAAGAAATATCAGCATAAATATTTTGTTCTTTAACAGGACCTATTTCATCAACAATAACTGATAAACCCAATCCTAAATTTTTACCTAAAGGTGAATGCGCTCCAAATGTTAGCGTTTGTGGAGCTCCATCTATACCAACCCATTGTGTTCTTGCTAAAAAGTTTAAACTTAAAGCCTCTTTAGAACCAGCATAAGCAGGGTTTATAATATTCATATTATATACATACTGCGTATATTGTGGGTTTTGTTGCGATTTTGCAGAAATTGTGAATAACAAAGCTGCAATGATTAGTGTGAATGTTTTCATTTATATTGCATTATTGTTATCTATTTAAATATACCCAACCTTGTTTTGGTGCTGTTAATCCGTCATTAAAATCAATGATATAATAATACGTAGCAATTGGTAAAGGTTTGCTTTCATTGAGTGTGAGTCTTCCATCAGAATACCCATCCCACCAAGTTGGACTTGCATTTCCATTATTACTGTAATCATAAACCTTATTACCCCATCTGTTAAAAATTTCTAACTTAAAATCGAGATATTGTAAAAGCGCAGGAATTTCAAAAGTATCATTAACACCATCTCCATTTGGAGTAAAGGTATTTGGAATCAGATCTGAAAACGGATTTGGATTTATAATAACATCACAAGATGAATTGTCTTGATAATTTGGAATATTATCAGCATCACAATCTGGACTTGCAGAACAATCTTCGCCAGCAGCATCTGTAAATAATTCTAAGGGAATAACACCCATAACTTCTGAATCTGATTCATTAAAAACTGGATATAAGCCATCTGAATTTACTTCTATTTCAATAGTAATATTATTTATATTTATTTCTGTACCTGATATACCTGGAGTTGGAATTACATATTCTACCAGTATCCATTTTCCTGCATCTAAATCTGTTGTTTGTTCAATAGATAACGTTTTATCTAAAGAAAAGGTTCCAGCAGAAATGGTATTTATTATAGATCTAATTGGCAAATCGTATTCCCCAGAAGAATCTCTTCTATTATTAAATAAATAAAATTTAAGAGTAATAAATTCGCCTGCAGTTAATACATAAGGGTTTGTAACATTAAATACCATTTTAGCTTGACGTTCAATAGGGTCAAAACCATTTAAAAACATTAAATTATCTGGTGCTGAGTCTCCTCCAATTGTAGCAACATAATTTGTTGTAGTCGAATAAACAAGGTTTACATCTGTACCAACAGGATCTGTTGTATCAATTGTACCATCTGCAAAATAAATTTTTTGATAAGTGTTTGTTATGTTAGCTGTACAACCTTCGTTTAGATCAGGTATACCATCATTATCATCATCTGGGTCACAATTATCAGGAATACCATCATTATCATTATCTAAATTATCATCAAAATTATTACATAGATCTACAGAATCTAAAACTCTATCTCCATCACTATCTGCATCTACATTTATTATAATTTGTGCACTTGTACAATTAGTATCATCTCCGTTTTCGCAAATTTGATAGATAACTGTAAAAATTCTTGATGGTGTTCCTGCTGGTATATTTACGTCTCCATTTGCAGAAATTGTAACACCTGCTAAAGTACCATCAGAAACTATTGAAGTTATAACTGAAGTAGAAGTTGCTATTACTCCATCTGAGGTATCATTAGCTAAAACATTTCCAGAGATACCACCAATTATACCATTAACGATGTTGGATGAAAAGTCATCATTATTAGCTACTAAAGTAGCTAAAACTATTGTTTTTGATTTTATTTCGTTTTTTGATTTTGCTTCTAAAAAACTATGGTTTAAAATTATTAAAAGAAGTATTACTTTTTTAATAGTTTTATTAATTATATATAAGTTTATATGCATTTTTTTATTTTTTAAGAAGTTTAACTTATCAATTTTTAAATTGAAAAAAAATATTCAAATTAGGTGTCAAAAAAAGCTCAATTAAATAGAATCAATAAAGAAATTGATATTAACTTAATTGAATTTTCTATTTGAATTCAAAAAATAAAAAGTATCTGAATTTTTATAAAGACTCCAATCCTTTAAAACAATAGGAATTGCTTTTTGATTTGAAATTGTTTCTTTAAAAAATTGGGGATATAAAACGTTTAGTAACGAATTATGAATTGTGGAGGGGGGCATCATAATTAAAAAGTTTAATTTAAAACATAAATATAAGAGAACTTTTCTTAAAATTGAAATTTATAAGCATCTTTCTCAATAGCTAAGTTATATTTAAGCCTGTAAAACTAGAAATCTCTTTCATTTTTAATATTCTCATAAGCATCTTGTATACTTTGAAACTTTTCTTTTGCTCCTTTTAAATGCTCTTCACCTAAATCTCTTAATTTATCTGGATGATATTTTTTTACCATTTTTCTGTAGGCAGCTTTTACTTGATTATTTGTGGCTGATTTATCAATTTCAAGAATTTTATAAGCATTACCAGATGCATCATAAAACATTGCTTTTATAGACTCATAATCGTTTTGACTGATATATAAATAACCTGCTATTTTTCTAATTTCTTCTACTTCTTGTTTTGATACAAACTCATCCGCTTTTGCAATTCCAAATAAAAAATGTAACAATTGTAAACGTGAAGCATGAGACATATGCTCTCTTATCTGAATGCAAACTTGACGTGCAGAAATCTCTTTTTTTACAATACCTTTAAAGAGTTTAAAAGCATTATTGGCTCTTTCTTTTCCATACATTGTCAAAAATTGAGAGCGTACAAAATTTAACTCACGTTGATCTATTTTTCCATCAGATTTTATAACTATAGAAGCCAACACCAACAAACTCATTTCAAAATCTCCAGATTGTGTATTTGATCTTGAGTTTCTAGAAGGTCTGTCTTTATTATAATCTATTTGTTCTTGTTTAAATTGATCAGCCTCAAAACCATCCACAAAACTACCAATTGCAAAACCAATAGCAGCACCAATTGGTCCACCTAATGTAAACCCTAAACCTGCTCCTAACCATTTGGTAAAACTCCCCATAAAAAATATAAATTTAGCTCCAAATATAAGGAATCATGGTCATTTTTACTCTCTTTTAAAATATCAATTTTATTGATATATCTATCAATACAAGTGTTTATCATTAAATTGAATTTTCTATTTTTATAGTTATATTTGCACTCTAAAATAATAGATTATTATGTATCCAGAAGAATTAGTAAAACCAATGCGTGATCAATTAATTGACGCTGGTTTTGAAGCATTATATACAAGTGAAGATGTAGAAGTAGCTATGGCTAAAAAAGGTACAACTTTAGTGGTTGTAAATTCAGTTTGTGGTTGTGCTGCAGGAACAGCAAGACCAGGAGCAATAGCTTCTTTAGGGGCAGAAAAAACTCCAGATAATTTAACTACTGTTTTTGCAGGTGTAGAAAAAGAATCTACACAAAAAGCACGTGAATTTATGATTCCTTTTCCTCCTTCATCTCCAGCAATGGCATTGTTTAAAGATGGAAATTTAGTTCATATGTTAGAGCGTCATCATATAGAAGGTAGATCTGCACAAATGATTGCTCAGAATCTTGCTGCTGCTTATGATGAGCACTGTTAAGATAAACTGAGATAAGATTTTTTAAAATCAAGAAACAAGATAAAATCCACGTTATTATACGTGGATTTTGTATTTTTAAATAAAATTTAAAATGGCATCACAATTTTCTACGTACACAAAAGAAGAGTTAATTAAAAAATTGAAAAAGCAAAAAAACATGGCTATCATTCAAGGTTTTTTATTACTCCTTATGTTAATTTTTGCTGTATTTTCTACAATAGAAAAAGGAATTTCTTTTCAGACATTTTTACCATTATTTTTTGTTCCTATGGAATTTGTTATGCTTTTTGAGATTAAAAAACTTAAAAAAGAACTGCTTTCGAGAAAATAATAAAATTTGATATCTATAAAGCCTAAAACACTATTTTTAATTGATGCAATTGGTGCTGTAATTTCATCAACTGCAATTGGTTTAGGAGTGTTTTATCTTAATGATCTTTTAGGAATGCCAAAAATGATTTTAACTATACTTGCTTTTATACCTATTCTTTACTTTTTTTATTCATTTACCAATTATTTGAAAGCAAAAAAAATCGAAAATTTAAGGAATCAACTAAAAACTATAGCTTTTGCCAACTTAATTTATAGCGTTTTAACTTTGACTTTACTGTTTTACTACTTTTCAAAACTTACAGTTTTAGAATTGACTTATTTTATATTAGAAATTATAATTCTGATTATTTTATCTATTGTAGAGCTTAAAACAGCAATAAAATAACCAATTAAAAAAATGAATAAGGAAAAAATCATTGAAAATACAATCGACTTTGTACAAGAAGAATTAAAAAATGCTGAAGGTGGACATGATTGGTTTCACATAGAACGTGTTTATAAAAATACTTTATTGATTGCTAAAAATGAAAAAGTTGATACTTTTATTGTTTCTTTAGCTGCGTTATTACATGATATTGCAGATCCAAAGTTTCATAAAGGTGATGAAGAAATTGGGCCTAAAATAGCTAATGAATTCTTAGTAAAACAAAATGTTGATGAATCAATCATAAATCATATCATCAATATTATAAAACATATGTCTTTCAAAAATTCTTTTGATTTAAATAGTAAAAAATTCACCTCTAAAGAACTAGAGGTTGTACAAGATGCTGATAGATTAGATGCAATTGGAGCTATTGGTATTGCTCGTTGTTTTAATTATGGAGGCTATAAAAATAGAGCGTTATATAACCCTGAAATTGAGCCTAATTTAAAAATGACAAAAGAAGAGTATAAAAACGCTGAAGCTCCAACTATTAATCATTTTTACGAAAAATTATTGCTTTTAAAAGAAAAAATGAATACAAAATCCGGTAAGAAAATTGCAGAAAACAGGCATCAATTTATGGAAGCCTATCTTCAACAATTTTATAACGAATGGAATGGAAAACTATAATATTAGCTTTCTCTTGCTACTTCTAAAGCTGTAATTTTATATTCTAAAACTGATAATTCTTCTCCAAATTCTATAATTTGTTCTACTGTTAAGTTGCTACTAGAATTTACAAGACTCGTTATTTCTCTACTTTTAAAATTATAATAATCTAAAGCCTTATCAATTTTTGTTTTTATAGTTACACTCATAATTATTGTATTAAATCTTTTAATTCGCTTCTATATACTGAAGCACTTTTGCCTGTAAACTCTTTAAATAACTTATTAAAATGAGAAAAATTGTTAAAGCCACATTCAAAACTGATATCAGCAATACTCATTGTACTTTCTGCTAATAATTTTGTAGCATGTACAACTCTATATTCATTAACTAGTTTTGTAAATGTTTTTCCTGTAGATTTCTTAAAGTACCTGCAAAATGCTGGCACAGTCATACTTACAAGCTCAGCAATTTCATCTAAACTAATATGGTCTTTAAAATTTTCATTAATATGCTTATAAACCACTTCTATCTTATTACTATCTTGATGTGAGCTTTCAAAAGCATAACCATTAGCATTTAATAAGGTATAATCATCAGTTGTAGCTAAATCATTCAAAATTTCTATAAAAGAGGTTATTCTATTAGCTCCCTCTAATTCTACCAGCCTTTCTATTTTTGCGCCAATTCTTTGTTTTATTTCTATATTAAAACGAATTCCTTTTTTTGCACGTTCAAAAAGTGCATCAATCGCTAACATTTCAGGAATTTTAAAAAAATCTTTTCCTAAAAAATCAGGTTTAAACTGGATTAATGTCTCAGATCCATTTGTTGTTAAACGATCTAAATAACCTATATGTGGTAAATTAGAACCTATTAATACCAATTGACTATTATTAAAATAACTAATATGGTTTCCTATATGTCTCTTCCCTTTTCCTTTATTTACGTAAACTAATTCTATTTCTGGATGAAAATGCCAAAAAGGTTTTTTAGTTTTCAAAAACTCTACATGTTTCTTTAGCAATAAAGAACTACCAAAATCTGGGGTGATTTTTTCGAGAGTTGGTTTTTTCTGTATCATAGTACAAAAGTACAATTTAGAAATATGACTACCTATATAGAATTATCATTTTTATATACCATATTAACTCCACAAGCACCTATACTAACTCATGTTGTTAATTTAGTATAGAAAAAACCCAATTCTGTTGTTTTCAAAGCCTTATTTCAACTATAACTTTGCAGCATAAATAAACCCTAAAGTTTATATATTATGAAAACAATAAAAAGAAATGTACTGGTAGTAGTTTTTATGTTGGGAACATTAGCAAACTACGCAAACAACAATGAGTTAAGTAATATCTTAAATGCTAAAAAAGTAAAAGTAGAATTTAAAGACGTAAAAAAAGGACATCAATTAAAAATTAAAGATGCAAATGGAGTTGTACTTCATTCTGAAAACATCGCTAAAAAAGGTAACCTTATAAAAACTTTTGATTTTTCTAAACTTAAAAATGGAAAATATACTTTAGAATTAAATAAAGATTTTCAAATAATTGTTAAATCAATTAAAGTACAAAATGGTAATGTAACCTTTAACGAAAAATCTGAAAAAGTAATTTATAAACCTGTGATTAGAAATGAAGAAAATAGGTTAATGATTAGCAAAATTTCTTTTGACAAAAAGCCAATTCAAGTTGATTTATATTACAACAACGAAATCATTTATTCTGAAACTGTAAAAGGTAATCAAATATTAAACAGAGTTTACAAGTTGGATGAAGAAATAACTGGTAACTATAGAGTTGTTGTAAACAACAATGGCAGAAACTATAGCAATGAATTTAAAATATAGTGTTTTTAGTTAATTATCGGATTTAAAGAAATTAAATCTAAAGAAAATGAGTCTTAGTTGGCTCATTTTTTTTTTGCTCTAATTTATAAAATCAGAATTGTTAATGTAGTAAATAAAGCACAAAGCATAAAAAATCAACTATATAAAATTACTTCAATTATATAGTATATTACCATTAACAATATGTTAACATTAACTTTACAGATAAAATAGAATATAAATTTGACAATTATGTTGTTTTCAAAACTAAATTGCTGTACTAACTTTGCAGTATAAATCTTAAAAAATTTATATTATGAAAACAATTAAAAGAAAATTATTAGTAGTAGTTTTAATGTTGGGAACATTTGTAAACTACGCAAACAACACAGAGTTGAGCAATGTATTAAATGCTGAAAAAGTAAAAGTAGTATTTAAAGGAGCTAAAAAAGGACACCAGTTAAAAATAAAAGATGATAATGGTATAATTCTTCATTTAGAAGATGTTAGTAAAAGAGGAAATTTCACTAAATTTTTCGATTTTTCTAATCTAAAAAATGGAAACTATACTTTAGAATTAGAAAAAGATTTTGAGGTAATCATTAAATCTATTAGTGTAGATGGTAAAAAAGTTCTATTTGATGGAGAAATTAAAGAAAAGATTTTTAAACCTGTAATTAGAACCGAAAAAAACAGGTTAATGATTTCGCAAATCGCTTTTGACAAAAAACCTTTAGAAGTAAAAATTTACTATAAAAACGAAATTATTTATTCTGAAACTGTAAAAGGAGACACTATTATAAACAGAATTTACAGATTAGATGAAGAAATTACTGGAGACTACAAAGTAGTTTTACGTAACAATGGTAGAAATTATATAAAAGAATTTAAATTTTAAAATATTGTTAATTAGTTAATTTGATAGATTTAGCATCTAAATCTACAGAAAACGGGCCTTAATTGGCTCGTTTTTTTGGTTTAAAAAAACGCTATTTTCCTAGGAAATTTGGTTTTCTTTTTTCTAAAAAAGCAGTTGTACCTTCTTTAAAGTCTTCTGTTCCAAAACAAGCTCCAAATTCATCAATTTCAACATTAAAACCATTAATTCCATCTTTAAAATTGGCATTTACAGCTTTAATAGCTCCTGAAATGGCTACAGAGGAATTGCGCATAATTTTTCTTGCTAATTTTTCTGCCAATGGCAATAATTCTTCTTGTGGAGTTACATAATTTACTAAGCCATAATTTTTGGCTTCATCAGCAGAAATCATAGCAGCTGTCATAATTAATTCCATTGCTTTTCCTTTGCCCACTAATTGTGGCAAACGTTGTGTACCTCCATAACCAGGGATTACTCCTAAAGAAACTTCTGGTAAACCCATTTTAGCATTGTCTGATGCTATTCTAAAATGACATGCCATTGCCAACTCTAAACCTCCTCCTAAAGCAAAACCATTAACAGCTGCAATGACTGGTGTTGATAAATTTTCAACAAAATCAAACAGCGTTTCTTGCCCTTTTTTAGCCAATACTCCACCTTCATCTACAGAAAAATTTGCAAATTCAGAAATATCTGCTCCAGCTACAAAAGCTTTATCTCCAGAACCTGTTAGAATAATTACTTTAACTTCTGCATCATCATCTAAAAGTTTAAAACCTAAGTTTAACTCAGTAATGGTTTCTTTGTTTAAGGCATTTAATTTCTTAGGTCTGTTTATGGTAATTTGCCCTAAAGCATCCCCTTTTTCTACTATTATATTGTTAAAATTCATATTGTATCGTTTTAGATTTCTGCTTTCGCAAAAAAATTAAAATTTTATTCTTTAGGCAAAATTACCGTAAAAACAGTTCCTTTACCTTCTTCTGAAGTAAAAGAAATTCTTCCATCATAAGCTTCTATAATGTTTTTTATCATTGGTAAACCTAATCCCATTCCACTTGATTTTGTGGTAAATTTAGGTTCAAATATTAAATCTTTTACTTCTTCAGCTATTCCTTTTCCATTATCTGAAACAGAAATTTTTACACTGTTTTTTTCTGATGAAACTTTTACTTCAATAATTGGGTTTTCTTCTTTTTCTGATGCTTGAGATGCGTTCTTGACTAAATTAGTTACAATTCTGATTAGCTGTGTTTTATCTAAATTAGCAAAGAGTTCTTTTTGTTTTGGCAAATATGTAATAAAATCTTCATTAAAAATATCTAAAGCTAATTTGACAACACTTATTACCTCAATTTTTTCTCTTTTTTGAGTCGGCATTTTTGCAAAATCAGAAAAGGCAGAAGCAATAGAACTCATTACATCTATTTGCTGAATTAAAGTCTGGCTATATTCTGCTAATTTTTCTTTAATATTCTCATCATCTGGATTGAATTTTCGCTCAAAACTTTGCACAGATAATCGCATTGGAGTTAACGGATTTTTAATCTCATGTGCCACTTGTTTCGCCATTTCTCTCCAAGCTTGTTCACGCTCACTTTTAGCCAATTTTACAGCACTTTCTTCTAGCTGATCAATCATATTATTATATGCTTCTACTAAAATTTCAATTTCTGAACTTGCTGAATTTAAAATAATTTTCTCATTACGTTCGTTTAAACGTGTTTGTTCCATTTTATCTGAAATTGATTTTATAGAACGTGTAATATAACTTGATAAGAAATATGCTAAAGCAATTGCAATCACAAACATTAACAGATAAACCAATGCTAATCTGGAAATAAACTCCCTTAATTCATGCTCAATTTCAGAGTTGTCTTGTGTAAACTGTAATTCTAAAATACCTATTCTTTTAAATTTTGGGTCATTGATATAAGAATAAGATGTTTGATAACCAACTCCATCTTTTTCTCTTGTTTTCAGTATTTTATGATTGGAATTCTGGGCTAATTCTTTTATAACTTCTTCAGAAAGAGGTGCTAAATCTATTTTTTCAAAAGCGCTAGCAATTGATGATTTCAGCAAGTTTCCATTTAAGTCATAGAAAGAAATATTTAACTTGTTTATCGATGAAATTTCATAAATACGCTCTTGAAAAATTTTAGCTAAATTATCCGTTTTTACAGGATAGGTGGTTTTATTGGTTAATTCTAACTCTATTGTTTGTTTTGTAGTGGCTTCTTTACGCTCAAAACGTTGAATATTATAATCTTGTGTTTGCTCATCATATTGATAAACTGTAACTCCAATAATTAAAATTGATGCCAATAACACCAATAATATCATGGATAAAAAAATACGTATTCTGAGAGAAATATTTTTAAAGTTCAGCAATTGTTATTTTGTTTTTAAACGTTTGGTTTTCATGGTTAATAAATCATCAAAAGCACTATCATTATCCCAGTCATAAGTACTTTTACCTAAAAACCCTTCTTCAGTTTTTGTAATATGATAGCTTATTTTCATATCTCTATTATTATAAAAAAATTCTACAAAAAGAGAGTCTTTTTCAACACTCCATTTTCCTTCAGATTCGGAAACCTTCTCGCCTTTTTTATTAATAAACCAAGCGTTAAAAGTCCCATCAGCATTGTATTTGGATTGTGCTACTAACTCTGTATTTTTGTCAAATTTATCTTCGTAAACCTCTAAATAATCAGACTTTTCATAAGTTGGCATTTCTAATTTTAAATACGTTGTTTGCCAAGAAGCTGTCATATATTCTTTTAATGAATTTTCTTTGTTACAAGCAGCAATAAGTATTCCAAAGAAGCATATAAAAAGTAAATTTTTGAATTTCATTTTTTAAATTATTTATGTGTACAAGATAAGTAATTTAAAAAATCGATAACAAATACAGGTACTAAGATTTTATTAATGGCAAAAAAGTATTTCTAAACTTTATAATTAAAGGAATTCCTCTTGCTAAAGCCCAAAATGTAAAAGCAATCCAAATTGCTATCAACTTGTAATCAAAATAATCAAAAAACAAAAGTGTAGGAATAAAAACAAATGCTGTTGATAGTATTAATACGTTTCTTAGATACTTCATAAAACCCATTCCTTTAAACATACCATCAAAAATAAAAGTGACTGCATTTATAGGTTGGGTTAAGATTAAGATCCAAAAAACACTATAAAATTGTTCTAAAACCAAAGCATCTTTCGTAAAAACATGACCTATAAAATTGTAGAAAATAAAACCAACAGCAGCAATAATAGCTCCCATAATAAGGCCATATTTAGTTAATCTATGGCTTAATTTAACCAAAGTCTTGTAGTCTTTAGCACCTAATAATTTTCCTGCCAATATGTTTCCTGCACTAGAATAACCATCTACCATAAAAGCACCCAATAACCAAATATTTAACCCTATTGTATAAGCTGCAATATATTCCTTTCCATAAGCTGTAGCATAAGCAGTTGCAAAATATAAAGCTACATTTAAGGCAATTGTTCTAACAAAAAGGTTGCCAACCATACCTAATAACTTTGGTATTTCTGGATGAAAAGGCAAATTCATTTTTAATGAAATTGTAGTTTTTTTCAACAACAAAATCATTGCTATAATTGCCATTGTTATTTGCGCTGTTAAACTTGCATAAGCTGCTCCTTCTATATGCATTGCAGGTATAAAGCCTTCTATTCCATAAACAAAAGCATAATCCAAAATTACATTTAACAAAGCTCCAATAATTGCAATTATCATTGGGTAAAATGTATTTTGTAAACCTCTAAATATACCAAAAATAGCAAATACAAAGAGTGAAAACGGAAATCCAAAAATTCGTATTTTAAAATACGTAATACAATATTCTAAAACTACTCCTGATGCATTATAAAATTGAAAAATCTGTTTTGCAAACGGATAAGATATTGCTAAGACTAAGAAACTTCCACCTACTACAATTGCAATTGCTTGCGCAGGCAACGTTTTAATTTCTTCTAATTTATTTGCTCCTACATATTGAGAAACAATAGATGAAATTGCACTCCTTATTTGACCAAAAACCCAAATTAACATTGAAATAAATGCCCCAACAATACCTACAGCTGCTAAACTCTCTGTTGCATATTCATCAATATTACCAATAATAGCAGTATCTGTAATAGATAATAATGGTTCTGCAATACCAGCTATTAAAGCAGGAATTGCTAATTTATTGATACTCTTTGAATTAATGTTTGTACTCAAGAAATATTTCTTTTTTACAAAGTTACATATCTAAAAAATGGAAAAAGAAGGTTATGTGTCAAAAATAACTAACTTTGCATCGATTAAATTTATACCAATGAAAAATATTTTAGTACCTATTGGATCAACAGAAAATGCTCAATCTACATTGCAATTTGCTATAGATTTTGCTAATGAAATCAAAGCTAATATTTTTGTTTTTAGAGCTTATAGCTCATTATCAAAAGCAGGAACTATGATTAATGTTGATGCTATTATTGAACGTGAAACAAATTTATATTTACGAACAATGGTAAATGCTGTAGATACAAAAAATGTTGATGTAAAATTAATTTCTGCAAAAGGTAGTGTAGTTGATAGTGTTTTAGCTATTGACGACGAATTAGGAATTGATTTGGTTATTATTGGTGCCAAAAGTAACTCTATAAAAGAAGAGATTTTTTTAGGAAAAACAGCTGGAAGTTTAGTAAAACAAACTGATATTTCTATTTTAACTGTGCCAGAAAACTATGTTTACAAACCTGTAAAAAGTATTTTAACCGCTTTTAAATCTGGAAATGTAAAAAGTAAAACTGCTTTGAAACCTTTAGCTTTTATTGTTGAAAAATTTAAGGCTGATGTAAACCTATTGTTGGTAAAAACTCCAGATTATCAAGAAGAAGATTTGATTATTAATGATAGTCTAAAAAAACTACAATCTACCCTAACTGTAACTGAAAATGCTACTACTTTTCAAGGAGTATTAGAACATTTTCAAACACATAATCCTGATATGCTTTGTGTTTTTAGACGCAAACGTGGTTTTTTTACTAAACTTTGGGAAAAGAATACGATTCTTAAAGAAGAGTTTCACACAAGTCTTCCTTTATTAATTTTGAAAGGGAAATAAGCTAATACTTCAAATCAGCAGGTTCTAAAAAAGCTATTTCAGGATTGTAAATTTCTTTGATATATCCTTTTAATTCCTCAATAAAAACATCCAATTTTTCTTGAGTTATTTCTGTATCAGGTTTTCTATAATTTGATGAAAAATTAATCGCTAAAAATCTACTGTTCAGATTTTTAAAGGAAAAAATACCTACTTTTAAACTTTTAGAAAAATCGAATTTTTTATTTTTTGTAAACAAGAAAGCGTATAACAAAACCTGAATGGCTTTGTATTGTTCTTTTGCTCTCAATTGCTCAAAGTCTAACACCTTCAATTCAGAAGATTTTACCATTCCAGATTTGTAATCTATGATTCTGATTTCTCCATTTAATTCATCAACTCTATCTACATTTCCATGCAGTTTTATTGGAAAATCTATGCCTTCAATTTCTATTTCTGTAGATAAATTTTCTTCAGTAGCTATTATTTTAAGTTGATTAGTTTCATCTTTTAAAAGTTCTTTTTCTTTGGATAAAAAATTTGTCACAAATCTGTTTGCAACTTCAAAAATTAAACGATTTTTTCCTGTAGATAAATCACCATTTTTAAAATGGATTTTAAAGTGTTTTACGACCAAATTTTTGGCTAACTTTTCCATTTTTAAAATGTCATCCACCTTTAAAAATTTGCCCATAAAAGGCTTGTACAGTTCATCTAAAGTTTCGTGTACTACTGTTCCTAATGTATTGTATGCAACAGTTTCCTCAACATCATCAAACTCCTTAATTCTTAAAATTTTCTGTTTATAAAAGGCAACTGGATTGTGTAAATAATTAGTTAAAGAAGAAGGAGAAAAACCCTGTCCTGCCAATTCTCTGAGTCTTTCAAATACCAAATCATTTTTAGGAATTTCTTTCAATTCTGTTTTTTGTGATACTATTTTTGGAGATACAGTTTTATGAATAACATCATTTCTCATCATTTCTAATTGCGTTACAAATCTGCTTTTTTCTCCACTTCCAAATACATCATGTTCTGTATTGTATAAAATATAAACGTTTTTTGCTCTTTGTAACAATCGAAAAAAGTGGTAAGAAAATATTGCATCTTTTTCTCTGTAAGTAGGCAAACCAAATTCTACTTTAACATCAAAAGGAATAAAAGAGTTTTGTTGACTACTGGCAGGTAAAACTCCTTCATTTGCAGATGCTAAAATGATGTTTTCAAAATCTAAAACACGCGTTTCTAACATCCCCATTAATTGTAAACCTTTTAACGGTTCTCCCTGAAAAGACAGGCTTTCTGAAGTTATTAACTGTCTAAAGAACTGTGCTAATGTTTTTAAATCTGTAAAATATTCAAACTCATTTTGCAAGGTTTTTAATTGTGTAAATACAGTATAAAACCTAAATAAATATTCTTTTTCTAATGCACTTACTTCATCTTTTAATAGGTCAATTAACCCTAAAATTCTATCAACAAAATCTGCAACATTTGTAAAAGGTTTAAATAGATGTTCTATGACACTTTTAACCTCAATATTTGTTTCTTTTAAAAAATTATTGATGTCATTTTCAGAAATAAAAGTCTGATTTTCTTTAGCTATTTGAACTGTAAATTCATCAATATTATCAATAAAACGATATATAGATTGATGTTTAAAAAAACGGATTACATCTTTATAATAGAACTCGTTAATTCTATTTTTTTGTAATTTTTCTTGAGAAATAAACAATTGAAAAATAGCAAACAACAAACTAGTTGTGGGTATATCTTTTAGAGGATAACCCATTGTAATATTTATTGCATTGATGTTTTTAGGCAACGAATTTAAAGTAATTGGCAATAAAGTTTCGTCTGCCAAAACCAAAGCAGTATTCTTAAAATTGGTTGTTTTTTCTAAAATTTCACCAATATATTTTATTTGAGTAGTGTTTTTTGCAGCACCAACTACCTGAATTTCTTTTGGTTTAGAAAACTTATTTCCTAAAGATTTGAGTTTATTTTTTTCATAATATTTCCACTCGTTTTTATACTTCCTGATAAATCTTCCTGCTTGATGATTAGAGTTAAAAAAAGCTTCATCAATATCCCAATACACCTCTGCATTTCCTCTTTCTAAAGTCTTTTGCAACAACATCTCTTCTGCTTTGTTTAGAGCATTAAAACCAATAAAAAAGAACTTTTTATTAGCATTTTTATCCAAATAAGTACTAATTTTTTGTGAAGCTTCTCTATACATTAGCCCTTGATAACCAATATTATTTTTCAATAAAAATTTATAAAAAACATTATAATATTTATTCAGCTTTTCTAGAAAAGAATAATGATCTTTTACAAGTTCTGTTTCTTTGAAAGTACCTTTTACAGACCATTTTCGTAAGCGTTCAATATCCCTCAAATAGATAAAAATATCATTTGTGTTGACTAAATGCTGATCAATTTCATTAAAATCTTGCAAAACAGTTAATGCCCAAGAAGAAAAAATGTCAAACGCATCAGGATTTTTTTCTACACTTTTATAAATGCTGTAAAAGTGAAATAATAGCTGAATATTATCCGTTTTTTGAACTCCAGAAATTTGTTGTATAAACTCTTCTATGTTCAACATTTCTGGTAAAAAACCAACTGTAATGTTATTTTTAAATTCTTGTTTTACAAATACTTTTGCTCTTTGAGAGGGCAGTACAAAAACTACATCTTCAAAAGAAGTTGTAGTTTGTAAAATATCATCTATAGTTTCAGAAATAAAAGATTGCATCAAATTAGTGGCTTGCTATGAAATTCTAAATTACAAAATCTAAAGTTTAAGAAACCTTTATTTTTAGAATAAAATTAAAAACAAATTGTAAGTTTTTAGAAATTATTTTGACTGATTGGAAAATTTTTCCATGAAGTTTACTACTTTAATAATATTATTAGTCTTACTTTTTGGGCAATATGTTTATGCACAAACCTGTTGTTCTGGAGGGGTGCCCTTATCTAACAACTTAGGACTTTCCAATGAAGGAAAAGGATCCTTTCAGGTAGGTATTAATTATGATTACAATAATTTAAACACCTTAAATGCTGGTAATGATAGATTAAATGATAATTCTAGACAACGCATTACTAATTCTATTTTAGCAAATTTTGGGTATTCATTTACAGATAAATTTTCTGTAGAAACCTTATTTACTTGGGTAAATCAAACAAGAACAATCACTCAATTTGGTAATGAAAATTTTACTGAAACCAAAGGAATTGGAGATGCTGTAATTTTATTAAAATATACGTTCCCAAACGTTTTTAAAAACAACACCACTTTAAACATTGGTATAGGCTCTAAAATACCATTAGGCAAATCAGATATTGTTTCTAACCAAGGCATTCAGTTAACTGCAGATTTACAACCTGGAAGTGGTGCTTTTGATGGTATTGGATGGTTATCCTTAGCAAAACAATTTAATTTTAGACCTACAGCTACTTTTTCTAGTAATTTAACTTACAGGTTTACAGGTGTAAATAGTTCGTATTTAAACAATACATCTACCTATAAATTTGGTAATGTATTACAAGCCAATATTAGTTATGTAGATGAATTTTTAGTATCTAAAACTCTTATAAACCCAGGTTTAGTTGTTAAATATAGAAAATCTACAGTAGATAAAATTGATAATTCGATTATTCCAAATACAGGAGGTGAATGGCTTTTTGCTAGAGCTGAATTAACCATACAATTATCTCAAAATTTAAGTTTTACCAATAAATATGAAGTACCTCTATACAGTTATGTAGATGGCACACAACTTACACCAACTTCTAGATTCACTACTGGTTTTACTTACAAATTCTTTAAAAAACAATCTTTAATAACAAACATAAAATGAAAAAACTTGCACTATTATTCATCTTAGGCATACTCGTTTCTTGTCAAAATAATGACAACAATACAAATGAAAATAATTTTTCATCTGAATGGAGTATTCCAATATCTGAAATTTTTGATGGCGGACCTGGTCTAGATGGTATTCCTGCTCTAACTAACCCAAATCTAGTTAGTGCTGATGATTCTGAAGCCAGTTTTATAAAAGATACAGATTTAGTTATTGGTTATAAAAATGGAGATGATATTAGAGCATATTCTCATAGTATATTAGATTGGCACGAAATTATTAATGATAATATAGGCGATGTTTCTGTGGCAATTACTTATTGCCCACTTACAGGTACAGGAATAGGTTGGAATAGAATTTTAAATGGAAGTGAAACTACTTTTGGCGTTTCTGGTTTGTTATACAACACCAATTTAATTCCTTTTGATAGACAAACAAACAGTAATTGGTCTCAAATTTTAAATACATCTGTTAATGGAGAATTAATTGATACAAAAATTGATTTAGTACCTCTGTTTGAAACTTCTTGGAAAACTTGGAAAACCATATACCCAAATACAAAAGTAGTAAGTAGAAATACAGGCTTTCCTAGAACTTATGGAGTTTCGCCTTATGGAGATTATAATACAAATAACGATTTATTTTTATTTCCTGTAGCAAAAGATAATAGATTGCCACTTAAAGAAAGAATTCATGCAATTATAAAAGGTGCTAAAGCCAAAACTTATCAATTTTCTGTATTTGCTACTAACAATGTTATTAGAGATTCTTTTGAAGGCGATGAATATCTGGTAGTAGGAAACAATGATTTTATAGTTTCATTTCTTTTAGATGATACTACCAATGCACTAACTTTTGAGTATGGCTATAATAATACAGAGTCTTTATTAATAGATAACGAGGGTAACACATGGAATATTTTTGGTGAAGCAATTACTGGACCAAGAATAGGAGAGCGCTTAACATCTTCTGAATCTTTTATGGCTTTTTGGTTTGCTATACCTGCTTTTTACGATACAGAAATTTATAATCCATAAATTTATTTTACAAGTATTACCTTTATAACATAATATATGTAAATTTATGTTATGCAAAATTCAATAAGTGTAATAGGCATTCAAGCAGATTTAGTTTGGGAAAATCCTGCAAAAAATCTCGCTTTTTTTGAGGCGCGAATAAATCATCTATCAGAAAAAACTGACTTAGTAGTGTTGCCAGAAATGTTTACAACTGGGTTTACAATGCAGCCCCAAAAAGTTGCAGAATCTATGGATGGAAATGCTATTTCTTGGATGAAAAAAATAGCTCAAAAAAATGATTTTTCGATTACTGGAAGTATTGTTATTAAAGAAGATAATAAATACTACAATAGGTTAGTTTTTGTACATCCTTCAGGAAAAATAGAAACTTATGATAAAAGACATTCTTTTACTTTAGCTGGAGAAGATAAAGTATATACTTCTGGAAATGAAAAATTAATTGTTAATTACAAAGGATGGAAAATTTGTCCTTTAATTTGTTATGATTTACGTTTCCCAGTTTGGGCTAGAAATACTGAAAATTATGACCTTTTAATTTATATGGCAAATTGGCCTATAAAAAGAATAAAAGCTTGGGATACGCTTTTAAAATCTCGTGCAATAGAAAATATGTGTTATACAATTGGCGTAAATAGAACAGGTAAAGATGGTAATGGGTATGAATATTCTGGAAACTCTTTAATTGTTGATTATTTAGGTGATGAACTTGCTAGTTTACCTAGAAATGCTGTAGGAATTGTGAAAGCTACTTTAGTAAAAAATAATCAAGATATGATTAGAGAGAAATTGGGTTTTTTAAATGATAAGGATTCTTTTTTTATTCAATAAATGAACTGTATTGAAATTAATCTTTCGCCAAAATTGTTATTGGTAAATCTTCAGTTCCTGAATAAAAAACAACTATTTCCACTGGTTTTCTACCTTCATTAATTCCATAATGGATTTTATTGACCAATTCAACAATAACATCTCCTTCCTTTAGAATAAGAACATTATCGTCAATATCTACTACCTTCAATTCTCCTTTTAAAACGATACCAGAGTTAATTACAGGGTGATAATGTTTATGCAATTTCGTTTTTGGTGGAATTGTAATTTTTAAAACCGTAATTTTTGGTTTTCCAGTAGGATAATTAGGCAAGTTATCACCATTCCAACTTTTAGATGTTTCTACAAGCTTCACAACTTGTATTTCTGTAACTTTTGAAACAGCACAAGAAGTGAACATTAAAATAAGAAAACAAAAAAATAAATGATGTTTCATCATTAAAACACAAGCTATTTAGCTAGGTTGAATCATCCATTTAAACTCGAACTTTGTATCAGGAACTACTATTCTTTCTGTAATTCTGTACATTCTATCTGGAAGTTTCATCAAATAATCTCTAGCTTTTTCAGCTTCAGGAGTTAGGTTAGTAATTTTATCAATTTCCCACATTGTGTTCAATTTCTTAATAATATCTACATAATCGAAACCTGTATACACACCAACTCTTTGAGCTACTGAAGAAAAATCGTCAAATAAACTTCCTTTTTCTCCAAAAGATTCTCTTAAATGCATTGCTGGCATTACAATTTTATGTTTCATCATGTGCTGAAAAGCCAACATCATTTCACTAGCATCAATCTTAAAAATTTCTTTAACAAAATGAGCATACGCTTGGTGATGACGCATTTCATCTCCTGCTATAATTTTAGACATCTTTGCCAATGCTTTGTGTCCTTTTTTACGCGCAATTTTTGCCACATTATTGTGAGAAATATACGTTGCTAATTCCTGGAAACTTGTATATACAAAGTTTTTATATGGATCTGTAGATGTACCAATATCAAAACCATCTGCAATTAAATGTTGGGTAGTAATTTCTACTTCACGCATATTTACACGTCCAGACAGATATAAATATTTATTTAAAACATCTCCATGTCTATTCTCTTCTGCTGTCCAAGTTCTTACCCAATTTGCCCAGCTATTGTCTGGATCTTGGCAAACACCATCTAAATCTAACAACCAAGATTCGTAAGTTGGTAAAGCTTCTTCTGTGATAGTATCACCCACTAAAACCACCCAAAAATCATCATGTAATTCTTTGGATATTTCTCTAATTTCTTCTACTTCTGTAATAAAAGAATCTGCTTGAGAATTAGGTAAAAAATCTGTTGGTTGCCAAATTTTTTCGGCAGGTATCAAATAAGTATCCATAAAGTGCTGCATCTTTTGTTCTAAAGTTTGCATTACTTCTTTTCTTACGTTTTTTATAGACATCGCTATTTATTTTATATGTTCTTTAATAACTGATTCTGTTTTTTCTAGCAGCTCATCAAATGGCATAGAATCAATTTTTATTGGTTTGTGAGCAGTTATTGTTATTGGACTACCTAAACCTAGTGGAAATTTTCCGTATTTAAAAATTTTCCAAGAGTTATTTATAGTTAATGGAACAATATAGCCTTCTTTATTAAATTTAGTAATTACTTTTAAGCCACTTGCAGCAAATTTTTTAGGCTTTCCATTTCTACTTCTTGTTCCTTCTGGAAAAATTACAGCACCCCATTTATTTTTGTTTATTCTTTTAGCAAATTTGAGCAACTCACTTATGGATTGTTTTGGGTCTTTTCTATCAATAAGAGCTGCACCCCCTTTTTTTAAATTATAAGAGACACTTGGGGCACCTTTTCCTAGTTCAATTTTAGCAACAAACTTCGGATTGTATTTTCTAAAAAACCATCCAATTGGAGGAATATCTGAAATTGATTGATGATTGGATACAAATATTATTGATGTATTTTCTGGGATTTTGTGTTTATTCTTTACGCTTACAGTTACACCTATAAGTAACAATGATTTTACCAAACAAAAGTTTAATGCATTTACAACTTTTGAATGCCCTTTAATTCCAAATAAATTAAAACTTAACCATTGAAATGGATGAAAAATCACCAAAAATAAAGTAAAGGTTACTATAAAAATAGGCGATAAAATATAACTTAAAATTTTCATCTTTTAAAACCAATTGCTCCAAGGAATTCTTGATAGGATTAATACTAAAGCTAATCCATAAAAAATAGCAAATGTTTTAAATTTTGCACCACTTTCAGTTTTCTTTTTATGCTTAGACCAACCTATTGTAATTAAAACAATTGCTAAAATCATCATAATTGGGTGTTCTACTGCTAATAATCTTGCTCCTTTATCTCCCATAATTTCACTTCCATTTTCTTTTAAAGCTTTATACCATGGAGACATAAAATACCAACCTAAACCAATTAAAAGTTGAATATGTGATACTATTAAAGCAAACAAACCAATACGTAAATCTTTGTCTGTAAATTGTTTTTTCTGTAATAAACCAATAATTGCATTTACTACTGCAAAGATTAAAATGGCTAAAGCCAAATAAGCCCAATAAGAATGTATATTTTTCATCATCATAAAAAAATTTTGATAGTGTAAAGTTACAATTTTATGTATAAAAAAACCACCTCTATTGAGGTGGTTTTGTATAAATTAAAAACTTTTGAATAATTAATTATTAATTACCCATTCTCCATTTGTTTTGATAAAGTTTTTAGTGTAATCACCTTCTCCATTATCATAAACAACATAAGTTAACGTATATTTTTGTCCTTCAGCTGCTGTTGGATCTAAATAATCTAAGAATAAAACTAAAGAATAAGTAATCTGAGCGTCTGTCCAGTTATAATCAAAATCATCATAATTAGATAAATTACCAATTAAACCACTATATTCATCTGTTGTTAATTGACTTGCAATCCAATCGTAATCGCTATTTGCTCCTCTAGTTAAAGTATACTTAATTGTATTATCTGGCAACCATGATGTACCATCATGACCAAACTGTAAAGTTGTACTTATTGTAGATTCGTAAGCAACCCAAACACCTCCTGTAAAAGTAAAAAGGTTACCTCTTACTTGTGCTCCTGATGAACTTGAAAAATAATCATAAATAACAAACAACTCAGTAGCTTCTTGTGCATAAGGATATTTGAGTCCTAAAAATTTAGGTAAATAATCATTTGGAGGTATGCTACTTCCAAAGTTATTATATCTCCCTGGTTGTCCTGAAGCTTCACCCATAGAATCAAAATCAGCAGAACTTAAATAATACACATCATCTACAGCTTCCCATGCACTACCAGAATATTTAAAGTGAGTACCTTTACTAGCTGTTTCTCCAGTTGCACCTAATGTTTTAATTGCTAAACTTTCTACTCTCCATCTTCCTGCATCAGAATCTGTTGATTCATATTTTAAAGCAATATTAATTTTTTCTCCATCATAAGCAGAAAAATCATAATCTTCAGAAGCAGCCATACTTCCTGACACTGGAGTACCTAAAGTAATCTCTGTCCAGTTAGCTGTTGTTATGTCATTTGTATAATCTGTAGAAACTAAGATTTTAAGTAAAGTTTTATCACCAGCATAATCTAATTCATGAGTTATTTGAAACTTTAAGTTAGATGATGTTGATAAATCAATTTCTGGAGAAATTAACCAATCTTCATTTGCTTGTTGTCCTCCTGAAAAACCATTACCTTGTACATAACCAGATTCAGATGTCCATCCTAAAGCTCCAACCACATCAGTAATCGTCCATCCTTCCATACTTCCTGCAAAGTTATACTTAACGATATCTGCTAACCCTACAACAGGCGTTTTAGTATATTGCTTGTATTTTGCCAAAACAATTTGACCTTCTGTAGGCGATGCTATTTGAGTATCTAATATACTTGGTATTTTTTCTAGTGGATCAACATCTGGATAAAAACCAAAAGCATCACTACCTGTAGTAGCATAATCTCCATTTGTAAACTGATAAGCGTCTGATCTTGAATAATCACTTACACCCTCTGCATTACCTATATATAATTGATAACCAACATTTACAGAAGAAGATTTACCCCAAACTGGATATTTTTCTGTTAAGAAATCTGGTAATTTAGCTTTAGCATCATCTACTGAGCTAAAACTTCCAAAACTTAATTCTAAAGCATCATAATCATCTGAAGTTAAGATGTATGTTGCATCACCTACAATTGCAGATTCTTGAGCATCAATTTCTGCATTGATGTCTTCCAATGGATCACAAGAAGTGAAAACCATTGCAAAAACTGTTAATAATAAAAATATTTTTTTCATGATTGTATTTTTTAAAAGTTAACTTTTAATCCTAAACTAAATGTTCTACCAGCTCCATAGTATACTCCAGAATTTGTAGCTGTATGTTCAAATACACCTGGACTTGTTTCTTCAGTACTATCAAAAGCATCTGATATATATTCAACATCAAAAATATTATTCATATTACCTGATAAAATAGCATCAAAATCTCCAATTGTAAATCCATGGTTAAGCCCTAAATCGAATAAATGATATGATGGTATTTTCCAAGTATTTAATCTGTCTGTTGTACCTCTACTAAAATCAAATCTAGAGTAAATATCTCCTGCATAATTATAATCTAAAAATACAGATGTTCTATCTAAAGCTTTATAGTTTAAACCTAATGCGTAAGTTGTTTGTGCTGCATCATTTACTTTTAAACCTTTTGCATTAACAGTAATGTTTCTAACGAATGCACCTGAGTCATCAAGTATATCAGCACTTACATCACTATTCCATTTCCAGTCACCTAAAGAAACCATTCCATTTATTCTTAACTTATCAGTTAATTTATAGATAAAATCAATTTCTATTCCTTGATGTAATGCATCTAATCCTGTGATGTTTGTATTCAAAAATTCACCAACATTATTAGGGTCTTGAATTGAAGGTGATATAGATTTATCTAACCAAGATGTTCTATAAATATTTACATTTGCATTAAAATTTTCACTTCTATAACCATAACCTATTTCTGCACTAAAAATTTTCTCATTAGCAGCATTTTCATTGAAGTCAACAGATTCTTTATTTACAAAGACTCCACCTGTTAAAAAAGGTGCTCTAGAGAAATAACCAATATTAGCGAAAACATTATTAGTATCATCTATATTATAGTTTGCACCACCTTTAACACCATAACCTAAAAAGTTTACGTTATCAGATACTTGTCCGTTTATATTTGTAGAATCATCTAAAAAACTTGATCTTCCATATCTAGTATTTGAAATATTAGTAGAAAAGAAAACTGATAAATCATCTTTTGAATATTCTAATTGCGCAAAAGTTCCATATCTTAATACTCTACCTACATAATCTCTATTAAAACGATCTCCAACCTTTAATGCTTCATTAAAGTTATTATCATTAGAGTTAGGGTTCAAATAATATTGACCTCCTAATAAATCTGTTATCTGATAAAAATGAATTCCTTCATAATATCTTCCATCTAATCCAGCAGTTAATTTTAAATTTTCGGATAAATCTGTTTTTAATGTAGATAAAACACCATACCAGTTATGATTATTTACTGAAGCTGCAAATACATCTGTAGATCCTAATGCTCCATTTGCTTTGTTTTCTGCAACGATTCTGTCGAAATCTATAGGTTGATCTATATCTCCTAATCTATAATCATTATCTGTAAATTTACCAGAACCTTGAGTTCTTCTTCCTCCACCTCTACCAAAAGAAACATAAGCAGAAGTAGTAATATAAGTTTTATCTGAAATTGTCCAATCATGATTTAAAGATATCTGTGGTTTATGATAAAAGTTATAAGAAATATTTTCTACTTGTCCATTTCTATATCCCCAATCAGGATTGAATCTTTTACCACCTTGCTCAGTTGCTCTATTTTGAGCAATGGTTCTAGTATTAAATCTTTGACCATGTGTTTGCTGAGCACCAATCACTGTAAAAGACAGTTTATGATCATCGTTTACTTCTTTAGAAACATTTAAAAAATAGTTTACACCACTAAATTGTAAACCATTTACATAACCATCTCCAGAAATTTTAGCTGCAGAAGCAGTTACTGCAAACCCATTTTCTAGCAATCCTGTAGACAAAGTCATACCAAATTTTTGGTAACCATCATTTCCTGTTGCCATTTTAAAATTACCTCCTTTTTCTGCATCTGTTGATTTAGAAATAATGTTTATTGTACCACCAATTGAAGGCACAGCAACTTTAGAAGCTCCTAAACCTCTTTGTACTTGCATTGCAGAAGTTACATCTGATAAACCAGCCCAGTTAGACCAATATACAGCTCCATTTTCCATATCATTAACAGGAATACCATTAATCATTACAGCAACGTTATCAGAACTAAAACCACGTAAGTTAATTCTAGAATCTCCATAACCACCACCAGTTTTAGTTGCGTATACTCCAGGAGTTGATTTTAAAATTTCAGGAAACTCTTGAGTTCCTAATTTAGCTTCGATATCTACAGCCTTTACTGTAGAAACTGCAACTGGTGTTTTTCTATCAATAGCGAAAGAAGTAGCTGTAAGTATTATTTCATCTAAAACTGAATCTTCTTGTAATTGGATATTACCAATATTAGATTTTGCAGAAGAAAAAATAACTTCTTTGGTTTTAAAACCAATAAATGATATTACTAAAGTACCTGAATCAGATTTTGTATTTAAGGTAAATTTACCATCAAAATCAGAAGAAATACCATTAGTAGTTCCTTTTTCAAGAACACTTGCTCCAGGTAAAGGTTGATTTGTTTCATCAACAATAACACCTGTAATTTTGGTTTGTCCTAAAACTGTTGCAGCTACAAAAAAGAGAGCTACAAATAATAGGTTTTTAAAATTTTTCATTGTTTAATTTGATTTGTTTATTGAATGTTTCGCAAAAGTCAAACTTTTACATGGTTGATTTGTTAATTTAGCGTTAATTTTTAACAAGAAATTAAGAAAATTAAATGTAGAAAAAAAATGCTTGATTATTAATAATCAAGCATTTATATTTAAACAGATTTATTAACAAAAAGTCAGGTTTTTGTTAATATTTTATCTAGTTGCTATTAAAATATAATTTTTACTGTTTGTTTAAAAGTTTTTTAGCTAATTCTTTACCTAGTTCTACTCCAAATTGGTCATAACTGTAAATATTCCATAAAATACCTTGAGTGTATATTTTATGTTCATATAAAGCAACTAACTTACCTAAAGACTTTGGTGTAAGCTTATCAAAAAGAATAGCATTACTTGGTCTATTTCCTTCAAAAACTTTAAAAGGTAACAACTGGTTTATTTTAGCCTCATCTCCAGAAAACTGTAATTCTAAATGTACCTCTTCTTTGGTTTTACCAAAAGCAAGGGCTTCCATTTGTCCATAGAAATTTGCCATTAATTTTTTGTGATGATCTTCTAGTCCATAAAGAGATTCTTTGTAGCCAATAAAATCTGCAGGAATTAACTTCGTTCCTTGGTGCACCAATTGCATAAAAGCATGCTGCATATTGGTTCCTGTACTTCCCCAAACAATGGTTCCTGTTTGGTAATCTATTTTATCTCCATTTCTATCTACACCTTTTCCATTACTTTCCATAATGGCTTGTTGTAAATAATCGGGAAGCTTTTTTAAATATTGTGAATATGGTAAAACAGCTTCTGTTTCTGCCATATAAAAATTATTATACCAAATGCTAATTAAAGCTAAAACAACAGGTATGTTTTTATCAAAATCTTCATTTCTAAAGTGAATATCCATTTCTTCTGCTCCATCTAATAAAGCTCTATAATTATCAAAACCAACTGACAAACTAATAGATAAACCCACAGCAGACCAAAGAGAGAAACGACCTCCAACCCAATTCCACATTGGGAAAACATTCTTTTTATCGATTCCAAAACTATCTACAGCTTCTAAATTTGTTGAAACTGCCACAAAATGTTTTGGAATATCAAAAATAGTAGCCGATTTTAAAAACCAGTTTTTAATGGTTTCTGCATTAGAAATGGTTTCTTGAGTTGTAAATGTTTTTGAAACAATTACAAAAAGTGTTGTTTCTGGATTTAAGGTTTTAATGATTTCAGAAACGTGATCTCCATCAACATTAGAAACAAAATTTGTATTTAATTGATTTTTATAGAATTTTAATGATTCAACAATCATATCTGGCCCTAAATCTGAACCTCCAATTCCAATATTAACAACGTCTGTAATTGATTTTCCTGTATATCCTTTCCATTTTCCAGAAATTACTTTATTAGAAAAACTTTTAATTTTTCTTAAAGCTGATTGTATTTGAGGTTTAATGTTTTTTCCATCTACTAAAACTGGCTCTTCAGAAGTGCTTCTTAATGCAGTATGCATTACCGCTCTTCCTTCAGTAACATTAATTACTTCTCCAGAAAATTGACATTCTATCGCTTTTTTTAACTCAATTTCATTTGCCAATTCTACTAATAAATCTAACGTTTCTTTAGTGATTCTATTTTTAGAAAAATCTACCATCAAATCATTTAACGATAAAGAAAACTCAGAGACTCTATTTTCATCTTTAGACAAATCTTTGATAGTGATATTTTTAATATCATTAAAGTGTTTTGTTAGTTTTTGCCACGAAGCTGTTTGGGTTGGATTAATGTTTGGTAAAGCCATTTTCTTAATTTTGTGCTATAGTTTCTGTAATTTCTTCAGGCTCCTGTAATGGAACTCTTTTGTAATCTAATTGATATTTTAGTGGTTTTATAAACTCGAAAAAAGTAGGTTTCACCTCTTTTTTCATAGGTTTAGCAGCTGGGAGTTTTTCTTTTAAAGGGTCTACTTGTTTACCATATTTCCAAAAACGATAACAGACATGTGGTCCTCCAGTATTTCCTGTCATTCCTACATAACCAATTACATCACCTTGTTTAACAAATTGACCTTTTTTTACTTTTCTTCTGCTCATGTGCAAATATTGAGTAGAATAAGTACTATTGTGTTTTATTTTTACAAACTTTCCATTACCTCCTCTTCTTGTAGATTCTGTAACTGTACCATTTGCTGTAGCAATAATTGGAGTACCAACTCTTGCAGCAAAATCAGTTCCTCTATGAGGTTTTACTCTATTTCCATAATAGGCTATTCTTCTTCTTAAATTATACCTCGAGGAAATTCGATATTGAAACTTAATAGGTGATTTTAAAAACTGACTTCTTAACATTTTAGCGTTTTCATCATAATATTCGTGAATATTTAAAATTGAATCTGCTAAAAATCGAAATGCATATAAATCTTTTCCATTATGATTAAATACTGCAGATTTTACTTTTCCATAACCTGCAAAAGTAGAATCGTCAATGAATTTCTCTTCATAAACTATTTTAAATTTATCTCCTTTTTGAAGTCTTAAAAAATCTAAAGTCCAAGCATAAATATCAGCAATTTTGTAAGTTAAATTTGGTTTTAACCCTAAACTATCCATAGAAAAAGTAAAATTAGAGTTTATAACTCCATTAGCCTCTTTCTCTACAATTTTGATTGGTTTTTTGTATTGAACTGCTGTAATTAAAGAGTCTTTAAAATCTAAGATAGTTGCATTTATTTTATCGTGTTTGTAAATAAAAACTTGCGCTTTTTCAGTAGAGTCTTTACTTGCTAAAATAGTATATGGTTTACCTGCTCTTACTCTTCTTACATCAAAAGTATCTTTTACAACAGCTGCTATTTGGTTTATTTTAGGATACATTACATGATGCCTATCTAAAATTATCCCAAAACTTTCTCCCCTTTTAATGGTATCTTGAATTACTTTATAATCATCAATTTTATAACCAAATCTAATTTCTGGTTTTGGAGCTTCCTTTTTAACAATAACTGGTTTAGTTTTCTCTTTTGTACAAGAAGAAAATGATAATGTAAAAGCAAGGAGAATCAGTAATTTTTTCAAGGAAATTGAACTATTTTAAATCAAATCCAAAAGTACAAATAAAATTGATTTATATAGAAAGGAATGAATAGAACTTCATAAAACGGTTTCGTTAAATTTTTCTAAATTTTCTTAAAAGGATTTGCTAATCCTTTATACTTTTCTAACTCAGCACGTAAAGAACCTACAGCTAAAGAAGCTTGCATTTTTATAGGTATTTTATTTGCATCATCTGTTATCCAAATGGTAACACTTTCTTGCTCTTTAAAAATTCTACCTGACTGAACCAATGGTTTAAAAACCAAAGAATTGACTTTTCCGAATTTTGTTTTTAATACTTGTTTTCCTAAAAAACGCAATTTAAAAGGGTATACTTGAGAATCCATAAACATATCTAAAGCAATTTCATCTCCATTTTTTAAATTCTTAGTTTCTATATTTCTTAGAAAATAAAAAGAAGACATCATATCTTGGACATTTGTAAATGCTACAGAAGTATCTTTTTGATTGGTAAAATCTTGTATATATGCTTGTTTAGACTCGTAATTAAAAGAAGTTATTCTATGCTTTTTATAACCTCCTTCATCAATCTTCCTTTTAAAAAGATAAGGCTTTATAGTGTCCATATCAAAATAAGACTCATAAGTATCATCTACTTCAAAAAACCATTTTATCATTCCAGATGTCCAGCCTGTGCCTTTGGTGTAAAAAACTTTCTTACCTTTATAATCTTTCTCATTAACTTCCAAAACAGCAGATCCTGCTCTTAAGAAACCACTATAACTCATTTTATAACTTAGCCATTCTCCACTTTTAAAAGCGGTAATTTTTTCTTGACTATTAGTATTTATAGAAAAAAATGTGATAAAAAATAATAGGATATACTTTTTCATAAAAATCAAACTTATAAAAAAGTATTGACAATTACCGTTCCAAAAAGAAAAAAAGTAACTTACTAACTGTTTCTAAATGAATTTTTAACGATTTATTTAGATTCCTGTTTTGGTAAGAAATGTTACTTTTTACGAGTTCAATAAAAAAATGAATTTCTTTTTCAGCCTAAAATGCACCCCAGTTTATTAATTCATCTTCACTCCATAAATAAGGAAAGAAAATTCTTCTTTGGTATTTAGGGTGCATATATTTACGCCAATTACTACCACCAGTAGCTTTTAAATCAGAGTCATCTCCTCCAATATATTTTGCTGCAGCATTATAATGAGCCATAACCCACTTTACATTTACAGTATAATCATAATGACGCATTGCTTTTATTAAATCTTTATTTTCTTGAACTTCTTTAGGCAATTGTTTGAATTTTAAAGACAGATTGATATCATTATAATCTTCCATAAAATCTATAAAATCTCCCATATATTTTTTTTCAAAAAGATTTAATAAGGTTGATTTTTGACCTGTAGTATAATTTTTTCCAGCAGCTTGCCAATACAAATGGTTATAAGCATTTTTGAATGATGAATTTCTATCAATAGAATCTCTATAACGAACATCAATTAAATTAATTAATTCAGTTGAAGCAAATTCAATTTTTCTGTATTGTGCACTCTGAAAACCACTTGCTGGTGTTAATGTATTTCTGAATTTTAAATATTGCTCACGCTCCATTCCATCAGCCATTACTGTAAATGAACTGCATAACATATCAAAATACCTACTTATTCTGCCTAGGTGAAGCGAAAATTTATCAGCTGTAATTTCTATTGATTTTGCAACTTGATCTATTTCCCACAAAACCATTTTAAATAATAATTCATTTACTTGATGATACATGATAAACACCATTTCATCAGGTTGATTTGTTCTTGGTGTTTGCAAACCTAACAATGCATCTGTTTGAATATAATCCCAATAAGTAATAGGTGTGCTATGCAATAAACCTTCTAACATGGCATCTACTGGAACACCTAATTTATCGTACTTTTCTTCTATGGCTTTTAAAATTTTGTCTCTTTCCATTTTCTTTTTAGATTCAAGATTTGTTAGAACCAAGAAACAATATGAAATTGATTTTTGGTGCTTTGGATTGCAATTTAATATAAAACTAATTATAAAAACACAAAAAACATCTAGCCAACCTATCTTGACTCTTGGTTCTTTTTTATCTTAATTCAAATTTTTAAAGTGTTCCTCTTTTTGCTTGTTCTCTTTCTATCGATTCAAACAACGCTTTAAAGTTTCCTGCACCAAAACCTTTGGCTCCCATTCTTTGGATAATTTCAAAAAACAAGGTTGGTCTATCTTCAACAGGTTTTGTGAAAATTTGTAACAAATATCCTTCTTCATCAGCATCTATCATAATTCCCAAATCTTTCAGTTTTTCAATATCTTCTCTTAATTCATGACTAAATTCTTCTAAACGTCCAGGAACTGACTTATAATATTCATCTGGAGGTGTTGATAAAAACTCGACTCCATTTGCTCTTAATTGAGAAACTGTTTTTAAAATATCATCTGTAGCTACAGCTATGTGTTGTACTCCAGCACCTTCGTAAAAATCTAAATATTCTTCAATTTGAGAACGTTTTTTACCTTTTGCTGGTTCGTTTATTGGGAATTTTATGCGTCCATTTCCATTAGACATTACTTTACTCATTAATGCTGAATATTCTGTATGGATCTGCTTGTCATCAAAAGATAAAAAGTTTTCAAAACCCATAACATCTTCATACCATTTTACCCAAACATCCATTTGATTCCAACCTACATTGCCAACCATATGATCTATATATTTTAAACCTGAAATTGGAGGATTATAATCTGATTCCCATTTTTGAAAACCAGGTAAAAAAGCTCCCTTATAGTTTTTACGCTCAACAAATAGGTGTACAGTTTCTCCATACGTATAGATTCCTGCTTTAACCACTTCTCCAAATTCGTCTTTTTCAACAGTGGGTTCCATATATGATTTTGCACCTCTAGAAGTGGTTTCTTTGTAAGCTTGTCTTGCATCCTCTACCCAAAGTGCTACAACTTTTACTCCATCTCCATGTTTTACTATATGATCGTTTATTGGTGACTTACTATTCAATGGAGTAGTTAACATCAACTTGATTTTGTCTTGAGTTAATACATAGCTCACAGAATCTTTTGCACCTGTTTCTAATCCACGATAAGCGTGTGATTGAAAACCAAAAGCTGTTTTGTAAAAATGTGCTGCTTGTTTTGCATTACCTACATAAAACTCTACATAATCTGTACCTAACAATGGAAGAAAGTCTTGTGCTCCTTCAAATATTTTTTCTAATGTATACATAACTAAAGCCCATCCTAACCTTCCCAAAGGGAAGGGACTCATATCTGGGTGAATAACGAGTACTTTAATTTTTTTTATTTTTTTGCAGACCTTTCAGGTTTTTATTATTAATAAGCCATTTGTTTCCTTTTTCGCTTAAATCTGCAAACTAGTTTAGCCGTGATTGAAATGGCATCCTTTTTTTATTTTTCTTAAAAAAAGATATAATGGAAAGCGCGAAATGGCTTCTAATAATTTTTTATTTTAATGAATTATTTATGTTGAATTCCCTTTTTCAAAGGAATGACAGATTACTCCAACCACGATTTAAAATAATCTTCATCAGCAATTTTCATGGCTTCTTCTGTTACCTGTAAAGGTTTAAAAGTATCTACCATAACTGCCAATTCTTCTGTAACAGTTTCTCCAATACTACGTTCTGTGGCTCCTGGATGTGGACCATGAGGAATGCCTGCAGGATGCAAAGAAATATGTCCAGCTTCAATATCGTTTCTGCTCATAAAATCGCCATCTACATAGTATAAAACCTCATCAGAATCAATGTTACTGTGATTGTAAGGTGCAGGAATTGAATTTGGGTGATAATCGTACAAACGTGGCACAAAACTGCAAATTACAAAGGTATTTGTTTCAAAAGTTTGATGCACAGGAGGTGGTTGATGAATTCTACCTGTAATTGGCTCAAAATCGTGAATTGAAAATGCATACGGAAAATTGTAACCATCATAACCAACCACATCAAAAGGATGTGAGGCATAAGTCATTTCTATAATTTCGCCTTGTTTTTTTACTTTGATGAGGAAATCTCCAAGTTCATTATACGTTTCTAATTCTTGAGGTCTTCGTAAATCACGTTCACAAAATGGTGAATGTTCTAATAATTGACCAAACCAATTTCTGTAACGTTTTGGTGTGTAAACAGGAGAATAGGACTCAACTATAAAAAGTCTGTTATTTTCATCATCGAAATCTAATTTGTAAATAATTCCACGTGGAATTACTAGATAATCTCCGTATTTAAAATCGATATTTCCTAAATGCGTTCTTAGTTTTCCTGTTCCTTTATGAATAAAAATTACTTCGTCTGCATCTGTATTTTTATAAAAATAATCAGTTGTAGATTTTTTTGGAGCTGACAGAATAATATTACAATCGGAATTTGTTAATACGATTTTTCTACTTTCCAAGTAATCGTTTTCTGGTTTTACTTGAAATCCTCGAAAACGATAAGATTGAATGTTATTTGCTTTTGCAATTTTTGGTTTTACGGAATATTGCTTTCCTATTGATTTGACCATTGTTGGTCTATGTTCGTGGTAAGAGTTGGTGGACATTCCGTCAAAACCAATAGTACCAAAGAGTTGTTCATAATATAAACTTCCGTCTTTTTTACGAAACTGTGTATGTCTTTTAGGCGGAATACTTCCTAATTTATGATAAAAAGGCATAAAAAATGTTTAATTGTTAGACTGTTGAATCGTTTTCTAAACAATTCATTTTTAAAGCTAAATTGAATAAAGTGAAGTACAGAATTCAGAAATATTGAGATTCTGAAACATATTCAGAATGACTGAAAGAAGCATCATTCTGGATTGCGTTTTATTAAGAATTTTAGAAGTGAAAGTAAATCTGAAAACATCTCAATCGATTTCGTTGTTTTTACAAAGATAGGAAAAGTCTGATAGATAATAATTTAAAATTATATTCCTAAAAATTCTTGAAATGGTGTAAATGCAAAAATCAGAATTAAAAAAAATACTAATACTTTAACCCAAGTAGCCATTTTTCTTTCTGCAATAACAAAAGTTGCATCAGCAGAATTTGATTGTAACAAAATATCTTTTGTTTGGTAAATTGGGTTATCTAATTGGGGTTTATAAACTATTTTTTTAATTTCTGGAGAAATGTTTAAATATAAAACCATTGTGGTTAAAAATATTAACATAAATACATCAAAATCTTTAAAAAGGTTTCCAAAATTAAAAAAATCAACCAGTATAATTATACTTGGAATTATGATTAAAAGATAAAGGATCAATTTAGGTAATCGTGAAACTTTTCTTTCGATTTCCATATCATTTTCTTCAAATTTACTTTTTGGAATTTTGTTGTAGTAAAAAAATAAAATAGAAATAACTACAAATGAACCTAACCCAAACATAAATAAATCATATCCATTTGGGTCATTTTGATAACCAAAACAATTTATGACCAACAAAAAAGGTTTCAAAATCATATTTCTATTTTTAACTAAAATACAAATTTCATTTTAATAAATAGATTGCTTGGTAAACTCTCAATAACTGAAAGATTAGGCTATATTAATCACTTCTTCAATATGTGGAGCATATTTTTTAATAGTAGCCTCTACACCATTTTTAAGCGTCATTTGATTTACAGAACAACCAGTGCAAGCACCTTCTAATTGTACTTTTACAATTGATTCTTCTATAGAAAGTAACTTGATATTACCTCCATCACTCATTAAAAAAGGACGAATCTCGTCTAAAGCTTTTTCAACATTATTTTGTGTTTCTTCTGCTGTCATGATCTATTTTTTTACTGCACTACAACCACTCATTGTTGTAATTCTAACAACTTCTGTTGGTGGTAAATTTTCATTTCTTTTCAATAATTGAGCTACCATTTCTTTAGTTATATCACTAAATGATTGCTCTAAAACAGTACCTTCTTGTAAAGCTACTGGATGCCCAACATCACCAGCTTCACGAATACTTTGTACTAATGGAATTTCTCCTAAAAAAGTGGTATCAATGTCTTCAGCCAAATTTTTAGCTCCATCTTTACCAAAGATATAATATTTATTATCTGGTAATTCTTCTGGTGTAAAATACGCCATATTTTCAATGATTCCTAAAACTGGCACCTTTATAGAATCTTGTTGAAACATAGCAACTCCTTTTTTAGCATCTGCCAAAGCTATATTTTGAGGTGTAGAAACTACAACTGCTCCGTTAATTGGCAATGCCTGTACTATAGATAAATGCACATCTCCTGTTCCTGGAGGTAAATCAATTAGAAGGAAATCTAATTCGCCCCAAGCACCATCAAAAATCAATTGTTTTAGCGCTTTTGAAGCCATAGGCCCTCTCCAAATTACAGCTTGATCTGGATTTGTAAAAAACCCTAAAGACAATAATTTTACGCCATAGTTTTCGATTGGTTTCATTTTAGAACGCCCATCTACATTTACAGAAAGAGGTCTTTCTTTTTCAACATCAAACATAATGTGTTGAGATGGACCATAAACATCTGCGTCTAAAACACCAACACTGAAGCCCATTTTTGCTAAGGTAACAGCCAAGTTAGAAGTTACAGTAGATTTTCCTACTCCACCTTTTCCAGAAGCCACTGCAATGATATTTTTAATATTTGGAATTGGCTTTCCTTTAATTAAATTTGGATCTTCTTTTGGTGCAGTTTTTTCAACTTTCAAATTGATTTTCACATCAATTTTTTCATTTACTTTAGTTTTGATTGCCTTAGTAATTTCTGCCTCTACTTTCTTTTTGGCTTGCAAAGTTGGATTGCTAATAGTAACATCTACGTTTACCTCGTCTCCAAAAATAACTATGTTTTTAACATTATTATTTTCAATTAAACTTTTACCTTCTCCAGGTGCAGTAATTGTTTCTAATGCGTTGTATATATCTTGTTTTTTAAAACTCATTTTATTGCTATTTGTTTGTAGCTATTGGTTATAAAACTCTTCTTATTTTTATTTAATCTACATTACAAAGATACAGCATACTTATTATAAAATAAAGAGAATAAATTAGGTTTGTTTATAGATTGATAAGTGGAAATTATAGACTGTTTTTGGGCACTAATTTTACAAATTACACTAATCTAATTTTGTAATTATTTCCTAATTTTTGATAAATTAGGAACTATTAGGATAAATTGTATATTTGTAATTAATTGTAAATTTTACAAAAATTAGGAAATAAATTGAATTATGATTGAGAAAGCTCCAGAAATTAATATTGAAAGAGAATTTACAGGTATAGATAATTCTTACTTAAATGAGATACTATATGCAGGACAAGAAGTAACTACCAAAATAGAAGAAAATTATCTTTATTGGGATAAAATAAAATATCTTAATCACGATAATATAGATAATTTAAAAAAAGCTATAAAACGAAAAGCGTTTGATAAGTTCAAAAACAACGAATTGCTTTGGATAGCTACGAAAGCAAATAGAAAGTATAATCAAATTAGAAGGTTTTTATTTAGCTCAAATTTTAATAGTATAAAATACTATTACAATGAAAATATTTATTTGCGCCAAAAACTCCATTATTTAGATTTCAATTTTGGAGCAGGTTTACAAAAGGAACAGCTTTTATCAGAATTAGAAAAACAACAATATCTAAAAAATGCATTAATGGAAGAAGCTGTTTTTTCTTCTATGATTGAGGGTGCAACAACTACTCGTGTAAAAGCGAAAGAAATGTTGCGTAAAAACAAGAAGCCAAAAACGCATTCTGAACAAATGATATTGAATAATTATAAAACGATTCAATACATTAGTGAGCATAAGGAAGATGATATTTCTGTTGAAAAACTATATGAATTACACAAATTAGTTACAGAAAATACTTTAGAAGAAGAAAGTGTTGGTGTTTTTAGAAAAAGTAATGATGTAAATGTAGTTAACGAGATTACTGGGGAAATTTTGCATACTCCTCCAAAATTTGAAAACCTGGAAAGTTTAATGGATTCATTTGTTCGTTTTTTTAATAACAACCCAAAAGAGGATTTTATTCATCCCATAGTAAAAGCGAGTATTTTACATTTTTTGATTGGCTATATTCATCCTTTTGTAGATGGAAATGGAAGAACTGCAAGAGCTATTTTTTATTGGTATTTACTGAAGAACGGGTATTGGCTAACTGAATATTTATCGATTTCTAGAGTGATTATGCAAACCAAAGTTCAGTATGAAAAAGCCTATATCTACACAGAAATTGATGATATGGATGTTACGTATTTTATTCATTATCAAGTAAAAGTGTTAATGAGAGCTTTTGAAGATTTGAAAAAATATGTTGCTAAAAAGAAAAAAGAAGAAAGTAATTTATTAAAATATTTACAGCAAGAAGAAATTAATGAAAGACAAGCTGAAGTTCTCTATAAATTAGAGAAAAATGGCACAAAATCTTTTACAGTCAAAGAAATTGAAAACACGTATTCAGTTACCAATCAAACAGCAAGAACAGATATAGAGGAATTGGTTGACAAAGGTTTTTTAAAGAAAGTTGCTATCAATAAAAAAAGTTTCAATTATTGGAAAGGAGATAAGTTTGATGAGACTTTTCTTTAGATATAATATGATGGGATTCTGAAACAAGTTCAGAATGACGAGCTAAAGTTCGTCAGTAGGATTCCAAAAAACCTTGTCCAAATCTTGAATTTGATTTTCAATCACAACAATACCCTCATTTTCTAATAATTGTTGCATTAAATTTGTACCCTCAAAATGGTGTTTCCCTGTTAATAACCCTTTTTTATTGACAACTCTATGTGCAGGAACTTCTTCTTTTTGAGTATGAGAATTGTTCATGGCCCAACCTACCATTCTAGCTGATCTTGCTGCTCCTAAATAGGTTGCAATGGCTCCATAACTGGTAACTCTGCCAAAAGGAATTTTTCGAGCAACTACATAAACTTTATCAAAAAAATTATCAGATTTTTTCATTTATTGAAGATAAGAAATTTTAATCTTTTAATTCTAAAGCCTCACCTTCAAAAACCAAACCTTCAAAACCAGTCTTCATAAAATTACGAATATTTTGATGAGAAGTTCCATTTTCATCTTCTAAAACATTTTGATAATGTTCTCCAAAACAAGCTAAAGTTTCTTGTTTTGATAATTTATGGTGAACAGCAAAAGCAAATAGTTTGCAAGAACCTGAGTTTTCTCCTGATTGATTTTTGATGCTACCATTTAAAAAAGTTGTTGGTGTAAAAGTGTAATTCTCTTCAATTACTTGCATGGTTTCTGCAAATAATACTGAGTTTGGTTTTTCTTTTAGTTTGGTTTTGAATTCTTGGATTGTCATAATTTATATTAAAATTAATACTTAATTTAATTTTTTTATCAAAATGGTTTCATATCTCAAATACTTTTTTCATAATTTAATTTAGTAAAAAAAACAAGTATTATGGAATTTATTAATAAATATTCTTAATATATAATTGCGATAATCTTACTATTAATATGTTTGTTAATTCTAATTTAGATATTACAAAGAACTGATAATAGTTGTATTAAATTAATATGAAACAATAATATCAAAAAATAGTTTTAAGAGCATAATACATTAGAATATTAATTCATACGAAAATATTTAAGCAAAATAAAATTAGAAATTATGGAATTTAATCAAATAATAAAAGAAAATCTAAAGCTTATTATATGGTGCTTAAGCATTCTTGGAGCCAGAAAGATATTTTTAATCATAGTTTTAAAAATAATATTTAAAAAAGCTACAATTAAACAAGTTGAAAATTTTGTAAAAAACACAAAAACATCAATAATTTCAAAAAATAGAAATTTAATTGATGAAACTTAATTAACTATTTCTTCCCCTCAACAACAACAACAATTTCTCCTTTTGGTGGTTTTTTAGTAAAATGACCCAAAACTTCAGTTGCAGTTCCTCTTACAGTTTCCTCGAACATTTTAGTCAATTCTCTTGATACAGATACTTTTCTATCAGCCCCAAAATATTCTACAAAATTGCCTAAAGTTTTTAAAAGCTTATGAGGACTTTCATAAAAAATCATTGTTCTAGTTTCTTCAGAAAGATACAAAAACAGGCTATGCCTGCCTTTTTTTACGGGTAAAAAACCTTCAAAAACAAATTTGTTGTTAGGCAAACCAGAGTTTACTAAAGCTGGAACAAAAGCAGTTGCTCCAGGCAAACAATCCACTTCAATATTATTATCTACACAAGCTCTTGTTAACAAAAAACCAGGATCAGAAATTGCTGGTGTACCTGCATCAGAAATTACTGCACATGTTTCTCCACTTTTAATTCTATTTAAAATACCTTCAATAGATTTGTGTTCGTTATGCATATGATGACTGTGCATTTGTGTAGTAATCTCATAATGTTTTAAGAGTTTTCCACTGTTACGTGTATCTTCTGCTAAAATAAAATCTGCATCTTTTAAAACTTTAATGGCTCTAAAAGTCATATCCTCTAAATTACCAATTGGTGTAGGTACTAAATATAGTTTACTCATACTACAAATTTACAAAGATTTTCTAGTATCAAATCAAATAATAAAAGAGGATGTTTTTCTAATGAATTGATTAAATTTGCAGTCAAATTCTGAAACAGATTCAGAATTATAAATTGATAATTACAATGTACAGAAGTCATTCTTGTGGTGAGTTAAGAGCATCACACATCAATACAGAAGTTACTTTAGCAGGTTGGGTTCAAAAATCAAGAGACAAAGGTTTTATGGTTTGGGTGGATTTAAGAGACAGATATGGAATTACACAGTTAATTTTTGATGAAGAGCGCACTCCAGCAGCAATGATGGAAAAAGCAAAGTCTCTAGGTAGAGAATTTGTAATACAAGTTACTGGAACTGTAATTGAACGTGAATCTAAAAATAATAATATAAAAACTGGAGAAATAGAAGTTCTTGTTAGCAAACTTGAAATACTTAATGAAGCTAAGCTACCTCCTTTTACCATTGAAGATAAAACTGATGGTGGAGAAGACATCAGAATGAAATATAGATACTTAGACATCAGAAGAAATCCTGTAAAAAATAGCTTGATTTTTCGTCATAAAGTAGCTATGGAAGTTCGTAAATACTTGTCTGATCAAGAATTTATTGAAGTTGAAACTCCTTATTTAATTAAATCTACTCCAGAAGGTGCTCGTGATTTTGTAGTACCAAGTAGAATGAATGAAGGGCAATTTTATGCATTACCACAATCTCCACAAACCTTCAAACAACTATTAATGGTTGGTGGAATGGATAAATATTTTCAGATTGTAAAATGTTTTAGAGATGAAGATTTACGTGCAGATAGACAGCCAGAATTTACTCAAATTGACTGTGAAATGGCGTTTGTTGAACAAGAAGATATTTTAAATATTTTTGAAGGATTAACCAGACATTTACTAAAAGAAATCAATAATGTTGAGGTAGATAAGTTTCCAAGAATGTTGTTTGATGATGCCATGCGTTTGTATGGAAATGATAAACCAGACATCAGATTTGGAATGGAATTTGGTGAGTTAAATGCAGTTACACAACATAAAGATTTTGGTGTTTTTAATAATGCTGAGTTAGTTGTTGGAATTGCAGTTCCTGGAGGAAATTCCTACACAAGAAAAGAGATTGATAACATTATTAAATGGGTAAAAAGACCACAAGTTGGTGCTTTAGGAATGATTTATTGTAGAGTAAATGAAGATGGTACTTTTAAATCATCAGTAGATAAATTTTACGATCAAGAAGATTTAGCAAAATGGGTTGAAGTTACTGGTGCAAAACCAGGTGATTTAGTTTGTGTTTTATCTGGTGAAACCAATAAAGTACGAACACAAATGTCTGCTTTACGTATGGAATTAGCAGAACGTTTAGGATTGAGAGATCCTAAAGTATTTGCTCCTCTTTGGGTAATTGATTTCCCATTGTTAGAGCTAGATGAAGAAACTGGTCATTATCATGCAATGCACCATCCATTTACATCGCCAAAACCTGGTCAATTAGAATTGTTAGATTCAAAACCAGGAGATGTAAAAGCAAATGCTTACGATTTGGTATTGAATGGTAACGAAATTGGAGGAGGTTCTATCAGAATTCACGATAAAGAAATTCAAGCAACTATGTTGAAGCATTTAGGTTTTTCTGAAGAAGAAGCCAAGGCACAATTTGGTTTCTTAATGGATGCTTTTGAATATGGAGCACCACCTCATGGAGGTTTGGCCTTTGGATTAGACAGATTGGTTGCTATTTTAGGCGGACAAGAAACCATTCGTGATTTTATTGCTTTTCCAAAAAATAATTCTGGAAGAGATGTAATGATTGATGCACCTGCATTTATAGATGATGAACAGCTACAAGAATTGAGTTTAAAACTTGATATTCAAGAATAAATTAAAATCCTGCTTTTGCAGGATTTTTTATTACATTTAAGTTATGAAAAAACGAATTACTCTTTTACTCCTTTTCATATCAATAATTTCATTTTCTCAAGAAATTACTGGTGATGAATTATTGAAAAAAACCATTCAATTTCACGATCCAAATGGAAATTGGAAAACCTTTAAAGGAAAACTGTTTGTAACAATGGAAACTCCTAAAAAAGCTGATAGAGTAAGTAAAATTTACATTAATTTACCAAAACAATACTTTTCTGTAATTGCTAAAAGAGATACAATAATCACTAAGTATACTATTGATAAAGACAATTGTTCTGCAAGTTTAAATGGAAATAATAATCCATCAGAAGACATCAAAAAGAAATTTAGTTTAAACTGTGAACGCGCAAATCTGTATAAAAATTACTATACTTATTTATATGGTTTACCAATGAAATTGAAAGATAAAGGTACAATCATTCATCAAAAAGTAAAAAGAAAAACCTTTAAAGGAAAAGACTATTTAGTTTTAAAAGCAACTTATAATCAAGAGGTTGGTAAAGATATATGGTACTTTTATTTCAATCCAAAAACGTATGCAATGGAAGTTTATCAATTTTTTAAAGCAACAAAAGATAGTGGAGAATATATTTTGTTATCTGGTTTAGAAACGATTAATGATATCAAAATGCCAAAAGTAAGAGCTTGGTATTATAACAAAGACAATACGTATTTAGGGACTGATATTTTGTCTGCTAAATAATAAAAAACACAAATGTCATTTCGAAATGAGTGAAGAAGGAACGATTGAGAAATCTCATAACAAATTGAGATTGCTTCACTCCATTCGCAATGACAGAAAAAAACCAAAATGGCATCAAGAAGTAAAATATTTAAAAGAATTTTAATTTGGAGATATAAAACCATCTCTGAGCGTCAATTCGTATATATTTTAAGTGTTTTAGTAGGGTTTTTAGCAGGTTTTGGAACGGTTATCCTAAAAAACCTTACACACTACATTCAACTGCTTTTATCTATAGATTTTTTAAAAAATTATAAAAGTTCTTTGTATTTCATTTTTCCGATAATTGGTTTATTAATTGTTGCTATCATCAAAAAAAACTGGTTAAAAAAGCATATTGGTCATGGAATTTCTACAACACTATACGCAATTTCTAAACGCAAAGGAATCATTCCAAGATACAATATGTTTGCTTCCTTAATAACTGCACCTTTAACAGTTGGTTTTGGTGGTTCTGTTGGGTTACAAGGACCTGCTGTTAGTGCAGGTACAGCTTTAGCTTCCTACACCTCTCAGCTGTTTCATATGAATACTAAAACAAGAATGTTATTGATTGGCTGTGCAACAGCTGGAGCAATGTCTTCGATGTTTAAAGCGCCAATTGCAGGCATTGTTTTTGCTTTAGAAGTATTTAGTTTAGATATCGCTTTTGTTTCTTTAGTTCCTTTATTATTAGCCTCTGTTGCTGCTATTGTAACTTCCTATCTTTTTTTAGGTTCTGATGTTTTATTAGGTTTTGAGTTGAATGATAAGTTTGAAATTGGTGAAATCGGTTTTTACGCAATTTTTGGGGTTTTCACAGGGATAATTTCTGTCTACTTTTCGTTTGTTTATTTTGCAATAAGAAAATTCTTTTATCAATTTGACAAACGATTTGTTCGCTTAATAATTGGTAGTGTCATCATAGGAGTTATCTTATATGTTATGCCTTCTTTATATGGTGAGGGTTATGGATTAATCAACAATTTATTAAAAGGAAATCACATAGAAGCGATTGGGAATACTCCTTTTTCTTTTGATGAAAATAATATCTGGGTTATTATCATATTACTGCTTTTAATTACATTGTTTAAAGCAATAGCAATGAGTACCACTTTTGCAGCTGGTGGAGTTGGAGGAATTTTTATTCCAACTTTAGTTATGGGATCTGCGCTTGGAAATGCGTTCGCAAAAATTATTAATAATATAGGATTGGGGTTCCATGTTTCTGAAGCAAATTTTACTTTAATTGGGATGACAGGTTTAATGGCTGGAGTTTTGCACGCTCCACTGACTGCGATATTTTTAATCGCAGAAATTACTGGTGGTTATGACTTATTTGTGCCATTGATGTTGGTTGCAGCAATTTCATTCTCGTTTACAAAGTATTTTATTTCAAACTCAATTTACACTTATAAATTAGCTCAAAGAGGAGAACTCATTACACATAATAAAGATAAAAATGTAATGATGATGATGCAAATTGATGGTTTAATAGAAACCAATTTTAAGGAAGTTTATCCTGATATGTTGCTAGGTGATATGCTAAAAAAAGCAGTGGCAGCTTCTGCAAGAAATATTTTTCCGGTGATAAATAAAGAAAAGCAATTTTTAGGAATTGTACTCTTAGATGATATTAGACCAGTAATGTTTGATACAGAAATGTATAACAAAGTAACTATAGAAACCTTTATGAAAGCTGCACCAGAAATAATACTTGAAACTGATTCTGTAGAAAAAGTGATGGGTAAATTTAAATCAAGTGGTGCTTGGAATTTACCTGTTCTTAAAGGGGGTAAGTATGTTGGTTTTATCTCAAAATCTAAACTACTAACTGCTTACAGAAATAAATTGGTGGAAGTAACAGCCTAAAAACTAAACGTGCTGATCTAATAAAATAGCATTTCCATCAGGATCTAAAACTACAAAACTTGCAGGGCCTGAAGTGGTTTCATCTGCTTCTGTTTCTAGTTTTACACCTTCGCTTTTTAAATGTTTTTGAATAGTTCTTGCATCATCAAACTCTTCTAATTTAGTTGCATTTTCATCCCAACCAGGATTAAAAGTCATAATATTATTTTCGAACATTCCTTGAAAAAGACCAATTAAAGCGTTGCCGTTTTTCATAATCAGGTAATTTTTTTCAATTTCTCCAGCAAATACAGAAAACCCTAATTTTTCATAAAATGCTTTTGATTTATGGATGTCTTTTACTGCTAAACTGTTTGAAAATGCACCTAGTTTCATGTTTGTTTTTTTTGATTGATGCATTAAAGTTAGTAAAATTAATTTTCCATAGACAATAAAACCATACGCAATTCCATATATGTATAAGATTTGTCTACTTTTTCTTTGAGTTCTGTTAGGTTTTTAAACTCAACTTCTTCTATTTGATTGATAAGTTTCTTGTACTTTTTAAGCGGAATTAACTCCAAAATATCAACATCTCCAGTAGGAATATAACTTGCTAAATGACTCTCAATAGTTCCATTTGTTAAACTACGTTCTTTGGCAATTTCTTTTATTGACAATCCTTTTTTAAAGAGCTCAAAAGTGATTTGTTTTGTAGGTTTTTTATCCTCTTTTTTTTGTTCGTTAAATTTGTTAATACCATTTTCTTTGCAATATTGCTCAATAACTCCTAAAATTTCTTCTCCATATTTTTTTACACGTACTTTACCCATTCCTTTTACTTTAAGTAATTCTTTTTCTGATCTTGGCAAAGCATCAGATAAAGCATATAAAGTTTCTTGAGTAAATATTTGAAATGCAGGAATATTTTCTGCTATTCTTATTTCGTCTCGTAATTCACGTAATTTTAAAGCTAATAACGGATCTTTTCTAGTTGATACTTTCTTCTTCTTTTTAGGTTCAGTTTTTTGCAAAACAGCATTCGCTCTTACTTGTAAATAGGTTTTTACTTTAAAACCTTCAGTCATTTTTTGCAGCGCAAATAACTTCTCTTCTAATCTTTCCTGAAGTGTGTCAAACTGTTTAGAAAAATCTTTTTTTACAGCCTTATTATCAGAAGAAAAAGAAATTGCATCCAAAGGTTTTTGAATATTACTTTTAGTGTGATTGAGAAAATAATCAACTCCTTTTGTAAATCGTTCTTGAATTTGAGAACTATTCTCTGGGAGAACATTGTCCTCTGAAAGTTTATTTAACTGATTTTTGAATCCGTTAGAAACTTTCATTAAAGCCACAACTCCATCATCTTTTAAAGTTTGTAAATGATCAATTATATCTCCTTTAATTGATGTTTGATTTTTGTAAAAAATATCGATTAACCTAGTAGAAGGGTATAAAAAAGGTTGATAATCAAATAATTCCGAAATTAAATTCAACTGAAAATCTTTTTCAGAAGCATTTAAAATGCTTTCATCAGGATGATTTTCTTCAACACTTTCATTAAATGAACTAACAGTTTGATCGTTAATAATAGCATTACTAGTAATAGGGGTTTTTAAAACCAAACCTTCTAAAGAAGTACATCTACTTAAAGCCACATAGGTTTGTCCATGTGCAAAAGAAGCTTCTGCATCTATAATCGCTTTTTCAAAGGTTAAACCCTGACTTTTATGAATGGTAATTGCCCAAGCTAAACGTAAAGGAATTTGTGAAAAAGAACCAATAACATCTTCGTTTATGGCTTTAGTTTCTTCGTTTATGGAATAATTTACATTGTCCCAATTTTCTCTTTCTGTAACAATTTCATCAATTTCGTTGGCACATTGTACTGTTACATTTTCACGAGAAATATCTGTAATAATTCCTATTTTTCCATTAAAATATCTTTTTTCTGGTGATGAATCATTTTTGATAAACATCACTTGTGCACCTACTTTTAATTCTAATTTTTCATCATTAGGAAAAGCATTTTCGTTGAATTTACCAGAAACCTCAGCATCAAAAAAATAGCTTTTATTTTTAAGCTTATTGAGTTCAGAATCGTTGATTAAATTTGCTCTTTTATTGTGTGTAGTTAAAGTAATATAACCATCATCTTTGGTTGGTGAAAAAGTAGGATTGTAACGTTTATTTAAAATTTTTGCGGATTGTTCTGATAAATTATCATTTCTAATTTCATTTAGAACTTTAATGAAATCTTCATTTTTCTGACGATAAATATGTTTTAATTCTATTGAAACCACATTCGCTTCTTGGTAAGCTTTAGAACTAAAAAAATAGACAGTTTCGTAGTGATTTCTAAGTAAACTCCATTCATTGGGCCTTACTACTGGAGCCAGTTGTTGCAAATCTCCTATCATTAAAACTTGTGCACCTCCAAAAACTTTATTTCTATTTTTATAACGACGCATTACTTGGTCTATACCATCTAATAAATCAGCTCTAACCATAGAAATTTCATCAATAATAACTAAATCTAAAGATTTAATAATATCTATTTTGGTTTTAGAAAACCTTCTTTGCTGTTGCGTATTCTGAGGTTGATTTGGTAAAATAGGACCAAAAGGCATTTGAAAAAATGAATGAATGGTAACACCTTTTGCATTAATTGCAGCAACACCTGTTGGTGCTACAATAACCATTCTTTTTAAAGATTCATTTTTTATTTTATGTAAAAAAGTAGTTTTTCCAGTTCCAGCTTTCCCAGTGATAAAGAGATTTCTATCGGTTTTATTGATAAAATCAAAGGCAAGTTCTAACTCAGGATTTTTTGGCATTTTCACTTTTTTTTAGCAAGGTAAATAATTAAAATTATTTTACACAACTAGTGAAATCAAATTAAAAAAATAAAACCTAAAAGCAAGTAGCTTTTAGGTTTTAGATTCTAGGGGTTTAGGGGTAAAAATTTTCTTTTAAATAGACCTCTTTAATCTTAATAATTTATTGGTAGAGTTGATATAACTATTATAAATAGACTCATATTTAAGCAGATCATTAAAAGCATAAGGAGCTTTTTCTGAACCACCAATAGTCATATCACCATTTTTTAAGACTGAACTTAAAAAATCACTCTCAGAATTATGATCTTTTATAGCTATTGAGTCTTCAAATTTATTTACTTGAACATTTTCTTGAGCTAATAAACTTTTACTTCCTGAAATTTTATCAAGAATAAAAACTTTAGCATTAATGTGGTTTGCTCCTCTAATCTTTTTTATTAAACTAGTTTCCACATAAAAGATAAAATCTGAAGAAGACCTACACTCAAACTGTTGTTTAGAGAGTACTTCTACTACGTTAATGTTTTCTAAATTTAATGCTGTTTTAAACGATGTACTTTCCTTTTTATTAAAAGAAAAAATACAAATTAATACCACAGCTAGCGCTGTGAATTTTTTTAGGGGTTTCATACTTAAGGGGTTTAAGGGTTACTGGGTGTAAAGTTACACTATTTTATATTATATACAAAACTGTGAAAAAAAAACTTTTTAATGATGAAAAACAAAGCTAAAATAAATTTAAAAAACTGTAAATCAATCATTTAAACTAATCGTTAAAATTTAAGTTTAAAAACAAATTTAAGTTTTATAAAAATTTAAGGAGTCTACAAACGCTCAAAAAAGGCAATTTTTACAGTATTTTTTTTAATAACCTAATAGAATAACCTTTATCTTTGTCATATGATGAGTACACAGTTTTTATTTATTGGAGCACCTGAAATTTTTGTAATTATGCTAATAGTAGTTATGGTTTTTGGTGCAGATAAAATTCCTGAAATTGCTAGAGGTTTGGGTAAAGGTATGCGTCAAATGAAAGATGCTACTAATGAAATTAAAAAAGAAATAAACGCTAGCTCTAAAGAACATGGTATAGATACAGATTTAGCTAAAGACATTAAAAAAGAAATAAAAGGAGTAAAAGAAAATATTGATGATTTTACTGGACCTATAAAAAGAAATATGTAATTTTCACTTAAGTAGTTACTTTACTCTACTAATTGTTAAACCATCTCTTATTGGTAATAAAACAGTTTCTACTCTATCATCAAAATTTAATAATTTATTATACGCTAAAAGTACTTTTGTATCAATATCTTTTGGATTTAATTGTTCTACAACCTTTCCACTCCAAAGTACATTGTCAGATAAAATAATTCCACCTGAATTCATTTTATCAATGATTAAATGAAAATAATTTACATAATTAGATTTGTCTGCATCAATAAAAACTAAATCAAATTTTTCATTAATTTGTGGAATAATCTCTAATGCATTGCCAACTTTCTGCTCAATTTGTTTTCTAAAACCAGATTTTTCAAAGTACTTATTTTGAAGTGTTTCTAGTTCTTCATTTTTATCAATGGTAATAATTTTTCCATTAGAAGATAATCCCTCAACTAAACATAATGCAGAATAGCCAGTATAAGTACCTATTTCTAAAATGGTTTTAGGTTGGGTTAATTTTGAAATCATAGACAAAACTCTTCCTTGAAAAGCGCCACTTAACATTCTAGGGTTTAATACTTTTTGCCAAGTTTCTTTACTTAATTCTTTTAGTAATTGAGGCTCTTGTTGTGAATGATTTACAACGTAATTATCTATTTTTTCTGGTAAAAAATGCATGTTTATGTATTATAATTCAAAAAAAACGGAACCTATATTTCTATAAATTCCGTTCAATCTAACAAAAAATCAAAAATACGGTTTTGAGAAAACCGAAAAAAATCTTCTATATTTTAAAATCTTCTAATTGCTTTTTTAAGGAATCTTTTTCTTTGTTTGACATACAACTCATTCCACTCTTACTTTCTTCAGATTTCATTTTAAATAAATCTGACATAATATTGTTTTGTTTGGTATAAAGTCTGCATATTTTACATCTCACAAAATGTAAATTTAACTGAATTTTCTCAAAAATTGAGGATTCATTATATTGACTTTTATCACAAATTGTAGTTGCTTCGTCGCAAGTAATAAATAATTTTTTAAACATCTCTTAATTATTAAACCAGTTATCTTCCATACACTTTCTTAACTGAGTTCTAGCTCTGTGTATAATAACCCATAAGTTTGACGCAGTGATATCTAACTCCTTACAAATTTCTTCGGTTTCAAATTCTTGAATGGTTTTCATTCTAAAAACCATTGCATACTTTTCTGGTAAATTATCAATGCAAGTATCTAATTGTGATTTTAACTCTTCATTTTCTAATTTCTTTTCAGATGCATTATCCCAGCTTTGTGGAACTCGCTCTTCTAACCAACTTCCATCATTTTCGCCATCTTCATAAAAATTCATTCTAACTTCGGCCTTTCCTTTTTTAGAATTTATTTTCCTATAATGATCAATCACTTTTCTTTTTAAGATAGAAATTAACCAAGTTCTTTCTGTTGATTTCCCTTGAAAGTTTTTGGCTGATTTTAAACCAGCAAAAAAAGTTTCTTGCACCAAATCTTTGGCTAAATCACTATTATTTACACGAACAACAGCATAATTAAATAGATAATCTGCGTAATTATCGATCCATTTATTAGGTTCTAAAGTGACTTCTTTTTGAGGCATCTTAATTTTTGAAAAACCAAATATAATGCTATTTTTTTTCTTTTAATGCTTTACAGCTTTCTCTTCTTCTCATATCTACCAAATATATAATTTCCCATTTTCCATTATTATTAAACAGCTGAAATGAATTGGCTCCACAATGACTAAATTTTTCATTAAAATAGAACTCATAAGGAGTCCAAACTGAAGCCAAATTACCATCAATTTTAATATCATAAGAAAGTAATTTTTCAAAATAAATATGAGCTGGTTTTTTATTGGCTATAGCAATTAATAATTTTTCTCTTGAATCTGTTTTTAATATTTTTTGTCCTTCTTTGTTAGTAGATGTAGTTTGGATTTTTACATCTTTATGTAAGGTAGATTTTAGCATAATGCTATCGCCTTTATGTAAACCTTCAAAAAAGGTTTCAATTATGTGTTTTATTTCAGTTCTACTTGTTGTAACTTCACTTTTCTCCTGTTTTTCTTGAGCTGTAAGAGTAACCGAAAAAATTAAAATCACCAAATACGTTATAATTTTTTGCATAAAAGTTTGATATTGAAAGCTTAAAACTACTTCTTTTTTTAATTCTGATTTTGATATATAACCAAATTAACGAAACATTAACTCGTTAATCATCTGCTTTTATTTCTTACTTTTACCAAAGTCAAAAATTCAAATATATGTCTATAGCAAAAAAACAATATAAACGAGTTACTGTAAAATCTTTAGTAGATATGAAAGCCAATGGAGAAAAAATCTCTATGCTTACTGCCTATGATTATACTATGGCAAAAATATTAGATAGTGCTGGTTTAGACGTGTTACTTGTTGGTGATTCAGCATCAAATGTTATGGCTGGCCATGAAACAACTTTACCAATTACTTTAGATCAAATGATATATCATGCAAGCTCTGTAGTAAGAGCTATAGATCGCTGTTTGGTTGTTGTAGATTTACCTTTTGGTAGTTATCAATCAGACCCAAAAGAAGCTTTGCGTTCTGCTATTAGAATCATGAAAGAAAGTGGAGGACATTCTATAAAATTGGAAGGTGGTAAGGAAGTAAAAGATTCTATAAAACGTATTTTAAATGCAGGAATTCCTGTTATGGGTCATTTGGGCTTAACACCACAATCTATTTATAAATTTGGGACATATACAGTTAGAGCTAAAGAAGAAGAGGAAGCAGAAAAATTAATGGAAGATGCTTTGATGTTAGAGAGAATTGGTTGTTTTGCTATTGTTTTAGAAAAAGTACCAGCTAAATTGGCTAAAAAAGTTGCAGATGAATTAACAATACCTGTTATAGGAATTGGAGCAGGAAATGGAGTTGATGGTCAGGTTTTAGTAACTCATGATATGATAGGAATGACACATGAGTTCAATCCACGTTTTTTACGTAGGTATTTAGATTTATTCGCAGACATGACAGGTGCTTTTGAAAATTATGTTGATGATGTTAAATCTGGAGATTTTCCAAGTGAAAAAGAGCAGTATTAAAGCCCATCCTAACCTTACCAAAGGGAAGGGAAAATATTTATAAAATGAATTTATCTGAAAAAATTTATTTTACTATTTATATTTTATTTAGCATTTCATTAGCTTACTTGTATGTATTTCTTCTAAAAAAATATATTCGTAATTACATCAAAATAATTAATGAAAATTTATTACCATTATTTGACTTAGTTTTTAAAGTTTTTCGTTTTATGGTATATTACATTTTACCTCTGATGGCATTGTTTTTATTAATTATAAAATGGATTCGTTAAATTTTTTATTTTAACTTCTAATAGTTTAAAGATCAATATTTTGAAAATCCTACACCTAGATACAAATCACCCACTTTTAATAAATCAATTAAATGATTTGGGGTATACAAATGATGAAGATTATACTTCTTCTAAACAAGAAATTGAAGCTAAAATTCATAATTATGATGGTTTTATCATTAGAAGTCGTTTTAAAATTGACAAACACTTTTTAGACAAAGCCACAAACTTAAAATTTATAGGTAGAGTTGGTGCTGGTTTAGAAAATATAGATTGTGACTATGCTGCATCAAAAAACATCGAATTAATTGCAGCTCCAGAAGGCAATAGAAATGCAGTTGGAGAACATTCTTTAGGAATGTTATTATCACTTTTTAATAAATTAAACAAAGCTGACAAAGAGGTAAGCAATGGAAAATGGTTGCGTGAAGAAAACAGAGGTGTTGAGTTAGATGGAAAAACTGTAGGTTTAATTGGCTATGGAAATATGGGGAAATCTTTTGCAAAAAAATTACGTGGTTTTGATGTAGAAGTTATTTGTTACGATATCAAACCCAATGTTGGTGATAACAATTGCAAACAAGTGTCTTTATCTGAATTGCAAGAAAAGAGTAATATTTTAAGTTTGCATACACCTCAAACTGAGCTCACTAAAAATATGATAAATGCTGATTTTATCGATAAATTTAAAAAACCTTTTTGGTTGATAAATACTGCACGTGGAACATCAGTAAACACAAAAGAATTAGTTGAAGCTTTAAAAACTAAAAAAGTTTTAGGTGCTGGTTTAGATGTTTTAGAATATGAAAAATCATCTTTTGAAAATCTTTTTTCTGATGATAAAATGCCTAAAGCTTTTAAATATTTAATTAATGCTGAAAATGTTATCTTATCTCCTCATGTAGCTGGTTGGACAATTGAGAGTAAAGAAAAATTAGCACAAACTATTGTAGATAAGATTAAAGTAAAATTTTGTTAACTTGTCAATATCAAAAATTGATGTTATGCAATACAAAGCAAATTCACCTGAAGATTACATTAGTCAAGTACCTGAAGAAAGAAAGAAAGAAAGAAAGAAAGAAAACATTAAAAAAACTTCAAAAAATCATCAATAAAAACTTGCCTAAAGGGTTTGAAGAAAGTATACAATATGGAATGATTGGGTATTATGTTCCACATTAAACATATCCTGATGGGTATCATTGTAACCCAAAAGAACCTTTATCTGATGAAAATATAGAAAAAGCTATTGAATTTGAAGGAAAAGCTAAGAATGATTTTGAAGAATTAAAATAAAAATCGAAAATATATATACTGATGAAATTACTATCAAACTACCCAACAGAAGTTTTAGTGCTGCTTTTCTTAATCGTTACATTTTTACAATCTAGTATTGATAAACTTACAGATTGGAAAGGAAATGTTTCTTTTATAAAAGAACATTTTAAAAACTCTCCATTAAAAAATAGAGTTCCACTATTATTAGGGGTCATTTTAATTTTAGAGATTATTGCAGGTTTTTTAATGTTGTTTGGTATTTATCAATTATACACTTCTGGAATAAAAGAAATTGCTTTATTAGGTGTAGAGCTTTGTGCTGTAGTTATAATTTTCTTATTAATAGGACAACGTTTAGCAAAAGATTATGCAGGAGCAATGAGCTTAGGTGTCTATTTCATTATTATACTTTGGGGTGTATATCTTTTAAATAGTTAAAAATTATCATTATATTTTATTTTATAGAATTTACTTATATAAAAGACGCTTAAAATTTTCGTTTTAAGCGTCTTTTATTTTTAAACAAGGTATTTCTATATTACAATAGGTAAAACTAAATTTAAGCTTTGTAAAAATCGATTTTTAATCCTTTTTTAATATATAAATTAAAGAAGAATACTCTTTTGTTGATTTTGCTTTTAAATTTGAAATAAAACCGTTGTAAAAAGCTGTAAATGGTTTCATTTTACCAGATTTATATTTTTCACTTAATAAAGAAACGTAATACCCATCAAATTTCATAGGCAACGTTTTTTCGACTTTCATATCTACTTTAGTAAATAATTTAGAAATTGAAGTTTGACTAAAATGCCACAAGTGTCTTGGCACATCAAAAGCTGCCCAAAATTCTTTATAATAATTTGCATCGTAACTTTTATAATTAGGAACTGCAATAATTAATGTTCCATTATCTGAAAGTAATTGATTTAAACTTGAAATATATTCCTGCAAATTTTTTACGTGCTCTAAAACATGCCAAAGTGTTATAATTTCAAATGTTTGATTTTTGAATTTTGTTAAATCTTCTTGCAGAACAATTCCTTTTTCAGAAGCTATATTTCTTGCTCCTAAATCTGGTTCTGTTCCAAAAACATTCCAAGAATTATTTTTACAAACTTTCAGAAAATCTCCAGTTCCAGCTCCTATATCCAAAATATTTTTTTCTGGTCTTGAGAAACTATTTTGACGAAGAAGACATTTGTTTATAAGTTTTAATTTTCTTTTTAAAGTAATGTTTTTTACAGATTGATACACTTTATCAAAAAGAGATTTATTTGAATCAGTATGTGAAATATAGTCTTCACTTTTGTAGTAATCTCCAAGGTTTTTTGGAACAGGTTGGGTTACTAACATATCAAACTCTAAGTTCTTTTTTAGCTGATAAACTTCTCTAGAAACAGTATAGTCTTTACACTCTAAAAAGGGTTTTAAATTTTTATAAAAGTCAATTTTTTTATTCATTTATTGTATTCCAAATTTTAGATTCCGGTTTTGACTGGAATAGTAGCGTATTAAAATTTTATTTATTTTTTGCAATTGTTCCACGAGGAACATATTTAAATTTTGAAGTAGTTTACCTTCCCATATAAACCAATAAAACAGAAATGTCACTTGGAGAAACTCCACTAATTCTACTTGCCTGAGAAATCGAAGTCGGCTGAATTTTACTCAGTTTTTCACGAGCTTCAAAAGATAGCGATTGCAACTTTTGATAATTGAAAGAAGATGGAATTTTTACATTTTCCAAACGATTTAACTTATCAGCATTATTCTTTTCTTTATTGATATATCCAGAATATTTTAAATGAATTTCTGCTTGTTCAATAATCTCTTGATCAATGTTATTTTCCTCTAGAAAGGAATTTAGTTTTTCAATGTTTTTGAAATCTGAAAAATCTAATTGAGGTCTTGCAGCAATCTTAAATAACTTCATAGATTGATTAATCAAAGCTAAATTTTTAGCTTCCAATATTGGATTAATCTCTTCTTGTTTTACACTTGTTTTATTTAAAAAATCAATTAATAGATCGGTTTTTCTTTGTTTCTCTAAAACTCTATTCATTCGTTCTTCAGAGGCCAAACCAATCTCAAATCCTTTGGGAGTTAATCTTAAATCTGCATTATCTTGTCGTAACAAAGTTCTATATTCAGCTCTAGATGTAAACATTCTATAAGGTTCTTCAGTACCTTTTGTAATTAAATCGTCAATTAAAACAGCAATATATGCTTCATTTCTTTTTAATATAAATGGATCTTTTCCTTGTACTTTTAAAGCTGCATTTACACCAGCCATTAAACCTTGTGCTGCTGCTTCTTCATAACCTGTTGTACCATTTATTTGACCTGCAAAAAACAAGTTTTCTATCAGCTTCGTTTCTAAAGAATGTGTTAATTGCGTAGGTTGAAAAAAGTCGTATTCAATAGCATAACCATACCTTAAAAACTTTACATTTTCAAAGCCTTCTATTGATCTTATAGCTTTGTCTTGAATATCTTCTGGAAGTGATGTAGAAAATCCATTGACATACATTTCTACTGTAGACCAACCTTCTGGTTCTACAAAAATTTGATGCCTTTCTTTAGTTGCAAAACGATTTACTTTATCCTCTACAGAAGGACAGTATCTTGGCCCTGTAGATTTAATTCTACCATTAAACATTGGAGACCTATCAAATCCTTCTTTTAATGAATCATGAACAGTTTTGTTGGTATATGTTAACCAACAAGATCGTTGTTTTTTTAATGGAGTTGTAATTGGTAAATAAGAAAATTTTTCTGTGATTTCATCTCCTGGTTGTTCTGTCATTTTAGAATAATCTAAAGAACGCCCATCTACTCTTGGAGGAGTTCCTGTTTTCATTCTACCTGCTTCAAAACCTTTCGCTACTAAATCTTCAGTAATTCCTTTTGAGGCTCCTTCACCTGCTCTACCTCCACCAAAACTTTTATCGCCAATATGGATTAAACCATTCAAAAAAGTTCCTGCAGTTATAATAACTGTTTTTGCTTTTATCTCTAACCCTAAAGCTGTTTTTACACCTATAATTTTATTTTCATCAAACAATAATCCGTTTACAGAATCTTGATAAAAATCTACATTTTCTGTTTGCTCTAACATTGTTCTCCAACATTCAGCAAACTGCATTCTATCAGATTGTGCTCTTGGACTCCACATTGCAGGTCCTTTAGATTTGTTGAGCATTTTAAATTGAATAGCAGTCTTATCCGTTACAATTCCACTGTAACCACCAAGCGCATCAATCTCTCTTACAATTTGTCCTTTTGCAATACCACCCATAGCTGGATTACAACTCATTTGTGCAATATTTTGCAAGTTCATTGTAATTAATAAAGTGTGTGCACCCATATTTGCAGCAGCAGCAGCAGCTTCACTTCCTGCATGTCCTCCACCCACTACAATTACATCGTATGTTGTTGAAAATAAACTCATTATCTTATAGTTCCACGTGAAACTTTTATTTTAATTTATTGAACATCAGTTATTTAAAACCAATAACGCTTGGTTTTCTTGATTTCTCATCTCTAGTTTTTCATCATCGGATTTATCTTTAAAACCCATATAATGTAAAACTCCATGAATCATTACTCTGTGTAATTCATCGTCAAAAGAAACTTCAAAATCGTTCGCATTATCCTCTACTCTTTCAACAGAAATAAAAATATCTCCATTAATTAATTTCCCTAAAGAATTGTCAAAACTAATGATATCCGTTAATGTATCATGTTGCAAAAACTCAACATTTAGTTTGTGAAGATATGCATCATCACAAAAAATATAATTGATTTCTCCAACTTCAAAACCATTACTTGAAACCACATTTTGAATCCATTTTTCTAAACGGTTTTCATCCTTTAATTGAAATGTCTTTTCGTAATTAAACGCAATCATAAATTAATTTTTCTTTACATCAGAAAAATAAGCTCTGACCTTCTTTTTATAATTTTGCTGCAAAGGTAAGGATTGTCTGTTTAATATCTCTATTTGATTGTAGAACTGCTTTTTAAATTGAATGGTTTTAACCTTGTTTCTTTGATTTTCTTTTTGATTTGAGGTTGATTTACGCTTCTTATCTTTTCCTTGCTCTAAAGCCGCCTTTTCAAGTTTTAATAATTCATAATTTAAATTTTGCATTTTTTGTAGAGTTCCAGCATTAAATCCTTTTTCAAGAATTTCATTCTCTAGTTCTTCCATTGTTTTTAAAGCTTTCTTAGCATTTCCATTTCCTCCAGGTTTACCATTTTCACTTTCTTTAATTGCGTTTTGTAATTCTTGCCTTAATTGAGATTGTTGTTTAAAAATTTCATACAATTCACCATCTAAATCATCATTAGAATCTCCTTCTCCATCTCCATTCTTCTTTCCATTTTCTCCAGATTTCCCTCCTTTTCCACTTTTTCCTTTTTCTCCTTTTTCTCCAGGTTTACCTTCTGAATCTGGTTTATTTCCTTGTTTACCTTGTCCTTTTTTTTCTCCTTTCTGCATTCCATCTTTCATTTTTTTGGATAAACCTTCTTGCTTTTTAATCAAATCTGGCAAACTAAAACCTTGACTTTTTCCCTTTTTCCCTTTACCTATAGCCATACTATTTTGCATACTATTTAAAATATTACTCAAATAATCGGCTAAACTATTGGTAGCAGTCATTACATAACGTTGATTAGAAACTCCGTTATTAAATCTATTTTCAGAAAAGTTTTCTAAAGATTGCTCTAAATTATAATGCGCAGATGAAAGGTCATCTTGAATTTTTGTTGAAATTTTAGGAACTCTCATTGCTAAAACATATAAGCTATCATCTATATGTTCAAAATAGGTTTTAAGCTGATTTTGCTTTTTTAAATCTTTACCAAAATCTGGATGTGATGTTGATGTTTCACTAAATTTATCCATCAACTGTTCTTGTTGAAAAGAAAAAATCACCAAGTTTTCCAGAATTTTACGTAAATCATCCATGTTTTCTTCCATAGATTCTCCTTGCATATCCATCATAACTTGTTGCATTTTTGCACTCATTTCTTTCATCTTTTTTGATGATTTCTTTTGACTGGTTTTTGCTTCTTTGGAATTTTGTTTTTCTAAACTCTCTTCAGATTTTTTCAACTCTTCATCAATATCTTCCTTTTCTTGGTCAACATCTGGCAATTCCATTGGATCTTTTAATTTCTCATTATCTTTATCTAATTCTTCAAGTTCGTTTTTGATTTCATCAAACTCTTTTTTAATTTCTTTTTGAGCTTCCAAATTATTTTCTTCAGTCTTTTCTATATCTGCTTGTTTTTTTGATAATTCTTCAATTTTATTAGCAATTTGCATCGTCTTTTGCTCAACATAAAAACGTTTTACCATTTCCAATGTTTTTTCTAAACTACGTTGTTGTTGCTTGTTTTGTTGCGCTAATTTCTTTGCCTTTTTTACAAGATCTTCTTTATTTAATTTCTCAGCCATTTTTTGGATTTCATCCAAAAGCTTTTGTTGTTTATCAAGTTTTTTTAACTCTTTAATGCGTTCTTTTAAATCTTCTTTTTTTTCTTGGAGAAATTCATCTTGTTCCTTTTTTTCATCTAGGTTTTCCTCTAGTTTATCAGTTTGTCTTTGCATCATTTTTTTATACTGCTCTTGACGTTTGATAAAACTTTCAACTTTCTTTTTATCATTCCAATTGATACTCTTCTTATTCTGTAAATCTTGCTGAATATTTTCTAACTGTTCTTGTTGCTTTTTTTGTTTCTGTAAAGAGTTTTCTAAATCGTTAATAGTATTACGCTGCTCTTGCAACAACTCCTCCTCTACTTCTTCTTCTGTTTTTTGGCGATAATTAAAAACTTTACTTTTAGCTTTCTTACTTCCGTTTACGCCATCATTATCAAATACTTGAAAAAAGAGTTCATAATTTGTTCCTTTTTGCAAGTTTAATCCATCAGGAAATTGATAAAAAAAAGTTTGAATAGTATTTTTATTTATATGAAGGTCAAAATATTGTTTTTGATCTGGTTTATCTTCATCATAATAAACAATTTGTAATTTTCGCAAACCATAATCATCAGAAATTTGACCTGCAAATTGCGATGTTCCACGTGAAATACTATCAATATTTGAAGTAACAGAAATCAATGGAAATTCATCTTTTACAATAGCAACAGAAAATTGTAAATTTTCATAATCTTGTAAATTTTGATTAGATGATGATATTTGATAATTAAAAGCGCTATTAATTCGTTTTGAATATTCGAATTTTCCAGCTGATAAATTATCGAAAAATATTCTTTTTTTATTGGTGATAAAAGCCAAAGAATCTGTCTGGCTTGTAGTAGCATTCCAAGTAATATTTGTGCCTTCTGGAACAGTTAAACTTCCTGAATTTTGGATAGATTCATTTTTCCTTTTTAAATATCGTGGGTATTTTAAAACCAAAGAAATATTATTAATAGTTGGTGTGCCAATCACATCAATTTGATAATTTTGAGATTGCACTCCATTTGCTTCTATATAAAAATTGATAGGATTTTGCACATCAGAAAACGTATAGGAAAAAGAGGTATTTCCATTATTTTGTAGGTAATATTGTTGATTGCTAAAGATGATTTTGGCTTCATTAGGAATTACATTTCCTATGGTTTTTACATCAATTGTAATTGGTTTTCCTTGTATAACTTTTAGGCTTTTATTTTCTATAGAAAAAGAAAAAGGAGCAGGAGGATTATATGCTGTTCTGTGATTTACAACACGCTCTAAGCTTTCACCTAAAGAACCATTACTAACTGTAAATAAACTAATTACATAAATTAAAATAGGAATAATCGCATATTTTAGATATTTTTTATTCTCCTTAAAATCGATTGCTTTTACAAATGGAATGGGTTGTAATTCTGCAGATTTTTGATTGATACTTGCTAAAATTAAATCAGATTGATTTTCTGTTTCTTTGAGTTGTAAAACATTCAACAACTTGTCTTTTACCTCTGGAAAATGAGCGCCAATAATTTTTGAAGATTCTTCTAAAGAAATTCCTTTTCTAAAACCTATCAATTTAAAAATTGGAATGCATATAAACTTCACTAATAAAAAAAACTCAACAGCTATAAATATCCAAAACAATACAGTTCTGGCTGTAGGTTTTAACCATAAAAAATATTCTAAAAACAACGTAAAAAACAAATACAAAAAACCTAGAGAAAAAAACAAAATTGTTCCCTTTATCAATTCATTGGTATAATATTTACGTGTAAATTGATGTAATTTATGTTGTATGTTTTTAAATTCGCTCATAATCAACAAATAAAAATACAGTATTTGTAAGTACTGGCAACAAAATAATTGTTAAAACGATTTTGTAAGTATTATAGATTTAGCACTACTAAGGTTTTATAAATAACAAAAAAATGAAAAATTTTACCAAACTTCTGTTTTTATTAATAACAATTTCAGCTTTTTCTCAAAGTCCTTGGACGCAAGAAAAAGGAAAATTCTATACACAACTTTCTTATACAACTATCCCAAATTATAATACTCTATTTGGAGACCCAGATCAAAGTCTTTTTGGAAAATATTCTGATAATACTGTACAATTTTTTGGAGAATATGGTTTGTCAAACAAAACCAGTTTAGTAGTAAACCTACCTTTAAAAATAATTACTGTTGATGGTTTTCAAGACCCAAGAATTGATTGTATAGGAGATTGTAGTAGAGATTATGAAAAAACAGCTTTGGGTAATATTTCTATAGGTTTAAAACATAATTTTTATAAAAAAGATTGGGTACTTTCTGGACAAATCTCAATAGAAGGAAATACAGGTTCTTATGATACTAGATCTGGGATAAGAACAGGTTATGATGCCTGGTCTTTTACACCACTTTTTTTAGCAGGAAGAGGATTTGGCAAAACATACTTACAAGCTTTTATTGGAGCAGATATAAGAACTAATTATTATAGTTCTAATTTTAAAATTGGTGGAGAAATAGGAAGAAAAATAGGAAAAAGAATATGGTTGATTGGGTTTTTAGATATTTCAAAATCGTTAGAAAATGGAGATATAAATTTCCCTATACTTAATAAGTTTTCTGGTTTATATGTTAATAATCAAGAATATGGTTCTTTTGGTTTTAAAGGTATAGGAGAAATTTCTGATAATTTTGGATTAACTGCTGGTTTTGGAGGTGCTTTCTTTGGGAATAATGTGGCTAAACAAGCAGCTATAACTTTTGGAATTTATCGTAAGTTTTAAATATTGTTACACTCAGATTCACATAGAATTTTCGCAGAGTATCACAAAGAAAAAAGACAAGAATTTCAAGGGTTTCACAAATTAATTCGTGAATTTGTGCCAAATTTATATATAGATTATCCATATAATTTGCGTTCCTGAAAAGAACTCAAAATACACACTTTTAGATTCTTGCAGAATGATAAATTTGATGTAAATTGTAAATCATAAATTATGACTTCATAACTATTCTAATAATTTCATAAGCTAGTTCTTCTTTTTTCTTTCCTCTAATTTCTATTCTCTTATAGAAAAACTATCTTTGCAGCTCTAAAAATCAGAAGAAAAGATGGAATCTAATGTTCGTGTACGTTTTGCACCAAGTCCAACAGGACCTTTACATATTGGAGGTGTAAGAACAGCTTTATATAATTACTTATTTGCTAAAAAACATAATGGTACTTTTATTTTAAGAATAGAAGATACAGACCAAACTCGTTATGTAGCCAATGCAGAAAAATATATAATTGATGCTTTAAATTGGTGTAATATTCCTTATGATGAAGGACCTGGAAAAAATGAAAAATTTGGACCTTATAGACAATCTGAACGAAAAGAACTTTACAAAAAATATGCTGATATTTTATTAGAAAAAGGTTGGGCTTATTATGCTTTTGATACTCCAGAAGAGTTAACTGCACAAAGAGATTATAATGCCTCTAAAGGAAAAATGTTTGTTTATAATTGGCAAAATAGAGAAGAAGGAAAATTAGTAAATTCCTTAGTTTTATCTGAAGAAGAAGTACAAAAAAGAATTGATGCTGGTGATAAATATGTAATTCGTTTTAAAATTCCAAATAGTGAAATTTTGTTTATGGAAGACGAAATTCGCGGAAGAATTACTGTGAAAACAAATACATTAGATGACAAAGTTTTGTTTAAATCTGATGGAATGCCAACTTATCATTTGGCAAATATTGTTGATGACCATTTAATGGAAATTACACACGTAATTCGTGGTGAAGAGTGGTTGCCTTCTATGCCTTTGCATACTTTATTGTACAAAGCATTTGATTGGGATGTTCCAAAATTTGCGCATTTACCATTAATTTTAAAACCTGTTGGAAAAGGAAAATTAAGTAAAAGAGATGGAGATAAATTAGGTTTTCCTGTATTCCCATTAGCTTATGAAAATGAAGAAACAGGTGAAATTTCTAGAGGTTATAAAGAAGATGGCTATTTTGCAGATGCATTTATAAATATGTTAGCCTTTTTAGGTTGGAATCCTGGTACAACTCAAGAAATTTTCTCTTTAGAAGAATTAACTCAAAAATTTGATTTTGAACGCGTGAATAAAGCTGGTGCAAAATTTGATTTGGATAAAACAAAATGGTTTCAGCAACAATATATGCAAACCAAAGATGATGATGAGTTAACAGATTTATTTATGCCTATTCTTGCAAGCAAAGGCATTACAAAAGAAAAAGAAGATGTTAAAAAAATAGTTTCTTCCGTAAAAGAAAGAGCTGTTTTTGTAAAAGATTTATGGCCTTTGGCTACTTTTTTCTTTGAAACACCTACATCTTATAGTGAAAAATCAGTTAAAAGAGCTTGGAAAGAAGGTACTAAAGAATTAATGGCAGAGTTATTGGATGCAATAAAAAAGATTGAAGATTTTTCATCAGCCAATAACGAAAAAGAAATCAAAGAATGGGCAACCAAAAAAGGAGTTAGTTATGGTAAAATAATGCAACCTTTACGTTTATGCTTAGTTGGTATGCTAGCAGGACCTCATTTATTTGATATTATTTATTTAATTGGTAAAGAAGAAACTATCAAAAGAGTAGAAAATGCTATTAAAAATTTGTAATTAAAATTATTTAGTTAAGTTTTTCTAAGATTAAATTAGCCATAAAAATATCATAATGAAAAAAAATATCCTTTTAATTTTTGTTTTAACAAGCTTTTTAGCTCACAGTCAATATAGTGGAATGAGAAATCAGCGTCAAAGACAGATGCCACAAATGCAGGAAAAAGCTCCAGATCCTGAATTTAAAATAGATAAGTATTTAGGAATTATTATTTACGATATAAAAAAAGCTGCAAAAAAGTCAAATGTAAAATTAAATTCAAAAGAAGGAAAAGCATTTTCTGAAGCCTTAAATCTCTATAACAAAGAGATAAAAGATATTCGTAGAATTAATAGTTTTACTTTGAGAAGTACCAAAGAAATGGTAGAAAATTTTCAAAAAATGGCTTTAAAAACTCGTGATCTTTCAAATCAACCTGTTATTCAAAAAAAAATGAGTGAAAACTTAAAACCTATAGCTGAAACCTTGAAAGTTGAAGACAAAAAACTAGCTAAATCTTTAAAAGAAATTTTATCTGAAAAACAATACAAGAAATGGATTAAATTTAATAGGAAAAATGGTAAAGTATTTCCAAAAGAAGCAGAATAATCGAATTTAAATTAGATTGATAAAAACCCTAAAGATTTATTGTTTAGGGTTTTTTATTGTTTAAAACTCAAAAAATGTAACATTTGTAAATAAAAGCGTCTTATAAACAAATACTAAAAATCTTTATCTTTACAAGAAATACGAATACTAACTTTTAAAAAAATAACTATGATTCCTTTTTTTCCTATTATAATTGTACTTGGAGCAATTATTGTTTTTGCTGCATTTTTTATGGTAAAACAACAAACAGCTGCTATTATTGAACGTTTTGGAAAATTCCAAAGTATTCGTCATTCTGGGCTTCAAATGAAAATTCCTTTGGTAGATAGAGTTGCTGGAAAATTAAGCTTAAAAATTCAACAATTAGATGTAATTATTGAAACTAAAACATTAGATGATGTATTTGTAAAACTAAAAGTATCTGTACAATATAAAGTAATTAGAGACAAAGTTTATGATGCTTTTTATAAGTTAGATTATCCTCATGATCAAATAACTTCTTATGTGTTTGATGTGGTAAGAGCAGAAGTTCCAAAAATGAAATTAGATGATGTTTTTGTGAAAAAAGATGATATTGCTATTGCTGTAAAATCTGAATTAAACGATGCAATGATGACATATGGTTATGATATTATAAAAACCTTAGTAACAGATATTGATCCTGATGCACAAGTAAAAGAAGCTATGAATAGAATTAATGCTTCTGAACGTGAAAAAGTTGCTGCACAGTATGAAGGAGATGCACAACGAATATTAATTGTAGAACGAGCAAAAGCAGAAGCAGAAAGCAAACGTTTACAAGGACAAGGTATTGCAGACCAAAGACGTGAAATTGCACGTGGTTTAGAGGAGTCTGTAGAGGTTTTAAATAAGGTAGGCATAAACAGCCAAGAAGCATCTGCTTTAATTGTTGTAACGCAACATTATGATACTTTACAATCTATAGGGCAAGAAACCAATAGTAACTTAATTCTATTACCAAATTCACCACAAGCAGGAAGCCAAATGCTAAATGATATGGTAGCAAGTTTTACAGCCAGTAATCAAATAGGAGAAGCTATGAAAAATGCAAAACCTAAAAAGAAAGAATAATTTTATTATCTTAGGCTAAATTATTAAAACCTTAACAATTGTTAGGGTTTTATCGTTTCATATAAAAAATGATTAAGACTATAATAAACTGGGTACAAAAACCTTATTTTTTTATAAATTCTCCAAAATTTAACCTCTTATTAAGTTTTGGTATTGGTTTTTTTATCTTCTCATTTCTTTATCTTTTTCAACCATTTGGTATTGGTAGTTTAGAAAACAATATTTTTTTATATACTGCTGGTTTTGGTTTAGTAACTTTTATAGTACAAATAGTATTTTTTATTCTTTTCCCATATATTTTCAAGTCTTTTTTTAATGATGATAATTGGACTGTTGGTAAAAGTATTCTTTTTCTTTTTTTATTAACTCTTACAATAACTTTTAGTAATTGGTATTATAATACCATTATTCAAAATACAGCTACAATAGGCTTATTATCATTAAAAGACTTCTTTTTTTACACATTCACTATTGCAATTTTGCCTATAACACTTTTTACTTATATTAGTGAAAGACTATATACAGTTTATAGAGAAAATACATCAAAAAAAATAATGGAATCTAAAGATTCTGTTGATATTTTAAAACTTAATAAAGAAATTAAAATCATTGGTGATAATAAAAAAGATTTCATCACTTTTAATATTGATAATTTGGTATATATTACATCTCAAGGCAATTATGCAAGTTTATTTTTTAAAACTGAAAATGGTATAAAAGAAAAAATCATCAGAAATACATTAACTAAAATTGCTTTAGAACTTACAGATTATGATTTTATTAAACGTTGTCATAAATCATTTATAATAAATACAAGGTTTATGAATTCTGTTTCTGGTAATGCAAGAGGTTATTATTTAGAATCAAAAATACTTACTATTCAAATTCCAGTTTCTAGAAGCTTTAAAAAAGAAGATATAAAAAGTTTAATGTAATAATTTTGTTATTTTTATAACATGAAAAGAATAACCTCCTGGCTTAATACTCCTTATTACTTTAACCCATCAATCAAATTTAAATTTAAAACAAGTTTAACACTTGCTGTTTTTGTTTTTGTTTTCTTGTATATTTTTAAGCCTTTTTCTTTAATATCTTTAGGTAGTTATTTATTAGAATACACCTCTGCTATAGGTGTATTTACCTTTTTTGGGACTTTATTAATACTATACATACCTCCATTGGTCTTTCCTGATTTTTTTAATGAAGATAAATGGACTGTAGGTAAAAATATATTACTGATTTTTTTTGGTATTTTTTTTTTAGGTTCTGTATTATGGTATTGTGCTAGTAATTACAAAAGTAATAGAGGTTTAAAACAAATAAGTTTAGTCCTTTTTTTATTTTACACTTTTCTTGTTGGAGCAATACCTGTATTTTTTTTAGTGTATTTGAATGAAAGAAATTTAAGAAGAAAAAGAATAAAAAAAGTACAAGAAATTAGAAATCATAAAAAGAAAAAATTATTAGAAAAATCTAAAAACTTAAAATCTAAAACTATTATTTATTCTGATAACAAAAAAGAAAGTTTAAGCTTTAATATTGAAAACTTAGTATACATTACATCTCAAGGAAATTATGCAAGTTTTTTTATTAAAAGTGAAAACAACATTTTAAAAGAAAAAATTTTAAGAGTTACGTTAGCTAAAATAGAAAGCGAATTAGAAGTCAATTCTAAAGTTATAAGGTGTCATAAATCTTATATTATAAACACAAAGTATATTTCAGATATAAGTGGGAATGCAAGAGGTTATTTATTAAAATCTAATATAATTTCTTTTGATATTCCTGTTTCTAGAAGTTTTAGTAAACAATCATTAATGAGTTTTTTAGACTAAAACCCTTCCATTTCATCCCAAAAAACATCAAAAACCTCCTTTTTATAACATTTTTTTTAAGATAAAGTAATTAATTATATATTTGTCGCAATTAAGTTAAATTTTGGGGGATTTTTAATTTAAACAAAGAAGCTCTATTTGTTATTCAAATAGAGCTTTATTTTTTTTGTTATTTTCTACCTAATAACTCTACTTATATATTTTCATTTTTAGACCTTTAAATTAACTTAAAAGTTAAAAAATATTTAAGTAAATAGAAACTCCCATTTATCCCAAAACAATTAAAATCTATAATAATTATTAAGTTTTAATAGATTTAAAAAAATAAAAAGCCCTAATTACAATGTAATTAGGGCTTTTTTATGATATTAAAAAAATCTATTCTTCTATTTTATCTTCTTTTTCTTTTTCTTCTTTAGATGCTTTTTTAAACTCTTTTATACCACCACCTAAACCTTTCATTAATTCTGGTATTTTCTTACCACCAAACAATAATAAAATTGCAATTGCAATAATAATCCAAGATCCTCCACTTGGCATTCCTAATAAAAATATATTTAAAGTATTCATCTGTTCTAAAATTTAATAACACAAAGATACAAAAAGGATTCTATTAATTCCTTTTTTGAATGATTCCACCAATTACTTTCTTATCTTTTACTACTTCTGGGTTTCCTTTATAAAAAATTGACCCTCCAAAGCTTACTTTTGCATTTAAAGTTTCTCCAGCAAAAACCTCTGCTTTAGCTCCAGTTCCTGCTTTTACAGTAGTATTTGTTTTATTAATTAAAGTAAAACCATTGTAAATTCCATACAAATCTACATCTACAGTTTGGTTTTTAGTACTTCCTGATAATTTAATAATTCCACCAGAAGAAGCTCTTACCTCTAAATGTTTTACGTTTACAACTAAATTTATAAATGCTCTTTCTTGCACATTTACTTCTAATTTGTCTTGTTTAATTTCTTTTCCTGTAATAGTTGCACCCTCATTAGCATCAACAATATCAATGTTTTTAGAGTAATATAATTTTACCAAAACCTCACCATTTGCTGCATTATTTTCAGGTTTTAAAGAAAAAGGTAAAGAAATTTTTAAAGTATTATTAACCGTTTTAATTTTTACGATTTCAGATTTATTCCCAGTAATTTCTAAACGCTGTTCAGAAGATTTAATTAACTCTAATTCTATACCATTATATACTTTTAGTATTGTAAAATCTCCTAAATTCTTAGTTACTTTACTTTGTGCAATAGATGAAAAGGTCATCATTAAAACACATACAAATATTATTTTTTTCATCATTTTTAAGTTTGATTATGATACTTAAACCAATAAGTATACCACTATAAAGACTTATTCCCTTTTTTATTGTGGCAAAGATGAAAAAATTAACGCAACAAGAACTTTAATTTTTTATTATTTTTCTAGTAATTACACCTTTATCTGTTTTTAATTTTAAAAGATAAATTCCTTTAGAAAAGGATGTTAAATTAATTTTGGTATTAGTACTTTTTATAAGTTGTTTTCCTAATAAATTATAAATTGTTAAAAATTTAAAGTTTAATTTAGAAATTCGAATATTAAGAGTATTGTTTACAGGGTTTGGATATAAAGAAATTGTGTTTTTAAAACTATTCTTTTCTGTAGATAATAATGTTTCATTAAAAGTATAAACTCTTGGAAAAGCTTTGTTACTTGCTGCTATAAAAGTATCTCCATCTGCTGATAAAGCTAAAGATTCACTAAAATTACTACTTCTCCAGGTAGAAACTTCTATACCTCTTTGTGTCCAAGAATTATCATTAAAAGTATAATTTTTTACTGTGTAATTGTAAGGTGAACCAATAGCAATATGATTTCCATCAGATGATAAAGAATTGATGCTTCCATAACTTATTTTACTACCTAATAAACTCCATGAATTATTGGTGTTTTCGTAAATATTTACTCCTTCTGCAGATCCAATTGCTACTCTATTTCCATTAGAAGATAATGAAACACTCATAAATTCTCTTGTAGTTGTACTTAAACCTATAAAATCATCTCCAATCTGAGACCAAGCATTGTTTGCAAACTCAAATACTTTTACTTTTTTTCTTCCTTTATTTCCAATTGCTAAAACATTGCCATCATCAGATAAATCTAAAGTAAAACCAAAAGCATCATAATTAAATTCTCCTTCTAAGTTTAAACCTCTTTGAGCCCAGGTTCCATTAATGTTTTCATATACTTTTACAGTTCCTTTTTTAGAAGAATTTGTTTTATAAGCAGTAGCTGCCAAAAATTTAGCATCTGGAGTCATTGCTACTTTGTAGCCCAAATAAAACTGAGTTCCATCACCAACAATTTCGCTAATTTTTTCCCAAGCATCGTTTTTATATTCATAAATTCTGATATGTCCTTCATCTAAATCACCACCTTCTGGAGCACCTACTGCAAGTGTTTTTCCATCAGAAGATAAAGAAACACTATGACCTACTTTTTCTAATACTGATTCATTTTCAATATCTAAACCTAACTGTTGCCAAGCATTATTTTGATACTGAAAAACTCTTACAAAACTATCTTCATTGTTTCCTGGAGCTCCAATTGCAATAATGCTTCCATCATTTGAAATAGATACACCTGTTCCAAATTTACTAGGTTTTGTGTTGCTTTCATCTGGATTGTTTATTTGATTTCCTAACTGTGTTTGACCAAAAGCTAATATTGGTAAAAAAAATGCTAAAAGTAATTTTGTTTTCATAATGATTAAGTTTTTTACAAAAGTCAATCAAATACGAAGCAAAAAAAATACGTCATATGACGTATTTTTTTAAATATAAGTTTTTTAATTTTATTGTACTTTAACAGCAGTACCTGTTATAGAAACTAACAAAGTTGATGAATTTGCAAGTGGTTCTACATCTAATTGAATACCAACTACAGCATTTGCTCCTAATTTAGTTGCATTGTTTTTTAAATTTTGAAAAGCTTTTTCTTTAATAGTTTCTAGAGCTAAAGAATATTTTTCATAATATTTAGACATACTAAACATATCTTTAAAAGACATTTTTGTACCATTTGCTGTATAACTAGAATCATAAGCTGTACCTGTTACAATACCTAAATAATCTACTATTTTAAAGTTCTCTATGTTTGGTGTTGTTGTTAAAATCATATTTTATCTATTAAAAAGATCCTAAAACAAATTCAGGATTAGTCTTCGATTAAATTAAAATCTAAATGTTTACGTTCTAAATCTGTCTTTTTTACTTGTACTTGAACATCATCTCCAAGTTGATAAATATGTTTGGTAGATTGCCCAACAATAGCATATTGTTTTTCATCAAAAATATAATAATCGCTTTTTATATCTCTAATTCTAACCATTCCTTCACATTTATTTGAAGAAATTTCTACATAAATTCCCCATTCAGTAACCCCAGTAATTACACCATCAAAAACTTCATCTTTATGATCTTGCATGTATTTTACTTGCATATATTTTATGGATGATCTTTCTGCTTTTGAAGCTAATTCTTCTCTTTTTGAAGAATGTTTACACTTTTCTTCATAAAGTTCTGCTTTTGGCGTTTCTCCACCATCTAAATAATGTTGAAGTAATCTATGTGTCATTACATCTGGATAACGTCTAATAGGTGATGTAAAATGGCTGTAATAATCAAAAGCCAATCCATAATGCCCAATATTTTGAGTGGTATATACTGCTTTAGACATGGAACGAATTGCTAATGTCTCAATCATATTAGATTCTGCTTTACCATTTACATCATTTAAAAGCTGATTTAAAGATTCTGATGTAGATTCTTTTGTATCTGTATTTATTTTATACCCAAATTTACTAATGATGTTTTGTAAAGAAGCTAATTTTTCAATATCAGGTTCATCATGCACTCTGTAAATAAACGTTTTATTAGATGGTTTTCCTTTATGACTTCCAATAAATTCTGCTACTTTTCTATTAGCTAATAACATAAATTCTTCAATTAATTTATTTGCATCTTGTGATGTTTTAAAGAATACTCCAACAGGATTTGCTTCTTCATCTAAATTGAACTTCACCTCTACTCTATCAAAAGAAATTGCACCTTGTTTCATTCTTTTTTTACGAAGAATTTTAGCCAATTCATCTAGCTTTAAAGTAGCTTCTACAACTTCAGGTTTTACTTCATATTCCTTGTCTGTAATAGAAACATTAGCAGGAATTACACATTTTAAAGATGAAGATTTCTCGATACTAATTTTCTGATTCTTCGAAAATTCACTAGAAATGACAGACTTTTTATCATCTTGATTCTTATCTTTTTTATCTACTCTATTTTCCTCAATCAAATATTGTGCTTCTTCATATGCAAAACGTTGATCTGAATAGGTAACTGTTCTACCAAACCACTCTCCTACTATTTGCGCTTTTTCGTTGATTTCAAAAACTGCGGAAAAAGTTAATTTTTCTTCATTTGGTCTTAAAGAACAGACTCCATTAGAAAGCATTTCTGGTAACATTGGTACTACTCTATCAACTAAATACACTGATGTTGCTCTGTCATAAGCTTCATCATCTAGAATTGTTTTTGGTTGTAAATAATGAGATACATCTGCAATATGAATTCCTACTTCATAATTTCCGTTTTCTAATTTTGTGAATGATAATGCATCATCAAAATCTTTTGCATCTTTTGGATCTATGGTAAATGTTAAATCGCCTCTCATATCTCTACGTTTAGCAATTTCTGATTCAGTAATTTCTATAGGTAAAGATTCTGCTTCTTTTTCTACTTCTGGTTCAAATTCGTAAGGTAAATCGTATTCTAATAAAATAGAATGCATTTCTGTATTATGATCTCCTGGTTTTCCTAAAACTGTAGTAATTTTTCCAAATGGATTTTTAGAATTTTCTGGCCAATCAGAAATGGTTGCTTGTACTTTATCTCCATGTTCTGCACCATTCATTTTATTTTCTGAAATAAAAATATCTGCATACATTTTGTTGTTATCAGGAATTACAAATCCAAAATTTTTACTTTTCTGTAAAACCCCTACAAATTCTGTTTTAGCGCGTTCTAAAACTTCAACAACATCAGCTTCTAATTTTCTACTTCTTTTACGTTGATAAACATAAGCTCTTACAACATCTCCATGTAAACCTTTTCCTAGATTTATATTAGGTATAAAAATATCGTTTTCATAATCATCAGACATAAAATATCCATTACCATTAGATGTAATATCTAAGGTTCCTAAAGAATATTTACGATCTTCATTAATTTGAAACTTACCTCTATCTATTTCTTTAATTTTTTTAGTAGCAGTTAGTTCTGCTAGTTTTTTGATAATCTGATTTTTTCCATCAGTATCAGAAACTTTTAATTTTGCAGCAATTTGTTTGTAATTATAAAACTTATTACTGTCTTCGTTTAATATTTTAAATATATTTCTAGTTAAATCTTTGATGACTTTTCCTTTCTTTTTAAATATCTTTTTTTTCTTTCTTGTCATTAATTTTACTCTTATTTGTATGATACCAAAATACAATATTTTATGATGTTATTGTATTAAAAAACAGTTATCAATCTATTGTTGTATTTTGGCTTTTTATTTATTTTAATTTATGATTCAAACTTGGTTTTTAATTGCAAATCCTACTTCTGGAAATCGAAAATTTTCAAAACAGTGGAAGGAAATTCAGCAAAATTTAAAAACCAAGAATATCGATTATTCTTTTGCTATAACTGAGTATTCTAAACACGAAATTGAATTGGTACAAAACGCAATTCAACAAGGTTATAAAAACATTATTTCAGTAGGTGGAGATGGAACACTACATCATGTAGTTAATGGAATAATGACGCAAAGATATGTAAAAACTTCGGATATCACTATTGGGGTAATTCCTGTAGGTACTGGAAATGATTGGATAAAAACCTATAACATCCCTAAAAATATTCAAAAAGCTATAGAAATCATCCATCAAAAAAACACCATTTTACAAGATATTGGTGTATTAGAAACTAAAGGTAAAAATATTAGATATTTTAATAATGTAGCTGGTTTGGGTTATGATGGTTATATAGTTAACAAACTAAAAAAACTGAAACCTTTTGGTTCTTTATCTTATTTAATTGCAGGTACTTATGGTTTATTATTTTACAAAAAATCTGTTTTTAAAGTAACATTTGATAATAAAGAAATAGAAACAAATTGTTTAATGACAATTCTTGGTATTTGTAAATTTTCTGGTAATGGGATGCAGTTTACAAAAGATGTACATACTTCAGATGGTTTCTTAGACATTACTATTGCTAAAAATATTACGTTATTAGATTTGATTCTTAATATCCATAAATTATACAATGGTAAGTTTGTATATCACAAAAAAGTAGAAACCTATAAAACTAAAGAAATTACAGTTACTCAAAAAAATTCTAAACCCTTTATTCAAGCTGATGGTGAACTCATTGGTACTGGAAAAGTAACCGTAAAAATTATTGAAAAAGCAATTAATTTTGTCGTGAATAAATAAAAAATAGCTACTAATTAAAAATTTTGATTTTAAAAATATTTATCCTTTTATAACTCACATTGTAAGCATCTTATAAATTGAAAATTAAACTCTTAAGATTTTTTCAGAATTAAAAATTGAGTTTAGAAATTAATAAGTTAAAAAAATCTTAAAAAATTTGTAACGTTTTCCTAAATGATACGTCTTTATAATAAGAAGATCAACTTTTTAGGATGAAAAATCTACGTAAAATTATCGCTTTTTTCGCTTTTATATTCATTACAGGTATATGTATTACTGTAATGACTATAAATACTTCTTTGAATAAAGAACATCCTTCTAAAGAAACTGTAGAAATTCAAAAAGACACTTTATATCTTTTAGAAGCTGAGAAAAAGACGGTTTAAATTATTTTTTTAAAATTTTCACTTCAATTTTTTCACACTTATCAACATTCTATATTATAATTATTTTTCTTTTATAAAATTTTAAAAAACAATAATGTTTATAATAGTATGTGAATAGCTACTATAAAATTTTACTTATTTACTTTTTAATATCAGTTATTAAAAAGCATTGACAAGTTATGAGTTATTTAAAAGCTTAAAAATCAATAAATATTTAGAGTTATTAACAAAACTTATAAACAGTTATTCACTTATTTTTACTGATAAATATTTAAATTTTTATGTAAACAAATTGTAAATTTTATGTTGATAAACTTTTATCAAATACTTAAAATAAAATTTGCATATATCAACCAAGAGCTTGTATTGTAATTAAAATTAGAATCACCAAAAAAAGTTTCGAGTTTTTAATGATAAGTTCTTAACATTACCTTAAACTAGTTAATTCCTTTAAAAATAAGGACTTATTAAAAATGATAAAATTTTAAATGTTTATAACTGTTGATAACCGTTAATTTCTATATTTTTGCTATTCTAACTATGTCATTACGAATGAAATGAAGTAATCTATTTAATAATAAAAAGTTTACTTCGTCATTTTTCCTCGTAAAGACAATTTTAAAAATTAAATTATGATGACAATTGCTATTGGTAATGATCACGCAGGAACAGAATATAAATTCGAAATTATAAAACATTTAGAAAATAAAGGATATAAAGTATTAAATTTTGGTACAGATACCAATGCTTCTATGGATTATCCTGATGCAATTCATCCTACTGCAGATTGTGTAGAATCTGGTAAAGCAGAGTTAGGAATTATACTTTGTGGTTCTGGAAATGGTGCACAAATGACAGCTAATAAACATCAAGGAATTAGAGCTGCTTTATGTTGGAATAATGAATTAGTTGCCTTAACAAGACAACATAACAATGCAAATATTCTTACAATTCCTGCACGTTTTGTGTCTTTACAACAAGCAATTGGTTTTGTAGATGTTTTTCTTTCTACAGAATTTGAAGGAGGAAGACACCAAAATAGAGTTGGTAAAATTTCTTGTTAAACTTTCTGTCATTGCGAGTTTACGAAGCAATCTCTCTATAAATTAAAAGATTACTTCACTACGTTCGTAATGACAAGTATCTATTATTTTATATGAACTTCATTACAAAATCTTTTCAAGAATTAACTGTTGATGAACTCTATCAAATACTTCAATTACGATCAGAAGTATTTGTAGTAGAACAAGATTGTGTCTATCAAGATTTAGATTTTAAAGATCAAAAATCATTACATATATTAGGTATAAAGAACAATAAAATTGTAGCTTATACACGAATTTTTAAACCTGGAGATTATTTTAAAAACTCAAGTATTGGTAGAGTAGTAGTTGCTGCTTTAGAACGTAAATATGGTTATGGGCATACTTTAATGAAAGCATCTATTAAAGCAATTAAAGAAAATTTTAATCAAGAATTAATTACTATTTCTGCACAAGTATATCTAAAAAAATTTTACGAATCTCATCAATTTAATCAAATAGGTGAGGAGTACTTGGAAGATGGAATTCCTCATATTAGAATGGATAAAAAATAAAAAAGGTGGAGACTTAATCTCCACCTTTTTTATTTTTTAAGATTCTTCTTTTTTAGAACCAAATATTTTTTTCTTAAAAATAGAAAAAGCACCTACAGTTCCAAGAGCAATTATTTTCCAAAACTTTAGAATTAAAGCAAAAAAACCAGCTTTAGCCAGAAGTTTTCCAGCAATTAATCCTCCTATTCCATAGGCAGCTACTTCATCAATATCAGGATTAAAATCTGCATATTTATTACCCTCTGTAAAATGAACACTATTTAAAATTTCATCGACATCATTTTTAAATTCTGGAAGAATATCTATAGTACCAATAGCGTTTAAATTTAAATATCCTTTTCTTCCTAAAACTCTAATATTATAATTTAAAGTATTTTCTTCTTCACCTTCAAAACGTAATTCTTTAGCCCAGTGTAATTTTTTTTCTTCAACATCATAATAGGGCTTAGAAGCCCAACCCACAAGCTCCATTTCTGGATAACCTAATTTTTTACGTTCAGGATTTTCAGCATCAGTATCTTCCTGCATTTCTTCTAAAAGATCGTCATAATCTAAATCTTTAGCATCTTCATCATCAATATAACCATCATTAGAATAGGTAACTTCTACAGCATAAGTAAAATTATCGTCTATAGGATTTATGTTTTTTGGAAACAATAATCCTAAAACTTCAGAAGGTGGATTACCCCATAAATCAGATAAAACATAATTACTTTGTTCAGCGTTTAAAAACTTATACCCTTCAGGAATATCAATTTCAGCAAGTCCGTTTTCTAATGAGATTTTACCATAATCATACTGAAATGATTTATTGATACTGTCTAATTTTTGTAAATAGGCGATTTGCTGTTCTTTAGTAAATTCTTCTTCAGTTTCTTGAGAAAATGATAATGTACTTAATAGACAAGAAAGCACAAGTGTAAGTAGTTTTTTCATAGTAGTTTTTATTTTTAACAATGTTACAAAATATATGAATGGAACAAAAAAATTAGTTCATTAACTTTTCTAACTCTTTAACTTCACCAACCTCTAAACCTTCTAGGTCTATAGTTCCAATTCTAATACGAATCAATCGTAAAGTTGGAAAACCAACAGCAGCTGTCATTTTACGAACTTGTCTAAATTTTCCTTCTCTAATAATTACAGAAACCCAAGAAGTTGGGCCATGTCTTTCATCTCTAATTTTTTGACTTCTCAATGGAAATTTAGGATCATCCATTAGAAAGGCTTTTGCTGGTTTTGTGATGTATTTTTTTCCTTCAATACTTATTTCTACACCATTTTTTAATTTTTCTACAACTTCTTTAGTAATTATTCCATCCACCTGAACATAATATTCTTTTTCGTATTTATGACTTCTAATTTCTTGGGATACTTTACCATCAGTAGTTAGTAATAATAAACCTTCAGAAGCATAATCTAAACGTCCAATAGCCATAGTTCCTTCAGGAAAATTATATAATTCTCCCAACATTTTTTTCTTCCTTTTTGTTTGATTATTTACAAATTGAGATAAATAACCCCAAGGTTTATGTAGTATAAAATGACGATGTTTTAATTCCAAATTAAATAACTTTTATAGAAATAGAAAAGACGTTTTTCCCTATTGATAGACTCATATTTTCTTCTGAAAATTTTTGGTTAGTATAGGAAGTATATTGTGAAATAGGTTCTATACAAACCATATTATCAACCTCTGTCCAAAGCATAAAATTATTGAATCCTTTGGTTGTAATTTCTAAATCTTTTTTATCTATATTTTTAATGATAATTTTATCAGAATTTAAAATAGGAAATGCATTGGAACCAGCTTGAAAAACATCTTTTAAGTTATATGTTTTTTCATTTGATACAAAAGTTTCTTTACCAGAATCTGACAATAAAAATGCAGGATGATACCCTAACATAAATGGCATTCCTTCTTCTGAATTAATGATAAAATTGATAGTCAAAATATCATTTTGTAAGGTAAATATCTTTTGAAAAGTGAAATCAAAAGCCCAAAATAGATGTTCTTCAGAAGATTTTTCTGGAAATTTACCATTCTTAATTTTAGTGTTTTTTTCATACTTTTTAATGAAACTTACACTGCTTTTATCTGAAGAAAATAAAGAATATTCCATTTCTCTCAACAAACCATGTTGATCTTGAATAGCATCTCCATTTTTGGTGTGTACTCTAAAATTATTTTTATCAATAGGTCCAATAACAGGAAACATTTCATCATCAGATTTTCGCCAACCTTTATTTCCTTTTTGATGAATATATTCATCACCAGTAACTTTAAAACTAACTAATTCTCCTTTTTCTATAGTTACTTTACTATTTAAATCTATTAAAACAATTTTAGAATCCATTATTTAAATTTTGTGTAAAAGTACTATAAAATAGAAATCAAATTATTAGGAAAATAATACTTGTTTTTTGTAACTTGTGCATCCGTTTAAAAAAAAGAATTTAGCAAAGATATGGCAGTAGATAAGGAAAAAGCAGCAAAACTAAAAGCATTACAACTTACTCTAGATAAGTTAGATAAGACGTATGGTAAAGGTTCTGTGATGAAGTTAGGTGATGTAGTTACTGAAGATGTAGATGCAATTTCTTCTGGATCTCTAGGTTTAGATTTAGCTTTAGGTGTTGGTGGTTATCCAAGAGGTAGAGTTATTGAAATCTATGGACCAGAATCTTCTGGTAAAACTACTTTAACGATTCATGCAATTGCTGAAGCTCAAAAAGCAGGAGGAATTGCAGCTTTTATTGATGCAGAACATGCATTTGATAAATTTTATGCAGAGAATTTAGGTGTAGATATTGATAATCTTATCATTTCTCAACCAGATCATGGAGAGCAAGCTTTAGAAATTGCTGATAATTTAATTAGATCTGGAGCAATAGATATTGTAGTTATTGATTCTGTTGCAGCTTTAACTCCAAAATCAGAGATTGAAGGAGAAATGGGTGATTCTAAAATGGGACTTCATGCACGTTTAATGAGTCAAGCATTACGTAAATTAACTGGTACAATTTCTAAAACGAATTGTACAGTAATTTTCATTAACCAATTAAGAGAAAAAATTGGAGTAATGTTTGGTAACCCAGAAACTACAACTGGTGGTAATGCATTAAAATTCTATGCTTCTGTACGTTTAGATATTAGAAGAAGAACACAAATAAAAGATGGAGACAGAGTTATTGGAAACAGTACAAAAGTTAAAGTTGTAAAAAATAAAGTAGCACCACCATTTCAAATAGCAGAATTTGATATCATGTATGGGCAAGGAATCTCTAAAGTTGGAGAAATTTTAGACATTGGTGTAGAGTTAGGTATTGTAAAGAAAAGTGGTTCTTGGTTTAGTTATGGAGAAACCAAACTAGGACAAGGTAGAGATTCTGTAAAAGGATTGATAAAAGATAATCCAGAGTTAATGGATGAGTTAGAAGGTAAAATAAAAGACGCTATAGAAAACCAAGAATAAGTTTTAAAAGTTCTAACTATTACTAAACTGCTATTGGAATAATCAACCAATAGCAGTTTTTTATTTTAGTTTACATTTTACCTTCTTTAATTTAAAGTAAAAAATATTGGTAAAATAAGTTAGGTTTACAAGAAGTTTATTTAGAAAGTAACTTTACAATCCATAAAATTAAATACAAACCAACACCAAAACCAGCCAATAAAACAGCAAGTACAAAGCCAATTCTTATATACTTTGCTTCTACATTTATTTTTGGACTTAACCAATCTGAAACTCCTAAAATCATTTTTTAATTTTTTTTGTTGTAAAAGTAAGAAATCTTTTAAACCCCACCAGTACTTCCAAAACCTCCAGTACCTCGTTTAGTTTCAGATAAAATTTCAACTTCTTGCCAATTTACATGTTCGTGTTTGGCTATTACTAATTGCGCTACTCTTTCACCATCATTAACTATAAAATCTTCATTTGATAAATTGACTAAAATTACTCCAATTTCACCTCTATAATCAGCATCTACAGTTCCTGGGCTGTTTAAAACAGTTATTCCTTTTTTGGCTGCCAAACCACTTCTTGGTCTTACTTGTGCTTCAAAACCAACAGGCAAAGCAATATATAAACCTGTTTTTACAATTGCTCTTTCTAAAGGTTTTAGAGTGATGGCAGTATCAATATTTGCTCTTAAATCCATTCCTGCAGCTCCATCTGTTTCATAAGCAGGAGTTGCGTGTTTTGATTTATTTATGATTTGTACGTTCATTATAATATCTTTTTTTATATAATTTTATTAAATCTTCAATTTCTTCAAAGTTCGAAGAATAATACATCAAATTTATTTTTTCTTCAAAGTTTTCTTCACTTTTTTGGTATAAAAATTTTAAAAAGTATTTTGTACTTTTTCCAAATCCTTCTCTATAAACATTAATTTTTATGACATTACACCATTCTAAAAAATCTGTGTTATGAGTTTGAATTCCTTTTTCACTTATTTTAATAAATAGGTTTTTTCTACTTTTTAGAATTGTAGAATATAGAAGATAAACTCCATAAATTATAAACAATGTTATTGTTAAACTAAATTCCTTTTCATCAAAATATAAATAAAAGGAATAAGTAAATAAGAAGATAATGCCAATAATATTTAACCAAAATAAAACTTTAGAATATTTAATAATGGTTTCAAAAGGAATAGATGGATCATCTCTTATAATATCTTTTTGATGAAATTTTTTATTTATTTTTTTCCATTCTTTCCTTTGGTATTTAGTCCAAATTTCAGTTTTGTTAAAAAAACTACCATCTTCCCAAATTAATCCAGCTCTTATCGCTTTTTGTTTAAGTTCATGTCGATTTCTTACATTTTTAAAAGCCCATAATTTCCACTTAACAATTGCATAACTCCAAAATATCCAAGCACAAAAAGGGCCAATTATAAAGCTTAAAGGAGTAAAGTAAAAAGGAATTTTTTTTATTGAAGAAAAATAGAATAAGGAACATATTACTCCAAACATTATTATAAATACAGGAATATTTACAGTAATTTGTCCTCTTTTTAAAGCTTGTTTTACTGTAACTCTCAACAATTATTTAGTATGAAAAATTAAAATTAGTTTCTTTTTGATATCTCACAAATATAATAAATCAAACAAGTTTCATCAAAAGATAATAGTTTTCTTACTTTTGAAGTATAATATAGAATACATATGAGTAAACAACAAAAAATAGCTGTCTTAGGAGGAGGAAGTTGGGCTACTGCCATTGTAAAAATGTTAATGGAGAATTTGGATGTTATTGGTTGGTATATGAGAAATGAGCAAGCAATAGAACATATTAAAGAGAATGATCACAACCCAAAATATTTGGCCTCAGCTGAATTAGATGCTGAGAAGTTAGATTTATCTGAAGATATCAATTATATGGTTGCTAATTATGATGTATTAATTTTTGCAATTCCATCAGCTTTTTTAATACCAGAATTATCTAAACTAAAAGAACCATTAGTAAATAAAACTATTTTTTCCGCTATCAAAGGTATTGTTCCAGAAACGGGTTTAATTGTGGGCGAACATTTTAATCAAGAACATAATATTCCTTTAGAAAATATTGGAGTAATTACAGGACCATGTCATGCAGAAGAGGTTGCAATGGAACGTTTGTCTTATTTAACAATAGCTTGTAAAGATGAACAAAAAGCAATAAATATGGCAGAAGCCATTGAAAGTTGGTATATAAAAGTAAAAATATCTGATGATATTATAGGTACTGAGTATGCTGCTATGTTAAAGAACATTTATGCTGTTGCTGCTGGTATTGCTCATGGTTTAGGTTATGGAGATAATTTTCAATCTGTATTAATGAGTAATGCTATTCGCGAAATGAAACGTTTTATTAAGAAAGTACATAAAATGAAACGTAACATTAATAACTCTGCTTATTTAGGTGATTTATTAGTAACAGGTTACTCAACATTTAGTAGAAATAGAATGTTTGGTAATATGATTGGTAAGGGATATACAGTAAGATCTGCACAACATGAAATGAGTATGATTGCAGAAGGGTATTATGCCACTAAAAGTGCATTTAAAATTAAAGAAGATAACAAAGCAAATACCCCCATTATAGATACTGTATATAATGTTTTATACGATAATAAAAACCCGAAAAAAGAATTCAAAAAGTTAACGAATAAGTTAGACTAATTGAAAAAATTTCTGGAGGTTTACCTAAAGCTTCATTTAAAATTGTCATTCCTGTGAAAGCAGGAATCTTAATAAAGAATTTCTTCATTATTAAGATTAGATTAGAGGTAGCCTTAAAAAATAATTCTTTTCTTAAAAGGTGATTAATTTCTACAAATTGTTTATTTTTGAACAATTATTTATATTTTTAAACTTTTACGATGAAAACAATACAAGAAGTTGTAGAAAGCACTATTAGAAAAACACCATTTATAGAAGAGGCCTTAAATGAAAAGTTGATAAATGTATCTTCTTTGGCAAGAATTATTTTACCAGAAGTATCTAGCGTTTTAAAAAAAGATGTTAAAGTTGGAGCTGTAATGATGGCTATTAATAGGCTTTCACCAGCAAGTGAGTTGCGTATTAGAAAAAATATAAAAAAGTTAGCTTTAGATCTAGGAGATGTAATTGTACGTTCTGATTTGTGCGATTTTACATTTAAAAATACACCATCTTTATTAAAAGAGATTGCAAAAATATTAACAAAATCTGCAGAAAACTCTGATTATTTCTTAACGGTTTCTCAAGGTATTTTTGAAACCAATATTGTAACTAGTAAGAACTTAAGACCTTATGTAGAAGAAATTTTTGAGGAAGAAACCTTAACTCATAGTATGTTAGAGTTAGCATCTATAACTATAAAATTACCAGAACAAAACTTAGAACAATCTGGTATTTATTACTTTATTTTAAAGCAATTGGCTTGGGCAGATATTCCTTTACAAGAAATTATTTCTACTACTAATGAAATGACAATTGTAGTTAAAGAACAAGACATCAATCAAACTTTTGCCATTTTAATGGATATGAAATTAAGCTAATTTATGGCTAAAAATGATCCTTATGCAGCACTAAGAATCAAAGAATTTAATATTTTTTTATTCGTAAGATTTTTATTGGTTTTTGGTTGGTCTATGCAATTTATAGTCATTGAATGGCAAGTCTATTCAATTACAAAAGATCCACTTTCTTTGGGTATTATTGGTTTAATGGAAATTATTCCAGCTTTTTCAATGGCACTTTTTGCTGGTCATATTGTAGACCAAAAAGAAAAAAGAAACTTGTTAGCTTTGTGTACAGCTGCTTTTTCTTTAATTAGTTTGGGTTTATTTTTGTTAACATCAGAAACTATAGTTGCAGAATGGAATACAAATTCAGTATTATACTGTATTTATGCTTTGGTTTTTTTTGGAGGTTTTTTACGTTCTTTTTTTGGCCCTACAATTTTTTCTTTAGTAGCATTATTAGTACCAAAAAAAATATATCACAATGCTGCTACTTGGAGTACAAGTACCTGGAAAACAGCTTCAGTTTCTGGAGCTCTTTGTGGAGGTTTTTTTATCAGCTGGTTAGATGTAGATAATACTTTATTGCTGGTTTTTATATTAGTAATATTGTCTTTGTTTTTTACTTTTTTTATAAAAAAGAAACCAATTTTAAATAAAAAAATAGGAGAACCAGTTACAGAAAGTTTAAAAGCTGGAGTAAAATTTGTATTCCAAAATAAAGCTATTTTAGGTGCTTTATCTTTAGATATGATTGCTGTTTTATTTGGAGGAACTGTTGCAATTTTATCTGTTTTTGCGCAAGATATTTTAAAAGTTGGCCCAGAAGGTTTTGGACTGTTAAATGCATCTATATCAATAGGAAGTATTGTAACGATGTTATTAACAACTTATATCCCTATCAACAGAAATACGGGTAAAAAAATGTTGATTTCTGTCTTTATTTTTGGATTGAGTATAATCGCTTTTGGTTTTTCTTCAATTTTTTGGGTAAGTTTATTAGCATTGTTTGTAAGTGGAGCAGCAGATGGAATTTCAATGGTGATTAGGCAAACTATTTTACAATTAAAAACTCCTGATGATATGAGAGGTAGAGTATCTTCAGTAAATTCTATGTTTGTAGGTTCATCTAATGAGTTAGGTGCTTTTGAAAGTGGTTTAGCAGCTAAATTAGTTGGTCCAGTTGCAGCAGTTGTTTTTGGTGGAACAATGACTATTTTAACAGTTGCAACAACAGCGGTTGTGAGTCCAACAATTAGAAACTTAGATTTGACTTCAGATATTGAAGAAAATGAAAAAGAGGTTTAATCTAAAATTTTAGTAGGTAACCCATCTATACTTGTTTGGTTTCTGTTTTCCCAATACGTTTCAATACCTTCTTTTCCTTGTTCAGAAGCCCAGTCATTTAGATCGTTTCTTTCTCCTTTATAATCATAAAAAGGAATAGACATGCCACAAGAAGTTTGAGCAGATTCAACAGTAATATCAAAAATTTGACGCGTTCCTGGGGTTTCTGGAAACAGTTTTATCAATTCGTTCCAGTTAGTATCTCCTTCTTTTATTTCTTTTCCTTTTCCATACAAACGTAAAATGTTTGGTGCTTTTTCAAAGGAACAAAACATAGTGGTAATTCGATTATTTTCTAATAAATGTGCAGCAGTTTCATTTCCACTTCCAGTAACATTGAGCCATAAAACACGATTTTCATTCATCACTCTAAAAGAATCCATTCCTTTTGGGGATAAATTAATTCTTCCAGAAGTTGGAGCAGTGGCTACAAAGAATATTTTTTGAGCTTCTATAAATTTTTGAAGTCTTGAGGTGATTTTGGTGTAAAATTTTGACATATTTTAAACTAATTTTAGATTAGCAATTTACAACATCTGAAATTATTAATTTCTTACCTTTAACCAAACTAAATTTTCTTCTATGGAATATGGATTTCTTTCAGTAATACCACCAATTGTTGCTATTGTTTTAGCATTGAGAACTAAGCAAGTTTATATTGCTCTACTGTTTGGTATCTGGTTTTCTTGGTTGATTATTGAAGGCTGGAATCCTTTAGAAGGAACATTGGCAATGATTGAAGGAATGATAAATGTATTTCAATCAAAAAGTAGTACAAGAACGATTATTTTTAGTGCTTTAGTGGGATCTTTATTGATTTTTATTCAATACTCTAAAGGAGTAGAAGGTTTTATTAATCTCTTAAATAAGCAAATTTTAAAACTTGAGAATAAAAACGAAAGCTACAGTAGAGTAATGGTTCAAATTTTAGCAACACTTACAGGCTTATTGCTGTTTGTAGAAACTAGTATTAGTTCGTTAACGGTTGGAACTTTGTATCGCCCAATTTTTGACAAATTAAAAATTCCAAGAGAGAAATTAGCGTATATAGCAGATTCAAGTTCTGCTCCTTCATCTATCTTAATGCCTTTCAATGCTTGGGGTGCTTTTATTATAGGTCATCTTGCTGTTAATGGAGTTGAAAAACCATTACCATTGCTAATATCTTCTATTTGGTATAATTTTTATCCTTGGTTAGCAATTATAATTCTTTTTTTGATTATCATTTTTAAAAAGGATTTTGGTCCAATGAAAAAAGCTGAAAAAAGAACCAAGGATATAGGTTTATTAATGAATGAAGGCTCTAAACCAATGGTTTCTGATGAGGTAACTTCATTTCCACCAAAAGAAGGTATTGAAGCAAAAGCGTATAATATGATTGTACCACTTTTGGTAATGGTTTGTATGATGCCTATTAATTTAATTTATACAGGTTGGGATGCTGTAAAAGAATCGAATTCATTTTTAAATCACGCTTCACAAGCAATTGGTGAAGGTTCTGGATCTTCATCAGTATTATATGCTGTTATTACAGCAATTTTAGTGGCAATTTTGATGTATTTTGTCCAGGGAATTCTAAAACCAAAAGAAGCAGTAAACCTTACTTTAAAAGGAATTAGTGAGTTAATGCCATTAGCTTTATTAATGTTACTAGCATTTGCAATTGGTGATGCTTGTAAAGAATTAGAAACTGGCTTATATGTTGCAAATGTTACTAAAGAATGGCTATCTCCAGAATTATTGCCAGCAGTAGTTTTTATCATTAGTTCTTTTATTGCGTTTTCTACAGGAACTTCTTGGGGAACATTTGCAATTATGTTGGCTATTTCTGTGCCTATGGCAAATATTCATGGAGCAGATATCACAATTGTTGTAGCTGCTACTTTAGGAGGAGGAATTTTTGGAGACCATTGTTCACCAATTTCTGACACATCCATAATTTCATCTATGGCTTCAGCAAGTGATCATATAGATCACGTAAAAACACAATTGCCTTATGCTTTATTTGGTGGAATCATTACTGTGATTTTGTATTTGATTCTTGGTTTTTTGGGTTGATAAATGAATCGCAAAGGGCGCAAAGGTTTTTTATAAGTTATTATTTTGTGTACTTTGCGAAAAACCTTTGCGAATTTCGCGTTTAAATTTTAAAAACGGAGAAGTCACGTAGCAATGGTAAAGTCTGCGTGAGTTTCTTTATGGGATTTCTCCTAAAGTCGAAATGACAGATCTGTGTTTAAATCTGAAAAGAATAATTTTTTCTTTGCGAACTTTACGCCTCTGCGTTTAATTCTAATTCGCTAAAACCCCACGTTTTTTAATCTCAGAAATCATTCGTAAAGCACCTTCTTTAATAGTGTTTTCTTTGAATAGAAATGTTTTTTCAAACAAGGTATTTCCTTCAAAAAAACTAACTTGAAAACGGTTGTTTAATTTAAATAATTCTGGTTGTATTAATTCAATTTTAGCAAAAGAGTTTGCAGGTAATTTATCTAGTTTTTTACGTAACAATGAAGTTGTTTTTGTATCAGAAAAACCTTGAGAAACAATCACCATCATTTCTAAATCAACATCTTTATTATTGATGAGATACACATTCCAATCATCAGTATTATAAATATCATTGTATTCATAAACAACTGCCATTTCAACGTCTGTAACTTCTGGTATTTGGATGTCTTTTTTCATAGCCCCCTTTCCCCCAAAGGGGAGAAATTATTTAAAATTTATTGTTTAATTATTAAATTTCTGTTTTTTTAGAAAATATAGGTTTTTATTTTTACCCACAAAGATTTAAGTTCCCTCCCTTTGGGAGGGTTAGGGTGGGCCTTATATTACACTCTTAAACTGCTCCAAGAAACGTTTATCATTTTCATAAAACATTCTAATATCAGGAATTTGATACAACAACATTGCAATACGTTCTATACCCATTCCAAAAGCATAACCAGAATATTTAGTAGGATCTATATTGGCATTTTTCAATACATTAGGATCTACCATACCACAACCCATAATTTCTAGCCAACCAGTACCTTTGGTAATTCTGTAATCGGTTTCAGTTTCTAATCCCCAATAAATATCAACCTCAGCACTTGGTTCTGTAAAAGGGAAATAAGAAGGTCGTAAACGTATTTTAGATTTCCCAAACATCTCTTTTGTAAAGTATAAAAGTGTTTGTTTTAAATCTGCAAAAGAAACATCAGTATCTATATATAAACCTTCCACTTGATGAAAAATACAGTGTGCACGCGCAGAAATATCTTCATTTCTAAAAACACGACCAGGAGAAATAGTTCTTATTGGAGGTTTATTATTTTCCATATAACGTACTTGCACAGAAGAGGTGTGTGTACGTAATAAAATATCAGGATCTTGTTCTATAAAGAACGTGTCTTGCATATCTCTTGCAGGATGATATTCTGGCAAATTCAAAGCCGTAAAATTATGCCAATCATCTTCTATTTCAGGGCCTTCAGAAACGGTAAAACCAATTCTATTAAATACCTCAATAATTTGATTTTTAACCAAAGATATTGGATGACGACTTCCTAATTCTATAGGTTCAGAAGGTCTTGTTAAATCGCCATAAACACCTTTATCTTCAACAGCATTTTCAAGAGCGTCATTTAATTCAGCAACTTTTCCTTCAGCAGATTTTTTTAAGCTATTTAACGCTTGTCCAAAATCTTTTCTTAATTCAGCATCAACATTTTTAAATTCAGCAAACAAGCCTTTTAGTAACCCTTTGCTGCCAAGATACTTTATTCTAAAAGATTCTACTTCATCTTTAGTTGTAGCTTTAAAGGCATCAACTTCTCCAATTAATTCTTTTACTTTATCTAACATTTAAATAAAATTAAGGTACAAATTTAAACTTTTTTATAGAGTTAAATCTTTTAAATCACAATAAAAGAACAAGTGGAAACGAAATCGATTGAAATCAATACTTCACAAAATTTTTAAGAAAACTTTTATATTTTATCATATTGAAAAATAACTATCTTTGTCGGGTTAAATTTTTATTAATATCACAATAAAGTATGGAAGAAAATATGAAATCCAAAATTGATGGCTTCATGGAGTTGGTAAAACAACGTAATGGTCATGAGCCAGAATTTTTACAAGCTGTACAAGAAGTTGCAGAAACTGTAATTCCTTATATCATTGATAATGATATTTATTTCGGTAAAAATGTTTTGCTTAGAATGGTTGAACCTGAGCGTTTAATTTCATTTAGAGTTACTTGGGTAGATGATAGTGGTGAGATACAAGTAAATAGAGGATATCGAGTTCAAATGAATTCGGCTATTGGCCCTTATAAAGGCGGTTTGCGTTTTCACCCAACAGTAAATGCAAGTATTTTAAAGTTTTTGGCTTTTGAACAGGTGTTTAAAAACTCGTTAACTACTTTGCCTATGGGAGGTGGAAAAGGAGGTTCAGATTTTGATCCTAAAGGGAAATCAGATAACGAAATAATGCGTTTTTGTCACGCTTTTATGAGTGAATTGTTCAGACATATTGGTCATAATACTGATGTTCCTGCTGGAGATATTGGTGTTGGTGCTAGAGAAATTGGTTTTATGTTTGGAATGTATAAGAAATTAAAAACCACTTTTACTGGAGTTTTAACAGGTAAAGGGGCTTCTTGGGGAGGTTCTTTAATTAGACCAGAAGCTACAGGTTATGGAAATGTATATTTTGCTCAAAATATGCTAAAAACAAAGAATGATTCTTTTGATGGAAAAACAGTTGTAATTTCTGGTTCTGGAAATGTTGCGCAATATGCAGCAGAAAAAGCTATTGAATTAGGTGCAAAAGTGGTAACACTTTCTGATTCTGGAGGATATATTTTAGATGAAGAAGGAATTGACACAGAAAAACTTCAGTTTGTTATGGATTTAAAAAATAACAGAAGAGGAAGAATTAGCGAGTATGTAGACAAATATCCTAATGCAAAATATGTTGCAGGAAAAAGACCTTGGTCTGTAAAATGTGATATTGCTTTGCCTTGTGCAACTCAAAACGAGTTGAATGGAGAGGAAGCAAAAATTTTAATAAATAATGGTTGTATGTGTGTTTCTGAAGGTGCGAATATGCCTTCAACTCCAGATGCGATGCACGCTTTTCAAAAATCGGGAATTTTATTTGCACCAGGAAAAGCTTCAAATGCAGGTGGTGTAGCAACTTCCGGATTAGAAATGAGTCAGAATTCTTTACGTTTAAGTTGGTCTCGTAAAGAGGTGGATGAAAAACTAAAAGATATAATGGAAGACATTCACGATTCTTGCGTACAATATGGTAAAAATGATGATGGAACCATAGATTATGTAAGAGGAGCAAATATTGCAGGTTTTGTAAAAGTTGCTGATGCAATGTTGGCACAGGGAGTTGTGTAAAACAAAGCATATAATTATATAAAAACAAAAGCTTAGAATATATTTTTCTAAGCTTTTTTGTTTTTATTATTTTATATTTCTGGGATTATAAGTTTTGTCAGTAGTCATCAACCATTCATCCATTTCAAAACCATCTTCACGCATACTAAATTGAATAATGTGTTCGCCAGCTTTATCAATATCTAAATAAATAGCATTTTCAATTCCACAATGTACTTCTTTGGTTCTTTGTTTGCTTTCCCAATACCAAGAGCGTTTTCCTTTACACCATTGCATACGCTTTCCAGATGCTGGCCATTTTCCATTTAAGCCAACGTGAACACCATTGTCTTCTGGGCCAGTACTAAAAGCTTTTGCCCAAATATAATATCTACCAGGAGTAGAAATATTTACTTTATAATGCACAATAGCCATTCCTGGAATATTACTAAAATTTTCTTGTCGAATTAATTTATCATCATGGGTTTGACGAGTATCAGGTAAAATTTCTATGTAAGCATTTTTACTTGCTGATTTTGAATGTGAAGCATCAGCATCTTTTAAATCTGTTGAAAAATCATTATCAATAATATACCATTTTCTAATACTATCGTTGGTTTGTTTGTAAAAATCTTCAGCTTCAACCCTTAAAAAACCTTCTTTTTCATTGTAGTTTTTTTGTGAAGCACAATTAATTAATATTAGTGAGAAAGTACTAAAACAGATGGTTTTTAAAAAAGAATTCATTTTCATTGAGTTAAATTTTATTTTTATTTGTTGAGTTTCTTACGACTAAGAACGAATTTAAAATTCTTTTTTCAAAAAGAATACTTGGTTTTTTAAATTCATTGATTAACATTTGGGCAGCTTCTTCTCCCATTCTAAACCCTGGTTGAGATATACTTGTTAAAGAAGGTTCTAACAATTCGCCTACAGGTTCATTATTAAATCCTATAATAGAAAGTTTTTCTGGCATTTGTATACCTCTTTCTTTTGCTGCTAACATTGTTGTTATTGCAATTTGATCACTAAAAGCTAAAATACCATCTGGATGAGAAGGGGCATATAATAATTTACGAGCCGCAGAAAAAACACTTTCTTTATCAAAATTACTATACACTAAATAGTCAGGAATAGGAGTTAAATTGTTTTCTATTAATGCTTTTTTATACCCTTTTATCCTATCTCTATTAATTTGTAAAATTTCTGGTCCACCCAAATATGCAATGCGTTTACAACCTACGGATATAAGATGATTCACAGCTTCAAAAGCAGCTTTTTCATTATCAATAGTAACTTTATTTGCAACAACATCATTGCATTCACGATTAAAAAAAACAACAGGAATTCCTGATTTTTTTGCTTTTTTAAAGTGATTAAAATCTTTTGTTTCACTAGCTAAAGAAGCAATAATTCCATTTACGCCAATAGCAGAGAGTTCTTCTACCAAACCTTTTTCGCGCTCATAAGATTCATTAGACTGACAAACAATAATGTGCATCCCATTTGCCTCTGCAATTTTTTCTATACCACTAATGGCCATCGCATATAAGTGATAGCTAATTTTTGGAATAATAACACCAATTAAGGTAGAGTTTTTTTGTTGCTGTTCTTCTAATAAATCAATTGATAAATAACCTAGTCTTACAGCAGTTCTTTTAACTTTATCCTGGGTTTTTGTGCCAATTCTGGGATGAGATTTTAACGCCCTTGAAATAGTAGAAACTGATAATTTTAACTCATCAGCAATATCTTTTAAGGTGATGTTGTTTGGATTAGAAGAAAAATCGTTTTTATGCATAAATACAAATGATTTTGCGCAAAAAATTGCGCAAAAAATAGGTTATATGTAATAACTTTGTGGTAAAATTATATAATTTTGCTTTTAATGATGTGAAATTTATTGAAAAAATAATTTTACACTGTGCAAATTTGCGCAAAAAAATTAAAAAAACACAAAAAATTAATTAAAATGAGTAAAAGTTACAAGATTGCAGTAGTTAATGGGGATGGAATTGGTGCTGAGATAGTACCTGCTGGAGTTTCAGTTTTAGATGCTGTTTCAAAAAAACATGGATTTGAACTTGAAAAAGAATCTTTTCCTTTTGGAGCGGGTTACTATAGAGATCATGGTAAATTTATGTCAGATAATGCTATAGAAACATTAAAAAAGTTTGATGCTATTTATTTTGGTGCAGTAGGTTTACCAGAAATTGACGACACTTTACCAGCAAGAGATTACACGTTTAAAGTACGTACAGAATTGAATCAGTATGTAAATTATCGTCCTGTAAAATTATTTTCAGGATTAAAAAGTCCGTTAAGAACCAAAACAGAAGCTGATATCGATTTTGTAGTAGTTCGTGAAAACAACGAAGGAGAATTTGTGCAAAGTGGTAAAACGTTTTATGCAGATGATGCACATGGTTTTGCAACAGATACTAGTGTTTTTACACGTTTTGGTATCGAAAGAATTGCACATTATTCTTTTAAATTAGCAAGAAAACGTAGAAGTAAAGTAACTAATGTAACAAAATCGAACACTTTAATTAACAGTTTAGCATATTGGGATAGAGTAATTGAAGAGGTTTCTAAAGAATACCCAGATGTAGAATTTAATAAAATGTACATCGATAATGCTTCTGCAAGTTTTGTATTAAGACCAGAGGTTTTTGACGTAATTCTTACTACCAACCTTTTTGGTGATATTTTATCAGATTTAGGTGGTGCAATTATGGGAAGTTTAGGTCTTGGAGGAAGTGGAAACATTAACCCAGAAAAAGATTTTCCATCTATGTTTGAACCAATTCACGGTTCTGCTCCAGATATTGCAGGTCAAGATATAGCAAATCCTATTGGTCAAATTTGGTCAGCAGCAATTATGTTAGAGCATTTAGGTGAAACTGAAGCTGCAAATGATATTGTTGCAGGTATAGAAGCAACTACAGCAGAAGGAAATTTAACTGTAGATTTAGGAGGAAATGCTTCTACATCAGATATAGCTGAGCGTGTAATTCAACATATTGAAGCTGCAAAATTAGTTACAGCTTAAATAAATGCAAAGCAAAAAAATAATAGATTTAACATTACCCATCAATAATAAGATGGGTGGTGTTGCTATATCTCCTGCAAAAACTCTAGAGGTTGATGGTTGGAATGCAACAACACTAAATTTATATTCTCATTCTGGAACGCATATGGATGCTCCATTACATTTTGGAGTAAATGCCCAAACCATAGACAAACTTCCTGCAGAAAGATTAATTACTGAAGCTTGGGTAGTAAATCTTACACATATAAAACCCAAAGAACAGATTTTAATATCGCATTTAGATGTTATTGCTGATGACTTTAAAGCAGGACAAAGTATTATTTTACATACAGGTTGGAGTTCAAAATTAGGCACAAGTGCTTACAGAGATAATTTGCCAAGAATCAGTAAAGAACTTGCCAATTGGTTGGGCGAAAAAAAAGTAAATATTTTAGGTGTAGAACCACCATCTGTAGCAGATGTAAACAATATTGATGAGGTTACAGAAATTCATCATATATTAATGAAAAACGATATTATTATAGTTGAAGGATTGTGTAATTTAGAACAAATAACAACTCCAAAAGTTACTTTAATTGCGCTGCCATTAAAAGTTGAAGGTGGAGATGGAGCACCATCTAGAGTAATTGCTTTACAAGATTCTTAATGCTAAAAGAAAACATCATAAAAGCTATTAATTCTGGAAACCAACACAAAGGGTTTTTAGAAGAAATACAAAAAGAAATTATAACAACCCCCAAGTCTATTGTTATCTTAGATGATGATCCAACTGGTACTCAAACTGTATATAACGTACCTGTTGTGACCAGTTGGAAATCATCAGTTTTAGAAAATGAAATTATCAACAGTCCTGTTTTTTTTATTTTAACCAACTCTAGAAGTTTACAAATAGAAGCAGCAAATGATTTAGCAGAATCCCTTGGCTCAAAACTTGCTAAACTTGCCAAAAAACACAACAAACACCTTATTATTGTAAGTAGAGGAGATTCTACATTAAGAGGGCATTATCCTAATGAAGTTGATGCGCTTGCAAAAGGGTTAGAAACTCCAAAAGCCAAACACATTTTAGCACCAGCTTTTTTTGAAGGAGGACGTTATACGTATAATAATGTCCATTATGTAAAAGAGGAAGATACTTTTATTCCTGCTAGTCAAACACCATTTGCAAAAGACAATACATTTGGCTATAAAAATGCCAATTTAATAGATTGGATTGTAGAAAAATATGAAGGAAATATTGATAAAGACGCAATTGAAAGTCTTTCAATAACAGCTTTAAGAACAAAATCTATAGAACAAATCACTAAAAAGATAGAGTCCCCCAACAAATCACATATTGTTGTTAACGCTACAAGTTATCCAGATTTAGAAGCTGTAGCTTTGGCAGTTTTAAAAAGTAAAGAAACTTTTTTATTAAGAACATCAGCATCATTTGTAAATGCCATTACAGGTATTGCAGCTAAAGATTGCTTATCAAAAGAAGAAATTCTAACAACTCAAAAAACAGGAGGTTCATTAACTGTAATTGGTTCTTATGTACCAAAAACTACAGCTCAATTAGCCGTTTTAAAAGAACATTCTGATGCTGTTTTTTTAGAACTGGATGTATCAAATGTAAAAAACGATGCACTTTTTGAGAACGACATTAATCTACTATCAAAAAAAGTAAATCAATCTTTAAAAGAAAATAAAGATGTAGTATTTCATACCAGTAGAACCATTATCAAAGGTGAAACAAAAGCAGAAAGTTTAGCCATAGTAAACAAGGTTTCTAATGGAGTGATAGCTATTATCCAGCAATTAAAAACGCAACCAAAATACATTGTAGCAAAAGGAGGAATTACCTCTAGTGATGTGGCTACAAAAGGGCTAAATGTACAAAGAGCTTATGTTATAGGTCAAGCATTAAAAGGTGTTCCAATTTGGAAATTAGGAAGTGAAACTAAGTTTCCAAATATGCCTTACATCATATTCCCTGGTAATGTGGGAGATAACCAAGCATTATATCAACTAACTAAACTTTTAAAATGAAAAAACAGAGCTATTTTCCAAAACGTTACCTAATGGTAACTGGTACTTTTCTATTAGCATTATTATTGTATGTAGATCGTATTTGTATTTCTGTCGCTAAAGAACCTATTTCTGAAGCTTTAAGTTTAACAGATAAACAAATGGGTTGGGTTTTAGCCATTTTTTCTTTAGGATATGCCTTTTTTCAAACACCTTCTGGGATGTTGGCAGACAGGTTAGGACCAAGAAAAGTACTAGCAAGTATTGTTACTATTTGGTCTATTTTTACGGCTTTAACTGGGTATGCTTGGAATTTTATTTCATTATTAATTGTTCGATTTTTGTTTGGAGCTGGAGAAGCAGGTGCATTTCCAGGAATGACAAGAGCAATTTACAACTGGATTCCTTTAAAAGAAAGAGGTTTGGTTACCGGAATTAATTTTTCTGGATCTAGATTAGGAGCCGCTTTTGCATTGCCTCTTGTAGTTTGGTTAATTGATAGTTTTGGTTGGCGAATATCATTCTTAATCATGGGAATTGTAGGTGTGCTTTGGGCAGTTGCTTGGTATATGTTGTTTAGAGACAATCCAGAAAATCACTCAGGACTATCACAAGAAGAAAAAGATTTTATTTTAGAGCACAGACAAGAAAGAAAAGCAGGTATAACCAAAGAAAAAATACACTTTGGAACATTGATAAAATCTAAGAATATGTGGTTTGCGATGGGACAATACTTTTGCAGTAATTTTACCTTTTTCTTTGCTTTAACTTGGCTATTTCCACACGTAAAAACAGAGTATGGTTTAAATACTTTAGAAGCAGGATTATATACGTCTATTCCTCTTGTTTTTGGAGCCTTTGGAAATTGGTTTTCAGGAGCTTTAGGAGATTATATTTTTAGAAAAGGTGATTGGAAAAAATCAAGAGTAGTTCCAGCTGCCATTGGTTTTGCATTTGCAGCTATAGGTTTAATTGGTAGTATTTATATGGAAAGTGCAGTAGGTGCTATTGCTTTTTTAAGTATCGCAATTTTTGGTGCAGATATGACCTTACCTTCTTCTTGGGCATTTTGTGCAGATATTGGTAAAGAACATTCAGGCGCAGTTTCTGGAACAATGAATATGGCAGGAAATATTGGTGCTTTTATTACCGCATTAATTTTTCCTTATTTACTGTCTTGGACAGGCAATACAAACTTGTTTTTTATAGTAGGTGCAGTGTTAAATGTAATTGCTATTTTCTTATGGTTAAAAATGAAACCAAACAAACATTTTTCTGAATATTAAAATTATTGGTGATGAAAAAACTTAGAGGTGTAGCTGTGGGTACTGGATATTTTAGCCAGTTTCAATATGAAGCTTGGAACAGAATGGAAAACGTAGAAATTGTTGCAGTTTCTAGCAGAAGAATGGAAAAAGCACAAGCCATTTGCAATCAATTTGATATTGCTACTGCTTACGATAGTTTTGAGCAAATGTTGATTGCTGAAAAACCTGATTTTGTTGACATTATTACACCTCCAGAAACACATTCGTTGTTTTGTAACATCGCCATAAAACACAATATTAATATTATTTGTCAAAAACCATTAGCACCAACTTATGAAGAATCTGTTGTTTTAGCAAGAGCAATTAAAGATTCTGGGGTTAGAATGATGGTGCATGAAAATTTTAGATTTCAACCTTGGCACAGAGAACTTAAAAAGTTGTTAGATGCTAATATTATTGGCGATAAAATTCATAGCATTAACCTTAGAATGCGAATGGGAGATGGTTGGCAAGAAGATGCCTATATGAATCGTCAACCGTATTTTAGAGAAATGCCTCAATTGTTGATTTATGAAACAGGTGTTCATTTTATTGATGTTTTCAGATATTTAATGGGTGATATTTCTCAAGTATATTCAAAATTAAGAACTTTAAATTCTAATATTAAAGGCGAAGATTTTGCATGGGTTCAATTTGAGTTTTCAAACGGAACTTTAGGGTTTTTAGATGCAAATCGTTTTAACGAAAACACTAGTGAAGATCCAAGGTTAACGTTTGGGAATATTTGTTTAGATGGAAATAAAGGAACCATTCGTTTGTTTGATGATGGTACAATTACCATTCAAAAATTAGGAGAAAAAGAAGAAAAACACGAGTATCCTTTTGAAAAAATAAATTTTGCAGGAGATTGTGTGTACAATACACAAGTGCATTTTATTGATTGTTTACGTTCTGGAAAACCTTTTGAAACCGATGTTGAAGCTTATTTAGATAACATAATTGTGCAAGATGCTATCTATACATCTAATCAAACAAAACTTCCTGTGAATATCAATTAAGGATTTTTTCAAGAAGTTTAGTGTTTTTGTAAATATACTATATTTGTTTTTCTAATAGTTGATATTGACTTTACTTTCACTTTTATTTTTTGGATCATTTTTTTCGTTTGTAGGTTCTATCACACCAAGCATGTTGAATATGACAGCTTTAAAAATTAGTTTAGAAAAGGGTAGAGAAGCTGCGAATAAATATGTTTTGGGAGTTTCTTTAATGGTAATTCCACAAGCTTACATTGCTATTATTTTAACCAAATACATTACTGAAAACCCTAAAATTTTAGAAACTTTAGAAAAAGTAGGAATTGTAATTTTTATATTATTGTCAATCTATTTTTACAGAGCATCTAAAAAAAGTAAAATTCAAGTTGATGGTATAAATTCTAATAACCAAAACCCTTTTTTAACAGGCCTTACATTGTCTTTGTTAAATATGTTTGCTATTCCATTTTTTTGTGGTGTAATTGTTTTTTTAGATGTTTTTAACCTGTTTAGTTTTGATATTTATCCTGTAATCTTTTTTACAATTGGATCTTTTATAGGTTCGTTTTATATCCTATTTCTTTATGGAAAATTTGCAAAAATTATTCAGAAAAAAACAGGAAAACTCACAAAAGACATTAACTTAATTTTAGCAATTTTAACAGGTTTTGTAGCTGTTTTTACTTTACTTAAATTTGTAGTATAAATTCTACGAATGAAAATACTTAAAAATATTAGTATTGATGGAAAATATCAAAAACCAATTGTAACAGATGTCTTTTACAAAGAAAACCATCAACCCAAAAAAATAGTTGTTTTTTGCCACGGATACAAAGGCTTTAAAGATTGGGGTGCTTGGAATTTAATGGCAATAGCTTTTGCAAAAGCAGGTTTTTTCTTTATCAAATTCAACTTTTCTCATAATGGAGGAACTCTAGAACAACCTATAGATTTTCCAGATTTAGAAGCTTTTGGTAATAATAATTACACCAAAGAATTGGATGATTTAGAAACTGTTTTAGATTGGATTTCATCCGAAAAAAACTATAAGAGTGAGATAAATATTGATGATATTTCTATTATTGGGCATAGTAGAGGTGGAGGAATTGTACTCTTAAAAGCAAATGAAGATGAAAGAGTAAAAAAGGTAATTACCTTAGCAGCAGTTTGTGATTTTGGAAAAAGATCTTCTACAATTGGCGATTTAGAAAACTGGCAGAAAACAGGTGTAAAATATGTTGTAAATGGCAGAACTAAACAAAATATGCCACATTTTTATCAGTTTTATAAAGATTTTAAAGCAAATGAAGCACGATTGAATATTCAAAAAGCGGTTGAAAATCTACAAATTCCGCAATTAATAATTCATGGAAATAATGATGATGCAGTTTTTTTGAATGAAGGTGAGAATCTTAAAAAATGGAATTCAGAGGCACAATTAGAAGTTATAGAAAACGCTAACCATGTTTTTAATGTTTCACATCCTTGGGAAAAAGAGTTTTTATCCAAAGAAATGAATAAGGTTGTGAATCTCTGTATAGATTTTTTGAAATAAATCGTCATTACGAATGAGGGACGATTGAGGTAATCTGTCTATTTAAAATAAGATTGCTTCGTAAACTCGTAATGATCTGTGTTAAACATTTACTTTTTTGTAAATTAGATATATGGAATTACAACCTCCTTTCAGAAAAATTATTCATGTTGATATGGATGCGTATTATGCTTCTGTAGCACAATTGGATAACCCTGAACTAAGAGGAAAACCCATTGCAGTTGGTGGAGGTGGAGATAGAGGTGTAGTTTCTGCAGCTAGTTATGAAGCCAGAAAATTTGGTGTAAAATCAGCCATGAGTAATGTTTTAGCTAAACAAAAATGCCCACACATTATTTTTGTCAAATCTGATTTTACACGTTATAAGGAAATCACATCTCAAATTAGAGAAATCTTTTATAGTTATACAGATTTGGTAGAACCACTTTCTTTGGATGAAGCTTATTTAGATGTAACTGAAAACAAAAAAGGAAACCCGTCTGCAAATGATATTGCTAGAGAAATTAGACAGCGTATTTATGATGAAACTGGTTTACGTGCATCAGCAGGAATTTCCATCAATAAATTTATTGCTAAAGTAGCTTCTGATATTAATAAACCAAATGGACAAAAAACGGTGCATCCAGATGAAGTAATTCAGTTTTTAGAGGAATTGCCTGTAAATAAATTTTATGGAGTTGGTAAAGTTACTGCTGCAAAAATGTATAATTTAGGGATTTTTGTAGGGAATGATTTAAAGCAAAAGTCTTTAGAAGAGCTTACTTTACTTTTTGGGAAATCAGGGAAACATTATTATAATATTGTTCGCGGAATTCATAATTCTGCTGTAAAACCGAATAGAATTCGAAAATCGATAGCTGCAGAACGTACTTTTTTTGAAAATATTTCTTCAGAAATTTTTATGCTAGAAAAATTAGAAAAAATTGCTGATGAACTAGAAAAAAGGATGAAAAAATCCAACACAAAAGGAAAAACCATTACATTAAAAATAAAATATTCAGATTTTACACAACAAACTCGTAGCAGAACACAATCTGTTTTTATGCAATCAAAAAAAGAGTTTTTTCCTGTGGTAAAAGAATTGTTATATCAAGAAAAATTAAAAAATTCTGTTCGTTTATTAGGAATATCTTTTGGAAATTTAAACACCATAAAAACAACACCTGTTTGGGTGCAATTAAAGTTTGAGTTTTAACGAAAACTTGGTTTTTACAGACGATTGTCATTTTGAACGAAGAATGAGGAGAAATCTCCAATAAGTGTTCTCAATGGCAAAAAAACTGGATTTATAATAAATTATGAAAATAAAAAAAGTTAGAACAAATTCCGAAAATCAAGATTTTATCAATTTGGTAAAACAATTGGATGCCTATCTTAAAATTACAGATGGAGATGAACACGATTTTTACAATCAATTTAATAGTATAGATGTTTTAAAACAGGTAGTTGTAATTTATAAAGATGAAGTTGCAATAGGTTGTGGAGCAATAAAAAAGTATGATACTATTTCTGTGGAGGTAAAAAGAATGTTTGTTTCTCCTAAAAAGAGAGCTAATGGAATTGCACAAAATATATTAACAGAGTTAGAAATTTGGGCAAAAGAATTGGGTTATAAAAAATGTGTTTTAGAAACAGGAAAAAGACAAGTTGAAGCAGTTAAATTTTATCACAAATGTGATTATAAAGTGATTCCGAATTACGGACAATATATAGCAATGGAAAACAGTATTTGTTTTGAAAAACAGTTATAAATGAACTACAGTTACTGGGAATTAAAAGAATGGTTTACAAACATCGATTTTACAATTGTTGGTAGTGGAATAGTGGGTTTAAATTGCGCTTTAGAACTCAAAAAAAAGCATCCAAAATCTAAAGTTTTAGTTCTCGAAAAAGGAATGTTACCACAAGAAGCATCAACAAAAAATGCAGGTTTTGCTTGTTTTGGAAGTTTATCAGAAATTATTGATGATTTAAATTCACATACTGAAGAAGAAGTTTTCAATTTGGTTAAAAAACGTTGGAATGGGTTAGAATTACTTCGTAATAATTTAGGTGATGTAACCATCGATTTTCAGCAAAATAAAGGTTTTGAGTTGTTTGAAAATGAAGTTTTATTTCAAGAGAATTTATCTCAAAAAGACAGCATAAATAAACTACTAAAACCAATTTTCAAACAAGATGTTTTTTCGACATCTGATAATATTTTTGGTTTTCAAAAAGTTCATCAACAATATTTTGTCAACAATTTTGAAGGACAAATTGATACAGGAAAAATGATGAACCAATTGTTGTTAAAATCTCAAAATTTAGGTATTAAAATATTAAATAATATTGAAGTAGAATGTTTTGTAGAAACTGACTCCAAAATAAACATAAAAACCAATAGATTAGATTTTTATACCAAAAAATTACTTATAGCTACTAATGGTTTTGCTTCACAATTATTAAACGAAAATATAAAACCAGCTAGAGCTCAGGTTTTAATCACAAAACCCATACATAACTTACATATCAAAGGCACTTTTCATTTAGATAAAGGCTACTATTATTTTAGAAATATTGATGATAGAATTTTATTTGGTGGAGGTAGAAATTTAGATTTTAAAACAGAAGAAACTACTGAATTTGGACAAACAGAAATCATTCAAAAAGAATTAGAAAATATACTAAGAGAAACTATTTTACCAAATACCAATTTTGAAATTGAACATAGATGGAGTGGAATTATGGGAGTAGGAAATCAGAAAAAAGCAATTGTAAAACAATTGTCAAATAACGTGTTTTGTGGAGTTCGTTTAGGAGGCATGGGTATTGCTATTGGTAGCTTAATTGGGAAAGAATTGGCAATTTTTTCACATTAATATTTTTAATATTTTAGTATCTTGTTGCTTTAAATCATTCCCCCATGATAAAACATATACTATTTTTCGTCCTATTTAGTCTTTCATTATCCATTAATTCTCAAGAATGGAATCAGAAAAATGAAGACACCAAAGTAATCTTTTCCACAAAAAAGTTTAAAGTTAAAGTTAAAGGCACCTTCACTGATGTAAAAATAAACACCAATTTCAATGCTAATAATTTAGCCAAGAGTTACGTAAATGTGAAAATTTGCTTGAAATCTATTTCAACTGGAAAAAAGATAATAGATAAAAAGATTCTAAGTAAAAAGTTTTTTTATGAACAAAAGCATAAATTTATTGAGCTTACATCCTCCAAAATAAAGAAAAATAAAAATGGAGATATCTTTCTTTATGCAGATATCACCATTAAAGGAATTACAAAAAAAATTCAAATTCCATTAGAAGTTTTAGAGAATGAAAAAGGGATAAGAATTAAATCTAGTTTTAAAATAGCAAGAAAAGACTTTGAAATTGGAAAAGGTAGTATAGGTATGGCTAAGTCAGCTAAAATTATTGTTGAATTTACAGGAACAAATTTACAGACTTAGGTTATGAAAATCCGGAAAATAAGTTAGATTTTTTTTGAATAAGTAAAAACTCGTTACTTTACATGCATATTAATATGATTTATGTTACAAAAAGATACTAAAACAGAACTTCTAAATCAATGTAAAGCATTTGTAAATTTACGTTTAAAAACAATTGAAGATATAATTTCATCAAACCAAAAAGGCTTACAATCTGAAACTAAAAGTTCAGCAGGTGATAAGCATGAAACAGGTAGAGCAATGTTGCAACTAGAGATGGAAAAAGCGGGTATGCAACTTGCAGGAATTCGTAATATGCAAGAAGTTTTAGCCAAAATTGATACTACAAAAAAAACCAAAATTGCACATTTGGGAAGTATTATTGAAACCAACACAGGACTCTATTTTTTATCAATTTCTGCAGGTAAATTAATGATAAAAGATAAATCGTTTTATGCAGTTTCTGTTTCATCTCCAATTGGAAAAATACTACTAGGTAAAAAAGAGAAAGAGGAGTTCTATTTTAATGGTAAAAAAAATACCATTATCTTAGTGGAATAATTTGCTAGTGATATTCCCCCAATGAAAATGCCAATTCCATTTTTAGAAATCAATTACAACTTAAAGTTTTCTACATCTAATTTTAATGTATTAAAGATTGAAGATTTTTTTAAATCTGATGTTAATGATTTGTTTACTAAAAATCATAAGGCTAACTTTTATATTTTATTAGTTATTACCAGTGATATTGGAAGGCACTCTATAGACTATTCTGATTTTTATTATGAGAAAGGAACCATTTTAGCTGTAAGAAAAGATCAAATTCATCGATTTTATCATAATAGTGATGTTAAAGGATATTTATTACTTTTTAGAGAAGAGTTTTTGAATAGTTATTTGAACGAAGGTGAAGTTACTCATACAATCCAAATGTTTAATGAATTGCTAACTTCTCCTAAAACACAATTAAAAGGAGTTGACTATTCTAATATTATAACTTTGTTAGCGCATATAGAAAGGGAATTTTTAAAAATATCTGACGAATATTCTCTAAAAATAATTAGAAGTTTATTACACATTTTAATCACATTAATTCATCGAATAAAATCAAAAGGATATAATAAAGTACAACTCAGTAATTACTTAAGAGAGTTTATAAAGTTTCAAAATTTACTTGAGAAAGATTACAGCAAGAGTAAAAAAGTAACTTATTATGCAAATCAAATGGGTTTTTCTACAAAAAAACTAAATACAATTGTAAATTTTGTGGCAAATAAGCCAGTAAAAGCATTTATAGATGATGTAGTTATTATTAAAACAAAAAGGTATCTTTTACACTCAAATTTGTCAGTAAAAGAAGTAGCTTTTAAGGTAGGTTTTAAAGATCCAACCAACTTATATAAGTATTTTAAAAAACATACACAATTTACTCCAGAGGCTTATAAAAAAAGATATCAAGAATAACTTTTCCCATTTTTACAGTTTAAAAGCAAATAATTACCTTTTTTAAAAACAAATACCTTTTAAATTTGTAAAGAAGTGTAACTAATAATATTAAAAATTATATTCCCCCAGCTTTCTTTTATAAAATACATTTGGGGTTATTTTTAAGAAAGTTTATATTTTAAATCACCTCTATTCTTAATGAGTTTAGGTGATTTTTTTTATTTCAATATAAATTGCCAATTTTTTTTCTAAACTACATTCATGTTTCAAAAATACAGTTTGATTTTCTAAACTACATTCAATCAACCAATAAGAACCTTTAAAATAATTATTTAAAACAGTTGCTTTTAGACTAGTTTTAGTTTTTGAATTTTCTACAACTTTTAGTTGATGAGGATATAATAAATACGTTTTATTATTGATGATAATTTCATTTACATCATCAAACAAAGCAGCAATATATTTTTCTTTTGGGTTTTCATAAATATTTTTAGGATTATCATCTACAATTATCTTGTTATTTCGAATTACAATTAATTGATCTGCAAAAGAAAGCGCATCATTTTTATCATGAGTAGCAACAATACAAGCAATATTTTTTTCTTTCAAATACCCAAATAATTTTCTTCTTAAAGAGTTTTTTTTGAAGTTGTCTATCTGTCCAAAAGGCTCATCTAATAATATAAGTTGAGGCTCTTTTGCCAAAGCTCTAGCAATAGCAACACGTTGTTTTTGACCACCACTTAAGTTTTTTACTTTAGTGTTTTCAAAAGCTTTCATTTCTATTATTTCCAGCAATTCTTGAGTTCGTTTTTCACTTTCTTCTGGATAAAAACGAGATAGAAATTTTTTGATGTTTTCAGAAACAGAAATATAAGGCATCAAGTCAAAATCTTGAGCAACATATTTAAAAAAAGGCATACCTGGAACTAAGTGGAATTCTGGCCCTAAAACTTGCTGATCCTCCCAAAAAATAGTTCCATTATTCAAGTCTAACAAGCCATAAATTGCTTTTAATAATGTAGATTTTCCACAACCACTTTCACCCATCACACAAAGGTGTTCTCCTTTTTGTAAAGAAAAATTGAAGTTATCTAAAACAATTTTAGTTGCAGCATATCCAAAAGTGATGTTATTTACCTGAAGCATAAAAAACTATAAAAAACGGTTGTACCAACTTTCTTCAATTTGTATTTCCCAAAAGTTTTTAAAATCGTGATTGTTAGCAATAAGATTGTCAAAAATGATAGTTTTAGCAGTAACAGCTCTATTTTTTATCAATTTTTTAAAATCTTTTAATTCTTTGTATTGTACAAACTCACCTTGTTTAAAACAAACGTTCATTTTGTCTAAAAGTTCTACTTTATAGGTTTCTTGAAGTTCTAAAATAAAAGAAACTGAGGCATCAATATCTAAGTTGGATAAAGTAGATTTTTCATCATCGGCTATTAAAACTATAAATCTATTATATAAAAATTGATAAGAAACTTTAAAGTTTTCATCATCAGATTTCCAGTTTTCTACAAACGATTTTATTTTATTTTCAATCTCACTAATTTCTGTAGGGTAAAATTTTCTACTAGAAGGATAAATCCAAACTTTAGCATCATCAGAAATTGATTTATAATCTACAAACATGATTTAAATTTAATTTTGCAAAGATACATAAAGAAAAACCGCAAATTTTGAATTTCAAAATTTGCGGTTTCACACTATTAATACATAATTTATTTAAGCTTCATGTATTGTTTTAGTTTGAATGATTTTCACAAAATCACTTTGCGTACTTTTTCCTTTGTCTTTATTGTACCAAACTTGTAAATCTTGTTTAAATTGTGCATCTAAAGCACCATTTTCAGCTTTATAATCTGCCACCATTTTTGTTGCTACAGTTGGTCTTGGCCCCCAAGTATTAATTACATTATTGTCTTTGTCTAGGGCAATTAATTTAGGAATTGATCTACCTCCATTTGTTAAAAATAAATCCATTAGTTCTAAATTTTCATCACGTAAAACTAGCTTTAATTTGATGTTTTCATTTAGTTCAGCCATTTTATTGAGTACTGGTAAATTCTGAGCTGCATCTCCACACCAACCTTCAGTAATTACCAACCATGTTTGTTGTTCTTCTAACTGTTGAATTCCATGTGAAGTTTCTTCAGAAATTTTAATTGTCTTATCTAAACGCTTCATTCTTTTATCATTTAACATGCTATAGTTTGTTAAATCTTCAGATTGATTGGGTCCAGTAGATTTTCCTTCAGCTAATAACTCTTTCACTAAATCCCTATATTCTTGATAAGTATATGTGTTTTCTAAACTTTTTTGGATGATATTTTTCATAATTATTTTAATTTATTACAAAGATATTACTACTTCATAAGTTATAAAGTAACCTTTGTTACAAAGGTTTTATTTTATGAATAGACGAAAATTTTAAGAATACTTACAATTATAATCTTATCCATTTTTATAGTTTTAAGAATGTCTTTAGTTTTGGGCTTTAAAAAATGATTATTTTTACAAACTTAATTCTATATTTTGAAATACTATTTTACCTTTTTACTACTTTGTCTATTCATTTCTTGTGATAAAAAACAAAAAAGTAGTACTGAACAAGAAAAGCAACCACTTTTAAGTGTTGTTAATGAGTATTCTACTGTAAAAAAAGTAAATGCAACTTTTAATAAAGATATTGAAGATTGGGAAGAATTAAAAGCTGTGAATAGTTTTTTAGAAAGATTTAAAAAGGTATCTCCAAAAGAGGTTTTGAGCAATGCTTTAGAATTGCAAGATTTGGTAAAATCTTTGAGAAATAATGTAAAACCAGCATTGTTCGATAATGCATCATTTAAAGCAAGGATTAATATATTTTATAATGAAAGCTTAAGGTTGTCTGACATGACCTCTATACCTTCTATAAAGGCAGAAGAAGTTAATGTTCAAACTGAAAAAATTATTGATGCTTTATCAGCAGTAAATTCTAAAGTAAATTCCATTTTATCAAAAAAGCGTTTTGAAGATGAAATAAATATTGATGTGAATTTTATTGGATTGGATTCTACAAAAATAGATAGTGTTTCAAGAAAGTCTATTAAAGATGGTGTCTTAGAAAGGAGTACACACAAGAGAAGAGAAAAATATGACGAAAAACCACGATAATGAGAAAGTTAGTTTTATTTTTTGCTTTTGTGCTGTTTTTATTTTCTTGTAGTTCTGTTAAAAAACTTACACTAAAAGAGACTTCTGATATAAAAAATACCATAAATACAGTTTTAAATAACTGGCATTTGGCTGCAACTGAAGCCAATTATGAGAATTATTTTGAAAAAATGGATAGTATTTCTGTTTTTATAGGTACTGATGCTTCTGAAAATTGGACAAAAAAAGAATTTTCTGTATTTAGTAAACCCTATTTTGATAAAGGTAAGGCTTGGGATTTTAAAACTTTAGAAAGAAATGTTTACGTAAATAATTCAGGAAATTTTGTTTGGTTTGATGAGTTGTTAAATACTTGGATGGGTAGCTGCAGAGGTTCTGGAGTTCTAGAGAAAAAAGATGGTATTTGGAAGATTAAGCATTATGTATTGTCTGTAGCCATACCAAATGATGATGTAAAAGCAGTAATTGAAGCTAAGAAAAAGAACGATGCTATTTTTCTGAAAAAGTTTAATTAAATACTTGTCTTTGCGAGTTTAGGAAGCAATCTCTCAATAAATATGTATAGAGTTAAAAACAGATTACTTCAGTCATTCTTCCTGCGTAATGACATCAGTAAAAACCTTAAGTAACCACTTCATTCACAACTTGATAAATCAACTCATTTTCGAAACCTTTACGCATTAAAAAACCTATTAATTTTTGTTTTCTTTTGTAAAGATTTGTTTCTGAAATTATTTCATTTCTATTTTCTGTAATTCTGTAAATGGTTTTTATATATTCTTGCTCGTCAATTTCATTAAGTGCTGTTTTAATATTATAGGCAGAGATGTCTCTAAACTTTAATTCTCTGATTATACGATTTTTACCCCAATTTTTTATTCTAAATTTTCCTCTTGCAAAACTTTTAGAAAATCGTTCTTCGTTTAAAAAGTTGTCTTGTAGTAAACTCAATAAAATCATTTCTTTAGCTTCAGGGATTAAATTGTATTCCCTCATTTTTTGTTCTACTTCTTTATGACACCTGTCTTGATAAATACAGTATTGTTCTATTTTACGTTTAATTTCATTTACAGTGAAGACTTTTTTCTTTTTTTCTAACATTACCTCAAAAATACAAAAAGGGTTAAAAACATAAAGTTTCTAACCCTTTTTTAGTTAACAAAAATGTTATTTAAATAATTAAGCAAATTCTTTTTTACTTGTTCTTTTGTTTTTAAACCATAATGTAAAATTGGTAAATAAATAAAATAAAATTGGTACTACTATTAGCGTTAAAAATGTTGCAAATGTTAATCCAAAAACAATTGCCCAACTCATAGGCCCCCAAAAAGCTACATTTTCTCCACCTATATAAAAATTAGGGTCTAATTCTGTTACCAATGTTCTAAAGTTAATATTAATTCCTAATGCCAAGGGTAGTAAGCCTAAAATTGTTGTTATAGCTGTTAAAAGAACGGGTCTTAAACGTGTTTTACCTCCTTCAATTATGCTTTCTAATACTTGTTTTTTAGATAAAGTTTTATCATCATTTATATTTCCTTCTCTAAGTTTTCTTTTCATTATTAGATTAATATAATCTATTAATACAATTGCATTGTTTACTACAATTCCTGCAAGAGAAATAATACCAATCATTGTCATTAGAATTACAAAATCCATTCTAAAAATTAATAAACCAAATAAAACCCCAATAAGACTTAATAATACAGATATTGAAATGATTATTGGTGTTGTTGCAGAATTAAATTGGGCAACCATAATTAAAAATATGAGTAAAACAGCTATTAATAAAGCTTTACTTAAAAATGCCATTTCTTTGGCTTGCTCTTCTTGCTCACCAGTAAATTTTAAAGAAATTCCTTTTGGAACATTAAACTCTGTTACTTTATTTCTAATAACATCATTTACTAAAGTTGCATTATAATCATTTAAAACATTAGAGTACATAGTAACAACTCTATCTAAATCTAACCTTTTTACAGCGCTAAAAGTTGATGAATTTTCTGCTTTTGCAATTGCTGAAATTGGCACTTGTTTAATTTGGCCACTTCCTTGATCTCTAAAGGTAATTTTCTGATTTAATAAAGCATCTTTATTATAACGATATTTTTCTTTTAGTCTAATATTTATTGGATAATCATCATTTAGATCTTTAAAAGTAGAAATTTCTTTACCATATAAAGCTGTTCTTAATGTAGTACCAATTTGGCCAGTAGAAACACCTAATCTTCTCGCTTTTTGCCTATCTACATTAATTAACATTTCTGGTTTTCCTTGATCTATATCTAATTTTAATTCTTCTATTCCGCCAATATTAGCTTTGTTTATAAAATCTTTTAAATTATTTGCTGTACTTAAAATTAACTCATAATCTTCTCCACTAATTTCTATATTAATAGGTGCACCTGTTGGAGGACCATCTGCAGGTTTATCTACAACAATAGTTAATCCTGGATAACCTTTTAAAAGATTTCTAATATCCATTAAAACTTGTTCTGTACTTACACCTTGTCTATCTTGAAATTTTACAAAATCTATAGTAATTCTAGCTTTATTTGGCGTAGTTCCTCCAGATTGTCCTTGTGAAGGATCAGAAGTTCCTGCACCAACTTGACCAATAACAGAGGTTATTAAAAAATTATCTCCATTAACTTCGTATTTTTTGAGGTGATTTTCTATTTCACCTTCAATTTTTTTAGAAATTGCATTGGTTTGGGCAATATCTGTACCAATTGGATATTCTAAAAACACAAACACTTGTTTTGCCTGTGTATTTGGAAAAAATAATGTTTTTGGAGGGAAAATTGCCATTAAAACCCCAGCTAAAATTAATAAACAAAAAGTACCAAACACCACTAAATAAGGTCTAAATCCTTTTAAAACAAAACTTAAAAATTGTTCGTATTTGTTTTCTAATTTATTTAACGGACTTATTCTTCCTTCTTTCTTTGGAACAACTTTCATATAGATAGAAATCAACATTGGATTGATTATCAAGGCTACAAAAAGTGAAGAGCTTAGTACAATTATTAAGGTTATTGGGAGCCATTTCATGAATTCTCCCATAATTCCTTCCCAAAGAATTAAAGGAAAAAACGCAGCTAAAGTTGTTGCTGTAGAAGCAATAATTGGCATTGCTACTTCACCAACACCTAATTTTGTTGCTTTTATTCTAGAATGGCCTTCATCCATTAATCTATAAACATTTTCTACAACTACAATACCATTATCTACCAACATTCCTAAAGCAATAACCAAAGAGAATAATACCATTGTATTAAGTGTAACTCCCATAAAACTTAAGATAGTAAAAGATAAAAACATAGATAATGGAATTGCAATTCCAACAAATAATGCATTTCTAAAACCTAAAAAGAAGTATAAAACTAATACTACAAGAATAACCCCAAGAACAATACTGTTTTCTAAATCGGAAACCATAGTTTTGGTATCATTAGATTGATCGTTAGTTTTAGAAATAATTAAGTTTTTTGGAAAAACGGTAGTTTTAGCTTGTGCTATAATAGCATCAATTTTAGCAGATGCGTTTAGTAAATTTTCTCCTCCACGTTTTTTTACATCTAACATTACTACAGGTTGCAAGTATTCTCTTGCATAACTGTCTTTTTCTTGTTCTTTAAAAGAAACATCTGCAATATCTCTTAAATAAACAATATTTCCTTTTTCTTGTTTTACAATAATGTCTTCTATCTCTTTTGCGCTTTTAAATTCGCCAATTACTCTTACATTTCTTCTTACTCCATTTTGTAAAATGTCCCCACTAGAAATACTCATGTTTTCATAAGCAATTGCATTTTCTACATCATTAAAACTAATTTGAGAAGATTCTAGTTTATATAAATCAATGGCAACTTCAATTTCTTTTTCTTGTACTCCTCTAATATCTACAGCAGATATTTCTGATAATTCTTCAATTTCATCTTCTAAATATTCTGCATATTCTTTTAGTTGATCCATAGAAAATTCTCCAGAAAGGTTGATGTTCATTATAGGCATCATTTCAGAAAAATTCATTTCAGAAACACTTGGATCTGTAGGTAAATCTGTTGGAAAATCACTATCAGACATGGCTACATCTACCTTGTCTTTCACTTTTTGTAAAGCTTCAGAAGGAGTTGTATCAAAATTAAATTCTACTTGAATGCTAGAAAAACCCTGAATAGAATTGGAGGTTATTTTATCTACTCCTGTTATAGCATTAATTTCTTTTTCTAGAGGTTTTGTTATTAGTTTCTCTACATCTAAAGCTGAGTTTCCTGGGTAAGGAGTTGCTATATATATTTGCGGAATTACTATTTCTGGGAAGTTTTCTCTAGGCATATTTACATAAGAAAGTAACCCACTTAAAATAATTATTAGTGTAATTACTGCTACTGTAGCTCTGTTAGAAACAGCCCAACTAGATAATTTAAATTCTTTAATTTTTTCTGTACTCATATTACTTATTTATTAGCAATAATTACTTCTTCTTTACTTTTTACTAATGAAGAACCTTTGTCTATTATTAAAGAATCTTCAGATAACCCTTCAGAAATATAAGATTGATTGTTGTATTCTTTACCAATTGTTATAATAGATTTTTTTACACTAGTAACTTTATCTTTTTTAGATATTGTATACACAAAACTATTTCCTTTACTATCTCTCTTTATTACTTTAGAAGGAATAACTATACCATTTGCTTTAAAATCGTTTATTTTAAGATCAGCAAATAAATTAGCTTTTAACTCCCTAGATTTATTTTGGATGTCTATTCTAGTTTTAAAACTTCTATTATTTGGGTTGATAAAATTACCAACTTGAGAAATTTTAGCAGGAAACTCTCTGTTTAAACTAGGAAAACTTACAATTGCATCAGTTCCTTTTTTTACTTCTTTTAAATAAGATTCTGTTACTTCACTTTCTATATAAACTTTATTTAGATTTACAATTCTTAAAAACGGCATTTGAGGCGATGCTAATTGACCTGTTTTTGTAAATACCTGATCTATAGTGCCAGAAAAAGGAGCAATTATTTTCATTTTGTTTGCCTGAGCTTGTAATATTTTAATATTATTTTCTAAACTTTCTTTTTGCGTTTTTGCTTGTAAAAATTGCATTTCGCTACCAATTTTTTGATCCCACAAACGTTTTTGTCTTTCAAAAGAAGTAGTTGCTAAATTTAATTGAGTTTGTATTTGAGCAATATTGCTGTTAATAATAGAAGTGTCAAATTGGGCTAAAACTGTTCCTTTTCTAACATTTTGACCTTCTTTAACATAAATTTTAGTTACAGTTCCTCCCATTTCTGGATTTAATTCTACACTTTTATCTGCCTTAACTGTTCCTTGAACCTCTATATAATGTTTAAAATCTTGTAATTTTGGTTTAAAAGTAGTTACTACAATTAATTTTTTTAAAGTATCAAGTTTAGAAATCTGCTCTTCAACATTTTTTAACGCTAAGCTTAAACTGTCTAATTGTTTTTTTAATACTCCTTTTTTTAAATTTAAAGACTGTAAGTTTTTAGACGTTTGTTCTTTTTTACCTCCACAAGAAGCTAAAAGAAGTGTTACTAATAGTATTGAATATATATTTTTCATTGCTGATTTGATTATTTTATTGGGATGTTTAACGCGTTTTCTAAAGTTGCTTTTTTAGCAATAATATTTAACATTGCTTGTACAAATGCGGTTTGTTGTGTATATAGTTGATTTTGAGATTGTAACAATTCGAAACTAGTAGTAATCCCTTCATTAAACTTTATTTGTTGTTTTTTTTCAATTCTTTCTGCCAAGTTTAGGTTTTTTCTAGCTATTGCATAACTATCAATACTTAATTGATAATCACTTTTTGCATTCTCAGCAGCTAAACTTAGACGTTGTTTTGCTTCAACAAGTCTTATATCTGCAGTTTCTAGTGCTATTTTTGCTTGAGCTGTTTTTGCACTTCGTTTAAAACTACTAAAAATAGGGATGTTTAAACTAACACCAAGTAAAGAAGAGTCAAACCATTGTTGATTACTATCAAAAAAAGAAAAAGAATCTGAAAACCCTTGAGAACCATAATTTATAAAAGCACTTAAACTTGGTAAGGCTTTGCTTTGTTCTAGTTTCATTAGTAAACGTTTACTTTCTCTGTCATTTTCGGCAATTTTAAAATCGATATGATTATCGATATTAAATTCTTTAGAAAGTAGATTTAAATCGGTATTAGCTAATACTAAACTATCTAAACTATCTGATAAAGTAAGTTTTGTATTGATATCATTACCTAAAGATAGGTTTAATAATTTGTAGGCAATACTTTTTAATCTTTTAGAAGCTCTAATGTTATTGATGATATTTCCTTCAATAATCTCAAACTGTTCAACATCTTCTTGTTCTGCTAAACCATTTTCATAACCAATTTTGGCTTCTTTTAGAATTCGATCATTTACTTTTTTATTTCTTAATAAAATTTCAATACTTTTTTCTGCCACTAACACATTTCCATAGGCATTAATTACAGCTTCTCTTGTTGCTAATGCTGTTTTTTCTTTGGCTTGTTCAGAAATTTGTAAATAGGTTTTAGCAGATTGTAATCCAACTAAATAGGAACCATCAAACAATAATTGTGTTAGCGTAACTGCTGCATTTACATTTTGTTTTGTTCCAAAAACAACAGGAATAAACCCATCTGAAGAAGGAGGAGAGCTATCTCTAGTTAATCCAAAGAAATCTTCAACTGTTTCTACTACAGAAGTTCTATTGTCAAAAGCTGCTGCTGGCAATAAAGAAACAGGTTGTTTTAAAAAGTTCTGATAATCTATTCTGGCATTTACTTGTGGCAAACCAATAGTGGTTGTTTCCCATTTTACTTTTTCAGCTGCAAGAATATCATTCTCAGCTGCTTTTGCATTATAACTGTTTTCTAGTGCAAAATCAATGGCTTCTTCTAAAGATAGTGCCATTGTTTTTTCTTGTGCTTTTATAGTTATTGTAAAAGCTAAAAAAGAAATGATGTATAAATATTTCTTCATTTATAATTGATTGTTGTTTAATTGGTTTTCTAATTCTAATAATCCTTTTTCTGTAGCAATTGCTCTTGTGTGATATATCAAAACTTCACGTTCTAGTATTGGTACTTTATGATTTTCAACTGTGTTTTCGTGTACACTCATAACAAGGTAAAAATAGAATTGAGTGGCTAATTCTAAATTGGTATCTTTTCTGTAAAACCCTTCTTTGATTCCTTTTTTAAGATTTTCTTTTAAACATTCAGAAAAAAGAACAATTTCTTTCTCCATAGTTTTTTGATGAATTTTTGGATAATATTTTTTGAGTTGATAAATTGGTGATGAAGATGCATTTTGAAACATTTCTTTAAACATTTTTTTGATTTCAAAATTTTCTTCAATAGCATTAAAACCTTGATTTGTAATTGTTTCAATTCCACAAAGACAAGAATTGTGCATTGTAGTTGTAGTTTCTTCTACTAAAGAATGTTTATTGCTAAAATATTTATATAACGTTTTTTTTGATATCCCTAACTCATTAGCAATATCATCCATAGTAACACTCTTAAAACCTAGTTTTATGAATAATTCTCCTGCCTTTTCTATTATTTTTTCTTTCATATAGAGGTTGCAAATGTACACCAGGAAACTATAGAAACAAAAATAGTTTCCAAAGTTTTAATGTTTTTTTAACATTTGATTTAAAAAGACAGATTTCTTTACCTTATTTTTACAAAAAATTACAGATTTGGATATTTTACACTATCAACAAGCATTTTTACAATACTTAGCATCTAAAAATTGGATAAAAGAACCTAAAAATCTTTATGAACCTATAGATTATATTCTACAATTAGGAGGTAAAAGAATTCGTCCAGTTTTAACTTTAATGGCAGCAGATATTTTTGCTAATGAGTATCAAAAAGCTTTACCAGCAGCTTTGGCTGTTGAGGTTTTTCATAATTTTACTTTAGTTCATGATGATATTATGGATGATGCTCCTTTAAGAAGAGGAAAAGCAACTGTTCATGAAAAATGGGATATCAATACAGGAATTCTTTCTGGTGATGCAATGTTGATTTTAGCCTATCAATATTTTGAAAATTATGAACCGAAAATTTTTCAAAAATTGGCAAAGTTATTTAGTAAAACTGCCTTAGAAGTTTGTGATGGACAACAATTAGATGTTGATTTTGAGACTAGAAACGATGTTACTATTGCTGAATATATCAATATGATTCGTTTGAAAACTTCGGTTTTGGTGGCTGCAGCTTTAAAAATGGGTGCAATAGTAGCAGAAACTGAAGAAGAAAATACAGATTTAATTTACGATTTTGGATTAAATCTAGGATTGGCTTTTCAATTACAAGACGATTATTTAGATACTTTTGGAGATCCAGAAACTTTTGGAAAACAAGTTGGAGGTGATATCATGGAAAACAAAAAAACCTACTTATACCTTAAGGCTCTAGAAGTAGCTAAAAAAGAAGATAAAGAGAAATTAGCTTTTTTTTATAAGCAAAAACTAAAAGATAATTCAATCAAAATAAATGAAGTAACTAGAATTTTTGAGTTGAATGATATTCCTATTCTTATAAAAGAACAAATAGCGATTTACACAGAGAAAGCTTTTAGTACTTTATCTAAAATGGATATTAGTGAAACCAATAAACAAAACTTAAAAGGTTTTGGTTTATGGTTAATGAATAGAACTGTATAGTTAAGAAAGGCGATAAAAGTTACCATACAAATTGTCATTCCTATGTAATCAGGAATCTAAAATATAGAATTTCTTAAATTCTATATTTATTGTTTGAATTTATTTGCAAATAATTTAAAATAAATAGTACATTTGCAGCCACAATATTGAGTTTTATTTTAAAACTCATTATAGGTCCTATAGCTCAGTTGGTTAGAGCACCTGACTCATAATCAGGTGGTCCATGGTTCGAGTCCATGTGGGACCACTTTAAACACTCTTAATCATTTGATTTTGAGTGTTTTTTGTTTTTTGAAAAATTATTTGTGACGGTATTTGTGACGTTATTTTTACTTTTTTGCGCCTGGTTTAATTCATAAATCACTAATGTATATTCTATTATTTAATTAACTTATTACTCAATAGCTTAAATTTTGACATTAGTTCTTTATATTTGTATTATAACATAATTTATTTTGAGTCAGTTTAATTACATAAAAGAGATAGCAAAGTATGGTCTTGAAAATGACCAAGAACGACTATTGATAGTGATTAACGAGCTTGTTGAACATTCTAAAAAGACTAAGAAAGTGAATTTTGCAATTCAATTGCAATCTATTCTTAAAGAGTCAATGCGACAACAAAGTGCTAATAGCTTGACAAAAGTTGGCTCGGATTCTTATCAACAGCGTCAGGATGATCGTGACTTGCAAGATCTAATTCTAGAAAAAATCACTTCAGATTATTCTTTAGAAAACATTGTTGATGATGATGTGGTAATGGGAGAATTAAAACATTTCATTGAAGAGCACGAAAAAATTGAATTACTACAAAATTTCAAACTTCCAGTTTCTAACAAACTATTATTACACGGACCATCTGGTTGTGGAAAAACATTAGCTTCTTATATCATTGCAGGAGAATTAAAAAAAATGATGGTTGTTGTTAATTTAGGAGCAATAGTTTCTTCTAAATTGGGTGAAACTAGTAAAAATCTTTCAAAGATATTTAGGAAGGCAGCACTTGAAGACTGTATTATATTTATTGATGAATTTGATAGTTTAGGAAAAGTACGTGATTACAGTCAAGATCACGGAGAAATGAAACGTGTGGTTAACACCATACTTCAATTATTTGATTATTTACCTCAAAGTAGTATTGTAATTGCTGCGACTAATCAAAAGGAAATGCTAGACTCTGCGTTAACAAGAAGGTTTGATAGTATCATAGGTTTCTCATTACCAAATACTGAACAAATTAAAAACCTTGTTGAGTTAACATTAAGCAAGAGTGGTTTTATATTAAGTAATAAAAGAGAGGGAACAAAGGTTATGAAACTGTGTGAAGGTCTATCTTACTACAGCATTCAAAAAACGCTTATTACTGCATTAAAGAGAAGTTTATTTAAGCAAAGTGATAAAGATGTAAAGTTCATTACTAAAATTGATAGTCAAATTTGGAAAGCTCTTGTCATTGCAGAAAAAAATTCTCTTGAGATTATCTCTTAAACTTCTCCTTCTAAATCTGCTTCAGCTTCGGCTACATTAATAACTTCAACATTGTTTATTGCTCTTAATTCGTCATATAGGCGACCTGTATTAGCTCTTACAGTTTCTTCAATATTAAGAACTAGTGAGAAATTAAATTCTGTTGGATAATTCTCAATCTGAGATGCCATAATTTGATTTGACAATATAGCTTGTACCGCTAATTTAAAAGTTTTTCCTTCACTTCTCAGTTGTGCAACATCAACATTAAATTCAATTTTTTGAACATTACTATAAGGAGCTGGAGTAGATTTGTCCCTTGCAGATTGAGACCAGCTTAATGTGGTGCGTAATTTTGAATTTAGCACTCGTTGTACTCGGTTAATATCATCTGAAGAATGATTCTTGAAAA
>CBFHKA010000040.1:0-102345 GCA_965656305.1 Polaribacter sp. | reverse complement strand
ATGTATTATAATTCAAGTAGCTCAATAACATCTATGTATTCAAAAAAAGAAAGCATTTCTAAAATAAGCAAATAAGGATTATTATGTTTAAATGGAGTATTATTAGGAAAATAGCTTTATTCGGTATCATGTGCTTTTGGGTATTTAGTATATCTGCACAAATACAACCTTACGATTTAAAATTAGAATATCGTGAAAATCCTGAAGGTGTAGATATCACAAAACCACGTTTTTTCTGGAAGTTAAAATCAGAAGAGGTGGGGCAGTTTCAAAAAGCCTATCAAATCATAGTTGCCTCATCTAAAGAGAACATAAAAAATAATATTGGAGATTTTTTTAACTCAAAAAAAGTAAGAAGTTCAGATAATATTCAAATAGTTTACAAAGGACAATCTTTAAAATCGGCATCAGAATATTATTGGAAAGTAAGAGTTTGGGATAAAAATAATGAAGTTTCTGAATGGAGTAAAGTGGCAACTTTTTCAACAGGCTTGTTTGAAGAAAATGACTGGCAAGGCGCGCAATGGATCGCTTGGAAAAATCAAGAAGAATGGGAAACAGAATGGTGGCGTAAAAAGGAAGTTGAATCCAAAACCATCGAGTTTCAATTGCCAAGTTATTTTGGAGCTCATTTAAATATGTTTGAACGATATCATTTCTTTGATGATAAAAAACACGATGCAGCACCACTTTTACGTAAAGGTTTCGATGTGCAAAAGAAAGTGAAAAGTGCCAAAGCATACATAAGCGGCATTGGGTATTACGAGTTGTACATCAATGGTAAAAAAATTGGGAATTCTGTTTTAGATCCGGGTTGGACAGATTATCGAAAAACAATTTTATATGCCACACATGATATTACTGAGCAAGTTAAAGACGGTGCAAACATGGCAGGGGTCATGTTAGGTCGTGGTTTTTATGGAATGATGGCTTACGATCATTGGGGATTTCATAACAAAAATGGTTGGATTGGTCAGCCAAAATTAATGTGTAGAATAAAAGTGGAATATGAAGACGGAACTACAAAAGATATTGTTAGCGATTTAAGCTGGAAAGTTACAGGCGGTCCTGTAGTGTATGATGGTCCACATATGGGCGAAATTTATGATGCTACTAAAGAAATTCAAGGTTGGAGTAAAGTTGGTTTAGATGATTCAAGTTGGAATACTGTAAGCCCAGCACCACATCCTGGAGGAGAACTTGTTTCTCAAATGAACGAACCTATTCGTGTTACCAAAACATTTCATCCCATAGCTACAAAAAATTCAAGCAGAGGCCAATGGTTTGATGTAGGCACAAATATGTCTGGTTGGCTACGTTTACGCATCAAAAATGCTAAAAAAGGACAGCGTATTACTATTTATTTTGGAGAAAATGAAGATCCTATCACAGTAAGTCAAGCAGGAGGACTTCAGCAAATGGCCTACGTTTGTAAAGGTGGTGGTGTAGAATATGCCGAATGTCGCTTCTCATATAAAGGTTTTCGTTATATCAAAGTGAAAAGTTTTAGAAAACTAAAGTTTAAATTAGAAGATGTTGAGGTAAAATATGTGCATTCTGATGTGCCAAGAGTGGGGCATTTTGAATCCTCTGACAAAACCGTAAATGCAGTGCACGATATCTGTAGAAAATCCTTGATTTTTAATTTGCACAGTATCCCTACAGACTGTCCACATCGTGAAAAAAATGGATGGTTAGGAGATGCAGTTACAGGAATGGAATTTGGTATGGCGAATTACGATTTAGCAGCTTTAATGACTAAATTTACGAGAGATATTTTTGATGGTCAAGATAAATTTGGTGGAATTCCTGCAATAGTTCCTGCTAATTATTATGGTCCAGGAAAATCGAGTTTATGGTCGTCTGCAGGAATTCATATTCCTTGGTATATGTACCAATATTATAACGATACACGTTTGTTTGATATGTATTGGGACAAGATGATGCTTTTTATAAAACGCTCTTGGGAGTTCAATAATATTCCCGAAAAAGACGGTATGTTTAAAGAACGCTTTAATGATTGGGTTACGCCTTATGATGCTACCTATATAGGAGGTGGTAAACCTGGAGGTAATGAAGTGATTGCGTCTATGAATTTTTATTTAGAACAACAAGTTAGTCGTATTCACAAAGGCATTCAAAAATGGGCTTTTGATGAAGAAAAAGTAGAATATGTAGGGTTAAAGCCATTTCATGAATTTTTACCAGTAGTAAATATCATGGCATTAAATTACGGCATTGTGCCAGAAAAATATAGAAAACAGTTAGAAAAAAAAGTAGTAGATAACATAGTTAAAGATAAAGACTATCATTTATGGGGAGGCATTTTTACTGTGCATTCTGCTTATGAGTATTTGCCTAAAAATGGACATGCAGATATGATGCATAAAGTAGTTGTTAATGAAGAATGGCCATCTTTTGGGTGGATGATAAAAAATGGTGCTACAACATTACCAGAAGGTTATAAGTTTACGGCTTCTAATATGCATCATTTTATGGGCGCTGTAGATAATTTCTTTTACAGACACATGGTAGGTATTAATGTAGAAGAATCCAATCCTGGGTTCCAAAATATTATCTTAAAACCCAACTTTATAAAAGCGATGGATTTTGCCAAAGCAAGCTATAATTCTATTCACGGAGAAATTAAAGGTGAATGGAAAAAAGTTTCAAATAATGTTTACGAATATAAAATTGAAGTACCTGTAAATTGTAACGCTCAAGTTATTTTGCCTAATGCAAAGTATAATGTTAAATCAGGAAAACACAGTTATCGCATTATATTATAGCATAGGTGTTTAAGTTTATTGTTGAAGATATATTATGAAAAATAGTTTAAAAATTAAACATGTTTTGTTAAACCTGAAGTGGATTTGTTTAGTAGTCTTGGTCGTTGTTCTAACGGGTTGTCAATCCAAAAGCACTGATATTGTTATTAAAGATTTACGAAGTGAATACCGCGTAAATCCTTTAGGAATCGATAATACAAGTCCACGATTAAGTTGGAAACTTAAAGGAGATCTGCAGGTTAGAGGACAAAAACAAACCGCTTATCAAATATTGGTTGCAAGTAGTTTAGATAATTTACAAAGTGATAATGCTGATGTTTGGGATTCTGATAGGGTTGATTCAAATAAATCTGTAAATGTAACGTATCAAGGTGATAATTTAGCTTCTGCAAAACAGTATTTCTGGAAAGTAAAGGTTTGGGATGAAGATGGGAATCCATCAAAGTGGAGTAATTACGCAACGTTTTCTATGGGATTATTAAAACAATCGGATTGGAAAGGCGATTGGATTTTAAAGTCCGATCAGAAAAAAACCGACCACAATTGGTACAGAAAAAGGGTAACACTTTCAGATGAAGCAACCTCCGCATTTGTTTTTGTAGGTTCATTTGGGTATCACGAACTGTATGTAAATGGAGAAAAAATTACTGAGAATGTAATGAATCCAGTTTCAACTTATATGAAGAAAAGGATTGCGTATTTAACCTATGATATTTCAGACAAACTAAAAAAAGGAGATAATGTCATTGCTATTTGGCACGCTGCAGGGTGGGCAAGATGGAAGCGTATTAGAGAATATAGAAACGTGCCATTTGTATTTAAAGCACAAGCTGAAATTATTTCAGGAGGAGAGCAAATAACCCTAAAAACAGACACCACTTGGAAAACTAAAAAAAGTCAGTCAGAATATTATGGCGATTGGGACATTCTACGTTTTGGTGGAGAAACTATTGACGATCGAAAACGAGAAGACAATTGGAATACTGCAGCTTATGACGATAGTAATTGGATGAATGCTAGTGTATACAATCATAAAGAATTAAACGCTAAAATACCAGAAGGGAACAATATGTATTTTGCCTTAAATAGTAGAAAAAATAGAGAAATACGCGCATTATACAACCCAATTAGAGCTACTTTAAGTGCGCAAATGGTAGAACCACAAGTAAAGTTTAAAGAAATAAAAGCGATTGGAGTTGCTAAAAATGAAGATGGAACGTACAGAATTGATATGGGCGAAAACTATACTGGTTTTTTTGAAATGGATTTGTATCAAGGAAAAGAAGGCGATTCGATTTTGTTTGAAATAAGCGATCAAACAGAAACCACCACAAGTTGGAATCAAAAGAGTAAATACATTTTTGGAAAATCAGGAAAAGGAACATTTAAAAACCGTTTTAACGTTGCTGGTGGTAGATGGGTAACCGTTTACGGATTAAAATATCAACCTAAAATAGAAGACGCAAAAGGCTATGTGGTTACCAATAATAGAAAGCAGATTAGTAAGTTTTCATCTTCAAATGAGCAACTCAATCAAATTTATCAAATCAACTTAAATACCTATTTAGCGAATACTATGGACGGTCTTTTGGTAGATTGTCCACATCGGGAACGTCGTGGTTGGGGAGAGGTTACAGTAGCTGCTATGTATGGTGATGCCTTACCAAATTTTGAAAGTGGCGCCTATATGGATCAATATTTACAATATACTAGAGATGCGCAATTAGCAGATGGTCAAACAAGAGCGGTTTTAAATGAAGAAGATCGTCCGTTTTTAATGTGGAAAGCCAATAGTCCATTAACCGTTTGGGAAACCTACAGAATGTTGGGCGATAAAAAAGTATTAGAAGACAATTATGAGTCCATGCAAAAATGGATGACTTGGTTGTATGAACATTCTAATGCTAAAACTGGAGGTGCTTTAAAAATTGGAGAACAAGGAAAAAGAGAAATGCCAGGTTTAGGAGATTGGTGTACCCCAAGAGGTAATTTCTGGACGAGTAGTAATTCACCAGACGCAGCTCATTTTAACAATTGTTTATACGCTTTTATGTTAAACAATGCGATGCAAATTGCAAAGGCACTAGGTAAAACAGAAGATGCTAAAATGTATAGAGATAGACTTAAAATTCAGCAAGAAGCAACCCATAAATTGTCTTACAATCCAGATACGGGTAAATATTTAAAAGGATATCAAGTAGATCAGGCATTTGCACTATTATCTGGAGTTACACCAGCATCAGAAAAAGAAAAGGTAGAAGCAAATTTAGCAGATAATGTCTTGTATAAATTTCCATATTACGATACAGGAAGTTCTGGGCAAGCACTTTATACACGTTATTTTACAGAATCTGGAGAGCGTATGGATTTAATTTACGAGTTGTTGCAAGACAAACATCACCCAAGTTATGGCTACTTTTTAGAGCAAGGCAAAACGGTTTGGCCAGAACGTTGGTCTGCCATTGGTAATAGCCAAATACACACTTGCTACACAGGGATTGGCGGCTATTTCATAAAAGGTTTTGGGGGGATTCGTCCAAATCCAGAAAGTTTAGGAATGCAAAATATGATGATTAAACCTTCACCTGTTGGCGATTTAAGGTTTGCAAATACCGAATATGAATCCATGTATGGAAACGTTCTTGTCAATTGGAAAAAAGTAGGCAAAGGCGCCACATTTCATATTGAAATTCCTGTAAATACAACTGCAAAAGTGTATCTTCCTGCAACAAATAAAGAGGGTATAAAAGAAAGCGGAGTTTTAGCTGAAAATGTAGAAGGTATAACTTTTGTGGGAACAGAAAAAAGTAAGGCTGTAGGCAATTATATAATTTATAACGTTGTTTCTGGAGTTTACGATTTTAAGGTGGATAAATTGCCAAAAACTCAATTCCCAGAACCTTTGAATAATACAGAAAACCTGGCAAAATTAGGTAGAATAAATGGTTCGTCTATGTTTATTCAATCTGAAAAATTACCTATTTTTGAAGCGTTTAGAGCAAATGATGACAATGAAGAAACGCGTTGGTTAGCTACTGAAACAAAAAATCAATATTTAGAAGTAGCGTGGGTAAAACCACAAACGTTTAATCAAATTATTATTGATGAATTCGAGAATAATATAACAGCTTACAAATTACAATACTGGCAAAAAGGCATTTGGAAAGATATTGTAAAAGGAACAACTTGTGGAGCTAATAAAATCCACCAATTTGATGCTGTTAAATCCACAAAATGTAGGTTACTAATAATACAAGCTAAAGCAGCTCCATCCATAAAAGAATTAAAAATTAAAAAACAATAATTTAATGAATACAAAATTTAGAAAAACACAATTGTTAAAATGTTTAGTTGTACTTTTTTTTACAACAATCAGTAGTACATTGTTTGCAAATACCCCAAACTGGGGAGATGCACAATGGATTTGGCAACAAGAAGATGGACCATCAAATACATGGATGAGTTTCAGAAAAACAGTAACACTAGACGAAATTCCTGAAGAAGTTAACGCCCATATCTCAGTAGATAGTAAATTTTGGTTGTGGATAAATGGAGAAATGGTAATTTTTGAAGGTGGTTTATCTAGAGGACCAAGTCAAGCTGGAGAATGGAACAGAAAAGAAAAAATAACACCAGCCAACTCTTGGTATGAAACGCTTAACATTCAGCCATATCTTAAAAAAGGAAAAAATACAATAGCAATACTTGTTTGGTATTGGGGACGTGAAACTCACAAAGGAACGCATATTGATAGTGGTAAAGGAGGTCTACTATTCTCTTCAGAAATAGGAAATCAACACTTGGTTTCTGATAGCAGTTGGAAAGCCATTCAGCACCCAGGTTATGACAATACCATAGAACCAGCTAGTAAATCATTAGTGCAATATTCCGTGAAATTTAATGCACAAGAAGCTCTAAACGATTGGACAAACAAAGCTTGGTATACTCAAGATTTTAATGATGTAAGTTGGACAAACGCTTCAGAAAAAGGAAAATTAGGTGTTGCCCCTTGGTACAATGTCGAAAAAAATATAGTACCTCATTTAATCAATCATGGTTTACAGAATTATGCAAATCATGAGGAATTGAAATTCCCATTTGTAAGTGATGGTAAAACCATAAAAGCAAGACTGCCTTTTAATAAACAGATAACACCTTATTTAGAGATTGAAGCCAAAGCAGGTGATAGTATTTTTATTACTTCAGATAATAATAGAAATAAAATTAACGCAACTTATATTGCTAAAGACGGACTTCAAAAGTTTGAAAGTTATTCATGGTTTAATGGGCATGAAGTAGAATATACCATACCAGCAGGCGTAAAAGTGAAGGCTCTAAAATACAGATGGATGAGCGTAGGTGAAATGGCAGGTAGTTTTCAAATAGACGACCCATTTTACAATCGTTTGTGGGATATGGGAAACAATACACTTTTTGTTTGTGCACGCGATAATTTTATGGATTGTCCAGATCGTGAACGTGCTTTATGGATTGGTGATGTTGCAGATCAAACAGGATATTTGTTTTATGCTATGGATAATGCTGGTCGTAAACTCTTAAAAAAGGCGATTTTACAAACTGTATATTTTAACGAAAATGATGTTCTTGGAGCTTTAGGTCCATTACGTGTTCGTGAATTAGTATGCCAAAGTTTACAGTTTATCGCTCAAGTTGTTTGGCCATATTATTTAAATACTGGAGATTATGAAACACTAGAAATCGCTTATCCATATTTATATCGCTATTTAGATTTATTTCCAATGCGAAAAAATGGCTTACCAGAATATAGAAGTCGTAAAAGTCCAGATACTTGGAACTGGTTAGATTGGGGAGTAAAAGGAACCATAGATCAAAACCCAATACAAATGGCATTTTACTATTTGGCGTTAAGAGAAGGTAAAAAAATGGCAGCAGTTTTGGGTAAAGAGGAACATATAGAATGGTATAATAAACGTATGACTTCTATGAAGCCAGCGTATGAAAAAGAATTTTGGAAAGATGGTTTTTATAGCAGTAATCCAGCAAAGTTTAAAGATGATAGAGCTAATTCTATTGCTATAATTTCAGGTATTGCAAACCCAAAATACTATAATCAAATTGTAGATAATGTATTAATACCCAATCGTTTTTCTAGTCCACATTTTGAGTGGATGGCAGAAGAAGCGATGTTTATTGCAGGCAGACCAAAAGCATCTTTAGAACGTATGAAAGACCAATATCAAAGTCAGGTTGATAAAAAATCAATGTCTACCTTATATGAAAAATTTCCAAACGGTGGAAGTTACAATCACGCTTGGAATGGCTCGAATACCATATTATCTAAGTACGTGGCAGGTGTAGAGCCAACAAAAGTGGGTTGGAGTGAATTTCAAATTATGCCAACATTGGTGCATTTTAAATCTATAGAAAAAACTATTCCAACCGTTAAAGGTGATGTTACTATTGAGATGAATAAAACAGATAGCTCTTATCAATTAAACCTAGAATCACCAAATAATACTGATGCTATTATAGGTATTCCAAAATCTGACAAGCAAGTTACTTCAGTCGAAATAAACGGAAAAACAGTTTGGAAAAAAGGAAAAATAAAAAAGATAATTTCTGGAGTAAGCTATGTTGGTGAAGACAATCAATTTTTGAAATTTAAATTGTCTTCGGGAGAATGGAGTGTAAATGCTGGATACTAATAAACAGAGAAATAAATATGTTCCAAGGCATTATTCATTGGAGAAACTTAAAAATTAGAGAGCTTTAGTATGTGGAATAACCTCTTTATATCAAGCAAAAACAATTTTTTAGATGAAAACGCTAAAACAAAATCAATAAACAAATTACTGATTGTAATACTATGCTACGTGTTTTCAATTCATTTCTCAGCATCAGCACAACGTAATTTCTTAACTAAATCTTTTGCTCTTGAAGAGCTTAAAGAAATGCTTGTTATGAATCAAAAATGGGTCAATTATCCAGATTATAACAATCGAGAGGCATGGAACAATGTATTGGGAAGTCATAAAGTAAATTTGATTAAAAAAGGAGAAGAATACTTAGATTACGAATGGCAAGTGGTTAAAGCAACAGATTATCTCGATTATACAAGAACAGGTAATCGTGAAACCATGCAAGTCCCTTATTTTGATAATCAAGATGCCATTGGAACTTTGATTTTAGCTGAGTTAGCTGAAGGTAAAGGACGCTTTTTAGACCAAATTATAGATGGTGTTTTTATGAACTGTGAAATGACTTCTTGGGTACTGTCTGCACATTTTAGACTCTCACCAAAAGAAGTTAAAAATCATTTTCCAGATGTAAACGAAAACCTAATTGGTTTATTTTCTTCTCAAACAGGAGCCATGTTATCTTGGGCACATTACTTTTTTAAAAAAGAGTTTGATAAGGTCAATCCACTTATTGCAGAGCGTATTCGTTTTGAAGTAAAAAAACGTATTCTAGAACCTTATATGAATATGAATTATTGGTGGACAGCACTTCCTCCTTATGCTAATAAAAAACCAAAAGTAAACAACTGGAATCCTTGGTGTAATGCCAATGTGTTGCAATGTTTTATGTTGATGGAAAATGACAAAGACAAATTAACTGAAGCTGTATATCGATCCATGCAATCTATAGATATGTTTATCAACGAAGATAAAGATGGTGCTTGCGACGAAGGTCCTGGTTATTGGGGAGTTGCTGCAGGAAAAATGTTCGATTATTTGGACTTGTTGGAAAAATTGACCTCAAGAAAGGTTTCTATTTTTGATAAACCCGAACTAAAAGCAATGGCAGAATACGTTTATCGCGCCAATGTTGGTAAAGGTTGGGTCGTTAATTTTTCAGATGCGTCAGCAAAAGCAAAAGGAAATCCTTATTTTATTTACGCTTTTGGAAAAGCAGTTGCAAGTGAAGATATGATGAATTTTGCAGCCTATTTAAAAAACGAAAATCCTGAATCCACGGTTGCCTATAAAAGAGATGTTAATCGAACATTAAAAAATGCAACAATATCTAAAGCACTAGAAAATACAACACCTGTTTTTAAAACTCCTGAATACTCTTGGTATCCAAAGACAGAATATTGTTTTATGACGAATAAAGAAGGTCTTTTTTTAGCAGCTAAAGGTGGTTACAATCTCGAAAATCATAACCATAATGATGTTGGATCATTTATGTTTTATGTAAACGCAACACCAATATTTATTGATACAGGAGTTGGGCCTTATACTGCCAAAACGTTTAGTTCAGAACGTTATACTATTTGGACGATGCAAAGCAATTATCACAATGTACCAGTAATCAATGGGGTAGCACAAAGTCCAGGAGCAATTTTTAAAGCAACCAACACTCATTTTAATAAAGACAAAAAAACATTTTCTACAGACATTTCTAAAGCATATTCAGAAAATGCAGCAATAAAATCTTGGGTTCGTAGCTATCAACTAAAAAAAGATGCACTTATTATAAAAGATCAATTTTCCTTAACGGAAACATTAGCGCCAAATCAAATTAATTTTATGACTTGGGGAGAGGTGGATGTAAAAACCCCAGGAAAAATAAAAGTAAAAGTTAATGGAGCTTATGCAGAATTAGTGTACGATAAAAAACAATTTACACCATCTTTAGAATCGATTGAATTGAAAGAAAAAAAATTAACGAATGTTTGGGGTAACAAAGTATACAGAATTTCACTAACTGCAAATTCGTTGCAAAAAGAAGGGGCGTACACTTTTCAAATTAAAAAGATAAAATGAAAAAAATAATCACCATTTTAATATTCACTTTGGGATTTGTTGTTGCAAAAGCTCAAAATACAGACAACAAAAAAATGAATATTGTATTTATTCTAGCCGATGATTTGGGTTGGGCAGATGTAACACTTTATGGGAAAACAAGGTTATATGAAACACCAAATTTAGAACGATTGGCTGCTCGAGGCCTAACTTTTACTCGTGCTTATGCAGCCAGTCCCTTATGTTCGCCAACAAGAGCTAGTATTTTAACTGGTCAAACACCAGCAAGAACAGGAATTACTTCGCCTGCTGCACATCAACCTAAAGTGCAATTAAAAGCTTCAGTACCTCCAAAAGCGGCTCCAGATTCTAAATCAGTTGCCTGCAAACCAGTAACAAGATTAGATACCATTATTCCAACCTTAGGAAGATTATTAAAAGCGGATGGATACAATACAGCGCATTTTGGGAAGTGGCATTTGGGCAGAGAGCCTTACACACCAATTCAGCATGGTTTTGATGTAGATATTCCACACTGGCCAGGACCAGGACCAGCAGGTAGTTTTGTAGCACCTTGGAAATATCCAAAGTTTAAGGCGAATTACGAAAATGAGCACATTGAAGATCGTATGGCAGATGAAGCCATAAAATGGTTGCGCTCACAAGACTTGAATAAACCATTTTTTATGAATTACTGGCAATTTTCAGTACATGCTCCTTTTGATGCTAAAGAAAGTTTGATAAAATATTACCAATCTAAAATCGATTTTACAGACTTACAGCATTCGCCAACTTACGCAGCTATGGTACATTCTTTAGACCAAGCAGTTGGGAAACTTTTAGATGAAATTGATAGATTAGGCATTAGTGATAGAACCGCTATTGTGTTCTTTAGTGATAATGGGGGAAATATGTACAATGGAATTCGTGAGACAACGCAATCAGGAGAAGAATTTATTACAGAACCGACAAGCAATCGTCCATTAAGAGGAGGTAAAGCCACTATTTATGAAGGAGGAACAAGAGTACCTTGTATTATAGCATGGCCAAAAATTACACAAGCAGGAACAACATCAGATGTGATGATTCAATCAACGGATTTTTACCCAACAATATTGAATCAATTAGGAATTAAATTGCCAAAAAAACACAAAATTGATGGTGTAGATATTACAAAAGCATTGCAAGGAGAAGATCAAGATAGGGGACCAATAATAACCTATTTTCCTCATCAACCAAAAATACCAAATTGGTTGCCACCTTCGGTTTCTGTTCATAAAGGTGATTGGAAGTTGATTCGAGTGTTTCATAACGGAAAAGATTTTGCACACCAATATTTCTTATACAACTTAAAGCAAGATATTGGAGAAGTACACAATCTTGCAGGAAAGTATCCGGAAAGAGTAAAACAATTAGACGCCATTATTGAGGGGCATTTAAAAGATGCTAATGCTGTTTTACCAATTGTGAATCCTGCATTCGACACAGAAAAATATCATCCTGAAACTGTAGGTGTTCAAAAGGGTGGTTTACGAGTAGCGAAAAGAATTAATAGAACATAGAAATAAGAAATATGAGGTTATTTTACAGTTTACTTTGGGCAATGCTGTTTTTTGTTGCTGCTCATGGGCAAAATTCAACAGCACGAATTGATTCTATTATTCCAAATTTTATGGAATTGAGTAATAATCATCTTAGGTTAAAACTAGATTTAACAAGAGGAGGGGCTATTGCCTATATTTCTAAATCAGATGTAGATAGAAATATTGTAAATATTCATGATGAAGGACGCTATATTCAACAATCCTATTATGGAGGTAATATCATTAATAGACAAAAAGAAGGGCAGAAAAAAGCGTGGTCTCCTTGGTCTTGGAATCCCATTCAGGTTGGCGATTGTTATAAAAACAGAGCAGAAATTCTAGAATACAAACAAGAAGGAAATACATTATATGTAAAATGTATTCCTATGCTTTGGGATATGAAAAATAAACCTGCCGAAGCTATTATGGAGCAATGGACAACATTAGAAGGTAATGTTATTAAAGTTCAAAATAAACTCACTTGCCATAGAACAGATTCCATTTATGGAGAAGGGAAAACGCACAACCAAGAGTTGCCAGCAGTCTATCCAATATCCGCTTTGAATAATTTGTATTCTTATTTTGGAGACAAGCCTTTCACAGGAGAACCAGTTAATAACCCAAAAGTAGTCAACTTAACCAGTGGTTTTTGGGGAAAATATAAAAATGATATGGTTACCGAAAGCTGGATGGCTTTTGTAAATGATGATTTATGGGGAATGGGAGTTTATTCTCCAAAATGCACTAACTTTTTAGCAGGTATGTCAAAAGATTCTGGCTATGAAGCTCATGACAGACCAACATCTTACATGGCTCCAATTCATCCAGCCACATTTAATAAAAACACGGTGTATAAATTTGACTATTACTTAATTGTAGGAGAACTGAATGAAATTAGAAAAGAAATTTATGATTTAAAAGAATCGATAAAAACGGAATAAAAAACAGATATTTGTGAAAACGATTGAATAAAAATAATATGAAGCAACTAATTATAGTATTAACGGTTTTGCTAGGATTGAGTTCCTGTAAAAATCAAGATTTTGATATCGATTCCACCCTAAAAAAATCCGAAAAACAATTCTCGGTGCTATTAGATTTATCTTATGCTGAGAATAAAATACCACGAAGCCTTGATGAACATGGAGAAATAGATTGGGCAAAACGAAAAATGGATTGGACTCAAGGATTTTTTCCAGGATCCTTTTGGAAACTATACGAATATACCAATGACGTAAAATGGAAAGAGGCAGCTCATCATTTTCAAAATCTATTCATCGATGCTAAAGATAATAATACAACGCACGATTTGGGTTTTATGTTCTATTGCTCATTTGGTGAGGGATATAAATTAACGAATGAAGAAAATTATAAACAAACAGTTATTGATGCTTCTGAAGCACTAATTTCTCGTTATGATTCTATAGTTGGCTGTATTAAAAGTTGGGATTTTGGCAAAGAAAAGTGGACGTTTCCCGTAATTATTGATAACATGCTGAATCTAGAAATGCTATTTGAAGCGTCTATTCTTTCTGGTGACGAAAAATATAAAAACGTTGCAATAAGTCATGCAAATACAACGCTAAAAAATCATTTTAGAGAAGATTATAGTACGTGGCATGTGGTAGATTATAACCCAGAAGATGGATCGGTGTTTAAAAAATTAACCCATCAAGGTATTTCTAATGAAAGCCGATGGGCAAGAGGACAAGCTTGGGCACTTTATGGTTACACCATGTGCTATCGTTACACAAAAAATCCTAAATATTTAGAACAAGCAAAGCAGGTAGCGTCATTTATTGCGGCAAATTTACCAGATGATTTTGTGCCAGTTTGGGATTTTGATGTAAAAGACCCTAAAATTATGTACAAAGATGCATCAGCAGCTGCATTGTATGCTTCAGCATATATAGAACTGTATCAATATACTAAAAATGAAGATTATAAAACTTTAGCAATAAACATACTAAAATCTTTAAGCTCTAATAAATATACGTCAGCCTATGGAGAAAATTATGGATTTATATTAGACCATAGTGTTGGTAATTTTCCAAGACATGGAGAAATTGATGTCCCTATTAATTATGCCGATTATTATTATTTGGAAGCTTTAATAAGATTGAAAAATCTGAAATAATAAAAATTAAAAAAAATAGGAAAGTTTGATTATTTAAGATTGGTTTTAATGCGATATTTCTAATTAATAGCGATCCAGATGAAATTGTATTTTAATAACCAATCATATTTCGTTATTAAATTAAAGATTAGAGAAATTATACAGATGAAAAAATACATCATTCTATTAAATATTCTACTTTTTTTCAGTTGTATTGCAGGGAAAGATTCAAATAAATCCGATGCACCATTTTTCCTAAGGGTTGATTATCTTAAGAGTAACCTCGTTGTAAATAAAGATAAACCATTGTTGTCTTGGAAAGTACCACCTACAATAAATAACCAAGCATCATATCAGGTTGAGGTAAAAGATTTATATGAAAATAATGAAACGGTATGGTTTTCAGAATGGATATATTCAGATAATTCATCCGTGTTATATGGTGGTAAAAAACTAAACGACAATACCTATTATCAATGGCGTGTGCGTGTTAAGAACGAAGCAGGAAAAACCTCTGAGTGGAGCAATTTTACACAATTTAGCACTTCGTTCATTGGAAGTAATGCTATGTCTGGTGCTCAACTTATCGTTCATCCAGATAAATCAAAACGAAGTCCGGCATTCAAGAAAACAATTTCAATTATTAAAACTGTGGAGTACGCAAAAGTGTATTTAGCATCATTTGGTTGGGTGAATTTGAAAGTAAACGATACAGAATTGTCCAATCAATTTATGAGCCCTGTAGCATCAGCTTATGAGAAAAGATTGCTCTATACAGGTAGAGATATAACAAAATTTTTAAAGAAAGGTAACAACAACTTATATTTTCAAGTCACAGAAGGGTTTGGTGCTTTTAGCATACCAGATTCAACACGGTTTTATAATGCCCGAAAAACGCAAGGGGTTGAACGACCTGCATTGATAGCTTCTATTTTTATTCGCTATACTGATGGCAGTTCAGAACAAATAGGTTCTGATACATCTTGGGCGGTTAACAAAGGAGGATTGCTATATTCAAATCTTTATGGAGGCGAAGATGTTGATTTACGAACTGGAATTAATAATTCGGATTGGACAAAGCCAAACCTACTGGATTACGATGGTCTGTTGAGTCCAAATAAATTGCCTCTAAATAAAGTCCACACCACTTTAACTTCTATTAAATCGATTAGTCCTACCAGTAAAAGTCACATCTATGATATGGGAACTATAGTTGTTGGTTATTGGAAGGTTAAAGTAAAAGGTAAAGCTGGAGATACAATTACCATTCGTGGTTCCGAAAAATTAGCAGGAGAAGATTTTCAGGGGCAACTTAATGATAGTTCCAGACTTGATTTTAGCGCTCATCATTCAAACAACTATTATTTTAAAGACAGAAAAACTATTTATATCCTTAAAGGAGAAGGTATTGAAACCTTAGAACCTTCTTTCTTTCTTCATGGCTATCGCTATATACAAATTGATTTGAGTCATAAAGAGACCCAAATTCTGGAGGTTGAAGGACAAAAGGTAAACCATGATTATCCCATCGAAAGTACTTTCACCTGCAGTAATTCCTATCTCAATAAATTATATAAGAATGCTACAGGTACATTTTTTGGTCTTGTAAATCAATTTCCATTGAGCAATCCGCATTCTGAGATATTTCCTTGGACAGGAGATGTTACCTGCTTTTATAATGCTATGAATGGAATGTCTGACTTTAGTTCCTTTTGGATAAAATGGTTACGTGATATAAAAGATAGTCAATTTGAGAATGGTGCTATTCCTGAAACAGCTCCCAATTATCGCGATAAATACTATGCTTCAGAACCCTCTTGGGGACAAGAATATATCAATCTGTTGTATCGTACCTATCACAGTACAGGGGATACTGCATTATTGACTGAATTTGCAGAAAGTGTAAAACGCCAGTTGGATTATTATGAAGCAGCTCGCAAGGGTAAAGCCGTTAAAGGAACATGGGGAGATCACAATCAGCCTAAAGCATTTGGAGAACTGGGTAAGCGTGGTAAAACACCTGAACTTTTACCTTTGATGTCAACAGCAGTTTACCATAAGATGCTCCTTGATTTTATTAAAATTGCAAAAGTACTAAACAAGCCTTTATGGGTTAAAGCGTATTCTAAAAGAGCTGATGAAGTGAAAGCATTCTTTAATATGACCTACTGGAATGACGCATTAAAAATGTATTGGGTTGATAAACAGGTTGATGGGTACGATAATACACAAACCATTCATTCAATGGCGATTCAATGTGGTTTGGTACCTAATGCACGTCAAGAGCATGTGTATGAGGTTTTGTTAGAAAATTTGACACAGAAACATGATTATAAAGTAACCACCGGAATTCATGGAACCCGAGCCTTATTTGATGTGCTAGATCAGAAAGAAAATAGCGAAGTATTATACAAGGTAGTCATGGATGAAAGATATCCAGGATGGAAATATCAGATAGACAAAGGGGCAACTTCTTTATGGCAAAGTTTTTCAGGAAAAGCTGGGTTAACACATGGCATGTTTGGTGGTGGTCCAATAGATTTTGTGCAGCGACACCTTTTAGGTATAAGAGCTGAAAAAGTTGGGAGTCGTAAGAAAATTGAAATTAGACCTTTTATTCCCGATGATATGACCTATGCTGAGGGGAAGCTTTCTTGCTATGCAGGAGATATAAAAGTTTCATGGAGAAAGAATGGCAAAAAAGTAGTATTTGAGATTGAAATCCCTGGAAATATTGAAGCTAATTTTAACTATCAAAATAAAAACCAAAACCTACATTCTGGGTTCAATAGCATTACAATTGAGTGAAATTCATAGTATAATAGTAGGCAAAATTGGGTTGTAATGGCAGCATACAAATGATTTATTTTAATGAAATGAAAAAGAAACTATTATATTTTTTAATTATTCAATGCCTATTTTCAAATTGTGAGAAAGGAACCAACAACGGCTTGCAAGCACCGAGTAAACTTACGGTTTCAGAAGGGTTTCAAAACCCCATTGGTTTTTATGATAGTATTCCAACATTTTCTTGGAAATTACCACAGAGTAAAGATACCAAGAAGCAAATGGCGTATGCTATTGTAGTAGCTTCAAAACCAGATGCATTGCCCAATAATCCAGATGTTTGGTCCTCTGGAAAAGTGATTTCAAATCAGTCTGTTTTTGTAAAATATGAAGGTACTCCATTAAAATCCAGACAAAAGGTGTATTGGCAAGTACGATATTGGAATGAAGAAAACCAAGAATCCAATTGGAGTAAAGTGGCTAATATTGAAATGGGTTTACTTTCTAATTCTGATTGGAAAGGCAAATGGATAAAAATGCCCGATCCAAAAAAATGGGACACAACGAGATTTGGAACACGTTTGTTCAAACCACAATATTTAAGAAATGATTTTAAAATAGATTCAGAAGTTAAAAAGGCGCGTTTACATATCACATCAAAAGGTGTTTTTGAAGCGCGTATTAATGGAAAAAAAATAGGAAACGATGTGTTAACACCCGGTTGGACGCCTTATCATAAAAGAATAGAAACGCTAACTTATGATGTTACAGAAAACGTACAAAAAAATGAAAACACGCTGGGAATAACACTTGCTGAAGGATGGCATTCTGGTCGTTTTGGACCTAAAAGAAGATGGGATACTGTAATTGCACCTCCGCAAGTAATTTGTCAATTAGAAATCGAAGATATAAAAGGCAATCAAAAAATTATAACTAGTGATAAAAACTGGAAAGCCACTAGAGAAGGCCCACTAAGAACATCAGGCTTATACGATGGCGAAGTGTATGATGCAAATTTTGAAATGCCAAATTGGAGTAAATCACAATTTGATGATAGCTCATGGAAAACTGTTGAAACGGAAGACATAAATCCTAAAACTCAACTAATTCCTAAAAAACACGCTACCCTAAAAAATAAAATGACGCTGCAACCTGTTGAAATTATTCAACAAGATGACGATAAAGTTTTATTTGATTTTGGGCAAAATATGGTGGGTGTAGTACACATAAATCTTCCAGTAAAAAAAGGAGATACCATAAAATTAAGACATGGTGAGATGCTTACTGCAGAAGGCAAATTATTTATGGGTAATCTCGGTTCAGCACAGGCAACAGATTACTATATACACAAGGATAATGATACCATTTCTTGGCAACCAAAATTTACTTTTCATGGTTTTCGTTATGTGGAGTTAAGTGGCTATAATAAAGCCTATAATCCGCAAAAATATTGGGCTACAGGAATGGTACAACATTCAGATTTTAATATGTCAGGAAACTTTCATTCTTCTAATGCTAAATTGAATCAGTTGCACAGCAATATCCAATGGGGTCTTCGTGGTAATTTTTTCGATGTGCCTTTAGATTGTCCACAAAGAAGCGAACGTTTAGGATGGACAGGAGATGCACAGGTTTTTATTCCAACATCCTTGTTTTTGTCTGATACGCATGCTTTTTGGTCTGCGTGGTTAACTAGTATGCGAGAAGAACAATTTGGTAATGGCGGTGTACCTGTTGTTGTTCCTAATTTTACGGGTAATTTTGCTCAAGCAGGTTGGTCTGATGCATGTACTATTATTCCATGGGAGTTGTATTTCAGAACAGGCGACATCAAGGTGCTAGAAGATAATTACAAAATGATGCAAAAGTGGTGCGATTATCATACTTCAGAGTCAACCAATTATGTTAGTCATATGTCAACTGTGGGAGATTGGTTACAACCTTATTCGCAACAAAAAGACGACCGAAGAGGCGATACACCTAATACGCTTATATCTTCAGCATTTTACGCATATTCAGTACAATTAACAATGAAAAGTGCCGAAGTTTTAGGTTTTAAAGAAGACGTTAAGCACTACCAAGAATTGCTAAATACAATTTCAAAAGCTTTTGAAGAGGAATTTTTTGATGGTAATGGTAAAATAAAAGCACCTTACACCCCAACACAAACTGGCTATCTATTAGCACTTGGTTTTAATATATTACCTGAGAAAACAGCAAATAAAGCCATAAATCATTTGGTGAAATTGATAGCAGAAAATGATACGCACTTACGAACAGGTTTTATTGGTACGCCTGTACTAGCGTCTGTTTTAGATACTACTGGAAATACCGATTTGCTGTATGAAATTTTATTCAAAGAAACCTATCCTTCGTGGTTTTATAGCATCAATCAGGGAGCTACCACAATGTGGGAACGTTGGGATGGTTACACCCACGATAATGGTTTTGCAGATAGAGCCTTATCATTTAATCATTATGCCTATGGCGCAATTGGGCAATGGATGTACGAGCGCATTGCAGGAATTTCACCCTTAGAAGCAGGTTACAAAAAGATTTTATTTGCGCCTATGCCTCATTCAAAACTAAATAAGGCTTCAGGGAGTTATAAATCACAATATGGAAAAATTAAGTCGTCTTGGAAATTTGTAGAAAGTGATTTTATTTACAAGATAAGTGTTCCACCCAACACATCAGCAAAAGTAATATTACCATTATTTAACAAGCAACCAAACTTGATGATTAATGGAAATGAAGTAAAATTTCAAGTATATAAAAACTCATTAATTCTAAATAATTTAGAGAGTGGAGATTATGAATTGGTTTATCATAATGCGAGATAAAAAAGTCAAAGAACTATTAAGAATAAAAATTTAACTAAATACTAAAAATCAACTATAGAAATGTTTTTAAAAAGAAATACGAAATTATTGATATTTATTTCAATAATCCTTTTAACAGTAGGGTCTTGTAACGATTCTAAAAACTATGAAATCGTAAAATCTGGTTTTGTAAAACCAACAGATGATAATACCATTTGGTGTTACTGGTATTGGATAAACGATGATATTTCAAAAGATGGAATTACCAAAGATTTGTTGGCGATGAAAAAAGCTGGAATTGGTGGTGCCTTAATTGGTAATATAAACCCAGTACATAAAGATGGAAAAGTTCCGATGTTAAGCGAAGATTGGTGGTCTCACATGGTCCATGCTGTAGAAGAAGGTAAACGTATTGGAGTAGATATTGGTGTTTTCAATTGTCCTGGTTGGAGTCAAAGTGGTGGCCCTTGGGTAGATTATACCAAAGCTATGCGTTATTTAACTTTTAGCGAAACTAAGGTTTCAGGAGGTAAAGCGTTAACATTATCATTGAAAAAACCAAAAGAAAAGTTTCAAGATACGCACACCTTTGCGTTCAAATCTTCAGATGTTGAAAAACGGAGTACACAATTTATTCCCACAAAAATTACTGCTAATTGGAACGATGTTGATGTAAGCGTTTTGTCTGATGGCAATAAGGAAGACGATACCAGTTTTAAACCAAAAAAAGGTGAGGTTTTAGAAATTAATTTTGACCTTGCTGAACAAATTACGGCACGTTCTATAACTATCATTCCAAGTAAGGCTTTTAAGTGTAATATGAGTTTATTTGCTGTAATTAACGGTAAAGAGAATTTGGTAAAAGATTTTCATTTTGACCGTTTTCGAATTACGCCAAATGTAGCGTCTATAGAAACAGGCGATTTCGCAACGATTTTACCAGAAACTAAAGCCGATAAATTCATTCTAAAATGTACAAATTTTAGAGATAAGAGAAGTGGATATGGTTTTGCTGAAATTACTATTTCTGAAGCACCAGTTCTAGATAAATACATAGAGAAACAATTGGGTAAAATGCATTCTACACCAAAACCAAATTGGGATACCTACATTTTTGGAAGACAAGAAGCGCTTAAAGACAAGAGTTTTATGGTTAAACCAGATGAGGTTATCGATTTGAGTGATAAATTAGATGAGAAAGGTGTTCTGAATTGGGATGCACCAGTAGGTAATTGGACGATTATGAGAATGGGAATGACACCTACAGGAACTAAAAATGCTCCTGCCGCACCTCAAGGTGTAGGTTATGAAGTAGATAAAATGAATGGCGAACTCGTGCAATATCACTTCGATAATTTTGTTGGTGAATTGTTAAAACGCATACCAGAAGAAAGTAAATCCGCTTTTAAGTATGTTGTGGCAGATAGTTATGAACAAGGTTCTCAAAACTGGACAGACGGCTATGAAGTCAAATTTAAAGAAAAATACGGTTATGATCCTGTGCCATTTTTACCAGTACTCTCTGGAAGAATTGTGGGTAGTGTAGAAGAATCCGAACGTTTTCTGTGGGATTTGCGTCGTTCTATTGCGGATGATGTGGCTTACGAATATGTTGGTGGGTTAAAAAAAGCAAGCAACAAGCACAATTTGAAAACCTGGTTAGAAAATTATGGTCATTGGGGCTTCCCTAGTGAGTTTATGATGTATGGTGGACAATCCGATTTAATTTCTGGAGAATTTTGGAACGAAGGGACACTGGGTAATATCGAATGTAAAGCATCTTCTTCTACAGCACATACCTACGGAAAACCAATAACGTCTGCTGAAGCTTTTACGTCTTCAAGAAGAGCCTATTTAAGACATCCTGCAATGCTGAAAAAGCGAGGCGATTGGGCATTAACAGAAGGTATCAATCACTTTGTATTGCATTTGTACATTCAGCAACCAGATGATAATCGAAAACCGGGTATGAATGCGTGGTTTGGTACTGAATTCAATCGTCATAACACTTGGTTTAGTCAAGCAGATTCGTATTTTGATTATTTACGTCGTTGTCAACATCTCTTGCAACAAGGTAAATATGTAGCTGATGTTTGTTATTTTATTGGTGAAGATGCGCCAATAATGACAGGAGGAAGAAATCCAGAAATTCCAAAAGGCTATTCTTATGATTATATCAATGCAGAAGTTATTATGGATCGATTATCGGTAAAAGATGGACGATTTGTATTGCCAGATGGTATGAGTTATAAAGTGATGGTGTTGCCGCCTTTCAAAACGATGAGACCAGAATTACTAACAAAAATTGAGCAATTGGTACAACAAGGAGGAACTATTTTAGGATCAAAACCAGAAAAATCTCCAAGTTTAGAAAATTATCCAAAGGCAGATACACTGGTAGCAGAAATGGCCAATAAAATGTGGCATGGAACGTATGAGAACGGAAAAATGAAGGTTGCTTATTGTAAAGGTAAAATTTGGGATGGTTACCAATTAGATGATGTATTCTCAGATATAAATCTAGTTAAAGATTTTAATGTTCCAGAAGAAACACCGGTTTTATGGATACACCGCAAATCAGAAGAAATGGATATTTATTTCATATCCAATCAAAGCGATGAGATACTAAACATAGCTCCAGTTTTTAGAACCGATAAAAACTTAAAACCACAATTATGGAATGCCCTAACTGGTGAAATTAGAGATTTAACTGAGTATGAAATAACTCCAGCAGGAATTAAAGTACCATTGCAATTTGAAGGAGCTCAAAGTTGGTTTGTCGTTTTTGGTAAAGAAGCCAAAACCGATAAAGCATCCAATTTTTCAGAATACAAACCGCTAGTAACATTAGATAAAGATTTTAAAGTCGATTTTCAAAATAAAGAGATTGGACCAAAAGAAGCTGTCGTGTTTAACAAGCTCCAAGATTGGTCAACTTCAGAAAATGAACAAATAAAATTCTATTCGGGTACAGCAACATATACCAAAACCTTTACAATTGACAAACTTTCTGAGAATCAAGAAATGTATATCGATTTAGGAAAAGTATCAGTAATGGCGAAAGTAAAATTAAATGGAAAAGCTATTGGAGGTGTATGGATGGCTCCTTACCGATTAAACATTTCAGATGCTATCAAAAAAGGGGAAAACAAACTAGAAATAGAAGTCGTAAATCTATGGAGAAATCAGTTGATAAGAGATAAATCTCGTGCAGAAGACGAAAAGTACACTTGGATAGTTATTGATAAAATCACACCTGAATCTCCTTTACAAAAATCAGGGCTAATTGGACCAGTTAAAATAGAAGTAGCTAAATATTAATAACCTATTAGATGAAGAAACCAAAAGTAAAATGGACTTTTTATCTCTTAGTAGTACTTTTAGTTACATTAAGTTGTAGAGCTGAAAATAGTACTATAAGAACAAATACTGCTTCTAAGTTTTTAAATAATTTAGATAATGGTGTTTTTTTAAAAAAGAAAGATTCCATATCAAATAAGAAAGTACTAATTTTTCTAGATATTAAACGATTAGAGTTAGCTAAAGAAGCGATAAAAGCAAAGAAAAAGGTTTACTTAAAAGCATATAAACAAGTTATTAACCTGGCAAATGAAGAGTTAGAAAAAGAAGTTGATCCAGTAACTAATAAAAAAGTAATACCTGCTAGTGGTAATAAACACGATTACCACACCTTAAGTCCATATCATTGGCCAGACCCAAGCAAAAAAGACGGTTTACCATGGATTTATAAAGATGGAGAATTTAACCCTGTTAATTTTGGATCAGATACAGATTGGGAGCGTTTAAAGAAAATGTTTTCATCGTTAAATAATTTAAATCTAGCTTACTATTTTTCAGAAGAAGAAAAATACCTTTTAAAAGCTAAAGAAATTGTTCGTGTTTGGTTTATAGATGAAGCAACTAAAGTAAACCCTAATGTTAATTATGGGCAAGCTATACCAGGTAAAGTGTCCGGAACCAACTTTGCTATTATAGACTGGTCAAGAATTGGCAATGTTGTTACTACAATTCAATTGTTAGAAGAAACTCCATTTTGGAGTGCAGAAGAAAATAGCTTGATGCAATATTGGTTTAAAGACTATTATAAATGGCTTAAAGAAAGTAAATTTGGAGTTGTTGAAGATACAAGAAAAAATAATCATGCCACTAATTACGATTATCAATTAATCGGTTTAATGCTCTATTTAAATAAAATAGAAGAAGCTAAAGAAAAAATAGCATCTGTAAAATCGAGACGAATTAATACACAAATAGCTCCAGATGGTAGCCAACCTTACGAACTGGAACGGACAAAATCAGTAAACTATTCCGTAAATAATCTTTGGGCTTTTATTCGCATTGTTGATTTGGCAAAACGTTTTTCTAATATTGATTTATGGAATTATAAAAGTACTGGTGGTAGTAGTGTGAAAAATGCAATAAATTTTATGGTACCTTATGTCTTAGAAGAAACAAATTGGCAATGGAAACAGATAGAAAGAAGTGCAAAAAAGCAATTGTTTAAAATGGCGTTGCCTTTATTACTCAAAACTGAATTAATTGTAGATGAACAGATTTTATCAATAGAAGTAAAAGTTCATAATACATTTACTCCCGAACAAATACTTATTTATGCTCCATAGTATTTTTAAAATAAAAAAAGATTCAATTCATTTAGAAATAGTTAAATTGTTCGATTATTAAATTGAATTCTTTAAAAGAAATAATAGCTTTTTAATTTTCTAAGAAAAAAATAAGTACACGAAATGAAGCAGCCAAAAGCACATAGTATCATCTTGTTATTCATACTTACATTATGTATGGTAAGCTGTAAAACCAAACAAGAAGAAAAAAATCAAAAACAACAGGTACAAGAAGTAACTTCAAAACCAAACATCATTTTTATTTTAGCAGACGATTTAGGTTACGGCGATGTGGGTTTTAATGGACAAGATAAAATCAAAACGCCTAATATTGATAAGCTAGCTAAAAACGGAATGATTTTTACCAATCATTACACAGGGTCTTCAGTTTGTGGTCCTTCAAGAGCAGTATTAATGACAGGAAAGCATACAGGACACAGCACAGTAAGAGGTAACCCAAGATGGACAGCTAGTGGTACTCCTGTAGATATTAATGCAGCAGATGTTACTGTTGCAGAAGAATTGAAACGAGCAGGGTATACCACAGGAATTGTGGGGAAATGGGGACTTGCAGAAAACTTAACTGAAGGTGTGCCTAATAAACAAGGGTTCGATTATTTCTACGGATTTAACCAGCACTCACCAGCACATCATTATTACCCGAAAGGCATTTTTGAAAACGAGAATAGAATTACTTTAGATGGTAATAATCCTCAAGCCAAAGAAGGGCAACACATTCACTATTTAATAACTGAAAAGGCTGCAGATTTTATTGATAAAAACCATAAAAAACCTTTCTTTTTGTATTTATCTTACACTATTCCACATTTTGAGTTAACCATTTTAGAAAAAGAAAAAGAGCAATACAAAAATTTAGGATGGCCAAAACGAAAAATGAAACCAGGGCATTATCGTCATGATGAAGATGGACATATTACCTATGCAGCAATGGTTTCTACGATGGATAGAGATATTGGAAATCTTGTAAAACAGCTAGAAAATCTTGGTGTTGCAGACAATACTTTAATCGTTTTTACAAGTGATAATGGACACGAATATGACGATTTAAAAAATGAATTTTTCAACAGTAATGGACATTTTAAAGGACACAAACGCGATTTATATGAAGGCGGAATCCATACTCCCTTTATAGCTTATTGGCCAAATCAAATTAAAGCAGGCTCAACAACCAATCATATTTCTACATTTTGGGATTTTTTACCAACAGCGTGCGAATTGGCAGGTATACAACCTACTGATAAAATTGATGGCGTTTCTTATGCACCAACACTTTTAGGAAATGATAGTCAGCAACAAAAACATAATTATTTGTATTGGGAGTTTAACGAAAGGAAAGGTCCAATACAAGCAGTAAGGCAAAACAATTGGAAAGCTGTAAAGTTCGACCAAAAAGCTATTGAACTTTACGATTTAAATAAAGATATAAGCGAGCAAAATAATATTGCAAGTCAATATCCTGAGAAAGCCAAAGAACTATTATATCTAATCAACAATACTAGAACTGAGCATCCTGAGTTTCCATTGGTCAAAAAAACGTTAAAGAAGAAATAATTCAAATTCAATTTAAAATATCAAAATAAGATATGCGATTTATTTTAGCAATTTCAGTAATTATAGTAACAATGTTTACTTCTTGTGGAAGTCAGACACAAAAAAACAAGAGCATTGCAAAAGGAACAAAACCTAATATTATTGTCATAAATGTAGATGATATGGGTTGGCGAGACGTTGGTTTTATGGGCAGCGAATATTATGAAACACCTAATATTGATGCACTTTCTAAAGAGGGCATCGTGTTTACAAATGGTTACGCAGCATCAGCCAATTGTGCACCAAGTAGAGCCTGTTTAATGACTGGGCTATGGACTACACGTCATGGAATTTATACGGTAAATTCCTCTGAGAGAGGACAATCAAAAGACCGAAAACTAATTCCAACAAAAAACACAAAATTGTTGGCGCCAAAATTCACAATAATTCCTGAAGTTTTAAAAAATATTGGATATACAACTTGTCATGCAGGTAAATGGCATTTAACCCATAATCCACTGAAAGATGGTTTTGATGTAAATATTGGGGGAAGCCATGCAGGACATCCAACAAGCTATAATCCACCGTATAAAAACGTAAAAATTCAAAAAGGGAAAAGCGAATATCTAACCGATTTGGTAATGGAAAACGCTATAAAATTTGTGGATACTATTTCGTCTCCATTCTTTTTATATTATTCACCTTATGCAGTTCATACCCCAATAATGCCTGTGGATAGCTTATTACCAAAGTATCGAGACAAAACACCTTGGAAAGGTCAGAAAAACATCAATTACGCTACTATGGTCGATAATTTAGATAGAAATATCGGCTTGCTTATCAAAAAATTAAAAGACAAACATCTTTTTGATAATACTTTAATAGTATTTACTTCAGATAATGGTGGTTTGTACGGTATTACCAAACAAAAACCGTTGCGAGCAGGAAAAGGAAGTTATTATGAAGGTGGAATTAGAGAACCATTTTTCTTTGTTTATAATGGCAAAATTAAATCCAACACAAAAAGCAAAGTGCCAATTACCAACCTTGATATTTTCCCAACAATTTTGAAATATGCAGGAGTTGAAGAAACCCAACTTGAATTGGATGGTAATAATTTATCTTCGGTATTAGAAGGAAAAACAGAAACGCTTGTGCGACCATTATTTTGGCACTTCCCAATTTATTTACAAGCATACAATCAAAAAGACAATGAAAATAGAGACCCTCTATTTAGAACACGTCCAGGTTCTGTAATACGAAAAGGCGATTGGAAATTGCACTATTATTTTGAAGATAATGGGATAGAATTGTACAATTTATCTGAAGATATTGGAGAGTTAAATAATCTGGCATCTACTAACCCAACTAAAAAAGAGGAATTATTAACCGATTTGAAAAATTGGTGGAAACAAATAAATGCACCAATTCCAAGTAAACTAAATCCAGAGTATAAAAAAGAATAATTTATTTATTGTTTACCTAATAGTTCAGGATAACTATTTCAACAGATTGCCTTATTTTTCTCAATTATTTTGATAATTAAAGTTTTTTTATGATGAAATTTAAGTTAATGAATCTTATAATATTGGTTATTGTCTTTTCAACTTTAAGTAGTTGTAAAAAAACCACTGAAGCAAAAAAAGAACAACAAAAACCCAATTTACTGTTCATTTTTGCAGACCAATATCGTCAAGCCTCTTTAGGTTTTTTAAAAGAAGACCCAGTACACACACCCAATTTAGATCAATTGGCAAAAGAAGGGGTGTTTTTTTCTGAAGCAGTAGCCAATAATCCATTGTGTAGTCCATACAGAGCGATGTTAATGACAGGGCGTTATTCATTATCTACAGGAGTTGTAGAAAATTGCCAATCGCAACGTACAGCAAATGGTAATTATTTAAAGAAAAGTGAAATCTGCTTTTCTGATGTTTTAGTAGAAAATGGCTATAGTGCAGGTTATGTGGGTAAATGGCATTTAGATGGACCAAAGCCCACACCACCAGGCGTAAAAAAAGTTTGGGATACTTGGTGTCCTCCAGATCGTAGACACGGATTTTCGTTTTGGTATGCTTATGGAACACACAACAGGCATAACAATCCTTATTACTGGACAACTGATGGTAGAGAAAATGATAAAGTATACACCAAAGAATGGTCTGCAGAACATGAGGCGAATGTTGTAATTAATTACCTAAAAAACAATGAAAAGCAAAGAAAAGCAGACGAACCTTTTGCATTATTTTGGTCTATAAATCCGCCACATACACCATTTAAACAAGTGCCAGAACGTTACAGAAAACGTTATAAAGGTATGGATTATAAAGAGTTGTTAAATCGTCCAAACGTTCAGTTTAATGACAATAAAGAGATTAAAAGAGGAGACAAAGGTGTCTCTAAAAGATTAAATGAAGCACCCGATTATTTTGCTTCCGTAAACGGCGTAGATGACCAAATTGGGCGTGTTATTGCAAAATTAAAAGAAGAAGGATTGTATGAAAATACCATTATTGTATTTTCTGCAGATCATGGAGAAATGCTAGGAAGCCAAGGTTTAATGCATAAAAATGTTTGGTTTAAAGAAGCTTATAAAATTCCGTTAATTGTCCATTATCCAAAAGAAATCCAACCAAAAACGGATGATATTTTATTAAGCGTACCCGATTATATGCCCACTTTACTAGGTGTTATGGGGTTGAAAAATCAAATACCAAAAGCAGTAGAAGGTAAAAATTATGCGGATTTGTTTTTTGATAAATCTGTAGATCGACCAGAAAAGCAATTGTATTTTGGAGGCACAAAAACCGATTCTAAATCGGATGCGAGAGGTTTTAGAACAAAAGATTATACTTATGCTGTTGTTAAGGATCCAGATGGAAAAAAATTCCATTACCTCTATCACGATGCTAAAGATCCTTATCAAATGCAAAATATTTGGGGAAAAGATGCTGATTTAGATGCTAAAATGGAAACAGAGCTGTCTACATTGCTAACTTCTATGAAAGATCCTTGGTAAAAAAAAGAGATGAAAACAAACAGACGCTATTTTATAAAAAGCATCTCTACACTTGGTATTGTAGGAGTTACATATCCATTACTATCAGCTTGTGGTAGTAAAAATGGAACAGCGTATTTAAACGAAAAAATCACAAAAATAGAATTGTTTCGATACGATATCAACATACCTCGTTATTTCTCATGGGGAACTTGGCACAACCGTCAGCATTTATTTATTAAAATATCTGCGGGAGATTTTTATGGTTGGACAGAAACGCCAGCATCAAAAAATAATCCAGATTTTAAACCTACTTCTTGGGTAAAATATTTACAACAATTTAAAGGTTTAACCTTAGGTGAAGCTCAAAAAAGATTAGCATCTGAGCAAGTTTTGGGGTCAAAACGTTCTTTAAAAATGTTGGAGTCTTTGGATATGGGACTTTTAGATTTATCAGGAAGACTTCAAAATAAATCTGCAATAGAATTATTGGGTTTAACAGGAACTAAACCAGTTCCAGGTTTATACTGTATACTAGATAAAGACGAAAAGAAAGTACGAGCAGAAGTAGAAAAAAGCATAGAACAGAATCTAGGGCATCACATGAAGTTTAAAATGTATGGTGATGAGAAAGTAGATATGATGTTACTAAAAATCATAAGAGCCATTTTAGGTGATAAAGCTGTAGTAATTTCTGATGTGAATAAAGGCTATAAAAAATGGAAATCCTTAGGCGAATTAAAATCAATATTGAACCGATTTAAAGACAATGGATTAAATGCAATAGAAGATCCAGCACATCTAAAAACGAGTCAATGGATAGAATTACAAGAGATGGTTGGTGATTTAACTTTAATTCCAGACGCACCTATGCGTCCTGCTTGGAAAGGAATCCAAACAATTAAACCAGGTATGGGACGTATTTATAATTTGCATCCTTCTACCATGGGAAGTCTTGCACATACTGCGCAATTGGCACAAAAAGTGAAAGAAATAGGTGCAAAAGTAATGATCGGTGATGATAGTTTAGTTGGGCCAGCATGTTCTGCATGGCAACAAATTGCGATTGGTGTCGATGCCACTTGGGTAGAAGCTATAGAGAAAAAAGAAGATTCTAAAATGTATTTAGAATGTTTGCAAAGTACAGCAACCAAAAAAGAAGCTAACGGCTATTATAGTTTTAAACCAAAACCAGGTTTTGGTGTAGAATTAGATGCCGATCGTTTAAAAAAAGTATGTGAATTGTATATTGAAATCTAAATAAGACAACTTAAAACAATATACTATAATAATTGATATCATTTTGTGCAATAAATTTATCAAAACGTCAATTGTATGTTGGTTCGTTTATTACGTATTTTACATTTAAATATTACATTTAGAATAGTTTTGGTTCTATTATTTTTTGAATAAATGATTAGGGGAATTTTATAGATAGCACAATGTAATATATCAAAAAGTACTAAAAAAGAGGCTTTGTATAGTCTAGTGTTTTAATGTTGATGTAAGAAGTTAATGTAACCTGAAATTTAGAGAAAACTATAGAAAATGATGACAATAAAATTTTTAAAAAAAATAATATAACAATGAGAGTTAAACAAAAAATCTCTTTTTTTCACATACTACTATCTCTTTTTGTAATAACGAATTGTCAAAGGGCACAAGTTTCTAAAAAGCCTAATGTACTGCTTATTTGTGTGGATGATCTTCGTCCAGAATTGAAGAGTTTTGGAGCAGATTATATTAGCTCACCAAACATTGACGCTTTTTCTGAAAAGAGTATTAGGTTTCAGAAACACTTTGTAAACTCACCAAGTTGTGGTCCATCTCGATATACTTTATTAACAGGGCAATATGGACCAGCAGGAAACAATGCACTTTTTACTAGAGCAAATAAAATAAACCAAGGCACTCAAAAAATAGATAAAAGTATTCCTGAGTGGTTTAAAACATATGGCTATACAACGGTTTCGGTTGGAAAAGTATCTCATCATCCAGGAGGTAGAGGAGGAAAAAATTGGAATGATAGCACAAAAGTAGAGATGCCCAATGCTTGGGATAAACATTTGATGCCAGTTGCAGAATGGGAACATCCAAGAGGAATGATGCATGGATTAGCAAATGGTGAGATTCGATTAAAATCAGGTAGTATGGACGTTTTCCAAACCATAGAAGGCGATGACAACATTTATCCAGATGGCGTAATTACAGATGAAGCTGTCAAACAATTAGGAGCACTTGCTAGTAATAAAGAAAAACCGTTTTTTCTTGCTGTAGGAATTATTAAACCACACCTACCTTTTGGTGCTCCAAAAAAATATTATGATAGGTATGATGGTGTTGATCTTCCCAAAATAAAACATCCTAAAAAACCAAAAGGAAAAACCACTTGGCATGGGTCTGGTGAATTTATGAAATACAATCGTTGGGGTAAAAACCCTAATACAGATGCTGATTTTGCGAATGATGTGCGTCGTCATTATGCTGCATGTGTGAGTTATGCAGACGCACAAGTAGGTAAAATTCTTGCAGAATTAAAAAGAACAGGAGCAGATAAAAATACTATTGTTGTACTTTGGGGAGACCATGGTTGGCATTTAGGGGAACATGCGATTTGGGGAAAACATAGTTTGTTTGAGGAATCGTTGCATTCACCTTTAATAATTCATTACCCAAGAATGAAACATGAAGGAGCGAATACAGATGCTATTGTAGAAACAGTCGATATTTTTCCGACTTTATGTGATTTAGCAGAAATTGAAACTCCTGAGTATGCTTATGGGACTTCTCTAAAAGAGTTATTAGTAAATCCGAATGCTACAGGTCACTATGCTATATCTTATAGCAATAAAGCTTCAACTATCAGAACTTCAACCCATAGAATGACACTACATAAAGATGGATTTGTAGAGTTATATGATCATACAACAACAGAAAAGGAAACTAAGAATATAGCTGAAGCACACCCAGAATTAGTAAAAGAGTTAAGGTATAAGTTAAAAACCAAATTAAAACGAAAATTAAAAGGAATAAAATAATGATAAAAGTAGGATTATTTGGCATTGGTTTAGATACCTATTGGCCACAGTTTGAAGGCTTATTAGAACGTTTAGAGGGGTATCAACAACAAATTGCGTCTAAAATGGAGAGTTTTGGGGCTGAAGTTGTAAATGTTGGTTTGGTAGATTCTCCTGTGGTGGCAAGAGAAAAAGCTGCAGTTTTAAAAGCAGAAGATGTAGATATTTTGTTTTTATACATTTCTACCTATGCGCTGTCATCAACAGTATTGCCTGTAGTGCAAAAAGTAAAATGCCCTGTGGTTATTTTAAATATACAACCTGTTGCTGCTATCGATTATGAAAGTTTTAATGCTTTGGGAGATCGTGGTAAAATGACAGGGGAGTGGTTGGCACATTGTCAAGCTTGTTCCGTTCCAGAATTTGCAAATGTGTTTAATCGTGCAGGCATAGATTACGAATTTGTTACAGGATATTTAGGAGAACAATTTGTTTGGGATGAAGTTCAAGATTGGATTGATGCCACCAAAGTAGCCTCTATAATGCAAAATAACAGACTGGGAGTTTTAGGACATTATTATGCAGGTATGCTAGATGTATATTCCGATTTAACCAAACAATCTACTGCATTTGGTACACACATAGAAATTGTTGAAATGTGTGAAGTAAAAAAATATAGAGATGCCGTAACACAAGTTGAGGTTGATAAAAAATTAGCCGAATTTAAAACGACTTTTGAAGTTATTGACGCCTGTGAAGAATCAGAATTAATTCGCGCAGCAAAAACATCCATAGCCTTAGATAAATTGGTAGAAAATCACGATTTAGGATCTTTAGCCTATTATTATGAAGGCGAAAATGCCAATGAATACGAAAATATAGTAACTTCAGTTATTGCAGGAAACACCTTATTAACAGGTAAAAATGTTCCAGTAGCAGGAGAATATGAAGTGAAAAATGCGCAAGCCATGAAAATTATGGATGCCTTTGGTGTTGGAGGTTCATTTTCTGAGTTTTATGCGATGGATTTTAATGATGATATTGTGATGTTAGGTCACGATGGTCCTGCACATTTTGCAATAGCTGAAGGCAAAGTACAATTGGTGCCATTACCCGTTTATCACGGAAAACCAGGAAAAGGATTGTCCATTCAAATGACTGTAAAACACGGGCCAGTAACTTTACTTTCTGTTGTTGAAGGTAAAGATGATGTCTTTTTATTGGTAGCAGAAGGCGAATCTGTAGAAGGGCCCGTATTGCAAATTGGCAATACCAATAGCCGCTACCGATTTTCAATAGGAGCACGTGCTTTTATGAATAAATGGTCTAAGCAAGGGCCATCACATCACTGTGCAATTGGAGTAGGGCATATTGCGAATAAAATTGAAAAACTAGGGAATTTATTGAATTTAAGAGTAGTTCATATTTGCTAATAGGACTTTAGATACCAAGACAGGATAATACATGATGGTTTTAATAGGAACAAAAATTACTTTTATCAACGGGGAATTTTAATAGACTAAAAAATGATATAACTTATAATGTTGCCATTTTTACTTAGTATGCTGGAAATACTCCTGTTGTGTTTCATCCATTTGTTGTTTTAAAAAATAAATATTCATGAAAAAAAAACTAATTTTTGCCATTATTTTCGCTGTTTCATCTGTTTTTGCTTTTGCACAGGAAACTATTAGCCTTGCTGGAGAGTGGCAAGTTAAACTAGATCCTCAAAACAAGGGTATAGAAGAAGAGTGGTTTAAAGAAGCTTCGTTTCCAGATGTATTAACCCTTCCAGGATGTATTCAGGAACAGGGTTATGGCGAAATTCCAGGGCCAGAAACTCCTTGGTATGGCAATACCGAATGGGCAGGAACAGGAGGACTTAATGGTTGGGGGCCTGAGTATCTTAGTAAGTATAAAGAACAAGGTGTTTATAAAATGCAGCACTTTTTGCATCCTGAGCGTCACTTTATTGGGGCTGTATGGTACAGTCGAAGTATAGAGGTACCACAATCTTGGGATGGAAAGTCTATTTCCATTTCATTTGAACGTGTGCACTGGGTATCTCAGCTATGGCTTGATGGTAAGGCGATTGGTAAAGCAACTAGCTTAGCAGCACCTCATCAATATCATTTAGGACAGCTAAAAGCTGGAACTCACAAAATTAGCATACGAGTAGATAACTCTGAATATGTCCATATGGGGTATAATGCCCATTCTGTATCTGAGCAAACTGCTGGTACTTGGAATGGTATTGTAGGTAATATAAAACTTGAAGCACATCCTACTGTTTGGATTGAACGATTTACAGTTTCGCCAAAACCTGTTGATGGCATGTTAAAAGTGAGCCTTCAACTAGGAAAAACCAAAGCCGCTAAAGGTAAGTGGAAATTGACCTTAGACGCTATTGGTGCTAGCGAAGGAAATCAACATAATCCAGAAGCTTTGGTTATAAAAGGACAAGTTGCTGATATTAATGGTGAGATGATTCAGATTGATTACCCCATGACAGACAAAGCATTGCTGTGGGATGAATATGAGCAGCCACTTTATAAGATAGAAGCACATCTTAAAGTAAAAAAATCAAGCGATTCACATCAATTAACTTTTGGTTTACGAGATATAACCGTGGATGGTATGCATTTTAGTATAAATGGTTTTAAAACATACATACGTGGTAATAACGACTGTGCAGTAATGCCAGCCACTGGATATGCTCCAATGGATGTTGAATCTTGGCGAAAAGTATGGCGCACTTACAAAGATTTTGGTCTTAATTTAGCACGCTTCCACTCATGGACACCACCTGAAGCGGCTTTTATTGCTGCTGATGAAATAGGAATCTATATGGCGCCAGAGGTAGGTGAATGGGGTCCTGTAAAAACAAAAGATCAATTTGAATTTATGCGTGCCGAAGCAAAACGAATTTTAGATGAGTTTGGGCACCACCCAAGTTTTGTGATGATGGGACTTGGCAATGAATATGATGGCGATCATAAATTTTTTGAGGAGGTTGTAGAGGAATGGAAAACTTATGATGATTCCAAACTCTATATGGTAAAAGCCAATTCATGGAGTCCTGAAGGTGCAGATTTTCAGGTGCAACGTGGTATTTGGCCAGAACGTTCGGTGAAACTGCGCTACCAATTTGGATGGCCGCCAACACCTGAGCGAACAGAATACAATCTTACTCCGCCAAACACCGCTATCGACTGGCGCGAAGCTTCTTCTTCATTCAAAGTACCTGTAATGTCGCACGAGATAGCTCAGATATGTACCTACCCTGACGTTGCAAAAGAGCTTGGAAAATTTACAGGATATCTTAAAGCAGACTATCTTGAAATAGCCCGCGACCAGCTAAAAGAGCGAGGCATGTATGAGTTACTTCCTGAAATTGTAGAATCGTCGGGAAAATGGCAAGTGGAGCTTATTCGTGAATCATTTGAGGCAGCTTACCGTACTCCTGATATGGCAGGTTTTCAATGGCTTTCGCTAGCAGACTTTACAGGACAAAGTAGTGCGCCAGTTGGTTTAACAGATCCTTTTTATGATCCTCGTCCTTACGTTGACTTGGAATACGTGCGCCAGTGGAGTGCACCAACTGTGCTTTTGGCGCGAATGCCAAAACGTGTGTTAACTCAAAATGAAACCTTTACAGCTGATATTGAAGTTACTCATTTTGGTAAAGGAAATCTGGAGCTCAACGACCTTGTTGCTTCGCTACGCACCGCTGATGGAAGCGTATTGAAAACTTGGGAATTACCTAAAAAGAGCTTTGCACAAGAAAGTGCTCAACATATAGCATCAATTAGCTTTCCCCTTAGTGGTATACCCGCTCCTGTAAAATTAAACTTGCAGCTTGAATCAAAAACAAATAAACTTGTAAATGATTGGGATATATGGGTTTATCCAAACAATCAAACAGAATCTTTACCTGAGAATATCCACGTGGCTAAGGCTTGGGATAGCGATACACAAAAGCGAATTGAAGCGGGTGAAACTGTGCTTTTATTACCTCAAATTGGGGATATGAAAGGTGATTTGCCTTCATGCTTTACGAATCACTTCTGGACTGGGATAGGAGAGCAAGGTGGTCAGTCATCAGCCTCGGGTATGTTGTTAGATCCTGGGCATCCACTTTTTAAAACCTTTCCTACGGATGCGCATGTTAACTGGAATTGGTGGGATATTCTGAACAATGCACAACCGATGATTTTAGACTCATATAATTCGAAGAACCCTTGGCCAAAAGCATACCGTTCAATAATTCAGCCAATTGACTCTTGGAAAATCAATCGTAAGCTAGCCCTTATAGCGGAGGCAAAAGTAGGTAAAGGAAAACTACTCATCTGTAGCATCGATATTGAAAGTAATTTGGAAAACCGACCTGCAACACGCCAGTTTCGTCAGTCACTAATTAATTACTTGAAGTCTTCGGATTTCAATCCACAATGGCAGATAAAACCGGAAGCGATAGCAGAGGTATTTGAGAAAGAAACTGGACCGGTAAAAAAAGTAGATTTTAAATCGAACGCTCTACCGATAGATAATTAGTTTTATTCAATAAAATAATTATGCAAGCAATTTTAGGAGTATTATTTCACTCAATAGGAGGTGTGGCAGCAGGTAGTTTTTATATGCCTTACAATAAAGTAAAAGGATGGTCTTGGGAAACCTATTGGATGGTTGGTGGTGTAATGTCTTGGTTAATTGTGCCCCCAATAGCAGCGTATTTAACAGTTCCTGAATTTTTAGATATTATAGCAAATAGTTCATCTGCAATTTTAGGATTTACCTTTTTAATGGGGTTACTTTGGGGTGTTGGAGGTCTAACATACGGTCTTGGAGTACGTTACTTGGGTATGTCTTTAGGGAACTCAGTAGTCTTAGGGTTTTGTGCGGCATTTGGTGCTATAGTTCCTTCAATCTATTATAACTTTAATCCTCAAGATGGTAAAGTGTCTTTTACAGAAATGTTAAGTTCTTATGGAGGTCAAGTGGTTTTACTTGGTGTTCTAGTTTGTCTTTTAGGTATTGGTCTTTCAGGAAGAGCAGGAATGCTGAAAGAAAAAGAATTATCAGCCGAAGAAAAAAAGAAATCTGTTTCAGAATTTAATTTGATAAAGGGGCTAATTGTTGCAGTACTTTCAGGAATTTTAAGTTCTTTTTTTAGTTTTGGTATAGAATCTGGTAAGCCTTTAGCTGATGCAGCTGTGGTAGCTGGATATGATCATTTATTTGCGAATAATGTTACTTTTGTAGTGATACTTTGGGGTGGTTTGGCATCTAATTTGGTTTGGACAACCATCTTGAGCATAAAAAATAAATCATACAAAGACTTTACGAATAAGAGTACGCCAATACGCAACAATATTCTATTTTCTTCTTTGGCTGGAACGATTTGGTTTCTACAATTTTTCTTTTATGGAATGGGAGAAAGTAAATTAGGCAATGGCGCAAGTTCTTGGATTTTGCATATGTCAACCATAATTTTAACCGCAAATCTTTGGGGAATTTATAGAAACGAATGGAAAGGGGTTGCTAAAAAAACTAAAATGACAATAACAGCAGGAATCGTAGTGATTCTTTTATCAGTTGTTTTGGTTGGTATTGGTAATTCTATTTAACCACTTTAAAATATCATACATATTGAAAAAGTTGCTTTTACGAGCAATTTTTTTTGTGTAGAATAAATTACATCAGTATGGTAATAATATTATTCTATCATTTTTTAGCAAGAGAGTACAGGATAATATAAGTTATAAAAAAATCTATTTTTCATTATTGATACGTTAATATAATTCTCAGTTGTTTTATGAAAAGTTATAATTTTTTCTTGGTAGCCTTTTTAGTTTTTCTTGTTTTATCGTGTATTAGTGATAATTCACAAAAATTGAATAATGACCTGTTTAGCAAATTCCAAAACCCACAAGCAGAAGCAAGGCCTTTTGTACGTTGGTGGTGGAATGGAAATAAAATAAAAACAAAAGAATTAGATAGGCAATTAGCATCACTAAAAAGCATTGGTATTGGAGGTGTAGAAATAAACCCAATTGCAATGCCACCCGCTTTTAACAAAAGTGAAAAATCTTTAGTTTGGATGAGTGATGAATGGGTAGATATGGTTGTTCACGCTGCAAAAAAAGCCAAAGATTTAGGGATGATTACAGATATCATTGCAGGTACAGGTTGGCCATTTGGAGGCGAGTTTTTAAAAGACGAAGAAACCAGTCAACGTATGGTAACAGATAAAATTGCTTATAGCTACAATGATGTTATTAAAGTTGATGAAGCGTATTTAATCAATTTATATAAAAAAAAATATCGAAAATCTAGAGCGCAAAGACACATCAGTAAAAGAACAACTTACAAATTATCGAATTTAGCTTTAATACCTTTAGATTGTGCTACTGAAGATGAAATAATTAACCTTTTAGAACATCTAGATAAAAATGGCAAACTGAATTATAAAATTGAAAATTCAGGAAATTACTATTTGAGTTATGCACTAATTCAGCAAAATTTTAGAGAAGTTACTTTAGGTGCCCCAGGAGGCGCAGGACCAGTAATGGATCATTATAAAAAGGAAATGACTTTGGCGTATTTAAATCGTTTAAAGAAAATCTCAGAGCGTTCTGGTTTGCCATTAAATCAATTAATTAGAGCTATTTTTTGCGATAGTATAGAGGTTTCTGGGGCGAATTGGACTGATGGTTTTGAAACTCTATTTTTAAATGCTTATGGCTATTCCTTAAAAAAATGGACGCCTTTTATTTTCTATTCAGCAAAAGGAAATTATGCAAATGATTCTTATTCAGACGGATTTTCATCAGAATTTAAAGAAAAATTAAAGCGAGTTCGTTACGACTACAATAAACTATTAGTAGAAGTATTTCTAAAAAACTTTACCCAAACCTACAAAGATTTTTGCGAAGCAAATGGCGTGCTGTGCCGATATCAAGCTTATGGAACGCCTTTTTTAATGGGAATGTTAGATGGCTATATGATACCAGATATTCCAGAAAGTAACAACTGGATTTATTCTGCAGAAATGAAAGATTCTTTATGGCAATGGAATCAAAATCACGGGTATATGACTTGGAATTTATATGCGTCTGCTGGTGGGCATTTAACAGGGAAAAAGATTGTAAGTTCTGAAGTAATGACCAATACAAGAGGTGTTTTTAAAACGACTTTAGAAGAGATAAAGCAACATGATGATATGAATTTCATCACTGGAATTAACCATTCTATTTTACACGGTTACAATTATTCGCCAGAATCTGAACCATTTCCAGGTTGGATTCGTTATGGAGCTTATTTTAGCGAGCAAAATACTTGGTGGAAACACCTACATAGTTGGGTAGATTATAACGCAAGATTATCAACAGTATTTCAAAATTCGCAAGCTGAAAAATCGATAGCCATTATTGGGCCAACTGCAGATATTTGGGGAGATAAAGGTTTGGCAAGAGAACCTTTTCATATAGAACCTAAATATTTACATAAATTATGGGAACCTATTAGTCAATTAGGATATTCTTGTGAATATATCAACCAAAATATTTTAACGAATGCTGAAATAAGAAATGGTAAAATTTCCTATGGAAAAATGACCTATAAACTATTGGTTTTGGCGAGTTTAAAATCCATTCATCCAGAAACAGCTATTGCAATTCAAAAATTTGTGACTTCTGGTGGTAAAGTTGTGGTGATTGATGAGCTTCCTAAAAAATCATTACATTTTAAAGATGCTGATAAAAATGATACTCAAGTTAAAGAAATGATGGAGAATCTTTTGGTAGAAAATCCAAAGTCATTCATTCAAATAAAAAATCCAAAGTCATTAGAAAATTTGTTTTCTTGGACAGAGAAATTTCTTCAAGAATCTGAAATTAAGGCAGATGTAATTATTAACAATCCAACTAAAAAAGTTTATCAAATTCATCAAAATACAAAAGATAAAAAAGTATATTTCTTTACAAATATTCATAAGTCTGAAACAACTGAATTTGATGCTATTTTTCCATTAGAAGGAAAATATCCTTATGTGTGGAATCCAGAAACAGGCGAAAGAAAACCTTTTTATTATGCTAAAAATTCTAATGAATTACATATTTCACTCAATCCTTTACAATCTTTATTATTGGTTTTTGAAGATGAAAAACCAATAGAAAAAATTCTAGTTGATAAAAATAATATTAAATATTCAAAAATAATTAATGGATTTTGGAACGTTACAGGAAAAAGAGTAGATGGTAAAATGTTTACTTGGAAAATGGATGAATTAACTGATTTTAGTACATCAGAAGATAAAACTAAAAGTTCATTTGGAGGAGAGTTAAGCTATAAAATCACTTTTAATAATGATGAAAGTTTTACCCATTTAGACTTAGGAAATGTAAATGGAGGAGTTACAGAATTGTATATTAATGATAAAAAAATAGGCAAACGTTGGTATGGAAAAGCAATCTACCCTATTGCTGATTTTTTACAACAAGGAGAAAATAAAATAGAAATTAAGTACACTACTGTTTTGGCGAATTATTGTAAATCAATCGATAATCCTTTAACTAATAGGTGGACTAGAAATTATAAAGATTTAGTGGCAACAGGTTTGGAAGGACCAGTAGAACTTTTAAGTTATCAATACGATTAATACAAAAATAATAGTTTAAGGTATAATTTTTAAAGTTTCTGGTTTATAGAAACTTTATAAAAAATCATTTTTTTTAAAGAGTGTACAGGATACTGTTCTAAGAAAAGGATATTATTTTTGAGTAACAAAAAATTAAATAGTTAAAAAAATGTTCAAGAAGTTACTTTGTTTTTGCTTTACCTTGTTACTTACTGTATCAGTATTTTCTCAAGATTATCCATTTAATTTACCTTCAAATATGGAAGCAACAATTCATATAACATCTTCTAATACAGAAGTGTTTAACAATCTATTACTAGGTACAAATACACATCATTTTTCAACTACAAAAGAAAAAGACCTCATAAATAAATTAAAACCAATAACCATAAGATTTCCTCACGGTTTATGGGCAAATTGGTACGATTGGAGAAGAGATGTTACAAGACTTTTTGGAGAAGAGTCTTTTCAATACGAACAAGGTGTAAATAAAACGATTAAAACAAAAAAACCTGATTTATTAGCCAATATAAAGATATTTGATACCAATAATATTAAAGTAGGTATTGATGGACTTACAAGTTTAAATGCGACAAGAAAATTACAAACAGGTAAAGGTTTTGATATGATGTGGACTTTTAATATGAGTGCAGATGGTACTGATTTTAACAATGGAAGTCCAGAAACCATAGCAAGATACAATGATTTGATTGCTAGAGGTTTTGAAGTAAAAGTGGTAGAGTTAGGGAACGAAAATTTTTATCCAGGACAAAGAAGTTCTATCATACCAAATGCAGAAGATTATATTGCCAGAGCAAAATCGATGTCTGCAGCTTTAAAAGTAAAAGATCCAAATATAAAAGTATCAATACCATTATTAAGAAAATCTAGTTGGGCAAACCCTAACTGGAATACAGATTTAACTGAAGATTTAACGTATTTTGATGCAGTTACAGTACATACTTATGTAGGTTCAGATCCCGATGATTCTAATAATAGTGATGAAGCTTTTAGTACTGCACTTACTGCTCGAAAATTTTTAGGAAATTCTATTTATGATTACGCACATAAAGTGGCACCTAATAAGCCAATCTGGTTAACAGAATGGGGCGTAAAATCTGGTGGTCCTAATGCAGTTTCTGTTTTAGGAATGGTGGATTGTTATATTTTTATGAGTGAAAATCAAGATGTTTTTGAGCGTGCTAACTGGTTTAGCGTAAATGGGCAATTAAACTCTCATTATGTTTGGGAAACTTATATATCTCCTAGTGGTAAAGAACGTCCAAGAATTAAGTATCCTTTAGAAAAAACATTATTTGGTTCAGCTTACGAAATCATTCGTTTGGCTTTAGAAAATACCACATTAATAGACAGTAATGTAGAGGTATCAAATTTGGTAGAAGGTGTAAAAGCGGTTAACGCAAGAGTGGTAACAAAAAATGGTAAGACCTCCGTTTTTGTAGTCAATCTTAGTAATCAAGATGTGCCTTTTAATGTTAATTTAGATGGAGTGACATATACAGACGTAGCAGTTCACAAAGCGATTGCATTTAATAAAATGGATGAAGAAAGAGCTATGGGTATTGATGTAGATCCGTTAACTTTAATTAGTCAAGGAAGTGAAGGGATTACTTTGCCTAAATTCTCTATTAACATAATAGAATTAAGTAATGCAACATTATCTACTTCAGAAATAGTACAAGAACAAATAATTAGTATTTATCCCAATCCAACTCAAGGTGTGTTTAACATCAAAATAAACAATGGAGAAAAGGCACAATACAGAATTTACTCAATTAATGGAGTGGAAGTTCAAAAAGGCAGTTTTATATCAGAAAAGCAAGTCCGTTTTGAGAATTCACAAAAAGGTATTTACATATTACAATTAGAAAGTGATCAAGGGATTTCTAATCATAAAATCATAGTAAAATAAGATAAAATATATTAAATTATAAAACCATAATCTGCTAATTCTAACAAAAATGATGTTAAAAAAACAAACGCTATTCTCTCTTTTTGTAATCTCAATTTTTTGCTTTTCTTGCAAACAAGTTTCCACATCAAAAGCGTCATTGCCTTTTGAGAAATTATTGGTAAATACCAAACAAAATCCAACTGCAATAGAAAGTAAACAACCTTTGTTTTCTTGGATTGTTAAGGCAGAAGGATTTAATAAATCGCAATCAGGGTATCATATTTTAGTAGCATCAACCGAAAATAAACTAAATGAAAGTGATGCAGATATTTGGAATTCTGATAAAGTAAATAGTGATAAATCATCCTTTGTAAAATATGAAGGAAAAGATTTAAAAGCGATGCAAAAATACTTTTGGAAAGTGAAAATTTGGGATGAAAATGAGAACTCATCAAAATGGTCTGAAGTTCAACAATTCCAAATGGGATTGATAAACAAAGAAAATTGGGGAGATTCTAAGTGGATCACTTTAAAGAATGATACAAGAACCTCAGAATATCGCTTTAGAGATTACAAAACTGGTAAAATGAAAGTGCCAGTTAAAGTTGATGGTTTTGCAGCAAGTTATTTTAGAAACGAACTAGAAATTGATAAAAAAATTACATCTGCACAAGCATACATTTGTGGTTTAGGTTATTATGAGTTGTATTTAAATGGAGAAAAAGTTGGAGATCACGTTTTAGATCCAGCACCTTCAAACTATGACAAACAAGCGTATTATGTAAATTATGATGTTACATCAGCATTACAATCTGGTAAAAATGCATTCGGAATTATTTTAGGAAACGGATTTTACGCACAAGATATTTCTTGGAAAAGAGATCCAGAATCAGAAAAAGATATGGCTTTTGGACCACCAACTGTAAAGTTTCTATTGAAAATAAAATATACAGACGGCTCTACCAAAGATTTTTATACCGATAAAAACTGGAAAGAAGCTACAGGACCAATTGTTTTCAATAATATTTATGGAGGCGATACCTACGATGCGCGCTACGAAATTGGAAATTGGAATACAGTAGGTTATGATGATGCAACTTGGGGGAATCCAAAAGAAGTATCACCAAAACTAAGAAACGTAAGTGCAAGTCAAATTCCGCCAATTAAAAAATTAAAAGAATTAGCACCTCAAAACGTATTTAAAGGCGCTGATGGAGAATGGATTGTAGATTTTGGGCAAAACATTGCAGGTTGGGTACAATTAAATGTTGAAGAGAAAAAAGGACAGTTAATTGATGTTATTACTACAGAAGCATTGTTAACAAACGGAAAAGATATCTATAAAGGTTCTACTGGTGGAGGTGCAAATGGAATGACACAAATCTATAAATACATTTGTAAAGGTGAAGGTATAGAATCTTGGGAACCAAAATTTAGTTATCACGGATTTCGATACGCAAAAATTACAGGAATTTCTAGAAAACCGGATGCAGATATGATTAAAGCGGTTTTGGTGGCGACTGATATTCAGGAAAAAGGAAGTTTTACATCTTCTGATGCCTTACTAAATAAAATGCACAGCATTAGTAAATGGACGATTGTTGATAATGTTCACGGAATTCCAGAAGATTGTCCTCATAGAGAAAAATGTGGGTGGTTAGGAGATGCGCACGCTTTTTGTGAATATGCTTTATACAATTATGATATGTATGATTTCTACAAAAAATATATGGAAGATATCAAAACCCAAATGCGACCAACAAAAGGGCATAACAATCCTGAGTTAAAATTTCCAGTTCCTACAATGATTGCTCCAGGAAAAAGAACATCTACTTATGCAAAAATAGATTGGGGTGTAGCTACTATGTATTTGCCTTGGTACAATTATAAGTTTTATGGAGATGATGCCATTGTAAAAGAGTATTACCAACCTATGAAAGGTTTAACCGATTTCTACTTGAATTTTAAAGGAGAAAACGGAATTATGCAAGATGGAATGGGAGATTGGTGTCCACCTCTTTGGGATAGACGTAAAAATCCATCTGCAATGGAATGTGATCCAATAATTTCTGCAAATGCTTATTTCTATGATGTGCTAGGAATTATGGAAAAGTTTGCAAAAATGAATAATGATGCTACTTATGAAGCGAAAATGAAGCAAGAAAAAGAAGCATTACTAAAAGCTTTTAATAAGGAATTTTTGGTTGAAATACCAAATACAAAACACAAATGGTATCAGAGTCAAACAGCAACTGTCCAAGCTTTACAATTTGGTATGGTTCCAAAAGCAGAAATTGATGCTGTTGTAAATGGTTTAGTACACAATATAGTTGCAGTAAAAGGTGGGCATCATTCAACAGGAATTCATGGAAATAGATACATTTATACAGTTTTAACTGAAAACGGAAAAGCAGATTTAGCACATCAAATTTTAACAACACCAGATTTCCCAAGTCAGACTTACGTAATGAATTCAGGTTTTACTACTTGGCCAGAACGTCAGTTTATTTGGGAAGAGATGGAAGGACCAAGCAACTCTTTAAATCACCCAATGCATAGTGGTTTTGCAGCCTATTTCTTTGAATCTTTAGGAGGAATAAAATCATCAACAGAAAAAGCGGGGTATAAACAATTTATCGTAAATCCAGAATTTTCTAGTAAAATAACAAGTACCAAAGTATCTGTGCCTACGCCTTTTGGAGATATTAAAAATAATTGGACTTCAGAAAAAGGTATTTTAACGATGAACCTAGAAGTCCCATTTAATACCAATGCGAAATTGATTTTAAATCAAAAAGAATTAGAATCTTTAAAAATAAATGATACTTCTTTTGATGATACAATTGAAGTTGCTATAAGAGATAAAACAAATGTTATTTTAGGATCTGGATATTATAAAATTGAATATAAAAAAACTAAATAAAGCCAATACAGCACAGGATACTTTGTGATTAAAGTAAGTGTATTTTTGGCTGCAAACATAAAATTATAATAATGAAAAATAGCATTTTACTTTTTTTACTCTCATTAGTTTCATTGCAATTATTTACACAAACTGCTTCTTGTGATGGTACACTTCCTTTTGAAGAAAAAAATGGTTTATTAACAATAGAAATGGAGTCTGGTATCTTTCCTTCTGGTTCGGATTGGAAAACGGGTAGTGAGACAGATCCTAATTTATCTGGATCGACCATAAATTATATATTTTGGGATGGATCAGAGTCTTTCAGTTCATTATCAGGAGTTCCAATAACTTACAATATAAAAATTAATAATTCTGGCACCTACAGAATTGCATTGCGTGGACGTATAGGAAAAGGTACTTCTGGAGGAGAACACAATGATATATGGCTTAAAGTTGAAGCTGATGATTTTTATGCTACACAAAATGGCAATTCAACTGCTACTGAAACAATAGAGCCAAAACCCAATTGTAACAGTAATCCAGATAGAAATTGTCCAGATGGTAATAGTACTAATGGATTTTTTAAAGCTTTTATGAATAGACATCCTGTAAATACTGCTCCTGAACAACGCTGGGGTTTTGTAACAAATAGCGTCTTTAAAAGTTCTTATAGATTTATATGGGCAACTTTTAATGCTCCTGGTAACTATTCTGTAATTGTAGATGCAAGGTCTAATTCATTTTTTATGGATAAAATGGTATTGCGCAAAACTAATATTTCTGATAGTGCAGCATTTAATTTAAATAATCCAGCATCTAATTGTTATGATGCTTCTTTATCTACAAACGATATTATCAAGCAAGAGGTTAGTATTTACCCAAACCCAACAAATGGAAAAATCGAAATTAAAAATCTAACAGAAAAATCGAAATTAATTATTACTGATATTTTAGGAGCTAGAGTTCGTGTAATAAGCACAAAAACATCTTCAGAAGTTATAGATGTTAGCGATTTAAAAAGAGGTATTTATTTTATTTCAAATACTGATAAAAAAAATCATTTCGTAAAAAAAATTATTAAAATATAATGTTTAAAGCTTATAAGAGTATATTATTGTTAGGTCTTGTTTTTATTTTTAATTGTAAAAACGAAGAGAAAACTCAATTTAAAAAACCTAATATTTTATTTGTCCTTGTAGATGATTTAGGTTATCATGATTTAGGTGTAACAGGAAGTAAATTTTATGAAACGCCAAATGTAGATCAGTTGGCAAGCCAAAGTTTAATGTTTACACAAGGTTACGCAGCAAGTAGAGTTTGTAGTCCTTCTAGAGCTAGTATTATGACTGGTAAATTTACAGCAAGACACGGTATTACAGATTGGATTGGAGCAAAAGCAGGTATAGATTGGAGAAAAAGAAATCGTTTTGATAAAATGCTACCTGCTAATTATGTGCAAGCTTTACCAAAGCAAGACATTACAATCGCAGAGGCTTTTAAAACAGCTGGTTACAAAACATTTTTTGCTGGTAAATGGCATTTAGGAGACAAAGGTTCTTATCCTGAAGATCATGGTTTCGAAATTAATAAAGGTGGATTTCACAGAGGAGGGCCTTCAGGAGGATTCTTTTCACCTTTTAAAAATCCGAAACTAAAAGATAAGGAAAAAGGAGAAAATCTTACGATTCGTTTAGCAAAAGAAACTGCAAATTTTATCAATCAACAAAAGGATAGTGCTTTCTTTGCATTTTTATCTTTTTATGCAGTGCACGCACCCATACAAACTACAGAAACAAAATGGAATAAATACAGGGATAAAGCAGATAGTTTAGGGATTGCAAAATCTGGCTACAAAATGGAACGTGTTTTACCCATTCGTCAAGTACAAGACAATCCTATTTATGGTGGTTTGGTAGAAACAATGGACGATGCTATTGGTATTGTTTTAAAATCCTTAAAAGAAAATGGTTTAGATAAAAATACCATTGTCGTTTTTACTTCTGATAATGGAGGAGTAGCTTCTGGAGATCATTATGCTACAAGTAATTTGCCTTTGAGAGGAGGTAAAGGTTACCAATGGGAAGGTGGTATTAGAGAACCTTTTTTTATAAAAGTACCTTGGTTAGAAAATAAGGCTGATAAAACAGATTTCCCAGTAATTAGCACAGATTTTTATCCTACATTGTTAGATTTAGCTGGTATTCCATTAAAATCAAAACAGCACGTAGATGGTATTAGTTTAAAACCAATTTTAGAAGGAAAAACCCTAGATATAAACAGGCCTTTGTACTGGCATTACCCACATTATGGAAATCAAGGTGGAGAACCTTCTTCAATCATTCAGCAAGATGGTTGGAAACTAATTCATTATTGGGAAGATAATAGAGAGGAATTATTTAAGCTACCATCAACTGAAAATGATGAATTAAATGTAATAACCAAACATCCAGAAATAGCCAATAAATTAAGTAAACAATTAATGTCTTGGTTAAAAGAAGTATATGCAAAATATCCTGAAAAAGACAAAGAATTTAATAGTGATAAACATCAAGAAATACTTCTAAAAAACAAAACTAAAAAGTTAAAATCTTTAGAGAATAATAGAATAAAAGTGCTTTCAAAAGATTTTAAACCTAATGAAGATTGGTGGAAAAGTAAAGTAACTATCGATTAAAATAACAAAAAGAAATATAGTTGTATTCAATTTTTATTTATAAAAAAACTATTTATAAAAAAACTATTTATAAAAAAACTATTAATATAAAACCTAAATGACATTAATTGCAATAATTAAATTTTTTGTTGTGGTATTTGGATCTACAATAACAATACTAAGTGGTATTTTACTAATTAGACATAGACAATTAATTGAATATTTTAAAAGCTCTTTCACTTTTATTCGTGAAGACTATTCATCTAAAATAGAAGTTAAATATGGTAACGTTTTTAAGACTTCTGTGGAAGCTATTAAATATGGAATCAAATCTATTAGGAAAAGTGAATCTACTGACGCGTATCATAAAGACCACACAAATGAAATTAATCAAATAGTAGTTTTACTTGGTAAACTTCTTGTTGTTACAGGTGTTTTAGGAATTATTATAATCTTTATAGGGACTATTTGGATGTTTTGGACATCTCGAATTAACGTGAGTTTGTATTAAATATTCCTCATATTATGAACTGCAAAAAATCTTATAAATTATGGAGTTGAATAGTAACAATTACTTAATAAAAAATATAGAACAACCTAAAAAAAAGATAAAGCTTTTAATATCACCTTCCATAATCGCCTTATTATGTAGTTTTTTTATTTGTTTTTCATCATGCAAAAACAAAGTAGAATCAAAAGATAAAGAACAGACATTTCAATCCATTTTCAACGGTAAAAATCTTGAAGGTTGGAGTGGAGATTCAACATATTGGTCTGTAAAAGATGGAGTTTTAGTTGGTGAAGTTACACCAGAAACTATATTAAAACAGAATTCTTTCGTTATTTACGAAAAAGAACAGCCCGCCAATTTTGAACTAAAATTAGACTATAGAATTTCAAAATCTGGAAATAGTGGTGTGAACTATAGAAGCGAAAAAATAAAAAATAAAACCTTTGCTTTAAGAGGATATCAAGCAGATATAGATGGAAAAAATAAATATACAGGACAAAATTACGAAGAGAAAAAGCGTACTACTTTAGCTTATATGAATGAGCAAGTGTTAATAGAAGAAATGCCTGATAGTATTCCTTTAACAAACATTAGAAAAAATGTAAAAAGAAATTGTTGGCAAACAAGAAAAGTAGTTAGTTATATAGGAGATAAAGAAGAAATGAAAACACATATTAAAAATAATGATTGGAATACTATGCACATAATTGTAAAAAACAATAAAATGAAGCACTATGTAAATCGTATTTTAATGAGTGTAGTAACAGATTTAGATACAAAAAACAGAAGTAATAAAGGCTTTATTGGTGTGCAAGTGCATACTGGGCCACCTATGAAAGTGGAGTATAAAAATATCTTCTTAAAAAAAATGAATTAGTAGGTATACATTTGAATACTTGAAGGACTGTTCACTTTAATCTGGTTTGGTAGTTTTGTTAACTTTCCAGTTTTTGCATTCCTATTATAAATAGTGATATTATTTGTAAACTGATTTGCAACTAATAAAAAACTTCCATCAGGAGAAATTGCAAAATTTCTTGGGTGATTTCCTCCTGTATTTACATGTTCTATAAGTTGTAGTTTTCCATTGTTTTTGTCGATTAAAAACACGACAATACTATCTTCTTCAGGTCCACGATTTGAAGCATATAGAAAATTACCATCATAAGAAATATGTATATCAGCTGCTCTGTAGATATCTTGTTTTTGTTGATAAGCTTGATAATCTTCAATAAATGTTAAGGTTCCTTTTTTATATTGATAAGCATCAACAGTTCCACTTAATTCATTGATTCCATAACCATATAATCCATTTGGGTGAAATGTAAAATGCCTTGGCCCATTACCTAATTTTGTTCTAATTTCTTGTGGATTTTTTAACTGTTCTTGTGGTTTGTCAAATGTAAATTGTCTAATTTTATCTGCACCTAAATCATGTGCAAACAAATAGTTGTTGTCAGGAGAAAAATTAGAAGAATGAATATGAGAAGATTGTTGACGACTTTTGATAATACTACTATCTTTAAATTGTAAAATCTGTTTTGCTTCACTCAATTTACCATCTTTATGTATTTTAAAAATGCTTAAACTACCATCAGAATAATTTGAATTTACAAGATAATTTCCAGTTTTATCAATATTTAAATGAGCAGGATTGATGCCTCCACAATCTTTTATATTCAGTAAATTTATTTTCGAATTCAGTACATCAACTTCAAATGAAGCTACTTTTCCATTATACTTCATTTGACTATCAACAACAGAATACAAGTTTTTACCATCATTAGCTATTTTTAAAAAAGAAGTATTTGTGATGCTATCAAGAGTAAATGTTAATTTGGTTTCTCCTGTTTCTGTATTAAATTCATAAATGTGGATGCCTTCACCAGGTTTTTTATCAGTAAAACCACCTACAAAAAGTAATGTTTTGTTTTTATTTTGAGTTGTTTTACATCCAAAGAGAAAAATGCTAAGGCATAAAAAAAGGATACTTTTTTTAATCATAAGATTTAAAATACGTTTTTGACGAGTTTGTGGTAATTTCTTCATTTTTGTAAGTTAATTTCTCTCCTTCACCAATGTAAATACTTTGTAATTTTTTATCACTATTTAATGTAATAATTGCATAAGAACCTTTAAAATAAATATCCTGATTTTTAAAAACTTGGTTTTTAGACTGCGTAATTACATATTGAATTAGGCTTTCAGAAGGAGTTTTACTTTCAATAATCAAACCTTTGTAAATTCCACCTTGTTCAATTTTAATAACAGATTGTATCGTTGGTTTTTCTTTTTCATTAAAAGGCTCATAAACAACCACAAAAGGATTTTTCCAAGCTTCTCCTTTATTTCTGATGACTAAAGTTGGAGTTGGTTTTTTGTTATATGGCTCTGGAGACTCGAAAGTTATAGGTGCTTTTACTTTAGTGTATGTCCTGTTTTTGAAACCAGGAATATGCAATTGCATAAATATATCATTTCCTTTTAATTTTTTAACATTAAAAGTAGCTTTTACTTTGTTTTCATATTCTTGAGATGTTTTTACATCTTTAAAAAAGTGCCACCCAGGATTTCTATATTTTTTATTGTGAATCCATTCAGCATTCACATTTGCCATATATCTATTTGGTGTTTTTTTGAAGTTCATGTCTTTATTTTCGAACACCAATTTATCTCCAATATTATGATATAAATAATCATGGAATTCATTAGGTAATTTAGATTTTGATCGAAAAACATCTATATAATAACCAGTTGTTGGCGATGTTCTTATTAAACCTAAAGTACGTTCTTGAACTGCCTCTGCTTTATCTCCTTTATCATCTATAAAACTAGTTTGACTAAAAGAATGATTTGGAGAAACTCCTTCATCATTAACTTTAGGTTCCATTGAAATCAACTCAACAGCATTGATTCCTAAATTTACCCAACCACCTTCTCCTTGCGAACTTCCGTTAACAATAACAGTGTTATGAGCAGCAAAAATTCTGGAATAATTTTCATGTAAATCTTTACCATATTTTTTTCTTCCATGATCTACACCCAAAACTTGTCCTTCTCCATACAATTCAATATTCATACCTTCTGCGTGACCATGTACCATATGTGCACCACCAACAAATCCCATCAATCCATCTTTTGGATTATTTGTTGTACTCAAATTTCTTTGCAACACTATTCCTGCATGATATACTCTATCTGTTCTAGGTAATTCCACTTTTTTTGAATTGCCATAAATAGCATCATCATACCAAAATAATGCTTCTATACTATTTCTAGAATATGCTCCTTTTTCTATTGCATTTTTTAGCAAAGGTGCAAATTTATCTTGTAAATAGGTTAAACTATCCATCTTTGCCAAAACGTAAGCGTTTTCATAAGACTGATAAGAACCATGTTGTTTTCTGTGACCATCTCCCCAGCGTATAATTTCTTTATTTGGATATACCAAATCGTCTAATCTTGGTAAGGCAAATAATATATTAGGATATTTTTCACCTAATTTTAAAGAGGGTTTGTACTTATTAATGATCAACAATAATTTTGCTAAAATTGATGTAGAATGATTTAAATATTGTGAAGTTTCTGGCCAAATATCACCTTGATTTGTATAGTTTTTTGCCATTACTGGCAAAGCATCTTGGTTTTGGGTACTTTCTGATAAAAAGTAAGACAACCATTTTTTGCGTTCTTTTTCATCATCCAAACCCAAAGCATTATACACCAAACTTGGAGATTCTAATACAGGATGATTTGACCCTGTTTGTCCGTAATTTACAGTAATATTGGCATAATTTTTAAACACATTTTGAACTTCATTTACAGGAAAAGGTACTTTTTGGTTTTGAATAATATCAAATGATTTTCCACCTTTCTTTAGATAAGTTGCTATAAAATCGTAAATTAAAGGAAGTCTATATCCAATTACGCGTACTTCTCTAAAACCATCATAAGGAAATAATAAACCACCTCTTCCTCTCCAATCAGACATTTTTGATTTCTGAACAGATTTTGTAAAAGAATACAAAATACTACTGGCTACATAGGCATACTTTTCATCTTGGGTTAAATAATATAGATAACCACAATCTAAAGCAACTTGTAAATATTTAATTAATGCTTCTGCTGGTTCCCATTCTTTATCTGTAGCATTGTCAAGATTTCTATGTTTTCCATTTTCTACGTGATCTGTTTTTAGAAAAGGAGGGAAGTCATTTTCTATAGCTTCGTTCCAATTAAAAGGTAAACATTTTAGGTAGTCTTTTGGGTTTTTATAAAATTTATCGACTTGTAAATCGGTTATCTCTTTAAGATTTTTAAAAATCTCTTTTGCCCAAGGTTTTGTTTTTATCTTATTTAAAATTTGCTTTCTTTCGCTCGTTTTTACTAAAATAAATGGACGTTCTAATTCTTGACTCTTTATTTGAGCAACTACAAACAGGATTAAAAAAAACAAAGTGATTTTTATTTTCATTTGCTATAAATTTTAAAATTCTTATAAATTGATGAACGTGTGTACATATGTCGTAAACCTATTCTTCCCTCTGAAATTGGAGCTACTTTGGTAATATTCCATTCAAAATATTCTGCTTTACCATCATACTCCATTTTAAAACTTAGTTTTTCTGAAGTTTTAATGGCGGTAATATGATAGGATTTCCCTTTTTCAAATAAACCTTGCATATTGTACGATGGTTCTACAACAATACTATTAAAGGGTTTGTTATCTGACTTTGGATAGCGACGCGCTCTAATATAATGCAACCCATCGCCTTTGTTACCAAAAGCAGAAAAACTGATATGAAATGTGTTCATGTTTTCAAAATACAACTTCATTTTAGGAACCTCTCGTAAGTTTTTCCATTTAGAAATATCTTTTTCGTATACACCCTTTTCATCTCCAGTTGCTTGTATATAAAGTATATTTACATATTTGTTAGCATCATCGGTTTTTATGTAATCAAACTCAATTTTTACATCTCCTGAAAATGATTCCTTAGTCCATAAAACCGAATGGTGTGCATCATTTTTAGCTTCAGGACCTGCTTTAAAATGCATGCCGTCTTTTGAATTTTCTATAGTTGCTATTAATCCATCCAAGGTCCATTTTTTAGTCCAATCTTTCGTGCAACTATCTTCAAAAACTAAGTCCCAAGATTTGGAGTTCTTTAGGTTAATATAACCAATTGAATCGTTTTGCCCTATACTATTTACAGAACACAAGAGTGATACTATTATTAAAATAATTATTTGTTGTTTTCTTGATTTATGTATCATCTTTATCAAGAAATATCTATTTATTTATAAAATCAAGCATTCCCGCTCTGTAATGTAAATAATCATTAGGTGGAGATTGGTCGTTATTATCCAAATATGTTTTAATCCATTTTGGATGTTTCAAAGTATCAGGATTTCCTTTAAATATATTTTTTAAAAAAACACCAGTAGTTTTTAAATTTTTAAGACTCTCTACTTTTGAAGTATAACCTTTAAGAGGTTTTAGCCCCATAAAATGATTGGTCATTAAAGCCACATCTGGAGATTCTGCATAAGGAATAATAGCTCCTTTTTTTATTCCAGGACCATAAAAATTCATGTATATCTGCCATGAAGATAATTGTTCTGAAAGATGGTTACTCTTTTTTAAGGTTCCCATACCATGATCTGCAGAAATTATAAAAAAAGCATTTTCCCACAAGCCTTCATTTTTTATACATGTAATCAGCTTTCCTAATTCAGCATCAGCATTCAAAATAGCTTTAATATACTTAGAGTCTACGTTTGTTTTTCCTTTTGGTCCTTTCCAAGAACTTCTAATTTCTTGCAAATGCAAACGCACTAATCTTGCACCATCTTCTTTTATGTGTTTTATTCCTAAAGCTACCACTGTACTATCTGGCATTATCTCTGCATAATGCGTATCTGCTGTTATAAAAACATCATATAAAGTATGTCCACCCACATAAACAGAATTAATTCCATTTCGTTTTGCTGATAAAAATATATCATCCAAATCTTGAGTTTCAAAAATATGAGTTCCTGTATGCATTCCAATATTTGGTGGTGATGCACCTCTCCAAGGCTCACTACCATCTGGTAATTTTACACGTCCAACAGGACTATTAGAATAGGCATCCTCCACAACAACCCCATTATTTGCAAAATATTTAAGGTTTTTTGCTCCTGCTTTAATCGCTGTTTCTACAGCGTCTTTCATAAGCCCATCAATAATAAACTGAACCACAATAGGTTGTTTATCCTCTATTTTTTGAGTCTGTTTTAATTGACTGCAATTGGTTAACAATAAAACGGCAATAATTAACGTAACGAAAATTCTCATTCTAGTGGATTATTATTTGGTTAAAAAATCTTTACCCCATTTTTCTCTTAATTCAACAGCCAGTTCTTTTACTTTTTGCTGATACGCTGGTTTTTCTGCTAAATTATCCAACTCTAAAGGATCTTTTTTATGGTCGAACAACATTCGAGCGTAAGCAATACCATCATCTTTTGTCCATTCTGTATAAAACAAATCGCCTTTTATTAAAGTAACAGCATCTTTAAATTTAGAAACTGCCCAATCTTTTTGAGATTTCTCGCCATTAATTATTGGTACAAAACTTTGTCCTTCTACAGTATTAGGGCTATCCAAACCAACCAATTCAGCCAAACTTGGGTAAATATCTATATATTCTGTAATTGCATCTGTTTTTTGTCCACTTGTTTTACCTGGTACTTTTATGATTAATGGAGTTCTTAATGCAGTTTCAAAAGTGATGTGTTTACACCATAACTTATGGTCTCCTAAGTTCCAACCATGATCTCCCCATAAAACGACTATGGTATCGTCTTCTAAATTTAATCTTTTCAATTCATCTAAAACTAACCCTATTTGTGCATCAACATAGCTAACACAAGCATAATAACCATGAATCATTTCTAGAGCCAATTCTTCAGGTACATCACCTTTTTTAGGAATACCAGTATATTTACGCAATTCACCAAACTTATGAAATGCTTGTTTAGGTGTTGATTTAGGTTGTACGTAACTTTCTGGTAATTGAATTTTACTTCTATCATACAAATCCCAATATTTTTTTGGAGCATTAAAAGGTAAATGCGGTTTCATAAAACCTAGAGCCAGAAAGAAAGGTTGATTTTTATCTCTTAAGTTTTTTAAATCTTCAATTCCCTTTTTAGCAATTTTTCCATCAAAATAGGCATCATCTTCAACAGCTATACTTTCAAAAGATGGTCCATAACCTTTTTCTATTGCATGTTTTTCATTTTCGGGTAATTGGTAATCTCTAATATTTCCTTTAGGAAACCATCTAGCATCCCAAGCAGCATTATCATCTTTTCCCCCATGGTATATTTTACCACTTGACACTGTAGTATAGCCATTTTGTTTTAAAAGCATTGGCAATGAAACTGCTTTTGGATAATCATGGTCTTTTTCTGTACGCGCATCTATAAAACGATGACGTGTTGGTCTTGCCCCTGTAAGTAAACTTGCTCTAGAAGCCCCACAAACAGGGACGTTACAATAGGCACGATTGAACACCAAACTTTCACTAGCTAATTTGTTTAAATTTGGTGATACAATATGATTTGCTCCGTAGAAATTTAATTCAGGACGTAAATCATCAACAGCAATAAATAAGATGTTTTTTGGTTTTTGATTATTAACTTGATTTTGAGTAATTACAGTTTTATCTTTTGAAGTTTTACAGGATACAAAAAAAATGGATATAGCGAATAGTATATAAGTAAAAAGGTTTTTTTTCATCATAATATTACCAATGTTTTATAACGATATAATCGTCTTTTGTGAGTGAGTTTTTTATAGAATCTGGAATTTTTCTTCGAGGTGTATCTTGGTCTAACTTGAATCCCTTTTTACCTTTAGGCGTAATAATTGGCATATTACCAATCGTTTCATCTAAAATATCGCCTTGAGCTTTCATCCAAGTAAACATATCCATTGATAATTGCTTTTTCAACAACTTAAATTCAGGATTTTGTGCCAAATTATTTTTTTCAAAAGGATCATTTTCTAAATCGTACAATTCTTCAAAAGGTTCGTTTTTAAATTTGTTTGCTCCTCTTTTTATAAAATAATCTACATTTGGTTTTCCTGTTAAATTTTGTTCAACAACTTCTAATGAATTAAAATTTCTGATGTATTTGTAACGTTTATCACGAATCATTCTCGATGGAAAAATCTCTGAATTTAGAATGTTCTGATTGGTTCTAACTCCATAAACATATTTATTGACAGCAACATCATTTCCTTTTAAGATCGATAAGAAACTCTTCCCATCTATATTTTTAGGCACTTTTCCTCCTGCAATATCCATAAAAGTTGGCAACACATCTGTATAATGTATCAACTGATTTGATATTGTTCCAGCTTTAATCACTTTTGGCCAACGAACTACAAAAGGTACTTTTAAACCAATGTCTTTTACTGTAAATTTACCTGAAACTCCATGGTCTGCACTATAAATAAATAAAGTATTTTCATTTAAATATGTATCTACGAATGCTAAAACATTTTCTATCTGAATATTATCTTCTTCAATACTTCTGTAATAACCTGATCTACTTTTTATGTATGCTTCATTATTCTTTTTATCTTCATTAAAAGGATAAAACTTTAGGTTATTTACATCTGGGTTTTTAACATCAAAATATTTTCCATGAGGATATTTTGAGGTGATGAACATACAAAATGGTTTTTTGACAGTTTTTAAATAACTCTCAATACTGTCTAGAGGAATATAATCTCTTGGTACACCTTTTTTTGGAACAGGCTCCCATTCTTTGTCCCACTGGTAAACACTTGCTGGTTTTACGTGGCTTTTCCCTGCCAAAACAACTTGATAACCCAACTTTTTCATTCTAGAAGTTACACTTTCTATATGGGGTTTTGTTGCTGTATGATTTGCAAAACATCCATTTTTAACAGGATAATTCCCTGTAAAAACTTGAGATCTACTTGGTGCACAAATGGCTTGAGCTGTAAATGCATTGGTAAATAACATTCCTTCTTTTGCCAACCTATCTACTGCTGTTGTATTTACTTTTTCATTACCATAACAACCATAATCGTACACATCTTGATCGTCTGCTAAATAAAATATGATGTTGGGTTTTTCATTCTCATTTACTTCAAATTTAGTATTTTTAGATTGTTTTTTATTACTAAAACATTCCGTAAATGCTAAACTTATCACTACCAAAAAAGGTAAAATCAAAGACTTTTTATTCATTTCTTAAATTCTATTATTGATACTTTTTTACACCTTCTACTTTAGGGTAAGGCACTTTTTTTCCATTTTTCACCCAAGTTCCTGTTGGTACATTATTGGTTTTTAACCAAGCTAACATATCTGCATTCATTTGCAATGCAATTTCCATTTCTTTGGATGTAGGATTGTTTAAAATATTTCTTTTTTCTGAAATATCTTTAGTGATGTTATACATTTCAAATTCTTCAGTTTCATAAAAGTAAAACAACTTAAAATATTCTTCTCCTACTCTTGTTTGAATTAAAGTTGATGGAGAAAAACGTTCATCCATATATCCTGGAAGATGCCAAAACAAATTTTCTCTTGAAATTCTTTTTGCCTCTCCTGTTAAAACTTTGGCAAAAGAAGCTCCATCATATTTAGGTTTGCTACCTTCTTTCTTTTTTAATGTAGCTAAATCAACTCCAACTAATTCTGCAAAAGTGGGTAGAAAATCGATACAATGTACTGCTTGATTGGTTATCGAATTTTCTTGTATCACATTTGGATATCTGAAAATTAATGGAACTCTAAGACCACCTTCTGTTAAATTTCCTTTTTTACCTTTCAATGGCGTATTTTTAAATAATCCTCCATTATCAGAATAAAATATAAAAATGGTGTTTTCTGTGATGTCATCTTCATAATTCCCATCTCCATTTGGATCTTTCAAAGCATTATTTATTTTCCCCACATTTTGGTCTAACAATTCAATCATAGAAGCATATTCTGCAATTCTTGGTTTTAAGCCGCGGTTCAAATACTTTTCTGTTAAATCTTTTCTGCCAGTAACATCAGAATGAACTGCGTGAAAAGGAATGTATAAAAAGAACGGATTTTCGTTATTTGCTTTTTCTTTGATATAATCTACAGAGAAATCTCCAATTGCATCTGTAAGGTGTTTTGGTGTTCCTTTTAAAAGAGAGACATCTGCTCTTGATTTATAAGGTTTTAAAATCGTATTAAGGTATTCATTATCATAAGGTTTGGCATATTTATCTACAAACTCTGAATTAAACGTCCATCCTTTTTTATCGGAATTTAGTGCTAAATAGAAAGATTTTGTTCTTTTCCCTTTAATAGGAGCCGCTATAATGTGATGAATATCTGCTGGTAAATCGATACCATAATCACCTTTTAAAGGATGTGGAGTTCCGTGACTTTTACCCACTAATGCTGTTTGATACCCTTTTGTTTTTAAGACATCAAACATATTGATACCATCTTCTGCAATTACTTTTTTTTGCTTGAAAGGTTCAATTAAAACATTTGGGAATCCTTTGGTTCTTCTGTCTTGTCTTTTTAATGAACCTACATTAAACACTTGATTATCTAAACCTGTTGCATATTGCCCAGTAATTAAAGCTGCTCTTGATGGTGCACAATTTTGGTTGGTATAGGCATTTGTAAAAGACATTCCTTGTGACGCTAATTTGTCTATTACAGGAGTTTCATAAATTTTAGAACCGTTATTTCCATTTGTATTTCCTGAGCTTATATCTGTCCAACCTAAATCATCTGCAAATATAAAAACGATGTTTGGTTTCTTTTTTTTTGTTTCTGCTTTCTTTGTTTTATTAGAACTACAAGAAACTGCTAAAGAGAATATTAGTAATAAAACGCAAACCTTTATTTTATTTAAATTCAATATATTATATTTTTTTTTAGACTGAGCATTGTTTTATATTTTATCTATCTGCTCCAATTACCTCAACAGGCTTTTTTTCTTCTCCATTAACACGTTTCTTCTGATTTACAAAATCAGCTTTTTTCATAGTTTACTATTTTGACCTGAAGTCTTTAATTTTGGATTGTAAATCTTTTACAATTTCTGGGTTACTTTTGGCAATATTGTTTTTTTCAAAAGGATCTTCATCAATATTAAACAACTGTACCACTTCACCTTTCTTTCTCACAGGATCTGGAACAATAATTTTATACGGAGGGAATATCGCCATATTATAAAACATACTGTTTTCTATGGTGTCAAAATCATGTGCATACACTTCTCCAAAAACACCTTTTCTTTCATTTAATGCTTTTTCATCTAATACGTTAATTCCAGGTAAGTTTTTAGGTTTTTCAATACCTAAGATATTCAATACTGTTGGCACCATATCTATACTACTTGTAATGGTTTTATGATCCATTTTAGGTGCTATTTTACCTGCCCATTTGTACATAATTGGTGTACGGATTCCCATATCGTAAGGTGCGCGTTTAGAGTCTGACAAGTAACCACTTTTTTCTGGGTTTTGTCTCCAACCATTATCACAAACATATACAAAAAGGGTGTTTTCAGTTAAGCCTTTATCATCTATTAAATCGAATAATTCGCCACAAGTTTCATCAAACCATTCAATCATTGCCCAATACTTTGCCAAATGCTCTGAGTCAGTTTTCTTTTTATATTTCTCATATAATCTAGCTGGAGGATTATGAGGTCTGTGAGGTAAAAACGGTGCATACCACAAGAAAAATGGTTTCTTTTCTTTTAAAGCTACATCAACATAACTATTTATGGTATCCAAACCTTTTCTAGCAATGGTTAATCCAAAATCGCCATGTCTTCCACCTCGTTCTGGGTCTCCGTGTGTCATACCATCATCAAAACCACCAATTTTATGGTTTCCATGCCACCATTTTCCTGTCTGGAAAGATAAATATCCTTTTTCCTTTAACATATCTGGCAAAGTCGTCTGCTTTTCAAAAGCTGAAATAACAGGTTTATACGCTTGTGCTCTATTTTTTAGACTCTCTTTTCGATTTCCTTTTACACGTTCATACACCTTATCGTTTCCTAAAATACCATGATCTTTTGGATACAATCCTGTGATAATTGTTGCCAAAGATGGCGAACAAAGTGGTGTTGGTACATAACTTCTTGTAAATGTTAAACTCTCTTTTGCAAATTGGTCTATTCTTGGAGTTTCAATATTTTTATCTCCCATAAAACTGTAATCTGTCCATGATTGATCATCTGACAAAATAAAAACTACGTTTGGTGGAGTTGCATTATCTGCTACTAAACTCTTATTCGTTTGTGTTTTTTCGGATTTACTAGCACAAGAAGATACTAGTACTAAAGCTGCTGTTACAAGAAGCGTGCTTTTAATTATTCTCATTTTTAGTTGATTTAAGTTAGTTATTTTTTATTCTATTCTATCTTTTAATTCCCTAATACAAACTTTTTAGAAACCGTTCCTTTGTTAGTTTTAATAAGAGCTATATACATTCCTTGTGCTAAGCCACTTAGATTTATGGTAGTTTCTTTTGTACTAACAATACTACTTCCATAGATGCTAAAAAGCTTTACTGATTCTATATCCAAAGTATTGTCGGTGTGTAAGTGTAATTTATTAGAAGCAACATTTATCCGTATATTTTTTTCTATAAATTCTGTGACTATACTCAATGTACAATTCTCACTGACACTTTTAAACCCTGTCCAACCTTTATCAGTATAATTTGCAGTAGCACCAGAAGGAATGCATAAATCGATGACATTATTGTTATCAAAAGCATTTGCTGACAATATAGCAGGATCTGCGTTGGTAGAATTTACAGCAGTCAAATCAGTATTTTCTAGAAAAGCATTTTCTCCAATACTGGTAACTCCTGCACCAATAGTAACCGAAGTTAAGGAATTACCTCTAAAAACATTCTCTCCAATACTAGTAACATTATCAGGAATAACCACAGAGGTTAGAGAATTATAATAAAAAGCGTAATTTCCAATACTGCTAGTACTATCAGGAATTGTTACTGAGGTTAAGGAATTAAAAGCAAATACAAAATTTCCAATATTACCAATATTATTAGGAATGGTAACCGAGGTTAAAGAATTTTCATAAAAAGCATAATCTCCAACACTAGTTGCACTATTAGGAATTATTACTGAAGCCAAGGAATTCTTTCTAAAAGCCCATTCTCCAATATTGGTAACGCTATTAGGTATTGTTACTGAAGTTAAAGAATTTTCATAAAAAGCCCAGTCTCCAATACTTGTAACGCTATCAGGAATTATTACCGAAGTTAAAGAATTATCTCTAAAAGTATAATCTTCAATATTGGTAATGCTATCAGGAATGGTAACCGAGGTTAAGAAGTTATGAGAAAAAGCACCATATCCAATAGTGGTAATGCTATTAGGAATTTTTACCGAAGTTAAAGAATTATCTCGAAAAGCATTATTTGCAATACTAGTAATGTTATTAGGAATAGTAATGGAAGTTAAAGAATTATTTCTAAAAACACTATCTCCAATACTAGTTATGTTATTAGGGATTATAACCGAAGTTAAGATATTACTATTAAAAGCACCATCTCCAATATTCGTGACACTATCAGGAATGAGTACCGAAGTTAATGAATTACCTGAAAAAGCATACTCTCCAATACTGGTAACACTATTTGGAATGGTTACTGAGGTTATAAATTGATTTCGAAAAGCCCAATCTCCAATACTGGTAACGCTATAGGTAACACCACCATTATCCACACTAAAAGGAATGGTTACCTTGTCATCCGTTAATCTATACCCTGTTGTTTTTACTTCTTTAGAGGAAGCGCTGGTAACTTCGTACTCAATACCGTTTACTGTAAATGTTTGTGAAAAACCTATACTTATGCTTAATAAAGCAAAGGTTAAAAAAATAATTTTTTTCATTGTCAATTTTTTAAGTTATAAAGAAACTAATCTAATTAAAGTTTTTAAGCAAACAAATATTATCAGTATTTAAATTTTGTACTTTGTATTTTAATACTGATAGCTTAATAATTCTCATTTTAAGTTCGATTTTTTTATTTTTTGGTTTTATTGATAATCGGTTTATCAAATATCGTTTCTTTTTTATTTCGTTGAATTGGGCCATTATCCCCTACAAGATACATTTTTCTAAAGTCTGTGCCATCTTCTTTTTCTCCTACAATCATTCTAGCATCAGGATGTGGATTATCAATAAGAGCGGATATTACAAATCCAGATTCTTTTTTACTTAAAAGTACAGATCCTTTTGTAAACGATTCACCGCCATTAAAACTATCCCATCTGCTTATTTCTCCAACGTTATCTGTTGTTTCACTTTCTAAATATAAACTCACTTGTGTAGCAGATTTCACTTCTATGTCAGCACTTCCTATGGGAAGATTAGCATTCTCTCCTTTTAACCACGTTTGTCCATTCCATCTATATGTTTGTATGCGTTTTGGACCACTTCTTTTTGCACCAATATCTGGCCCAACCAGCACACCTACATGAGGATTTCCATTTGGGTCTACATCAGTAATCCCTTGAAACGTCCAATCATCAGCTAATATACTTACCAAGGTTTTTTCATCTGCCATTTCCTTGGTTAAAGGCATTTTTAAAGGCTCATTTTTAACATTTTTCCACGCCCTAGTTTTCGTGTCAAAAACCATATAATACAGATTATGTCTTTCTGGAATATGTCCTCGAGCATCTTGTTTATTTTTTCTATCTCTACAAATATGGTAGTCGAACGCTACAATAATATCATCGCCATTTCCCTTGCTCACCCAAGGATACCAAGAATCTTCAGCTTCAATTTCTGTTCTTCTTTTGTGTTTTAAAAACGAAACTGGCTCGTTAAAAGTCACTCCATTATCTGTTGATTTTTGATACACCCAATTGCTTCTATGTGCACCATGTCTGTAGAACAAATACAAATCTCCATTATCCATTTTTATAAACTGATTGTATGTACCAAAGGGAGAAATCGTATTCTTAGTTTCCCAACTAGAAATATCTAAAGGTTTTTTAGAAACACTATGTAAGTTTTTTCCATAATGATGATTTCCCAAGGTGTTTTTACCATGTTTAGGCATTCCTCCATGACCACCAAAAGCAATGTGAATATAACCAGCATTATCAATAAGCAATGCTGGTTTACCATGATTATCTATTTTCTTTTTACGATTTGGGTCTTTACCCATTTGGCTAACACCCGCTTGAAACGGTCCTTTCCATTCTTTAGTTTTGTGATTGTAAGAGGCTACATAAGGATCTTCTAATGGGCCTTGATAAGCCACATAAGTAATACCTTTATGATAGACACCAGATGGATGTTGCACAATAGCCACTGTATTTCCAAAACCATTGTCTGCAAAATAGTCTACTTTTTTTTCTGAATTTTCATTTTTTGGTGTATCCTTTTTAATAGAATTACACCCCAATAATAAAATGCATAAACTAATTTTGAATAGATTTTGTTTTTTTAACATTATGACTAATTATTTTATAATTATTTTTTGTGTGAATTGTTCTCCTTCCTCGTCTTGAATAACAACGAAGTACATTCCACTTGACATTTTATACTCTTTAGTATCTATATTTAAACTGTTCTGAATTGTATTATTTGAATATACTTTTACTCCTAGCGTATTATAAATACTTAAATTTTTCCAATCAGTATAATTTGATTGAATTGTAAAAGAATTTGTAGTTGGATTTGGATAAACTTGAACTTCAGACAGAAAATCTACTTTTGATAACATAGATCCTTGACATGCTTCATCTGTCTTCACTTCAATTTCATCACCTTGAACTGCATCTACAACAAAATGAGTTGTTTCGGTATTTAGAACTAGTTCTCCATTTTTAATAACTTTATATGGAGGCTTACCGTTTTCTATAGCAATAGCTACTTTCCCTTTTGTTGTACTAATTTTACCTGAAATAGAGGTAGCTTCTTGAATAGTTACTTGATAACATTGTTCAAAATCGCTATCCTTTATTCCTATACAAAAGTCATAAGTTCCGGGACTCAAATCTTCAGTTGTCGTTAGGTTTGTGAAATTGTAATCGATACCATTTATTGAAACTTCATAATTAAATTTTTCTAAAGCATTAATCACAATTTTACCATTATTCTTTCCATCACATGTTTCACTAATAGTTTCAATGGTAAAATTATTTGGAGAAATTTCAGAAAAATATTCATAGTTTAATGTATACTCCTTATAAGCTTTTCCTTCTCCATCACCTGTAATAGTTTCATCAAGAAATTTTAAGGTACTACCTTTACCTAAATATAAAGAAACATCTGTCTTTCCATCTTTTAATTCTGTGCGAACAATTCCGAATTCCCCAGTAAAATTAATATCAAAGTATTGAACATTTTTACTGCCACTATTAGAAAATATATAATCTGTAATTTTCACGCCATTAACTTCCGAAATAACTTTAGCACCTGCAATGGTATTTCCATTATAAATATGTTCTACAGACTTTACACTAGTATTGGTAGATTTTGAAGGTTCAAAAATATGCACATACGGTTTCTCCCAAGCTTCACCCTCTTGTCTAATGGCTACAACTTGTGTTTTCTTATTTACATATCCGTTAAGTGCTTCTCGAGTTGCAGGTCCTAATGCCTTTGTATATTCTCTGGTTACTCCTGCTGGAGCAAACATATTCATATAAGAATTAGTTGCATCTAAATCGAAACGAATGTGTAAAGCTTCATTTGTTGGTTCTGTAACATTAGTATTTTCAAAAAAGCGCCAACCTGGAGATTCAACTGGATCTCCTATATCATTTTGATATCGGTTTGTTGATGAAACAGAAATCGTTGAACCCTCTGAAGTTTTAATAGTTGTAGCATCACCAATATTATGATAAATATAATCATGAAAATTATTTATGTTTAATGACTTTGAACGAAACATATCAAAATAATAAGCCGTTGTTGGACTAGTTCTTATTGTACTTAAAGTTCGTTGTTGGTCAGAATTATTTATATTATCATCTAAAAACTGAGTTGTGAAACTAAAGTTTGGACTTAAAGGATCTTCAAGATGAGCTGGTTCTGCAGCAACATTGACAGTAGTATTTTGCCATAGATAAGAATTGCTAGACCAAGACCCTTGTTGCCTTCCTTTTGATGTACCATTTACAATTACAGTGTTATTTCCAGCATAAAGTCTAAAATAATTGGTATGTTCTGGTAGTTTACGTTCTGCAACTGTAGGAGGCATACCTCCATTAGCAGCCATAATATCACCTAATCCATATAGTTCCATTGTAATTCCTGTAGCGTGAGAATGTACATAATGCGCGCCTCCAATAATACCACATAAACCATAAATCTCGTTATTAGTTTCTGTATAATTACGTTGCAAAGCAACACCTGCATGTTTTACGATAACAGTAGGTTTATAGTCAAAATCCTGAGTTGAATTCAGTGGAAATTCTTCTCCCCAAAATAAACCAAGATGATCTAGACCACCAAAAGCTGATGTACCAAAAGCTTGATTTCGTCCACCTTCAACATTGTAATATTGTGCTAGTGCTGTTTCTGCTTTACTTTGTAAATCGGCATAACCTTTTCTTTTTGCTATACTTAATACATACCTGAATAAAAATTTAGACCCATCATTATAACGTTTTGAGTCTCCATAACGAACATAAGACCTATTTGGATGACGAAGGTTTTCAAAAAGGAATACGCCATCTAAAACATTTTTATATGTATCTGTAACATTAAGTTCTGGTTTAATTCGATCTACCATATTTAACACCAATTGAATACGAGACATAAAACTATAACTTGTAGATTCTGGCCAAATACCTTGTTCCCCAAAGATTGGCATCACAGTTTTAGTGAATGAGTTTTGTCGTCGTGTTCCAGTATTCCAAAATACATTAAATAGACGTTCCCTTTCAGTATCATCATCAATACATAAAATTGCTGCTAAGGCACCAGGAGCTGTAAGAATAGGGTGATTAGAAACCAATTTACCATACTTAGTATCTCGCCCTCCAGATTCTAACAATGCATTTCCAGCAACGTTTTTCATAGCTTTTTGTGCTGTTTCATTACTGTAAGCTATGTGCGTGCCTGCAGCTTTATCATAGACTTGCCTGCCTTGAGTATTTAAAAAATTATAAATAAAATCATAAGCATATGCCAAATGAGGGTACGTGCTTCTAGGATCGTAAAAGTAATTTCCACAAATCGCTGTTTTTTCAGGAGTTCTAGGTGATAATTCTTGAAAATAATGCCAAATTATATCTGCTGCATATTGAGCGTAATCTTCATCTTCTGTTAAATAGTAAAGCATCCCAGCATGTGCTGCTGAGCTCAATACTTTAAAATGAGCTGAATTTGCACTTCCAGCTTCTGATTCTTTTAAGTTATCATCATCTGCCAAAACAATAATTGCATTAATCGTTTGTGCTGGATTTGATTTATGAGCAGCCACTTTAATATCTACACTTTTCTTTAGTTCATTTTGTGCAAATTGAGCCCAACCATATTTGCTAATTTTATCTAAAACTTCAGCACGTTCATTAGCTGTTATATGAATGATAGGATGTTGTAAAGATTGCGCTGAAAGCAACACTACTTTGAACACTATTAATAAAAATAAAATTTTTCTCATGGTATTGTATTTAAATTTTTAGTTCCAGAACTAATTATCTTAACTGGTCCTAATAAACCAGATGTTTTAAGTTTATCTTTTTTACTGTAATGGTTCCAGGATACAAAAGTAGATCTTTCTGATAAACGTTCTATTCTGTGGTCTAGCCAGTCTGGAAGTGTGCTAGAACGTTTACCTTTTCTTGAATAGTCTAATGGTAACTTTTCATCTCCAATAAGTCGGTTTTTCCATAAATTAGTCACTTTAACTTCTAAAATATTGTCACCTTTCTTAAGATAATCACTAATTTCCATTCTGAATGGTGATTTCCATAAAATACCAGCATTTTTTCCATTAATTATAATCTCAGCAATAACTGCAACACTTCCTAAATCTAACACCAAACTTTTGTTGGGTTGAAGCATTTTATCAGAAACCGTAAATTCTTTCCTGTAAGTAGCTGTTCCTGAAAAATGCTGAATAGCTTCTTCTTTTACATCAGTCCAAGATATCAACTCGTTAAACGTTTCTTTTTTTGAAATTTCTGAATTTAAAGGAAATGAAACTTCCCAAGAATTGAATAAATCTATTGGCTCAGGAACTTCTTTAATTTCAATAGTTTGTATATCTCCTGAAGCATTGTTGTAGGTTAGTTTTCCTGCATAAGGTGTTATCCATTGGATAGTATCATTATTATAAACCAATTTTGGCTTCGATATATCTTTTGATAACTTCAAAATTTGACCTTTAGGAATATACATTGTTCGTTCTTCGTCTTCTGTGATAAACGTAATTTTCAGTGTCGTTTTATCGCCTTCAGGTGTTTTATTGCCAATTAATTTATTGCTAACAGGAATGTTATAATTACCAGAAGCTACTTGTTTTTGTATCTCTTGCGTAACATCATCCGTTTTATAATATTGAGGAATACCTGCAGTTTCTCCTTTAAATTTTCCAAAAACTGCTTTGAGTACTTGTAATTTTTGATTGCCTGCATCAATTTTAATATGCTCACGTTCTTCGGCATACAATTGCTTTTTTGTATTTCCAATTTGATATTCCATTCGGAACTCTTTCTTATAACCCATAGCAGGATCGCAATCGCAAAACGCACGAGACATTTTAAAATCTAATGTTCCGTTTTTAATTGCATTATTTACTTTGGCAGTAATATCAATCAAACCTTCCTGTAAAAATGTACCATATTCAGCCTTTACAATTTTCAAATTTGAAAGTGGTTCTGCTTTTGGTTCTTCTAATTCCATTTTTGCAGTAACCAAATGTGTAGGGTTTGAGGGTTTTTTAAAGACGATAAATACAGATTCTTCTGATTCTAATTGTAAGGGTACAGTTGTGGTACCATTTTCATTTTCCTTAAATACAACAGCATCTTGTATCGTTCCTTTTTCTGAATTCCAAAGTTCGGGATGCTTGCCAGTAACTCTAAAACGTGCTGTAATTTCTCTAGTTTCCTTTCTAGCATTGGCTATAAAGTAGATATCCGCATCTTTGGTTTTTCTATGGATGAAACTCAAGTCTGATGCATCTCCTAATTCCACCTTAAAATCTGGTATTTTTTCACTTAAAGCAGTTTCAATTGAAACATCTTTTACTAAACCTGTTGTCCATAAATCTTCAATTTGCTTTTTAACTTTTTCATCACAATTTGGATAATTCGTTAAACTAGGCGATTGCAATGGTCTTTTACCAATAACTTTTGCGCCACCATTAACTAATTCTTTTACTTTTTGAAGTGTTTCTGGTTTTATAAAATCAGAATCTGGCAATACTAAAATTTTATAGGTATTTCCAATAGATGAATATATCGTTCCATCTTTAACGGTTAGGTCTTTCAACTTGTTGGCACCAATCAAATCATAATCAAAACCCATGGCTTTAATTTCAGGTTTGATAAAACCTGTATTTGGCGATGATTCTCCTGTAAAAACTAACACATCAGCTACATTTTTTCCTTGTTGCAATAGGTATTGAGAGCGTGCCAAATAATCCATATAGCCTTTGCTTTTCGACCACCAGGTATTTAATCGGTTAAAATCAAAACCGTGATAACTCAGGGCTAAACCTGGAGCAACGTCCCAAGGTTGATGTACATAGGTATGAAAAATAAAACGTGTAATTCCTTGTGCCCAAGCTTGATCTCCAATTGATTTTATATCTGCTGGATGTTTGTCCCAACCACCAATTCCGGTAAAAGACTCGGCTCCAACAATTGAGTTACCATTTAAATGTGCTATAGACGACACAAATTTTGCTGAATCGAAAAACGGATAACCACTGCTCCAAAACTCACACACTACAATATCTCCATTTGCACCCACTTGCATATTGTCAAAAGGTCCCCAATAAGGTTCTACTGAAAAATTCATTCCGTTTTTATGGCACAATTCAGCAAAATATGCATAGTAGTTTTCGGCAATTAAATCGCCAATAGTTCTTCTAAAATCCCACAAAAAACGCTCTGATATTTCGCCACTTTCTATGTAATAACCCGCTAATGTTGGTAAATAGGACGTTAAATCGTAACCTCTTAAATTCTCGAATTGAGATTCAAAACCAGTTGTCCAGTTTGTGGTTTCCACTTCATAACTATCAATTAAACAGTTATTTACAGTTGTTCCTATTAAATCGCCTAACTTATCAATTATTGGTTGTACACCACCTTTCCAATACGCATCCACCGCTGTTTTACTCATTTTATCCACTTCTAAACCTTTGGCTTCTGGAGGTGCAGGACGATTTGTTGTACCTATTGGTGTATGTCCAAATCTTAATATAATCCATTCGCCTTTTGGTGCGTTCCATTCTAAAACGCCATCATTAGAAAATTTATTAGTAACATCGATAACGCTTTCTTTTGAAATTACTGAAGCTTCGGGAATTTCTTTGATGTCTGGTAATAAATGATTTCGAATTCGTTCGGATAATATTTTGTAATCTAAACCGTCTATTTTTTTAGTTGTTTTTGGTTTCGGAAATGCTAAAACTGCGATGTCTTTATAATACTCAAATTTTGTTTTTGGTTTTGGTAGTTGTTCTTTTATTGTTTTTCCGCCAGAAACTTCAAGTTCACTAAAAACTACAGTTTGCATCGCGTTTTCTTCAGATACCCAAGGTCCTCCTGAAGACGACCAACCAGCACTATTGTGAAATGCCAATTCTAAATCCAAACGTTTCGCTTCTTCCGCAGAAAATTTGAATAAATCTAGCCATTCTTCGCTTAAATATTTAACAGGACCTTTTGGGAATCCTAAGTGCACATTAAACAATTGTGCTTCTTGAATGCCCACAGCTTTCATCGCTTCTAAATCTTTTGTAATTCCAGATTTAGATACGTTGCCACTAATCCAATGCCACCAGGTTCTAGGTTTTGCTTGGTTTGGTGGCGTTTTAAAGCCTTCTTCTAAAGTTATAGTTTGTGTTTCTTTTTCTAATGACGGATTACATCCCAAACACAGAGACAGCAAGACTAAAATGGCTAACTTTTTCATTAATTATTTTCTTTTAATAATTTTTGATGTTGAAATAGTGACAGGGCCCAATAAACCAGATGGTAATAATTTATCTGTTGCTTTCTGAAAAGAATACGCACTAAATGTGCTTCTTGGACCTTCTGGAAGTGGTTGATTATTTCTATACCATTCTGGCATTTTTTTAAACTTGCCTCTAAATTCTGAATCCCCAAAACCTGGGCTACCTCTTTTAACAACATATCCTGTTTGGTTGGGTAATTTTTCGTCTCCAATTAAGCGATTTGTCCATTGATTGGTTACCTGGATTTCTAATGTATTTTCGCCTTCTTTTAAAGCGGTAGTTATATTTAAAGCGTGAGGAGCTATCCAACTTACACCAACATCTTTTCCATTTACAAGTACTTTAGCTATTACATTTACTTCGCCTAAATTGATTTGAAATTGTCGGTCTGATTTCAATAAACCTTTTTCGATGATGAAAGTTGTTTTATAAATTGCGGTACCTGAATAATGTTTTATTTGTTCAGTTTCGTGCGTTGTCCAATCGAATAATTTATCTGTTTGTATGGTGGCTTTGTAAAAGTCTTGTTCTCTAAAATTGATTTCCCAATTGCCTTTTATTTCAACAGGATTCGGAATATCGTTGACGTTAATATTCCAATTTTCTGAATCATTTACAAGTGCTTTGTAATTTCCGTTTTCATAAACTTCAACTACTAAATTATTATCTTCATCTAAACCAAATGATGGTTTTGGTAATGTATTAGATTTATCATAATTAACTTTAGGTAGTTCCTTTTTTGCATCTTTAAACACCACAAAAACAGATTCTTGTGGATGCATTTTGATAGTAATATCCGTTCTTCCATTTTTAGTAGTGTATTCTACTAATTTGGTAATTTCACCTGTTTCTGCATTCCATAATTGGGGTACTTTTCTTTCTACTAAAAAGCTACAGTTTAAGGTTTCTTGTTCTGTAAGGTTGTGATTGTACACAAAGTAAATGTCTTCATTTTCAGTGCGTCTGTGGTAAAAATTAAAATCAGGTTGCCCTTTAACAATTAAATCTTTTTGAATGTTATTTGCCTCAAAAATTTCTTCCCATTTACCTGTGCTGTACGTTTTTTTACTCGACCAAATTTCATTTACCAAAGTATCAAACTCAGTTTGCATTTCTTTGGTAACCAAATATCCTCCGAGTTTTTTAGGCTTTTTACCCACAATTAAAGCCCCTTGATGCGACAGTTTATGAATCCCTTTTAAAGTTTCTAAGTTGATAATATCGTGTCTCTGCAGAAACAAAGCGTTGTATATAATTCCATTTGGTAATTTTAATTTTCCATTTTCAACTTTTAAACGGTTGATTATGACATCTGAATTTACACAATCGTATTTGTAAGCAGCTGGTAATTTAGGGCGTATTTGATTGGCGTGAATAACGTGACTTGGTGCTCTATCGCCCACAAAAACCAATACATCTAAAACAGGATTTCCTTGACGTAACATAAACGAACCTCTTGCCAAATAGTTGAACCATTCAGGACCTGCATTGTCCCACCAAGTTTGTGTGCGATCTATATGTGAACCCACAAAACTCATACTCATTCCTGGTTTTACGTGTGTGTTGGATTGATGTGCAAAACGATGAAACATATATTCGTTAATTCCGTTTGTCCATTCGTAATCGCCTTTTTGTTTGGCTAAGGCAGGATGAAAACCCCAATTGAGTTTTGTGCTTGTAAAAGCTTCTGCAGAAATTACATTTTTTCCATAAATATGACCTGCAGAAACTGCTGCACGTTTGTGTTTATTGGGTTTTCCTAACCAAAATTCTCCCATTGGAATATCTGCACTTCTACCAGCATCTAAACTATTAAAAGGCCCTACAAATCCATAAGGTTCTACATAAGAAATCAATCCATCTTGATGGCATAATTCTGTGAAATAATCAAAATAATTGGCGACCATTAAATCACTAATCAATTGTTTCATATCCCAAAAAACAGCTTCAATAGTTTCGTTATTTTCTATAGATTTTCCAGCATACATCAATAAAAATGGTGTAAAATCATACCCAAATCTTTCTTTAAATAGTTGTTCCATATCGTCAGTCCAGTTTTGTGGCCCAACTTCGTAACTATCAATTTCTACATATTGCAATGCATTTGGTGCATCAATTTTTGCTTGTTTTATCAGTTTTCCTACAAAGGCATCATAATGAATTTTTAACGCTTTTTTACTAAATTTATCCACTTCAAGTCCTGTACCTTCATCAGACGCTGGTTCGTTTGTAGCTCCTGAAGCTGTGAATCCAAAACGCATAATTGTCCAGTTTCCTTCAGGTAATTCCGTTTTTAAAACACCATCAGCATCCATTTTATCACTCAACACAAGAATGTCTTCTTTTTTGATAAATGCTTTGGCATCTGTATTATTAATTGGACGTCTGTTTTTTCTATAGGATGCATACTCCATTAAATTCCCTAAAACAGGGCTTGCAGAAAGTTCCATTTCATAAAAACCTGCATCCATTTCAGATTCTATTCTAAAATAACGCGCAGTAATAGGTTTAAAACTTTCATAAAAATAACACTCGTCTTTACCAATACGTGCTTCTTTAGGTTTATGCGCTGCTGTAAAATGAACACCATCGTCAGATTTTAATAAGGTCAATCTCCCTTTACGTTTGTTGATAAAAACGTTTATGGATTGAATAGTGTGTGCTTTTCCATAATCATATTGCACCCAACCTTTTGCTTTTAAATCTGCGTGTGTATTGGTTTGATTGTCAATAGCTAAAGCTATGTTGAATGCTTTGTCTGATGATGTAATTATCGGTTTTACATTTTCGTCTACTAATTCGCTTTCTAAAGTTGGATAAGCCACAACAGCAATATCTTTATAAAAATTATGTCTTGCTGGTGGTTGTGGTAATTTTATGTTGATTGCTTTTCCTCCTTCTGCAATTACTTGGCTATTCACCACAACTTTCATTGCATTTTCTGGTGTTACCCAAGGTCCTCCACTAGAGGTCCAACCATCACAATTATGCACACCAAAACTTAAGCCTAATTTTTCGCATTCTTTGGCTGCGTGTGCTAAAATATCACGATGTTCTTGTGAATTATATTTTACATCGCCTTCTGGTAAACCCATAGAAACATTAAAAACTAAAACGCCTCCAATACCTGCTTCCTTTATGGCTTTTAAATCTTTTGTAAAACCTGCTTTTGAAGCGTTTCCACTATTAATGTGATACCAAGTTCTTGGTTTGCTATGTTGTGGTGGATTTTTAAACCCTGTTTCAAGACTAACTTTTTTCTTTGAATTATTGTTGATTTGTTGATTTTTACACGACACAAATACGACAAGTAAAAAAAGTAGGTATAGCGTATTGTTTTTCATTTGGTTGATAATTAATGCTTGATTTATTTTTATTTAATTTGACTGAGTGCTTCATCAAAAGCATCATCTTTAAATAGTTTTCGAGCATATTTTAAATCTGATATTAATTTTTCTTCTGGGTGTTTTTTACTTTTAATTTGTTTGTATTCCCATTTTTTTTCTCCTACCAAATATGGTAGCATATATTGATATCCTTTTTTTATACTTCTTCCATCTTTAGATTCTAATTCCCAAAGATTTACACCTACTTTTTGACCCAATTCTGCCAATTCTAAAAATCCGTGTAGATTCATCACTGAATACGAAAATGATTTTGTTCTTGCCAATTCAAGTGGCTGACTACCATCTGGTTCTATTTGACTAAAAATTCTAGCTTTTGTAGTTGTTGATAGGTATTCTTTAACTTCCTCAACTTTATTTAGATACAATAAAATACTTAGCAATTGCAAATCATAATGTGTACCATGATTATTTTTTCTAGTTGCTTCTTCTTTACCTAATTTACTTTTTTGTAGCCAATTGCTATATTCTGTAAACCAGTTTAGCATCCCTTTGTCTGTTTCTTTATCTAATAGATCATTATCTTTGGCTAACTCTAAAAATTGTATGACCTCAGTAACTCCTCCAAATTCAATAATTCCAAAACATCTACCTTCAGATCTTCCTGGAACATATTGTCCATAATTTAAATTGGGATTCATTTTGGTTTCTTCATTTAAAAACCAAGCTTTTATGAATTGTATTCCTTTATCTGCATATTTCTTTTTATCACTAAAAAAATAGGCTTTACGTAAAGTTTTTACAGCAACTAAAAAATTATCTTTCTCTACATAATCTGTAAAATTATTTCGAGTTTCAAGATTTACTTCTCCGTCTTTTCTAATATAAGGCAAACCATTAGCTGTTTCAGGATTTGGCCACCAATAAGGCCCAATACTCATATAATCGTGTTTGCTTCTACTTGGAGGAATACCCGTTTTATGTACAACAGAAAATGGTTTGCTATTTAATAATGAATCTGCTTTTTTAATAATTTGATTGTAATTTTCAATCGTTTTATAATCACTATTTTTTTGTGCATATACACTACTACAAAAGCCTATTAAAAATAAGGCAATTATATTTTTAAAAAACAATGATGCATTCTTCATAAAAAGTAAATAAGCAACGCACTTTTAAAAAATTAGTCTACAAACAACTCATCAATATAAGGAGCGCTTTCTCCTGTAGTTTCTATACGAATACTATTAGCACCCGCTTTTAAACGAATAATTGTTGGTACAAATTTCCATTCTTTTTCCCAACCTCCAGTTGGTTTAAAGTTTAAGGTTCTTATATATTCGTCATTTACATATAATTTTAAGGGATGTAATTTTCCAACATTATTATGCATATATCTAAAACGAATACTATAATCGCCTCCTTCTCCATCATTTTCTTGGTAAAATTCTACAGATCCTTCTCCACCTTTAAAATCTACGAAACCAGTACCTTTAAAGCGTCTTGCTCCTTTACTTACTGTTGCACTTCCTTTTAAAATACCCTCTTCTGCAGAAATATTAATACCTCTACCAATCCACATATCCTTAGAATGTTCATCTCCCCAAAATAAGCCTTCGTTTTTACCGAATTTTTCTTCCATCCTTAAAACAACTTTGCCATTTTGTTTTACTACAGCTTTTACAATAGTTCCGTCTAAAACTTCAAAAGCTTTCTCATAAACTTTTCCATTTGTCTCTGGATTTTCTCCATTTATGGTATATAAAACAGTCAATTCATCAAAATTTGAATCTCCCAAAACAGCAATTTGTTTTGTGTCAATTGCTATTTTATTTGATGTGAAAAGCGCTTTATCTCCTAAAATTGATACGGTAATAATTGAAGCTTTTTTTGCATTAGGTAATTCTCTTAAAAACAATCTGTTTTTACCAAAAAACAAAGCTCTAAAATCTGATTTCGTTCTACTTGTAGGATCAATCGGATTTCCATTTTCCATAGAAATCTTTTTTACATCACCTTGAATGTTGTAATAGACTTTGTTTTCTCCATAAGGATACAAATTATCATTTTCATCTAAACTTTCTGAAGTGATAATATAACTTGTAGTAAAACTATCTTCAGCGTCTAATTTTTGGATACTTGTTTTTAATTTTGAAGGCTGTTTACTTGTAGAAAATGAAGTTCTTTTTACTTCTTTTCCATCGATATAAGCAACAGCTTCTAGTTTTCCTTCTTGATAAGGCACCATCCATTCGCATTGCATTTCGTTCCAAACGGTTCCTGGCTTATCTTTTCCAAGTGATTTTCCGTTTAAAAACAATTCTACTTCATCTGCATTAGAATAGACCCAAACTGGAATTACAGTCCCTTTTTTCATTCTTGGATGTGTCCAACTTGGTAAAATATGTACCATAGTTTCTTTTGTCCATTGACTTTGGTAGAAATAAAACAAATCCTTTTTAAATCCTGCTACATCCAAGGCACCTCCCATAAATAAGTTGAATGGTAAACCTCCATGTACCAAACCTGCTTCTCCATAATAATCGAAACCTGTCCATCTAAAATGACCACTATGCCATGGGTTATCTCTCATTACTTCCCAATATTTCCTAGCAGAAACCCTTACTGTTGCATTGTCATAAGACGAATTGAAACTTTGTTTTCTATTTCTCCATTTTTTAGGATTGATTCCTTCATAGAAGAAAATTTCTTTTTCTGTTAAATTTGGTAAAGGATAAGTACCTGGTAATTCGTTATCTCGCCACCAAGTTTGTGTTCTGTAATATCCTCTTGTTTGCCAAGTGTGTGGCGCTTCTGTAGAAATGAATGGCTTTTCTAATTCTTTTTCGTTTTGTCTGTCTATAAAAGATTTTGTTTCAGAACCTCCATTTACTCCCTGTATATCCATATCCTCTGGGTTACCTGCACCTGAAGTAAATAAACGAGTTGGGTCTAATTTTTTTCCGAATTTCACCAACTCAGGTCCAATAGGACTGTGTGTTTCGTTACCTAAACTCCACACAAAAATACTTGGGTGATTACGATCTCTAGTTATCCATTCTGTAACATCACGTTGCCACCATTCATCAAACGCTTGTTTTCCATAATCTTGTGGTGCTTTTTTGTGCCAACCATCAAAAATTTCATCCATTACTAATAAACCAATTTCGTCACAAATATCATAAAACATTGGTGGAGTAGGGTTATGAGAAGGACGAATAGCATTGATACCCATATCTTTTAAAGACTGTAGTTTCCAACGTAATAAAGGTTTTGTCCAAGCACCTCCTACAGGGCCACCTTCCCAATGTTCACAAACGCCTTTTAGTTTTACGTTTTCTCCATTTAACCAAAAACCTGTTTTAGTTTCCCATTTTACCGTTTTAAATCCGAAAGTGGTTTCAATTTCATCAATAACTTTTTTTCCTTTTAAAATTTGAGTGACTGCTTTGTAAATATTTGGAGTTTCTGGACTCCATAATTTTGGATTTTTTACCTCAAATTGATAATTTGGTTTAGAAGCTTTTAATTTCTCACATTTACTTGAGATTTCTTTTCCATCCGAAGAAAATAATTTCACCTCATATTTTAAACCTTTCAATCCTCCATTGATTTGTGCATCAATAGTAACGGTTGCTTTTTTATCAGTTATAGCAGGTGTTTTAATAAAAATACTATTCGGTTTGAAATGCGTTGGATTTACTTCAATTAATTTTACTTGGGCGTAAATTCCACAAGGATGATACCAACGTGCAGAAGGCTCTAAAGAATTATCCACTCGAACCGCAATTGTATTTTCCCCTTCTTTTAAATATTTAGAAATATCGTATCTAAAACTGATGTAACCATAAGGGCGTTTTCCTAAATGATTGCCATTTACCCAAACTTCGCTATTCATATATACACCATCAAAATTGATGTATGTAATTTTTGAAAGGCTTTCTTTTTTTACATTAAATTGTTTTCTGTACCAACCAATTCCTCCATCATGATAACCTCCACCTTGACCTTGATCACCTCCTTTACGGACTCCTTTTTCAAACGACCAATCGTGAGGTACGTTTAAGTTTTGCCATCCCTTAGTCTCAAAAGTTTCTTTTGAAAAAGATGGATTGTCTTCTAGAATAAAATTCCAATTATTGTTAAAGTTGCTTACAATTCTTTGCGCATTATATTGAATAGCAGAAATCAATAAAAAGAAGGTCAGAAATATTTTTTTCATTTTGTGGTTTGATTTTTATATTAAAAATCAAAGATAGCTTTTAGAAACGAAATAATAATCCTGTACTGTCAGGATATTAAACTATTAGAATAAAAAAGAAGATGGTAAGTTGTGGCCTAGGAGCTGGTTTTAAATTTTTCGGAAAATTCTGTTGGATTTAAACCATATTTTTTCTTGAAACATTGGCTAAAATATTTTGGTCTTTTAAAACCTACTTTATAACTCACTTCAGAAACATTAAGTTTATTGAGTTCTATAAGTTTTGCAGCATGATTTAATCTTATTTCTTGTATAAATTCGTTTGGAGTAGCATCTGCCCAAGCTTTTATTTTGGTAAAAAGCATTGAACGGCTGACACCTAAATCTTCAGCAAATTGTGCAATATTAAATTCTTGATTAGCAATATTTTCTTTTACAATTCGAAATGCTTTTTCTAACAATTTTTGATCTATAGAAGTTAAAGAAACGTCTAGAGTATCAAAACTACTATCAGATATAAATTTGTTTTTTAAACTTTGCTTGGATTCTAAAATGTTTTTAATTTTTAATTTGAATTCTTTTAACACAAAAGGTTTGGTAATATAATCATCTGCTCCACTTTCTAAACCTTCGAATTTATAGATTAAAGATGATCTAGAAGTTAATAAAATTACGGGAATATGGCTAGTTGCTATGGTTGTTTTTATTTTTGAACATAATTCAGTGCCCACCATTTTTGGCATTACCACATCACTAACAATTAAGTCAGGTAAATATTTAATTGCCATATCTAAAGCTACTTTACCATTTTCAGCTAATAAAATATTGTATTTTTCTTTTAATATTTCTTTGATAAAAGACCTTAGCACTATATTATCTTCAACAATCAGAATGGTGTATTTTTTTTCTTTTAAGATTAATTCTTCAACCTCTTTACTTTCATATTCAGGTAAATTTATTTGAGTTACGTATTGAGAAACATCATCACTTTTCTTGAAATCTTTAATAATTTCTTTTTCGGATAAATGTTGTTTTCCTAACCTGAGAGATACTGAAAATCTTGCTCCTTGTGGTTTTAGGTTGACAACAAAAATATCTCCATGATGCAGTTTTACAATGTTTTTTGCTATGGATAATCCAATACCTGTACCTTTTAAATGGTTTGAATTAGTTTGTTTATGCACTGCAACTTCAAAAAAACGATCGAATATTTTATCGATATATTCATCCGAAATTCCAACTCCAGAGTCTTCTACTTCTATAATAACATGTTGGTTTTTTTGTTTTATTTTTACCAAAATAGATCCTCCTTTTTCTGTATATCTAAAAGCATTTGATATTAAATTGTAGAAAACACGTTCTAATTTATATCGATCATAATACACTAAAATTTCTTCTTCTGAGCATGAGAATTTATAGTTGTATTTTCCATCTTTAGCATGTTCTGTAAAAGATAAAAATATTTCTTGTAAGAATTTAACGATATTTCCTTCTGCAGCTTCTAATTGAAATTGATTGCTTTCTAGCTTTCTAAAGTCCATTAATCTATTGATTAGTCTCAAAAGGTGATTGGTGCTGCTATCAATAATTTTTAACTTTTTATATATTTCGCTTGATCCTGTATAATTTGATAATATATTTTGAAGAGGTACAGTTATCAATGTTAAAGGAGTTCTGAATTCGTGAGATATATTTGTAAAAAACTGCAATTTATATTTATTCAATTCTTCATTTTTTTTGTTGGTAATATATTCTAATTCTAACTTGTCTTTTAATCTTGATTTCGATTGGATAAACCATATAATTGTATAAAAGACAACAAAAAGAAAAAAGAAATAGAGGGTATAGGCCCACCAAGTTTTCCAAGGAGCAGGACTAATTTTGATTTTGATTTTTGTAAGTTTATTATTCCAAACATTATCGTGATTTGCTGCTTTTACCTGAAACTCATAAGTGCCTGCACTTTGAAGTGTAAAAAAAGCTTCTGTGTTTTTTGTATACATCCAAGTATTATCTAAACCTTTTAAACGATATGCATATCTATTCCCATTAGGATTTATATAATTTGTAAGTGCAAAACTTATAGAAAAATTAGAATTATTATGATCTAAATTTAGCACATCAGTATAATTTAAACTTTTAGCTAAAACTCCATCTTTTCCTTTTATAGTTACTATTTCGTTTTTAATTTTTAATTCTGATAATACTACTTTAGGTACTTTATTAACTTTAATAATCTTTTTTGGATTAAATGCGGTAACTCCGTATAAATGACCAAAATAGAATTGATCATTAATTTTTAATCCAGAGTTTTGTCTAAAATCGTTATTTTTAATAATGTTGTTTTGATTATAAACAAATATTTTTTCTGTTTTAGTACTGTACTTTACAATTCCTTTGTCAGTACTTAACCATAAATTTCCATCATCATCCTCTAAGATTGAATTGACCATAGAGAATTTGTCTTTTTTTGAAGTTCTTACTTTTCTAAAAATTTTTCCATCTAATTTATAAAGTCCTCTTGTATTTGTTGCTGCCCATACTTTATTCTTAGCATCTTTATATATGTAGTTTATATTAAAGGTTTTAAAGCGTTTATCTCTAAAGTAATTTTTTTTTGAAATTTTACCTTCACTATTAAATTTAAGTTCTGTTGCACCTCCTATGCCCCCAACTAATATATTGTCGTAATTATCAATATTAATAGTTTTTATATAAGTTGTTGCTAAATGGCTTTTGCCAAAAATACGTAGTCTTTGAGTTTCTAAATTATACTTTACAAGCCCTTTACCAAAAGTACCTATATAAAGACTTCCTTTTGAATCTTTTTTTAGATCATTAATACCTGTTAAAGTTATATAATCTTTAAGCTTCTTAGATAAAATATCATCTCTTATTTTCTTTGATTTAACATCGTAAACAATTAGTCCATTATTTAGAGTTCCAATAAATAATAAATTCGGTTTTTGAAAATATAAAGAACGAATTGGGTAATTGACGTTTTTTTCTGAACTTTCAACTTCAAGAAATTTAGAAACCCTACCTTTTTTGTCTAACGTATTTATAACACCACCTTCAGTAGCTAAATAAATAGTAGAATCTTTACCAGTTACTATACTATTAACTATATTGTTAGATAACTTATAGTTTTTGTAATGTAAAAAATTTTGATATGATTTATCCCAATTAAAAACTCCTCCATTTTCAGTTCCTAACCACATTACACCATTTTTATCTTTGTAAATGGTTCTTATAAAGTTTTGAATTGTACTGTAACTATTATCAGGATCTTCCTTTATATAAATCGTTTCTTTTGTTGGTGTTATAATGTAAAGTCCACTTGTTGTAGCTAACCAAATATTCTTGTCATCATCAATCTCAATATCTCTTACATCAACATTTATAGGGATTTCTATTTCTTTAGGTCTACTAAATTCTTGGGTGGTGGTATTAAAATATAAAAAACCATGATACCTAGAGGCAACACCAATAATACCAGGTGATATTTCAAATACATTATTTACAATGAAATTAGTTTTTGTAGCAGTAAAACTATATTCTTTAATCTTAAATTTTTTGCTTCTATCTATATGTACAATTCCTTCATCTGTGGCCAACCAAACGTTTTTTTTATGATCTATAATCATATTGTTTATAGATCTAAAGCCATATTTTGGATTTCGTTGTAGAAATTTTATAAATCTGTTTTTCTTTTTTTCATAGATAGAAACTCCATTTTCTGTACCAAACCATATATTGCCATTTGGTATATCTAAGCTACATTTTATTAAGCTATGACTTAAAGAATATTTAACTGTTTGACGTTTGTGAAATATTTTAAATGTATCTGTTTTAGGGTCGTATCTATTTAATCCATTAAAAGTACCTATCCAAATATACCCATCTCTATCTGATAATATATTTGTGGTTTCACTACTGCTTATACTATTGTTGTTACCAGGGATATTCCTGTAAACTGTAAACTCTTTTCCATTATATTTGTTTAGGCCATTGTTTGTAGCAAACCACATTTGGCCTAATTTATCTTGTACAATAGAGTGTACATTATTGTTAGATAAACCATCTGAAATATTAATATTTCTAAATTTAAAGTTGCTTACTTGTGAGAAAAGAAAGTTAGTAGTAAATATAAATAGTAATAAAAAGTATTTCTGTTTCATTAAAACCTATTTAAAGCTTTTAGGCTAAAAAATATTTACCAAGGTAAAAAATAGATTTTAATTGATAACATTGTTTGTAGAAAAAAAGGAAGCCTATATACATAGTCTTCCTTTTTTATTCCTATTAACTCAAAATAGGTGATTTATAATGATGCTCTCTCAATAAAATTAACTAAAATTTTTACTTTTTCTTTTTTCTTTTCTAAGATCATCTTAGCAGCTTGTTCTCCCATAGAAGTAAAATTTGTGGTTATTACTGTAATTCCTAATAATTGTTTTAAAGGGCTATCGTTATAAGAAATTACACCAATATCTTTACCTATATCATACCTACTACTTCGTATTTTATTTACAACCTTAACCAAATCATTATCTTCTAAAGTAATAAACAAGTTTTTAGGAGCTATTTCAGTTTGTTCTGTAACTTCCTCTATAATTTCAAATTTGAAATTATTTTGGACACAATATTTTTTAAATCCTTCTAGAATGCTTTTAGGATAAGGATAAAAAGAAGTTTTAGGGTACACAATTGTTAATTTATTGTATTTAGCAATAGCTTGTGATCCTTGGTTTAATGCAGTAATAATATCATTTTTGTAATCTTGGTACACTTCAATAAATTCACCTTCTATTTTATGGTCTTTATTATCTAATAAGACTAAATTTTCTTTAGGTATTTTGCTAATAACTTTAGTTACTTTTTCAGTAGTGCTAATATGTGTTAAGTTTTTGGTTCTAAAGTGTGGCATAATAACAAAAGAGTCATAAGATAACTTGTATTTTTCCATTAACTCTAAAAACAATGTTTCATCACAATGATAACTTTGTATATCTATTCGTGCATTATCACCCATTTTATTTAAAAATGAGTTGTAGATTTTCATTTTATAAGGGCTTAACTTATTAACTAAGAATAGAATTTTAGGCTTAGAAATTAATTCTGTTTCTGCAACATAAGTACCTTTTCCGTGAACAGAAACTAATACATTCCTTTTTTTTAGAATACTATAAGCTCTCTCAACAGTATCTCTTGATAAATAAATCTCTTGACTCAATTTATTAATAGATGGAATTTTCTCTCCAATCTTAATATTCCCATTAGAAATATTATGGATTATTGCATCAATAATCTGTATATATTTTGGGACAACTGAGTTAACGTCTAATTGAATTAAGTTTACCATATTTCTATACTTTTATCTAGCGTAAAAATATGGTAGATTAAAATATTAAAAATCTTAAATAGGGTAACTAATAGTTTTTTAACATTTATCTATACTATATTGATTATTTTTATTGAGTTATTTTTTTCTAGGCTCATCGTTTTGTAAAAAAGGTTTGTCTTTTGGGAATTGGGCTTCTAAAAGTTTACTCATTTTTTCTTCTACTTTTTTGTATTTCTTATTTCCAGAAAGATTTACAAAAGACAACAAACTATTTTTATGTTCGTACAATTCTACTTTCAAGATTTCATGGGTTACAGAATTTCTCCATTCTGTGTATCTCCATTTACCATCTGTTGCTGTAATACCCATAATATTTTTACCTCTAGCATAAACGCTAGTTGCAATTTCATCTCCTTTTTTGTTAGGCTTATTTATAATAGGTAATATACTTTTACCATCAGATTTTGGTCCTTCTAGTCCACATAAATCCACCAAAGTTGGAAAAATATCTACATTTTCTACTAAAGCATTTGAAGTTTTACCAGTTTTTCTTTTTTTATAATTAGTCTCTCTACTTATGATTAAAGGCACTCTTACATCAATTTCTACGTTTGAATGTTTACACCAAGCTCCATATTCGCCAATTTTATACCCATGGTCACTCATAAAAATAACCATTGTGTTTTTTCGTAAATCCAACTCTTCTAAAGTTTTCATTATTTTACCCACTTGTGCATCCATATAACTTACAGCTGCATGATACCCATGAATTAAAGTTCTTGTAGCCTCATCATTTAAGGGATCTTCTTTTGGTATGCCTTGATAACCTTTTAATTCTCCCCATTTACTTAACGCCAAACGATACATTCCTTCAGGTTTTTCTTTTGAAGGAATCTCAAACTTGCTTTTGTCATGTATATCCCAATATTTTTTAGGAGCATTAAATGGCAAATGAGGTTTTGTAAAACCTATGAACAGTAAGAATTTATCATCCTTGTATTTGTTTAACATTTTAATAGCATTGTTTGTTATTTCTCCATCTACATAGGCTTCGTCTGCAACATCTGCATCTTCATAAGCTGGGCCTTTTGGATTTTTTTTTCCTCCAATTTTTAATGCTTCAATAGCCTCTAAACTTTCTGTCTTTAAATACCTTTTAGATGGTCTTACCACCAATTGAGACCAACTTTCTTTATCATCTATAGTATGATGATATACTTTACCTGTACTAATAGTTTTGTATCCATTTTGTTTGAACAATTGTGGTAAAGTAACTACCTCTTTATGTATTTTTCGAAGAGGCGTAAAAATGCTATAAATACCTAAAGTTTCTGGGCGTAAACCCGTTAATGTACTCATTCTAGAAGGTGCACAAATAGCTTGTTGTACATAAGCTTTATTAAATTGGACTCCATCTTTTGCCAATTTATCAATATTTGGAGTGATGGCTGTTTTACTTCCATAACAACCTAATTCTGCCCTCAAATCATCAACATAAAAAATTAATACGTTTGGTTTTTCTTCTTGAGAAAAAGATTTTGATACAAAAAAGGTAATACAAAGTAATACTAGTATTTTTTTCATCTTAAAATAATGTTTTTTATTGTTTTTTTGGTGATTGCACTACGCCTTCTCCTTCTTTCCAATCCCACCAGTTAATGGCTCTTCTGCTTTCATCAAATTTATAACCCCATTTTTCCATATAATAGGCTCTAGGTCTTATTTCGTCACCTATTCTTGCTAGTTGTTGTTGTAATTGAGCATTTAAATCTTTTTGAACTTTGGTAAATTCTGATTTTCCTAATAAGTTGTTTTGCTGATAAGGATCTTTAACATTATCATAAAACATACTTGGGCCTTTTGGTGTAACTACGTATGTATATTGTTTGGTTCTAATACCTCGATAAGATTCATCTTTATAATTAGCTCCAAAAGGCGCCACATTCATTATTAAAGCAGCTCTATCAACATTTGGATCTGGGTTTTTGATTAATTCTGATAAATTTTCGCCTTCAATAGTTTTAGGGATTTCACAGTGTGTTAACCCTAACAAAGAAGGTAAAATATCTGGAGTTGTTAAAGGTGCATTCACTACTTTTCCTGCATTATCATCAATTTTCGGATATCTAATTAAAAAAGGAACTCGAACAGCTTCATCCCAAGCTAATTGTTTTACAAAAGGTTTTAAGCCATGAGCACCCATCATTTCTCCATGATCAGCAGAAAACACAATAATGGTATTTTCTAATAATCCTAAAGTTTTTATCTTATCTAAAACATTACCAATAGCCTCATCTGTTGCTGTAGCGTGTGCATAATAGCCTTGTAACTCTTTACGTGCTCTTTCCTTAAATTTCTCTGAAATATTAGGATTTAAAGTCAAAGATTCTGGTGGATACATTGCCTTGTATTTCTTTGGTGCAGTTCCATGAGGATAATGTGGTGTTGCAATAGAAATTACTGCTAAAAAAGGGTTTTCATCTTTAGCATGTGCTTCTAAATATTGGTTTGCATCTTCAGCTATTGCAAATGGTGAATACTTTTTCCAATGTTTTATTTTAGGATCGTCATTATCATAATAAGGCATTTTTGTATAATTATGAGAACATTCTAAACCTCTCCAAAAATCAAAACCTTGTCTTCTTTCTTTTGGAATATATGTAGATCTTCCATGACCATCTAAATGCCATTTCCCCCAATACGCAGTGCTATAGCCTTCTTTTTTAAAGATCTCTGCCATAGTTAGCTCATTAGCTGGTAAATGAATATCGTTAAGAAACATTCCTGTAGTGGTAGGAAATCTACCTGTAAATAAAGCAGCTCTATGTGGCGTACAAACTGGTGTTACAGAAACCGTATTTGTAAAATTTACAGACTCTTTTGCAAAAGCATCTAAATTTGGTGTTTTTACATCTGGATTACCAGCGTAACCTAATGCAGAACCTCTCCATTGATCTGTAAGAATATAGACAATATTTGGTTTTTTGGATGTTGACTTTTTATTCTCAGCTACAGATTCTGAATTTGTTGCTTTTTTACAACTTGATAAAGAAAATAGAATTACTAAAATAGCTGTTGAAAATAATTTGATTTTCATTTTTTTAGATTGATCGTCTGTTTGTTAATTGATTTTTTGAACACCTTCTTTAGTAGCATAAATTTCTTGTATGGTTCCGTCTTCATTATAAAATAAATATTCTATTGCAGTGTTTCTTCTAAACTTAGAACCTCCATTCCAATTTTGCCAATGATAGAAAAAATGGTCTTGACCTTTATAATTTACGATTGAATGATGATCTTGTCTTTGTTTCGGATTTAAACCTCCTTTATATTCAAAAGGTCCATAAGGATTATCTCCCATAGCATAAAAACCACCTAAACCTGCATTATACGAAAAATAGTAAATTCCATTTCGCTTATGCATATAACTCGCTTCAAAGAAATTTTTATATCCGTAATCAACGGTTCTTGGTTTTTCTGCCAATTCTAAAAGATTGTCTTTCAACAAAGCTACTTTTGGTTCTCTAACACCCCAATATAAATAGGTTTTTCCATCATCATCAGTAAAAACACAAGGATCTAGCCATTGACCTTCAATACCTTCTATCCAGCCTATGTCTTTAAAAGGGCCTTGTGGAACATTGCTAACAGCAACTCCACATCTCATATCGTCTTTTGAACCATTGACAGAGTGAGGGTAGAGGAGGTAATATTTGTTATTTTTAAAAATAGCGGTTGGTGCCCACATCCATCCTTTTACACCCCAAGGAATATCTTTTGAATGTAACACCTGTCCATAATCTGTCCAGTTTACCATATCTGTTGATGAAAAAGCGCGGTAACCATCCATTGAATTATAATTTACGGCATCTTCAGCATCTCCAGAAGTATACATCCAAACTTTTCCATCTTCCCAAATATGAGCTGAAGGATCTGCTGTACGAACGTGTTTAATTACTGGATTGTTATTGGTTTTTTCTGCTGTTGTTTCTTGTTTGTTTACCTCAGTATCTTTTGTTTCCTTTTTAGGATTTTTACAGCTAACCAAACCAATTGCAAAAAAAAGGATTACTATTTTAAATTTCATACGATTAAAGTTTTGATGTAAATTTATAATTACCAGGTTGTACTAATAATTCAAATGACCCTTCATTTTTACTTTCTATAGTTACATTATCATCATTTATAACTTTAGTTCCATTTAATAATAAATTTTGATTTGTGTTTGCTGGAATAATAACTTTTGCAGTTGTGTTTGGCGGAATAATAACATTCAATTGAAATTCGCCTTCCTTTATTTCCCAAGAAGAAGAAACTTTACCATAAGGCACATTTACACTTGCAGAAGCAGAAGTTAATGGATTTTTAGGTTGTGGAGCGATTCTAATTTTTTTATACCCAGCTTCTAAAGGTGCGATTCCTCCAATTCTCTCGTACATCCATTCGCCAATGGCACCATACGCATAATGGTTTAGACTGTTCATATTTTGTGGATTAAATCCATCTTTTTTGCTATAACTATTCCAACGTTCCCAAATGGTGGTTGCTCCTTGATTTATGGAATAAAACCAAGATGGATAGGTTTCGTTAAACAACAATTTGTACATCAAATCGATTTCACCTGTTTCGTCTAAAACTTCAGATAGTAAAGGTGTTCCTAAAAATCCTGTTCGTAAATGATTGTCTGCTTCTTCTATTTTTCTTAGTAAATGCTTTTTTGCATTTGCTTTATTTTCTTCAGAAATTAATCCAAAAGCCAAACCTAATAAATATGAGGTTTGTGTTTCTGTTACGTTCTTTCCTTTTACTTTTCCATTTTTAAAAAATCGCTTCTCAAACGCTTTTGCTACATTTTTATATAAAGCATTATATTTTTTAAACTCTTCTGTTTTACCTAATACTTTGGCTGTTTTTGCAGTTAAATTCGCTGAATGTGCAAAAAATGCAGTTCCGATTAAAGGTTTAGAAGTGTCACCTTTATTGTCTCCATTTTCAGGAAGTGGTTGCAACCAATCTGCAAAAAATCCCATTGAAGAAATGTTGTTTTTAGTTTTAGCTTCGTGATAAGCAACCCAAGCTTTCATCATTTCAAAATTTTCCTCAAGGATTTTTGTATCACCAGTTCTTACATAAATTTTCCAAGGAATTATGGTGGCAACATCTCCCCAACCAGCACTAACTTTGTTATTATACAATACATCTGGCACTACCCAAGGAATTCCTCCATTGTCAAACTGAGACTCACGAACACTTTGCATCCAACTTGCCCAAAATTTATATACATCTGCATTAAAGATTGATGTTGGTCCAAAAACTTGTGCATCACCTGTCCAACCCATTCTTTCATCACGTTGAGGACAATCTGTAGGAATATCGAAAAAATTACCTCGTAAACCCCAAACAATATTGCTTTGAAGTTGATTCAATTTTGAACTTGATGATGTAAAGGTGCCATTTTCTTTAAAATCTGAATACTGCACTAAACCAGTAACCCAATCTTTTGAGGGTTCTTTAGAAGTATCAAAACCACTTAACGCTACATAACGAAATCCGTGAAATGTAAATTTTGGCATATATTCTATATATCCATCTTTATTAGCTGTGTAATAATTAGTTGATTGAGCAGTTCTGTAGTTTTCCGTATAAAATGAACCATTAGGAGATAACATTTCTGCAAATCTAATTTTAAGTGTTTGTCCTTTTTTCATAGGTACTTTTACCAAAGGAACACCCACCATATTTTGCTGTAAATCAAAAATAACAGTACCATCTTTTTTGATAATTTCTTTGGTAGCTAATTGTATTTTTGATTTTACTGTAGTATGTCTTTTTGGTTCTAGACGAATTTCATCAGTAATCGGAAAAGCATTAACAGTTTCCCAGGTTTTGTCACTAAAGTTATTTGTAGTCCAATTTGGCATTTCTAAATTGGCATCGTAAGTTTCGCCATCATAAATTTCTGAAAGACGAATTGGGCCATTTGTAGTTCCTTTCCAAGTATTATCAGAAAGAATGATTTCTTTTGAGCCATCTTTCATTTGCAACTCTAATTGAGCTAAAACTTTTGGAGTTTCTGTATCTAACCAATACTTTTTCATCCAACCTAAACGTCCTGAATGCCAACCTGCAGCAACTTCAATTCCTATTGTATTTGCTCCAGATTCTATTAGGTTACTTACATCATACGTAATGGTTTCTATTCTTTCTTTGTAAGGCGTATAACCTGGAGGCATTACATCATCACTTACATCTTCGCCATTTATGGCTACATCAAAAACACCTTTTGCAGTGATGTATAATCTTGCTGATGCAACATCGTTAGACAACTCAAAATCTTTTCTTAAATATTGTGGTCTGTGGATGATATTCTCTTGACTCCCAATAACCTTTTCTTTTTTGGTATCTAAACCAATCCATTTTGCTTGCCAATCAGAATTATTTAATAATCCTAATTCAAAATGACTTGTTTCACTCCATACAGAAGCTTCTTTATCTTGATTCCAATATTTTACTTGCCAATATACTTTTTGTCTTGATTCTAATTTTTTTCCTTGATATTTTACCCAGACAGATTGATCTGATTCTTGTTTTTTAGAATCCCACAAATCAGCATTATCTGGCAACAAATCTGGACTACTTGCCACTACTATTTGGTATGCAGATTGACTTTTATTATTATCTAAAACTGGTAATTGCCAAGAAAATGTTGGTGTTGCATCATAAAAACCTAGTGGATTTTTAAAACCTTCTGAGATCGTTAAATCATTTGCTCTTTCTATAGTTTCTTTTTGTTCACAAGAAGTTACACTAAAAAAAATAACACACAAAATTGTGATTAAAAATGCCTTTTGTTCAGATGTATTATTCATTCGATTCTAATTTAGTTTGAAATTGATAAGTTCCTGCACTTACTATTTTTATATCAGGATTTTTACTATTTGTTGTCTTTGGCAAATGAATTTCTGCGGTGGTATTTGGAGGAATAGTAGCCTCTAAATAAAACACATTATTTTCAATTTTCCAAGAAGATGATGCTTTACCATAAGGCGTGTTTACACTTGCTGCTGCAGATGTTAGTTGTTGGCTTGGTATGGGTGCAATTCTTATTTTCTTGTAACCTGGTTCTAAAGAAGATAATCCTGCAATTCGCTCATACATCCATTGCCCAACAGCACCATACGCATAATGATTTAGACTGTTCATACTTTGTGGATTATAGCCTTCTTTTTTACTGTAGCTATTCCAACGTTCCCACATAGTTGTTGCACCTTGATTTATGGAATAAAACCAAGAAGGGTAGGTTTCTTTAAATAAAATCTTATACATCAAATCTATCTCGCCTATATCATCTAAAACTTTTGGTAAAATTGGAGTGCCTAAAAACCCTGTACCTAAATGATTATCTGAATTTTTAATAGTTTCTAACAAGTGTTTTTGCGCCTTCACTTTGGTTTCTGGTTGTAATAAATCAAAATAAATGGCTAATAAATAACTGGTTTGTGTTTGTTTTTTGTTTTTATATTTTCCGTTCTTATCAAAAAACTTGTTTTCGAAAGCTAAAGCTATTTCTTTATATAAATTTTTGTATTTTTTTTCATCATCAACATTACCTAAAACTCTTGCAATTTTAGATACCAAATGAGCTGAATGCGCAAAATAGGCAGCATTTACAAAACTTCCTGGAGTATCACCTCTATTTCCCATTTTTCCGCCTTTTTCTGGATATGGTTGCAACCAATCTCTAAAAGAATGTATGGTTGGTATATAATTAATTGATTTAGATTGGTAATAACCCACCCATTTTTTTGCCATTTCAAAATTTTCTTCTAATACTTTTTTATCTCCAGTAGCATTATAAATTTCCCAAGGAACAATAACACAGGCGTCTCCCCATCCAGAACTTGCACTGTTATTTTGGAGTACATCTGGAATTATAAAAGGGATTAAACCATTTTTATGTTCAGATTGCGTTTCGCGCATACTTTGCAACCAAGCTGTCCAAAAAGCGTGCATTTTAAAATTGTACATTGCTGTAGGCGCAATCACTTGTGCATCACCTGTCCATCCCAAACGCTCATCACGTTGTGGACAATCTGTTGGAATATCGAAAAAATTACCTCTTAAGCCCCAAGTAATGTTACTTTGTAATTGGTTTAGTTTTTTGTGAGACGATGTAAATGTTCCGTTTTTCTCAAAATTGGAATGTTGCACCAACCCTTTTACCCAATTTGTATTTGGTGTTGCAGAATTATCAAATCCTGATAATTGGATATATTGAAACCCGTGAAAGGTGAATTTGGGGGTATATTCTATAACGCCATCTTTTGCAGCAATGTAATAATCTGTAGATTTTGAAGAGCGATAATTTTTAGTATAAAAAGTACCATCAGACAATAACATTTCTGAAAAACGAATGGTTAAAGTATCTCCTTTTTTCATAGGTACTGTTACTTTTGGTACACCCACCATATTCTGTTTTAAATCAAAAATTACAGAAGATTTTGTTTTGGATACCATTGCTACATCTTCTAAAATCTCCATAGTTTTTACAGTACTATGACGTTTTGGTACTAATTTTACACTATCAGAAATAGCTTCTACTTCTGTGTTTTTCCAAGAGGAATCATCAAAAGTGCTTGTTGTCCAATTTGGCATTTCTAAATTGGCATCATAAACTTCACCATCGTAAATACTTGCTAAACGTATTGGCCCATTTGTGGTTCCTTTCCAAGTCTCATCAGAAATAATAGTTTTTTTACTACCATCTTTTAAAGTTATTTCTAATTGACATAGAATTTTTGGAGAGGCAAAATTTTCGTAAACTGCTTTTCCTCTACTTATTCTTCCTGAATGCCAACCTGAAGCTAATTCTACTGAGATTGCATTATTTCCTTGAGATAGGAGGTAGGTGACATCATAGGTTAAGGTTTCTATACGTTTGTTGTATGGTGTCCAACCTGGAGTTAATACGTTATCACTTACATTTTTACCATTTAAATGCACATCAAAAACACCTTTTGAGGTGATATATAATTTTGCTGATGCTATATTTGAAGACAACTCAAAACCTTTTCTTAAATATTGAGGTCGGTGCATTAAAAACTTTCTGACCCCTTTAATACTGTCTTTTGCGGTATCTAAGCCTGTCCATTTTGCTTTCCAGTCTGAGTTTTTTAATAAGCCTAATTCGAAGTGATTGACATCACTCCAATTTGAAGCTTCTTTATTTTGATTCCAATATTTTACTTGCCAAAAAACTTTTTGACGAGATTGTAATGCTTTACCTTGATAGTTTACAAAAGTAGATTGATTACTTTCTTGTTTTTCAGAGTCCCACAAATCTGGATTATTTGGCAATAATTCTTCTTTTGAAGCCACTACAATTTGATACGCTGATTGCCATTTTATGTTTTCTGAAACAGGGAGTTTCCAGGAAAATAGGGGAGTGGCATCATAAAACCCTATTGGGTTATTAAAGCCTTCTGAAATGGTTAAATTTCTTGATTTTTCTAAAAGATTTTGTTGTTTACAGGAAAAAAAACTTAGATAAGAAAAGCAGATTAAAGAGTATAAAAAATATTTGAATTTCATCATATCAAGTATAGTTACAGCTTAGATTTTAAATCTATTATAAAATCAAAAGCAAGTTGTTGGTTTTTTTCTTAAAAACTGTCCTGAACTGTCCGTAAATTAATTGAATAAATATCAAACAGAAGATATTATCTAAAAAGGCTCAAAGTATGTTAAACTGAGCCTTAAGAAGTTTCTTAATATTTTAATAATTAAATATATTTCGACAAGTTCAACAATATGATAAAAAATTAAATGTCTTATTTTTTTACTCTATTATAAGTTTTTGATTGTAATTTTCTTGATAATCTCCGATAACTTTAACGAAATATAGACCTGATTTAAATCTATTTGAAACATCAACTAAAATACTTTTTTCTTTTGTTGTCTTTTCATAAACTTTTTTACCAAGAGTGTCATATATTTTTACATAAATATTTGTAAACCCACTAAATGATAATTTAAAATTATTTTTTGTAGGATTTGGAAATATACTGACTGACTTTTTTACAGACTCTTTTACAGTTAATGTACGAGTAGATTCTAAAATCCATTTTGATCTGTCATCTAACTTATCTGAATATTGTATCAATTCATTAGCACTGTGAGTTAAATACCTTGTTTTAAGTTCTGCTTTAAATCTATAGGTTTTATCTTCTTGGTTATAAATAACTTCCCATGTTTTATCTACTGTAGTATCTGGAGCAGGAAATGCTGTATTTATAATATCACCTTGAGCTGCATTTCTTAAAACACCTCTTCGGCTCAAAATATTGTAGAAATCTCCTGCCTTAATAATTTTCCATTCCTTATCTGGCCCACTAGTATTGGCACTAGCAACAACATCAGAACCTTCAGCATTTAAATACATTTTAGTAAGAAAATTTTTAATTCTGTACGTTTTACCTGTTAAATCGTTAGGATTAAAAATTGCAACATTTATGTTAACTACAGAAGCTACAGTTTGATTATTTGCATTATGAGCAATAGCTTGTATGGTAGTATTTCCTGTTTTTTTTGGAATCCATTCCACAATATAGGGTTTACTGTTAGTTTCTCCAATAGATTCTCCATTTACGGTAAACGTTACTTTAGTAATACTTCCATTTTCATCGACTGCATCTGCTATAACTTGAACTTTTTCATCAACAAAATACACTTCATCTACAACTGGCGATAATAATGAAACTCTAAATGGCTCTTTGACAATATCTAAGTCTATAATTTGAAGGTATTGTGGTCTTGCACTCCCTGTTGCTTGCTCCATTAAATGATAATATAACTTTCCATTATTGATATGTACTCTACCATGACTAAAATATTTTCCGGATATAGCCTGATAAATTGTTTTAAAACTATTCGTGCCTCCTTTTGCCTTTTGAATTACTACTCTGCCTTTTGAAAGACCTATTATAAAAACATCATCTCCTGATGCATAGATTGATTGTGCTCCATCAAAATTATCTGATGTTATAAATTTTGAAGTACCTGCAGGTTTGTATGTATGTAGTCTTTTTGTGGTGTTAAATTCGTGGTCTCTAACTTCGCTAATAATATGTACATCTCCATTCTCAGTAACTGTCCAATCGAACCCGAGTACAATCCAAACTTTATTTGGAGATGTGGTTGATACATAATCTCCTGGCTCCATTACTTTTATCTTATTAGGATCATAAAGTGGTAAAGAAAAGGGAGTTCCAGAATGATTTTTCCAATCTGTAAATCCATCTTGATCATCTGAATACGCATAATAGACTCCATTTTGATAGATATACTTATCTGTATTATTAGCTGACCTACGTTGAAAACCTATTCTAAATTTTCCACTTACATATTTTAATGTGCCATAAAGCCCCCAGTTATAATTTACATCGGGTTTATTTTTAGCGTTCAAGACATTAAAATGTTTAAAATTTGACCAGATAGAAGTGTTAGCATCATACTTTGTAAATTTGTAAGCTCCATTACTATTTCCTCCTTCTCGAATATTCATGAACAGTTCTCCAGAATCGTTTAAAAAGAATTTAGGGTATGTTAATGCTGCATATTTACTATACTCCTCTAAGCTATAATCTTTTTTGCCACTATTTAATGATAAGTGTCTGTAAACCCCAGGAAAACCTGGTTTCTCAATAAATTTATCTAATGTAAACTCATCATCAGAAACAGAAGCTGCATTTTTTATAGAATAGGAGTATCTAAAATAATCTTTTGCAAAACTACCATCATTAGGTCTTGTTCTACTGTAAGCGTGCATATCATACAATAGATGAATTGTACCGTCTTTAGGACTAACTGCAACAGATATATAATTATGAGATTCTCCCAACCACCATTGATTTAGGTAGCCTGTATGTCTATGAGGAAATTGAATTGTTGCGATAGAACCTGTTTTAGTATTGTATCTAGAAAGCATTACATTTCTTTCCATTTTACCACCTTTATACCAAGTTAAAAACACATAATTACCATAGGTTTCAACGCCATCTCCACCTGGAGTCGCTGAGATTTGTCTGCCAAAAATAAAATCGTAGGAATCTGGATTTTCGTTATTAGTAGTTAGAGTTCTATCGATTAGATCTCCATTAAAGTACAATCCTGTATTGGTAATTTTAACTTCGTTTTCTAGAACAACCTGAGAATATGAGAGTAAATTAACAAAAAGAAGAATTTTTATTAAAATTATGTAAGTAAAACCTATTTTTTTCATCACTATTAAAATACTAAATATTTTAATAACGATGAAACTTTACATTTTTTCTTTTGAGAAAAGAATATATTTGTTAGCTATTTGGTTTAATCTATAATGAGTTTTGTACGTACTACTTTTTGTCTATCACCTATAACTCGAATTAAATACACACCTGAATTAAACCTTTTGTTATTGTTTATTAAAATTTGTTTTTTTGATGTTTTTTCTTCATAAACCTTTTTACCAAGAATATCAAAAATTTGAATTTTTGTGCTAGTAAAACCTTTAATAGACAAGGTAAAGTTATTTTTAGCCGGATTTGGATATACAGAAACTTTGACAGTATTTAATAAAATATCATTATCTAAATTTAAAGTAGATGTAGATTCTAACACCCATTTACTCTCGTCATTAATAGTATTTGACACTTGCATTCCAGCAGAATTATTAGACAAATATCTTGTAGAAGTTCTTACTTGAAATGTATAATTATTTTCTATCTTGTTATAAATTATTGTCCAAGTTTTATCAGTATCAGAATTCGCTTCATTTTTAGTAGAACTTATCAATTGATTAGCTCCCGTAACTCTAATTGTGCCACTAACCTTACTATCTATATTATAAAAATTGTCATTTGCTGGAGATTTTAAAAATTCCCATTTTGTATCTTCGCTATCACCTGTACTAGAATCTACAATTGTATTCCCTACAGATTTTAAATACTTACCAGTTGCTACATTTTTTATTCTATAAGTGTCACCTGTTAAATCATTAGGGTTAGGTATTATTACATTTACTTTAATTTCATTTGAACTAACTGTTTCGTTAGAGTTATTGTAAGCTATAGCTTGTAGTTTATATACCCCTTCATTAGATGGAGACCAATCTACACTGTAAGGTGCAGTTTGATCAATATCAAAAACAATATCATCAATTTTAAACTCTACTTTAGAAATGGTACCATTTTCATTTACAGCATTTGCGTTAATCTTAACAGTTTCATCTATTTTAACAGATTGATCATTTGATGGTGATGTTAATGCAATTCTAAATGGTTCTTGTACTATTGCTAAATCTATTATTTGTAGATAAAGAGGCTGTGCACTGCCCGATTTATTTTCCATTAAATAATAGTATAATTTACCGTTTGCGATGTGTACTACACCATGATCAAAAGTTCTTCCTGAAGTTGCTTGATATACTGTAGTGAAGTTATTTGTTCCTCCTTCTGCCTTTTGTATAAAAATTCTATTGTTTTTTAAACCAATAATAAAAACATCATCACCAGCTGTATAAATAGATGATCCACCTACAAAATTTTCTGAAGTAATAAAATCTAGAGCTCCAGCTGGCTTATAAGTATGCAAGCGTTTTGTAACATTAAACTGATTATCTTTAACTCTACTTATAATATGTACATCTCCTTTTTCTGTTACAGTCCAATCAAAATCACCTACAATATGCACCTTATTTGCCTGAGTAGTTTGTACATAATCTCCAGGCTCCATTACTTTTATCTTATCAGCATCAAAAAGCGGTAAAGAAAAATTTTCTCCTTTATGGTTTTTCCATTGTGTGAAACCATTTTGGTCATCAGAATAAGCATAATAAACCCCATTTTGATATTGATATTTATCATTATTATTTTGTGATCTTCGTTGATAACCAATACGCATTTTTCCGTTTACGTATTTAATATTTCCGTAAAGTCCCCAATTATAGGTAATACCCGGTTTACTTCTTGCGTTTAAAACATTAAAGTGTGTGAAATCTGACCAAGTTGAACTACTAGCATTATATTTAGAGAACTTATAAGCTCCATTATTATTACCTCCTTCACGCATATACATAAATAAATCTCCAGAATCGTTTGTAAAAAATTTTGGATAAGTTAACGCTGAAAAATTATTATAATCTACACCTCCATTTAAACTTAAATGTTTATATCCTCCTGTAGAATTCTTAACAAATTTATCTAAAGTAAATTCTTCATCTGATATTGAAGCTGCACTTTTCACAGAATAAGAGTATCTAAAATAATCATTACTCAAACTACCATCTGAGGGTCTTGTTCTACTATAAGAATGCATATCATATAACAAATGTATTGTACCATCTAAAGGACTAACACCAACTGCAATTGTGTTATGAGATTCACCTATCCACCATCTGTTCTGATATCCAGTATGCCTATGAGGAAACTCTAGCGTTACTGAAGTATTCGTTTTCGTATTATAACGTGTTAACATTACATTTCTTACGGCTTTATCTCCTTTATACCATGTTACAAAAACATAGTCTCCATATGAAGTTATACAGTCTCCATGTGCAGAAATGTTTCTTCCGAAAAAATAATCATAGGGTGCGTTAACTCCTGTATTAGAAGCTCCACTTGTTACTTTAGATCCATTAAAATGCAAACCTATGTCAGAAATTTTTACTTCTTTTTCAAATTTCACTTGAGATAAAGCACTATTTGAAATTAAAAATACAACGAACAAAAAAATTACTTTAATATTTATTTTTGAAAGGAAGTGTTTTTTTAACATATCTATTTGTATTTTATAAGTATTATTAACTTAAGGTTTGGTCGTTAATAAAGTGTAAACTTTACTTTTATGTTTAATTATAAAATATGATGTTAAGTTGTTCTGAAAAATATCATATTGATAACAATAATAAAGTCTACCATTTTTTTTGAATTAAATTATATCTATAAAAATTCCTAATGCAATTACAAAAAGAAAGTAGCTTTTTTTAATCCTATTTTTTCAAGTAATACTATTTATAATTTTATCTAAAGTAAGGTTTGTTTTACTACTTTGTGGTAAAACTCCAAACTTGCCCTACACTAACTCCTCCTTTATCATCTTTAACAACTACTTTAAAGTAATAAGTAGATGCTGCTGTTAAGTTAGTTGCATTAAATGTAGTTTCTGACAGGTTTTCTGAAACCAAAGTAGTTGGATCTTCATTGGTATCTAAATACACATCATATGTTAACGTATCTCCATCAATATCTGACGCTGACCAACTTAAAGTGGTGCTTGTGCCATCTATTTCAGCATTCAATTCTGGTGCTACTAAAGTTGGGGCAAATGGTAAATGGTTAGAAACCCCATCTCCCTCTGTTAAAAATTGACTAACTGCAGAATAATCACTTTCTGCTGATTGACTATCTATCGCTTTAATACGCCAGTAAAATGACTTTCCTTTTATTAAGGTAATTAATTTAGATTCCGAAAAACTTGTTTGCGTCTCTAATATAGGTGAAAATGAACTGTTTTCTGAAATTTCTATCTTATAAGAGATTCTATTTCCTTCTGCATCTGTGGAGGCATTCCATTCAAATATGATATTATTATCTATACAAACAGTATTGTTTAATGGATATACTTGGCTAGGAATGGTTGGTGCTGTATTAACATCTAGCTCTTCTTCTGCTTCTGATGCGCTTCCACCACCACCACAAGAAATCATTGTTAATATTACGATTACTAGTGTAATTAAATACGGCTTCTTCATCTTATTTCTTTATTAATTTAACAAATACTGGACTCTTTGAATTTATCTTTGCAAAATAAACTCCACTTGGCTTATCTTTAATATCTATTGCTACATTTCCGTTTCTGACTTGATAAACTTTTGAAACTATCAATCTGGATTGTATGTCGTATAATTCTATTCCTATTTCTTCTATATCATTTGGAATATACAGTTCAAACAAACCTTTTGATGGATTTGGGTATGCTTTTATATCTTCTAATAAATTGATGGTTTTTAACATTTCTCCTTGACAAGCATCTTTGCTCTTTAGTTGAATCGTATCTCCATGATTGACATCTATTGAAAAATTAGACTGATTGGTCTCTAATATTTGTACTCCGTTCTTAAACACCTTATAAGGTGCTTGTCCTGTTGCAATAGAGACAGATGCAGATTTCTTACTTACACTTATTCTAGCTGATAAAGTTACTCCTGATGCTATAGATAATTGGTAACATTGTTTATAATCTTCATCAACAACGGCAATACATAAATCATAGTTTCCAGGTGGTAAGCCCTCTATGGTTTTATCTTTATCAAACTCATAATCAACACCATTAATTGTTGCGATATAGTTATGAGTTGCTGTCCCATTTATAACTACCTTTCCATTGTTCTTGTCTTTACAGGTTTCTCCTAAAGCCTGAATTGTAAAATTGTCTGACGCTAGTAAAAATTCTCCTGACCCGATTTCAAAATCTACAATAGATGCAGAAGCAGATTCTTGTCCTGGAAGCATATTTATTATATTAAACCGAAGCTTGCGTGTATTAACAATGTTAAAAGAAATATTTTTTTTATTACCTATTTCAGTTCCTGTGACCAATTCTTTCCATTCTGTAGTATCCCAATATTCTAATTTCCAATCTTTAATTTTAGTTGATTGCTCTGATATGGTTATTTCATTTAATGTTTTATCAATACCTAAATCTAGCATTAACCATTCTCCTGAACCAACACCTTCAGACTCCCAAAATGTATTATTTTTTTTGTCATTGGCAAATTTAGCTTCAAAATTATTTTTTGATGAAGATGCAGACATATAACCACCATACATACGTAACTGAAATTGTGCATCAAATAATGAGTTTGGATATACCTGTTCGCCACGCAACTCGTCTAGACCTTCATTTTGAAATCTTATATTATTCTCTCCTGGACCAGGTTGAAAACCAACAAAAATAGGGTTCGGAAAAGTATGGGTTCTTCTTTGTGTTGTATTAGATATAAACCAAAAGTCGTAGAGCCTACTGGTAAAATGAGCATCATGCTTAAAATTCCAAAAAGTTAAATAAGGACCACTATTTGGATAAGATCGTTCTGCTCCTCCATTACCAAGAAGCTTTCCTCCCTGAATATTATCCAATAAATTGGCATAGGGGTGAGACCCATGGCAATCGATTGATTGATCGGGTTGCATAGGGCAATTTACAAAAACTGAACTTGTAGTACTCCAACGCATTCCTGGCCCATGCAACATACCTTTTCTACCATTACTAAGACCTTGATCTGCATTATCAAAACAATTTTCAAATAATACACCATAACTATATCTTGAGAAATAACTAGTATGGCCTCTTTTACCAGATATTTCAATATCTTTAACTGTAACAGCCATACTTCTATCTATAAAAATACACTCATTCCAATCTTTAAAATGACAATTTTTAATCCATCCATTAGCAACATTTGTAAAAAATAAAGCTTGCCAAGCATAATCTACGATATCATTAGCATGGTGTACAAAGTTTTCAGGATAATCTTTCCAACCACTTGTAAATAATATATCTTCTACCCCAACTTCTTCTATGGTTTGAAAAGTTTTAAGTACTGTTGTAGAAGACACAGGCATATTTAGTTGAACAGGATTTTTGAAGGTTACTTTATTTCCTGTAATATTTGTGATTAAATGCTTTTCAAAAGGACGAATACCATCTCTAATAATGATATCCCATCTTGTATTGGGTGTTAATCCAGGCATATTTGCCTCTAGATTATCTGTTGTTTTTTGAAATAAATCTACATATTGACCAACTGATAGATTAGCAGTACTTGCAACCTGAACTTCAAAATCACCCTTTTTTATCTCTGCAGTTACTTGCGTAATATCATTTGAATCTGTATTGGATGGTTTAAACATAAAGCGATAGTGCGTTGAACCACTACCAAATTTATTTTCATTAAATTTATCTGCATATATCTCTGTGCCTCCAGCTCCAGCTCCAGCTCCCTTTAGTACAATATTACTACCGCTAATAACAATAGGTTGTGTTTTTGTGGTTTGACTGGAAACAATATACTTTCCTGCTGGAAAAAAAACTACTGTTGGTTGATTACTAGCCTCTGCTGCATTAATAGCTGATTGGATACCTATATCATCATAACCTGTATCATCTGGTATGGCTCCATAATCGGTTACACTTATTGTATTCCAACCTGATACATCTGGCAGTTCTTTTTCAGAAAACTGATAACCTGTATATGAAAAGTCGTTTAATGTTGCTTCTGCTAAATTTCCTGTTAGCTTTTTTTCTGCAAAATCTACCCATGATGGCGCTTCTTTTTGTTGTGCACTTAGAACGTTTAAAATTCCTAATGCAATTACAAAAAGAAAGTAGCTTTTTTTAATCATATTTTTTCAAATAATACTATTTATAATTTTATCTAAAGTAAGGTTTGTTTTACTACTTTGTGGTAAAACTCCAAACTTGCCCTACACTAACTCCTCCTTTATCATCTTTAACAACTACTTTAAAGTAAT
>CBFHKA010000039.1:0-68043 GCA_965656305.1 Polaribacter sp. | reverse complement strand
CTTCTTTGTAGGCTTTTTCTATACCCACTTCTATTTCTTCTTTTGTATATGCTTTGGAAATACCATAACTAGAACCAGCATTATTTGGTTTTATAAAACAAGGCAACCCCACTTTTTCAACAATAGCTTCTGTATCTATAGGATCCCCTTGGTTTAAATAAATAGAAGTGGCTGTTTTTATCCCATAATCTTTAACAACACTTAAGGTATCTCTCTTATTAAAAGTAAGTGCCATTTGATAAGAAGGTGCAGAAGTATGAGGTATATTTAGTAATTCTAGATAAGCTAAAATCATTCCATTTTCTCCTGGATGACCATGAATAGCATTAAAAACACAATCAAAAGTTATTCTTCGATTTTTAATATGAACAGAAAAATCTTCTCTATTTATTTGGTGTTCAGTAAAATCATCTGCTACACATACCCATTTGTCCTTTAAAATGTGTACTCTAAAAATATTATAGGTGTTGTGATCTAAATTCTGATACACAACATTTCCGCTTTTTATTGATATGGAAGTTTCAGATGAATAGCCTCCCATAATAATAGCTATATTTTTTTTCATCAAATTCTATTATTTAAACAAATTTATCAAAATATAAATAGAAACTGCAACGTTTAGTTTTTATATATTTGTGCATCTATCAAAAAACAATCTATGAGTATTTTTAAGTTTTTAAAAAGCAAGTCCTTTTTTAAACAAATTACTATTGCAGTTATAGGGTTATTTGTTCTTTTTTTTATTTTAAAATTTTGGTTGAATATCACTACCAATCACGATCAAAAAATACAAGTTCCTGATTTACATAAAATTACTATTGTAGAAGCTGAACGAAAACTAAAAGAGTTAAACTTAGATTTTAAAGTAATAGATAGTGCAAGCTACAACCCAACTTATCCTAAAAAATCGGTTATAGAACAAAGTCCTGAAGCTGGTGATTTTGTGAAAGAAAAGCGTAAAATTTACTTGACTTTAAATCCTTCTAAATACAGAGATATTACGATTCCTGATTTAAATGGACGTACAAAAAGGCAAGCTGAATCTGAACTGTCTGCAATTGGTTTTATTGTAGGTACTGATTATACGTATGTTAGAGACATTGGAAAAGATGTTGTAAGAGGCCTAAGACACAAAGGAAAAATTTTAAATCCTAATGATAAGTTGCCTAAAAATTCAATTATTGAGTTGGTTTTGGGTGATGGGAAAAGGTAGGAAGTTGGAAGTTGGAAGTTGGAAGTTGGAAGTTGGAAGTTGGAAGTTGGAAGTTGGAAGTTAAAAACTAAAAAAAGTTGAAAGAAAACCAAAATATAGAGTCTGAAAATGATGATTTGTACGAGCATTACAGTTTTACTGCTGATGCTGGTCAAAAACCTTTACGAGTTGATAAATTTTTAATGAACTTCATTGAAAATGCTACTAGAAACAAAGTACAACATGCTGCTAAAGCTGGTAATGTTTTGGTGAATGAAATTGCTGTAAAATCGAACCATAAAGTTAAACCAAATGATGTTGTAAAGGTTGTTTTGGCTTATCCACCAGAGGAAAACGAATTAGTAGCTGAAGATATTCCTTTAGACATTGTTTATGAAGATGATACTGTTATTGTGGTGAATAAACCTGCAGGAATGGTTGTGCATCCAGGACATGGAAATTATTCTGGTACTTTAGTAAATGGATTAATGCATCACATAGAAAACTTACCTACAAATTCTAATGAAAGACCAGGTTTGGTGCATAGAATTGATAAAGACACTAGTGGTTTATTAGTGGTTGCAAAAACTGAATTTGCTTTAGCACATTTATCAAAACAGTTTTTTGACAGAACTACAGAACGTTTGTATTATGCTTTGGTTTGGGGCAATATTGAAGAAGATGAAGGTAGAATTGAAGGAAATATTGGGCGTAGTTTAAAAAACCGTTTGCAAATGACAGTTTTTCCTGAAGGTGATTTTGGAAAACACGCTGTAACGCATTTTAAAGTTTTAGAACGTTTAACTTATGTTACTTTGGTACAATGTAAATTAGAAACAGGAAGAACTCACCAAATTAGAGCGCATTTTAAACATATTGGTCATACGCTTTTTAATGATGAAAGATATGGAGGAAATGATATTTTAAAAGGCACCACTTTCACCAAATACAAGCAGTTTGTACACAACTGTTTTAAAGTTTTACCAAGACAAGCTTTACATGCTAAAACCTTGGGTTTTACGCATCCATCAACAGGAGAATTTATGCAATTTAATTCTGAAGTTCCTAATGATATAAAAGATTGTTTAGAAAAATGGAGAACCTATTCTGAGCATTCTAAGGAGGAGTAATTATTTCAAATTCTATTTGTTATATTTTACTTTCCTGAAATAGGTTGACTAAAAATTCATCAATTAATGATAGTCACTTATGAAAAAACAAATGAATTTTTACAAATTTTCACTAATACTATTTTGTTTATTAATAAACATTAAGGGAATATCTCAAAGTTAACTTCAAAAGAAAAAACTAAATGATGAATATTCTTGGAACAATTCTACCGAAGAAGAGCGAAATGAATATTATTTTGGAATTAAGCCAATTAAATTGTCCAAAGAAAAATATCATTTTCTTATGTGTATGATTCATAATTGGTGTACTTTTACATCAAAACAGAAATTATGGCAAGACAAAGTATTTCATTTACACAACCAAACGACGAATGGTTAAAATCTCAGGTAGATAATCACGAGTATTCAAGTAAAAGCGAACTTGTAAACGACTTAATTAGACAAGCTAGGAAACAACAAAGACAAATTGATTGGATAAGCTCTAAGCTAGAAAAAGCTGAGAATAGCGGTTTTACGAATGACAGTAAAGAACAAATCTTGGCTCAATCAAAATCTTTGCTTAATGGCTAAATATAAGCTGAGTAATTCTGCGAAAGAAGACCTTATAAGAATTCACCATTTTGGAGTTAAGAAATTTGGAATTGCACAAGCCGACAAATATTTCGAATCATTCTTTGAATACTTTGAAATCATAGCTGAACGACCTTTCTCTTTTGAATCGGTTAACTTTATAAAAGCAAACTATAGACATTGTCCTTGTGGTTCTGACAATATATATTACAGAGTCAACAATGAAATTGTAGAAATTATGAGTATTGTTGGACGTCAGGATTTGAAAAACATATTCTAGGTTCAAAAATTACTGTAGGCAACATCCGCATAAAACAAATAGAATCTCCATAAAGTTGTTATTAAAAAATGATACTGAATTTTCTTGATTCATGATTTATCACTAATTTTAATACTTCAAAAACATACCTAAAAAAAGAATAAATTAAAAAGTATATTTTTTACTTTTTAACAGTATAAAATGACAATCCAACAAAACATATCACTCAAAAAACACAATACTTTTGGTATAGATGTTACTGCAAAACGTTTTATCTCTATTGATTCTGTTTATCAATTACAACAAATTTTAAAAATTGAAAAAGATATTTTCTTAATTTCTGGTGGTAGTAATATGTTGCTTACCAATAATATTGAAAAATTGGTAGTACATATAGATATTAAAGGGATTTCTATTGATAGAGAAGACAACAATGACATATACCTAACCGTAAACGCAGGAGAAAATTGGCACGAATTTGTGTTGTGGTGTGTGTCTCAAAATTATGGCGGAATTGAAAATTTGTCTTTAATCCCTGGCAATGTAGGTACTTGCCCAATACAGAATATTGGAGCTTACGGTGTTGAAGTTAAAGACACGATTACAAAAGTAGAAGCTATTGAAATTGAGACTCAAAAATTGGTGTCTTTTTCTAATAAAGAGTGTAATTTTGGATATAGAAATTCAATTTTCAAAAAAGAAGTAAAAGGGAAATATATTATTACTTCAGTAAGTTTTCAGTTGACTAAAGGTGAACATAATCTGAATACTTCTTATGGTGCTATTGAAACTGAATTAGCTTCAAAATGTATAGAAAAACCTGCTTTAAAAGATATTTCTGATGCTGTAATTAGTATTCGGAAATCGAAATTACCAGATCCAAAAGAAATAGGAAACAGTGGTAGTTTTTTTAAAAACCCTGTGATTTCTATAGCTCAGTTTTTAGAATTACAAAAAGAGTATCCTAATATTCCAAGTTATCCTGTCATTTCGAGCGGAGTCGAGAAATCTCAAGTCAAAGTTCCTGCTGGTTGGTTAATAGAAAAAGCTGGTTTTAAAGGAAAACGTCTTGGGGAATATGGAGTTCACGAAAAACAAGCCTTGGTTTTGGTAAATTATGGAAATGCTTCAGGAAAAGAAATTCACCAATTGGCTCAAAAAATACAAGAAACTATTTTAGCTAAATTTGGAATTTCTTTAGAAATTGAAGTGAATATTATTGAATAAAAAAGACTTCCTACTCAAGCCAAGTAAGAAGCCTTTTAAAATTAACCAAACTACTATTTTATTTATTTTTAAAAGAATAAATATACTTTAGCCCAAGAATATTAGTAACATCTGGAGCATCTACATTTAAATCTTTTTCATACCTATAAAAGACACCTATTTTACCAAAATTCTTTATTTTATAATCTGTACCTAATGTCAATCTGTACTTGTTAAAACCATTCTCTTTTCCTTCTTGAAAACGATTAAAAATTTCTGCAGAAAACTTTGGATCTAAGCTCCAATCTTTAAAATTATAAGCTACAGAAGTTTTAAAACGTATATTTTGATTTGGAAAATCTCCTTCATCATAAGAAATACCCAATTCATTTTTATTTTGATAGCGTAATCTAAATCCTATTTTAAAATGCTTGATTTTATATTTATACTTCGCATCAAACTGAAATCTAAAGTGATCTTCATAACCTTGTATATTCCCTTTATTATCATTTTCTCTGATATATCTCAACCCAACACCAATTTCGAAGTTTTTAAAGATTTCATAGTCTGCACTTAACTGAGTAAAAAAATTATCAACTGCAGTAAAATTTTCTTTTAATCTAAATTGTTCTTCTAAGCCAAAACTCCATTTATCATTTAGCTTGTATTCTATTCCTATAGTATTCCAAGAAGCCCAATCTTTTTCACCTTCAGTTTGCCCATAATTTACAGTAGACAATAGTAATAAGCTAAATAAAACGATGCTTTTAAATTGGAGTTTCATTATTTTAATTGAGTTCATATTTTTATTTTCTGTTATAATAAAAAATCGTTAAGATGGCTGTATCTCTTAAAAAATCTACATTACCTATTGTGATATTATTGATTGCTAAACCTGTTCTTACTTCTAAATCTTCTTTTAATAAATGATAGTTTTCAGGCTTGATATTATCAATGTTTTCATAAACTATTTCTTTGGTGACTTCATGTTTTAAATGCCAAACTTTTTCAATAATGGCAATTGAAATAACAATTACAGTATTCGCTAAAATAATTTCTGAATAACTCATCTTTTTATTGGCTAATGAGTTCATTACAGACACTCCAATAACCACAAACAAATAGGTCATTTCTTTTATATTTATGGCATCAGTTCTGTATCTTATTATTCCAAAGATGGCAAAAAGTCCTAATGCCATTCCAATATCTAACTCAAACTTTTTGAGGGTAAAACAAAGAAAAAACACGATAAAACTTATCATATAAAAAGTAAAAAGATAGTCCTTACGTTTTGTAGACGTGTAATATAACCAACGTATAATTAGAGTTAAAAAAATTAAGTTGATTATAAATCGAAATGACATTTTAAAAAAATCGTCATCAAAAATTGGGATGTCTAAAAACTCCATATTATGCTATTGTATTATTTATTTTTATTAGTTTTTTCTTAAAAACATTGTACTTTAAATCATTATATAAACTGATCATACCAATACAATATTTACTTATACTATATGGATGCTGTTTAATTGTTCTTAATGCTTTTACAATTTTAGATTTTCTATTAAATCGTTCTTGTTTTACTTCTACAACGACTAAGTTTTCAAAGTTTTTTTCTGCATCATTCATTTTGTAAGACAGGTTCAAATCTAATGTTACTCTTTCCTTACTTTGTATATTAACGAGTGTTATTCTATTGAAACTATTCCATAAACTAGGCGTTAATTTGTAGTCTTGGTTTGTAGTTTTAGCAATAAAAAGTCTTGATGAATTGGTTAAGTTTTCTTCAAATTCTTTAACAGCTATTCTCGTTTTATTAGTTTCTCCTTTTCCGTTTTTTTGTTTAATCTCTAAAAAACAAAGGTTAGAATCAATATATTTTCTTTGTCTTATTTTAGTGCGATTGTTTTTTCCATTATGATGGTCTTTATAGAACTTATTTTCAGCTGTATCAAAATATAATGATGAATAACTCATAATTCTATTCTCATTAATTTCTAACACTTTATATTCCTCTTTTATGTTTTCTAAAACAGCAATTAATTGAGTATTATTTATTACAAACTTTGTATCAGTTCTTTTCATTAAAGCCACACTATTCATTTCATTTAAAGAAATAGTAGAAAACTTATTTACCAAAAATTCAATATCATTCATCATTTCTTTAACAACTTATTGTTTATGAATTTATACTAAGGTTTAGATGCAATTCTTTAGAAAAACTTGTTCTTAATTTGATGAAAAAGCTTCATAATTTCTTATAAAGCTTTTCAATAATTACCCCCCAACTATTTTTTAGTCTAAATAACTTTCTACTGCAGTTTTTCTAGAACTAACATGTGATTTTAATTGATTTACTGCTGACTGAAATTCTGAACTATTTCTCAAAAATGTATAACCTGAAACTTCTGAAGTAGCATATTGTTGTACTAACGCAGCATAAGAATCGTATAAAGATTGTATCGTGGTTTCATTAAAAGCACCAGCTATCACTTCTTGCACATATCCATCATATTTTGCTTTGTATACACTATCTTGATATAAATAACCAATCAAAGGCCATTCTGAAGCATTTAATCCAGAGAAATCTAAAGCATGAGAACCTCCTCTTTTTCCTGTTTGTAAGGCTTCATTATTATCCCAAGGAATCCAAGTCAACTTGTTTGTATCTGGATTATTATACATAAAATAATTATGAGTCATTCTTCCATAAGTATCCCAATTTTGAATTACAGTATTTACAGCTAAATATTTCAAAAAAACATCTGTATCAAAAATAGATTCTAAACTAGCTCTCCAAGCTGAAGGATCTGAAGTTCTAGAATTGTCATGTAAAATTGATAGTAAACTAGAAACATCTGAAAAATCTGCTTCGTCTTCATTATTCTTTTTTACATATTCATCTTCATCATATGTTCCTGCTGCAAAAGTAGCTGCATCTCCATCTGGTTTATACAAATTTCCATTATCATCAGAAAATTGGGTATCTAAAACAGAACCATCTACCTCTTCTACTAAAGTATACAATCCAAAATATTTTGGTCCATCTCCATGATCTACATAAAGTGTGTAAAAGGCAGTATGAGGACCTGCTAAACCTGCGTTTCTGAAAACATCACCTGCTACTTTTTCTCTTAAGAAAGATTTATCATCATAGTTGTTTTTTAGACTTAATTTTTTTATACCATAAAAACGTTGGTTATTTATCTGAGGATAATCGTCTTCGAATTCATCAAAATCCAATTTAAATGATAATTTTAAAATACCATTTCTCCAACTAGACTGTAGGCTAGAATTTCCTTTAAAACGTAAGCCTACTCTATACCATTGTTTTCCTTCATAAAAAACTTCTCCAGGAACAAAAATTGGATCTTCATCTACTTCTGCTAATCCACCTCCTGGACCTCCACCTCCTGGACCTCCTCCAGAGCCAAAAGTCCCATAAGTACTTGTCATATCATCTAACATACTTTGCCAACGCTCTGCAGTAATTACAAAGTCTAAACGTTTTACAGTATTGTCTTCAAAAACCTCAGCAATATTTGGATCTACATCTTTAGTGTGGGTGGCAGTAGTCCAATCTGTAGCTACAAAATTTGTATCATCATCATTACCTGTATTATCGGTGTTATCTGTGTTGTCTGTGTTGTCTATTACCTCTTCTTCTATTTGATCCATTACATCATCTTTGGAACAAGAGCAAAGAGTTAGTAATATTGCTGATACAAAAAGTATGACTTTCAAATTTCTCATAATTATTTACTTTTAGTTTAATTGATTTATAAGTTCTTTAGATGAAAGTCAACAAAAAAACTTGTGCTCATTAACTTTTATTTAACAAACAACATTCTAAACACCTGATTCATAGCATAAAAAAAAGACTTCCCATATTACATAAGAAGCCTTTTCAAAAATCAACCATAATTTCTACCTATTCGTTTTTCAAAGTTTTAATATCAGCTATAAGTTGTTTAACCGAATTTTTGTTTAATCCATTGTAGATTCCTCTTATATGTTTATTAGTATCTATCAGGATAAAATTTTCTGTATGCAAAAAATCATCAATACCTTTTGGTTCTCCTAAATTTTCTTCAACGAAATACCATTTTCTTCCTAAATTGTAAATTTCTTTTTTATTACCTGTAACCAAATGCCAATTTTTACCAATATTTTTTTCTAGTGCATATTTTTTTAATTGCAGAACAGAATCTTTTGTTGGTGTAACTGAATGTGAAAGCATTAAAATTGAATCATCATTTTTAAAAGCTTCTTGCACAAGGTTCATGTTTTTGGTCATCATAGGACAAATACCTGGGCAAGTTGTGAAGAAAAAATCGGTTACATAAATCTTATTTTCAAAAGTTTTATGGGTAATATTATCTCCATTCTGATTTGTTAAACTAAAATCAGGAATTTTGTGAAAACTTTTTAATTTCTCAGAATTTGATGCTATCCATTTTGGAGTGAAAGATGCTTCATTGTAATATGGTAATTCATTTACCCTGCTTGTAACATCTTGTTTTTTAGCTTTTTTACATCCAATAAAAAACAGAATTGCCAAGACTATAAAACTATATTTTTTTACGTTCTTCAATTTTCTCATTTTTTAATTGATAGCATAAATTTGCTCTTTTCATCCCAAAAACCCTTCCATTTTTTGCTTCATAATTTACATAAAGTGTTCCATTTTGCAACCAAGCTTTTTGCAAGCCTTTTTCTTTACCTTCAAATAAGTTTCTCATTTTAGCCAGTTGCCCATTTGCATACCATACTTTTTGAATTCCATGTTTTTTTCCAAACAAATAATTTGATTCTGAAATTAAAACACCATTGCTATCGTAATTTAGTTTTTTTCCATGTAGCTTATTATCAACATAAAAAGCTTGTCTTTTTAAAGTACCATTTTCAAAATATTTAAAATCTTCTCCTTCTCTTTTGCCTTTGTAAAACGTAGTTTTTTCTAACAAACTATCATTTTTATAAAGTTTAAAACCAAAACCTGTAAAAAGCACATTTTTATATAACCACTCTCCATTTGCTGGATTTAGTTTTAATTCTTTTTTATCTACAAAAAGATTTTTACTTATTGCTTTTGCAGATAAAATAGTGTCGCTATTAGATAGTTGGTTTTTACAAGCTCCAAAAACTAAAAAAAATACTATATAATATTTAATTAATTGCATTTGGTGTACCTTGATATGGTCCTGCAAAAGCTAAATACCTTCCTGTTGTCGTATACAAATCGTTAATGATATGATAATGATATTCAGCTTTAGTTGTATGTTGCGTTGTACTTGTATGACCACCAGATGTATCTAAATCTGTTGGATATGTGCCTGTAGAATTACATTTTCTACCATACAGAAAAAAACCATCAGCAATAATACCAACTAATTTTTCATCATCATCAGTAAAAGCTAAAGGCTCTAAGTGATAATGATATTGAGAAGGTCCAATATGTGCTCCTGCATAATCCAAACTTCCTGCTGCTCCATCTAAAGGTCCATTTCCTTCTTGATCGTTATAAATATATGCTCCACTTACAGCTATACCAATAGCACCTAAACTTGTTGAAGTTGAAGAATTCGCTTTTGTTGAAGATGCAGAAACTGTTAAAGAGCCTGATAAATCTCTCCCAGAAGTATCAATTCTTGTAGGTGTCATTGATCTTTTACTTGTTACTGTTGGAGCAACATATAAAGGATGACTTTCACTCCAATAGGGTGTTGTATGATTTGGTAATCCTGTAGTTTCAATAACAAAATTAGAACCTGATATATAAATTGTTGTTTCATCTGCATCAAATTCAGTAAACGCAGTATGTAATTCTGTAGCTACTTCTTCTGAAGAAACTGGGTCATTATCTTCTTCATTATCTGATCCACAAGAAATAATAGCTATAAAAAAAAGTGTTAAAAAGGCAGTAATTCTTATTGATTTGGTTTTCATATTTTTAAATTTAAATTAGTTATCAACTATTTAGATGCTACTATTAAAAAAAACTTGCTCTGATTTTTTAATTCTCTCTTCTTTCTGGTCTTTTTGGTTTTGGTGCTTTTTTTAATTCTTCTTTAGTGATAAATCCATCTTCATTTAAATCTATTTTTTTAAAGTCTTTTTTTAAAGGTCCTTTTACTTCTTTCAGAGAAATTTTGCCATCTTCATTTGTATCTAAATCTTTAAATATTTGTTTGATTGATGGTGGTCCTTTTCTTCTTTCTTTATCATTATTATCTTCTTGCGCATTTATACTAATAGATGCTAAAATTCCTAATCCAATAGTGAAAATTATTTTTTTCATTTTTATAAATTTTTAATGTTATACCTATTAAGATGCTGTTGTTTTCAAAAACTTGTGCTGTTAACTTTACTTTAACAAAAAAAGCTTCATTAAATGAATAATGAAGCTTAATATTTATGAAAAATAAACTGACAAAAAAACAAAACCACAACCATTATCTTGGAGGTGGAGGCATACCTCCTTCTCTTGGAGGATGATTCCCATTATTTCTTGGTGGTCTAGAACCACCACCTTTTAAGGCACTATTGATGATTTTATCAAATTTTACTTTTTGCTCTTTAGAACAGATTTTTCTAACTTTTTTAAAGAAATGAAAAACTTCTAATTCTTTTTGTGCTTCTAAGCTTCCGCTAATCTTAGCCAAAGAATCAATATTTATATTTTCATTGTTAAAAGAGTTAAATAATATATCTTTTTGTTCGCTTATTCTATGAGATAGACTTCTCATTTTTTCTTTATGAATTTCATCTAATTGAATAAATTTTTCTTTTTGATCTTCAGAGAACTGGAGTTGTTCTGTCAAAAAATCTCTTTCTGGATGATGGGCTTTATTTTGATGTGGCTTTTTAATCAACATAAAAATTAAAACTACATTTAACAAAATAAGTGCCGCTAATGATAATGGAAGTAATTTTGGTTTCATAAGTTTAATTTAAAATGGAGTTCGTTTCTGATTGTAATGCATATTCTTTTGCAAAATTTTCTAAAGTAACTTCAGAAGTTTCATTTTGAGAAGAATACACATAAAAAAATGTACTTAAATTTATTAATAGCATAACACTTAAAGTAGCCAATTGTAATTGAGGTGTAAACCAAGTTAAAACTTTTGGTTTTTCTTCTTTTACATTTTCTAATTGTTGTAAAACTTTATGCTTGAAAAAATGATTTACTTTTACTTCCTCTATAGCATCTAATACTTTAAAAGTATCTGCTACATTTTGTTCTACTTGTTCTTTTGATTTCATCTTCTTTTAGGTTTGATAAAATAATTTTACAATTATTTAGATGCTTTCTATTTTAAAAACTTGCGTTTGTTTTACTTTATTTTTTAGTTCATTAATAATCAAATAATTAATATTAATTATTTTTATAAAAATTAGCTAATTTTTCTTTCAAAGACTTCTTAGCCCTAAACATTACAGATTCTACTGAAGATAAACTTTTACCAGTAATTTCTACAATTTCTTGATAGCTTTTGCCATCAATTTTAGCCAATGTAAATATTACTCTCTGAGATTCTGGTAATGTATTAATTGCTTTAAAAATAGTAGCTGATTTCTCTTTATTTTCTAGAACAATTCCAGGATGATTAAACTCCGTAAAATAGTTGGTTTTATCAATAGGAATTTCATTCCCCAAAATAGTTTGCATAAACGCAAAACGCTTTTTGGTATTTTTCTTTCTTATAAATTCAAGGCATTTATTAGTTGCAATTCTATAAATCCAAGTAGAGAGTTTAGCATCTCCTTTAAATTTTGAAATTGATTTAAAAACTTCTAAAAAAACTTCCTGAGCAATATCTTCTGCATCTTCTTTATTAGGTACAAACGAAATACAAGTACCAAATACCTTCTGCTGATAATCATCTAAAAGTTGACTAAATGCAGTTTGTTTTCCTTGTTTTAGTTTTTCTATAAAATCTTGTTCGCTCAAAATAATTTTCAAAAAAAGTAAACATACAAAAAAACCAGATAAAATTGATTTTATCTGGTTCTATAATTATGTCTTTAAAAGAAAACCTATTCTTTATCAAACAATGCTTTATGAATAAACCCAGCAACTATAGCACCTGCTATTGGAGCTACCCAAAACAGCCAAGATTGCGTTAAATACTCTCCTCCTGCAAAAATTGCCTGACTCATAGAACGTGCAGGGTTTACAGAAGTGTTTGTGATTGGAATACTAATTAAATGAATCAACGTTAACCCTAAACCAATTGCTATTGGCGCAAATCCTTTAGGTGCTCTTTCATTTGTACTTCCTAAAATGATTAATAAGAAAAACATGGTTAACAAAAATTCAGCAATAAAAGCAGATTGCATAGAATATCCATCAGGAGATAATTCTGCATAACCATTAGCTGCAAAACCTCCTATAGATTCAAAACCAGATTTCCCTGAAACAATTAAGTACAAAGCAGCTGCAGCCAATACAGCTCCTATTAATTGAGAAGCAATATATGGTATTAATTCTTTGGCAGAAAACTTGCCTCCAACCCAAAGTCCAAAAGAAACTGCAGGGTTAAAATGTCCTCCAGAAATGTGACCCACTGCATAAGCCATTGTCAATACTGTTAAACCAAAAGCTAGGGAAACTCCAACAAATCCGATTCCTAACTCTGGGTATCCAGCAGCAAAAATTGCGCTTCCACAACCACCAAAAACGAGCCAGAAAGTTCCAAATAATTCAGCAAAATATTTTTTCATAATGTAAAATGTTTAGTTAATTAATATTAGTTGATATGATAGTTTTATGACACTTAAATATAAGAAAAGTCACTTAATAAATTATTAGCACATACTTTTTATAGACAGTATAGAATATGTATCTTTGCATAAGAATCATTTATTATGAAATTATTATTACTTACTTTAGGCTTATTAGCACTTGCTGTACTAGGAATTGCGATTAAGATTTGGGCAAAAAAAGATGGTGAATTTGCTGGTACTTGTGCAAGTCAAAATCCTATGTTAAATGAAAGTGGAGAAGCTTGTGGATTTTGTGGAAAAACACCAGATCAGTTTGATTCTTGTGCTGAACCTCAACATAACTAATCTTTTTTTTAGTCAATGATTCTATCTGTAATTTTCTACTTTTTTGTAGCTGTTACAAGTATTCAAATCGTTTATTACATTATCTTTTCTGCTTTTCTTTTTAAATCCAAAAAAGAAAAAAACAACATAAAACAGCCTCCTATATCTGTTATTATTTTTGTAAAAAATAATGCTGTAGATTTAGAAAAATACTTACCTCGCATTTTGGCTCAAAACTACCCAAAATTTGAGATTGTTATTATCAATAACGCATCAACAGATACTTCTTTAAATGTTATGGAAAATTTTGCCTCAAAAAATAAAAACATTAAAGTTATCGATGTTGCTAATAATGAAGCTTTTTGGGGAAGCAAAAAATACGCCTTAACTCTTGGTATTAAAGCTGCTAAGTATGAACATTTATTATTTATAGATGCTAATTCAAAAGCGCTATCAGAATTTTGGATAGCTGAAATTAGCAAAGAGTTTACACAAACTAAGAGTATTGTTTTGGGTTATGAAAAATATAAAAAAGTAAACTCTATTACAAATCTTTTTATCCGTTTTGAAAATCTGTTAAAAGCGATTCAATGTTTTTCATTTGCCAGATTTGGAGCTCCTTTTATGGCTTTTAATTCTAATTTTGGTTATACTAAATCCGATTTTTTTAAAGCAAAAGGTTTTGTCAATCACATGAAAATAAAGATAGGAGAAGCTGATTTATTTATTAAAGATGCTGCTTCTAAAAAAAATATTTCTTTTACGATTTCAAAAAATAGTTTTATAGAAATAGAAAGCCCTAAATCATTTGGAAAATGGATTCAAAAATTGAGAATTAATAATTCAATAAAAAAACATTACAAACTTAAACATCGTTTTTTATTGAATTTCTTTACGTTTACCAAAGTATTGTTTTATGTTCTTGCAACTTTATTGTTTTTTATACACTCTTGGCAAATTATACTACCAATTGTGCTTGGTTATTTCTTATTGCAATATTTTGTAATTGGTTTTTCAGCCAAAAAATTAAACGAACCTTATCTCATCTTTTTACTACCTTTCTTGGAAATAGGCTTATTATTGATTCAAATTAGTATATTTAGTGCTAATTTGATTTCAAAAACCAATCATTGGAAATAAAAGATAAAATTGCAGCAAATATTTTAAAGGCAAAAAATGGCAATCAAACTGCGTTTCGTTTTTTGTTAGATACTTTTTGGAGTGATGTTTACAATTATCAGTTAAAAAGAACAAAAAGTGAAAATGATGCTGAAGATATTACCATCCAAACTTTTTCTAAAGCCTTTGACAAAATAGATACTTTTGATGATAAATATGTTTTTAAAACTTGGTTAATTACAATTTCTAAAAATGTACATATTGATTTATTACGTAAGAAAAAAGTATCCATCAATACTAATACTACCAAAGAACAAGAGGAAAAAGTCTATTTAGTTGTTGATGAAAACCCAACTCCTGAAGATAAAATAATCAGAGAGCAAAATTTAGCAAAATTGTTAAGAGACATCAAACAATTAAAACCTAAATACCAAGAAGTCATTCAATTACGATATTTTCAAGAATTGAGTTATAAAGAAATTTCTACACAAATTAATGAACCTATGAACAACGTAAAAGTAAAATTATTGCGTGCTAAAAAGTTGTTAGCAGAGATTATTAAGAAGAATTAAAATGAAAAAGGGAGTTTTAAAAGCTTTGACAATATATTTAGTCGGTTTTACAATAGCTTGGTTAATATACTCTATATATGGGCATCCTTATATTCACGCTCCTGGTTTTCATCATCTAATTGTTTTCTTTACTTTCTTAATTGCTATATTTTGGACAATTGGGGCAATTTTATTTTTCTTTTTGAAGAAAAAATCAATAGCGTTAAAATCATTTATTGTTACTAATTTAATATTTATTTCTTGTTTTAGTTTCTATATATATTATAGTCTAGTTTCAGAAAATCAAAATGATCCATTTGATAATGAACCCAAAAATGAAATCATTTCAGAAACTAAAGGAGACACAACTTTTGTTTATCATAATGGAAATGTTGTTTATATGAAGGTTAAAGATTCAGTTTTATTGGATTTCTTAAAAGATATTAAATTTGAAGAATAATATTATGAAAAAAACATTTTTACAATCTTTAGGGCCAGGCCTACTATTTGCAGGAGCTGCTATTGGAGTATCGCATTTGGTACAATCTACAAAAGCAGGAGCTGAATTTGGTTTTGGTTTGCTTTGGGCATTGTTATTGGTACATATTTTTAAATATCCTTTTTTTCAATTTGGTCCAAGATATGCAGCTGCAACTGGTGAAACTTTATTGGATGGTTATAAAAAATTAGGTAAAGGTGTTTTAGCCATTTATTACGTTATCAATTTTGCTACGATGTTTACTATACAAGCAGCAGTAACTATTGTTACAGCTGGTTTAGCTTCTCAATTATTTGGTTTTACGAATAATTTGGTTTTATGGTCTAGTATTTTAATGATTATTAGTATTTTATTTTTAATTGTAGGTAAATATAAATTGTTGGATAATTTGATGAAATACATCATTATTATTTTAACAATCAGTACCATAATTGCTGTTTCTGTAGCACTATTTAGCTCTAAAGAAGCTTTTGATGTTTCACAAATTTTACCTTCAGGAACTGTGGAAATCACATTTTTAATTGCTTTTTTAGGTTGGATGCCTGCGCCTTTAGACATTTCTATTTGGCACTCCATTTGGTCAGTAGAAAAGAGTAAAAACACTTTTATTAAAATAAAACCAAAAGACGCTATTTTCGATTTTAATGTAGGTTATATTGGTACACTTATTTTAGGAATTTGTTTTGTGCTTTTGGGGGCTTTAGTAATGTATAAATCTGGTGAAACATTCTCTAACAAAGGTGGTGCTTTTGCATCTCAATTGATTCAACTTTACACTAAAAATTTAGGCGAATTCTCTTATATATTTATTGCTATTGCAGCTTTTACAACAATGTTTAGCACCACAATTACAACTTTAGATGCTTCTCCAAGAGCAATGAATAGAACTTCAAAGTTATTGTTTAATAAGGAATTTAAGTTTGGCTATTGGTTTTGGATTATTTTCTTGTTTGTGGGAACATTTATCATCCTTCAATTTTATTTAGCTGATATGGGTAAATTTGTAAAAATTGCTACAATTTTATCATTTTTAACAGCTCCTTTTTATGCAATTTTGAATTTTGTTTTAGTAACAGGAAAGCACATGCCAAAAGAACATCAACCTAAATTATTTACTCGAATTTTAAGTATTGTTGGTATTGTTTTTTTGATAGGATTTAGCATTTGGTTTTTAACGAATATTTAAATCTTTTCTTCGTAAATTTGCATTTCAAATTCGATAGAAAATGGCGATAGAATCAGTAGTACTTCCTGAAAGACCAAAAAAACCAAAATGGCTACGTGTAAAACTACCTGTTGGTAAAAAATATACGGAATTAAGAGGTTTAGTTGATAAGTATAAATTGAATACCATTTGTACTAGTGGAAGCTGCCCAAATATGGGTGAATGTTGGGGAGAAGGAACTGCAACTTTTATGATTTTGGGTAATATTTGTACACGTTCTTGCGGATTTTGTGGCGTAAAAACAGGAAGACCAGAAACTGTAGAATGGGATGAACCAGAAAAAGTAGCTCGTTCTATAAAAATAATGAGCATTAAACACGCTGTTATTACTTCTGTAGATAGAGATGATTTAAAAGATGGGGGCTCTATTATTTGGGCAGAAACTGTAGATGCTATTCGCAGAGCAAACCCAAATACAACTTTAGAAACTTTAATTCCTGATTTTCAAGGAAACACAAAACAGATTGACAGAATTATTGAAGTACATCCTGAAGTAGTTTCTCATAATATGGAAACTGTAAGAAGGTTGACTCGTGAAGTTAGAATTCAAGCAAAATATGATAGAAGTTTAGGTGTTTTAAAATACTTAAAAGAGAATGGAATGCGTACCAAAACTGGTTTAATGCTTGGTTTAGGTGAAAAGGAAGAGGAAGTAATACAAACTATGAAAGATTTACGTGCAGTAAATTGTGATATTATTACCATTGGTCAATACTTACAACCGACTAAAAAACATTTACCAGTAAAAGAATTTATAACTCCAGAACAGTTTAAGAAATACGAAACACTTGGTTTAGAAATGGGCTTTATGTATGTAGAAAGTGGTGCTTTAGTTCGTTCTTCTTACAAAGCGCATAAACACGCCCAGGATTTATAAAAAATTGTTAAAATCATAAAAAATAGATATTCAAATATTATTTGGCACAAAGGTTGCAAATACTAAAATGGAAACAACGTAGTAAACTGTTTTCATTGTGTAAATTATTTGAATTAGTTGATTTAAGACCATCTCTTTTTGAGATGGTTTTTTTATTTAACAAAGTGCTAAAAAAAAGGAATCGCCTAAAATGAATTTTAGACGATTTCCCATAGTTACATATTATAAATTCCCCAACTTATAATTAGTTTTGTATTATTTTCAAATACACTTCAAAGAAAAGGATTTATAAGGAATTGATTTATAATTTTCGCCCAATAGTATTTGTTTTAGGTTAAAATGTTATTTTAAAACGATGTGTTTTTTTGAGTTAAAATAATTTAAATATTTAAGAATTTACCAATATTTACAGTCATTAAAACATTAGGCATACTTGTAAAATAAAAAAATCGTTTAACAATAAATGTTAAACGATTTTTAATATTTCCATGCAATTACACCCCTTAACTTGTAATTACATTTTTATTATTGAACCTGCTACAAATAAAAACAAATTTAAAAATGCTACCAACAATTCTCGTTTATTGGCATAAAAAACAAGTTAAAATGTAAGAACAACTCGTTATAATTATTTTAAGTTTTTAGATAGCACTAATAATATCATATTTTGTAATAATATGATGATTTCCATTTTCTAAATCAACCAAAACAGCATCATTATCTTTTGATATCAATTTAGAAATGGCATCAATTTTTGCAGATTTTTTAACGATTGGGTAAGGTTTTCCCATAATTTCTTTTATGGGCTTATCTGCTATTTCTTTATCAGAAATAAAATGACGTAATAAATCTGTCTCATCAATAGAACCTACAAAACCATCTACATCTTTAACAGGAATTTGAGATATTTTAAACTCCTTCATCCTTTCAATTGCATGCGAAACCAATTCTTCAGTTTGGGCTGTTACTAAAGGTTTATTATGATGTCCTTTTATTAAATCTGAAGCAGTTGTTATCTCTTCTTCCAAAAATCCTCTTTCTCTCATCCAATCATCATTAAACATTTTCCCTACATATCTGCTTCCATGGTCGTGAAACAAAACCACAACAACATCATCTTTAGTAAAATGTTCTTTTAATTGCAATAATCCTTTTATGGCAGAACCAGCAGAATTACCCACAAAAATCCCTTCTTCTTTAGCAATTTTTCTGGTATAAACTGCAGCGTCTTTATCAGTAACTTTGGTAAATCCATCTATCAAAGAAAAATCTACATTTTTAGGCAAGATATCCTCTCCTATTCCTTCTGTGATGTATGGATAAATTTCATTCTCATCAAAAATACCAGTTTCGTGATATTTTTTAAATACTGAACCATAAGTATCTATTCCCCAAATCTTAATATTTGGGTTTTGCTCTTTTAAGTATTTTGCAGTTCCAGAAATGGTTCCTCCTGTCCCTACTCCAACTACAAAATGCGTGATTTTTCCATCTGTCTGCTCCCAAATTTCTGGACCAGTTTGCTCATAATGTGCTAAAGCATTACTTGGATTATCATACTGGTTTACATACCAAGAATTTGGAGTTTCCTTACCTAAACGTTTAGAAACTGAATAATATGAACGAGGATCTTCTGGTTCTACATTTGTAGGGCAAACAATTACTTCTGCACCAACCGCACGTAAAATATCCATTTTTTCTTTAGACTGCTTGTCTGAAATTACAAAAATACATTTATAACCTTTGATGATTGCAGCCAAAGCCAAACCCATTCCTGTATTTCCTGAAGTTCCTTCTATGATTGTTCCTCCTGGTTTTAATCGTCCATCTGCTTCTGCATCTTCAATCATTTTTAGTGCCATTCTATCTTTTACAGAGTTACCTGGATTAAAAGTTTCTACTTTTGCTAAAACCAAAGCTTCTACTTCTTTGGTTACTGAATTCAATTGAACCAAAGGTGTATTACCAATGGTTTCTAATATGTTTTTTGCGTATTTCATTATCTAAAATTCTGATGCTAAAATAAAGTAAAATTTTATGAATTTGATTTTATTAAGAGAAGATTAACTACATATAAATAAAAAACTGCTTTCAAAATGACTCATAATTATATAATCTTTAAAGAAGAGAAAGTAATGAAAATAAAAAATCTATCAACTTCTGAGTTTTCTAAAAGTTAATAGATTTTCTGCGTTAGCGATTGAAGCAATTGTTTGAACTCTTTTTTGCTTTTTTTAAGTAAAAAAAGTGAGTGCGTAAAGCGCGACTTTAGTACTGAATGCTTTCAAGACAAAGTAACGCCCAAATTAATTTCTTAACAAACTCCAATAATACATAAGTACATTGGCATTCCTATTGTGATGTTAAAAGGAAATGTTATTGCTAATGCCATTGGAATGTATAAACCTGGATTTGCTTTTGGTGCAGCTAGTTTCATTGCTGCTGGAACTGCAATATAAGATGCACTTGCTGCTAAAATTGACATTAATAATCTATTACCTACTTCTTCCATAAAAAATCCACTAATGACAGCTACTAAACACCCGTTTATTATTGGAATTATAATTGCAAATGAGAGTGTAAACCATCCTTTTTTGATTAAAGCTTTTAATTTTTGTCCACTTGTAATTCCCATATCTAATAAAAAAACTGCTAAAAATCCTTTAAAGATATCTGTTGTAAATGGTTTTATTCCTGCAGCCTGAGCATCGTTCGTAAAATAACCTACTAATAAACTACCAATTATTAAAACTACGCTGCCATTGGTTAAAGAATGGTGTATTACAGTTTTAAAAGAAGTTTTATTCTTTTTGTCTTTATTGTAAATGGCGATTAATAACACTCCTATAATAATTGATGGAGCTTCCATTAAAGCCATAACTGCAACCATATGGCCTCCAAAAGGAATATTTGACATTTCTAAGAAAGAAATAGTGGTTACAAAAGTTACTGCACTTACAGAACCGTAAGCAGATGCTATTGCTCCAGCATTTTCTACACTTAATCTCAACCTTAGAATGAAATAACAGTAAATTGGTACTAGTAATGCTAATAAGACTCCAAATAACAAAGACCAGATAATTTCTGAAGTTATAACACTATGTGCTAATTCTTGCCCTCCTTTAAAACCAATAGCCAATAAAAGATAAAGTGATATAAATTTAGAAGAGTTTTCAGGTATCTTCAAATCACTTTTTAAGTTAACTGCAATTAATCCTAAAAAGAAGAAAAGTAGTGCTGGGTTTGTTAAATTGTCTACTAAATAGTGTAAATCCATGAGTTATTTTTTGGCGTAAAAAAAGTAGGAAAGACGATTAAGTCAGTATTTCCTACTATTATTTTTTTATGTAATTTTTATTTATTCTTCTATTGAAATTGTAACTGTACTAGATATTTTAATATTCTGCCCTTTACTTTCTAAGGCTCTCAAAAAGGCTTTAGTTTCTTTTTTATCTGCCATTAATTCTTGGATTCTTGAATTGTCATAAACACATTCATCATTTATGTTTCCTTCTGTTCTAGACAATCTTTGAATTTTATGAAAGTTTATTTTTACATCCACCACATTATTTATAATATTTAGAGCCTCTCTTTTTGTAAAAGTTCCATCTATTAATTTTAATGTTTGTTTTTTTGTGTCAGCCATTTTTAAAGTTGCGTTATTCATAATTATTATTTTTTTATGTTGTTTAAATTAGTTGTTTTGATAAAATATATAAGTAATATAATTGCTTGAGAAATAAAAAGTTCCTGCATAAAAGGACTCTCTATATAAATTGCAATAAAGTTTACAGTAACTAAGGCTAGAACCATTAAAAATCTAAAGAAATTAATCACTTGACTTTTTGTGATTTGAATGATTACTTCATTATTTAATTCTTGACCTTTTTTTAATGTTTTAAATGTTGTTGTACTCATTGTTATTTTTTTTTTACAAAGATGTAACCTATTTTTAATATATTTTTATTTATATTTATTATGTAATACATAACAAATATTTATGAACTATACTTTACATCAATTAGAAATCTTTAAAAAAGTAGCAGAATTAAAGAGTGTTACTAAAGCTTCTGAACAGCTATTTTTAACTCAACCAGCAGTATCTATCCAACTAAAGAAATTTCAAGATCAATTTAAATTACCACTTTTTGAAATAGTAGGTAGAAAATTATTTATTACAGAATTTGGCGAAGAAGTTTCTAAAACTGCCTCAGTAATTTTGGAAGAAGTTGCAGCTATTAGTTATAAATCTGCCCTATTTGAAGGCAAAATTGCTGGTAAACTAAAACTATCTATAGTTTCTACTGCCAAATATGCAATGCCTTATTTTTTATCTGGATTTATGAAAAACAATGAAATGGTAGATTTAACAATGGATGTAACGAATAAAATGTCGGTAATAAGAACATTAGAAAATAACGAATGTGATTTTGCAATGGTTTCTACAATTCCTAAAAAATTAAATATTGAACGTGTAGAGTTAATGAAAAACAAATTATTTTTAGTGGCTGGTAAAAATTATAACATTTCCCAAGACAACCTAAAACCAAAAAACTTAAAAACATCTACTTTTATTTTTAGAGAAAAAGGCTCTGCAACTCGATTAGCAATGGAAAGATATTTGGTAAAACATAAAATTGATGTTCTAAAAAAAATGGAATTGACCTCAAATGAAGCCGTAAAACAAGCCGTAATTGCAGGTTTAGGAATTTCTATAATGCCTGTTATAGGCATCAATGCTGCATTACAAAAAGGTGATCTTAGAATTTTAACTATTAAAGATTTACCTCTAGAAACCAATTGGAATTTAATTTGGTTAAAAACCAAAAACCTATCTATGGTAGCCAAAGCTTTTAGAAATCATATTATTGAAAATAAAGATGAAATTATTATCAATCAATTTGAACGATATAATAATTATTAATCAATAAGTCTTAAGCAAACTTAATCGACTTGGAAGGCTCTATTTTTGTAATAATATATGAAGGTATTATCAGCATTAAAAAACATAAAAACAAAGTACCTATATTCAACAATAAAATAGCTGTAAAAGAAATATAAACGGGCATAGTAGTTACATAATAGGTTTCTGGATTTAAAGTGATTACTTTAAAAAAGTGTTGCATAAAAATCATAGACAACCCAATAATATTACCCCAAAAAAGCCCTTTTAAAATTAGATAAGAAGCATTGTACAAAAATATTTTTCTGATACTTGTGTTATGACTCCCAAGTGCTTTTAAAACTCCAATCATTTGTACCCGTTCTAAAATTAAAACTAGCAAAGCAGTAATCATATTTATACCTGCAATCACAATCATTATAGCAATAATAAACCAAACATTATTATCAAAAAGTTTAATCCATTCAAATACATTTGGATAGGCTTCAACAATCGTTTTACTATTTAAAGTAGAACTTGTTTGATTGTAAATTTCATGACCTTTTTGGTCAATCTCATCAAAATCATCTAGTAAAATTTCAAAACCACCAACTTCATTCTCTGACCATTTGTTCAGTTTTTGCACTTCTCTAATATCACCAATCATCATACTTTTATCAAACTGTGCAAAACCAGAATTATAAATTCCAGAAATGATATATTTTTTATTAGATGGTAATTTACTGTTAGCCGTTTTGAGAAAAGTTGCTAAAATTGTATCATTTAATTTTAACTGCAAACGGTTTACTATAGTTTCAGACAACAGTACTTCTCTTGTTCTTGGCTGATTAAAATCTGGCACTTTACCTGCAATTAAGTATTCCTTAAAAAAAGACCAATCATAATCCGAAGAAACACCTTTAAAAATAATTCCCTCAAAATCAGTTTTAGTTCTTAAAATCCCACCTTTACTTGCAAAAACTTGAATATTTTTTATTCCTGAAACACTATCAAACTTTGGATAAAAATCTTGGTTCTTTTTTACTGGCGTAATTGAAACCTCTGAATTATTATTATCATAATTTACAATCTGTATATGACCTTTAAAACCTGCCATTTTATCACGAATTTTATACTGTAAACCTAAACCTGTAGCAACAGCAATCAACATAATAATAATACCTAATGCAATTGCAGCAATGGCAATTTTTATTATTGGTGATGAAATACTATTTTTATACTTTTTGCCAGCAATAATGCGTTTTGCAATAAATAACTCGTAATTCAATTTAATGATAAATTTTAGACCTTTCAAAAGTACCCATTTATTTTTGTTTTTATTGATGAATTTTCAGCTGATTTCTTGTGCACAAAAAATTCAAAATTCAGAGTTAAAAGTTCAGAATTCTAAAAAACAAGTTTTAAAAATTAAAACTGGAGCTGAAAGAACCAACCTTTATCTTAATTTATTAAAAGGGAAAAATATTGGAATAGTTGCCAATCAAACTTCAGTTTTGTCAATTTTACAACGTCTTGAAGTTGCTCCAAATATTATAGGTTCTAAAAAAGTAACACATCACTTAGTAGATTATTTACATCAAAATAAAGATATAAATGTAAAAAAAGTATTCGCTCCAGAACATGGTTTTAGAGGAAAAGCTGATGCAGCAGAATTTGTAAATGACGGAAAAGACACCAAAACAGGTTTACCTATTATTTCGCTTTATGGAAAAAACAAAAAGCCTTCTGCTGAAAAATTAAAAGGTATTGATGTTGTTGTTTTTGACATTCAAGATGTTGGCGTTCGTTTTTACACGTACATTTCTACTTTACATTATGTAATGGAAGCTTGTGCAGAACTTGGAATTCCTGTGATTGTTTTAGATAGACCCAACCCAAATGGACATTATATTGATGGACCAATTTTAGAAATGAAACACAAAAGTTTTGTGGGTAAACATCCAGTTCCTGTGGTTTACGGAATGACAATTGGCGAATATGGACAAATGATAAATGGTGAAATGTGGTTAAAAAACGGAATTCAATGCGATTTAAAAGTGATTCCTTTAGAAAATTACACTCATAACTCTGAATACAGTTTAGCAATAAGGCCTTCTCCCAATTTACCAAATGATAAATCCATCAACTTATATCCTAGTTTAGGTTTTTTTGAAGGTACTACAATTAATGCTGGAAGAGGAACAGAGTTTCAGTTTCAAAGATATGGAGCATCATTTTTTCCTAAAAGTGATTTTAATTATACTCCAAAACCAAATTTTGGAGCAAAATATCCAAAACAAAAAGACAAATTATGTTATGGTGTAGATTTAAGTAAAATTAAAAAATTAAATGCCATAAATTTAGAATGGTTAATTGATGCTTACAATAAAACTCCAAAAACAGAAAAATTCTTTGGAAAAACGTTTACCATTCACGCAGGAAACACAAAATTACAAGAGCAAATTGAACAAGGTATATCAGCAAAAGAAATTCAAAAAACTTGGGAGAAAGATTTGGATGCTTTTCGAAAAATTAGGAAAAAGTATTTGATATATGAGTAAATTACTTCCTCCTCTTTTTTACATTATATTCATAAGGCATACGTTTTTTTAAGGCCTCAACAATATTGTAAGTTGCTGGACAAATAAAAGTGTTTGCCAAGGTTAAATCTGTAATTCCAATAAATTTTCTACGATTTGTATGCGGATATTCAGCACAAGCCTTTGGTCTTACATCGTAGATAAAACAAGTATTATCAGATTCATCCAAAAAAGAGCAAGGAGCTGTTTTCAACACCATAAAATCATATTCGTCTCTTTGCAAATAAGTTTCTATAAATTTTGAAACTTTTATTTTTAAATGCTTCGCAATACGTTCAATATCTTTATCCGTAAAAATAGGACTCGTGGTTTTACAACAATTCCCACAATCTAAACAATCCGTTTTTTCAAACTCTTTGTTGTGTAAATCTTGCATTACCACATCTAAATTTTTAGGTGTTCTTTTTCTTAAATTTGCGAAATATTTTTTACTTTCTTTCTGAGCTTCTTCAGCCAATTTTGGCAATTGTTCTAAACGTTTTTGCATCTTCGAAAAATACAATATTTCTCTTAAAAAGTATCCTAAAATTATGTAAATTTGCATTTCAATTTTTGAGACCTAATGAACATTCAAAACACCATAGAAACCAAAGTAAAAGAAGGTTTTCTTGCTTTATATAATGTAGAAATTCCAACTGTAGAATTCCAAGCAACTCGCAAAGAATTTGAAGGCGATGTTACAGTAGTAGTTTTCCCTATGTTGCGTTACAAAAAAGGGAATCCTGTTCAAATTGGTGAAGAATTAGGGAAATATGTTGTTGAAAACGTTTCTAAAATTACCAATTACAATGTGGTAAAAGGTTTTTTAAATTTAGTGATTGATGACACTTATTACACTGATTTTTTCAATTCAATTTATGATAATTCCAGTTTTGGTTTTGTTTCACCAGATGCAAATGAAAAAGCTGTAATGGTTGAATATTCATCTCCAAACACCAACAAACCTCTACATTTAGGACATGTTCGTAATAATTTATTAGGCTATTCTGTTGCTGAAATTATTAAAGCAGCAGGAAAAAAAGTGTATAAAACCCAAATTATCAACGATAGAGGAATTCATATTTGTAAATCGATGTTGGCGTGGCAGAAGTTTGCTCCCAATGGGAGTGATGGGCAAAAAGAAACTCCAGAGAACACAGGTTTGAAAGGCGATAAATTGGTTGGTAATTATTACGTAAAATTTGACCAAGAATATAAAAAAGAAATAGCTTCGTTAATTGCATCTGGGACTTCTGAAGAAGATGCAAAAAAACAAGCATCACTTTTATTAGAGGCACAACAAATGTTACGCAAATGGGAAGCAGGAGATGAAGAAACTGTTGCTCTTTGGAGAACAATGAATACTTGGGTTTACGATGGTTTTGACATCACTTACAAAAATATGGGTGTAAATTTTGATAACCTTTACTACGAAAGTGACACCTATTTATTAGGAAAAGATGTAGTAAGCCAAGGGTTAGAAAAGGGTGTTTTTTATAGAAAAGAAGATGGTTCTGTTTGGTGCGATTTAACTGACGAAGGTTTAGACGAAAAAATAGTTTTACGTTCTGATGGAACTGCTGTATATATGACTCAAGATATTGGTACAGCTATTCAACGTGTAAAAGATTATGCAGATGTTGGAGGAATGGTGTATACTGTAGGTAATGAACAAGATTACCACTTTCAAGTTTTATTTTTAATTTTGAAAAAGCTAGGTTTTGATTGGGCTAAAAATTTATTTCATTTAAGTTATGGAATGGTAGATTTACCTTCTGGAAAAATGAAATCGAGAGAGGGAACTGTAGTTGATGCTGATGATTTAATGATAGAAATGTCTGACACAGCAAAAGAAATATCTGAAGAACTAGGAAAATTAGACGGATATTCTGAAAAGGAAAAAGATGAATTGTATAAAACCATTGGTTTAGGTGCTTTAAAATATTTTATCTTAAAAGTTGATCCTAAAAAAAGAATATTATTCGACCCAAAAAGTTCTGTAGATTTTCAAGGAAACACAGGGCCTTTTATTCAGTACACCTATGCTAGAATTCAATCTATTATTAGAAAAGCTGATTTTGAGTATTCACAACCTGTTGCAATTGAATTACATGAAAAAGAAAAGGAATTATTAAAACAATTAGAATTGTATCCTGAAACAATACAGCAAGCTGCTGCTAATTATTCGCCAGCGATTATTGCAAATTACACGTATGATTTGGTCAAAGAATTCAATTCTTTTTATCAAAACGTGTCAATTTTAGGAGAAGAAAATCAAGATAAAAAAATATTTAGAGTACAACTGGCTAACAAAGTTGCTGATACTATAAAATCTGCATTTTCGTTATTAGGAATAGATGTTCCTGAAAGAATGTAAAAAATTATTCCTGATGCTTACTATAATCTATTTGTAATAAAGACAAAAGTTAGTAAATTAGCATTTGATACACAGATTTATACATCTATTTTTATTAAAAATTAAAGACCATCAAACGTCAAATAAGAAATAAACAACAACTAAAACAAAGAATAACAAACAACTATTATGAAATACGACATCATTATTATTGGAAGTGGACCTGGAGGATATGTAACTGGAATAAGAGCATCGCAATTGGGCTTTAAAGTTGCTATTGTAGAAAAAGAAAATCTAGGTGGTATTTGCTTAAACTGGGGTTGTATTCCTACTAAAGCGTTATTAAAATCTGCTCAAGTTTACGATTATTTAAAACATGTTGATGAATATGGTTTAAAAGCAGAAGCGATTGATAAAGATTTTGAAGCTGTAATAAAACGTAGTAGAGGTGTTGCTGATGGAATGAGCAAAGGTGTTGCTTTTTTAATGAAGAAAAACAAAATCGATATTATTGACGGTTTTGGTAAAATTAAAACAGGTAAAAAAGTAGACGTTACTGCTGAAGATGGTACTGTAACTGAATATTCAGCAGATAATATCATTATAGCAACAGGTGCACGTTCTCGTGAGTTACCTAATTTACCACAAGATGGTAAAAAAGTAATCGGTTACAGACAAGCAATGAGTTTACCAACACAACCAAAATCTATGATTGTTGTTGGTTCTGGAGCCATTGGTGTTGAGTTTGCACATTTCTATAATTCAATGGGAACTGATGTAACAATTGTTGAATTTATGCCAAATGTAGTTCCTGTAGAAGATATTGATGTTTCTAAACAATTTGAACGTTCAATTAAAAAAGCAGGTATTAAAGTAATGACCAATTCTTCAGTAGAATCTGTTGATACTTCTGGTGATGGAGTTGTTGCAACTGTAAAAACTAAAAAAGGAGAAGAAACATTAGAAGCTGACATTTTATTATCTGCAGTAGGAATAAAATCCAATATAGAAAACATTGGTTTAGAAGATGTTGGGATTATTGTTGATAGAGATAAAATTTTAGTTGATAAATATTATCAAACAAACATCCCAGGTTATTATGCCATTGGTGATGTTGTTCCTGGACAAGCATTAGCTCATGTTGCATCTGCAGAAGGAATTACTTGTGTTGAAAAATTAGCAGGTTTACACACTGAAGCTATTGACTATGGGAATGTTCCTGGATGTACATATGCAACTCCAGAAATTGCATCTGTAGGTTTAACAGAAGCAAAAGCTAAAGAAGCTGGTTATGATTTAAAAGTAGGGAAATTTCCTTTTTCAGCATCAGGAAAAGCAAAAGCAGCAGGAACTCCTGATGGTTTTGTAAAAGTTATTTTTGACGCAAAATATGGTGAGTGGTTAGGCTGTCATATGATTGGTGCAGGTGTAACAGATATGATTGCTGAAGCTGTGTTAGGACGAAAATTAGAAACAACAGGTCATGAAGTTTTAAAAGCAATTCATCCTCACCCAACAATGAGTGAAGCAGTAATGGAAGCAGTTGCTGATGCTTATGATGAGGTGATTCATCTATAATAATTGTTAATTCATAGAAAAACAAATCATTTGCCGTATTTTTCCTTACTTTTGCTATAGTTACATTACCCATAATCCCTCACTTTAGCGATTAATTAAAATTTAAAAAAATAAATGAGTTTCGTTGAGTGGTTACTTTCTTTTGTCTATAAGATAAAAACATTCCCTCTAATTATACAAATAACTATTGTATTAACAATGGCTTTTATAGTAGCTACATTAGCTCTTATGATTACCATTTATACAATAAGAAGAAGGCATAATAGATTGCAAAAAACACTTGAAAATAGTGTTCCTGAAATTGTTAAATTATTTGACGATATTCTTTTCACTGATAAAAATTACAATGAACAAGAAATTTTTACAAAATTTGAAGATATCGTTGATGAAGTTAACCGAGAATCACTAGATATTGGAGTTGGGATTTTAGTAGATTTTAAAAATGATCAAAAAGAGTCTGAAAAATACCCTCTAATAATCAGTGCATTAGGAATTGTAGAACATTTAGAAAGGAAATTTGACTCTCGTTCTAACAGTGAAAAGATCGATGCTTTCCAAGAGGCTTTTGTATTAGATTTAAATAAATTTGATTCAAAAGTTTTACGATATGCATACAGTAAAAATAAGATGATTAGAAGTGAGGCAAGAAATTCATATCTTGCTTTAAGTTCAAATGATCCTTATCGATTTTTTGATGAATTTGATCGTGATTTGAGTAAATGGGATGAAATAGAATTAATGCAGTATCTTAAACTTCAAAAAGAAAGAGGAAATCTAGAAGGTTTAGGTAAATGGATTAACTATTCTAAAAATGATTCCTTAGTAGTTTTTTTGATTAAAATGGTTGGATACTTTAAACAAAAAGGTATTAACGAAATTTTAATGGAAAAGTTAGAAGATGATAATGAGTTTGTAAGAGCAGAAGCTATTTTAACCTTAGGTGAGTTAAATATTTCGCAAACTGAACAAAACCTTATTGATAGGTATTATACAGAACCAGAAAACTGTCAAGTAGCTATTGTAAAAACAATTAGAAAGTTTAATACAGGAAAATCCTTGCGTTTTCTTCAAGAAATCTTTAACGAATCTAATAACACTGATACTAAAAAAATTATTGCTGAAGCTATATTAAACTATAGTTACGAAGGAAAGATTGCTTTTCAAAATCTTAAAAACACATTGAAAGGTTTTGATCTTACCATTTTAAAACATGTTGAAACCCCTTTAATTAAATACAAATAGATGTTTGATATTTTTGTAAAAATTTATGAGTATTTTATATTTTTCTATGCGACTTCGCTAATCTTAAGCTACATTGTATTAGCTATTTTTTCTTTTATAGCAATCAATAAATATAAAAGTTACAATACTGATATTGATGATGAAGAGCTACTAAGTTCTCACCTAGCCCAGGTATTTCAGTAATTGCACCTGCCTATAATGAAGAGAAAACGATTATTGTAAATGTAAAATCACTACTAACATTAAACTACCCACTTTTTGAGGTAATTATTGTGAACGATGGTAGTAAAGATGATACTTTAAAACTACTTATAGAGGAATTTGATTTAATTGAAGCTCCTTTTGCATATGTAGAAAAAATTAAAACAAAACCTTACAAAAGAACATTCAAATCTCAAAATCCAAAATATGAGATTTTAACAATAATCGATAAAGAAAATGGAGGTACAAAAGCAGATGCCTTTAATGCAGGTTTAAACGCTTCAGTATTCCCATATTATTTAAACACAGATGTAGATTGTATTTTAGCAAGAAACACACTTACTAAAATGATTAAGCCAATTCTAAGTTCTAAAACAACTGTAATTGCTGTTGGTGCAACTCTTAGAATGTCTAACAACTGTGAAATAGAAGAAGGGGTTATTACTAGAGTAAGACCTCCTAAAGCCTTAATTCCTCGTTTTCAGGAACTAGAATATATTCGTTCTTATTTACTTGGAAAAATGGGATGGGAATTGATAAATTCTGTTCCTAATGTTTCTGGTGGTTTAGGTATGTTTGATAAAGATGTAGCCATTAAAGCAGGTGGTTATGGAGCAGATTCTCATGCAGAAGACATGGATATGATGACACGTATGGCTGCACATATGATGAACAACAGGTTAGATTATAAAATTGGTTATATTCCTCTTTCTTGTTGTTGGACAGAAGGTCCTCCAAATATTCAAATTTTAGGTAGACAACGCACAAGATGGGCCAGTGGATTATTTCAGATGTTTAACGAACATAGAAAAATACTTTTTAACCCAAATTATAAGAGATTAGGTTTAATAACATTCCCTTATATTTTTATATTTGAATTTTTAGCGCCAATTATTGAAGCCTTTGGAATCCTATTTTCGATATTCCTACTTTTTTATGGATATGTAAACTGGAATTTCGCACCTCTTATTTTACTGTATTCTTACACTTTTGCTATTATGATTTCATCAATTGTAATTATTTGGGATCAAATGACGTTTAAGTATTATAACACAACTAGAGAAGTACTTACACTATTTATAACAGCTTTTATTGAACCTTTTTTATATCACCCAATGATTATGTTCTTCTCTCTAAAAGGGTACTTTAGTTATATTACATCACAAGAATTAGCATGGGGTACAATGACTAGAAAAGGATTTGACAATGAAGATGAGAAAAATAAAAAATCTGATAGTAACTCTAATGAAGGAGGTAATGATGGTGGAAGTAGTCCAAATAATTCTGGAGGTAAAAAGCCTAGTATATTTGAAAGACTTAAAAAAGATAAAGGATCAGACTCTGATTTTGAACCTATAAAAACATAAATTACCTATTTAATTATTATGAAAATTAATAAGTCTATTTTAATTTTAATTGTAATAGTAATATCACAATTTAATATTTACGCTCAAGATGTATATGATTCTTCCGATTTATATTTTGAAGAAGCAAAAAAAGATGTAGCTGAACAAAACTTTTCTAGAGCAGCTAAAATGAGTTGGAGAGGACTACAATTAGCTCCAAATGACTTAGATTTAAAAACACTACTAGGTAAAGCTAAATTACAATTAGCTGATTATGATAGTGCAAGATATGTACTTAGACAAGTATATTTAAAAAGAAGAAAAGATATTGATGTTCTAGGTTTTTTAGTAACTATAGAACAAACAACAAAAAGATATTCTGATGCTATTTGTTATGTAAATGAATTACTAGAAATAACACCTTACAGTAGAGGTTGGTGGAGAAGAAAAATATTAATTTATAAAGAAATGGGTAACTTTGAAGAAGCTGAAAGAGCTTTAAAAAGGTTGTACCAAATCTATCCTGATGATACTGAAATTCAAAATGACTACAATTACATTATGCTTAATGATGGTAGTGATGCTGTTAATAACAGAAAGTATGATGATGCAAATGAAGTTTATAAAACTGTTATAGATAATGACCCTTCAAATAAACAAGCATACATAGGTATTATTAGAAACGAACTTCTAAAAGGAGATCCTGAAATAGCATTACAATACACAAATAGAGCACTCTTAGAATTACCAGAAGATAGAGAGTTAATTGAAAAGAAAATTGGCTTACTAGAATCACTAGGAAGACATGAAGAAGCTATTGTTTATATTAAAACAAAAGTTGATAAAGCTAAATTTCCACAAATCCATTCTCAAACTTTACCTTATTTAATGCAACAGTCTGCTGATTTTAATCAGTATAATGACACTTATGAGATTCAGAAAAAATTATATGACCTTAATGGCAATTCAGAATCTCAAGCTTATGTGATTAGTAGAGCTTTAGGTGAAGGAAAAGATGGTGATGCAGAATACTTTCTAAAAAAAGGAATTAAAAGAAGTCCAAATAACAAGAAACTATTAGTTCAATTAAAAGAACTATACAGGCCTATAAAAGACAAAGAAAGATTTGAAAGAGAAGTAATAACGCTTCACGAAAAGTTTCCAAATGATGTTGATATTACTTATGACTATAACTTAGTAATGTACAACAGAGCTAAATTAATGGTTGCAGATAAACAATTTGATGATGCATTGCCAATATTTGAAGAATTGGTAACAGTACCTGATTTCCAAAAAGAAGCAGAACAACAAATATTTGGAATTTACTTATCACAAGGAAGATTTGATGAAGCTACTGATCAGATTGACAAACTAATTGGATTAGAGCCAGATAACCCAGATTATTTAGTAAAAAAATCAACTCTATATCAACAAATGGAATTGTTTACTGATGCTTTAGATATTACTAGAAGTTTAGAGCAAAGCTATCCTTTAAATCAAAAATACCCATCATTATATGTAGATCAAATAGAAGCCTATGCAACCTACTTGATGAAAGAGCAAAGATATAGTGCTGTTTTACCTGTTGTAGAAGATGGATTAACTAGAGAAAACAACAATAAAAGGTTATTAGATATTGCTATAAATGCTTCTTCTGCAATACCTGATTATCAAAGAGGAATTAATTATAGTCAAAGTGCTTTAAGTTTTTATCCTAAGAATAAAAACTTCCAATTAAAATTATCGAACTTATATTCTCAAAACAAAGAATATGATAAAGCTAAAGCTGTTTTAGATACTTTAAGCACAGTATATGTTTATGACAGAAAGATTAAAAATTCATTAGCTGAAATTTTATTCTACAGAGCAAGAAGCCAAGAAGAAGATGGTTTGGTTGATGAAGCTTTGGTAAATTATGATTCTGCAGTAGCTTTAAATCCGAATGATAGAGGTTCATTAATGAGAATGGTAAATCTTCACATTGTTCAAAAACCGAATGATGAATCTTTAGATTTTATCAATAAAAAATTAGAAAAAACACCAGAAGATAACTTTCTAAAATATAAAAAAGGTATTGTTTTTGAATTATTACAACAATATGACTCTGCTTTTTATTATCAAAAGTTTAGAGAAATAGACAATCCTTATGAAAGACAACAGTGGAATGAAGTTTTAGATATTCTTCAAGCTGCCAAGCTTAAAAACCAATTAGCTGCAACCTATACACAAGCTTCTTCAGATTCTACAGCTTTTAGTACATCTATAGCCAGTTTAGGCTACAGTCATAAATATGATGACAAAAACACCTTTGGCGCTGATGTTAATTATGCTGCAAGAAGATCTGGAATAGGTGTGCAAGCAGGCCTTAACTATTCTAGAATATTTTCTCCTACACTTTATGCAGATGCTGGTATTTTGATGGGAAATAAATTCTTTCCTAAATTCATTTTATATGGTAATGCATATAAAGGTTTTAAAAATGGTTATGAAGCTCAAGCAGGAATTCGTTTTTCTAGATTACAAAATGATGTAAACTTTTTGAGCTTAAATGTGGGGGGGGCAAAAACTTGGGAAGATATTTTATTAAACTCCAAGCTAACTCTTATGAGAGATGATAAGTTTACTTACTTTAATCTAATGGCGCAAGCTAAGATTAATGTAAATCCAAGAAAAGACTATGTTTCTCTTATTGTATCTGGAGGTAGTGCACCTTTCAACGATCAATTACCTGAAGGAGAAGCTGCACTTTTAGATTTCTCAAATGTATTAATTGGTGCTGGGTATGGTTATAGTGTATCACCTAGAACTGCACTTGTATTAAATGGAACGTGGATTAACTTTAAAAGCAATGTAACAGATAGTTCTGTATTGGCATTTATAAACCAGTATAATATGTCTGTAACTATTATAACAAAGTTCTAAACATTTTATAATTCCCTAAAACTATGTTTAAAAAATACATATATATACTTATTATTTTTTTAAGCTTATCCTCTTGTGCTCAAAATAAAGTAACATTGTTTTCTAAAGAACATAAAATATATCCAAAAATAAACATCCCATTTTCTGCAGGTATTTTGGTTACTAAGGCTGCTGATGAATTCAATAAAAACTTTAAAATTATTACTGGTGAATCTTTAAAAATAGAAAGAAGTAATAGTTTAAATAAAAATTACAACTATATACTTTTAAGAATTAACCCTACTCAAAAAAGTAGCTTCTGTATTTATAAAAAAGACAAAAATATAACACTACAAGGAACAACTGCACAAGATTTATTGTATGCTATTGATGATTTCTTTAAGCGTTATACAAACCTTACGTTAGCTGACTTTACTAAAACAACGGATATTCTTCTTAAGAACGAAATTAATATTCCAGAGAAATTTAGTATATGCTCATCACCAAAATTTGAATATAGAGAACCCTATTATTCTTCTAATTTTGACCCTAAATTTAGAGCTTGGAACAAAACAAGTCATTTAGATTTAGAATGGGGAATTTGGGGACACAACCTTCCTAAGGTTATTAAAAAGTACAATTTAGATGAATCTATATATGCAAAAGTAGGAAACAAAAGAATAAAAAATCAATTTTGTTTTACTAGCGATACACTCTATAAATATGTAAACAAAAGTGTAAAATCTATTTATGATAGCGATCATATTTTCAATAAATATATGATTTTACCAAATGACAATAGTATTGTTTGTACCTGTAGTACTTGTAAGGCAGTTGGTAATACAAATAAAGATGCAGCTCCAGCTGTATTCACTTTTTTGAACAAACTGGCTAAGCAAAACAAAACAATGACTTTTTTTACAACAGCTTATGTTTCTGTAAAAGATGTTCCAAGATTCAAAGCAGAATCAAATACAGGTATTTTTTATAGCACTATAGCTATTCAAAAAGGAATTCCTTTAGAAAATACCAAGGATTTTAAAAAGTTTGAATCTGATATAAATAAATGGCGAAAATATGTTGAAAATGTATACATCTGGGATTATACTGTAAATTACGACAACTATTTTGATATTTATCCAATAATAAAAGTAACACAACAAAATTTAAAACTTTATAAAAAACTGGGTATTAATGGTGTTTTCTTGCATGGAAGCGAATATAATTACAGTACTTTTCAAAATTTAAAAGCAACACTATTTGCAAAACTTTTATGGAATCCTGATATTAATGTAGATGAAGAAATAAACTATTATTTCAATGAAAAATTCTCTAATAAACTAGCAAGTGTACTAACAAATTATTACACTTTTATAGATGATTCTTTTTATTCAAGTAAAAAAGAATTAGGTATTTATAGTGGAATTAACAAAACAGTAAAAAAATACTTAGACCCAAAAGTTTTTTTTGAATTTTATAACGAATTTGATTTACATACTCAAAGCAATAAATTTGATAAAAATTATCTAAAAATTGCAACAGCCCTAACTTTTCTAAAACTAGAAATTATGAGAGATTATGGTTTTGGTATTTATGGATTTGGAGATTTAAATGAAAACCGAGAAATAATCATAAAAAATCAGGCTGCTAATTTATTAGACAACCTTACAGCATATAGTAAATCTGCAAATCTTAAAGTATATAATGAAAGAGGTTATACAATTGAAGGTTATATAAAAAGTTGGAGAAAAGCAATTTATAAATATCATAAAAGGAAAAATTATTTCTTCAAAAAACCATTTGAAATTATTTCAGAAATGGATGAAGATTATACTGATAAAAAGGTTTTAAATAACGGTTCTTTTGGTTTAAATGACTATAATACGAATTGGCATATTAGTTCTGTAGATGATTTGGTATTAAAGGTTGAAAAGAAACATATATCAGCATCAAAAAAAATCATTTTTTCTTTTTTACAGGATATTAAACACAAAATATATTATCCAAGTTCAATTGAGATAATGGATGAAAACAAAAAAGTATTAAAAAAACTAAAAATCGCGCCTGTTTCTGACGTGTTAGAATCAAAAGAAATATCAATAAAATTACCCACAAGTTTTGATGATAAACAACTCCCTAATATTTTTATCATTAAAGTAACAAAGCATAATACAGATGGTAAGAGTGCTTTAGCTTGTGATGAAATTATATTTAATTAAAAAAGATTAAATTTACAGAGATGAAAAATATTGTATTATTCATAGTATTAGCAATAACTATTAGTTCTTGTACCTTTAGAAAACCTGACTTAGACAAAGTTAGAAAGACTAAAATGGAAATCATAAATCCAGAACGTCACTACTACCCTATTTTACGTGGTTCTGAGTTAACTGCTGCTTACAAACTTTATAACAGAGGTAATGAACCTTTGATTATTTATGATGTACAAGCTTCATGTGGTTGTATTGAAATAAACTATCCAGAAACATCTATTGGTAAAGATGATTTTGGTTTTATCACATTAGATTATGATAGTGCAAAAAATATTGGTTATGTAGAATTCTATATAACTATTGTTGCCAATACAGAAAAAGACATTTTTACAACTATTAAATTCGATTTAAATGTAGTTACTTCTCCTCATTACACGCAAGATTATGAAGAAATTTATTTACAAAGAAGAAAAGAAAAGTTAGGTGGAGAAGTAGATGGAGACCTTACGCAACAAGGTTATTATATAGATGAAGAAAGAACAATTAGATAACAAATAATAAATCAAAAAAAAAATAAAGATGAAAGAAAAGTATCAAAGTGTACTAGATTTAGGGCAGGAATTGAACATCCAAAATGGAGATGTAAAAGAAGAAAATGGAGTTTTACACGTTTCTGGAGTAGCAAAAAACCAGTATGAAAAAAATCTTATTTGGGATGAAATAAAAAAAGCAGGTGGAGATAACCCTTCTGATATTATAGCAGATATTTCAATAGCTGATGCTTCTGTATATGCAAATCATACAGTTGCTAAAGGTGAAACTTTAGGTAAAATAGCTAAACATTACTATGGAAATGCTATGAAATACACCGCTATTTTTGAGGCAAATACAGCCATTTTAAAAAACCCCGATGTAATTCATCCTGGTCAAGAATTGGTAATTCCAAATCTATAAATTCAAACAAAATTAATAGTAAAACCGAAACAACATTGTTTCGGTTTTTTTTATATTTGAAAACTATGAGTTCTAAAGAATATCAAAATAAAAAAAATGAAAAGTTCTTAAAATATTGGGAACAGAAAAGAAAAAACAAAAAACAGTATACCATTAAAAATGCAGTAATATTTAGTTTTGTTTTTAGTTGTATTTTTTCAATTTTTAAAAATGGATTTACAAACACTTTTTTCAGGTCTTTCCCTATCTATTTTTTTATATGTTCTATCTTATTTGGACTTTATGTTTATTTTATTGAATTTAATGTACAAGAAAAAAGATACCAGAAAATTTTAAAAGAGAACAGTAACCTTGATAACTAATCAAAAACAATTTTCTAAAGAAATTTTGAAAGCACTGGTAAAACTTATTATTGCTGGTGTTTTAATTGGTATTTTAAAAGAATATGATGTACTAATTGCATCTATTTTAATTCTCAAAATCATTCACAATATTTACAAAGAAATTATAAGACCAAAAACTAACAAAAACAGGCTCCTATTAGCAGGAATGTTATTAACTGGTTTTGGAGGTATTGTTGGTGAAACTTGGGGAGTTGCTAATGGTTATTGGGAATATCATCAAGTAGCCAGAGATATTCCTTTATGGGTTCCTTTTGCTTGGATGCTGGCATTTCATTATTTATACAAACTAGAAAGAAATATTATTCCTTTTTTAAAAAATCAAAGTCAGAAAAACAAAATTGTGTTAGCTATTGTTATTGCACTAGTACTACCAGCTTTTGGGGAGGTTATTACTATTTATCTAGGAGTTTGGACTTATTACTGGCCATATCAAATTTTAGGTGTTCCTTTATATGCTTTTCTGTGTTTACTTTTTGTGCATATGCTTGTCTATGTTATACTTCATTTTATCTGTAGAAAGTATAAAATTAAAGATATTGTGTATCATTAAAATTGCCAACAAACAATTCTTGTCACTTTATTTCCTTGATTCATTGGAATAATTTTAAACTCTTTTACACCTAACTTTTTTGATGAGCTTTGTAAACTCTCTACATTTTCTTTTTTTGATACTAAACTTGTAAACCATTTACTCTGTTTTGGAAACAGAGAGCTCTCATATAAATAGTTATGTAAAAATGCTTTTTCACCTCCTAAATACCAAAGTTCATTATTATTTCCTGAGAAATTTCTTACAGCATTGTTCCCTAAATTTCTTGTTTTTCTCCTGTTTGCTCCTCTAGCCTCTTCTGCTGACTTATAAAAAGGAGGATTGCACATTGTAGCAGAAAAAGAATCATCATCTTCTAAGATACCTTTAAGAATGTTTTGCTCATCAAACTGTTGACGTAATTCAATATTGGCATCTAAATGATTATCATCAATAATATCTTGTGCAGTATCCAAAGAATCTAAATCAATGTCTGTAGCTACAAAATTCCAATTGTATTCACCTACTCCTAATAATGGATAAATACAAGTTGCTCCTGTTCCAATATCTAATATTTTGATCTTTTCTTCTATTGAAAGCAAATCTGATAAATGATGAATATAATCCAAACGTCCAGGAATTGGAGGACATAAATTCTCATCTGGAAAATCCCAAACAGAGATTTTATCATAAGAAAACAATAAGCCTTTATTAAGTTCTTTAACCGCTTTTGGATTTGAGAAATCAATACTTAAATTCTTGAATTTATTTTCTGAAACAAATTCTTTTAAGTTAGGGTTTGACTTTACTAAAACATCAAAGTCATATCCAGCATTGAATTTATTCTTTTTGTGTAAACCTTTTTCTTTCATCATAAATCATTTTTAAAACGCAGTTGAGAACTATTATATGACCTCTTAACTGCGCTCGAGGAGACATTTTGAATATACTTAAAACTTACTTACAATTCTATAACTGTAAATTCTAATTGCAAAGGTTTTAAAATATTTTTTAAAGATGAAATAAATTCCTCTCCATAATCTAAATAATATTCAGAAAAGTTACGTTGACGTTCTTCTAAAGATTGGTTTGGCAATATTTCATTTTGAAGTAAAGTAATTCTATCTACCAAATCTTTTTGTCTATTCTTTTCTGCTTTTAATAAACGCTTTTCTAAATTCTCTAAACCTTTTATTTGTTTTCTTTCTTGTGCATTTACAGCATTTAAAAAAGAAACATCAGTTTTAACTGCTACTTCTTTTAATACAGAAAATTGGTTCTTTAAAAACTCTTTTTTATTTTTAAAATTGATTTCTATATCAGAATTTTCGACAACTTTTTTAGATAATAATTCAAACTGATTTAAGAAGATTTCTTCAAGAGAAATATTCATTTTTTTAAGTTTTTTAACTTGTTTTTTTGAGACTACTTGCACAGAATTACGCAATAACAAAACTGGAAAAGGAACATTCACATTCTCAAAATAATGTTTTAATTCCATCCAATAAGCTTGTTCTCCTCCACCTCCAATATAACATAGATTAGGTAAAATCACTTCTTGATACAAAGGCCTCATAATTACATTTGGTGAAAATGTTAATGGATTTTTATCAACCTCTTCTAAAATCTCTTTTTTAGAAAAAGTAATTTCAGTGTTATTTACTTTATATAAATTATCCTCAAAAATGATGCGTTCTCTAAAATCTTCACCCAAGTAAAACAAATTAATTTCTCTTGGGTTTACTTGAATTTTGTAGTTTTTTTCTAATTCAGATATAGTTTTAGAAACTGCTGCATAAGAAGTTTGATTTTCTAATTCGTCCTTAACATAAGGAGAAAATAACTGCTTTAGTTCTTTATCATCACCATCAATAATTACCAAACCATAATCCTTGAACAATTCATTGGCTATAAAACGAGTAGCATCCGCTAAATTTTGATGTTTTAAATAGCCTTCAGAAAACAATTTCTTTAAATATTGAGCATTTTTAGAATTCCCTAAATGTTCTGAAAAAACTTCAAAAACGTCATCTAAACCATCAGTAGATAAACGACCAACTGCTCCACCATCTTTTCTGTTCCAAGTTACTTTTTTACCATCAAAATTAAAATAATTAATTTCATCAAAATCATGGTCTTCTGTTGCCATCCAGTATATTGGAATAAAATTTTGATTAGGGAATTTTTCTGATAATTCTTCTGCCAAATTAATAGTAGAAATAATTTTATATAAAAAATATAGAGGTCCAGTAAACAAATTCAATTGATGACCTGTAGTTATTGTAAATGTGTTGGATTCTTTTAACAACTTAATGTTATCATCAGTTTTTCCTGAAGCTTCAAAAGAATTATATTGATTTTTTAAAGCTTCTACCAAGATTAATCTCGAATCCAATTGAAAAGATTTTTCTTTCTCTTCAATTTGGTTTTTAAAACCTACTAAATCAGGAAAAATATTATAAAATGGTTTTATCGATTCTTTTTGCTCTAAATAATCAAGCATTGTTTTCGAGAAAAAACCAGTATTTTTAAAAGGAATATGTGTTACTTCCATAGACTAAAGCACACAATTTTGGCAACAATCAGAATCTGAATTCATATAGTTTGATTAAATTTCGTTAAAAATACAACTATTTTAAATTCTGTCGAAAGTTGAAAACCATACTAACAAATTTTTAACTTACTTCATCTTTAAACACCTCTTTATAATAGAATTAATTTATTACTTTTGATAAATTCAAATTCAAATCAATGAAATTCAAATCACTTTTAATCATCACATTACTATCAATTGGGACAGTCTTTTCCCAAGAAATTCAATCTCCTCAGGAGTTTTTAGGTTATGAAATTGGCGCTCGTTTTACAAGACATCATAAAGTAGTTGAATATTTCAAATATGTTAGTAGCAATTTAACAAATGTTCAATTAGAAAAATATGGTGAAACAAATGAGCATAGACCATTATATGTAACATACATTTCATCACAAGAAAATATTGATAATTTAGAAAACATCAGAAAAGAAAATCTTTCTCAAACTGGAATTATATCTGGTGATGCTGATAATAAAAAAGCAATTGTTTGGTTAAGTTATAATGTACATGGTAATGAAGCTTCAAGCACAGAAGCTTCAATGTTAACACTTTATGAATTAGTAACTTCTAAAAAAGCTTGGCTGGAGAATACTGTAGTTATTATGGATCCTTGCATTAATCCTGATGGAAGAGACAGGTATGTAAACTGGTACAACCAAGTAAAAAGTACTCCTTACAATGTTTTACAAGATGCAAAAGAACACAACGAACCTTGGCCTGGAGGAAGACCAAACCATTATTTATTCGATTTAAATAGAGATTGGGCTTGGGCTACTCAAATTGAAAGCCAACAAAGAATTAAAATTTACAACAAATGGATGCCTCATATTCATGTTGATTTTCATGAACAAGGCATTAATAATCCTTATTATTTTGCACCAGCAGCAGCACCATTTCATGAAATAATTTCAGATTGGCAACGTGATTTTCAAACACAAATAGGTAAAAATCACGCAAAATATTTTGACAAGGAAGGTTGGTTGTATTTTACAAAAGAAAGTTTCGATTTATTATATCCTAGTTATGGAGATACCTACCCAACTTTTATGGGAGCTATAGGTATGACTTATGAACAAGCAGGTCATGGAAGAGCAGGTATAGGAATTAATACTGATGAAGGAGAGATTTTAACCTTAAAAGATAGAGCAACTCATCATAAAACAACGGGTTTATCTACTTTGGAAATTGCATCTAAAAATGCAGAAAAATTAAATATTGAATTCAAAAAATATTTTGAAAATTCAGATTTAAAATACAAAAGTTTTGTTTTAAAAAATGATAATGATGATAAAACAAATCGTTTAAAAGCATTATTAGATAAACACGAAATTAAATATACAAATGCAAAAACTGGAACCGTAAAAGGGTATATATATTCCTCTCAAAAAGAAGGCAAATTAAATGTTAATGATTCTGATATTGTTATTCATACTAATCAGCCAAAAGGAAAAATGGTGAATGTTTTGTTTGAACCATCAGCTAAATTAGTTGATTCGTTAACTTATGACATTACAGCTTGGTCTATACCTTATGCCCATGGATTTGAAGCTGTTGCTTCCAAAAACAATGTTCCTTCTACTTCTAAAAATGCAACTTCTAGTGTAAATAATTCAATTGATAAATCTGCTTATGCATATATTTCTAAATGGAATAGTCTAAATGACGCTACTTTTTTAGCAGATTTACTAAAAAATAATATTGTGCCTCGTTTTTCTGAAAAACCATTTTCTACCAATGGAAAATCATTTAAAAGAGGTTCATTAATCATTTTAAGAAACGATAATAGGAATGCTGATTTTGACAAAAAGATTATAGCTATTGCAGATAAAAATATGCGACAATTAACAACTACTTCTACTGGTTTTTCTGATACTGGTGTAGATTTTGGTTCGTATTCTGTAAAACCTATCAATAATCAAAAAGTTGGTTTACTTTCTGGAAAAGGAACTTCTTCTTTAAGCTTTGGAGAAATTTGGCACTTTTTCGAAACTCAATTAGAATATCCTTTAACAATTTTAGATTCTGATTATTTTGGTAGAACTGATTTTTCAAACTTTGATGTTATCATTATACCAAATGGTTATTACAGCGAAGTTCTAAATAAATCTACTTTAGAAAAACTATCAAAATGGACACGTTCTGGAGGTACTTTAATTGCTATGGGTAATGCTTTAAAAAGTTTTGCTGATCAAAAAGGATATGCTTTAACGAAGAAAAAAACAGATGATGAAGATAACAAAGCACCAAATTTAACACCCTATGCTGAACAAGAAAGAGAAAGTGTTCAAAATTTTATTACAGGTGCAATTTTTAAGAGTAAAGTAGACAATACACATCCTTTAGGATTTGGATATAGCAACGAATATTTCTCTCTGAAATTAGGTGGAACGTCTTACAATTACCTAAAAGACGGCGTTAATGTTGCTTATTTTGATGAAAATTCAAAAAATATTTCTGGTTATGCAGGAAGTAAGGCTATAGAAAACATTCCTGATTCTTTATTATTTGGAGAAGAACAAAAAGGAAAAGGAAGTATTATTTATATGGTTGACAATCCTTTATTCCGTTCTTTTTGGGATAATGGAAAGTTGTTTTTAGCAAATGCAGTTTTTCTTTTGAATTCTGATAAACTGAAATAACCCCAAATAAATAACAATAAAAAATCGCTCAAAGGAGCGATTTTTTATTGTCTTTAACTTACCTCTTTTGGTGCAAAGGAACTGGTTTTTCTAATTTCTTAACAGGAGTTCCATACAAATCATAATCTCCTGCTTCATGAATTTTCACATCAATAAATTCACCAATTTTAATATAATGTTCTTTAGCATCTACTAAAACATCATTATCCACATCTGGTGAATCAGATTCTGTACGTCCATAAAAATATTCACCATCTTTTCTATCAAACAGACATTTAAAGGTTTTTCCTATTTTTTGTTGGTTCAATTCCCAAGAAATTTGAGACTGAATTTCCATAATCTCATTAACACGTTTAAACTTTACTTCAGCAGGCACGTCATCCTCTAAAACATAAGCTCCTGTATTTTCTTCATGCGAATATTCAAAAGCTCCTAAACGTTCAAAACGCATCTCCTCTACCCAATCTTTCAACTCTTGAAACATTTCTTCTGTTTCACCTGGATAACCTACAATCAATGTGGTTCTAATAGCCATTTCAGGCACAGCCTCTCTAAACTTATGAATTAGCGCAGTTGTTTTTTCATGTGTTGTTCCTCTTTTCATCGACTTCAGCAACTCAGTATTAATGTGTTGTAAAGGAATGTCTAAATAATTACACACTTTTGGCTCACGTTTCATCACCTCTAAAACATCCATAGGAAAACCAGTTGGAAAAGCATAATGCATTCTAATCCATTCAATTCCATCTACTTTTGCTAAAGCTTCTAGTAATTGTGCTAAAGCTCTTTTTTTATAAATATCTAATCCATAATAGGTTAAATCTTGAGCAATTAGCATGATTTCTTTAATCCCTTTTTCTGCTAATTTTGTAGCTTCAGTAACAATATCTTCTATTGGAGTAGATCTGTGTTTTCCTCTCATTAAAGGAATTGCACAAAAGGAACAAGGTCTATCACAACCTTCTGCAATTTTTAAATACGCATAATGTTTTGGAGTAGTTGTTAAACGTTCACCAATCAATTCATGTTTGTAATCGGCTTCTAAAGCTTCTAATAAATTGGGTAAATCATGTGTACCAAAATATTGATCTACATTGGTAATTTCGTTCTCTAAATCTGGTTTATAGCGTTCGCTTAAACATCCAGAAACAAAAACTTTATCAATTTCTCCTGCTTCTTTTCTTTGCGCATAATGCAAAATAGTATCAATAGATTCTTCTTTGGCTTTGCCAATAAATCCACAGGTATTTATAACTACAATATTGCCATCATCATTTTCATCTTCATGCACCACATTTTTACCATTAGCCTTTAATTGCCCCATTAAAACTTCACTATCGTAAATGTTTTTTGAGCATCCTAAAGTAACAACGTTAATCTTATTCTGTTTGATGGATTTTGTACGCATAATTTTAGCTTTTCGCCTTTAGCATATTAGCTTTTGGCAGTAAAATTTTTATTTAATTAAAACGAGTGCAAAAATAGTGCTTTTAGAATGATTATCTATTTATAGTTTTCAGGAATCTTTCTAACCCTAGTTAGTTGTTCAAAAGCATAGCCGATTTCTAATAATTTACGCTCAGAAAAAGGTTTTCCTACAAATGTTAAACTGATAGGTTCTCCTGTTGTTTTATACCCCATAGGAATTGTTAATGTTGGGTGTAATGCTACTGCAGCTATTCCAGAATGATAATTATTAATGGATAAAATTGCATCTAATTTTTCAACTTCTAAAGCTTGTAAATACTTTTCTCCTTCTTTTCTTAAATTGGTTTTAACGATTTCTAATTCTTTAATTGTTGTAGAATCTTTTACAATACCTTCAAATAATTGTTGACCATAAGGTGCTCTTAACAAAGTATCTTTATTATTAAATTCGATAACACTTTTTACATTTTTGATATATATAGATTTATCTGTTTGTTCTGATAAATACTTTGGTAAATCGTGTTTCATATCAATATTTAATAATGTCAGAAAGCCCTTATACGAAAAAGGTTCTGGAGTAATATCTATAATTTTTACACCTGCTTTTTTTAATTTTTCGATGTTTAGTGCATAAATTGAATCCGTTAATAAAGATTTTAGGACACCTAATTTTATTCCTTTCAAATCACTTTTAAATTTTTTCTTGTAATTAGCACCTTTTATGTCTTTAGAAGCTGCATCATTTTTATCATAACCCAACATTGCATCCATAAAAATAGCGTTATCAATCACAGATTTTGTCATTGGTCCAGGTGTATCTAATGTTGATGAAATAGGCACAATTCCAGTTCTACTTAACACACCAATTGTTGGTTTTAATCCAACTACAGAGTTTTTACTTGAAGGTGAAGTTATAGATCCTGCAGTTTCTGTACCAACTGCTGCTACAGCAAAATTTGCTGCTACAGTTACACCACTTCCTGCTGAACTTCCTCCAGTTTCAAATTCACCTCTTCCATAAGGATTTAAGGTTTGCCCACCAATTGCAGAATATCCTAGAGGACAATCATCACAGAAAAAATATGCCCATTCACTTAAATTTACTTTCCCTAAAATAAGTGCACCATTTTCTTTTAGCTTTTCCACAATAAATGCATCATTTTTGGTATAATTTCTTTGCAAAGCAATTGCACCAGCTGTGGTTGGCATTTCTTTAGTATTGATATTATCTTTTAATAGAATTGGCATTCCATACATAGAAAATTCAGAAACATCCTTTTTCTCTTTATCCTTTTTCCTAGCTTCTTTGATAACATCAGGATTCAATGCAATTATTGAATTTAAAGACAAGGTGGAATCACTTTCAAACTTTCGAATTCTGTATAAATAAAACAAGGTTAACTTTTCGTAAGATAATTTCCCTGCTTTTACACTTTTTTGAAGTGTTGGTATATTTTGCTCTAATACTAAAGGTTTTAAAGATTGATAATCTTCTTCAGAAAAATAAGCCAAATCCTCTTGAAATGGTTTAAAAACCTCATTCATATCCAATACTTTGGACTGAAACAGTTTAAATTGCATCCTTTTTATTTTATGCCTTTGTTGATCTTCTAGTTCATCAGATTCATCATATTTTTTAAAAACTATATCTGATTGTCTTTCTTTACAAGAAATCACCAAAAGCATTGAAAAGAATAAAAGAAAAGTGTTTTTCATTGTATTTGATTTGATTACCAAATATAAGAAACAAAAAAACACCTATTACTAAAAGCAATAGGTGTTTTCTTTATTGAATATTTATCTTATTTAAAAAAAGAATCCACAAACTCAACTTTGTTAAATACTTGTAAATCGTCAATACCTTCACCTACTCCAATATATTTTACAGGAATTTGAAATTGGTCAGAAATACCAATTACAACTCCACCTTTTGCTGTTCCATCTAATTTGGTAACTGCTAATGAAGTTACTTCTGTGGCTTTTGTAAACTGTTTTGCTTGTTCAAATGCATTTTGACCTGTAGAACCATCTAAAACTAATAAAACATCGTGAGGAGAATTATCAACCACTTTTTGCATTACACGTTTTATTTTGGTCAACTCATTCATTAAATTGACTTTGTTATGCAAACGACCAGCTGTATCTATAATCACTACATCTGCATCTTGGTTTACAGCCGACTTTAACGTATCAAATGCTACAGAAGCTGGATCAGACCCCATTTCTTGACGAACAATAGGTACGTCTGTTCTGTCTGCCCAAACTTGCAATTGATCTATGGCTGCAGCTCTAAAGGTATCTGCTGCTCCTAAAACTACTTTTAAACCTTGTTTTTTAAACTGACTTGCTAGCTTACCAATTGTTGTTGTTTTACCCACTCCATTTACACCAACTACCATTAAAACATAAGGCATTTTTTGACCTTCTTGAAGCGGAATTTCTGGTATAGAAAACTCTGTTTCGTTACCAATATTGGTTTCTGATAAAAGTCCTGCAATTTCTTCTCTAAGAATTTTATTCAACTCATCTGTACCAACATATTTATCTTTGGCAACACGTTCTTCAATTCTATCAATAACTTTTAAAGTAGTGTTAACACCAACATCTGATGCTACTAAAACCTCTTCTAAATTATCAAGTACATCATCATCTACTTTAGATTTTCCTGCAACTGCTTTTGATAATTTACCAAAGAAACTTTCTTTGGATTTTTCTAAACCTTTGTCTAAGGTTTCTTTTTTTTCTTTCGAAAATATATTTTTAAAAAAACTCATTGTTCGAGTTGTTAATGGTGATTACTAATTATTCTTGTCTAAAACTATACCAATTTAAATAATTGTCAATTTGGCTGATAATCAATTCCGTTTGCAGACAAGTTGCGTTAGGGATTGAAGCGATATCCTTTTTTTATGTCTTTAAATAAGCGTCATTACGAATGTAATGAAGTAATCTCTCTATCTATGAAGAGATTGCCACAGCAAATTATCATTTGCTTCGCAATTACAGACTTAAAAAAGATTTAGCGAAAAGCCCGACCTTTAGGTAACGCCCAAATCTTTAAACGAATTTAAAATTCAGAAAAGTAAAGATATAAAAAAAGCTACTTTCTAAAATAGAAAGTAGCTTTAAAATATTGTATGATAAGTGATTACTTTTTAGATAAAAAAGCGTCAACTTTAGATGGATCCATAATTGCTTCTACAAACATATAAGCTCCTGTTTTTGGAGACTTTACCATTTTGATTGCTTTACTTAATCTTTTTGATCCTGTTTGTAACGATGCTACTGATTTCTTTGCCATTTTGTAAATGTTTTATATCTATGTGCTCTATTCTGAGTTCTAGATAGTTGTATTATTTAATTTCTTTGTGAACAGTCATTTTCTTTAAGATAGGATTGAATTTTTTAATTTCCATTCTATCTGGAGTGTTCTTTTTGTTCTTAGTAGTAATGTATCTAGAAGTTCCTGCTTGACCAGAAGCTTTGTGCTCTGTGCACTCTAAAATTACTTGAACTCTGTTTCCTTTTTTTGCCATCTCTGTATAATTTTATAAGCTGAGCTTCTTATTTTGTTAAAAATCCGTTTGCTCTTGCTTCTTTTATAACTGCAGAAATTCCTTTCTTGTTAATGTTTTTTAAAGCTGATGCTGATACTTTTAAAGTAATCCATTTATCTTCCTCTGGAATGAAAAAACGCTTTGTCATTAAATTAGCGTCAAACTTTCTTTTGGTTCTATTCATAGCGTGAGAAACGTTGTTCCCAACCATTGCTTTTTTTCCTGTTAATTCACAAACTCTAGACATCTTCTGTACAGTATTTATAGTGTTATCTCTAAACGAGGTGCAAATCTACAAATAATTCTAATTGTGAACAAAACAATTTTATGAATTATTTTAATATTTCTTTTTGTAACATTTCTAAGGATTTATTTACGGTTTTGTCAATAACTCTTCCTCTTGGTTTTCCGAAATTAAATTCTTCTACAATAATTCCTGTTTCTGTTGCCAATGCAATAAAAACAACGCCTACAGTTTTATCTGTTTCATCTGCTGTTGGTCCTGCGTTCCCTGTTACTGCAATTGCATAGTTGGTTTGCAACCTTTCTTTTGCTCCTTTTGCCATTTCTATGGCAACCTCAGCACTTACCACTGAATGATTAATTATAGTTTTAGAAGAAACCCTTAATAGATTAATTTTAGTTTCTGCTGAATAGGTTACAAAACTACCTTTATAATATGCTGATGAACCAGGGATTGAAACTAAAGTAGCTGCTATTTTACCTCCTGTTAAACTTTCTGCTGTACAAATCGTTTTACCTTTCTGTTTTAAAAGGTCTCCAACCGTTTTTTCTATTTCTCCTCCTTCATCAATTCCTGTAATAATATCTGGAATCAATTGATATAGTTTTTCAATTTGTAATTGTAAAGTATCTTCTAACACTTTTTTATCATTTCCTTTTGCTGATAATCGCAAACGTACTTTTCCATAATTGGGTAAATAAGCTAGTTTGATAAACTCTGGTAAATTATTTTCAAAATCTTCGATTCTTTCTGCTAAAGAGCTTTCACCTAAACCATAAGTCATAATTGTTTTATGAATAATGAATGGCAACTGAAACTGTTCTAGAATTTTTGGCAACACTTTTTCAGACATTAAACCTTTCATTTCATTTGGCACTCCTGGTAATGAAACAAAAACGGTTTTATTTTCATAGAACCACATTCCTGGTGCTGTTCCATAATTGTTTTTTAAATAGGTTGCTTTTGTTGGCATTAAACCTTGTAAACGATTCAACTCACCAAATGGAATATTATATTTTGTGAATAATTCTTTGATATGATTGACAACATCTTCATTTAATGTTAATTTATCATTAAAGTATTCAGCAATAGTGTGTTTGGTGATGTCGTCTTTTGTTGGGCCTAATCCTCCTGTAATGATAACGATATCAGCTCTACTTTCTGCTTCTTTTAAAGCATTTAGAATATGTTGCTTATCATCTTGTATGGATGATATCTGATAAACAGAAACGCCTATTTTATTCAACTCATTTCCAATCCATTGTGAATTGGTATCTACAATTTGACCGATTAAAATCTCATCTCCTATGGTTATGATTTCTGCTTTCATTATTTTTTTGTTGTAAAGGTTTATAAAGTTGCAGCGTTTTCTACAAATCTTTTGTTTTGCCTATTTTATCAATTTCTTTTTTATTTATTTTCTTTTTTCTATTCCAAACTAAATTCAAAATTTGAAATAGTAGAAAAATAAACAAAAACCCAACTAAAAAAGATTTTAATGAAATTGAAGAAATATCGAAACCCTCAATATCTTCAGAATTAAAAAATCTTAAATATAATGGATAAACTATTACTCCAAAGAAATAGGTTGAAATACCAATAATTGCAAATAACCATTTATTTTTATTATGATTTTCTGCCAATCTGTAAAAATAGAATCCAACATAAAAAAGAAAAACATATCCTAAAGCTTTCATAATATTAAGGAATATTATTCTTCAACTTTTCCTATTTGATCAATTAATTCATCTTTTATAGGTATGTTTTTCTTCCAAGTTTTATCTAAATATTTATATAGTAAATAGCAACTTAAAATACCAAAAGGTAAAACTATTAAACCTAAAATGGTTTCATTAAAACCATCAAAAAATCCTGGTGAAATAATTTCAGCTATAACTCCAATGCCAAACCCAAAAATTAAAGTACCTGCATAATAAACTACAATACCTAAAATAGCAAAACCCCATTTACTCTTATCATATTCTTCAGCTAATTTGTAAAAATATTTCCCAATCCAATACAGTAAAATTAATCCTAACATTCTTTTTCTTTTTAACTTTTTTATTTCACCCTAATATTAAAAGCCTCTTTACCTTCAATAATTCCTTTTAAATTATCATTTTCAACAACTTTTCCAACTCCTGCTGGAGTTCCCGTGAAAATAATATCACCTTTCTTTAATGTAAAATATTGAGAAACATAGGCTATTAATTCATCAGTTTTCCACAACATTGCATTGGTATTTCCATCTTGAACAATTTCATCATTTTTATACAATTGGAATTTTAAATTCTCTAAATCGAATTGTTCTTTTGGGTAGAATTCACCAACAATTGCACTACCATCAAATGCTTTTGCTTTTTCCCAAGGCAAACCTTTAGCTTTACATTTTGCTTGTACGTCTCTTGCTGTCATATCAATACCTAATCCAATTTCATCATAATATTTATGTGCAAACTTGGCGTCAATGTGTTTTCCTACTTTATTAATTTTTACCAAAACCTCTACTTCATAATGTACATCATCAGAAAATGGTGGAATAAAAAAAGGGTTTTTTCTCGGTAAAATTGCTGAATCTGGCTTTAAAAAAACCACAGGGTTTTCTGGTCTTTCATTTGCTAATTCCTCAATGTGTTTTGCGTAATTGCGCCCAATACAGATTATTTTCATAAACAAAGCCCATCCTAGCCTTCCAATAGGGAAGGAACTCCAATCTGGGTGGAATTCGAGTTTTTACTTTTCTATTACGCCCTGCATTTTTCCCCTTTGGGCAAATTAAAAGGGGCCTTATTCTCCTGCCTCTGGGAAAACGATAGCTCTATTTCCTGATACAATTATTTGATTATTTAAATGACATTTAACTGCTCTAGCCAAAACTAATTTTTCGATATCAGCCCCTATTCTTTTTAGGGTTTGTGTGGTACTTTCATGAGTTACAGGTTTTACATCTTGCTCTATAATTGGCCCTTCATCTAAATCTTCAGTTGCATAATGTGCTGTTGCTCCAATTAACTTCACTCCTCTTTCATAAGCTCTTTTGTAAGGATTTGCTCCTTGAAAAGCTGGTAAAAATGAATGGTGAATATTAATAATTCTATCTTTGAAATAATTGATAAAATCTGATGATAAAATTTGCATATATCTAGCCATTACAACTAAGTCTATATTATTAGAATCCAATAATTCTTTAACTTTAGCTTCTTGCTCTAGTTTAGTCTCTTTGGTAACTGGCAAATGATAATAAGGAATATCAAACATTTCTGCTATATATCTTAATTTTTCATGATTACTGATTATCATTTTAACATTGCAGTTTAAACTACCTTCTTTATAACGCTCTAATAAATCGTATAAATTATGACTTGTATGCGAAACCATAATGGCTACATTTTTCTTTTCATCACCATAATTTACAGACCAATTAAACTGTAAAGGTTCTGCTAATTCTAAAAAATCTTTTTCTAAATCTTTTTTAGAAATATCAGTTCCATCTGCATTTAAACGAATACGCATAAAATAAATATCTTCAACTGCATTTACATATTGCTGACAGCTTAAAATATTGAATTCTTTTTCGTAAAAGAAACTGGTTATTTTTGCTACCAATCCTTTTTGATCTGGACATTTTATTAAAAAAGTTACTACTTGTGATTTCATAAAAACAGCCCATCCTAACCTTCCAAAAGGGAAGGAACTACAAACTGGGTAATTTGAAGTTTTATTATTATATTTTCAGTTTATTCTCTTGCAGAAAAAATCAAAATTTAATTGTTCTCGAAACAAATTTATTCAATCTTCATAAATTCACTTGAACTGACAACTGCGACCAACTAATGCCTACTGTTTACTATTTTATGGAATCCACTTTTTAGGAAAATTAGGCTTTCTCTTTTCAAGAAATGCATCTCTTCCTTCTTTGGCTTCATCTGTCATATAAGCTAAACGCGTTGCTTCTCCAGCAAAAACTTGTTGTCCAACCATTCCATCATCTGTTAAATTCATTGCGAATTTCAACATTTTTATAGATGTTGGGCTTTTTGCTAAAATTTCTTGCGCCCATTCATAAGCTGTAGATTCTAATTCTCCATGAGGAATTACAGCATTTACCATTCCCATTTCATAAGCTTCTTGTGCTGAATAATTTCTCCCTAAAAAGAAAATTTCTCTTGCTTTTTTCTGACCTACCATTTTTGCCAAATATGCTGACCCATAACCTCCATCAAAAGAAGTAACATCAGCGTCAGTTTGTTTAAAAATAGCGTGTTCTTTTGATGCTAAAGTTAAATCACAAACAACATGTAAACTATGACCACCACCAACAGCCCAGCCAGGAACTACAGCTATTACTGCTTTTGGCATAAACCTAATTAATCTTTGTACTTCTAAAATATTTAATCTGTGATAGCCATCATCACCTACATAACCTTGATGACCTCTTGCCTTTTGATCTCCTCCTGAACAAAAAGAATATACACCATCTTTGGTACTTGGCCCTTCAGCAGAAAGCAATACCACTCCAATTGAAGTATCTTCTCCTGCATCATAAAAAGCATCATACAATTCTTTTGTTGTTTTAGGACGAAAAGCATTTCTAACATTTGGCCTATTAAACGCTATTCTTGCTACTCCATCACATTTTTGATATGTAATATCTTCATATTCTTTAGCGGTTTTCCATTCAGGTTGTATCATATTTTTGTATTTTGGACGTTCTTATAAAGAACAAAAAAATCGTTATCAGCAAAAATAAACATTCTAACTTATGATTAAGAAAACACTCTCATTATTATTTATTCTTTTTTCTTTTTTAGGATTTTCGCAAAATATCATCCAAAAAGAATTGGACTCAGATATTTTAGAAACTACAAGAAATCTTAGAATCTATATTCCTGAAAGTTATGAAAGAGATAGTATAAAAAACTATCCTTTAACCATTGTTTTAGATGAAGAGTACCTATTTGATACTTATGTTGGAAATGCCATTTTATTTGCTAAAAAAGATAAAGCTCCAGAGCAAATTGTTGTTGGTATTTCTATGGAGGAAACTAAAGTTAACGATATTTCATTTGATAGAAATAATGGAAAATTGTCAGCTACAGCAAGTTATTTTTATGAGTTTCTTAGAGATGAAGTCATTTTTTATATGGAAAGTAATTACAGAACATCTCCATTTATCTCTTTAGTTGGCCATGGATATTCTGCTAATATTGTTTCTCATTTTCTACAAGAAAACACAGCTTTTATCAACTCATTTATCTGTATAAATCCGAGTTTTTCCGATTTTATAGGAGGAGAACTACAATCTTATAATTTACCCAAATTCGCTAGAGAGGATAATACTTTTTATTTTTACACTAATAATTCCACTTCATTTTCTGAGTTAAAACAGCAAAAAATAGACAAAGTTCAAAAAGGAATATCTGGTTTAAATATTAAAAATTTTAATATTGTTAATGATGTAATTACTACTTCTAGCGCTATTTCTGCTATTAGTGAAGCAATTCCTAGAGCTATGACCAAAATTTTTGAAGTATATTCTGCCATCTCAAAAGAAGAATATTAAAAAAACATTAAAGATTTAGCTCCAGGAGATGCTATTTACTACTTAGAAAATAAGTACTTAGAAATTGATTTTTTATTTGGAGCCAATTTAGGTATCAGAGAAAAAGATATTTATGCCATTGAAAATATTATTATAGAAAAAGAAAATGGAGATAAATTGAGAGATTTTGGTAAAATGATTTTAAAACTATTCCCAACTTCTCCTTTAGGTGAATATTATATTGGTAGATATTATGAATCTGGAAAAATGTTTAAAAAAGCACTCAAATACTACAAAATAGGTTATGGGAAAATGGATCCTGCTGACCCAAATTCTGACGCTTATTATGAAAATGTTTTAAGGCTTGGGGGACAGTAAGTCTTTAGTCTTTAGTCTTTAGTCTTTAGTCTTTAGTCTTTAGTCAAAACTAACTCAATTCTATCTTCTTTAATAACAATTAACTTGTTTCTATATAAATTACCAACTGCTTTTTTAAAAGCTTTTTTACTCATTTTCATATGAAAACGAATTGAATCTGGAGAACTTTTATCTGTCAGCAACAAAAACCCTTCTCTACTATTTTTTAGTTTTGATAGTACTTTTTCTACATCTGCATCAATGACGTTTCTAAAACCTTGTGGTCTAAGAGAAACATCTATTTTTCCATCTTCTCGGATTTGTTTAATGTAACCATCTACTTCCATATCTACTTCTAAATCTTGAAAAACCTCACTTCTAAAAAGTAAACCTTCAAATTCTTCATTGATTAAAACAGTATAACCTAATCCTGTTTCTTTTTCAATGACTAACTGCACTTTATCTCCTTCTTTAAAGTTATAGTCATTTTCATTAGCATTGATTTCTCCTTCTTGTAAATCCATTATTTTATATATTTAAAATATTCTTTTAAAATTAAATCATTTTCTGAGCTTGGTGTAAAAACTTCTAAAATTTTTGGTTTTTCTGAATCTTTATAAAAACAATTTAAAGCTTTATGTACAGTTTCTGTTGATGATGCTTGTAAATATTCAAAACCATACATTTTACACAAATGCTCTGCTGTTAAACAGTGAGGTGTTTCAAAATATTTTGCTGCATTGGTAGTTCCAGGCCCAGGAATAATTTTAAAAATCCCTCCTCCTGAATTGTTAATCAAAATAATTCTGAAATTTGATGGTATATTTTTATTCCAAAGTGCATTAGAATCATAAAAGAAACTTAAATCTCCTGTAATAAAAACGGTTTGCTTATCTACAGCAAAAGCAGCTCCAATTGCTGTACTTGTACTACCATCAATTCCACTTGTACCTCTATTGCAAAAGACACTAAGTGTTCTTTTTACAGTAAACAATTGTGCATACCTAATTATAGCACTATTACTAATTTGTAATTGACAATGATTAGGAATACTTTCTAATACCTGCTCAAAAACTTTAAAATCTGAATGTTCTATTTTTGACAAATATTCAGCATGTTTTATTCTTCTTTTATCACGAATTTCTAACCATTTAGATTGATAACCACTTTCTTTTTGAGAAATAACTGTATTAAACTTAGAAAAGAAATCTACTGGCTTTGTTTGAATGAATTCTGACAAACAAAAGAAGGTATTTGTTGCTTTTTTCTCATCAATATTCCAATGATGCTTAGGCTGATAATCTCTTAAAAAACGTTTAATTCTTTTAGAAATAATCATTCCACCAAAAGTAACTAAAACATCAGGTTTCAATTCCTTAAATTCTTCTTCATTCAAAGAAAAAATAAGTTGATCTATAGAATTTATAGCTTTTTTGTGATGTAAGTTTGATGTAGTTTCAGTAAGTATCAAAACAGAATCATCATCTGCATATAAATCTATTAAGTTGTGCAATAACTCATCTGGATAATTAACTCCTACAAGAATCATTTTCCTTTCAGAAACATTCCAGATTTTAGCTAATTTATCGTAATTAATATGAGAATTATCTAAAGAACTCATACTTATATTAGGAAAATGAAAATCTTCTAATTCATCTACAGTTTCGTACAAAGGCTCATCAAAAGGAACATTAATATGAATAGGTCCTTTTTGAGAAGTTGCTATTTGTAAAGCTTCACCTATTAATTGAGAATTTCTAGCTATAAATTTAGGATTCTCTATCAAATTGGCAGAAAATAAGATATGATTTTCAAAGACATTTTCTTGACGAATTGTTTGTCCATCACCAATATCAATTAAATGTTTGGGTCTATCTGCAGAAATTACTACCAAAGGAATATTGCTATAAAAAGCCTCTGCAATTGCTGGGTAATAATTTAATAACGCAGAACCAGAAGTACAAATAACAGCAACAGGTTTTTGTTTTTGCTGAGCAATCCCTAATGCAAAAAAAGCAGCACAACGTTCATCAACTATACTTAAGGTTTCTATTTCTGAATGATTAGAAAACCCTATAGTTAAAGGTGCGTTTCTTGAACCTGGAGAAATAACAACTGTATCAATATGAAATTGATAACAAGCAGAAATTACTAATTGGGCGAGTTCTTTTTTTGGAAACATTAAATTAAGTTAGAAAGTAGCAAAGTTACAAAGTCAAAAAGTTATTATCCATAAAAAAATCAGAAAGTAAAACAATTTTCACTTTCTGACTTATTTATATAAAAAATCAACTGTGTAAATTAATTTCCTTTTTGATAATCTGCTAAGAATTTAGCTAATCCACTATCTGTTAAAGGGTGTTTTAATAAACCTTCAATAGCGCTTAAAGGGCCAGTCATTACATCAGATCCTAATTTAGCACAATTAACAACGTGCATAGTATTTCTTACAGATGCTGCTAAAATTTGAGTTCCAAATTTATAGTTATCAAAAACAAGTCTAATCTCAGAAATTAAATTCATTCCGTCAGTTGAAATATCATCTAAACGACCTAAGAATGGTGAAACATAAGTTGCACCTGCTTTTGCGGCCAATAAAGCTTGACCTACTGAAAACACTAAAGTTACATTTGTTTTAATTCCTTTAGAAGAAAAATATTTACATGCTTTTACACCATCTTTTATCATAGGTAATTTTACCACAATCTGCGGATTTAGAGCTGCTAAAGCTTCTCCTTCTTTTACCATTCCTTCAAAATCGGTAGAAATCACTTCTGCAGAAACATCACCATCTACCAATTCACAAATCGCTTTGTAGTGATTGATAATATTTTCTTGACCTGTAATTCCTTCCTTAGCCATTAAAGACGGATTTGTTGTAACTCCATCTAAAATACCTAAAGCTTGTGCTTCTTTAATTTGCTCTAAATTTGCTGTATCTATGAAAAATTTCATCTTTTAAAAGTTATAATTATTTTCCACAAAGATAGTTACTGAATGCTAAAAAGAAATAATATCAAGTAGTTTTTCTTATTTATTGATAAAAAAGAATTCTGAGATGTTAAAGTTTTTATGGGTGGATAAAAGTTGATTTTAATACTTTAAATTGTAAAATAGATGTGCTTAACACTTTTCTAAATTCAAATGCAAATGAGCATATATCTGTAATTTAAAGCTTATAATGATTCATCAATAATTTTTGATACATTTTATCAGGTAAAACACGTTTCAAAACAATAGAAAATTTCTCCATAAACCCACCAACTTTGTAGTGTATTTTAGGGTTTTCTGTATTAATAATTTTATAAACCTTTTCTGCCATTTCAACTGGATTCATTCCACCATTAACGTGCGAATTCATTAAATCCAAATTCTCTTGATATTTTTCTTTATATGCAGAATTCTCAAAAACGGGAGTGTGATATCTTCCAGCAGCAATATTGGTTGCAAAATCTCCAGGTGCAACATTTACCACTTTAATTCCAAAGTTTTTAACCTCCATACTTGTAGCTTCAGTAATTAACTCTAAAGCACCTTTGGAAGCAGAATATAAACCTCTAAAAGGTAATCCCATATAACCTGCAATTGATGTTACATTAATAATTACCCCAGATTTCTGCTTTCGCATATGAGGCAAAACAACTTTCATTACATCTACAGCACCAAAAAGGTTGGTATTAAAAACAGCTCGCATTTCATCAGTTGGTGTGTCTTCAATAGGACCAGTTATTCCCATTCCAGCATTATTTACCAAAACATCTAACCTTCCTTCTTTTTCAAGAATAAAATTAACAGCAGCTTTGATTGTATCAACTTTTAATACATCCAAAGCAATTAACTGAAAAGAAAAGTTTTCAATATTTTTAGGATTTCTGCTAGTTCCATAAACTTTATATTTTTTATCAGATAAAAAAGTAGCAATAGATTTTCCTATGCCAGAGGAAGCCCCTGTAATTAAAACAACTTTCTTCATAAAATAACTTTTAATTAAGAAACACGAATTAACAAAAAATAAAATTAAGAATGTTTCTAAACGAAACTTTAGCGCATAAAAAATGGCAAGCTATCTACATCACACTGCTACAACCTAATACCCTTGCTGTGTTCCCACCCTGGGGGATTCAAAGGGAGCTAGTTGTGTAGGACTTGCCACTGCAAATTTACAATCTATTTTTATTTTAACAATTAAAAAATAGTAATTTTTATGTAACATTTTTAATACATTGAATACTAATAAGATGTTTTGAGTATTTCTTTAATAATACATCAAAACGAAATGAATATATTTGTACAACTAACTAAATTTTAAACAATGGAAAATCAACTTATTAAAACTAAAGGAATTAATTTCGGGATAGGATATGGAGCTTATTTAATTTTGTTAACACTTTATGCATATGTAATAGATAATGGTTTCTTTGCTAGTTTTTGGTTCCTAGGTTTTGTAATATTAGGTTTTTTTGTAAATGGATTTTGGGTAATTGGTAGTTTAAAAAAAGCACAAGAAGGGTACTTGACCTTTAAGGAAGGGTTTACTGTGTTTTTTATTTCTAACGCTTTAGGTTTATTTATATCTACTATTTTAACTATTTTAATTTTTATTGTAATAGATCCAGAATTACAAACAACTGTAAAAGACTTAACGATAGCTAAAACAACTCAAATGATGGAAGATTTTGGAGCTCCATCAGATGCTATAGATAAAACAATTGAAGGAATAAAAAAACAAGATAACTTTTCTCTAAGCGCTCAAATAAAAGGCTACTTTTCAACGCTTGCGATATCTTCAATTATTGGCTTATTATTAGCTCTGATTTTAAAAAAGAAAAAAGAAGAAACTTACTAAATCTAAAAGATTAGTGTTCAATAATTCATAAAATCGTAACTTTGATTTTTTAACATTAAATCTTGAACTTAATATATGGATATTTCTGTGGTTATACCACTTCTTAACGAAGAAGAATCCTTACAAGAATTACATGATTGGATTGCAAAAGTTATGCAATCCAATCGTTATTTATATGAAATTATTTTTATTGATGATGGTAGTACAGATAGTTCTTGGAAAGTAGTTCAAAAACTATCTTCGAAATATAAATCTGTAAAAGGGATTCGTTTTCAGAAAAATTATGGAAAAAGTCAAGCATTAGATGCAGGTTTTGCATTGGCTTTAGGGAAAGTAGTGATTACCATGGATGCTGATTTACAAGATAATCCAGAAGAAATACCAGAATTATATAATCTTATTGTAAATGGAAATTTCGACCTTATTTCTGGTTGGAAAAAGAAACGTTATGACAATGTAATCACCAAAAATATTCCTTCAAAATTATTTAATGCAGCAGCAAGAAAAACTTCTGGATTAAAATTACATGACTTTAATTGTGGCTTAAAAGCTTATAAAAATGAAGTGATAAAAACGGTCAAAGTAAGTGGCGAAATGCATAGATATATTCCTGTATTAGCAAAAAATGCAGGTTTTACTAAAATTGGTGAAAAAGTGGTGCTTCATCAAGCCAGAAAATATGGTGAAACAAAATTTGGAATGGAACGTTTTGTAAATGGTTTTCTAGATTTAATAACTATATCATTTTTATCGAAATTTGGCAAAAGACCTATGCACTTTTTTGGTCTTTGGGGAACTTTAATGTTTTTATTTGGAATAACTTCTGCTTTTTACATAGGAGTAAACAAACTCTATAAACTATATAATGGTATTAAAACCATTTTAGTTACAGATAATCCTTGGTTCTATATAGCACTCACATCTATGATCTTAGGAACTTTGTTATTTTTAGCAGGTTTTATTGGAGAATTGATAATCAAAACAAAAAGCGACGAAAAACACTATACAATTAAAGAAAAACTCAATTTCTAAACTGTATATTTGCAAAACCTTTTAAGTAAAAAAACTATTAAAATGAGTAATATTTTAGATAAAGCGAAACTGTGGTTAACATCAACTTTTGATACAGAAACTCAAACTGAAATCCAAAATTTAATTAATAACAATCCTGATGATTTAGCAGATAGATTCTATAAAGATATGGAATTTGGAACTGGTGGAATGCGTGGTGTAATGGGTGCAGGGACCAATAGGATAAACAAATATACTTTGGGTAGAGCCACACAAGGTTTATCTAATTACTTAATTGAAAACGTAAAAAAAGATCAAATAAGCGTTGTAATTGCTTACGACTGTAGGCATAATAGTAAAAAATTCGCTAAAGTAGTAGCTGATGTTTTATCAGCAAATAAAATCAAAGTTTTCCTTTTTGAAGATTTACGCCCAACTCCAGAATTATCTTTTGCTGTACGTCATTTAGGTTGTGATGCTGGTATTGTTTTAACAGCTTCTCATAACCCACCTGAATATAATGGATACAAAGTATATTGGGCAGATGGTGGACAAATAGTACCTCCACATGATAGTGGAATAATTGGCAATGTAAATTCACTTGATTTTTCTGAAATTAAGTTTAATGCAAATGAAGATTTAATAGAAATAGTAGGTAAAGAAGTAGATGATGTATTTGTGGACGCTTCAGTTAAAAACGGATGTATATCAGACTTAATTGATAGAAAAAATTTAAAAATAGTATTTACATCACTTCATGGAACATCTATTGTTTCTGTGCCAGATACATTAAAGAAAGCTGGCTATACAGATGTTCATATTGTTGAAGAACAAAGAAAACCAGATGGAGATTTTCCAACTGTAAAATCACCAAATCCAGAAGAACCAGAAGCATTAGAAATTGCAACAAACCTTGCTGATAAAATTGGTGCAGATATTGTAATAGGTACAGATCCTGATTGCGATAGATTAGGTGTAGCTGTTAGAGATTTGGATGGAAACATGAAGTTAATGAATGGTAACCAAACCATGGTGGTTATGACAGATTTTGCAATTCAGAAATGGAAAAATGAAGGAAGAATTAATGGAAATCAATTTGTAGGAACTACTATAGTTTCTACAGAATTAGTAAATGATGTTGCTGCAAGTTATAAGGTAGCTACCAAAGTTGGTTTAACGGGTTTTAAATGGATTGCTAAAATGGTAAGAGATTTTACAAACCTAGAATTTATTGGAGGTGGAGAAGAGAGTTTTGGCTATATGGTTGGAGATTTTGTACGTGACAAAGATGCAGTAACTGCTACTCTTTTAGCTTGTGAAGTAGCAGCTTTAGCAAAACAAAATGGAAGTTCTTTTTATGAAGAATTACTAAAAATTTACGTAAACAACAGCTACTACAAAGAACATTTAATTTCTATTACAAAAAAAGGAATGGATGGTGCTGCAGAAATTCAACAAATGTTGAGTGATATGCGTAACAATCCTATTACAGAAATTGATGGAGAAAAAATAGAAACGCTTTCTGATTATGATGCATCAACAAGAAAGAATTTAATTACTGGCGAAGTTACTAACATCGATTTTCCAAAGTCGAATGTATTGATTTATCAAACTGCTTCAGGAACAAGAATTGCTGCTAGACCAAGTGGAACAGAACCTAAAATAAAATTTTATTTTAGCGTAAATACTCCATTAGACAAAACTGAAAATGCAGAGAAATTAGAAGCTGAATTGGATGCAAAAATTCAAAGAATCATTAAAGAGATGAAATTGAATTAATGAGTCATTTTAAAGACATTCTTAAATATGAAAAGAAATATAGAAAGTTTACACTTTTAAATATTCTATTCAATATTTTTTATGCCATTTTTAATGTTTTATCAGTTTTAGCTTTTATTCCTGTTCTAAATATATTATTTGGTAAGGACGAAAAAGTTACTATAAAACCTGTATACGAAGGTATTAGTAGCTTAGGAAAATATCTAGAAAGTAGTTTTAATTATTTTATATCTAATAAGATAACTGAAGATGGAGAAGTAAATGTATTATTATTTATATGTCTACTATCACTCTCTTTGTTTTTCTTTAAAAACTTCTTTAGATATTTAGCCTCTTATGTAATTACATTTCTAAGAACTGGTGTTGTAAAAGATTTGAGAGACAATTTATATCACAAAATTGTAGAATTACCTATCTCCTACTTTACTGAAAAAAGAAAAGGAGATATTATTGCTAGAATGACTTCAGATGTACAAGAAGTTGAGAACTCAATATTAACCTCAATAGAAACCTTAGTTAGAGAGCCATTAACTGTGGTCATTTCTATTGGAATTATGCTTTTTATTAGTGTAAAGCTAACACTATTTGTCTTTGTACTTTTACCTGTTTCTGGTTTTATTATTTCATCAATTAGTAAAAAATTAAAAGCACAATCAGTTAAAGCCCAAAAAGAAACAGGAACTTTTTTATCTTTCATTGAAGAAACTTTAACTGGCTTAAGAGTGATAAAAGGTTTTAATTCTGAAAAAATAATTGAACGTAAATTCAATAACTCTACCTCAACCTTTAGAAGTTTAATGACGAGTGTTTTTCATAGACAAACATTAGCATCTCCCATGAGTGAGTTTTTGGGTTCTGCAACTATAATTGCTATTCTTTGGTATGGAGGAACAGATGTTTTAGAAAACACAAGTTCTTTAGAAGCTGGTAAATTTATGGGATATATTGTATTGTTTTATACAGTTTTAAACCCTATTAAATTAATCACAACAACTTTTTATAACATTAAAAAAGGGGAAGCTTCTGCTGAGAGAATAATGCAAGTCTTAAATACAGAAAATAGTATTAAAGACAAACCTGATGCAATTTCTAAAGATCATTTTAAAAACAAGATTGAGTTTAAAAACATCTCTTTTAAGTATAAAGATGATTATGTTTTAAAAGACTTTTCTTTAACCATTAATAAAGGTGACACAGTTGCTTTAGTTGGACAATCTGGAAGTGGAAAATCTACTTTAGCAAACCTAATAACACGATTTTATGATGTTAATAAAGGTGATATTTTAATTGATGGCAATAACATTAAAAATCTTACTAAAAAATCATTGAGAAACTTAATGGGTATTGTAACACAAGAATCTATTTTGTTTAATGATACTGTAGCTAATAATATAAAATTAGGTACTGAAAACGCAACTGACAAAGCTATTTTAGAGGCTTCTGAAATTGCAAATGCAAATGAGTTTATTCAAAACTTACCACAAAAATTTAATACCAATATTGGTGATAGTGGAGGAACACTCTCTGGAGGACAAAAACAACGTTTATCTATTGCTAGAGCTGTTTTAAAGAATCCACCAATAATGATTTTAGACGAAGCTACTTCTGCTCTAGACACAGAGTCTGAACAATTAGTTCAAGTTGCTTTAGAAAAGATGATGCAAAACAGAACTTCTTTGGTAATTGCTCACAGACTTTCTACAATTCAAAAAGCAAATAAAATTGTAGTAATGAAAAAAGGAAAAATTGTAGAACAAGGAAAACACGAAGAATTATTAGCCAAAAAAGGAGAATATTTTAAATTGGTTTCTATGCAGAGTTTAAGCTAATTTTAAACCTAACTCCTGCCCTTTATCAATCATAAAATCATAAGAAGCTTTATGTTCATTTGGAATTTCACCATCTAAAATTGCTTCTTTTATGGCTTCCTTTATTTGACCAATTTCTCTACAAGGTTTCAGATTAAAAGCTTCCATAATTTCTTCTCCAGTAATTGGAGGTTGAAAGTTTCTGACTTTATCTCTTTCTTCAACTTCTTTAATTTTTTTTCTAACAATCTCAAAATTTTGATGATAACGTTTAAATTTTCTTGGATTTTTAGTAGTAATATCTGCCTCACACAAAGTCATTAAAGAATTGATATCATCACCAGCATCAAAAACCAATCGTCTAACAGCAGAATCAGTAACATCACTAGCTAAAACTATTGGACGTGAACTTAACAACACCATTTTTTGAACAAATTTCATTTTGTTATTCAATGGCATTTTTAAACGTTTGAATAATTTATAAACCATTTTAGAGCCTACAAATTCATGAGCATGAAAGGTCCAACCTACTTTTTTAGAAAACCTTTTTGTAGGTGCTTTACCTATATCATGCAACAAAGCAGCCCATCTTAACCATACATCTTCTGTATGCTGTGCAATGTTATCTACCACCTCTAATGTGTGGTAAAAATTATCTTTATGCTTCTGACCTTCTACCTCTTCTACTCCTTTTAATGCAATCAATTCTGGTAAAATCTGAGGTAATAATTTTGTTTTTTCTAAAAGTAAAAAACCAATTGAAGGTTTTGGGGATGATAGAATTTTATTTAATTCTGTAATAATCCTTTCTCTTGTAATTATTCTTAATCTACTAGAGTTTTTACCAATAGCAGTAAGAGAAATTGCTTCTATTTTAAAATTTAATTGAGTTGCAAAACGTATTGCACGCATCATTCTTAAAGGATCATCAGAATACGTAATATCAGGATCTAAAGGAGTTTTAATTATTTTATTTTCTAAATCTTGTACTCCATTAAATGGATCTAATAATTCACCAAAATTATCTTCATTTAAACTTAATGCTAAAGCATTTATGGTAAAATCTCTTCTATTTTGATCATCTATTAAAGTACCTTCTTTGACTTCTGGGTTTCTACTTTCTTCAGAATAAGATTCTTTTCTTGCCCCAACAAACTCAATATCAAGATCTTTATAACGTAACATTGCTGTACCATAAGTTTTAAAAATCTGAACTTTTGGTTTGTTTGGCAATAGTTTGGATACTTGTAGAGCTAAATCAATTCCACTACCAATAGCAACAACATCTATATCTTTTACTGTTCCTCTTTTTAGGAAAAAATCACGTACAAAACCACCAATCACATAAGAATCTAAATTTAATTCTTTTGACGCTTGAGAAATTATTGTGAATATTTCTGAAGAAATTGCTTCTGTGTACTTCATATTTTATTTGCAATCAATTCGCAAATTTATTGTTTTACACACTTTAAAAGAAGAAAAATTGTGATAACATTTGTATTTTTGTTTTTGTAAGGCTAAAAATTTATATTAAATATGAATTAGCCACGAATTCACAAATTTTAAATTAGGAATTTAAAAATAATTATAAAATCCTGTAGAAAGTTTTATTAATTAAAATACTTTTAAAATATCTGGTTGAGCGTAGTCAAAACCTAAATTTATAAAAGAAAAGTTCTTGACTGTAATCGAATAAATAATAAATTTAGTCTTTTAAAGAATTTAATAATTCGTGAATTTATGGCATTTTTTACAGAAAATAATATCTAAAAATTAAATGATTATAGTTAGAATTGTTGGAGGTCTTGGAAACCAAATGTTTCAATATGCATACGCAAAAGCTTTACAGCAAAAAGGTTTTGATGTACAAATTGACATTTCTAAATTTAAAACCTATAAACTACATGGAGGTTATCATTTAGATAAATATAATATTGATTTAAAAACTTCAGGATTTTTATCAACCCTATTCTCTTTAATAAAAATCAAAAAAAATAGAAAAGAAAAAAGTCTATTGTACGATGAAAACCTTCTTAATTTATCTGGAAATGAGTTTGTGAAAGGATATTTTCAAACAGAAAAATATTTCGAAAATATTAGAGATGTTTTATTAAAGCAGTTTTTGATAAATCAAAAACTTTCTAATTCTACAATAAAATATGCTGAAGAAATAAAACAACACAAAAACGCTTGTGCCATACACATTAGAAGAGGCGATTTTATATCTGATGAAAAAGCTAATAGTGTACATGGAACTTGTGATTTAAACTATTACAATAAAGCCATAGAGCTGATAAACACCAAATTTACAAAAGTACATTTCTTTGTTTTTTCTGATGATATTCTTTGGACAAAAAAAAATCTTAAAATTGACAATGCTACTTATATCGATCATAAAACAATACCTCATGAAGATATGTTTTTAATGAGTTCATGCAAACACAATATTACTGCCAATAGTAGTTTTTCGTGGTGGGGAGCTTGGTTAAATCAACACAAAAATAAAACTGTAATTGCACCAAAAAAATGGTTTATTAACAAAGAAAATGAAGTTGCTTGCCAAAACTGGATACAATTATGATGTCTTATAAAGTATATTATATTAACTTAGATAAAAGTACAGAAAGACGTGTATTTATGGAAAATCAATTTAAAAAATTGAATATTCCTATTGAACGAATTTCTGCTGTTTACGGAAAGGAACTCGACCAAGACTTATTAAAAAAAGAAAAGAAAAAACATAATATTCTAGCACACTTCCCTTATCCTAATGATGGGGAAATTGGGATTTGCCTAACCCATTTTAAGCTATGGGAATTCTTATCAAAACAACCTGAAGATTTTGCAATTGTTTTAGAAGATGATGCTTTGGTTCATAAAGATTTTTTTAAGGATTTAGAACAGCTATTATCGCAAATAACTATTAATGATTTTTTAGATATTTCAGGTAAAAAAGGATTTTATTCTTTAAAAAAGACTGAATTACTTAACAAGTTTTTAATGCCTCCTGTTTTAATGATTGGGCAAATTATTGGTAAGAATGCTGCTCAAAAACTAACAGACAATTTAAGTGATTATTATGCTCCTATTGATGTGATGAAACAGGATGTTTATAAACATAAAGTTCCTTTATATTCAACAAATAAACAGTATGTAATTAGTGATGATAAAAAAATGGGAGGTAGTACTATTCAGCAAAATAACATGATTGCATGGAAAAAAGTGATTCGAGAAATTTTTAGGCCTTTTTGGCAACTTATTTCTTTAGTTACGTATAAATTCCAAAGATGTCTTAGGAATTATTTTTTCTACAAAGGTAAGTTGTAAAATTATTTTAAATCTCTATTTAAAAGCCAGAGCTTAATATATTTT
>CBFHKA010000038.1:0-213622 GCA_965656305.1 Polaribacter sp. | reverse complement strand
TCCAGTAATCACGTTAATTGGAGCAAATCCACAAGTATTGGAGGTTGAAGATGTATATACAGAATTAGGAGCTACAGCAAGTGATAATCATTATGGAGCTATTTCTCCAGTAGTCATAGATGCTTCAGCAGCTACTGCAGGAGCAGGTACTATAGGTGATTATAATGTAACTTATAATATAGATGATCAAAATTCAAATAGCGCAACAACAGTTACAAGAGTAGTAAATGTAGTTGATACAACAGATCCAACAGCGATAGCAGTTGCAGGTCCAATAGATATTAATTTAAATGGAGTAACGAGTATCACCCCACAAGATGTAGATAATGGTTCATTTGATAATTATTTAGCAGGAGGAATTACCTTAAGTTTAGATAAATCAAGTTTTAGTTGTGATGATGTAGTTGCAGGTCAAGTTTCTACACCAGTAACAGTAACATTAACAGTAAAAGATTCCTCAGATAATACAGCAACAGCAACAGTTGTTGTAAATGTAATAGATGATGAAGCACCAGCAAATGTGGCATTAGTAAATCCAACATATGTACATCCAACAGGAACACCTTATGTAGAGCAAGGTTTTACCCAAGATGAAGTTTGTCCTAATGGATATACAATTGTTTCGAGTGATTTAGATGTAAATCAATGGGGAACATATACCATAGTTTACAAGTTACTAGATATGTCAGGAAACGAGTCAGCAGAGATAACAAGAACTCAGGTTGTAAACAATGTTCCAACAACAAATGCTGCGAGTTATACAGTAAATCAAGATACAGAAAATCATCTTTTTGATGTTTTAGCTGGCGATAGTTTTGGACCTGATGGGCCAGAATCATTTACATTATCAGGAGCAATGAGTGCACAAAATGGTACTTTAATATTAAATGATAATGGAACAACTACACCAACAGATGATACAGTAACCTATTCACCATTTGCTACATATAATGGGCCAGATTCATTTAGCTATACAATAGAAGATGAAAATGGAGATACAGCAACAAGAACCGTAAATATTACAGTTCGTCCAATAGTTCCAGTACCATCAGATGATACAGCAACTGTAGACAAGAACAGTACAAACAATATTATTTCTGTTTTATCAAATGATGATTTTGGAGGAAATGAAGCTCATGCACAATGGCCATTAACCTTTACCAATGGAAGTAAAATAAGTGCAAGTACAGAAGGAGGTTCAATCAGTATAGAAGATAATGGAACCTCAGGAAATTTAACAGACGATGTTATTTTCTATTCACCACCTGCAGGTTTCTCAGGAACAGATAGTTTTATGTATACCCTTACTGATTTAGATGGAGATGCAACAACAGCTACAGTTACAATTACAGTTTCACCAGCTGCTCCTGCAGAAGGAGCTGTTAATGATACAATTTCAGTAGCAGAAAATAGTACAGATAATTTAATTGATGTATTAGCAAACGATAATTTTGGTATTGTAGGTGTTGGAACTATGTTGATTAATAGTCCTCTTCATTTAACAGGAACTACAGCACAAGGAGGAGTATTAACATTGGATGATGGAGGAACAGCTGGAATCAATTAAGCTGATGATAAAATCTTATATACTCCACCAGCAAACTTTACAGGAGTTGATACTTTTGATTATACTTTAACAGTTGGAGGAAATCAATATCAAGGAACTGTAACAGTTACAGTAGGAACAGTTATACCACCAGCAACTACACCAACAGCAGTAAATGATACACCAGCAGCAGTATCTTATGAAAGTGTTGATAATATTATTCCAGTATTAGCAAATGACAGTTATGGTTCAGATGGTTTAAGTGCAACACATCCACTAACATTAGTAAATGGAAAACAAAGTACAGCAAGTGCACAAGGAGGATTGATAAGTGTTTCTGATAATGGAACAGCTTTAGATAAGTCAGATGATGTTGTATTGTATTCAGCACCATCAGGTTATAGTGGTACAGATTCATTTACTTATACGATTACTGATTTAAATGGAGATGCATCAGAAGCTACAGTAATGATTACAGTTTCAGGATTACCACCATCATCAGATCCAACAGTAATGGATGATAGTTTTTCAGTTTTAGAAGATTCAACAAACAATGATTTAGATATTTTAGATAATGATAGTTTTGGATCGGAAGGAGCAGGAAGTATTACATTATCAGTAGGATCAAATGGAGGAACATTAGCAATTAATGATAATACATTGATAGCAGATGCAACAGATGATACAGTAACGTATACACCAGTAGCTAGTTTTGTAGGAGTAGAGACATTTACGTATACATTAACAGATGCAGGAGGAGATACCTCAGCAGCTGCAACAGTAACAATTGCAGTAGGAACAGTTATACCACCATCTACTACACCAACAGCAGTAGATGATAATGTATCAGTGATAAGATTTAGTACTAACAACTTAATAGATGTAATGGATAATGATGATTTTGGATTTGATGGAAAAAACCCAACACATCCACTAACTTTATCAAATGGACGTTCAACAGGAACATCAGCAGGAGGAAGATTCATACAGGTTCACGATAGTGGTACACCATTAGACTTTTCAGATGATACAGTATCCTATTCACCAGGAAGTTTACTAACAGATTCATTTGAATATACAATAACAGATGGAAATGGAGATGCTACAACAGGAACCGTATATATTACCACTACTTCATTAAAAGAAGTAGCGAGTGTAAGTGTAGGTTCAAATAAGGTATTTGAGAATAACTTCTTAGCTTATCCAAATCCATCAAGAGGAAATGTAAAGACTACCTTATTGAGTAAAATAAGTACAAAAGCGACCTTATTTTTATCAGATGTAACCGGAAAGATTATTGATAGAAGAGTGTTAGAAATTAAGAAAGGTGTAAATCAATTAGAATTTGATTTTACAGTAAAGTCAGGCTTGATGTTAATGAAGATTATGAGTTCAGAGGTAGACTATGGAACATCTAAGATTGTTTTTAAATAAGCAACTCAATTTATATAAAAAAAGAGGAAAACTAATTTAGTTTTCCTCTTTTTTTATATAAATTGGTAATGATTCCAAAAACGGTTGGTAATTTTGATTAAAATTATGTTTTGTTATATAACAGCGATGCATTAAAACATTCTTATTATAAGAAAAATGAGATCAATTCTTTAATAACCAATTCCAAATTTTATGTACTCTAAGTGATATTTATCTTTATAGCTCATGGTTAATCATTTTTTGAGCTATAAATTAAGCTTTTATAGCTCAAAATAGTTTTAATTGGAAATAGGGGGGTATTTAACAATATAATAACTAAAAACGTTTAAGGTAGTTTGTGAAAAATAATAAAGCAGTTACAAAAAAATGTAACTGCTTTATTTTTAAGTAGCGAGGAGCAGATTTGAACTGCCGACCTCAGGGTTATGAATCCTGCGCTCTAACCAACTGAGCTACCTCGCCATTAGGTTTTGAGGCTGCAAATATAATTGATTTTTGCAGACTGGCAAGAAGTGTTTTTAATTTTTTTTAAATAGAATTAATACTTATCTTGTCAACCCAACTTAAATAAAATGGATAAAGTAAAATACGAATTAGAAATACCAATTCACGCTTCCCCAAATATGTTATATCAATACATATCATCACCTTCTAATTTACAAGAGTGGTTTGCTGATAAAGTAAATTCAAGAGGTAAAATATTTACTTTTGAGTGGGATGGAGCAGAAGAGCAGGCTGAATTAATAACAAAAAAGTCTGAGGAAAGAATTCGTTTTAAATGGTTAGAAAGTGAAGATGATGATAGCTTTTTTGAAATTAAAATTCAAGTTGATGCTTTAACTAAAGATGTTTCTTTAATAATTACAGACTACGCAGAAGATGAAGATGAAGTAGAAGAGGCAAAGCAACTTTGGGAAAATCAGATAGATGAATTAAAGCATACAATTGGAGCTTAAACAAAATCATAAAATTAAATTAAAACTCAACTTTCAGTTGGGTTTTTTTATGCGTTATATCTACTAAAAAACCTTAATTTTGTTCACTTAAAAAAATAAAGAATTATGATTAATTTTAATGGTGAATTATTATTTGAAGAAAATATTAAAATTTCTCATCAAAATAGAGGGTTTAAGTATGGTGATGGGGTTTTTGAAACTATAAAAATTAGTAATAATAGAGTTGTTTTTTGGGAAGATCATTATTTCAGATTAATGGCTTCTATGAGGATGTTGAGGATGAAAATACCTATGGAGTTTACTTTAGAGCTTCTAGAAAAAGAAATTTTAAAAACAATTGCTGTAAATGATGAAGCAAAATCTTACAGAGCTAGACTGAATGTTTATAGAAAAGATGGAGGTTTGTATACTCCTAAGACAAATGAAATTGATTATTTAATAGATGTTAAACCAACAAATTATACCACAAAAGATGTGTATAAAGTAGATGTTTTTAAGGATTTTTATAATTATTCAGGTTTATTGTCGACAATAAAAACAAATAATAGAATGATAAATACTTTGGCAAGTATTTACGCTAAAGAAAATGATTTAGATAATTGTGTTTTAATTAATGAAAAAAAAGGAGTAGTAGAAGTTACAAATGCTAACATATTTGTTTTAAAAGGTAGTACTGTTAAAACACCAGCATTGACAGAAGGTTGTATAAAAGGAGTAGCTAGAAAAAAAGTAATTGAGATTATTTTAAAAAATGAAGCCTATACTTTAGAGGAAACAATGATTTCTCCTTTTGAAATTCAAAAAGCAGATGAAGTTTTTATTACAAATGCAATTATTGGTATACAGCCAGTAACCCATTATAAGAAGAAAAAATTCACTTCAGAGTTTTCTAGTAAAATAAGTAAAAGTTTAAAGGTGTTAGAGGTAGTATCTTCTTAGATTAGTTTAACTGAATATCACTTGGTGCATTTGCCCAAAGTTTGTAATCTCCACCTTTTTGCAAGATTTTATTTCTCCAAAGAGATGTGTCTTCAGAAAAAATATTTTTGATATCATTTTCAGAAATAAACCAAGAATTAATGTTTAATTCATCAGTCAATTGATTTTTTCCCCAGCCAGAATAACCTAAAAAGAAACGTATATCTGTTTTTTCTAATAAGTTATCATTAAGCAATTGTTTTAATGATTCAAAGTTACCTCCCCAAAAAATACCATTATCAACTTTAATACTTTCAGGTATCAATTCAGGTACTTTATGGACAAAATATAAATTATCTTGTTCTACAGGTCCTCCTTGATATATCGTAAAATCTGAATCTATTTCAGGAATTAAATCTTGAAGCGTATATTCTAAAGGTCTATTAAAAATAAAACCAACAGAATTATTGTCTGTGTGCTCAGTAATTAAGACAATAGCTCTATTAAAAGAACTGTCATTTAATATAGAAGGCTCAGCAATTAACAATCTACCTTTAAGTGGTTTTAAATAGGGCATAAGTAAATATATATAAAATATAGGAATAAAAAAAACTCTCTTAAAAAGAGAGTTTGATTATAAATTTACAACAGTAAATTAGTTTACTGCATCACTTAATCCAGCTCCAGCTTTAAACTTAGCTACATTTTTAGCAGAAATTTGGATAGTATCTCCTGTTTGAGGATTTCTACCTGATCTTGCAGCTCTGTGAGAAACAGAAAAAGTTCCAAAACCAACTAATGCTACTTTTCCACCACCTTTTAAAGCAGAAGTTACATTATCTGTAAAAGATTCTAAAGCTGCTTTAGCTGCTACTTTAGATATTCCTGCGTCTGCAGCCATTGCGTCGATTAAATCTGACTTGTTCATAATAAATAGATTTTTAAAATTAATTGTAATTATTTTTTTCGCTAAAAAGCTTAACAAATATAGACGGATTAAGGCTTCACGCAAATTTTCACCCCAAAAAAACATAGTTTTGTTGATAAATTGCCTAAAATTGTTAATAACGCTGGCTTAAAAAATAGAAAAATATCAAAAAGCTTCAAAAACCTTATAAATAAAGTAGTTATAGCATTTTTGCATTGTCAGAAAAAGTATAGCCATTTAGTAAGCTTATGGCATCCATTTTTTTCTTTCCAGCAAGCTTAATTTCTTTAATGTTAATGAATCCATTTTTAACAGCTATTTTCATTTCTTTTTTTGATAAAACAAGTGTTCCAAATTCATAATAATGTATTTCAGAGATTTTTTCTGAAGCATATATTTTTGCTGAGACTTCTTCATCTCCATTTTTAATTAATGTCCAGGCTGTTGGATAAGGATTTAATCCTCTAATTGTATTATATATATTGTCTAAAGAGTCAGACCAATTTATTTTAGTGTTTTCAGGATGTAGTTTTGGAGCTGATTTTTCTTCCAATTCAGGTTGTTTTGTAGTTGATACCTTTCCTTTTGCAATTAAATCAACAGTTTTACCTACTAAATTTGCTCCTAAATACATTAATTTATCATGTAAAGAACCTACAGTTTCAGTTTCTAAAATGTCTATTTTCTCTTGCAAAATGATTTCTCCAGTGTCAATTTTATCATCAATAAAAAAAGTTGTTGCTCCTGTTTCTGTTTCTCCATTTATGATTGCCCAATGAATAGGGGCAGCACCTCTGTATTCTGGAAGTAAAGAAGCGTGTAAATTGAAAGTCCCAAATTTAGGCATTTGCCAAACAGATTTTGGTAGCATTCTAAAAGCAACAACAATTTGTAAGTCGGCTTTCAAACTTTTCAATTCTTGATGAAAATCTTCATTTTTTAAATTTTTAGGCTGAAGAATTTTTAAACCTTCAGATAAAGCATATTTTTTGACAGCAGATTCGTTCAATTTCCTTCCTCTTCCAGCAGGTTTATCTGTGGCTGTAATAACACCAACTATATTGTAATTATTATCTACTAAATGTTTTAAAATGGTTACTGCAAAATCTGGAGTTCCCATAAAAACGATACGTAAATCTTTCATGATTTTTCTTATTTGTTTAAAATAGTTTCTTGAGTTTTATAACTCAAGTTTCCTTTAAAATTATTATTCATGCGAATGTAGGAATCTAAAATAAAGATTTTTGATTTTGTGGTTACAATCTAACTAATCAGAAACCTTGATTTGGTATTTATTTTGATGATTTATCTGTATTTTATTTTCAGATAAAAGCGTTCGCAAATGTATTAAAATGTCTTTTTCATTCGCTCTTAAAAATTGATTTATTTCTTGCGAAGTTAAACTGTTTTTTTCTTTTAAAATTGATAAGATTTCAGAAGAAACATTTATTTTTTTTGTTCTTTTTTTGGATAAACAAACATCACAAATTCCACAATTTTTTGTAGAAAATTCATCAAAATAAGCTAAAATTTGAATACTTCTACAGCAGTTTTTATTTTGAATATAGGCTATAAAATCCTTAGATTTTTTTTCTTTTTGTTTTAAAAATTGAACAATTTCTTTGGAGCATTTATTAATGGTTTTATCATCTTCTCTTGGCACCAAAAATTGAATTTCTATATCTGATTTTACACGATGATAAATTAAAATTTTATCTTCATGTAAGCGTTCTAAATGGGTAATCACTTGCTTTGAAGTGATATTATTTTTTTTAGCTAATAGAAATTCATCTACATTAACTTCTTGTTTAAATAGTCCTGCGTAAGTTCTTAACAATGAATTTATAAACTTTTCAGTATCAATATTATTTATAGCATAAGAAAGTACATTTTTACTATTTGTATTGAAAATAATTGTAGATTTTTGGTTGAGCGTATTTGTAATTTCTAAGATACCATTGTTGGATAAGATTTTTAAAACTGCAGATACTTTATTTTGCAAAAAATTATATTTTTTACAAAACTCAGATATTTGAAATTGAAAGATTTCTTCCAAAATTTCACCTTTAGAAATTCTAAAATACTGATATAATTTTCTATGAATTTCTTTCACTTCAGAAATTGTTGGAAGCCCTTTTTTTAGTCTTTTGGTGTAATCGTAAATGTCATTTTCGTTTTTTAATAAAACAGCAAATGATTTCTTTTCATTTCTTCCTGCTCTACCAGATTCTTGAATGTAATTTTCTAATGAAAAAGGTAAATCAAAATGGATGACAATTCCAACATTTGGTTTGTCAATTCCCATTCCAAAAGCATTTGTTGCTACTATTATTGGAGTAGTTTCAGACATCCAATTTTGATACGCATTTTGCTTTTCTTTAGATGGTAATCCTCCATGATAATATCCGCTTTTTAAATTATTGACATTTAAGAAACGAGCAATTTCTTGCGTTTTTTTTCTAGAACTAACATAAACAATTGCTGGCGATGTTGTCTTTCTAAATATTTGTAATAACTTCAGTAATTTGTCTTCAACATTAAAAATTTGATAGGCTAAGTTTTCCCTGTAAAATGATTTTTTGAAAATAGTTGGGTTTTCTAATTCAAGATTTGAAGAGATGTCATTTAATACTCGTTCATTTGCAGTAGCTGTTAAAGCAATTAAATTGATGTTAGGAATTAATTCCTTCAGAATTTTAATATTTCTATAAGAAGGTCTAAAATCATGTCCCCATTCAGAAATACAATGTGCTTCATCTATAGCCGCAAAAGAAATATTTAATTCTCTTATTTTTTGTTGAATTAAATGGGTTTGTAGTCTTTCAGGTGAGATATATAGAAACTTGTAGTTGCCAAATTTGATGTTGTCAAAAAGAGTTACAATTTCATCTTGTGAAGAGCCAGATTTTATAAGTGCAGCTTTTATATTCCGCTTTTTTAAATTTTCAACCTGATCTTGCATCAAAGAGATTAATGGAGAAATCACCAAACATACTCCATCTTTTATTAAAGCAGGTACTTGAAAGCAAATAGATTTTCCTCCACCTGTAGGTAATAATGCAATTACATCATTTTGCTTTAAAACACTTTTAATAATGTTTTCTTGAGGTTCTCTAAAATCAGTATAGCCCCAATATTTTTTTAATATATTTTTTGGAGCAATCATAAATTGCAAGAAACTGAGTTAATTATAAAATTTGTTCTTTCTTCAACATTTCCATAAGGAATGTTTATCAATTTATAACCTAATTCAAGATATGATTTAGTTAAAAAAGCATCAATGGTTATGGATTCTTCAAAAGTTTCATAACGTTCATTATCAGTGGTGTGTATTGCTTTCCAAGGAGAGAAATGGAAAATTAAATCGTATTTGTAAGTTTTACTTTTTTCAATAAAAATAGGAGGAAAATCTGTTTTAAAATATTTAAGATATGCATATACATCAGGAATTCCTCTATCAAAAAAAACAATATCTTTTTGAATTTTATTGGCTTCTAAATATTGTTCTTCTCTTCCTTTTAATAACATTTCACTAAATAATAAAGGTTCTGTTAGAAACAATTGCTCAATTCCTTGTGCTTGAGCTTTTAAGGTAACAGCTCTAGAAACTTCATCAAAACAGAAAAAACCTTTTTCTTTTAAAGTATTTAAAACAGTTGTTTTACCTGTTCCAGGACCACCTATTAAAACGATTTTCTGTTGATTTTTATGCAAATAATTAGGCTTAAGATTGTTAATTTTGGGTTTCACTTTATCGTAAGTTTCACAAAAATAAATCATTCGTTTTATAAAACTAAATTTTAATGTAATTTTGTGGCTTACTATTTGTTATTCGTACAATGCAATTTCAATTATGAGCGATAAAAATGCTTTTTATATTAAATTAAAAAGTCAATTAGAAGATACTACTAAGTTTCCTACAGATTATATGTATAAATTCATTGTTCCTACTGATGAAAATCAATTAGAAGAGGTGCAAAATTTGTTCAATAATAAAGGAGCAGTTATTAAAACCAAAAAATCCAAAACAGGAAAATATATTAGTATTACTATCGTTTTGAAATTGAAAAATGCAGCAGAAGTAATAAGTTATTATAAAAAAGTAGAAAAAATTAAAGGAATTATATCATTGTAAATTTATGAAGAAGTTAGTATTATTAGTAGTTTTATGTGTTTCAAGTGTAGTCTATTCTCAAAAGAAAGACAAAGTTTTATTAACAATAGATGGTGAAATAACTAAAGTTTCAGACTTTAAAAGAGTTTATGAAAAAAATCTTGATGCTATAGATAATGAAGAAGCTAAAGATGTTCAAAAAAATTTAGACTTATATATCAATTATAAGCTTAAAGTAAAAGAAGCATATGATATTAAATTAGATACTTTACCTTCTTATGTAAAAGAAATGGAAGGATATAAAAATCAACTTTCTGCACCTTATATGCAAGATACTACTTATATAAACAAGTTGGTTAAAGATGCTTATTTTAGAACTAAAAATGAAATCAAAGCAAAACATATTTTAATAAGAACACCAAAAAATGCAACACCTAAAGACACTTTAGAAGCCTATCAGAAAATAATAAAAATTAGAGATAGAATCCTAAAGGGAGAAGATTTTGAAGTTGTTGCTGTGGAAACTTCGGAAGATCCATCTGCAAAAGGTGATGCTACAAGAGGAAGAACACCAAACAAAGGAAACTTAGGTTACTTTTCAGCTTTTAAAATGGTTTATCCTTTTGAAGAAGCTGCATATACTACTAAAGTAGGTGAGGTGTCAGCTCCTTTTAAAACGCGTTTTGGATATCATATTATTAAAGTAGATTCTTTGAGAACTTCTAAAGGTGAAGTAGAGGTAGCTCATATTTTATTAACTAATGAAACAAAAAATGCTAAATCATTAATTGATTCTATTTATAAGAGATTAGAAAAAGATGAGCAATTTAAAGCTTTAGCTAGAAAATATTCGAACGATACAGGTTCTAGGTCAAAAGGAGGAAAATTAAGAAAATTTGGAAGTGGAGTAATGGTAAAACCTTTTGAAGCTGCAGCTTTTAGTTTAGAAAAAGAAGGAGATTATTCAAAACCTTTTCAAACACGTTTTGGTTGGCATATAGTTCAATTGATAAAAAAACATCCTGTTCAATCTTTTGAAGAGTTAGAAAGAGAGTTGAAAAACAAAGTAAAATCTGGTGATAGAGCTCAATTGTCTAAAAAAGCAGTTGTAGCTAAATTAATCAAAAAATATTCAATTATTGAAAATGAAGATGCTAAGAAAATTTTTGATAACAAAAAAATAAGAACAATTTCTAAAGATTCTTTACAATCTGTTATTTTAACAATAAATGGTAAACAAATAAAGCAAGAAACATTTGTAGATTATATTAAAAATAGAAGAAATACAGCTGTTTTTGAATTGTTTAATGAATTTAAAGACAAAGAAATATTAGCTTTTTATAAAGAAAATTTAGAGAAAACTGAACCAGAGTTTGCACATACATTACAAGAATATAAAGATGGTTTATTGCTTTTTGAATTGATGCAAAAAAAGATTTGGGATAAATCTTCTAAAGATACCTTAGGTTTAAAAAATCATTATACTCAAAATATTAAGAAGTATAATAATAAAGAGTTTAAGAAAGTAAAAGGAGAGGTTATGAATGACTATCAAAACTTTTTAGAGAAAAATTGGATTACAGATTTAAGAAATAAAAGTGCTATTGAAGTTAATAAAAAACAACTAAAAAAATTAATTAAGTTTTATAACAAAAAGTAATGAAAAAACTTACGCTACTTTTTTTAATGATAAGTATTTTGGTTTCTTGCGACTATTTTGAGGTGCAAGAAAAAGAGAATAACTCATCAGAAATTGTAGCAATTGTAAACACAGAAAAACTTTTTAGAGAGAACTTAAAAGATATTTTACCCGCAAATATTAGTAAAGAAGATAGTCTTGTTTTAGTAAAAGGTTATATAAATGATTGGGCAATCAAACAATTATTATTAAAAAAAGCTGAAGCCAACAGTTCTTTAGAAAAATTTGAAGAAATTAACTCACTTGTTAGAGATTATAAACAGAGTTTATTGATAAATAATTATAAAGAAATACTAATAAAACAACAGTTAGATACCATAATTAAAGACGAGGAAGTCGAAATTTTTTATTCAGAAAACAAAGAAAATTTCAGGTTGAATGAAGAGTTGTTGAAAATTAAATATCTTCATTTTGATAAAAATATCATTAGTAAAACAGAGTTTATCAATCTCTTTAAATCTGATAAAATTGATGATTTAGAAGAGTTAGAAAAGCAGCAACTAAGTTTTAAATATTATCAGTTCAATGATTCTGTATGGACACAATTAGATAAGGTTTTGTTAAAACTGCCTTTTTCTAAAGAAAATCTGTTAAATAAAACCAAATTCCTTCAAAAACAAGATTCAATAGGTTTATATTTGGTGGCTATAAAAGATGTTTTGGTAAGAAATGATACTGCTCCTTTAAGCTATATAAAACCTACCATAAAACAAATGATTTTACACAAACGTAAAATCGAATTAATAAGAGATATCGAAAAAATATTAGTTAAAGATGCAATTAAAAATAACAATTTTAAAATATACTAAAATTACACTTTTATCAACTTTTTTAGGGTTGATGAGTATTTCTACTTTTGCTCAAAAAGTAAAAATAGATGGTGTTGCTGTAGTTATTGGTAAAAACATTGTTTTAGATTCTGACATAGAAAAATTCAAACAAGAAATAGAAGTAAGATCTGAAGGTAAAATTAAGATTTCTGACTGTGAAATGTTAGAAGAATTAATGCAGCAAAAACTATTAGCACATCATGCTATTATTGATAGTGTTACTGTTTCTGATGCTGAAATTTCTGGTAGAGTAGATAGAAGTGTGCATTTTTTTACACAACAATATGGTTCAGTAGACAAAGTTATAAAAGCTTATGGATTTAATGATTTAGATGACTTAAAAAAAGAGTTATATACAGTACAGAAAGAGAATGTTTTAATAGAAAAAGAACAGCAAAAAATTACTGAAAAAATTGATGTAACTCCAGAAGAGGTGCGTTTGTTTTATAATGGATTGAAAGAGAAAGGTGAATTGCCAGAGTTTTCTGCTGAAATAGAAATAGCACAGATTGTAATTAATGTAAATCCAGCAAAAGAAGAAAATGAAAGGATTTTAAATAAGCTTAACGAAATCAAAAAGGAAATTGAAGATGGAGCTAGTTTTAAAATGAAAGCTATTATTAATTCTGATGATCCAGGAGTAACTCAAAATGGAGGGCAATATGAAATAACAAAAGAATCTCAATTTATTAAAGAGTTTAAAGAGATGGCTTTTAGTTTGGATGTTGGTCAAGTTTCAAAACCTTTCAAATCAGATTTTGGCTATCATTTAATGCAATTGCATAAGGTAAAAGGAAACATGAGAGTAGCTTCTCATATATTAATGCAACCAAATGTGCCAGATGAAAAATTGACTGAAACTAGGAAAAAAGCAGAACAATTAGTGCAAGACATTAAGGATGGTAAAATATCTTTCGAAGATGCAGTAAAAAAACACTCTGAAGATAAAGAAACAAGAAATAATGGAGGATTAATTGTAAATTCTTATACAGGAGAATCTACTTTTGATTTAACAGGAATGGATCCTGCATTATATGCTAGGGTTGCAGAGTTAAAAAAAGGTGAATTTACAGATGTGTTTTTTGATCAAAATAGAAGTGGAGTAAAAATGTATAAGTTTATTCTAATGAGAAATAGAACAAATACGCATACTGCAAATTTGGTTAATGATTATGTGAAAATTCAAGAGTTAGCTTTAACTAAAAAGAAAGAAGAAACTATAGATAAATGGGCAAAACAAAAGATAACTGATACTTACGTTAAAATGGCTGATGCTCACAGAAAATGTAATTTCGAAAAAAATTGGAAAAAAGAAACAGGTAAATAATGTCTGATGTTAAAGCTGTAGATGATTTAGTAGTAAAATACAATTCATTAAAATCTGAAATTGGAAAAGTAATAATAGGTCAAGAAGAAGCTGTAAACTTTACTTTATTATCTATTTTTTGTGGAGGTCATTCTTTATTAATTGGGGTTCCTGGTTTAGCAAAAACATTACTTGTAAATACTGTTTCTAATGTTTTAGGGTTAAAATTTAATCGTATTCAATTTACACCAGATTTAATGCCTTCAGATATTCTTGGTAGTGAAATTTTAGATCAAAATAGACAGTTTAAATTTATAAAAGGACCCATATTTTCTAATATTATTTTGGCGGATGAAATTAATAGAACTCCTCCAAAAACACAAGCAGCTTTATTAGAAGCTATGCAAGAGCGTTCTGTAACTGTTTCTGGAAATCATTATAAATTAGAGTTGCCATTTTTTGTTTTAGCAACACAAAATCCAATTGAGCAAGAAGGCACTTATCCTTTACCAGAAGCACAATTGGATCGATTTATGTTTTCTATAAATTTAGAATATCCATCTTTTAAAGAGGAAGTAGAAGTTGTAAAAAGTACTACAAGTAATGTTTCTCAAACTGCAAATGGAATTCTTAATGGTGATGAAATTATAGCCATTCAAAACTTAATTCGTAAAATTCCTGTTACTGATAATGTTATAGAGTATGCAGTTGGTTTGGTTGGTAAAACAAGACCAAAATCAGACGCAGCAACAGCGATGATAAAAAGTTACTTAGATTGGGGTGCAGGACCAAGAGCGTCACAAAACCTAATTTTGGCAGCTAAAGCACATGCAGCAATTAATGGAAAATATTCTCCTGATATAGAAGATGTAAAAGCAGTTGCAATTCCTATTTTATCTCATAGAATAGTAAAAAACTACAAAGCAGAAGCAGAAGGAGTTACAATATCTGATATTATTCAATCATTGTTATAATTGTTATTCTTCAGAAACTTCCTCAAAAAAACTAAATACATTTCCTCCATAACGTTTGTCATAACTATGGTTTTTATGTGAAGATAAATCTGTGTGTTTAGAGTGTTCTATAATTAAGACACCATCTTCATTTAGTAGGTTTTTCTCAAAAACAGTATCTGCAATTTCTAAGAATTTTTCTGCTGTAAAATCATAAGGAGGATCTGCAAAAATAACATCAGCTTGTAAAGAAGTTTTATCTAAAAATTTATAAACATCACTTTTATAAGTGTTTATATCTAAATCAAGCTCTTTTGCAGTATTGTAAATGTATCTGATACAATTGTAATTAGCATCTATTGCATAAATATTTTTTGTGCCTCTAGAAGCAAACTCATAACTAATGTTTCCTGTGCCAGAAAATAAATCAATTACAGAAATACTATCAAAATAATAAGTGTTATTTAAAACATTGAATAAGCCTTCTTTAGCCATATCTGTTGTTGGACGAACAGGTAGGTTTTTTGGTGCTTTTAAACGTCTTCCTTTTAGTTTTCCTGATATAATTCTCATTAGCCTAGCAATATATAGTTTGAGTGTTTAGAAAGCTTTAATTCTTTAAAAATAGAATTTTTACTCTCCAAAAAAGAAATTTCTTTTACGTACTTATAAGTGATTTTGTAAATATCAGATTCAATATTAATATCACCAGTAAAAAATAATTTAAAATCAGCTGGGTTTAGCTGTAATTGTTCTGCTGTAAAAAGAATATAGTAAATAAAATCTTCTTTACTAGTATATGAAAATGAATTTAGTAATATTAGTTTTTTACTTTCTAGAACTATAATTTCTAAAACATTGTTAGAAACATTAACATACATTACTTTTTCATCTGAGTTATTAGTTTTTAATAGTTTTTCTAATAAAACTGTATGATGATGTTTGTATTCAAATTCTCCAAAGTTTTGAAATAAATAATTGTTAATATTCACATAAGGAATATATACGTTTTTTGCATCTATTTTTAAAACATCATCAAAAGCAATAAAATCGTTTTTTAATGTTTTAATGTTGTAATTTAAATAATTTGCTAAAGAATTTTCTTCAAAATAAGTGTTAGGTACAATTGTAGCTAAGTTGTTTTGATGAATTATAGTTACATTAGAATATTCAAGTTGTAAATTGGCATCACTCTTGAAAATTGTTTTAATTTTCTTTAATAAATCTTCAGGAGAATTTTGTGTTTCTTCAAATAGATATTCTGTAAAAAAAATGTCTTTTTTTGTACGAGTATCTGAAACACAAAAAGAAAATCCATCCAAACTAAATTGGATGGATAATGCTATATCTTTTGTTTTTTTTAAGGAAATATTGCTATTCTTTTTTTGCACCGTCTTTTCTGTCATAAGAAGGAGGCCAGTTACCACCAGTAGTTACTTCTTCTAAAGAACCAACAGAAACATATTCTCCTTTAATTTGAACTGATTCTACAGCTTCTAATTCTTGTTTTACTAAAGATTTGTTCATACCCTTTAAAATCCCCTCTTTTGGAGTTCTAGCTCTAAATGTAGGTACTACTAATCCTTGTACTTTTTCTACTTCAGCTATTTCAACTTCAAATTCTGTACCTTCTACACCAGGTACTTTGAACATATTTTTATAATCTTTATTTTTAAAATATTTTAATACAGGTTCAAATCCAATGGTGTCAGTAACTCTAACTTCTTCTTCAACCATAATCGGTTGCCATTTTGTACCTTTGTTAATGTTTTGAACTATTGTTTTTGTTTCTGTAATTGCTAATTTTGCAGTATCAATAAATTGAATTAATCCAGCCTTGTCAGTTGTGTATTTACCATTAACTTCATAGTACTTTACTTCTGCATCTCTAATAATTTTTAAACTTTTAATTACAGGAGCAAATTTTTCAACTTTATCTTTAGCAAATTTAATAGGCTCCATGATGCCATTATAAATTTTAAAACTTAAAAATATTGCTAAAACCAACAATAAAATAGAAGGAAGCCATCTTAGTTTTAAGGGTAAATATTTAACTATAACAAAAGCGACAAGAGCTGCAACTAGTAAGGCTCCTATGATCATTAGTAATAAACTCATTTTTAATTGTTTTTTTTAATAGTGTTATCGCAAATCTACAATTTTTTTTTTATGATAAAAATTTTTATTTCAAAGAAATGTATCTTTGGTCATTTATAATTTTTATGATAAAAATACCCAATGATTTTTATAAAGAACTTCAAAAGAAGTTTCCATATATTCCAACTCAAAAACAAAGTAAATTATTAAGTTTTTTAAGTGATTTTATCTTTAATGAAGATAAAGATGCGTTGTTTTTATTAAAGGGGTATGCAGGTACAGGAAAAACCACAACCATTAGTACATTTGTAAATGTACTTTCGTCTGCTGGAAAAAAAGCAGTTTTGTTAGCGCCAACAGGAAGAGCTGCAAAAGTAATAGCTGTGTACTCTAAACGACCTGCTTTTACAATTCATAAAAAAATATACTTTCCCAAAAAACAATCAAATGGAACTGTAGATTTTGTTTTACAAACCAATAAGCATAGAAATACTATTTTTATTATAGATGAAGCTTCCATGATTCCTGATAGTAGACAAAATCAAAAATTGTTTGAATCTGGTTCTCTATTAGATGATTTAATCTCTTATGTATATGCAGGTCATAATTGTAAACTAATTTTTATTGGTGATACAGCTCAACTTCCACCAGTAAAATTAGATATAAGTCCGGCTTTAGAAGAAGACACTTTGAGATATGAATATCATAAAAGTGTTGTAAGTATTGAGTTAGACGAAGTTATGCGTCAACATAAAAACTCTGGAATCTTGGTAAATGCAACTCAATTAAGGCTTTTATTACATAATAATGGATTAAATTTTCAATTTGATGTTGATTATCCAGATATTAAAAGATTGATTGATGGATATGATATAGAAGATGCTTTAGTATCTGCTTATGATAATGATGGAGTAGAAGATACTGCTTTTATAGTTAGGTCTAATAAAAGAGCAAATCAGTACAATCAACAAATACGAATGAAAATTCGTGGTCAAGAAAATGAGATTTCAGCTGGAGACTATGTTATGGTTGTAAAAAATAATTATTTCTGGTTAAAAGAATCCTCAGCTGCAGGTTTTATTGCAAATGGGGATATTTGTAAAGTCTTAAAAATATTTTCTATCAAAGAATTGTATGGTTTTAAATTTGGTGAAGTTGAATTGCAAATGATAGATTATCCAGAAATGCAACCTTTTGAAACAGTACTATTATTAGATACTTTAACAAGTGAAAGCCCATCTTTAAATTATGAAGAATCTAATAAATTGTATCAAGCTGTAAAAGAGGATTATGCTGATGAGAAATCGAAATACAAACAGTTTCTAGCGATTAAAAAGAACAAGTATTTTAATGCTTTACAAGTCAAATTTTCTTACGCTATGACATGCCATAAATCTCAAGGAGGACAATGGAAAACAGTTTTTATAGAACAACCATATCTTCCTGATGGAGTATCAAAAGAATATTTTAGATGGTTGTATACTGCAATTACAAGAGCTCAAGAAAGTCTTTTTTTAATAGGTTTTAAAGATGATTTTTTTCTAGATTAATTAAAGAGATAATTAAAATTAATTCTTCCAAACTTATTGCCATAAGTATATCTTAAACCTTCTGATTTACTTGTGTTGTAGTTAAAAGTATAACCAAAGTTAAATCGATTAGCAGTAAACTTAAAACCCAATTCTATATTAAAAACTATTGGCACTAATTCTTTAGTAACAGGGCTGTTTTTATTTAAAAAACTACCTTGAATTGTAGCGTCATAAAGAGCGTATCTAAAAGTTGGTTTTATATAAAAGAAACTTTCAATTTCTCTTTTAAAACGTGTGTTCTCATTGTTCAAATTTGTATTAAAAGCAATCGAATTTATGATTTCTGTAAGAGGATTAATTCCAAGTCTCATATAAATTCCTGAACTAATATTTGTATAAACAGTACCAATTTGCCCAGTGTTAACCCAAGAAATATCAAAGGTATTTGTTGAGTCATTTAACAATAAACTATTGTATGAAACATTAAAATTTAATCCAATTGCATTTTTAATTTGATATTTCCAACCAATAGCTTTTCTAAAGCCATAGATATCATGGATAAAATCTTGTAATTCTTGTCCAAATGCATTTGACCCTGTAGTACCTAGTTGTAAAGCAGTAATCAAAATTTTGTTTTTTTTGTATACTTTTTGAATACCAAAGCTTCCATACAAATATGCTGCAAATGGTCTGTCATGTTGAGTAATATTGATTGCAATTGCTTTGTTTGGGGTATACATTTTATGTCCAATTTGCCATTCAATAATTTTTTTCTCTAATCTGACGTTTTCGTTTTTAGTAAGATACCTGTAAGTAAGAAAAAAACCATTTGTATAATAACGATCTCTATTTACAGATACATATAAATCATTATCCGAAACAAAACTAATTTCTTTAGAGAATTTTTGTTGAGAGTAAATGCAGAAAGGAATGCAAAATATTAAAAAAAATAATCCATATTTCATAGCACACAAATATATATTATTCAATTTAAAATGATATTTTTTTAAGGTAATTATAAAAAAAGGTTTTATTTTAGACCTGTTAAATGAAATGTATGAATCTAGAGAAAACCTTAAGCGCTGAAGATTTTGAAAACTTAAAGAACAGTGATGAATTGTTGTCTTTAATAAAGGAAAAAAACATTCCTTTTTCTAAAGTAAAAAACACATTGTTATATGATAATGAACTTCGGTTGTTACAAATAGAATTGGTAAAATTACAACGTCATATTTCTGCTCAAAACAAAAGGGTTGCAATCATTTTTGAAGGTAGAGATGCAGCAGGAAAAGGTGGGAATATACGAAGGTTTATGGAGCATTTAAACCCACGTTCTAGTAGATTAGTAGCCCTAAATAAGCCAACAGAAGTTGAGAAAGGTCAGTGGTATTTTCAAAGATATATTAAAGAATTACCTAATCCTGGAGAGATTGTTTTTTTTGACAGAAGTTGGTATAATAGAGCAGTTGTAGAACCTGTTATGGGGTTTTGTTCAGAAAAACAGTATAAAGAGTTTTTGGTACAAGTACCAGAGTTTGAGCATATGATGTATGAAGATGGAGTTATCATCATAAAATTTTGGTTATCAATAACCAAAGAAGAACAAGCAAAACGTTTTGAAGGAAGGAAAGAAAACCCACTAAAAAGATGGAAATTTAGTCCAGTTGATAAACAAGGACAAATTTTATGGGATAAATACACACACTACAAATCTGAAATGTTTTCTAATACACATACTACATATAGCCCTTGGATGATTATAAAAACTAATGATAAAAAGGTTGCTAGATTAGAGGCGATAAGATATGTGCTATCAAAATTTGATTATGAAGGAAAATCTGATGCAGGTATTGCATTAAATCCAGATCCTAATGTGGTAATGCGTTATTATCGTTCAAACATTCATCAAATAGATTAAAAATTTATGAGTATAAAACTAACAGAATTAGATTTAAAAAAATTAAACTCTAGTAAAGGATTGTTGGCATTATTGTCAAAAGAACCGCTAAATTTATTTAAAGCTTTACGATATGTAGATTATCAAAAAAAATTAAAAAAACTACAAATAGAGTTGATTAGACTACAAACTTGGACAATACAAAATGATGAGAGGATTATTGTTGTTTTTCAAGGAAGAGATGCTGCAGGAAAAGGAGGAGCAATAAGAAGATTAACAGAACGTATCAATCCAAGACATATGCGTATTGTAGCTTTACCAAAACCTACAAAGGATGAACAATCTCAATGGTACTTTCAACGTTATGTAGAACAACTGCCTAAAGCTGGTGAGATGGTTTTCTTTGATAGAAGTTGGTATAATAGAGCTGTAGTAGAGCCTGTAAATGGGTTTTGTACTCCAGAAGAGTATGAGATTTTTATGAATCAGGTAAACGATTTTGAAAGAATGATTTTAGAATCTGGAATTCATTTGGTTAAAATTTATATGTCTATTTCTAAAAAAGAGCAAGCAAAACGTTTTGAAGATATAAAAAGTGACCCTCTAAAACAATGGAAAATGACAAAGTTGGATGAAAAAGCACAAGATTTATGGGATGATTATACAGAATATAAGAAGGCAATGTTTGAGAGAACAAATACAACTATTTCTCCTTGGAAAATAATACAAGCAAACAGAAAAACACAGGCAAGAGTTAATGTTATTAATCATATCTTAAAAAGTATTCCTTATGATAAAACTTTAGAGATTTAATCTTTATGTACCCATAAAAAAATAATTAAGAAATTTAAGAATTTGTTTTATTTGCTATGCTAAAAAACTCCTTAATTACATTATCGTTTTTCTTGTTGCTATCACAGTTTTTAGTAGCACAAAATGCTCCAACTGCAAACGATGATAGTGTTACAACAATCATTAATTCATTTCTAACACAAGCTTCACCAGGAGTTTTAGATAATGATACTGATGTTGATGGAGATGTTCTTATAGTAACATCTTTTTTAATTAATGGAATAACGTATGCTGCAGGAGAAACAGCTAGTATTACTGAAGGAACCATTACAATTACAGAAGATGGAAGCTATAGTTTTACACCAAATCAAGGTTATCTTGGAGCTGTATCTTTAATTAATTATACCATATCTGATGGAGTGCTTACAAGTTCTGCCAACTTAAATATTTCAGTAATACCAGCTCCAGAACCACCAGTAGCAAGAGATGATTATGATACTGCAGAAATAAACACGACTTTAACTGTTCCAGCCCCTGGAGTTTTAGTAAATGATACTGATGCAAATGAAGAAAACCAATTGGAAGTAACTCTATTTTTAGTAAATGGAGCTTCTTTTAATGCAGGACAAACAGCAAATTTTACTGAAGGGAGTATGACAATTAATGCTGATGGTAGTTATGTTTTTGTTCCAACATCTGCTTATACAGGTGATGTACCAGTAATAACTTATGTAATTACAGATGGTATTTTTACAAGTGCTGCAAATCTTTTTTTAACTGTAGAATTTATAGATAATCATTTAGAATTAACTTTTTTAGGCAGTTGTAATCAAGGGTTTACTGCTAATGGAGAATATAAAGTGAGATATACAGCAGTATTTACAAATAGAAGTACAGCAAGAGATTATCACGAAACAAGTTTAATCAGAAATATAGAGATTACAGATAATTTACAAGCAGCCTTTGGGAATAACTGTGTAATAAATGTTGATGAAGCCAATATCTATAATGATGAATTTACAAGAGATTATGTAAATGGAGGAGGTTATCCAAGAGAATTTGATAACTCTGCCATTAATGATAATTTTTTAAATGTGAGTTCTAACTCTATTTTAAATGATAATGCTTTCGATAATTTAATATTATATCCAAGGCAAAATATAACACTGGTATTTTGTGTTACTGTAGATCCTGATTGTGATAATAGAATTTTTCCAACACCTTCAGGTAATGGTTACGATTTTACAAATACATTAAGTGTTACTTCAAACAGAGGAGGAGGTTCAGATTCAGTTTTATTGACAGATTTTCATACTACAGAAGCTGTGGTTACAGCAGGGCTTTATATACCAGAGTTTAATGATGCTTTAGATCCTCCAGGAACTATAAACCCAAATGGAACTTACGATTATATAAACACAATAATTATTACTAATGAAGGAACTTCAACAGCTAATAATGTGAATTTTAATATGGGTTTAGGTAGTTTTTTTGATAATGGGGTAACATTCAATGACTTACAGCTTACACAAGTTTCAGGGTCACCAGTAACTATTAATACTAATTATGATGGAAATACGGAGTCCAATTTATTGTTACCTAACAATTCTTTAGCAGCAGGAGAAACCGTAATTATAGAATTGTTTTATTTAATTGGACCTATTAATAATACAAATTACAGTTATTTTTATCAAAACGATAAATCCCAAACTCAAGGAGCAGCAGATGGATTTGATGATACAACAGCTGGTGCTAAGAGAGATTATACATTTGTTACTTGGTCTGATGGTTTAGGGGATCATTTAGATAGATATTATAGAGCAAGTTCACCTACAGAAAGTGTTTCTTCAGAATTACAATGTGATTGTAACAGAGCAAGTATGCGTTTTTTATTCAATGCTTCAAGCAGAATAACAAAAACTATTTCTAATATTGAAACAGCTCCAAATGATATTTTAGAACACGAAGAAATTACATTTCAAATTTCATTAGAAAACACGAGTGAATCTGTACAATTAGATAATTTACAACTAGTAGATGATTTAAATAATGCCTGTGCTGGAAATGTGCTTTCTATAAGTCCTCCTACAATTTCTAGTTCAACAGCAACTACTAATCCAACTTTGAATCCAAGTTATGATGGTATTTCAGATACAAATATATTTGATGGAACTTCAGGACTTATAAATGTAGGTGAAATTATTACAGTAGAAATTAAAGTTTTATTCAATGAAACCTGTAATGGGAATAATTCAGCAACTTTTACTGCAACTGATCCTTTAAATAGACTTGTAACTTCTAGTAACTTAGTGAATGTAATAGCTACTACAGATACTGATAATGATGGAATTACTAATGATATAGATATTGATGATGATAATGATACTATTCCTGATTTAGTAGAATATAATGGTTTAGACCCTTTAGCAGACGATAATTCAGATTTTATTCCCAATTATAGAGATACAACTTTTGGAACAGATTCAAATTCAGATGGAATTGTAGATATTTTTGATTTTGATAATGATGGTGTTCCAAACCATTTTGATTTAGATAGTGATAATGATGGAATTTTAGATATTGTAGAAGCAGGAAATAGTGATGCAGATACCACTAGTAATGGTAGAACTAATAACAATGTAGGTGCAAATGGGCTTGATGATACCAATGAAAATAGTGATACCAGAAATACAACAATTTCTTATATACTGCTCAATACAGATGTGAATGGAAATCCAAACTTTCTAGATATTGATTCAGACGATGATGGTATTGTAGATAATGTAGAAGCTCAACCAACAAATAACTATATAACAATTAGTAGTTCAGTTTCAGATGTTGGTATTAATGATGCCTATCCAAATGGTATTAACCCTGTAGATACTGAAAACGATGGTATTCCAGATTATATAGACATCAATTCTGACAATGATATTAGAGATGATATTATAGAAGGCTATGATGCAAATAGTGATGGAACTCCAGAAACACTACCTTCAAATTCAGATGCAGATAATGATGGTTTAGATGATGCTTTTGATAATGATGACAATCTAATCAATCCTACAAATGGACAAACTCCACAAAGTTTTCCTAACTTTGATAATACAGATAACCCAGAGAGAGACTGGAGAGAAATCATAGCAGTAGTTGTACTTATTAATAATATTACAGTAACTGAATCAGAAGATTTAATTTTTACATTAACGCTAGTTACCAAAAATGACAATACTATTTTAGTAGAAAGTGCATCATCAATAGATATAAATTTTTCAACAACTAATGGAACTAGTACAACAGACGTATATGATGTAGCAACTTCTCCTTTTGATTATACAGGTTTTATAAATACAACTTACACTATTGCTCCATTTGATAATCAAGTTCAGTTTACAGCAACATCTTTAGAAGACAATATTTATGAATTAACAGAATATTTTACTTTAAATGGATCAATAACTTCAAATAATACATTCAATACTATAATAAGTGGAATAGGAACTATTTTAGATAATGATGATCCTCCAGGAATAACTATGAATGATTCTAGAGAAGATGAAGGCGTAGATTTAGTTCATACAATTACCCTAACTCATCCTTCTTCTACGCCTATTATCACTTCAATTAATTCAAGTGATAGTTTAGCAATTAGTCCTGATGATTACACATCAATTTCAGAAGATTTCACTATAGATGGAACCATAGATCCAAACAATGCAAATCTTACTGTTTCCTTTAATATTACTACTCTATTAGATAATTTAAATGAATTAGATGAAGAAAATTTAAATGTCACAGGTGTTGTATCCACATCAAATGTTGGAAGTCAAGATTTAATAAAAACAGGGACAATTTTAGATACAGATCCAAAGCCACTAGTTGATATACAAGATGTAACAGTTGAAGAAGGGTATACTTTCGTGTTTACAATCCGACTTTTAAATGCAGATTTAGAATTAATGCAAAACTATTTACCTATAAATCTAGCCTTAGAAACTGTGGATGAAACGACAACTGTTAGTCGTGATTATCAATATGTATCAACTTTAAAAACAATACCTGCTCATACCTCTTCCATAACTCAATCTGTTAACACTATAAATGATAGATTTAATGAAGAAACAGAAAGGTTGTTATTACTAGCTAACTTAGATTTTTCGAGTGTTTCTAATATAGCTCCAGCTTCTGGAATAGGATTTATCAAAGATAACGACTATCCAAATTTATTTTCTCCAAATGGTGATAATAAAAGTGATTTCTTTAACATAAAAGGGATAGAGGATTTTCCGAATTTTAAACTCGTTATTTTCAACCGACAAGGAAATGAAGTTTATAATTACAGCAATAATGGAAGAACAAACCCTTTGTGGTGGGATGGAACACACAATGGAAAACCAGCACCAACAGGAGTTTATTTTTATACCTTAGATTTTAATGATTCTGAGACAAAACCTATCACTAATTTTATACAATTAATAAGATAATGATAGCGAAAAGAAAAATTGTACTTAGCATAAAAAAGACTAGAAAACTTATTTTAAAAATATGTTTTACCTTTTTGATAAGTGTAAATATGTATGCACAACAAATTCCAAATTATACTCAATATTTATACAATATGCAGATATTAAACCCTGCATATGTAGGTACAAGAGCAGAGCTAAGTATGTCATTATTATCACGTCAGCAATGGGTAGGAGTTCCAGGAGCACCAGTTACTAGAACTTTTTCTATAAATGGTAGAACTCAACAAGGAATAGGTATTGGAGCAACTGTAGTAAATGATAAAATTGGATTGTCTGAAAGCACAAATGTAAATGTAGATGCATCTTACACGATTGTAACTTCTCAATATAGCAGATTGTCTTTTGGATTAAAAGGAGGTGTAACTTCCTACAGTAACAATTTTGCAAATGCAATTACTCAAGATAATGATATTTATCCCTCAACAGCTGGTAATTTTCCTAACGTTGGATTTGGTGCTTTTTTCTACAATAGAAAATTTTACGTGGGTTTATCCATACCTTATTTACTAGAAACACCACAATTTTATATCGAAGAGAATTATAAGCAAACCAGACTTGCAGATCATACAAACTACTTTTTAACTACAGGAGCTATTTTTAAACTAACTGAAGATATTTTGTTTAAACCATCTACAATGGTTAGGTATACCTCTAATTTACCTGTGTCAGTAGATTTAAATACAAATTTTTTATATAGAGATATTATTGAAATAGGTGTTTCTTATCGCCATCAAAGTTCTATAAGTGCTTTATTTGCCTTAATTGTTAATCAAAAATTTAGAATAGGTTATGCCTATGATTATAAACTTCAAACTCTAGGAAATAATCTAAGTTCTCACGAAATTATATTTCATATAGATATCAACCTAAAAAGAAATACAAGATGGTTATTGCATAATAAGTGTTATTTTTAAGAGGATAAAAAACTAAGAAAGTAATTTTTTAACTTCAAAAAAGATTAAAAAGATTTCTGCTGCAATTTGTTGGTTAGTTTTTAAGTAGGTTTCATTTTGCTGTTCTGAACCATCAGAAGATTTAGGATCTACAAATGGTAAATGAAAACGATGGCTTGCAATAGGGATAAATGGGCAGTTTGCATCAGCATTGTTACAAGTAGTGATTGCCATAAAAGGACTAGAATTTATAGGATGATTATACCTTTTAGAAAAACCTAAAATACTTGCATTAGTGTTCTCAAAAGAAATAGAATACTTTGGGTTTTGATGAGAAAAATCCTCCAAATGAAATGAAAAACCAGCTTTTTGTAGTGTTTTTACAGTATTTCTATGAAAAGCAGTTACTTCTGTTCCTCCTGAAAATGATTTGATATTCAGTTTAAAATAATGAGCAGCAAAGAAACTCCAAACTTGGCTTAGTTGACTTCTTCTAGAGTTATGTGTGCAAATAAAATTTAAATTAACTACTTCATTTTTAGAATAATCTACAGCAATAGCTTCTGATATTTTTAATAATAATAACTTTCTTTCAACTGAAATTGCTATTTTTTTGGTTGAGTTTAAAAAGAAGCTTTTAACTGATAGCTTAGAAGTATTCATCATCATTTTAAAATTTTTAACAACAAAAGTAAGTGAATAGATTACTTTTGTAAATTAAAATAAAGTTAAGAATGCGTTTAGAAATTGGAAATAAAGTAGCTGTTTTGGATGACGTTTTGAAAGGAGTAATTACTGATATCAATGGTGATGTTATTTCAGTAGAAACAGAAGATGGAATGATTTTTAATTTTACAAGTTCAGAATTGGTTAAAATAGAAGCTGAACAATATGAGTTAACCAAGTTTTCTGACATCAATAATCCTTTATTAAAACAAAAAATAGCAACACAGAAATCTAAAAAAAGTGCTTTTAAAAAAGAAAAAAATGAAGTGATTTTAGAAGTAGATTTACATATCAATCAATTAATAAAATCTACAAGAGGATTAGATAATTATGATATGTTAAATTTACAATTAGATACAGCAAAAAGAAAAATTGAGTTTGCAGTTGCTAAAAGAATTTCAAAAATTGTTTTTATTCATGGAGTAGGAGAAGGTGTTTTAAAATCTGAACTGAATAGTTTACTAAACAAATACCCTGTTAAATATTATGATGCTTCTTATAAAAAATATGGGTTAGGAGCAACAGAAGTTTATATTTATCAAAATGTAATTGAATAATTTTAAGTAGATATATTTCAAAAAAAAGTCAAAATAATAATCAGAGATAAAAACGTACTTTTACCAAATGAGAGCTATATATTTAGACAATGCAGCCACTACAAAAATCGATAAAGAAGTTCTAGAGTTGATGCATACTTCTATGCAAGAAAACTTTGGAAACCCTTCTTCAACGCATCAATTTGGTAGAAAAGCTAAATCTGCTGTAGAAACTGCAAGAAAAAATATAGCCAAACATTTTAATGTATCTGCAAGTGAAATTGTATTTACGGCTGGTGGAACAGAAGCAGATAATTTAATTTTAAATAATGCAGTTTTAAATTTAGGAGTTCAAAGAATTATTACCACCAAAATAGAACATCATGCTGTTCTACATACTTGCGAATTTCTTGAAAATACACATTCTATTACACTAGATTTTGTAAATGTAGATGAATTTGGGAGTATAGATTTTATTCACTTAGAAGAGCTATTATCAGATTCTGATGATAAAACTTTAATTAGTTTAATGCATATCAATAATGAAATTGGTAATATTTTACCAGTTGATGAAATTTGTGTCTTGTGTAAAAAATATGATGCTTTGTTTCATTCAGATACAGTACAAGCTATTGGACATTATAACCTAGATTTAAAATCAACTCCTATAGATTTTATTACAGCAAGTGCGCATAAATTTCATGGTCCAAAAGGTGTAGGGTTTGCTTATTTTAAAAAAGGATTTGGAATTTTACCAATGTTATTGGGTGGAGATCAAGAAAGAGGTGCAAGGTCTAGTACAGAAAATGTACATAGTATTTTAGGTATGGAAAAAGCTTTGTCTATTGCGATAACTAATTTAGAAAAAGACAGAAAACATATTGAAACTTTAAAACTATATTTTATTAAAGAATTAAAGAGAATTTCTGATAATATTTATTTCAATGGTCTTTCTAGCGATTTCACAAAGAGTAGCTATACAATTTTAAATGTTCGTTTACCAGCAAAAAATGATATGTTTTTATTTAGTTTAGATATGATGGGTATAGCTGTTTCAGGTGGGTCTGCTTGTCAAAGTGGTAGTAACAAAGGTTCTCATGTTTTAACGGCAATATTAAATAATTCAGAAATTGACAAAACTTCTATTCGTTTCTCTTTTTCAAAATTTACAACAAAAGAAGAAATTGACATCACTATTAAAGAAATAGTAAGGTTGCTTTTTTAGTTGATTTTTACACAACATTTAAAAAAATCACCTATACAATCATTGCATACTGTGTATTTATAAGTTATTATTTATTAACTTAGTTCCCAAACAATATGAAATGACGTCATTTAGACTTTTAAAAAAAACTTTTTTCTTTTTTCTTTTTTGTTCTACAGTTTGGTCACAAGAAATACCTCCAATTAGTGTTTTATCGACAGAAGACTATGGTGCTGAAAATCAAAACTGGGCAATTTCTCAAATTTCAAATAAATTCATATACGTTGCTAATAATAAAGGTTTATTAGAATATAATGGTGCAAATTGGGAGTTGTACCCAACTCCAAATGAAACTATTATGCGTTCTGTTAAATGCTACAATAATAGAATCTATACAGGGTTTTATATGGATTTTGGATACTGGGAGAAAAATGATTTTGGTTCTCTAGTTTATACTTCAATTGTAAAAGGTAGTAGTATAGAAATGCTAGAAGATGAGCAGATATGGGAAATATCAGAATTAGATGGTTGGATGATTTTTAAGTCTTTGCAAAGGATTTATCTTTATAATTTAAACACTAAAGTCTTCAAAACAATTGAAGCTACAAATAATATTAATAAGTTAACCAAAGTAGGAAATACTATTTATTTTCAAGAACTAGAAAAAGGTGTTTTTATGATTGAAAACGGAGCACCTAAGTTAGTATCAAATCATAAAGTTTTAAAAGAGAATAAAATAGTAGATTTTTTCTTGAAAGACGATAGGTTGCATATACTTACTCAGAAAAATGGTTTTTTCTTTTTGGAAAATAATGAATTGATAAAATGGAAAATCTCAGCTGATAATTTTCTATCCAACAAAACAATTTATAGTGCAACTCTACTTAAAAATGGAAACCTTGTATTAGGAACAATTTCAAATGGTTTTGTTAAATTACATAAAAACGGTTCACTTTTTTATCATATAAATCAAGGATTAGGGTTAAGTAATAATACAATACTATCCGTTTTTGAAGATATTGATGATAATATTTGGTTAGGTTTAGATAATGGAATTAACATTATAAACCTTAAATCACCCTTTAAATCATTTATTAAAAAAACAAATTTTTGGGGAACAATATATGCTTCTATTATTTATAAAGGAGAATTGTATTTAGGTACAAATCAAGGTTTGTATCATAAAAAAATGGATTCTAATGAAGATTTTAAATTTGTTGACAATACCCAAGGTCAAGTTTGGAATTTACAAGAAATAGACGATACGCTGTTTTGTAGTCATGATTCTGGAACTTTTATTGTAAAGCAAAACAAAGCAAAATTAATTTCTGGAATAGAAGGAACCTGGATTTTGAAAAAAATTAACGATAAGTTATTGATTCAAGGTAACTACGATGGTTTGTATATCTTAATTAAAGATGGACAATCTTGGAAATTAAGGAACAAGATAGATGGCTTTTCAACTTCTAGTAGGTATTTAATTGTTAAAAATAATAACAAAATTTTTGTCAATCATGAGTATAAAGGAGTTTTTAAATTAGAAATAGATAATGATTATAGAAAGGTTATTTCTGTTGTAAAAGATCAATCTTTAGAAAAAGGATTACATTCTAGCCTAATTGAATATAGAAAAGATGTGTTTTACGCTTGTAAAAAAGGTGTTTATAAATATGTTGAAGCTAATGATAGCTTTGAAAAAGATTCAATTTATAGTAAATTAATGCCAGCAGAAAAGTTTCTTTCTGCTAAACTAATATTTGATAAAACAAATAATAAGTTATGGTCTTACACAAAAGAAGATATTAGATATTTTACTCCAGGTAAGTTAAGTAATAAGCCAGACCTAAAGATTTTACATATAAAAGGAGCATTACATGTAGGAGCATCTGGTTACGAAAATATAATTCATTTAAAAGAGAAAAAGTACTTATTAGGAACATCTGATGGTTATTTAACTATAGATTTAAATGCTATTAAAGAACCTAAAGATTTTTATATTAGTATTAATAAAGTTCTTAATAATCAAATAGATAAACCTCAAAGTTTAATTAAATTAAATGGGAATCCTGTTTTTAATAATAAAGAAAATAATTTAGAATTCTTTTTTAGTGTACCAAATTATAATAAAACATCTTCTATTAAGTATCAATATAAACTAGAAGGACTAAATGAAAAATGGAGCCAATTAGCTAAGAAAAATTCCATTTTGTTTGAAAACTTACCTCAAGGTGAATATGTTTTTAAAGTTAGAGGCTCTGTAGATAATAAATTGAGTGAAAATATAGTAGAATTTTCTTTCAAGATAGATAAAGCTTGGTATTTTTCAAATACATTTGTTATTCTTTATGTACTACTTGCGTTGTTTTTACTTTACTCAATTCATATTGCATCTAAAAGATATTATAGAAAACAAAGAGAAGATTTATTAGAAAAAACGCAAAGAGAAATAGAATTAAAAGAATTAGAGAATTCTCAAAAAATCATCAAATTAAACAACGACAAGCTTAGGAGTGACATTGCTAACAAAAATAGAGAATTAGCAACCTCTACAATGAGTATTATAAAAAAGAATGAATTTTTAAATTCAATAAAATCTGAATTAACTACTGAAGGAAAAGTTAATTTACATAAAGTAATCAAAATAATAGACAAGAATTTAAACAATACAGATGACTGGAAAATGTTTCAAGAAGCATTTAACAATGCAGATAAAAACTTTCTTAAGAAAATTAAATCTAAGCATCCTGGATTAACACCAAACGATTTAAGGCTTTGTGCTTACCTTAGATTAAACTTATCTTCAAAAGAAATAGCACCGCTTTTAAATATATCACCTAGAAGTGTAGAGGTAAAAAGATATAGATTGCGTAAAAAGATGGAATTACCTCACGATGAAAACTTAACAAACTACATTTTAGAAATTTAGATGAAAGAATTCATTTAGATTTTAACTTCATTTTTTTATTAATACTTTATTCCTTAGCTATTATTTATGGTTTTTTAAGAATAACAAAACTTAATGTACATATTAAAAAAAAAGGAAAGAATTGTCAAATCAATAATTAAAAATGAAGGTTTTTAAATAGTTATCAAAAAAACGATTTAACGAATTAATATATTAAACTATATAATTAGTAATAATGCGATGTTATTATTCATTAATAGTTGTTTTTATGTAGAGTTTTTTGTACAACAATAAGTATTAGAGTTAAATCATGCCACATCATTTTTAATAAACACTATACAATACCACAACATTTATAAATAAAACTGTTTCCTAAGCAGCTTATTATCCCTTTATATATAAGGTATTCATAAAATTTAAAAGAAAATTTTACGGTGTATACTTTTTGTAGCGGTTGTTTTTATGATTTTGATAATAAAACGCCTTAAATTTATAAAACAATAATAATTCAAATATTTAATTGACTTTACTTTTTATTTTTTTCAGATTTAAAAGTGATTTCTTAACCTTAAAAAGAACATTATGAAAAACATTTTTTTAAGATTGTTACTTTTCTTACTCGTAGCAAATGGTTTTGCTCAAAAAACAGAAAAAGTTTCTGTGCTTAACAACGAACAAGGAATGAAACTAACTGTTGATGGAAAACCATTTATGATCAATGGAATGAATTGGGATTACTTTCCAATTGGTACTAATTTTAATTATAGCTTATGGAATCAACCAGAAGATTTAATTAAAGCGGCTCTAGATGAAGAAATGGGCTTATTAAAAAATATGGGAGTAAATACAATTCGTGTTTATACAGGTATTCAGCCAAAATGGATTGCTTACATCTATGAAACTTATGGAATTTACACGATGTTAAATCATTCTTTTGGTAGATATGGTTTAACTATTAATGGGGTTTGGACTCCAGTAACAGATTATAGAGATCCAGAAACCGTAAAACTTTTAATGTCTGATGCTGCTGATATGGCAAATACATACAAGAATACACCTGGCTTACTTTTATTTCTATTAGGAAACGAAAATAACTACGGTCTTTTTTGGGCAGGAGCAGAAACAGAAGATTTTCCTGAAGGAGATGAACAAAAACGTGCTGTTGGTGAAAAACGTGGAAGACCAATGTATAAGTTGATGAATGATGCAGCTAAAAAAATAAAATCTTTAGATGGAAATCATCCAGTTGCAATTTGTAATGGAGATGTTTTGTTTATAGATATTATTGCTGATGAGTGTAAAGACATTGATATTTATGGTACAAATATGTATCGTGGAAAATCATTTGGAGATGCTTTTCAAGTAGTAAAAGATAAATTGAATTTACCAGTAATGCTTACTGAATTTGGAGCAGATTCCTTTAATGCATTAACCAATCAAGAAGACCAAAAAATGCAAGCTTTCTTTATGGTAAATAACTGGAAAGATATCTATCAAAATGCTGCAGGGCTTGGAAAATCAGATAATGCTATTGGTGGTTTTACATTCCAATTTTCTGATGGATGGTGGAAATTTGGTCAAACCAAAAACCTAGATGTACACGATAACAATGCTTCTTGGTCTAATGGAGGATATTATTTAGATACAAAAAATGGTAGTAATAATATGAATGAAGAATGGTTTGGTATCTGTGCAAAAGGACCAACAAATAATGCAGGTTTATATACATTATACCCTAGAGCAGCATATTATGCATTAAAACAAGCACATGAAATGAATCCTTATGCTTCAGGTGTTTCTTTAAATAAAGTTACCAATCACTTTGAGAATATTCAATTAATGGATGCTGTTTTAAGAGCTAGAGGAGATAAAGCTGCTATGGGTGGAAATGAAAAAGTTCGCTTAAGTAACATGAGAGCTGAGTTTACAACATTTAATACAGGAGGATCACTTACAACAACTCCAAATACTGCTGATGGAACTGGTCAATCTTTTCCTGATAGACTAGGTTTCGATCATATGCAATCTTATTTTATAGGTGTTCAAGGACAGCCATCTGCAAATATGAGAGCAGAGGTTAATTTTAATGTATTGGGTAATGTTGCAGGTAATCCTATAGATGATATTTTCTATGAAAATGTAGGTAGAGCAACAACTGTTAATACTGATAATGGAAATTTAACATTAGCAGATAATAATAGATTGAGAGTGTACAATGCATCATTTAATTGGAATGCAGAAAACTTTGAAATGAGAGGTTTTTATAGAACAGGGCATTATCATTGGGGTTATGAAGGAGACTTTTTTGGTTTATATCCAGAAGCTAATTATGGACCAAACCTTGACATCTATAATGGTGAAGTTTTAGGTGTAGAAGTAGATGGTAAAGGATCTTTAGAAGGTTTAAAAGCTGCATTTGGACCTCAACTTTGGTGGGGTGCCAATCCTGCTGTACTTTTAAAGTATAGAAGGCAAATAGGACATTATGATTTTTCTGCTATTTATCACAAAGATGTTGTAGCTGGTAATGGAATTGATGAAAATGGAAATCGTATTCTAGACCCAGTACAATCAAGAACAGGTGTAATTCCTGCTCTACCAACAGAAAGAGCAACGATTGCAGTACAAAGAAAAGGAGAGCATTTTGGTCTTCAACTTGGAGCAATTTGGGGTGGTAGACCTTTAAATGGAAGAGTTTATCAAGATATTAGAACAAATACTGATGGTAGTACAACTGTTGTTAATGATAGAATTCAATCAAAAGACAATTGGGGTGGTAAAGCAAAAATCACGTATTCTAATGGTGGTTTCAACTGGTATGCACAAGGTTCTGTAATGGGACTTGTAGCAAATGGTGGAGCAGACCCTACTTTAACTTTTACAGGCTGGAAACTAAAAGATTCTGGAAGTGGTAATATGAGTAATGTGTTATCTGGTTTTGCTTATAATTTTGGTGGTAAATTCCAAATAGCGCCAAACTTTTTATATCAAAAGCCTTTAGTTGCTGCAATGCCAAATGGAGTTGATGCTCCTGGAAGATTAAGAAACTTCGTAAATGATCCTTTTGCTGTAAGAGGTGGAAATAGAGAAACAACAGCAGGTGAAATTTTATTCACATTCGATCCAACACCAGGAACTTATATGTATGAGTGGGATAATGATAGAGCTGAAGATGCTCCTTTTGCAATGAATATTGGATTTGTTTATCGTCATTTACCAACTACTCAAGATGCTGCTATTGGATTCCAAGCAGATCGTTCTTTCTTCGCTTTTGGACAATCAGCACCAGCTGAAGATTTATGGGAAGTGAATTCTAGAATGGTTTCTAAGGTAAATCCTAATTTAGGAATTATTGCAAATTTCTACTATGGTACAGGTCAAGCAAATGGAGATGATACCAGAACAATTAAAAGATTTGGTACAGATGTAAGAATGATTTATAACAAAGTAAAAGTAACTGGTATGATGAAAGTAAATGACTGGGGACCTTTTGATTACCACAGAGATTTCAACTTAACATTTCCATTACAATTAATGTTAGATTTTTCAACTTCAGTAGGAAAACCAAATTGGTTCATTTTACCTGACACGAAAGTTGGAATTAGAGGTACTTGGAGGTCTTTAGACGAATTTTCACCAAGATATTTACCAGTTGCTAATGATCCTATGGTCAATACAGCAGGTTTATCTAATGGCTCAGAATGGGAAATTAGAACATATATTCATATTAACATTGGAAAATAATATAGAAAAATGAAAACAAGAAAATATTTTTATACAAAGATTACTTTTCTGCTAACTGCGTTAATGCTAACGACTTTAGCTTGTGAGAGAGAACTTTCAGATGATGTTGTGGTTGCTACTTTTCCTACAACTGCTGATATATTTATTGATGGTCCAATTGGAATGGGAACAGATTTTTATTTCCCTTTTATTGGTGAACCTTCTAATCCTATTGGATCTAAGTTAAATGCTTGGTCTGTAGATGATAATGTTGCTTATTTAGGGTCATCTTCGATGAGGTTTGATGTGCCTAATGCAGACGATCCAGAAGGAAATTATGCTGGTGCAGCATTTATAATTGATGGTGCAGGTAGAGATTTATCTGGCTATGATGCATTGACTTTTTGGATCAAAGCTACTCAAGGAACGCATATTGGTGAAATTGGTTTTGGAGAAGGAGAAACAACAGTTCTTAGAAAAAATATTAGTGTTTCTACAGGATGGAATAAAGTTATTATTCCAATTCCAGATTCATCAAAATTAACACAAGAAAAAGGAATGCTTAGATATGCAACAGGAGGAATTGATGGTTTGGGTTATACCTTTTGGATAGATGAATTAAAATTTGAAAAATTAGGTACACTTACAAATCAAAGTCCATTTATTCAAGGAGGAGAAGATGCTGAAGGAGTTGCTTTTTCTGGTCAAAAATTAGATATTTCAGGGTTAGGTTTAACCACAACTTTAGAAAATGGAGCAGAAGTTTCAGTTAGTGCATCTCCTAATTACTTTGAGTTTACGTCTTCTAATCCAGGAGTAGCCTCTGTAAATCTTACAGAAGTAACTTTAGATCAAGCAGGTCAATCTACAATTACTGCTACTTTAGCTGGTGTTCCTGCAGTTGGGTCATTAAGTGTAACTTCTATTGATTTAGCACCTACACCTACTTTAGCTGCTGCTAATGTAATTTCAGTTTTTAGTGATGTGTATACCAATTCTCCTGTAGATTATTACAATGGATATTGGGCTCCTTGGCAAACAACAGAAGGACAGGATGATATTAATGTAAATGGAAACAATATTATAAAATATACTGAACTCAACTTTGTTGGAATTGAATTTCAGGGAGATAAAACAATTGATGCTTCATCAATGACACATTTTCATGTAGACATCTACTTAGAAAATCCTTTAAAATCAGGAGACTTTTTAATTGTTAAATTACAGGATTTAGGTACTGATAATGTTTTTGGAGGAGGTAATGATAGAGCAGGAGAGCTTCGATTGACAAGTGCTACAACTCCAGCTTTAATGAATGGAGGTTGGATTAGTGTTGATGTTCCTTTCTCAAGATTTCCAGGTTTATCAAGCAGAGCAAATTTAGCGCAAATAGTTTTTGATACTCAAGCAACTGTTAGCTCAATATTTGTTGATAATATGTACTTCCATAATTAATATAAAATTAAGAATGATGGTATTTATTTACCATCATTCTTAATCTAAAAAGAAAATATTTTAAAGAATAGGTTATTTCTAACTACTTCATCTCTTTAACAAGATGGGGTAAGGGATTGAAGAATCTAAATTAATCATACTTAATGAATACTATTATTTCAAGTAAAAAAGATTTTATTGACACTCAGATTTCAGGGGAGTTAGTAAATATAGGTACTGAAGCTTTTTACAAGATTTCAAATAGCCATATTATGCGTCCTTTTTTTATGACTATTGTTTCTGATTCTAATCATTGGATGTTTGTCTCTAGTAATGGAGGTTTAACAGCAGGTAGAAAAAATGCAGAGTATGCTTTGTTCCCTTATTATACAGATGATAAAATTACTGAACTAGCAGAAACTACAGGTTGTAAATCTATTTTTAGAATTCATAAAAGCGGAAAAACTCATTTATGGGAACCTTTTTCGGAAAGACAAGCAGGTATTTACAAAATCACAAGAAATATTTATAAAAATATTTATGGTAATAAAATCATTTTTGAAGAAATCAATGAAGATTTAAACATCACTTTTAAATATCAATGGAATTCAAGTGATCAATTTGGGTTTATAAGAAAAGCAACTTTAGTAAATAATACTGATGACAATTTAGAAATTTCATTATTAGACGGATTTCAAAACTTGTTGCCTTATGGAGTAGGTTCGGATATTCAAGGTATCAGAAGTAATTTAGTGGATGCTTACAAAAAATGTGAATTAGAAGCAGATTCTGGTTTAGGTATTTATGCTTTAAGCGCAATTATTGTGGATAAAGCAGAACCAAGTGAAGCTTTAAAAGCGAATTTAGTTTGGTCTTTAGGTTTAGATAATCCTACCTATTTATTGTCTTCTCAGCAATTAAATAATTTTAGAAGAGGAGTCAAAGTTGTTCAGGAAGTTGATATAAAAGCAGAAAAGGGTGCTTACCTTTTAAAAGCAAATATTCTTTTATCTGGCAATCAAGAAAAATCTTGGATGCAAGTAGCTAATGTAAATCAAACTGTTTCAGATGTTACACGTTTATCTGAATTGATTAAAAGTGATGAAAATATAGAAACTTTATTAAAGAATAGCATTGAAGAAGGTACTAAAAACCTAATTAATTTAGTAGCAGCTTCTGATGGTTTACAACTATCAAATGATAAACTAATTAACACAAGACATTTTTCAAATACACTTTTCAATATTATGAGAGGTGGTATTTTTGATGATAATTATACGATTGAAAGAGACGATTTTACAACATATCTTTCAAAAGCAAACAAGCAATTATTAGCTGTAAAAAAAGATGCTTTAGCAAGTTTACCAGAAAAATTTACGCTAGATTTTATCAAAGAATTAGCTGAAAACGATGCTGATAAAGATTTTAAAAGACTGTGTTTAGAATATTTACCGTTAAAATTTAGTAGAAGACATGGAGACCCAAGTAGACCTTGGAACAAGTTTTCTATCAACACAAAAAGTGAAATTGATGGTTCTAAAATATTAGATTACGAAGGAAACTGGAGAGATATTTTCCAAAACTGGGAAACTTTAGCGCATTCATATCCTCAATTTATTGAGAGTATGATTCATAAGTTTTTAAACGCAACTACTTTTGAAGGTTACAATCCTTACAGAGTAACTAAAGATGGTTTTGATTGGGAAGTCATTGAAGAAAATGACCCTTGGTCATACATTGGTTATTGGGGAGATCATCAAATAATCTATTTGTTGAAGTTTTTAGAGTTTATTGAAAAACATTATCCTTCTAAATTAGAGGAATTATTTAACGATGATATTTTTGTATATGCAAATGTACCTTATGTTATAAAATCGTATAAAGATATTTTAAAGAATTCTAAAGATACTATCGATTTTGATCACAGATTACAAGAAGAAATCGATGATAGAAGAGCAGCAATTGGTGCAGATGGTTCTTTATTAAGAGATAAAAAAGGTAGTCCTTATAAGGTTAATTTAATAGAAAAATTATTAGTTACGGTTTTAGCAAAAGTATCCAATTTTATTCCTGAAGGTGGAATTTGGTTAAATACTCAAAGACCAGAATGGAATGATGCCAATAATGCATTGGTAGGAAATGGAGTTTCTATGGTAACTTTATATTATTTAAGAAGATTTATCAATTTCTTTGAAGGTGTTGTAGAAAATGCTGATGTAAATGATATTCATATTTCTGATGAAGTTGCAACTTTATTTAATAATATTTTAAAAACTTTAGATGATAATGCAACCATTTTATCAAGAAATGTAACTGATAATGAGCGTAAAAGAGTTTTAGATGGTTTAGGGAATCCTGCAAGTGATTATAGAGAGTTTATCTATAAAAACGGATTTTCAACACATAAATCTTCTTTAACAAAAGCATCATTATTACACTTTTTTGACATCACTAAAAATTATTTAGATCATAGTATCAGAGCAAATAAGCGTGCTGATAATATGTACCATGCATACAATTTAATGACAATTGAAAATGCTGAAGAGGTTTCTATTTCCTTTTTATCAGAAATGTTAGAAGGACAAGTTGCTGCATTAAGTTCGGGTTATTTAACGCCAAACCAAGCATTAGATTTGTTAGATGGATTAAAAGCATCTGCCTTATTTAGACCAGATCAATACAGTTATATTTTATATCCGAATAAAAATTTACCAAGATTTACTGATAAAAACAACATTCCAGCTGATAAGGTTCAAAGCTCTAAATTATTACAACAATTAGTTGCTGATGATAACAAACAACTTTTAGAAAAAGACGTTTTAGGAAACTATCATTTTAATGGGAATTTCAATAACGCAAATAGTGTAAAAGAAGCATTATCAAGTTTATCAAATGATTACAAAGATTTAGTAACAGAGGATTCTAACTATGTTTTAGAAGTTTTTGAAGACATTTTTGATCACAAATCTTTTACAGGTCGTTCAGGAACTTTCTTCGGTTACGAAGGTTTAGGTTCAATTTACTGGCATATGGTTTCTAAACTATTGGTAGCAGTTCAAGAAAATTGTTTATTAGCAATAAAATCTAATGAAAGTGAAAGAATAATTGGCAAGTTATTAGACCATTATTATGAAATAAACGCAGGAATTGGAGTGCATAAATCACCAGAATTATATGGAGCTTTTCCAACGGATGCATATTCTCATACACCAGCTACAAAAGGAGCTCAACAACCAGGAATGACAGGTCAAGTAAAAGAAGATTTGTTGGCTAGATTTGGTGAGCTTGGCGTTTTTGTTGAAGATGGAAATGTGGTGTTTAATCCTAGGTTACTTAAAGATTCTGAGTTTTTAGATACAGCACAAACCTTTGAATATATTAACGTAAATGGAGATAAACAAACATTAAATATTGATGCAAATCAGTTGTGTTTTACCTACTGTCAAGTACCAATAATTTATGTAAAATCTGATGAGCAATACACAGAAGTAATGTTTAATGATGATAAAAACATTGGTTTCAATCATCTATCATTAAGCAATGAAATTAGCACAAAGTTATTCAATAGAACCAATGAAATTAACCATATAAAGGTATCAATTATTAAGTAAAGAGATGACTGTCCAGAACAAAGCATATACAATTTGTTGTTTGATACTGGTGGTTATTATCTGCTGCAATGAGATGAAAGTTAACAAGGAAACTCAAATAGAACAAAAAGTAGATTCACTTCTAAAGAAAATGACTTTAGAAGAGAAAATCGGACAAATGTCTCAAGTAAGACATTTTTGGGATATTTCTGACGGTGATGTTGCTAACAAGTTCATTGGTTCTGTAATTCATACACAAGGCGTAAATCCTGGTGAAACTGCAAAAGAATGGCAAGCGAAATTTATAAAATTACAAAAGGAAGCACTTTCCACAAGATTAGGAATTCCATTATTATTTGGTGTGGATGCTGTGCATGGACAAAACACCTTTAATGGAGCAACTATTTTTCCTCACAATATTGGTTTAGGTGCTACAAGAAACGAAAAATTAGTAGAAGAAATTGCAAAAATTACAGCTTTAGAAAGTCAAGCTACAGGATTTAATTGGGTGTTTTCACCTTGTATTGCAATCCCTTTTAATGAAAAATGGGGAAGAGTTTACGAAGCTTTTTCAGAAAGTACAGAGCTTACTGAAAAACTAACAATAGCTTCTGTAAGAGGACATCAAGGAAATCTAACTGATGCAACAACAGTTATGGCTACAGCCAAACATTTTATTGGAGATGGAGCAACTGATTTTGGTGTTGAAGGTGGTGAAACTTCTATGAATGCTGCTCAAATTGAAGAAAGATTATTAGCACCTTATAAAGCTGCTGTAAAAGAAAAAATTGGTGCAGTTATGGCATCTTTTAATACTGTTACTGGTAAATCAATGCATGCTCACAAAGAGTTGCTAACAGATACTTTAAAAGTAGGTATGAATTTCGATGGGATTTTAGTTTCAGATTGGAAAGCTTATTCACGTTTTGGAGGGAATGATATCATAAATGCTGGTGTAGATGTTGTAATGGCTGTTGATGGAGATTTAGATGATTATCAAAAAGGCGTAAAAGAAGGCGTAGAAACTGGTGAAATTGAACTTTCTAGAATTGATGATGCTGTAAAACGAATTTTACGTCAAAAGTTAAGATTAGGTTTATTTGAAAACCCTTTTCCTGATGCAGCTTTAATTGCGAAAATTGGAGATAAAGAGCACAGAGAAATTGCAAAACAAGCAGTTAGAGAATCTTTAGTATTGCTAAAAAATGAAAACCAAGTTTTACCAATAGCAAAAAATGCAAAGAAAATTGTTGTGGTTGGTGAACATGCAAATTCATCAGGTTTACAATCTGGAGGTTGGACAGTAAATTGGCAAGGCACAAAAGAAAACTACAAAGGAGCAACTACAATTTTAGAAGGTATAAAAAATGAAACATTGGGGGATGTTTTCTACGATAAAAATGCAACTCAAAGTCATTTTGATGCTGATGTTGCTATTATCGTAGTTGGTGAAGTTCCTTATGCAGAGTTTTTTGGAGATATAGGTCACGAATCCAATCAACTGGAACTGACCTTAACAAAAGAACATCAAAAATATATAAAAACCTACCAAGAAAAAGGAATAAAAACCATTGTGGTTTTAGTTTCTGGAAGACCTTTAATAGTTACAGATCAAATTCACCAATCAGATGCTTTTGTTGCAGCTTGGTTAATAGGTTCTGAAGGAGATGGAGTTGCAGAAGTACTTTTTGGAGATTATAATTTCAAAGGAAAGTTGCCTCATTCTTGGCCAAAATCAACAGAAGATTTCAACAGTAAATATGGACCAAATTTTTGGGACAATAGTATAAAGCCCTTATATGAATTTGGTTATGGATTAGAATATTAACAATAATAAATCAGCTTGAAGAGTAAAATTTAGCATGTTTTATCATAAAAATAAGAAACAAAATGAAAAATAAATTACAATCTTTTTTATTGCTTACCCTCTTAATTTCTATGATATCCTGTGTAAAATCAGAAAAAAAAGAAGACAAAATTTTGAAAACAAAGAAATCACTTACAGCAGCAGATATTTTAGGTAATCCCAAATATTTAGCCATTTCTTATGGAGGATATAGAGCCAATTCTAGAGAAGTTCAACCAACTATTGTTCAGTTAAAAGAAGATTTAAAGTTGATGTTTGCAATGGGTATTCGAATTTTAAGAACCTATAATGTACAGCCAAAGTTACCTCACGCATCAAATATTTTAAAAGCTATTTCTCAGTTAAAGGAAGAAGATTCTAATTTCGAAATGTATGTAATGTTAGGTGCTTGGATAGATTGTTTAAATGCATGGACAGATAAAGCTCCAAACCATAATATAGAAAGCCCTCAAAATGAAGGAGAAATTGCTAGAGCTGTAGCTTTGGCTAATAAATACCCAGATATTGTTAAGGTAATTGCTGTAGGTAATGAAGCAATGGTAAAATGGGCAACAAGTTATTATGTGCAGCCAGAGGTGATTTTAAAATGGGTAACTCATTTACAAAACCTTAAAAAAGAAGGCAAACTTTCTAAAGATTTATGGATTACAAGTTCAGATGATTTTGCTTCTTGGGGTGGAGGAGAAGAAATTTACAGAGAAAACGAAGATTTACCAAAATTAATTAAGGCTGTAGATTATGTTTCTATGCATACATATGCTTATCACAATTCGCATTATAATCCAGCATTTTGGGCAGTTCCAGAAAATGAAAATGGTTTATCTGATATTGAGAAAGTAGATAATGCAATGTTAAGAGCTTTAGATTTTGCTAAAATGCATTACAATAATGTTTCTGATTACGTGCAAAGTATTGATTCTACCAAGACAATTCACATTGGAGAAACGGGTTGGGCAACAGTTTCAAGTGGTCATTATGGAGTAAATGGATCAAGAGCTACAGATGAATATAAACAAGGTTTATACTTTAAACACTTAAGAGAATGGACAAACGAAGCAGGAATTTCTTGTTTCTATTTTGAGGCTTTTGATGAACAATGGAAAGATGCAGGAAATCCTTTAGGTTCTGAAAATCACTTTGGATTAATCACTCTAAAAGGAGAAGCAAAATACCCAATTTGGAATTTGGTAGATAATGGAACTTTTAAAGGATTAAAAAGAGATGGAAAAACAATTACCAAAACTTTTAATGGAGATAAAGAAGCATTGCTAAAAACGGTTTTAGTACCAAATACTGAATATCCAAGATAATTCAATAATTATGAAAACAACAAAATATTTTATTTATTCATTTTTATCATTTATGCTTATAAGTTGTGCTACAAAAGAAGATCAATTAGTTGTAGAAGTTTATGAAACATCTGCAAACGGAAACAGTTTAACCAAATTAGAAAACTTTTCTTCAGATAATTATGGAGAAGAAACCATTCAAATTAAATTATTGCCAGAGCAAAAAAAGCAAACAATTACAGGTTTTGGAGGTTCTTTTACAGAAGCTTCAGCGTATTTGTTAAATCAAATCAGTAAAAAAAATAGAGACTCAATTATTGAAGCTTATTTTGGAGAAAGTGGTGCAAAGTATTCTTTAACAAGAACGCATATGAATTCTTGCGACTTTTCTTTAAGCCAATATTCATATGCTCCTGTTGAAGGTGATACTGAGTTAAAACATTTCACGATTGAAGAGGACAAAGAGGACATTATTCCAATGATAAAAGATGCAATGAAAGTGTCTAAAGACGGATTTAAAATCCTAACATCTCCTTGGACAGCTTCTCCATGGATGAAAGATAACAAGAATTGGGTTGGTGGTAAATTACTTCCAGAATATTATGATACTTGGGCTTTGTTTTTCTCTAAATATGTTACTGCTTACAAAAATGAAGGTATTGATATTTGGGGTTTTACTGTAGAAAATGAACCTTTAGGAAATGGTAATAATTGGGAAAGTATGCATTATTCTCCTGATGAGATGACCAATTTTGTACAACATCATTTAGGCCCAAAATTAGAAGCAGATTATCCAGAAGTAAAGATTTTAGGATATGATCAAAATAGAGAACATTTAAATGAATGGGTAGATTCTCAATTTAAAAACGAAGAAACTTCAAAATTTTTTGATGGAACTGCTATTCATTGGTATGCAAGTACTTTTCACTATTACCCAGAGGAATTACAATACGCACACAAAAAGGCTCCAAATAAATATTTAATTCAATCAGAAGCTTGTATTGATGCAGAAGTTCCTGTTTGGAAAGATGATGCTTGGTATTGGAAAAAAGAGGCTACAGATTGGGGCTGGGATTGGGCTCCAGAAAAAGACAAACCAATGCATCCAAAATATGCTCCTGTAAACAGATATGCAAGAGATATCATTGGTTGTTTAAACAACTATGTGGATGGCTGGATAGACTGGAATATGGTTTTAGATACCAAAGGTGGTCCAAATTGGTTTAAGAATTGGTGTATAGCACCAGTAATTGTAAACCCAGCAACAGACGAGGTTTATTTTACGCCTTTGTATTATACACTATCGCATTTTAGTAAATACATAAGACCAGAAGCAAAGGTAATTGATCTCGAAAATCCAGATAATGAAATTATGATTACAGCAGCTGAAAATCTTGATGGTTCTATTGCTGTGGTCCTTTTTAACGAAAAAGAAAAAGCAAAAAATATAGTATTATCCCTAAATGAAAAAAGTATAAATATTAATATTCAAGGACAAGCAATTCAGACAATTGTAGTTCCTAATTCAAATTAAACTAACTAAAAACAAAAAAATATGTCAAGTAAATCTACAACACCAGCAAGAGGTAAAGTTCCTTTTGGACAAAAGGCAGCTTTTGGAGCAGGTCATTTCGTACTAAATTTGTTGCCTGGAGCACTAGGTTTTTTTATGTTTTTTTTACTTACTGCTTTTGGAATGGATCCACTTTATGCAGGTATTTTAGGAGCATTACCAAGACTATTTGATGCAGTTTCAGATCCTATTATGGGTTTTATTTCTGATAATACTAAATCTAAATGGGGACGTAGAAGACCTTTTATTTTTGTTGGAGCTATTTTAAGCGGAATTCTATTTGCATTAACTTGGCAAATGGATCCCGAAAATTCTCAAATGTATAATTTTTGGTATTTTCTATGTTTAACAATTTTATTTTTGGCTGGTAATACTATGTATGCTACACCTTTGGTAGGATTAGGTTATGAAATGACTTCAGATTATAATGAACGTACAAGATTAATGGCTTTTTCTAATACTGTTGGGCAAATAGCATGGATGATTGTTCCATGGTTTTGGGTAATTATTGCTGATCCAGAAATTTATGAAACTCAAGCTCATGGAGTAAGACATTTATCTATAATAGTAGGTTCTGTTTGTGCTGTTGTAGGATTATTACCTGCTATTTTTTGTAGAGGAATTGATTCTGCAAATATGGAAAATAGAAAAGAAATTAATATGAAATCTTTAGGATCTAATATGAAAGATCTTTGGAGTGGAATTAAACAAGTTTCAAAAAATAAGCCATTTATGAAACTTTGTGGAGCAACTTTTTTAGTTTTTAATGGGTTTCAATTAGTGGCAGCATTTAGTGTATATATTATTGTTTTTTATATGTATAATGGTAGTTATGCTGGTGCAGGAACATGGCCTGCATGGTTTTCTACAATAACAGCAATTACAACGGCTTTTATTGTAATCCCTATTATATCAGCAATGGCTAATAAGTGGGGAAAACGTAAAGCTTTTATTATTTCTACAGTTATCTCTATAATTGGATATGTTCTTAAATGGTGGGGATTTGATAACGAATTAAATAAAGAATTTAATAATACAGGTTTTGGACAATCATTAAATAATGGAGTTGCTTCACTATTTGAATTTATGAACCCTTTCTTAGAAAGTATAGGAATGTCATGGTTTAGTGTAGATACTAGTCAAGGTTCACCATGGTTAATATTTATGCCAATACCATTTATTGCTTTTGGGTTAGGAGGTTTGTTTACTTTAATGATGAGTATGACTGCAGATGTTTGTGATTTAGATGAATTAGAAAATGGTATGCCTCGTAAAGAGGGAACTTTTGGAGCCATTTATTGGTTGATGGTTAAAATTGGTCAATCTATAGCATTATTTTTAGGAGGATTAGTATTAAAATTAGTAGGGTTTATATCTGATGCAAGTGTACAAACTGCAGATACTATGTATAGCCTAAGAATAGCAGATATCCTTATTCCATCTGCAACTGCAGGTATTGCTATATTGATAATGTATAAATATAGTTTAAACGAAAAAAGAGCAAAAGAAATAAAAGAAGAATTAGTAGAGAGAAGAGGAGAATTATAAAAATAAATTTAATAGAAATGTCATATAGAGAAGAGCATCATTTTAAATTAAAATCGAACTATTCAGAAAGCGCTGGAATCGATTTTAGTAAATATGAATCCGAAGAAGATTTAATACAACTTTGGAGAGAAACTGTAGATGCAGGGATGCATGGAATTTGTTTTAGTATGTATGAAGATGGACAAGAACCAGGAGATACTATTACAGAAGAACAAGTAGAAAGAAGAGTAAAAATATTAAAACCACATACCAAATGGATTCGTTCTTTTTCTTGTATTGAAGGAAACGAGCATATACCAAGAATGGCAAAAAAACATGGTATTAAAAACCTTGTTGGTGCTTGGTTAGGTGATGATTTAGAAAAAAATGAGCAAGAAATAGAAGGCTTAATTCAATTAGCGAAAGAAGGTTGTGTTGATATTGCAGCAGTGGGTAATGAAGTTATGTATCGTAAAGATTTAACTGAAGATGAACTATTGGGTTATATTTATAGAGTTAAAGAAGCTTTAATAGGGTTAAATATTCCTGTGGGTTATGTAGATGCTTATTACGAGTTTTCTCACAGACCAAATATTACTGCAGCTTGTGATGTTATTCTAGCTAACTGTTATCCTTATTGGGAAGGTTGTAATATTGATTATTCTTTAAATCATATGCAAAAAATGTTTGGACAAGCATCTGACGCTGCTCAAGGTAAAAAAGTAATCATTACAGAAACAGGTTGGCCAAGCAAAGGAGAAAGTTTAGGAGGTGCACATTCTTCAGGAGAAAATGCAATGAAATATTTTATTAATGCTATGGCTTGGACAGCTGAAGAAGATATAGAAATCTTTTATTTCTCTTCCTTTGATGAATCTTGGAAAGTTGGAGCAGAGGGAATTGTTGGTGCTTATTGGGGACTTTGGGACAAACATGAAAATTTAAAATTCTAACATTAAATCAATAATTTGGGTACTGTGTTTTTTACGATAGTACCTCTAAAAGCTCTATGAATCACCAATTCATAGAGTTTTTTTTTATAACATAACCATACCCAAAAAATAATCAACTTAACTTCATTTTATACACCTGTACATTACCTATACAAGTTAATATTTGTCGATTTACAGTATGTTAAAAGTGAGTTTTTGCAATGCCTGAAACCCTTTGTTTATATAGGTTTTTTGAGAAAATATATTTTTTTTTGAAAATGTATGTTTTTTGTAGTGGTGAAAAATATCAATAATGCATATAATCGAGGTAATATTGTACTATAACGTTTTAAATATATACAATTATGAAAAAAATTACTTTTTTATTAGCTTTATTGATTTCTTCAATTGGCTTTTCACAAGAATTGATTACAAATGGAAGTTTCGATAATGGAGATACTGATTGGTATGGTAACCATGGTGCTCTAGAAGTTAGAACAGATGGAGGAAATAGCTATTTCTTTGCAAATGTTGCTAATGCGTTAGATGATGCCAATTCTTGGCAAGTTAATTTGCAACAAAATATTACTATAGAAGCAAATAAATACTATTTAGTTACTTTTACAGCTCAAACTGATACAGAAGGAAGAACTGTAAAATTAGGAATAGGTCTTAATGTTGCTCCTTGGGATAATAGTGGAGAGTTAATAGCTGTTTCTACTACTTCACAAGTTTATACTTCAACATTACAAGCGCCAGGATCGAGTAACAATAACACTCGTGTATTTTTTGATTTAGCTCAATCTGCAGGTACTATTAGTATAGACAATGTATCTATTGTTGAAACAACTGCTCCTGTTGCGCCAGTATTACCTTCACCAACAGATGCTCCTACAACACCTCCAGCAAGAGAAGCTGGTGATGTAATTTCTATTTATGGAGAAGCTTATGGAGCAGAAGTAGGTTTGAATCCAGTAACTTGGGACCAAGGTTCTGATACTGTAGAGGAAACTCATGCAGGAAATAAAGTTCTTAAAATTACTAATGGATCATCAGATTTTATTGGTTTTGATATTGGTAATACTGATGGATTTGTAAATGCAACTGAAATGACAAAGTTTCACATAGATTTTTGGATTGCTGGTGATGCTCAAGTAGGACAGGTTTTTAACACAAATTTATCTAATCACGCAGGAGCTATTGGGGCTCAAACGAGTGCTATTCAAATTAATAAAGCAACAGCACCAACTGATGCACAAAAATGGGTATCTGTTGATGGCGATTTAGGTGGTGGTGCAAGAGAAAGAATTGCACAAATAGTTATGAACTATGCTAATGCTGGTACAAAATTAAATACTGCATATATAGATAACCTTTACTTTTATAAAGAAGCTGGAGGAGAAACAGGAGGAGGTTCTGATGATTTCTGTGAAAAAGTTGTTACACATTTTGGTATAGAAGCAGAAACTGCTTCAGCTGTTAAATTAACAATCGAAAGTAGTGGTACTGACTCTATGAAGGTTACTGTTGAATCTAATGATGCAGATCCTGTAGATGATTTGGTAATTGCTTCAGCAACTGGAGCTTATGCTTTAGGAGATGCAGATACTTCAGTTTCTGGTAAAATTAGTAGAGAACTTACTTGGAATGGAGGTAAACCAGGAACAGTAGAATACCAAATTTTATGGAGTAAAGCTTCTTTTGGAGGTAACTGGCAATTAACGCAATCTGCTTTAACTTCTGTATCTGGTGATGCAAGTTGTGGTGTAGCTAGTGTAGATAACAACAAATTATTAGGTTTCTCTATGTATCCTAATCCAGCATCTAATAGATTAAATATCTCAGCAAAAGAAACTATTAAAAGTGCAGATATTTTTAATGTTTTAGGAAAGAGAGTGATGAGTGTTAACATTAATAAGACAAAACAGTCTATAGATGTTTCTAACTTATCATCAGGTATTTATTTAGTGAAATATAACGTAAATGGAGCAGTAGGAACTGCTAAATTTATTAAACAATAGTGTAAATTCAATTATTTTGAGTAAACGTCCAAGGCGAAAGCTTTGGGCGTTTTTTATGCAATTTAAATTCTAAAAATACTTTTATTAATCTCTTTTAAAAAATTTGTTGATTTGATTTATTGAGTTTGTTTTTAGTTTGATGTTAATACTAAGATGTTTCATTCTATATCAATAGAAAATTAGATTCAAACAATAAAGAAATTATTTATGGAGAAATTTTGCAAGCAATAGTTATTAACTGATTATTAACCTTTTTTAAGAAGTTGAATCAATAGAAATTATACAGTTGAAATAAATACTTATTTAATATTGATAGCTATATTTAGAAACTAATAATGCAACAAAATATTTACCAATTTTATGCTTATAAGAGTTTTCAAAGAGAATAATTGTTTATGTGTATATCAAAAGCCAATAGTTAATGGCTTCAAAAAGTATTTCTATTAGAATTAAAATGTAAAGTAATACAACTACTATTTTTCGTTAGCCTTAATATTGTCTAAATATTCTTGAAAGCGTTTTCCGTATTCAGACTTTTTTATTCTTGGTGTTAATGAAACATTTACAGTGTCTAACATTTTTAAACTAGCATCGTACATTTCAGTTAAAGCTATATATGGGGCTGCTTCAGAATCAGCATTGGTAATTACAAAGTTAGTAGTATATAAAATGCGTCTTTTTACCAATTTGTTATAATCAGCTTTTAACTTGTCCATTAAATTTTTATCATTAGTTCTTTTAGCTTCAAAATCTTTTTTAATAAAATCCAAACGTTTGTTTTGGAATCTTTTACTTATTACATTGTATTGATCTAATATTTCTTGATTTTTAGATCCCTTTATCTCTGGATTAATCCCAAATTCTTCTATTTTATCATTAATAGTAATTGTTCCTTTATCACCAAAAAATAAAATGCTTTTGTTTCCAATATTTCCATCAAAAGTCAAGTAATATATTACAGGAGAATCTACATCATCGGTTAATTTAAAAGTATCATTTCCTAATAAGGCAATAGAGTCAACAGATACTATTAAGGTGTCTACCATTTTTTGAAGATATAGTTTTCCTTTTTTAAGCCCCTTTATTTGACCTTGTACAATCATATTTCCTTCTTTTTTAGAAGAACAAGCAAAAAGGATAAATGATAAAGCTAAAAGACTAATATATTTTTTCATTTTGATAAATATTTTGGAGTGCAAATATGCTGATTTTTTTATAAAGTTGCTGCTAATTCCAGTAAAATAGTACAAGCAATTGCGCCAATTGTTCCTATTGCATAACCAAATACAGCTAATAAAACACCAACTGTAGCTAAAGATGGGTGAAAAGCTTGTGCAACAATTGGAGCAGAAGCTGCACCACCTACGTTAGCTTGACTTCCAACTGCTAAGAAGAAGTAAGGAGCCTTAATTAATTTGGCAACTATTATTAATAAAAGGGCATGAATCGTCATCCAAACAATACCAATTACAATTAGTCCAGGATTTTCAAAAGCTTGATTTAAATCCATTTTCATTCCAATGGTAGCAACTAAGATATAAATGAAAACACTACCCAATTTACTGGCTCCTGCACCTTCGTAATTTTTTGCCTTTGTATATGATAAAATAATAGCAACAATAGTTGAAACACTTATTAACCAAAAGAAACCAGACCCTAAAAATGAAAATATATTTCTCCAGGTTTGTGAAGTCATAGACGAAACAAAGTCTGCAAAAAATTGACTTAAATATTTTGAAGCAAAATGACCAAAACCAACAGTTCCAAAACCAATGGCAAGCATAATCATTAAATCTGATAGTGAAGGATTTCTTTTTACTTTTTCCGAAAAATGAATCACCTTTTCTTTTAATTCCTCAATAGCAGAATTATCCGCTTTTAACCATTTGTCTATTTTATCTTTTTTACCAATTCCTATCAACAAAATCGCCATCCAAATATTAGCAACCACAATATCTACAATAACCATTCCTCCATATTTAGAAGGATTATATTGATAAATTTCAAGCATTGCTGTTTGGTTAGCTCCACCACCAATCCAACTTCCTGCTAAAGTAGAAAGTCCTCTCCAAACTGCATCAAAATTAGCACCACCAACAGTTTCTGGAGAAAAAATAGAAATTAATAAAACAGCTATTGGACCACCAATAATAATTCCAATAGTTCCAGTAAAAAACATAATTAGTGCTTTAGAACCTAAATTAAAAATTGCTTTTAAATCGATGCTCAACGTCATTAAAACCAATGCTGCTGGCAATAAAAAACGACTAGCAACATAATACAGTTGCGATTTGTTTTTTACAACTTCACCAAGTGTGTTTTCAGTTTCCCATTCTGGAGAAATTACTCTAAAAGTGGTAAAAATTGCAGGGATAAAATAGGCCATAAATAGGCCAGGTACAATTTTGTAAAACTTATTCCAAAACCCAGTTTTTATGTTTTCTGTATAAAAAACAAATCCAAGAGAAAGCATTAAGATACCAAATACTATAGCATCACTTGTGAAAATTGGTTCCATTATTTATTTTTTATGTGATTAGTGTTAAGTATGATACCAAGCAAAATTCTTTTTTGAACTTCATTTGGTAATTTTATATTTAAGTATCCAATATTTAATTTTAAGGATTGATGAATTTGATGTAAAAAACCAAACCCTGTCCAGTTCTGCACAAAACGTTTGCCTTTATCCATATTTAAAAAGATTTCATTGAATCCATAAACAGACCATTTATTCGCAATTGGGTAATTAGCATTTAAATCATAACGAAACCAATGGCTTTGACTGTTTATTCCACTGTTATTTATAAAGCGATGTTCAAATCTAAAACGATGTCTAAGCTTTAGTTTTTTGAAAAAGTTGATATAGTTGATGTCTTCATATATTCTATTTTCATAAATATTTGATTCAGGTTCACCAAACAAAATATCTGTAGCAACGTAACTATAACCTATCGATACATTAAAGTTTTTACGGAAAGAGTAGTTGGTAGCTAACCTATAAATCTTCTGTTGAAAGTTATTTGAAAACTCATAGAATCTATAATGTGCCATAGTTTTAGCGCTCCATTTTTCAGATAATTTATGAGACCCATTGTACATAAACCAGTTTCCAATTTCGCTATTTCCATTTTGAGAGAACAACGTATTAGAAACTAAAATACAAATTAAAAAAAAGGAAAAACGCATTTTTAAATAGTTTTGAATGAATGAAAATATAAGTTAATAAATATCAATAATAATGAAGATTTATGAAACCTCTTTTTTAAAGTGGCTGGTATTCAAAATAACACCTAATTGTATTCGTTGTGATTTTGAATTGCGAAATTTTGTAAACATATAACCTGCTTTTAATTTCACCTTTTTACTTAATTCTTGGAGAATTCCAAATCCAGTTCTATTCTCACCAAAGGTCTTTTTAGCAAACTTGATAAAAACTTCATTAAAAGCGTAGGTTGTCATTTTACTTGAAATTGGGTATTTTGTAAACAATCCATAACGAATTCTATGTGTGGTTTTATTTGCGAAGTTTTGTCTTCTAAAACGTTGTGCCAAACGCACTCTATGTTTTACAAAAAAACTACCCCATTTATCTTTTATATTTAAGTCTTGATAAAACCGGAATTCGTATAAATCTGCACCTGTTCTTTTGTAACTAACATCTTTTATAGAGTATACTGTACCACCTGTAATATTTATTTTTTTAGTAAAAGTATAGTTTACACCAACTCTATATATCTCTTGTTGATAAGCTGTTATAGGTTCGTAATATCTGAAATGTGCACTAGTTGTTAGTTTTATTTTTTTTGATAATTGATGCACTCCATTATACATATACCAAGTTCCTAATTTATCTTCAGATGAATTTTGGGCTTGTAAAAAATGAAATGAAATAATTAAAATAAAAAAGGCTATATTTTTTTTGAACATAATTAATTTACAGAATATATTTTAGTCTTTTTTTTTTTTTGAAAGCTGAAATATAATTTTTTTCTGTGGATGATTTGTACTCAATCCAATTATTGTTGAAAAATATTTATATCTGATACTGTATTTTGAATGCTTTTTTTGGTTGATTATATAATTGTTTTTTAGTTCTTGTTTGAGCTTCAAAACAATATCCTATACATAAACTTACTATTTGTAAATGCTTATTTATTGATATTTCAGATTATCTGTTCTTTTATCAATTATTCTTCCTTGTTTTTAGGCTCACGTTTAGCGTCTTTTAGCATTTGCATCAACATCCATTCAATTTGACCATTGGTAGATCGAAATTCATCTGCAGCCCATTTTTCAATAGCCTTTATCATATCTTCATTAACTCGCAAAGCGAAAGCTTTCTTTTTTGCCATTTTAGTCTTTAGTCTTTATTTTTTAGACATTAATATAAAATTGGTAATTACTTTTATTAACTCTTTTGAGATACGGAAATCTGGATTTGAATATGAAATTATATTGTCTTGATCTTTTTGAATATCTTTTAAAATGTGGTTCATATTCTTAATAATTACATATTCTGCATCTGGTTTTACTTTTTTTAAATTTTCTGCATCTTTAATTAAAACCTGTAAATCTTTATCACCATTAATAATTAAACTTGGAATTTTTACGTTTTGAATTTCTTTTGTAGGGTCTATTTCAATCCAAGATAGCCAAAAAGGTTGATTTTGTTTTGCAAAAATTGTAATTAAATTTGGATCAACCACTTTTATCTCTTCAGTTTCTTTTAACTCTTTAAAATGAGAAATTGCAGTTTTGCCTAATTCAGCACTTTGTTTTGTTAATTGCCTTATCAGTGTTTTATCTATAGTTTCTCCTGCACCAGCAATAGATATGTATTTGTCAACATTATCTAAAGCCAACATTGCAATTAAAGAACCTTGACTATGGCCTGCTAAAATAATTTCTGAAAAGCGCTCATCATCTTTAAAATAATTGACAACTTCTTTTGCATCGCTTACAAAATCATTAATATAAATTCCATCTTCTTTGATAAAACTGATGTTTTTTTTGTTTGCTGTTCTTTTATCATAGCTAAAAAAAGCGATTTCATTTTTATTTATTTCATCTCTAAATTGTTTGATATATTTAGGTTGATTCCCATTTCTGTCAACTCCTCCAGAACCATGTACCCAAACTATTAAAGGTGATTTTTCTGATGAATAGGATAACGTTCCTGGAAGTTGAATTGCCATATTATTGATAACAATTTCTTCAGATTTTATTTGAGCTAAAGATGCTGTAATAGAAAAAACAGTAATCAATATGTAGCTTATAATCTTTATCATAATTCTATTATTTTTGATTTGTAAGTTTCTAACACATTTTTCGCATCATTTTCTTTTTGAGTCCCTATCAATAGTTTTTTTCCATTTTTCAACTCTATTTGTAAACCAATATCACCAGAAATATTAATAGCTTTTCCTTTAGATCCAAACCATTTTCCTTTTAATCCCCAACCACCATAATCTCCAATAGGGTTGTAAGTTCTTACATAGGCTTTAGAAATATCTTTCCAAGAAATAAGTTTTAACTGCCAATGAAAAGGAAAAAATTGGTAATAGATTCCTTTTTCATCAATTCTTGTAGTTAGCTTAAAAATAAATATAATGAGAACAGAAGCTAAAAGACCTAATAAAGTAAGCACAAACTCATTTGTAGTCATTCTTGTATTTTCTTTCGAAAATTCATTTATAATCAAAACAACAGGTACAATTAGACTTACTGCTAATAAGACAATTAACCATAACTGTGTAAAACGTTGCTCTTCTTTAAATACTTTCACTTTTTAATTATCAATTTATTTTTTTAGATTCTGTTTTTTTATTTACTCCAACTTCCAGCTTCCTAATGACTCAAAGTACCCGTATTCACAACAGGAGAAGCTTCTTTATCTCCACATAAAATAACTAATAAATTACTAACCATTGCAGCTTTACGTTCTTCATCTAACTCAACTATTTCTTTTTTGTTCAGTTCTTCAAGCGCCATTTCTACCATTTCAACAGCTCCTTGTACAATTTTATGTCTTGCAGCAACAATAGCTGTTGCTTGCTGTCTTTTTAGCATTGCAGAAGCAATTTCTTGAGCATAGGCTAAATAACCAATTCTAGCTTCAAGAACTTCTATACCAGCTATTGACAAACGTTCTTCTAACTCTTTTTCTAGGGCTTCAGAAACTTCATTAACACTAGAACGCAAAGTAATGTCTTCATCATGTCCTTCATCCGCAAAATTATCATAAGGATACATACTTGCCAATTTTCTTACAGCTGCATCAGTTTGTACACGTACAAAATTTTCATAATTATCTACATCAAAAGCAGCTTTATAAGTATTAGTAACTCTCCAAACCAGAATTGTAGAAATCATTACAGGGTTTCCTAATTTATCATTTACCTTTAAACGTTCACTATCAAAATTACTTGCTCTCAATGAGATTGCTTTTTTTCTAAATAGCGGATTAGCCCAGTATAAACCATTTTGCTTTATAGTTCCTACATATTTACCGAAAAGTAAAACAACTTTAGAAGTATTAGGGTTTACAAGGATAAAACCAAAGAAACCAATAAAACCTATGATACTAGGTATTATGTAAATAAATTTTTCTTTAAGAATCATTGTTGTAATTCCTCCAAAAAATAGTGTTGCTGCAACTAATAACATTAAATAACCATTTGCTGGTTTAATAATTTTTTCTGATTCCATAGGTGTAGTTTTATTATGATATTAAAATGATATCACAAAGATATAATATTTTTTTTTGATTTTCCAAAATTTCTGATGAATATTTTTATACATTAGCTGAAAATTATATCAATTTATTCAAATGAAAATCAAATTATTATTATTAATTCCATTTCTTTTTGTGATGACATCATCAACCGAAAATACCATGTTTTGGGGGAAGAATGGACATAGAGTTACTGGTAAAATAGCTGAAAAGCATTTGACTAGAAAAACAAAAAAATGCATAGATAAATTATTAAAAGGACAAAGTTTAGCTTTTGTTTCTACGTTTGCTGATGAAATAAAATCTGATAGGAATTATAATAAGTATTATTCTTGGCATTATGTAAATATGGAATTAAATCAAACTTATGAAGAAGCAAAAAAGAATCCCAAAGGAGATTTAGTAACAGGAATTGATACTTGTATAGCTGTTTTAAAGAATAAAAATAGTTCAGATGAAGATAAGGCTTTCCATTTAAAATTATTAGTACATTTTATTGGAGATTTGCATCAGCCTTTGCATATAGGAAGATATGAAGATAAAGGAGGTAACTCAGTGCAAGTTCAGTGGTTTGGAAAAGGTACAAATTTGCATAAAGTTTGGGATGAGCATATGATTGATGATTATAAAATGAGTTATACAGATTTGGCTGAAAATTCAGAAGAATTATCTAAAGCTCAAATAGCAATTATAAAAAAAGGAAGTATTATTGATTGGGTAAATGAGGTTCATGAAATAACCAAAGAAGTATATAGCTCAGCTAAAGTAGGAGAGAACTTAAGATATAGCTATTCGTATAACCATTTTGGTACTGTAAGAACCCAGCTTCAAAAAGGTGGTATTCGTTTGGCAAAGGTGTTGAATGATATTTTTGATTAAATATCATTTTTTAGGTTTTTGATATCCCTCAAGTTGTTAAGAATCAGTTAATTGATTTAGGTGTTTTCTTTTAATATGTATTTTTATATGATGATTAAAAAAACGATTCTTTTTATTACAATGATATTGATATTTATTACTTGTAAAAAAGAAATCCAAAAAATAAATACTACAAATACTTCTTCGACTGTAGCTGTAAAGATTTCAACAGTAAAGACATACAATTTTAACCAACTAAAGCCTTTATTAGAAAAAAAGGATGATAAAATTTATGTCATTAATTTTTGGGCAACTTGGTGTGCACCTTGTGTAAAAGAATTGCCATATTTTGAAAAAATAAATAAAGATTATGCTGATAAAAATGTAAAAGTTTTATTAGTTAGTTTAGATTTTCCAAAACAAGTTGAAAAGAAATTGATTCCTTTTATCAATAGAAAAAAGCTTCAGTCAGATGTTGTGTTTTTTAATGACATAAATGAAGATTTCTGGATAAAAGCAATAGATGAAAGTTGGAGTGGTGCTATACCAGCAACGATTATCTACAATAAAAATAAAAGGAAGTTTTATGAACAATCTTTCGATTATAAAACTTTAGAAAATGAATTAAAAACCTTTTTAAATTAGATAATTATGAAAACAATTAAAGCTATTTTATTACTATTAGTTATAACATTAACAACAGTTGCTTTTACCTCAAAACCAGATAAAGGTTATAATATTGGTGATACTATTGAAGATTTTTCTTTGGTAAATGTTGATGGTAAAATGGTTTCACTAGCTGATTATAATGAAGCTAAAGGTTTTATTATCGTTTTTACTTGCAACATGTGCCCATATTCTATGGCTAATGAGGATAGAATTAATGCTTTAGACAAAAAATACAAATCAAAAGGATACCCGGTTATTGCTATTAACCCTAATGATCCACAGGTATCCAGAGGTGATGGCTTTGATGATATGAAAGTAAGAGCAAAAGAAAAAGGATTTACTTTTCCGTATTTATTTGATGAAGGTCAAAATGTATATCCAAAATTTGGAGCTACTAAAACACCTCACGTATTTATAGTAAGTAAAAAAGAGATGAAAGTAGAATATATTGGTGCTATTGATAATAGTTCTAGAGACGAAAGTAGTGTTTCAGAAAAATATGTAGAAAATGCTGTTGATGCTTTATTAGCAGGTAAAACAATAAAAAAGAAAGAGACTAGAGCAATTGGTTGCTCTATTAAAGTTGCCTTAAAATAGTAATTATAAAAAAAAAATATCAAGGTTAATTATCTTGATATTTTATTGTGTAGTTTGTTAAACAATTGGTTTATCTATTAATGTTTCTATAGTAATGTATTCTATAATTTCACCTAAATAATTTTTTCGAGGTAAAATGTATGATTTTATCCAATAGAAAGAACCATCTTTTTTCTTATTTCTAATGTTTCCAGACCATATTTCTCCAGAGCTTATGGTAGACCATTGGTCTTTAAAAAAATCGGAATCATGATTATTTGAACTTATTAAGGAATATTTCTTATTATAAACTTCTTTTTTTGAATATTGAGAAATTTCGCAAAAAGTGTCATTTACGTAAGTAATTTTTCCTTTAGGATCTGTTTTTACTACTATTGCAATTTTATTTATAGTCTCTTTAAAATGAGATAATTCTACGCTTACATCTACTGTAATTTTTTCTAGTTCTTTCCTCTCTATATCACTTTTGTTAAGTTTTTCAGCAACTGAAGATATGTGTAGTAATCCAAAAATAATAAGAGTAAGTACAAATAATACAATACCAAAATCTACACTAAAATATTCTCTATTGATTAAAATCAATAATAAATTACTTAATATTATTGGAATTAAAATAATATTTGGAATTATTTTTCTAAAAATAACACTGCCAATATTGTTTCCATAAATCATTCTATTCACAAGAGTGTTTGGGTCTTTTAAAAGTATAATAAAAGAAACAAGATAAAATATAATGCTAGTATGTATAGCCATACTTTTTAGAAAAAAAATTTGTTTGTCTATTGTGATAGATAAAAAGAATGAAACTACAGAAATTAAAGAAATAATATTTACTACATGAATTAGTTTATTAGCGAAATAATTATAAACTGTTTTTTTTTGTTTTTTTAGAATAAAAGCAACTCCAATCAAAAAACTACAAGAAGCAGTTCCAGCAGACATTAATCCTGGTTTTACATTAGAAAAAACATCAAATCCAAAAATATTGTCTATGTTTAAAAATTGAATATCATAATTACTGAAAATAGATAACAGCCCAATAACTATTATTAAAAAAGATACGATATAGTAAAGTGTTTTAAGAAAAGTTTCTTTCATTTGTAAAATGAAAAGGTTAACCCCTATTAAAAGAAATACAACTGCAGTGTTAAATTTCATGGTTGGGCTTCCTGGAAGTATACTCAATGCTTTTTCATAACCCATAACCCAACTTAAGATAATTATAAAACTAGTAATTATACAAATTAGGTAAACTATTTTTTCAATAGGAATTTTAAAAGGTAATAGATGTTTATCTTCAAAAGTTTGACTGTTATTTTCTTTATTTAATGAATTGATGGAGGAGTTTCTCATGGTAGCTGTATTGGTAATTCAATTTACCTACTAAATTTAGTGATTTTTTTTCTGTTAAACAACAATTTGTTTTGCCATCCTCCAAAATAAGTCTAAAGCTTCTGTTTTTTGTGGTATATTTTTAGAAAAAAAACCTATACTATTTTTAAATTTTTCAATGTTTTTTTTATCAGTATCAATTTCATGAAAAGCCATGCTCCAATCAGAAAACATTCTTTTGTCAATATTCTCTTCAATTATTAGAGTTATGTTAGAATGTCTTTCGTCTTTTTTTATAATTTCAAATAATTCACTTAAATCACTTTTTTTACCTTCTAGTAATTGTAAGAAAACATTATTATGATAAAGTAAGCAACCTGTAATATTTTTTTTAGAATTGTTTATATGAGATGGTTCTAAAATTTCAAGTATTAATTTTTTTGTTATTGTTTTTTTAGAAATTGAATAGTATACTATTTGTTGTAACATAACAATATGAGCTTAAAGGTGAAGGAGGAATTTTAAAAATCAGTAATTTATAACCATGTTAACCTCTATAAATTTCTTCGTATAAATTATTATAAATTTTCTTAATAATAGCTCTTTTCATTTTCATTGTAGGTGTTAAATGCCCACCATCTATAGACCATTCATCTGGAGTTAATTTAAAAACTTTAATCTGTTCCCATTTTCCAAAATGGCAATTACATTCGTTAACAGCATCTTGAATAGCTTTAATAACTTTTTTATTTTCAATTAACTCTTCATTGGAGTTGTAAGAGATATTATTTTCTTTAGCCCAGTCTTTTAAGTATTCAAAATTAGGTTGAATTATAGCAGCTGGCATTTTTTCATTTTCACCAACTACCATTACTTGTTCAATAAATATAGATTGTTTTAACTCTCCTTCTAATAAAGGTGGAATTACATATTTACCACCAGATGTTTTAAACATTTCTTTGGTTCTACCTGTAATTTTAAGGAAACCATCTTTGTCAAATTCTCCTTTATCTCCAGTATGAAACCAACCATCTTGTATTGCCTCTGCTGTTTTTTCAGGGTCTTTGTAGTAACCTTGCATTACATTTGGACCTTTTACTAAAATTTCTCCATTATCAGCAATTTTTACTTCTACATCATCTATAACTTTTCCTACTGTACCCACTCTAAAGCTTCCATTCATTTGGTCATTTACAGAAGTAACAGGAGATGTTTCAGTAAGTCCATAACCTTCCATAATAGGCATTCCTGCTGCTGCAAAAATTCTTGTAAGTCTTGGTTGTAAAGCAGCACTTCCAGAAACCATCAATTTTAAATCTCCACCTAAAGCAGCTTGCCATTTAGAGAAAATAAGTTTACGTGCTAAACCCAATTGTTTTTCATACCACCAACCATTTGCACCATAAGGTTCATATTTTAAGCCTAAATTCACAGCCCAGAAAAATAATTTCTTTTTTATTCCTGATAAATCTTCACCTTTTAAAATGATTTTATCAAAGATTTTTTCATATAAACGTGGAACAGCTGTCATTACATTTGGTTTTACTTCCTGAGCGTTTTCTGTTAATTTTTCAATAGACTCAGCAAAGTAAATATCTATACCACAATATTGATATAGATATAAAATCATACGTTCAAAAATATGACAAACAGGTAAAAAGCTTAAAGCTTTAGAGTTTCCATAATCTAAAGGAACTCTTTTTTTGGCAGATAAGGTGTTGGAAACAATGTTGTTATGAGATAGCATAACTCCTTTAGGTTTTCCTGTAGTACCAGAAGTATAAATTAAAGTAGCTAAATCGTCAGGCTTTACAGCTTTTTTTCTAGCTTCAACTTCGTTTTGAGTGCTAGTATCTTCTCCCAGTTTTAGAAGTTCATTCCAATTTTTTTCACCTTTTATATCGTCAAAAGTGTAAACACCTTTTAGTTTTGTATTTCCTTTTATTTGATTTAATTTTTCTAAAATAGTAACATCAGAAACAATGCAATAAATAGATTCAGAATGATTTATAACATATTCGTAATCTTCTTTAGAAATTGTTGGATAAATAGGAACAGTTTGTGCACCTGTTTGTAAAACACCAATGTCACAAATATTCCATTCTGTTCTATTTGTGGTAGAAATAATGGCAATTTTATCATTAGGTTTTACACCTAATTTTAAAAGCCCTCTACTCAGTTGATTGGATTTGTCTATGTATTCCTGAGAAGATATAGATTCCCATTTTCCATTATATTTTGTGGAAAATGCTTTTTTTAAATTATATGTTTCTAACTGATAATAAGGAAAGTCAAATAACCTTGTAATTTCTGTTGGCATAAAGTATATTTTGTAGTATTGCAAAATACTAAATTTCCCTTGATTTCACAAATACTTACAAAATGTCTTTATATATTACGAATTATATATTTTTTGATATAAATTTTTGTATTTCTCTTTAATTTTTTTTCTTTTCATCTTCATTGTAGGAGTTAATAAACTATCTTCAATTGTCCATTCTTCAGGAGTAATTTCAAATTTTTTAATTTTTTCCCACTTGCCAAATTTTTGATTATAAAAATCAATTTCTTGTTGAATTCTATTGATCAATTTTTCGTCCGTAGAAATATTTGTAATTTTATGTCGATGACGTTCTGCCCACTCATTTATAAATTCAAAATTTGGCTGAATTAAAGCAGCTGGCATTTTTTCGCCTTCACCAATTACCATAATTTGTTCTATAAATCGTGATTGTTTGAATTCACTTTCTAAAGCAGCAGGAGCAATGTATTTGCCTCCAGAAGTTTTAAACATTTCTTTTTTTCGATCTGTGATAGATAGAAAACCTTCATTATCAATCTCACCAATATCGCCTGTGTGTAAATAACCACCTACAATGGTTTTTGCAGTCATTTCTTCATTTTTGTAATACCCTAGCATTACATTATCACCTTTCATTAAAATTTCTCCATCATCAGCAATTTTAATTTCTATTCCATCTAAAGCTTTCCCTACTGTTCCTATTTTTAGACCATTATTTCTAAGGTCATTTATAGTTCCACCAGGAGCAGATTCTGTCATACCATAACCTTCAAAAATGTTTATACCAGCTGCTGTAAAAACTCTTATCAACCTTTGTTGTAAAGGAGCACTTCCAGAAACCATAAATTTTAAATTTCCACCCAAAGCTTCTTGCCATTTAGAGAAAATCAATTTTCTAGCGATATTTAATTTAAAGTGATAAAATTTTCCATTTTTTTCATAGGCTTCATATTTTTCACCCAAATTCAAAGCCCAAAAGAAGAGGCTTTTTTTAATTCCTGTTAGATTACTTCCTTTGTCAACAATTTTATCAAAAATCTTTTCTAATAACCTTGGAACTACTGCTAAATAATGAGGTTTTACTTCTCTAATGGTATCTCCAATTTTTTCTATACTTTCTGCAAAATAGACTTCAAATCCCATTAATTGGTTATAATAAGATGCAGTTCTTTCAAAAATATGACAGATAGGTAAATAGCTAATAATTCTATTATTTCCATGAGATAAGTCTAAGCCTTTTGCAGTTGTAAAAACTGTAAAAACAATGTTTTTATGAGTTAACATAACTCCTTTTGGGGTTCCTGTTGTGCCAGAAGTGTAAATTATTGTTGCTAAATTTTCTGGTTTTATACTTTCTTTTAAATGCTCTATTTTAGGTTTATAATTTTCTTTTTTTCCTAATTTTAGAAATGAATTCCAACCATAATCAGAATGTAATTCTTGCAAAGAAAAGATGCCTTGTAGTTGTGTTTGATTTTCAATAGATTTTACTTTTTGATATAATTCATCATCAGAAACAAAACAATATTTGGCATCAGAATGATTTAAAATATAAGCATAATCTTTTTCTGAAAGTGTAGCATATAAAGGTACATTTTGAGCACCAATTTGCAAAATACCGATATCTAAGCTATGCCAATTAGGATTATTATTAGAGGTAATTACTGCAATTTTATCATTAGGTTTTATTCCTAAAGCTAACAAAGAGCAACTTACTTTATTTGCATCAGAAATGTATTCTTTGGTAGATATTGATTGCCATTTATTATCTTTTTTAAAATTAAAACACTTTTCTTGAGGATAGTTTTCTAGTTGGTGATATGCAAAATCAAAAATGCGAGTAACTTTATGAGACATAATATCTTATTTTCTGACAAGTTACTAAATTGTAATCAAAAAAAAAGATTGACCAAAAGTCAATCTTTTTTAAACCAAATAATTGTAATATTTATTCACTTTCTTTTAAAAGATGTTTATTGAAGCTTTTACCATTGATTTTCGTGTATTTAGAGTCAATATCATAACTTACTTTCATTTTTGTGATATCAAAATCACCAGAAACTGTCATGTATTTAATATTCAAATCTTCTTCAAAACTGGTATTATTAAAAGAAACTCCTTCATTAAACTTTGTGTATTTGAATACAGCAGAATCTTCAAAAACTGAGTTAGCAAAACTTACTTTTCTGCTAAATTTCGCATATTTAAAAGTAGCTATTTCTGCAAATTTTGTGTTTTGAAAACTAATATCCCTGTCAAATTTTGCATATTTAAATGTTGTATCGTCATCAAATGTAGAACCTGAGAAATCTGAATCTCTTTCAAAACGCGAGTATTTGAACATCGCTTTTCTTTCAAAATTACAATTTTTAAATAAAGCAATATCTTCAAAATTGGCAGTAAAAGTATACCCAGAGTCTTCATCAGGGATGTAAGCTAAAACGTCATCTTTAAATGTACAATTTGTAAAAGAAATTTTAACCTCTATTAGTTTTTTAACTTCATTGGTGTTGCTATTTCCCCACCAACTATTTTTTCTTTTTGCAGGTAGTTTTTCCAATGCTTCATCCATATAAGTAAAATCTAAAGTTCCAGAAATGATTGCATTTTGATAGGAAATAGATTTTCCGGATTTAATATCTTTCATAATATCAGAAGCTTCAATTGTCTTTTGAGCTGATAATGTAATTGATAAAAAAAGACAAGCAAAAAAAGTAATTTTATGTTTCATTTCATTAAGTTTTATATGTTTCATTATAAAGACCAACAAAAATTAAAATTGTGACAGTTTGTAAAATAAAAAAAAGAGTTGATTTTACAATCAACTCTTAATGTATTTCTTAATTATTAGTTTCCCCCAAAACTATATATAACTAATTGGGGTAAATATAATTATAATATTTTATTATCTAATGTAAATAATCGTTAAATTTCAAAAATAAGAAAATATTTTTTTAAAATCCAATCATTTATTTTTATAATTTAGAAACATTATTCGTATCTTTATTAGTATAATCTTAGAATGATTTAATAAATTTATTTTACCTAAACAAATAAAAAAAATGAAATCAACAATAGATACAATTTTACTTGTAGATGATGATATGTCTACTAATTTTTTGCATAAAATACTTCTCAATAAGAAAAGGATTGCTAAAAATATAGTAAACTTAAATAATGGAATGGATACTATTGATTATCTGAAAAATTCTTCTAAAGAAATTCCGGATGCTATTTTACTAGATCTTAATATGCCTGTTATAGATGGTTGGGAATTTTTAGATATTCTTGAAAAGGAAAATTTAGTTAAGAATAATGATTGTAAAATTATTATTTTAACAGCAAGTCAAAACCCAGATCATTTTGAAAAATCTAAAAAATATTCTATGGTATCAGGTTTTTTAAATAAACCTTTAGATATAGATGAATTAGTAAGTTTACTTTAACGATACAATACTGTTTTTAAAATTATAATCATAAAAGGCAATAGTAGAAAAATCTTTACTTATTTCTGCAGCAGTAATAATATTTTATTTCCTAAATTAACTTCATTCCATTGGTAGTATTGAAGGGTAGTATATGTTGCGAAAAATAAAAAAAATAGCATTTTTTTCATATAAACAATTTTGTTATAAATGTAAAAAAAAACAGCTTTAAGAAATTCTAAAAGCTGATTTTTTATAATTTGTAAAGTGATTATTTATTCTCAATCCAATTCTTAGCATTCACAAAAGCTTCTAACCAAGGCGTAACTTCGTCTTTTCTATTTGCTGGATAATTCGCCCAATTCCATTGAAAAGTAGAACGCTCAATATGTGGCATTGTTACTAAATGACGTCCAGTTTTGTCGGTCATCATTGCAGTGTTATAATCAGAACCATTTGGATTATTAGGATAACCTTCATAACCATATTTAGCAACAATATTATAGTTTTCTTCTGCTTTTGGTAAACTGAATTTTCCTTCACCATGAGAAATCCAAACTCCTAATTCTGTGCCTGCTAAAGAGGCTAACATTACAGAATTATTTTCCTGTATTTTTACAGATGTAAATGAACTTTCGTGTTTTTGAGAATCGTTATGAACCATTTTTCCATGAACTTCATGTTCTGGATTTATTAGGTCTAATTCCATCCAAAGTTGACAGCCATTACAAATACCAACAGACAAAGTATCTTCTCTTTTAAAGAAGTTTTTAAGTGCAGTATTTGCTTTTTCATTGTATTTAAAAGCACCTGCCCAACCTTTTGCAGAACCTAAAACATCTGAGTTAGAGAATCCTCCAACTGCACCAATAAACTGAATGTCTTCTAGATTTTCACGACCAGAAATTAAATCTGTCATGTGTACATCTTTTACATCAAAACCAGCTAAATACATGGCATTTGCCATTTCACGTTCTGAGTTAGATCCTTTTTCTCTGATGATTGCAGCTTTAGGACGAGATTGCTTTGTTCCACTCGCAATGACAGGAAGTTTTCCAGTAAAATTGGCTGGGAATTTATAGGTTAAAGGCTGATTTTTATAATTATCAAAACGGTCTTGAGCTAAATTATTAGCCGTTTGTTTTTGGTCTAATAAAAAAGAAGTTTTATACCAAACATCTCTCATTTCAGTTACATCAAAAGAGAAATTTTCTTCGTTGTTTTTAATGTTTACAATTCCTGAACTATTTGCAGTACCAATAGTAAAAAATTCAATATTATTTTCTGATAAAATACTTTCTACAGTGGCATCAGCTTGGAAAACAATTCCTGAATTTTCAGCAAATAAAACTTTGATAGAATCTTCGTTATTTAAAGAAGAAATATCAAAATCTGCTCCTAAATTTACATCAGCAAAACACATTTCTAATAAAGTTGTAATCAAACCTCCAGAAGCCACATCATGTCCTGCAGTAATTTTATCAGTTTTAATTAATTCTTGAATGGTGTTGAAAGTATTTTTTACAAAAGCAGTATTTGTCACATCAGGAGCTTCATTTCCAATAGCATTTAATGCTTGATTGAATGAACTTCCTCCTAATTTAAAATCATCTTGAGAAATATTGATGTAGTATATATTGCCTCCATCAACTTGTAAAACAGGCTCTACAACTTTGCTAATTTCATTACAATTTGCAGCAGCAGAAATAATCACTGTTCCTGGAGAAATTACATCTCCATCAGGATATTTTTGCTTCATTGACAATGAATCTTTTCCTGTTGGAACATTGATTCCTAAATCAATAGAAAATTCTGAAACTGCTTTTACAGCTTTGTATAATCGTGCATCTTCACCTTCGTTTTTACAAGGCCACATCCAATTTGCAGAAAGTGATACACTTTTTAAATTATCTTTTAAAGGCGCCCAAATAATATTGGTTAAACTTTCTGTAATTGCATTTCTACTTCCAGCTTCAGGATTGATAAGTGCAGAGATAGGAGCGTGCCCAATTGAAGTGGCAATTCCTTCTTTTCCATTATAATCCAAAGCCATAACTCCAACATTATTCAAAGGAATTTGTAAAGGACCAACACACTGTTGTTTGGCAACTTTACCACCCACACATCTATCCACTTTATTTGTTAACCAATCTTTACAAGCCACAGCTTCTAACTGTAAAACTTGCTCTAAATAGATTTGTAAGTTCTTAGTTTTATAACGTGGATTTTTATATTTTCTGATGACAGTTTTGTCTGTTAGAATTGTTTTTGGTGATGAACCAAACATATCTTCCATAGCCAAATCCATTGGTTTTTCGCCAGTAGTTTTAGATTCAAAAGTAAATCTGTTATTTCCAGTAACATCACCAACAGTATACATTGGAGAACGCTCACGTTCTGCAATTTTTTGTAAAGTTTCAGTATGTTTTTCGGCAATAACCAATCCCATTCTTTCTTGAGATTCGTTACCAATTATTTCTTTTGCTGATAGTGTAGGATCACCAACAGGTAATTTGTCTAAATCGATTTTACCACCTGTGTCTTCAACTAATTCTGATAAACAATTTAAATGTCCTCCAGCACCATGATCGTGAATAGAAACAATAAAATTCTCATCACTTTCTACCATTCCACGAACTGCATTTGCAGCACGTTTTTGCATTTCTGGGTTGGAACGTTGTACTGCGTTTAATTCAATTCCTGAGGCAAATTCTCCAGTATCTGCAGATGATACAGCAGCACCACCCATTCCAATTCTATAGTTTTCACCACCTAGAATTACAATTTTATCACCTTCTTTTGGAGTGTCTTTTAATGCTTGTTCTGCTTTTCCATATCCAATTCCACCTGCTTGCATGATTACTTTATCAAAACCAAGTTTTCTTGCAGCAGCATCACTTGAAGCAGCATTTTCTTCGTGTTCAAAAGTTAATACAGAACCTGTAATTAAAGGTTGACCAAATTTGTTTCCAAAATCAGAAGCACCATTTGAGGCTTTAATTAAAATATCCATAGGAGTTTGATATAACCAATCTCTGGCTTCAAATTTTTGCTCCCAAGGTCTTTTTTCTTCTAAACGTGAATAAGAAGTCATATAAACAGCTGTACCAGCTAAAGGTAAAGAACCTTTTCCTCCTGCAAGTCTATCTCTAATTTCTCCTCCAGAACCAGTTGCAGCTCCATTAAAAGGCTCAACTGTTGTAGGGAAATTGTGTGTTTCTGCTTTTAAAGAAATCACAGATTCATAATCTTTAGTTGTGTAAAAATCTGGTTTGTCTGCAGTTTTAGGTGCAAATTGGGTCACTTTTGGACCTTTAACAAAAGCAACATTGTCTTTATATGCTGAAACAATATCGTTTGGAAATTGTTTTGAAGTTTCTTTAATCAACTTGAATAATGATGTTGGCATTTCTTCACCATCAATAACAAAAGTTCCGTTAAATATTTTATGTCTACAGTGTTCTGAGTTAACTTGGCTAAAACCAAATACTTCAGAATCTGTTAATTTTCTTCCAATTTTTGTAGCAACTTCTTCTAAATATGCAACTTCTTCATCACTTAAAGACAATCCTTCTTGATTGTTATATGCAGCAATATCATCAATGTCTAAAACAGCTTCTGGTTCTACATCAATTGTAAAAGACTTTTGATTTAATCCTTTAAATTTCTCAGAAATCATTGGGTCAAAATCAGAAAAATCTTCTGAAACTGCTTTGAATTCTTCAATTCTGATGATGTCAGAAATCCCCATGTTTTGAGTAATTTCTACAGCATTTGTACTCCAAGGAGTAATCATTGCTGCTCTTGGTCCAATAAAAAAAGCGTCAATTGAAGACGCTTCTATTTTTGGTTCATCACCAAATAACCAAGTTAATTTAGAAATTGTTTCTGAAGTTAGTTCTTTTGTAGTTTGAACAGCGAATACTTTGCTGTTTTCGTTTCCAAAGAAATGAATCATTTTAGAGTTGTGTTTGCTTATTGTTGTAAAAATGCAAATTTACTTTTTTGATTTGAATTTTAAGCATAAAAAAACTCGTAATAATTATGAGTTTTATTAAGTTTATTAACAAACTTATTTTACGATAACTTTTCTAGAAATAATATTTTGATTACTTGTCATTTTTATCAAATAAATTCCTTTTTGTAAGTCTTTAATTCGAATTTTATTATTGAGTAGTTCAGATTCCTTTAGTTCAACTATTTTTTTTCCGATAATTGAATAAAGAATAATAGCATCAATATTTAATTCATTAGGAATAGAAATTGTTATGCTATTAATTGATGTTGGATTTGGGTAAATAGATATACTATCTAATATTGGAAAGTTTTCTGTTGATAAAATTGAACTCCAAATTTGAGTTACATATTCAGGGTGATCTATAAAAGGGTTTCTATTGCCTTGAAACTTGTAAGCTTCGTTATTTCTAACAATTTCTCTATTGCTAACTGGATCATTAGTGTGCCATTTGTATAGTAATTTAATATACCAATCTTCATAAACTTGATTGTTTGTACCATTTAAAGGATTACTTATAGAAGCATTATGAGCATCCCAAGAATTATCTGTAACATCATCTTCATAACGAGTTGCAAAGTATAAAAGCATTCTTGCAATATCGCCTTTAAACTCATCAATTGGTTCAAAAACAGTTCCAGAAAATCCACTAAAAGTATTGGCTCCTACTTTAGAACCATTCAAAGAAGTCCAACTTGCAGATGAAACTTCTCCAAAAGGATAACTACTTCTTTTTTGATTTACATAATAATCAGATGGGACTACATGATGTATATCTGTTCTCATTGGATTTTGACTATTAAAAAAACCTTGAGGAAAAATATGTTCTCTATTGTAGCATGAGTTTTCTTTATTTTCTGGAGAGCCACCACAATTTCTAGCTCTATGCTGAAAATTGTAAGCATCGTTTCCATTAGGGTTTTCAGAATACATATCTAAAACAGAATTATCATTCTCATAAAAACTATCGGTATCAGAAGTTTTATAAGCGTCATACAATGCCCCATAACCTTGGTCAGAATGCCCATTTTTAATGATATTTTTTAGTTGTGTTTTTAATGTGAAACCACTTCCAGTTGCTGAGTTGTAATATCCTGTTGGAACTTGAGAAAAGTTAACAGAAAAACTAAGAATTGTAGCTAAAAAAAGTAACTTTATTTTCATTTAATTTTTGATGAATTTTGTAGAATACAATTTGTTTTCAATTTCAAATTTAAGGATATATATTCCTTTGGATAGATTTTGAATGTTAATTTCTTCAGAAGGATTTTCTTCAGATATCAATACTTTACCTAAAATATTAGAGATTTTTATATTTTGAATTAAGGTATTTGAAGTGTTTTGAATTCTTATAAAATTTTCAGCTGGATTAGGATAAAATTTAATATCTGATTCATGAAGCCTATCTAAATTAAGGGTGATTGCACTGTGTTTTCCAAAATCACTGGCATCATTTTTATCAAAAATATTCCACTCATTATCAATATTAAAGGCTGTGTTTGGTTGAGAAACTCCACTTTTTCTTCGTAAAGTTTTATCTTTTGCAAAATTTGATGAACCTCCATTGTAAGTTCCAATAATATCGATTAAAACATTATTTTTAAACAAACCTATAGGATCATTTCCTGTAAAGTTTATAGGTGCTCCAAAATTTGTATCCCCATCATGAACTCTTATTGAATCTGCTATCTGAATTAAAAAATCACCAGCTTCAATTGCTTTTGCAGATTTACTTGCAGGGTGTTCTCCTGCAGCTTCATTTACAATTACATAAACATTCTGAGATTTTATAATACCTTTAAGTGGCAGATTCCATTCCCATACAGCATTATTTAAACCTCCATTTGATTGTCTTTTGATACTATAGGCACTCAAATCGATGTTAGCATTCGTTAAATTTACAATTTCTAAAGCCTTATTATTACTATCTCCTTCTAAATATTCAGAGAAAAACAATTCGTTTGCTGTTGTTGTAGAACCATCTGTAGTTGTAGCATTAACAGCAGTACTTAAAGCAGATTTATTATTAACTGCATCTTTAGCTAAAACTTGAACAGCATAAATGGTTGATGTGGTTAAATTGGTAACTGTATAAGTAGTTTCTGGGGTGGATGCAATTTCACTTCCATCAACAAAAATATCATACCCTGTAACAGCAGAATTATCAGTAGAAGTATCCCAAGTTATTTTAAAAGATTCACCAGTTTCATTACTAATAATAACATTTTGTGGTACAGTTGGAGCGGCTGTATCTTCTAAAGTTTTAGCATCTACTGCTAAACTTTGTTCAGATAAATTATTAGCAATATCTTTTGCTAAAACTGTATAAGAGTAATTTGTATTAGAATTTAAACCTTTAATGGTTATAGAAGTATTAGTAGTGTTAGCGAATAAAATTCCATCAACAAAAACATCATAACTTGTAGTAGCTATATTATCTGTTGATGCATCCCAAGCAATATCCACAGAAAAAGTAGTTATATTTGAAAAAGAAATATTTGTAGGAATACTAGGAGCTTCTGTATCAGAATTCGTATAGATTCCCCAAGTGTCTTCTGCTTTTGCACCTCCCCAAATTCTTGTTGCTAAAATAGGATTATCTATAAATGGATTTCTATTTCCTTGTGCATTAAGATTTACTTTATTTTCATGATAAGTATTTCTTTGTCTTTCAAAATCAGAAACAGGATCTTCTACATTCCATAGCAAAAACAAATCAATCATATCATCTGGAGTAGAAGAGTTGTCTCCAACTCCAATATTAGAAGGTAAACATCTATCACCATATCTTACATACATATACATCATCATTCTAGCTACATCACCTTTCCATTCATCTCCTGGATACCAACCTGCATTGGCTTGTGCTCCTGAATTTCCAGTACCAGCCGTAAATTTTCTATTATTTCTTGATGAATTTCTTTGTGCATCTGCAGACCTTAAATGATGTGCATCTGAGCCTGGGCCAGAATCAGACAAAGCAGGAACTCCTAAGGATTGAGAAAATACGTGTTCTCTGTTCCAATCTCCAGAGCTTCCACTGTTTTGATCAATTCCACGCTCTCTATCATTGGTTACATCTGTGTCTGTACCATTTTCGTAACCATAAATTAATAATACTTCTTGAGGATTGTTTGGATTAACATCAGTAGCTTTGTTAGCGTCCCAAATTTGGTCGTAAAACAAAAAATGAGAATGTGTACTTATTATTTTTGTTGCTAATTCTTCTTTTAGGGTAATGCCTGTAAGATTAAGGTTTACATCATTATAATAGATTTCTTGTCCATTACATATAAATGCAAAAGCTAATCCAAGGAGTAAAGTAATTCTTTTGTACATGAACTGTTTTGATTTTATTGTAAAACAATTTCTTATTCAATTCAAAAACCATACTCATAGCAATAAGTGAGTATAGGCTATTTTTTTTCTAAAAGCGCCATATAAAATCCATCAAATCCAGAAATATGTGCTAATACTTTTTTATCTTTTACAAAAGTAAAGTCTTTTCCTGCTTCTGATGTTAAGAATTTGTCAACTTGTTCTTGATTTTCAGAAGGCAAAATCGAACAAGTAGCATACACCATTTTTCCACCAGATTTCACCATTTTAGAATATTGTTGCAAAACTTCTTGTTGTACTTTTTTGATATTTTCAATAAATTCAGGCTGTAATTTCCATTTAGAATCTGGATTTCTACGAATAACACCCAAACCAGAACAAGGAGCATCAATTAATACTCTATCTGCTTTGTTGTGTAACTTTTTTATAGGTTTTGTAGAATCTATAACTCGTAAATCTATATTATGCGCTTTGTTTCTTTTAGCCCTAACTTTTAGTTTTTTCAATTTACTTTCGTAAATATCCATCGCAATTATTTGTCCTTTGTTTTCCATTAAAGCAGATAAATGCAATGTTTTTCCACCTGCACCTGCACAAGTATCAACAACTTTCATTCCTGGTTTTACATCCAAATAAGCAGCAACCAACTGTGATGAAGCATCTTGTACTTCAAAATATCCATTATGAAAAGCATCTGTTCTGAATACATTTGCTCTTTCTTCTAAAACCAAAGCATCAGGATGATGAGGAACAAATTGTGTAATCACATTTTCTGTTCTTAATTTCTTTTGAAGAATTTCTTTAGAAATATTTAGTGTATTAGTTCTAAGTATTACACTAGCTTGCTTATTTAAAGCAGCAATTTCTTTGGTCCAAATATCTTCCCCTAATTCAGAAACGCAAATTTCATCCATCCAATCTGGAATTGATTCTCTGAATTTTCTTGTTTTTGATAATTCAGCAAAACGTCCTTTAATTCTTCTTTCTGGTACATCTCCAATTTGATTCCAATCTGGTAATGGAATTCCCCTTAAAATACACCAAACAGAAAAGAGACGCCAAATATTATCTCTATCAAAAGGTACTTTAACTTCAGCAATTTCTGCATATAATCTGTTCCAACGCACTATATCATAAATGGTTTCAGCAACAAACTTTCTGTCTCTTGCTCCCCAACGTTTGTCTCTTTTTAAAGCTTTTTCTACAGCTTTATCTGCATAAACCCCTTCATTAAATATATCTCTTATGCTGTCTATTACTGCAAAAGTTAAGTTTCTATGTAATCTCATTTTTTATTTTGATAATAGAGTGCAAAGATACGTGAAATAAAAGGTATTTTGTATTTTCGTTATTCATATATTTCAAATTGAATTTAAATAAACCCATTACATATATATCAGGAATAAGTTTGCAAAGAGCAACACTTATTTATACAGAATTAGGTATAAAAACGTGTAATGATTTGCTTAATTTTTTTCCATTTAGATACATAGATAAAACTCAGTTTTATCAAATTAAGGACTTACAGCCCAATTCTTCTGAAGTACAAATTGTTGGAAAAATAACGAATGTAAAATCTGTGGCTCAAAAAAGAGGAAGTAGATTAGTAGCCACTTTTCAGGATGCATCTGGAACTATGGAATTGGTTTGGTTTAAAGGGCAAAAATGGATAAAAGATTCACTGAAAATTAATCAGCCTTATGTAGTTTATGGTAAATTGAATCATTATAATGGTAATTTTAGTATTCCTCATCCAGAATTGGAATTGCTTACTGAATATAAGAGGAAATTACAAACTAAAATGCAACCTGTTTATCCATCCACAGAGAAATTGACAAATTCAGGAGTTTCTAATAAATTGATGCGAACATATATTCAGAAGTTATTACAACAGGTTTTCGATAATATTGAAGAAAGTTTATCAAAACAAATTATTGAAGATTTCAAATTGATGCAAAAAAGAGATGCATTATTGAATGTTCATTTTCCTAAAAGTCAGGAAAATTTAGCCAAAGCTCAATATCGACTAAAATTTGAAGAATTATTTTTTATTCAATTGCAATTAGTTAGAAAAAAACTCATCAATAAAACCAAAATAAAAGGTTTTGTTTTTGAAAATGTAGGAGCTGTTTTTAATGAGTTTTACAAAAATAAATTACCTTTTAATTTAACAAATGCTCAAAAAAGAGTACTTAAAGAAATCAGGAAAGACGTAGGTTCAGGAGCTCATATGAATCGTCTTTTACAGGGTGATGTAGGCTCAGGAAAAACAATAGTAGCTTTATTAACAATGCTATTGGCCATTGACAATGGATATCAAGCTACAATAATGGCACCAACTGAAATTTTGGCAAATCAACATTATGTAGCAGTTTCAGAATTATTAACAGGAATGGATATCAATGTTGATATATTAACAGGTTCTGTAAGAACAAAAAAGCGAAGAGAAATTCATCAAAATTTAGAAGATGGAACTTTACATATTCTAATTGGCACACATGCTTTATTAGAAGATAAAGTACAATTCAAGAATTTAGGAATTGCTATTATTGATGAGCAACATCGATTTGGAGTAAAGCAAAGAGCGAAATTGTGGAAAAAAGGAGGCCCACCTCAATCCTCCCAAAGGGAGGAAGCCCAATCTGTTCGAAAAAAATATATGACAGCTCGTCCATCTGTTTATAAGTTGATTAAAGAATTACAAAAGGATAAAAAGGAACAAACAACAGAAGCTGAACAAATTCTTTGGGAGCAATTAAGAGGAAAAAAACTAGATTTTAAATTCAGAAGACAGCATATCATAGACGAGTTTATTGTTGATTTTGTTAATTTGTCTAAAAACTTAATTATTGAAGTTGATGGCAAATATCATAATACAGTAGCACAACAAGAAGCAGATAATTTAAGAACAAAAATATTAAATGATTTAGGGTTTAAAGTTATTCGATTTACAAATGAAGAAGTTATTGGAAATATTGAAAATGTTTTAAGTCAAATTACACAAAGATTGGAAAGCCTCCCTTTTGGGGAGGTTGGAGGGGCTCTACCTCCACATATTTTAGTAATGACAGCAACACCAATTCCAAGAACTTTGGCAATGTCTGTGTATGGAGATTTAGATATTTCTGTAATTGATGAATTACCACCTGGAAGAAAAGAAGTGAAAACTGTACATCGATTTGATAGTAATCGATTATCTGTTTTTAAATTTATGAAAGATGAAATTGCAAAAGGCAGACAAGTATATGTGGTGTATCCTTTAATTCAGGAATCTGAAGCAATGGATTACAAAGATTTAATGGATGGTTATGAAAGTATTTCTCGAGAATTTCCAAGTCCAAATTATCAAATAAGTATTGTACATGGAAAAATGAAACCTGCAGACAAAGATTATGAAATGCAACGTTTTGTTAAAGGTGAAACTCAAATTATGGTGGCTACAACTGTTATTGAAGTTGGTGTAAATGTACCAAATGCAAGTGTTATGATTATTGAGAGTTCAGAACGTTTTGGTTTAAGCCAATTGCATCAATTAAGAGGTAGAGTTGGTAGAGGAGCAGACCAAAGTTATTGTATTTTATTGTCTAGTTACAAACTCTCTGAAGAAGGTAAAACACGTTTAAAAACTATGGTAGAAACTACAGATGGTTTTAAAATAGCAGAAGTTGATTTAAAACTACGAGGCCCAGGAAATATTATGGGTACGCAACAAAGTGGTGTCTTAAATCTTAAAATAGCAGATGTTGTAAAAGATACCCAAATTTTGGTTTCAGCAAGAAATACAGCAATTTCATTGTTACAAGATGACCCTAATTTAGCTAAAAATGAAAATTTACCCATTAAAACTACATTTGCAATAATGAGTAAAACTTCTAAAATTTGGAGTAATATTAGTTAACTTATAGGTGTCATTTCATATAATTTAAAATCTAATACAGCACCTTCTGTGGCTTTTGCATAATCAGCAATGTGTTTGTTATTCATATGTTTTTGCCATAATTCTCTAGATTTCCAATTTTCATAAAACAAAAATAAATTCTCGTTTTGATTATCTTGATGTAAATCATAGTTTACACAGCCTTCTTCTGCTAATGTTATTTTTATTAGTTTTAATAATTCATTTTTAACTAATTCCCTTTTTTCTGGTTTTGCTAAAATTTCAGCTATAATTGTTAGTTTTTTATTGCTCATTATATTGATAATTATTTTTTTTCTATACTTCTTCTTGTCTTTTAAAAAAAAGAATTTGCTTTTTTTATTGAAAACCTATCAAGAACGACTAACTATTTTTTAGTAAATTATAGAGATTTTATCCTAAAAATTTATTTAATGTGTTCATAAATCATTTTAAAATTGATGAAAATTTTAGAGACTAATGTATAATTACAAATCTAATAATCTTTTTGCTGCACTAAAAGGAGTTGTTTTTCCTGTTTCTAAACTTTCAATTTCTTTTGATAACTCAATTTTTATTAATGGATTATTATAAAAATTAGCCTTTATTTGTTGTTCAATGGTAGATAAAAGCCAATATTTGTTTTGTTCATTTCTTTTTAAATTGAAATAATTATTACCTTTTGTTAAAGAAATGTATTCTACAATCATTTTTTCAATATTAACAATCCCAATATTTTGTAAAGCACTTGCAGTTAAAACTTTGGGTTGCCAATTGCTTTCTTTAATTGGATATAAATGCAGAGCTCTGTTAAATTCTACTTTTGCTATTTTTGCATTTTTTTCATTTTCACCATCAGCTTTGTTAATAACAATAGCATCTGCCATTTCTATTATTCCACGTTTTATACCTTGCAATTCATCTCCTGCACCTGCTAATTTTAATAATAAAAAGAAGTCAACCATAGAATGTACCAAAGTTTCTGATTGACCAACACCAACAGTTTCAATTAAAATAGTATCAAAACCAGCAGCTTCACAAAGTATAATGGATTCTCTAGTTTTTTGAGCAACTCCACCTAGTGAAGTTCCAGAAGGAGAAGGCCTTATAAAAGCATTTTTATCTGTAACTAATTGCTCCATTCTGGTTTTATCACCCAAAATTGAACCTTTGTTAATAGAACTACTTGGATCAACAGCTAAAACTGCTACTTTTTTACCTTTATTAGTTAAATGTTTTCCAAAGGCTTCAATAAAAGTACTTTTTCCAACTCCAGGTACACCTGTAATTCCTATTCTCACAGAATTATTAGCATGAGGCAAACATTGTTCTAAAATTTTATTAGCTTTTATTTGATGATTAGCATTAGTGCTTTCCACTAAAGTAATAGCTCTACTTAAAAAAGTGATATTTCCTTCTAAGATTTTGGATACAAATTCTTTAACAGAGTTTCGTTTTGCTCTATTCAATTTTATTTTTTCTGCACTCAAAGAACTGGTAGTTTCTGGTTTTGAAACTCCTTCTTTTTCTTGTAAGGCAGATTGTTTTTTATGCATTGTAAAAGTTAATATGTAAATTTAAAGATAATTTTTGCAACAAGCCCAAAAAAGTATCGTCTATAGAGTAACAAAGATTTAATGAAACCAACCCAGCAGTTACATCAATCGATTATCGATCAATGCAAAAACAATAATGCAAAGGCGCAAATGCAATTGTATAATTTGTATTGTAAGGCTATGTTTTTAGTCGCTTTTAGATATGTGAAAGATAAAAGTATTGCAGAAGATGTAATGCAAGATGCTTTTTTAAAAGCTTTTAAAAATATTGATAAATATAAGAATGAAGTAGCTTTTGGAGCTTGGTTAAAAAGGATTGTAATCAATCAAAGTATAGATCATTTAAAGAAAAAGAAATTAGAATTGGTTTCTTTAAATGAAGAGATTATAACAAGAGTTGATGATGGAGATTGGCAAGTAGAATGTAGTATTTCTGTTGATGGAATTGTAGAAAAAATAAGTGCTCTGAAAGAAAAATATAGATTGGTTTTGAGTTTGTATTTATTAGAAGGATATGATCATCAAGAAATATCAGAAATTTTAAACATTACAGAAAACACCTCTAGAACACATTTATTAAGAGGAAAAAAAATATTGAAAGAACAATTAAAAAACTCGAGTTATGCAGCAGGATATTAGAGAAAAATTAAAAGATTACAAAGGAGAAAATATTGAGTTGTCCAATAAACATTCAAATAAATTTGAAGCATTATTACAACAAGAATTACATCCTAAAAAAACAAAAAAGCATACGTTTAGATGGTTGTCTATTGCAGCATCAATTGTTTTGCTGGTTAGTTTAGGAATCAAGTTTTATCCAACTGAAAATATTGAACCAATATTAATAGATACTGATACAAATTCAACACCTAAAGAAATTACTTTAGGCAACATTTCACCAGAATTTAAAACAATAGAAACCTATTATACAAATAGTATTAATCTAGAAATTAGTCAGTTAGATTTATCAGAAGAAAACAAAGATATTGTTGATGGGTATTTAGTAAAACTGGCAGAACTTACAAAAGAGTATAAATCATTAACCAAAGAGCTCAATACAAAAGGGGTTAATGATGCAACTATAGATGCACTAATTCGTAATTTACAATTACGACTACAGCTTTTACAACGTTTAAAAAAGCAGTTAAATGATCTTAAAAATTTAAACACAAAACAAAATGAAACACAAATCATATAAACATATTATCACTTTTATAGCACTTGGTTTTTTAGGAACTGTCTTTGCACAAAAGTTTGATAAAAAGTTTACAGAAAATTTTAAAACAAATAAAGATGTTGAAGTTATTATAAGCGCTTCTAATACTGATATTAATGTAACTACTTGGAACAAAAATGAGGTTAAAGTAGAAGCTTATATTGAGATTGAAGGAATCTCAAAGATAGAGGCAGAGCAATATTTTAAAGACTGGAATTTTGAAGCATTAGGGAATTCTAAAAAAGTAAAAATTACATCAAAAGGTAGTGGGACTTTTAATTTTAAAAATGATTTTGTCTTTTTTGATGATATAAATTTTGATTTTAAAATGCCAGAAATAGATTTAGCGAACATTGAAGCCATTATTTTACCTGATGTGGATTTTGACTTTGACTTTGACTTTGATTTTGAGGATATAGAAGATTTAGATGAAAACATGGAGAAAAATGGTAAGTACGAATTTACTTGGAATGATGGTGATAATAAAGTAGTTATCAAATCTAAGAAAGAATGGGAAGCATTTAAAAAAACAAAAAGATATAAGGAGTTAAAAGAGAAAATGTCTTTAACCAAAGAGAAATTGAGAAAGAAGTTTTTTATTTCTAAGGAAGAAATGAAGGAAAAAATTAAACAAGCTAAGAAAGAATATAAAAAAGTAGACATGGAGGAAATTAAAAAAGAATTAGCAAAAGCAAAAGAAGTGCTAAAGGAATTAAAATTTAATATCAATTCTAACTCTAATTCAGAAGATATTATCATCAACGGAAAAAAAATTAATATCAAAAAAAGGTTAGAAATTAAAGTCCCAAAAAGTGCTACTTTCGATTTGAATACACGTCATTGTAAAGTAAAATTACCTAATACTGTTGCTATTGGAAATGTAAAATATGGCTCTTTTGATGCAAATAATTTATTAGATAGTAAATTAACTTTGGATTATTCTAAGGTGAATATCAATGATTTAAACGCTTGTACTTTATTTTTAAACAATGTGACTGATGCTAAAATAGCATCAGTTACAAATACGAGTTTATCTAATAATTCTTCTGGGGTAAAAATTCTGAAAATTAACAAAAATGTAAACCTTTCAGATAAATTCGGAGAGTTGACAATAGATAGTTTCAACCCTAACTTTGGAGAGTTTGTCTTGAATTTAAGTCAATCTAATGCTACAATTGTTTTAGGAAATGTTCCTTGTAAATTTGAATATAATGTAAATAGAGTGAAGCTTGATAATAAAAGAACTGGAAAATCCAATGCTAATTCTTCTACTAAAAACTTGATAAAAGTGAAAGGTGATTATAGTTCTGTTGTAATAAAGTAGTTATTACTTTTTTGCTTTCTCTACCAATTCTAGTTTCTCAACAGTGGTTTTAGTTGTAAAAATCCCATAATTGATGGTGACACTTTTCTTGTCAATTTTATCAATAGTACCTACAGAGTTTGAATCTTTAATACGTACTCTATCATTTATTTTATAAACGTAAAGTGCTTTTTCTTTAGCTATTTTTTCAGCTTCAATTTTCTTCTCTTTTCTTACTTCAACTACTTTTTCTAAAACCTCTTTTTCAACTTTTTTAATTACTTCTTGCTTTTTCTTCTCAATAACTTTTGCCTTTTGTTTTTGAGCTTTTGTTTTCGGTTTTACAGGATTTTTCTTGGTATGTTTTACTTTTTCATCAGTAACCCATTTATTGAAATTAGCATTTAATTCCTTTTTATTGTTGGTCTGAAAGTATTTATTGAGCAATTCATTGGTCTTTCTACCTAAAGAAAGCATTTTTTGGTTCTGATCATATAACTCTTGAAAACCAGACAATTTATCCTGAACACGTTGTTCTTTTTCTTGTAAATTATCTAAATGTTCTTGTCCTTTTGTTTTTTGTTTTTCTAAATTATCAGAATGTTTTTGTAAACGATTTCTTTCTTTCTGCAATTTAGAGATTGTTTTGTCCAAACGAACTTTTTCAGTTTCAACACGTTTTTTTGCTTTGTTGATTAAACTAAAAGGAATACCATTTTTCTGAGCCACTTCAAATGTAAAAGAACTTCCTGCTTGTCCAATAAATAATCTGTACAAAGGCTCTAAAGAACGTTCATCAAATTGCATATTTGCATTGGTCACGTTCTCCAATTCGTTGGCTAACACTTTTAAGTTAGAGTAGTGGGTAGTGATAATTCCAAAAGCCTTTTTTTGATAAAATTCTTCCAAGAAAATCTCTGCTAAAGCACCTCCCAATTCAGGATCAGAACCTGTACCAAATTCATCAATTAAAAACAAGGTGTTTGCATTACATTTACGTAAAAAATAACGCATATTTTTCAATCGATAACTATAAGTACTTAATTGATTTTCAATAGATTGATTGTCTCCAATATCTGTTAAAACTGTATCAAAAATATAAGTTTGACTACGTTCATCAACAGGAATTAAAATTCCACTTTGAACCATAATTTGCAATAAACCAATGGTTTTTAAAGTGATACTTTTTCCACCAGCATTTGGACCAGAAATAACTATAATTTGTTGTTTGTCATTTAACTGTATACTCTGTGAAACCGTATTTATTTGTTGCTCTTTATTTTTTTTCCATAAAATGGGATGATAAGCATCTTTGAAAAATATCTTTTTTTCTTTGGATATTTTAGGTAAAATAGCATTAATTTCTTGAGCATATTTTGCTTTAGCACCAACAGTATCTGTAAGAATTAAAAAGGAAATATATTCTTCAATTAGAGAAACCAAAGGACGAATCGTAGTTGCTAAAGCACGCAATATTTTTACAACTTCTTGCTTTTCATCATAAATTAAATTTTGATATTCTCTGCTATAAGACAGTGTTGCTTGTGGAGCAATATAAACGATATTTCCAGATTTTGAAGAGCCTAATAAACTACCAGCAACTTTTTTTCTATGCATTGCAGAAACCGCTAAAACGCGTTGATTATCAACAACAGTTTCTTTGATGTCGTCTAAATGTCCAGCTGCAATCGCTTTTGATAAAGCTGATGAAAAACTTGCACCAATTTTACCACGAACGTTATTAATATCTCTTCTAATTTGTTTTAGAGCAGAGGAAGCATTGTTTTTTACTTCTCCTGAAATATCAATAATTTTCTTTATTTCATCATCCACAAAAGTGGTGAACTCTATTTCTTGAGAAAGCTCAAAAAAAGTAGGAAACTGAATTTTAAATTTTTTAAAAAATTTAATCAATTCATTTACAGTCAAAGAAGTAGTTGCTATTTTTAAAAAAGCATCAGTTTCTATAAAACTGTTTTCTATGGCCAAACGTTTTACACTTTCTATAATATTATCAAAACCATGATTGGGAACTCGGTTATCGCTTTCAAAAGACGTTAAATATTCATCTACTAAATGTAGCTCTTTGAATAGCTCTTTTTTATTAGAAATAGGTTTAATTTCAAATACTTTTTCTTTCCCTAAACTAGAAATACAAAATTCTGCAACGTGTTGCAAAACCGTTGAAAACTCTAAATCTTGTAATGTTTTTTCTGATATGTTTTTAGTCAAAATGCTATCTTTGAAATCGACACAAAAATAACAAACAATGGAAGTAAAAATAGCTGATTCTTGGAAAAATATTTTGCAACAAGAATTTGATAAACCTTATTTTAATGATTTGACTGATTTTGTGAAATCAGAATATGAAAATCAAACTTGTTATCCTCAAGAAAAAGACATGTTTGCAGCTTTTGATTTTTGTGTTTTTGATGATTTAAAAGTGGTTATTATTGGTCAAGATCCTTATCATGGAGAAAATCAGGCAAATGGTTTGTGTTTTTCTGTGCAAGATGGAATTAAACATCCACCATCTTTAGTGAATATTTTTAAAGAAATTGCTACTGATTTAAATCAAGAAATTCCACAAAGTGGGAATTTAGAAAAATGGGCAAAACAAGGTGTTTTGTTATTAAATGCAACTTTAACAGTAAGAGCTCACGAAGCAGGAAGTCACCAAAAAAAAGGTTGGGAAACTTTTACAGATAACGTGATTGAACAAATATCTGACGAAAAAGAAAATGTTGTTTTTTTACTTTGGGGAAAATTCGCAGAAAGTAAAATAAAATTAATAAATACGGATAATCATAAAATTTTTACAGCTCCACATCCATCACCTTTAGGAGCTTGGAGAGGTTGGTTTGGTAGTCAACATTTTTCTAAAACGAATGCGTTTTTAAAATCGATCAACAAAAAGGAAATTGATTGGTAAAAAATTCTCGTTTAAATTTATAAAGGAACTATTTTGTATTTCAGTATTATTTTTCACAAACATAGGATGACAAATCTACAGATAATTATATTTAATTAACTATTTTAAAATTTTGGAATTTAATTTCAGTAAAATTCAAATTAAAAATTTAGCAAAAAAAAATCCACCTATAAAAGTGGATTCATTGAATTCGAAATTAAGAAACAAGTAAGCTTTATGATAAGTCTACTTGTTGTAATTCTGTTTGATTGACATTATCAGCTAAACCACAAGAATTTGAGGTACTTCTACAAGATGAAAAACAAATAATTCCTAAAATACAAATTACAATAAATGCTGCTTTTTTCATTTCTTTAATATTATTGGTTAAATGTACATATTTTTTATGAAATCTCCTGAATTTTTCTTCTCTTGAATAACGATAAACTGTATCATTTTATTTTGAATACGCGTAATTAAGTTTTTTGTAATCGGTTTTCCATTATTCCATGCTGTGATTTTTAACCATTTTTGAATGTCTTCTAATTGCTGTTCATATCTTTTTGCAAGCGTTTTATCAATATTCTCAGTCTTTTTGAAGTCTTTTGTTTCTTTATTTATAATGTCTAGTACTTTTTTTACTTCTGCAAAATTGTTTTCTAAAACTTCATTTCTAACAGCTACAACAAAACAAGGCCATGGAGTAGGGCAGTCGTCAATTCTTCTAAAAGTTCCATTATCTACCAAAGGTTTTGTGGTAAAATGTTCCCACATAAAATAATCAGCTTCACCATTTGTAAGTGCATCAATTCCACCTTGTAAATTTCCAATTACTTTAAACTTTAATTTAGCAACATCCCAACCTTGGTTGTAAGCATTTACAATAGCCATTAAATGCGATCCTGAACCAAATCTACTTATTGCAATAGTAGCGTCTTCTAAATCTTTTATTTTTTTGAAATTGGATTTTGCACCTACATGGATTCCCCAAATTAAAGGCGTTTTTACAAAAGTTTGTACAATTTTAGATGGATTTCCTGCAGCTATATCTTTAATAATTCCTTCTGTTAACACAATAGCAATATCTACTGTAGCTTCTCTTAATGCCTTACACATTTGCCCTGTTCCACCAGGATAATCTTGCCAACGTAAATTGATATTGTGTTTTTTGTATGCTTTATTTTTTAGGGTGATGTACCAAGGATAATTAAAATGTTCTGGAACTCCACCAACTTTTAAGTTAGTCATTTAGTCAACTAATTTTTCTAATGTAAATTTTATCAAGTTTGCTACAACTTCACCAGGTTTTTTACTAAAAGTACCATTAGCTCTATTTGCAATAATTGCATTTATAGAACAAGCTTTATGACCTAATAGTTTTGATAAACCGTAAATTGCAGAAGTTTCCATTTCTAGATTGGTAATTCTATTTCCTTTAAAATCAAAACTATCAATTTTAGAATTTAAATCGGCATCTTGTATTGCCAATCTTAAAACTCTTCCTTGAGGTCCATAAAAGCCTCCAGCAGTTGCAGTAATTCCTTGATATGTTTTTGGAGAAGTTAATTTTTTTTCTAACGATTTGTTATTAGAAATGATTATTGGATACGCTTTTTTGGAACTCCAATTAGTATGCTTTACAAAAGCATCTTCAATTTCTGAATTAGAAATTTTATCAATTTGATAGGAATGTAACATTCCGTTTAAATCTAGTCCATGAGAACTAATTACAAAAGAATCTACAGGAATATCTTTTTGCAAAGAACCAGAAGTACCTATTCTTATAATATTTAATGAAGTTAAGTTCTCTTTAGGTTTTCTAGAAATTAAATCAATATTAACAAGTGCATCTAGTTCATTCATTACAATGTCTATATTATCAGGACCAATTCCAGTAGACATCACAGAAAATCTTTTGTTTTTATAAGTACCAGTGGTAGTTTTAAATTCTCTTTTTTGAGTTGTAAACTCAATAGTATCAAAATGTTTGGTGATTTTATCAACTCTATCTTGATCGCCAACAAAAATAATATTGTTAGCAATATGCTCTGGTCTTAAATTTAAATGATATACACTCCCATCAGGATTTAAAATTAATTCAGATTGTTTTATAGGCATTTAAGATGTAATTTGTAACAGCTTATCAGATTGATTGTGATATAAAAAACTGTATTTTTTAGAGCCACCAAGATAAGAAATATCATTTCTTAATTCACCATAAAAATTTATTTGATTTTTTAAGACTTCTTTTCCCTTTTTACTCAGTTTTACTGGGTTAAAAGAATGAAATAATTTTCTTAATTCTGTAATTTTGCTGTCATACTGTAAATCTCCAAATCCATAGACATCTTCGTCTTTTAAAAGTTGACTAATTAATTGTTTTTTGGAAGTAGGTTTTTTATTGATGGCAGTTTCTAAGATGTTGTTTTCTATTCTGTTTAATCCATTTTCTATTGATGGAAAACGTTTTAAGTGCGCTTCAATTGCTGATGCTAAGTATTGAAAAGGTGACATTGGATTAAACCTGTAAATTGTCTCTAATCGCAAAGGAGAATCTGAACAATACAATTGCCATATATAATCTGCATATTCAATATCATCTTGAGTTAACTCAATTCTATTTTTATAATGGTTTTGTATTTGTTTTTCATTTAGTTCGGATATGGCAAACATGCTTTTATAATTGCCAACTTTTCCTGAAGAAACTAAAGAAATATTATAACCTTTTCTGTATTGTTTGATCCAGCTTAAGACTGCAATCATATTGATTTGACAAAACAAATCGTACTCAAACCACAAAACAATTTCTTTTTGATTTTTCTTATTACAAAGACTTCTATATTCTTTTACTGTGTAATCTATAAAATTTTGTTTACTAACTTTATAAGTAGATTTAAAAAAATCATATCTATTTTTCCAAAAGGTTTCGCTGCCAACATCTGAAGTAGTTTTTCCTTCACAAAGCATTTCTCTCCAAGTAATAAAATCACCAGAAAATTTTAATTTTTTGAGATAATTTGTAGTTGTATCTCCGTTTGTAATGTGTAATATTGATGCCCCCATAATTAAAAATCGATGTTTGTAATCTAATTTTAGTGAATACTTTTTATGCGTATTTAGGGGGAATGTTTTTTCATTAAGCCTAAAGCTTATAATTTTCTTTTTTAACCTCCAACTCGTTTGACTTTAAATCCTTTATCTTTTAGCATTGTCATTATCTTGTCTCTGTAATCTCCTTGAATAATGATTTTATCATCCTTAAAACTTCCACCAACAGAGAGTTTTGTTTTGATTTCTTTTGCAAGTATTTTAAAGTCTGATGTAGCTCCTGTATACCCTTCTAAAATGGTAATTGGTTTTCCTTTTCGCTTCTCATACTTACAAATTATGGGATCATTTTGCATCCAAATATTCGATTTTTCTACAACAGGTGTTGCAGTTTCTTTATGATCTGGAAATAAGTTTTTAAGTTGATCTTTTAAATCCATAAAAAGCCCCTTTTAATTTCCCCAAAGGGGAAAAACTCATACTCAAATATTAACACTCTAAAATTCATTCTATTTTTAATTTTATTTTATAGTCAAACTTGCTAGTTCCTTCCCTTAGGGAAGGTTAGGATGGGCTTTTTTATTTCTTTAATCCTAATTCTTTTAAACGTTCATCTAAAAATTCTCCAGCTGTGATATCTTCAAATTGTTTAGGGTTTTTATCGTCAACACAATTTTCTAAAACATCTAATTTCATATCAGAAATAGGGTGCATAAAAAATGGAATTGAATAACGAGATGTTCCCCACATTTCTTTTGGTGGGTTTGTAACTCTATGAATAGTCGATTTTAATTTATTATTACTATGTCTAGATAACATATCACCAACATTAATCATTAATTCATCTGGTTCAGCCATTGCATCAATCCAATCTCCATTATGATTTTGAACTTGCAAACCTTTACCTTGAGCCCCCATTAATAAGGTAATCAAATTAATATCTCCATGAGCAGCAGCTCTTTCTGCACCTTTTGGTTCTGTTTTTATGGGTGGATAATGTATAGGTCTTAAAATACTATTTCCGTTTAAAATGTATTCATCAAAATATGTTTCTTCTAAATTTAGATGTAAAGCCAAAGATCGTAAAACATACTTAGCAGTTTTCTCTAACATTTGATAGGTTTCTTTACCAATTTTATTGAAGTTTGGCAATTCATCAACAATAACATTGTCAGGATATTCATTTGCATATTTAGAATCAGCATCCACATATTGACCAAAATGCCAAAACTCTTTTAAATCTCCTTCTTTTTTACCCTTTGCTGATTCTTTTCCAAAAGATACATACCCTCTTTGCCCTCCAATTCCTGGGATTTCATACTTTTCTTTAATTACTGTTGGTAAATCAAAAAAGTTTTTAATTTCAGTGTATAAGTTGTCAACTAAAGTATCATCTAAAAAATGACCTTTTAAAGCCACAAACCCTATGTTTTCATAGGCAAGACCTATTTCGTCAATAAATTTTTGTTTTCGATTTTCATCATTTGATAAAAAGTCAGCTAAATTTACGCTAGGTATTTTATTCATTCTGAATTATATTTTGATAAAAATTAAGAGTTTAAAGTTACAAAAAAAAGACAACAGAAATTCATAAAAATTGAAAGTCTATTTTAAGAAATCCATTTTTTCTAGAATGATTAATAATATTTTCTGAATAATTATTTTTTTGAAAAAGGAATTAAATAGCTAATCGTATAATTAAAACCAAAACCAGTACTTGTTTCAAAAATTCGATTAAAACCTGGTGCATAAAGTGTTTTGAAGTTTTCTGGTTCTTTTACACTCATCATAATTTTGTAAGAAAAACTTGCACTTACAAATAAATTTTGGAATGTTTCTGCTTTGAAACCCAATACAAATTCGGACCAATGAGCATTTAAACCAGATGTTGTAATTGGTGATGAAATAATGTCAGCAGGAAAATAGGGCGCATTATTTTCTTCTCCAGTAACTACATTAGGAGTGTAACTATTCAGTGTTTGCTCAAAAATACTAAAGCCATATCTGTATCCTACAAAAACTTCGTTATTCATATCTAACCAATTTTTATAAACATTGGCATTAACACCTAATCTTATATAACTTCCTTTAGAAGTAGAGTTGGTAAAATCTTCTTGTGTGGTTTGTTCTTCAAACCCAATTTCTGCAGCTAAGTATAAATTTTTCTTAATTCTATAATCTCCAACAATTTCAAAACCAGTATAATCGCTATCTATAGTTCCTAAAATAGGTTTGCTGATGTCAATACCTAAACGAATTCCATAAGCAGTTTTATATACTATTGAATCTTTTTGCGAAGTTATACTATCCTTTTTTTGTTCTTGTGAATTCCCTTCAAAAACAACTAAAACCAATAAAATACTAATGAAATACTTGTACATGTGCTGCATTTTGATTTTCTATTGTTGTTTCTATTTGTGTAAAACTTGTAATCCAAGTATTGTCAGCTGAAAAAATAACATCATTAAATAAGATTTTAAAACCACAAGAACGAGATACATACTCATTTTCAGGCGTGTATTTTATCGTAAATTGATTGACAATATTTCCTTTTGAAAAATTATATATAGTTTCTTCAGCATTTATGTTTAATGGGATGTATAAGGAATCTGTAGAGGCATTAATGAAAAGACTATCTTTAGCTACACCTTCTGCCCAAACATACAATCCACTAACTTTTTTTAATGTTTCTGTATTATCAGTATCATAAAACCTTAAAATCAATTTGGGTGTTACTGGGTTTTGAGTACAAAAATCATCTTTTTCACAAGCAGAAATAATGACGATTGCTAAAAAAAGTAAAGCGATTATTTTTTTCATATTATTCTTCAACTTCAACAATTTTGTTGATAGCTTTTGCTAGTTTAAAATCTAATTCTGTTACACCACCAGCATCATGTGTAGTTAATGAAATGTCTAAAGTATTATAGATATTAGTCCATTCTGGATGATGATTTAAAGCTTCGCATTCAAAAGCAATTCTGTTCATTGCTGAGATACAATCTTTAAAATTATCGAATTCATAATCTGTATGTAAAGCATTGTCATAGAAATCCCAATCTGTAAGGTATTCTAATTTTGTTTCAATTTCTGCGTTTGTTAGTTTTTTCATATTCAAAAGCGTGTATTCGTTTATTTGTTTGAGGGTTTATTTGTTTAAGAGTTTAACTGTGATTTTCTCAACGAATTTAGCATATTAGTAATTTTCTCAATCTTTTCTCTTGCTAAAATAGTTTCATTTTCAGAAATAAAACCTAATTCTTTTGAAATAATTAACTGATTTAACAATTCCATAGCAGAACTATAAGAAATCGTAGTAAAATGTGCTTTGTCTTTATTTGTTTTTCTAGATGTTCCTTCTGCTAAATTTGAAGAAATTGAAACAGTAGCTCTTCTCAATTGACTAACTAATCCAAATTTTTCTTCGGATGGAAAACTGTTGGTAATTCTATAAATATCTTTAACCAATTGTACTGATTCTTGCCAAACTAATAGCTTTTCAAAGGAATATATTTTCATAACGTTTTTTTACAAATAAACAAATAATCCTTAAAAGGCAAAAGTAAGTAAACGAATAAACGTTATTTTAAACAAATAAACAGCTTTATCTCTCAAACAAAACCACAGTCTCAATATGACTTGTATGTGGAAATTGATCTACCAAACTAATTTTTTGAATCTGATATCCAGCTTGACTTAATAACTCAGTATCTCTTGCCTGAGTTGCAGGATTACAAGAAACATATACCATTCTGTCTGCATTTAAATCAATGATTTTCTGTAAGGTTTTTGGTACAATTCCAGCTCTTGCAGGGTCTAAAATTATCGTCTTTATTTTGTTTTTATATTCAGGGTGCTGAGTTAAAAATTTACCAACATCAGCAGCATAAAATTTTAATCCTTCTATGTTATTTCTCTTGGCATTTTTTTCTGCATCTTCTATGGCTGAAGCTACAATATCTACACCAACTATTTTTGCGTTTTCGCTTCTAGAAGCTACAATTTGCCCTATAGTTCCTGTACCACAAAACAAATCCATAACAACAGTATTATCAACTTTAGATTTATCTTCTAAAACATATTCAACAACTTTAGAGTAGAGTTTTTCCGCACATTTTGGGTTGGTTTGAAAAAAGCTTTTCATACTGATTTCAAAATTCAAACCTAACAATTCCTCTACAATTTTGTCTTTTCCGTAAACCAATTCTAAACTTCCAGAAGTTGCAATAGTTCTATCTCCAACTTCATCATTTATGGTGTGTAATAGACCAGCTAAACGTTCTCCAAAAATATCTTTTAAAAAGGATGCAAATTTTTGTAAATCAAAATTTGGTAGTTCAGGAGAAGTAGTTACCAAATTGAATAATAGTTCATCAGTTTTATAAGATTTACGAACCACAAAATATCTGAAGAAACCCGTTTTTTTAGGTCCATGCCAAGGTTCTAAACCAGTTTCTTGGCAATATCTACGAATGTTCTTCAGATTGTCTTCCATTTGTTTGTCAAACAATCCTGAATCTTTTTCTAGATTATCTCCCATCCACCAAACACCACGTCTTTTAAAGCCTAAGGTAAATTCGTCTTTATCTCTTTTAGCAATTCTATCATAACCAATTGCAGAGAAACCATATTCCATTTTATTTCTGTAATGAAATACATTTGGAGAAGAAATAAATTCGTCAAATAAATCTTCGATATTATCAACTTTACCAATTCTTTTAAAGAGTGATAAGGTACTTTCTTTTTTATATTGATGCTGTAAATCTATAGGTAATTGAATATAAGGAGCTCCTGGAATATCTTGAAAAGGAACTTCTACTTCGTTTGGAGAAGGTTCTAAAACATCAATTAATTTTGCTTCAGCATATTTTTTGCTCGATTTTTTAATCTGTGCTTTTACCAATTGACCAGGTAAAGTATTAGGAACAAAAACTACAAAACTACCTTCTTCAGATTTTATTCTTGCAATTCCTTTTCCACCAAAGGCGTAATCTTCAATTTTTAATTCTAAAACTTGATTTCTTTTTACAAATTTGTTTCGTTCTCTACGTGGCATTTTCTATGGTTTATTGACTTGCAAAATTAGGTAAAATATACTATGATGAAACAAAAAAGACTACTCAATTGAGTAGTCTTTTTTAGGAAAGAAATATTTTATTTATTGTCCTCCTTCTTTTTTAGCTTCATTTACCATTTCTTCATTCGCAACAATAGCAAATTCTACACGTCTATTTTTGCTTCTTCCTTCAGCTGTATCATTTGTAGCAATTGGGTCTTCAATTCCTAAACCTTTAGTTTCAATTCTATTTCCATCTACTCCTTTTGTAGCTAAATACCCTTTTACAGAAGCAGCTCTTTTTCCAGAAAGTGCAAGATTGTATTCAACTTTTCCAGTATTATCTGTATAACCATAAATCACAATATTTGTATTTTCATAATTATTTAATACAGGTACTAACTTTTCCAAGTTCGCTTTTGCTTCAGCAGTTAGAGTAGATTTATTAGTAGCAAAACGAATTGCATTTTCTCCTAAAGTCAACATAATTCCTTCACCAACTCTTTCTACTTCAGCACCAGGTAAAGCTTCTTTAATTTCACGAGCTTGCTTATCCATTTTGTTACCTATAACACCACCAGCAACACCTCCAATAACGCCTCCTAAAATAGCACCTAATTTGGAGTTCTTTTTGTTACCCATATTGTTACCAATAACAGCACCTAATATAGCACCAGCAGCAGAACCAATTCCAGCACCTTTTTGAGTATTGTTTGCATTCTTTGTTACTTCACAAGAAGTTAATGTACTTGCAGTAATTACTAAAACTGCTAAACTGTAAATGATTGTTTTTTTCATTGTGTATTTTTTTTAAATTATTTTCGTTGAAATGAATACGTTATATTTTTTGATACTCCAGCTACGTTAATTTTATCTATTAAATCAAAACTAGATTCAGTAAGATTAGCAATTGTTAAGACAAAACCATTTGTAACTTCTTTGGATTTGTAACCATTCGTAAATTTAAATACAAAGTTTCCATCTTTATTGATATACCAAGTAATAGGCGAACTGTAATCAACACAAGAACTGCTTACATTGTTAAGACTCATATCTCCTTTGTTGTTGTTTGAAACAAAGTTCCAATTACTTCCAATAAAGCATTTAGAATCTGTAACGTTAAATGATTCTACTTTTAAATAATCAGATCCTGGGAAATTCACAGCAGTTATGCTCCAGCTTCCTTTTAATATTCGTTCAGTTTTGTTGTCTAATTTAGTACTAACAGTGGAAGTAGATTTACACCCAACAATAGTAGCTAAAAATAGCATAAGTAATAAAGTTTTTTTCATAATTGATTTGATTAATTTTTTATAAAGTTAAATTAAAAGAAAATATAAATTTAATGTTGTAGGGATTAAATGCTTATAATTTCTTCATTTAACCTTAAGACACTTTTTTTTTGATTAAGTCACTAATTTTTTAAATAAAAAACCTTGTAAAATATACTCAAATTAATAGAGTAATCTTACAAGGTCTTTTTTGTTCAAATATTTAAAAAAAACAGATAAGTAATTACCCTTTTACTTTAGCTTTAAATTCATCAAACTTATTGGTTTCTTTTTTTGGCCAACTGTTGTTAGAAGTATTAACATCTGCAGTTTCAAAATCTGGATCTACTATAATACTTTTAATTTCTTGTGTTGAAGAAAATACTCTTTTAACAGTAGTATCATCTTTCATCCAAATTTGAGCAGGAAAAGTTTGTTTTTCAGTAGTTCCATCTGCATAAGTTAATTCAACAATTAATGGCATTACCAAACCTCCTGGTTTATCAAATTCTACTGAATAAATATAGCTTGGTACTTTAGTATTACCATCTAAATATTTATCCATTGCATTAGGGTTTGCATCTTCTTTTTTATCAGTAATAAACACCAAATCGCCTAAATTATCAAAATACTGTTTGTACTGTTCTTTTAGTTTTGCAACTCTTTCACTTGGTTTATTAGTTAAATATAAGGGTTTTACATTTTTAATACCTATGTCAGTAACATCAGTAGTGTAAAACCATCCTCTCCAAAACCAATCTAAATCCATACCAGATGCATCTTCCATAGATCTAAAAAAATCTGCTGGTGTTGGGTGTTTAAACATCCATCTTTGAGAATAGGTTCTAAAAGCATGGTCAAATAATTCTGGACCCATAATTGTTTTACGTAACATATATAAACCTGCAGCTGGCTTTGTGTAAGCATTAGGTCCAAATTGTTTTACATAATCTCCTTGAGACATAATAGGAGAGATGTTAGATTGATCTCCACTCATATAACCTGTAATATTTTTTGCAGGATTGATAGCAAACAATTCAGGATCATATTCTAGAGAAGCTAAAATTTCTACAAAAGAATTTAAACCTTCATCCATCCAAGTCCATTGTCTTTCATCTGAGTTAACAATCATAGGAAAAAAGTTATGTCCAACCTCATGAATAATTACTCCTAACATTCCTTTTTTTGTTCTATCTGAATAGGTTCCATCAGGATTTGGACGACCAAAATTGAAACAAATCATAGGGTATTCCATTCCTTGTCTTTCTGAATGTACAGAAATTGCTTTTGGATAAGGGTAATCGAATGTTAATTTTGAATATTCAACTAAAGTTGTTGCAACAGCTCTTGTAGAATGCTCTTCCCATAAAGGGTTTCCTTCTTTAGGATACAAAGAAACAGCCATTACTGTTTTTCCGTTAATATTGGTAGCCATTGCATCCCAAATGTATTTTCTTGATGAAGCGAAAGCAAAATCTCTTACTCTTTTAGCTTTAAATTTCCATGTTTTTGTGCCAGTTGTACGCCCTTTTTCGGCTTTTTCAGCTTCTTCTTGAGTAACAATCATTACAGGATTGTCAAAACTTTTTCTTGCTCTTTCCCATCTTTTACGTTGTTCTCTAGATAAAACTTCTTTTTCGTTTTGTAATACACCTGTAGCATCTACAATGTGATCTGAAGGAACTGTTAAACTCACTTCATAATCTCCAAATTCTAAAGCCCATTCAGAACGTCCCCAGAATTGCATATTTTGCCATCCTTCAACATTATTATATACTGCTAATCTTGGAAAAAACTGTGCAATTGTGTAATTGTTATTTCCATCAGGAAAAGTTTCTAAACCAGAACGTCCTCCATCTTTGTTGATGTCGTTAATTTTATAATTCCATTTGATTCTGAATTTAAAATTTTCTCCAGGAGCCAATGCTTTTGGTAAGTTTACTCTCATCATAGTTCTATTGATGAAATGTGATAAAGGTTTACCATTACTTTCTACTTTTTCGATATTAAAACCAAAACCTTGACTTTCTTTTAAATAGGTACTCTTAAATTTATTAGGAGTTAACCAAGCAGAAGCACCACCAGATTTTGCTAATGGAGTTTGAGAATCATCAGCTCTCATATTTTGGTCTAATTGCACCCATAAATACTCTAAATTGTCTTTAGAATTATTGTAGTAGGTAATTTTTTCATCACCATAAATCTTATTGGTACTTTCTTCTAAACGAATGTCCATAATATAATCAACTTTTTGCTGAGAATATTGATGTCCAGGAGCACCTGAAGCAGTATGTTGATCGTTTGGAGTTGCCAAAACATCTTTCATTTGCCTGAATTTGTTTTGGTCAGTGTGTCCTTGTTGTGTTTTCTTTTCTTCCTTTTTTTCTTGAGCAATAACTGCTGTTGTAATAAAGAATAATGAAAACACGAATAAAGAGATTTTTTTCATTTGTTATGATTTGAATTTTACAGTTGACGAAAATAATAATAAGAACGTAAAATGATAAAGATTTGTTAATAATTTAACAAACCTTTATCATAAAAAAAGGCAATATGAACTCATATTGCCTTTTTGCCTAATTTTCTGTAATATTTATCCTTTAATTTTCTTTTTGAACTTATCAAATTTATTTTCTGTTTCTCTAGGAAAACTGTTGTTTGAAGTATCTACATCCGCAGTTTCTAAATCAGGATCAATTAAAATACTTTGTATTTGTTTTGAAGATGAAAAGACTTTTGTAACCTCTTTATCATTATACCTCCATATTTGAGCAGGATATGTTTTCTTTTCTTTTGTACCATCTTTGTAAGTAAATTCTACAATAATTGGCATTACTAAACCTCCTGGTTTTTCGTAAGTAATTTCGTAATGATATTTACTTTTATTTTCTGCAAAACCTAAACCAGCAGAAGTATCTTCAATAAATTCATCAGTATTACCATCTTTTTTGGAGACATATTTTTTCACCCCTTTTATACCAATGTCTGTAACATCTGTGGTGTAAAACCAACCTCTCCAAAACCAGTCTAAATCAATCCCTGAAGCATCTTCCATGGTTCTAAAAAAATCTGCAGGAGAAGGACGTTTAAACATCCATCTTTGTGAATAGGTTTTGAATGCATGATCAAATAACTCTTTACCCATAATAGTTTCTCTTAAAATCCAAAGAGCTGTTGCAGGTTTTCCATAAGCGTTATTTCCAAACTCATAAACGTGATCTCCTTTAGACATAATTGGCGCAATTTTGGATTGATCTCCAGCCATATAGTTTACAATGTTTTTTGGATATCCTCTTGTAATTGGGAAATTTTCATCATAATCTAACTCTGCTAACATTTCCATATAAGAGTTTAAACCTTCATCCATCCAAGTCCATTGTCTTTCATCAGAATTTACAATCATTGGGAAAAAGTTGTGACCAACTTCATGGATGGTAACTTTAATCATTCTGTATTTTATTCTATCTGAATAACCTCCATCTGGTAAATCTGGTCTTCCTGGGTTAAAACAAATTTGAGGATATTCCATTCCCATTTGTCCATCAACAGAAATAGCTTTATGATATGGGTAATCAAATGTATATTTTGAATATGTTTTTAAAGTTTGAGCAACTGCTTTTGTAGAATGATCTCCATATAATGGATTTGCTTCTTTAGAATACAAAGAATAAGCCATTACAGTTTTTCCATTAATATCAACAGCCATTGCATCCCAAATAAATTTTCTTGAAGTTGCAAATGCATAATCACGTACATTTTCTGCAACAAATTTCCAAGTTTTCGTTCCTGTTGCTTTTGATTTTTCAATCTTTTCAGCTTCTTCTTGGGTTCTAATAATTACAATATCATCAAACGATTTTCTTGCTTCTGCAAGTCTTTTACTTTCTTTTCTTGACAATACTTCTTTTTCGTTTTGTAAAACGCCAGTTGCTCCTAACATATGATCTTCAGGAACAGTAATGTTTACTGTAAAGTCTCCAAATTCTAAGGCAAATTCACTTCTTCCCCAAAACTGGTCATTTTGCCAACCTTCTACATTGTCATAAGCACACATTCTAGGATAAAATTGTGCAATTACATAATTGTTATTTCCATTTTCTGTAAAATGTTCATAACCAGATCTTCCACCATCTTTTCTATGATTGTTGATATTGTACCACCAAGAAATATTAAATTCAAATGTTGCTCCAGCAGCTAAAGGTTCAGTTAAATTAATACGCATCATAGTTTGATTGATGGTGTGTGATAAAACACTTCCATCTTTGTTTGTAACACTAGTGATATTAAAACCTCCATCAAAGAGTTCTTTAACTCTAAAGCTTCCTCTTTTTCTATATTTTGTAATACTGTCTGGCTGAATTAAAGGAGATTTTGAATCTACAGCCCTCATATTTTGATCCAATTGTACCCATAAATATTCTAAATCATCTCTTGAATTATTGTGATAAGTAATAGTCTCAGAACCTGTGATTTTTGTTTTTGCATCGTCCAAAACAATGTCCATTACATAATCTACTTTTTGTTGCGTATATGCAGCACCTGGTTTTCCAGAAGCAGTTCTTTCTGAGTTTGGTGTTGGTAATTCTTGTTTTAGCTGTTTAAACTTGTTTTGATTAGTATGACCTTCTTTTGTTCTTTGCCCAAAAGAATTGGCAACAAATACAAGTGAGAAGAGTAAGAATCCTAGTTTTTTCATAAGTGTTTGAATTTTGAATTTACTGATTATTAATATTTGAATTGAGCTGAATTTTCTTTTTTAGTTAATAAAAAACTTTTGTTTTTATTTCCCAATTTACATTTGGTTAAATTTTGCTGTTTTGGAAAATGAGTGGTTAGTATATTATTGGTTAGATCAATGGTTTTTAATTGGCTAATCTCTTCAATTTCAAGGTAGAAATATACTAAATCTCCATCATATTCTTTTCCTATATAATTGAAATGTTTTATATCTTTATTAATCTTAAAAAGTAGTTTTTTTTCTAAGTATTTTTTAAAATAGGTGTCATTATCCTTTAATTCGTTTTTAGTTGCGAGTTGTAAATCGATATTGTTATCTTTATTTAAAGCTGTTTCAATATCATCAATAAAAACGTTGATGATTATTTGTAAAGATTTTGTTTCTTCTTTATAATTTATTTGTGTTAAACTCAAATAATATTTATGTGCAGAAAATGATAATAGTGGAATAATAAAAAGAAGAAGGAATGTTTTATTTAATTTCATAAAATGATAAAAATCAATTATTGAGCCAAATTACTCATTTTTTATGATTTTATGATAGGAGATACTTTCTGCTCTTAAAATTTTAATGAGTTCCAAAAGTTTACCTTCTTTATGCATGTCTTCTATTCCTAAAGGATTACAAAACTCTAAAAAATGGAAATATTTATCTAATGGAATTTTTAATTCCTCAAAGAAAAATTTTTCACCTAATTCAGAAAGTATTTTATAAGGAAATGCTTTTTTTTGAGCTAGTTTTCTGCGTAAAGCCCATAACTTTTCAGAATCTTTAAAAGGTATTACAGCTGCAGCACCAGCACCAGCCATTGTTATTGCGCCAGCCATTGTATTTACAATTGGTGGTTTTGCTTTGCTAATTTCATCTATTGTGAAATCTTTTTTTGTAAAATCTACATTAGAAAAATCCATTACATTTCTTAATAATGAATCTTGTTCACTTTTTGGTACATCTTTAGCGTCAACACCTAATCTACCCAATAAATTATGTCTTTTTAAATCAAATTCATCTAAAGTGTACGTAGTTGATTTTAGTAACACTTTAACTTCTTTTTGGTCTAAAATTGCTTCAGTAATTACTATTTTTTTTGTTATATATTGAACAGATGAAATACTTAAAGTATCTCCTTCAGTAACAAAAATTCTGAACAAACCTTGATTACTAGAAAATGTACCTTGTCTAGTTTTTAGATTGATAACATTGGCGTTTTTAACAATACCAATAGAATCTATTACTGTTCCTCGTATTAATTTTCTTTGATCTTGAGAAAAAGAATTCGATATGCAAAGTATAAGAAGTGAAGTGAATAGTAGTTTTTTTATCATAAAATACATTTAACCTTTACAAGGTAAATCTTTTATCTTTTTTACTACAAAATGATGTTTTAAACTTATGTTAAAAACTAGTTTTTTTCTAGTAAACTAATTTCAGTTTTGTGTTGAGGATAGGTTCTACTTTCATGTATTAAAATTCGTGTTAATTTAATAAGTTCTTCTTTATTATAATGATAAATAATATTTTTTTTATAGCAATAATTTAAAAAAGGATTTATGTTTTCTGGTTTGATGTTTAAATCAGTAATAAAAAAATCATCTGTAAAATGTTTTCTTATTTTAGAGAGAATAGTGTCTTCGTAAGATATTTTTTGAAGCTCTTTTCTTCGTTTGTTATTTCCATTTAGAGCATTGAATAAGTTGTCTAAACCGACAATTCCTCCAGATCTAAATTTTACAACATCATAATCTTTTTTTGCGATTGTATTTGCATAGGGTAAGTTTAATGTTTTTGCATTTACTGTTGGAGGAGGCATTATTTCTGGATCTATATAAAAAATACTTTTAGGTTTTTCTAGAGTGATTTCTTCTAATTGATAGGTTTTTCCTTCTAGATGAATTTTTAGGAGTTCTTTATTTAGAATTCCTGTTGTAATTGCAATTTCTTTTTCACTTAAATTGATATGAGAAAATAATAAAGTATCACCAATAGCAACAGGAATTTCAAACAAACCAAAATCGTTAGAACTTGTTCCCTGATTTGAGTTTTTGTTTACAATATGAACATCAGAAATGACATCCTCATTATAAAATACTTTTCCTGATATCAATTTCTTTTTTTCTTGAGCATAAGACAAGGTACAAAACAATAAAAAATAGAATAATAGTTGATTTCTCATAGCCACAAAGAAAAGGGGAGTGGTTCTTAAAAATCTATTAAGACAGTTATAAACTTTTGTTAAACGAAAAAAGCACCATAAATTTTATGATGCTTTTAAGAAATTTTAATTCATAAAAATCTTTTATTTTTGAGTTATGAAAAGATTAATAATAGCAAGTACATCAACAATACATGGCAGTGGATATCTGGAATATTTATTACCAACACTTAAATCTTTTTTTAAAGATGTAAAAACCATTCTTTTTATCCCTTATGCAAGACCAAGTGGTATATCATATGATTTGTATACAGAAATTGCTCAAAAAGCTTTTGAAAAGATTGATATTAATGTAGTTGGAATTCATCAATTTGAGTATCCAAAAGAAGCCTTACAAAATGCTGAAGCTATTTTTACAGGTGGAGGAAATACATTTGAGTTAGTAAATCAACTCTATAAAAATGATGTTTTAGAAACCTTAAAAGAGGTACTTGAAAAAGGTACTCCTTATTTAGGAACAAGTGCTGGAAGTAATATTTGTGGTATAAATATGATGAATACCAATGATATGCCAATTGTATATCCACCAAGTTTTACAACTTTAGGTTGTATTCCTTTTAATATTAATGCTCATTATTTAGATCCAATTGAAGGTTCAAAACATATGGGGGAATCTAGAGAAACTAGAATAAAAGAATTTCACGTTTTTAATGATATTTCTGTATTAGGCTTACGAGAGGGCAGTTGGTTGGAAGTTTTGGGTGAAGAAGTATTTTTAAGAGGAAGTCTTACTGCTAGATTATTTCAAAAAGATAAAGAAGCTGTGGAGCTTGAGGTAGGAAGTTTGATGCTTGAAGTTTGATGTTGGGATGTTTAAATCATAAAATATGGAGTTTGTTTCTAACTTCCAACATCCAGCTCCCAACTTCCAACTTCCAACAATATTTAATACGTTACATAATCCACAATCTCCAAACCATAACCAATCATTCCTACTCTTTTTTTGGTTTGTGGTGTATTGGTTAATAATTTCAATTTACTAATATTTAAATCGTGTAAAATTTGTGCACCAATACCAAAATCTCTTTGATCCATTGTTATAGCAGGTGCTTTTAATTCACCATTTTTTTGGTTTTCTTTTAAAATTCCTAACCTACTTAATAGGTTTTTGGATTGATTTTGTTGATTGATAAACAAAATAGCACCTTTTCCTTTTTCATTAATTACTTTAAACATTTGATCTAATTTTTTATCAGCATCATTTGTTAAAGTACCTAAAATATCATTATTTACTAAAGTAGAATTAATTCTTGTTAAAATACCATCTTCATTAGTCCAAGAGCCTTTAGTTAATGCAATATGTACTTGATTATTAGTGGTTTGTTTATAAGCTCTTAATCTAAATTTACCAAAACGCGTTTCAATTTCAAAGTCTTCTTTCTTTTCAATTAAAGAATCATGTTCCATTCTGTAAGCCACCAAATCTTCAATAGAAACTATTTTAATATCGAACTTTTTGGCAACTTCTAACAACTGAGGTAAACGTGCCATTGTTCCATCTTCATTCATAATTTCAACTATTACACCTGCAGGTTGTAAACCCGCTAATCGTGCAAAATCTATGGCAGCTTCTGTATGCCCAGTTCTTCTTAGAACTCCTCCTTCTTTAGCTTTTAATGGGAAAATATGGCCAGGTCTAGCTAAATCAAAAGGTTTAGTTTCCTTGTCTATTAAAGCTTTAATAGATAAAGCTCTATCTGAAGCAGAAATTCCTGTGGTAACTCCTTTTCCACGTAAATCTACAGAAACAGTAAAGGCTGTTTCCATTGGATCAGTGTTGTTGTTTACCATCATTCCTAGCTCCAATTCTTTACAACGTTTTTCTGTTAATGGAGTACAAATTAAACCTCGTCCATGAGTTGCCATAAAGTTTACCATTTCTGGGGTTACTTTTTCTGCAGCTGCTAAAAAATCACCTTCATTTTCTCGGTTTTCATCATCAACAACAATAATAACTTTACCATTTCTAATATCATTTATTGCTTCTTCAATGGTATTTAGATTAGTATTTTTATTTGAGGTTTGTACTGTCATATTTTCTCCCTTTTTTTGGGTAATATTTTTTTGAATAAATTGGTAATAGGCTGAAAAAAGGAATCTATGTTAAATATACCCTTGTCTTTAGTAGCTCTATTTGTTAATAATATTGCTAATGGAACCATTATTATGGCAGATATCCAAGAACCTAAAAATGCAGTTATAGAACTTTCTTCAGCTAAGTTTTTGCCAAATGTATTTGCAAAAAAATACGTAACATAAACTGCAATAGCTAAAATCATAGGCATACCAAAACCACCTTTTCTAATTATTGAACCTAATGGAGCACCAATAAAAAATAGAATAATACAAGATAATGAAAAAGCCATTCTATTATAATATTCTGTGTCGTAAAAATTCAATATTTTTCTAGTCCATTTAATGGAACTTGTATTGTTTTTTAATGTACTTGATAATCTATTTGTTTTTGTTAAAGCAGCATTAAGAATGCTGATTTTATCATTTAACTCAAAATTATTAAGTGTTATGTTTTCTAAATTGTTGTTTTTTAGAGAATCAGGGTATTTATACAATTCTTTTGCTTGTGTACTTATAAAAATGTTTTTAGCACGCAACTCTAACCTCTCATCATAATTGCTTTTTAATTTTGGGATGGTGTCTTTTATTTGTTTTAAAGTATACATCATTGGACTTGCTTTAGATTTTATTGTATCCAATTTACCTTCATCTAAAAGGTCTCCAATATCAATATTAAATTCATATTCAGAAAAAGTAGCACTAGACGCTGCCATTTTTTTTCTTTTAATATAAGTTTTAGCTTCTTTTACATACTCCTTATAATAATAACCATCATATAAAATAAAGGTCATATATCTACTTCCTTCCTTAGCTACTATTTTTCCTCTTTCTGCAGTAATTACTTTTTGATTTCCTCTATTACCTTTTAAGTCATAAATTAAAACATTTTTTAAGAGGTTTTCATTTTCTCCATACTTTTCTTCAAATTTTATTTGATATCCTGGAATATCTGCATTAAAACTACCAGGAACTAATGCCATTGCTGGTTTTTTCTTTTTAATATTTATGTATAAGTTTCTTTGTTTTAAATTAGCATAAGGGAAAATATTGTTTAAAAATAAGAAGTTAATTCCACTTAAAGCGATAGCTAAAATTGCAACAGGTCTGATCAATCTTTGCAAAGATATTCCTGCTGATTTAGCTGCTGCAAATTCATAATTTTCTCCTAAATTTCCAAGAGCCATAATTGATGATAAAAGTACACCAATGGGTAATGCTTGTGGGATAATCATTAAAGTAGTGTAGTATAAAAATTTTAAAATATATAAAACACTAATTCCTTTTCCGGCTATGTTTTCAAATTGTTGCCACAAAACTTGCATCACTAATACAAAAAGAACAATAAGAAATGTAGCTACAAAAGGAACTAAAAAACTCTTTAAGATGTATTTATCTAAAATCTTCATAAAACACAAAAGTAGCATCTTAATTATAAAGCTGCTACTAATTTATTGTTAATTGAAATAATTAGTCAATGGTATAATTTTGACTTAAATATTTTTGTTTGTCAAATTTGAAAAAATTCTCAGGTAATGCTTGATTACTTTTAAAATCGGTAATTGTGAAACTTGTTTTAGCTCCATTAGAACCTGTTTGAATTAATTTGTAAATATGTTTTGTTTTAGCATCAATACCTAGTTCTACTTTTACAATGTCAGAATTACTATCTATAGGGTTTAAGGTTACAAATTGTATTTTTCTACCCTTCATATTTTGTAGTTTTCCCATTTCAAAATTATAGCCTTCTTTATAAAATGTTAATAGTTTTGATGGATAAATAAAGCCATCATCTCCACCAATATCTCCATCTGTAATAGAAATTTCTTTTTCTTCATTATTAATGACATATAATTTACTGCTATCATAAATAAACTTATTACCTAAGTAGTTAAGACTATATTTTTCACCTTGTAAATTGATTTGACCTCTAATTGGAGGTTCATCACCTTCTTTAATTCCAGCCTCTTCATTACTTAATGTTTGGCTAAAACTAATAAACATATTATCATAAGCACTCATTTGAGATGAAACATCATCAAGTAAAGATTTTGCCTCATCTGAGCTTTGAGAAAAAGTAATATTTGTAATAAATAAGCTTAAAAATAAAATTGTTATTTTTTTCATATTTCTGTGATTATCTTCTTGTAAAAATACAAGAAACTATTGATTTTTTTCGTTTTCTAATAATTGTTCTAGAGCTATAAAATCGGCTACTAATACTTGTCTTGCTTTACTTCCTTCAAAACCACCAACAATTCCAGCAGCTTCTAATTGGTCTATCAATCTTCCAGCTCTATTATATCCTAATTTTAATTTTCTTTGTAATAAAGATGCAGAACCTTGTTGTGCAGTAACAATTATTTCTGCAGCTTCTTTGAACAACTTATCTCTATCTGAAATATCAATATCAATACTTGTGCCACTTTCATCATCTACATATTCTGGAAGCTGGTATGCTTCTGAATACGCTTTTTGCGAACCAATAAAATCTGTTATTTTTTCTACTTCAGGTGTGTCTACAAATGCACATTGTATTCTTGTAATACTATTGCCTCCAGAATATAACATGTCTCCACGTCCTATTAATTGATCTGCTCCAGGAGCATCTAAAATGGTTCTAGAATCTATTTTAGAAGTTACTCTAAATGCAATTCTTGATGGGAAATTGGCTTTAATAATACCTGTAATTACATTTACAGAAGGTCTTTGTGTAGCTACAATTAAATGAATACCAATTGCTCTAGCTAATTGCGCTAAACGTGCAATAGGTGTTTCTACTTCTTTACCAGCTGTCATTATTAAATCAGCAAATTCATCAATAACCAAAACGATATATGGCAAGAATTGATGCCCATCATTAGGATTTAATTTACGTTGTTTAAATTTAACATTGTATTCTTTGATATTCCTAACCATTGCTGCTTTTAGCAAGTCATATCTGTTGTCCATTTCTATACAAAGTGAGTTTAAAGTATGTACAACTTTAGTGGTATCAGTAATTATAGCATCTTCTGTGTCTGGTAGTTTAGCTAAGTAATGACGTTCAATTTTATTAAATAAAGTTAATTCTACTTTCTTAGGATCAACCAATACAAACTTCACTTCAGCTGGATGTTTTTTGTACAATAGTGATGTTAGAACAGCATTTAAACCTACAGATTTACCTTGTCCTGTAGCACCAGCCATTAACAAGTGTGGCATTTTTGCCAAATCAACTACAAAGGTTTCATTGGAAATTGTTTTACCCAAAGCAATAGGTAATTCCATTTGAGATTCTTGAAATTTCTTAGAAGAAATTGCAGAATGCATAGAAACTATAGTCGATTTTTTATTTGGAACTTCAATACCAATTGTACCTTTTCCTGGAATTGGTGCAATAATTCTGATTCCTAAAGCAGATAAAGATAAAGCAATATCATCTTCAAGGTTTTTAATTTTAGAAATTCTAATTCCTGCTTCTGGTACAATTTCATATAATGTAATTGTTGGCCCAACAGTTGCTTTTATTTCAGCAATACCAATTTTGTAGTTTTTTAAAGTTTCTACGATTCTATTTTTGTTGGCTTCTAATTCCTCTGGATCTATAGAAATGCTCTCATTGTATTGTTTCAGTAAATTAAAGGTAGGAAACCTGAAATTTGATAACTCTAGAGTAGGGTCAAATTCGCCAAAATCTTTTAATATTTTGTCAGATAAATTTTCTGTAGCATGTTCTTCTTCTCTAGCTATTGCAACATCAATTCCTACATCATTTACATCGTCAACAGTTTCTTCAATAACTAACTCAGGCACAGCTACTGATTCTTGTTCTATTTTTAATTTGAGTTCTTCTTTTTTGTCATTAACATCAGAATGTTTAGTAATAGTTGGTTTTAAATTTTCTAATGATAATTCAAATTCTGATTTTTCCTTTTTGCCTTCTTCAACTGTATTAGTGTTAATTGCTAATTGAGGCTTAACTTCTTCAGTTTCTGGAATCTCTTTTTTTATAGTTGAGTTTTCCTGTTCTTCTAATTTTTTTGCTTCTCTTTTTAATCTATTTTGTTTTGCTTTTTCTATAAAAGCATCAATATCCATTTTATAACGAAAGATTAAATAGGCTAGGAGTAAAAAAGTTAAAATAATTACTAAGCCAGTTTTACCAGTAAAAGTTTGTAAATATTCATTGATTTCAAAACCTATAATACCTGATAAAAGTGCATATTTTTTATGTAAAAAACCAAATGCAATAGAAATCCATAGCATTGCAAACAAATTCCAATTCCATGAAATGATAACTTGTGAAAATTTCTTTTTAATGAGAATATAAAACCCTGATAAAAATATCTGAAAAGCAATAACAAAAGCAGCTAAACCAAAGCCATCATAAATAAAAAAATGACTTAGACTTGCACCTATTTTACCTAGAAGATTTTTACTTTTTATGGTTTTATCTGTTAATTTTCCTAAAGCACTTTGATCTTGTTCCCAGCTAAAGAAAAAAGAGATGAATGCAATGCACAAAAAAAGTGAAAACAATATCAAGAAAAAACCAAATATAGTTTGAGTTTGTCGTGTTTTTAAAAATGAAAAAACACTTGGTTTTCTCTCTTCAGTATTTATAGGTTTTTTTAGAATTTGTTTCTTTTTAGCCATTAAAAATTATAATATTTTTAAAGGGTAAATATACGTATTCGCTTAAAATAATAATGCGATTTTTGGTACATATATAATCCCAGCTATTACTAAAGAAATTAAAGCTGCAAATGTAGGTATACCAGCAGCAATATCTTTAATTAAGCCAATTTTTTCATGAAATTCTGGGTGAATAAAATCTGCAACTTCTTCAATGGCAGAATTAGCACCTTCTGCGACAAGCACTAATCCAATAGCTAAAAATTGCACAGCCCATTCCATAGCAGAAATATTAAAATAAAACCCTAAAACTGTAGCAATAACAGCAAAGAATAATTGTGCTTTTATACTATCTTCAGTAGTTACAAGAATCCACAATCCTTTAAAAGCGAATTTTAAGCTTCTAATTCTACCTCTTAAAAATCCATCTTTGGGGTTTTTCATGTTATATTGCTTTTAAAGCAGCTTCGTAATTTGGTTCATCAACAATTTCAGGAACTTGTTCTGTGTACGTTACATTTCCATTTGTATCTATAACAACAATCGCCCTAGAATGTAAATGTGCTAAAGGACCATTTTCAATTTCTAATCCATAATCTTGTCCAAATTTACCAGTAGCAAAATCAGAAAGCATAACTACGTTTTCAATACCTTCAGCTCCACAAAAACGACCTTGTGCAAAAGGTAAATCTTTTGAAATACATAATACAACTGTGTTTTCTATATCTGCAGCTTTTTTATTGAATTCTCTTACAGAAGTTGCACAAGTACCAGTATCTACACTTGGAAAAATATTCAAAATAATATTTTTACCATCAAAATCTGATAAGCTTTTTTGAGATAAATCTCCTGCTGTTAAACTAAAGTCAGCAGCTTTACTACCTACTTGTGGTAAATTTCCTACTGTATTGAATGCATTTCCTTTTAATGTAATATCTGCCATTTTTATTTCGTTTTTTAGTATTTCAAATGTAACTAATTTTATTGAAAAACTTCCTTAAATAGATAAAGTTCTAATTTAAAAAAATGAATTGGGAATCTGTATCTTTGCCCTCGAAAACTTATTTTTTAAGGTGAATTTAACTCAATATACATCTGAATTTAAATACAATTGGAAACTAGCAGCACCTGTAATGTTGGGAATGTTAGGACACACATTTGTAGCTTTTGTAGACAATATTATGGTTGGACAATTGGGAACAGCAGAATTGGCTGCAGTTTCTTTAGGGAACAGTTTTATGTTTATTGCAATGTCTATTGGGATTGGTTTTTCTACAGCAATTACCCCTTTAATTGCTGAGGCAGATTCTTCTGATAATTTAGAACAAGCAAGGTCTGCTTATAAAAACGGATTGTTTTTATGTACAACTTTAGGTGTGTTATTATTTTTAGCGGTCTTTTTTGCGAAACCATTAATGCACTTAATGGAACAACCCAAAGAAGTAGTTGCATTGGCAATTCCGTATTTAGATTTGGTAGCATTTTCTTTGATTCCGTTGATAATTTTTCAGGCCATAAAGCAATTTAGTGATGGAATGTCTATGACTAGATATCCAATGTATGCAACCTTATTAGCAAATATTGTAAACATCACTTTAAACTATGTGTTGATTTTTGGGAAACTCGGATTTCCAGAAATGGGTATAGTTGGTGCTGCTTATGGAACTTTGGCTTCTAGAATAATTATGGTAATTTATTTGTGGTTATTATTAAAAAATAAAGCACGTTCAAAACGAATTATCAGTGATTTAAAATTCTTTGTTTTAGATATTTTGATGATTAAGAAAATTATCAATTTGGGTTCTTTGTCTGCTATGCAAATGTTTTTTGAAGTGGCTATTTTTACAGCAGCCATTTGGTTGAGTGGTTTGTTGGGCAAAAACCCACAAGCAGCCAATCAAATTGCATTGAACTTATCTTCCATGACATTTATGGTAGCTATGGGATTGAGTGTAGCTTCTATGATTAGAGTAGGAAACCAAAAAGGATTACAGAATTTTAAAGAATTACGTAGAATTGCTTTTTCTATCTTTTTTTTAGGGTTGATTTTAGCCACTGTTTTTGCGATTCTGTTTTTCGTTTTTCATAAAATAATGCCAACTATTTATGTGGATTTGGATGATAAACTCAATTATGCAGATAATATGGAAGTAATTTCTATTGCTTCTAAACTATTAATTGCAGCTGCATTCTTTCAAATTTCTGATAGCATACAAGTAGTTGTTTTGGGTGCTTTACGTGGATTACAAGATGTGAAAATTCCAACTATATTGACTTTTATTTCTTATTGGTGTGTTGGTTTTCCTGTTTCTTATTTTTTAGGAAAGGAAGAAATGTATGGTAGTTTTGGAATTTGGTTAGGCTTATTAGCTGGATTAACCACTGCTTCTATTTTGTTGTTTATTCGATTTAATAGATTGACTTTGAGGTTGATTGAAGGTGAGTAGTGAAATGAATACTGATTTTTGTTTTTTGCAAATTCGCTAAGGTGTTTATATATGGTTTGTTGCGTGAATTTAGCAACCAATTTACTAAATAATTACTGACAAAAAAGTTCGTGAGAACTTTCGCAAGTGAGCCTAAAAAAGCAATAAATTATATATGTTGTTAGCATACGTACATTTGTTTCTCATATTTTAAAAATCATATTCTTGTTTCAAATAACAATCACAACCTATATGAAATGGAATTTTCGGACGTGAGTTTTTTGAATATATATTATTTGAACATTCTAAAGATTTTGGACAAGGATTTTCAGCGTTTAGTGGTTGTATTTTATAATTTTTTATATAATCTCTTTCTTCTTTCATTTCTCGCCAGGAATAGAACGAGTTTCTAAATGTTTGCGTTAATAGCCGAACTTCTTCTTTATGGTATTTCCAAGTTTGAGAAAGTTCATTTAAGTTAATGTAGTTATATTTTTCAGGTAAAGGGTTTAATTTAAAAAGTTCACGTAGAGAAATTTTCTTACCTATAATTTCTTCAACATTATCTTTTTGTAATATAAATTCTACTGCTTGTTTTTTTCTGTAATATTGTTTTTCCTGATTATCTGCAATCGAATTTAACTCCTTTAATGTTAAAGTTAATAATATTTCTTCATTTGAAATTTCATTTCCTCTTTTAGCTAAACCAAGTGTAGAAAGTCTTTCAAATATTGGACGAGCATATGCATTTGCTCCCATTACTCGAATCTTATCTAATTTATCAGCATAACTTAAATAAGTTTGTATGTTTTCAAAACCAAATTCCTTAATTAGCTCATCATCTAAAGTGATGTCTTTCGGTTCAAATTCAAATAATACTTCTATATCACAATTTGCTCTTTCATAAATTTGACTTATGGCTTTTTTTCTAAAATCTACTAAAAGGTCTTCTTTATCTTTTATACCAGAAATTTTCCAATCATTAGATTGTTTTTTTTGTTCTTCAATACTTTCAAAATATTGTTTGCCATATTTTATTTTATAAGATTCTATTTCTTTAATTTTTAAATTATACAAAGCAAAAAGTTCAACAATTTCCTTTTCTTTCCTATTCTCGTAAATTTCATCATTATCTAGAATTTCTCTAATTCTATTAGCTATTTCTTTTTCTGCATTTTGTAATGTCAGAATAAAAGGAGACTCGGGATTTAAAATCCAATCTTTATTTGAAACTTGTTTTATTTTTCGAAACTTTTCTTCTTTTTCAGAACTTGAATTGTATGAAGTTTTTATTTCTACATTTATTTTTTCCTTAGTATTTATTTTTGATTTCTTATTTTTTGAAGTTATTGTTATTAAAACAATAATTATTGAAAGAATCACAAAAGTTATAAATATTTCCATAGGTTTTTTCAGTATGTATGCTAACGTTAACACGAATATGCAACGTTTGAATGTTTTATATTCGTAGTTAGCGAAGTTCGGTTTTTTAATTCAGAAAATCAACAGGAAAAACACCCTTTTTATAACACAAAAACCCAAAACAATTAAGTTTTGGGTTTATACTATTTATTTGAGATTCTGAAACAAGTTCAGAATGACGTTAACTATTTTAAACCTCCAGTCATATTCTCTGGTTTTACCCAAGCATCATATTCTTCTTCAGTAACATATCCTAAACGAACTGCTTCTGTTTTTAAAGTCGTTCCATTTTCGTGAGCAGTATTTGCAATTTCAGCAGCTTTGTAATATCCAATTTTGGTATTTAAAGCAGTCACTAACATTAAAGAATTGTTTACTAATTCTGTAATTCTAGTTCTGTTTGGTTCTATACCAGCAGCACAATTTTCATCAAAAGAACGACAAGCATCTCCAATCAATTGTGCAGACTGTAATACGTTTGCAGCCATCATTGGTTTAAAAACATTTAGTTCATAATGACCTTGTGTACCACCAACAGTTACAGCAACATCATTACCCATAACTTGTGCACAAACCATAGTCATTGCTTCACATTGAGTAGGATTTACTTTTCCTGGCATAATAGAAGAACCTGGCTCATTTGCTGGAATGATAATTTCTCCAATTCCAGATCTTGGTCCAGAAGCCATTAAACGAATATCGTTTGCTATTTTGTTTAAAGAAACTGCCACTTGTTTTAAAGCTCCATGCGTTTCTACTAAAGCATCATGTGCAGCTAAAGCTTCAAATTTGTTTTCTGCAGTTACAAAAGGTAATCCTGTAAATTCTGCAATATATTTAGCAACTAAAACATCATAACCTGCAGGTGTATTTAAACCTGTACCAACTGCTGTCCCTCCTAAAGCCAATTGACTTAAATGTGTTAAAGTGTTGTTTAATGCTTTTAAACCAAAGTTTAATTGTGCAACATAACCAGAAAATTCTTGTCCTAAAGTTAGGGGAGTAGCATCCATTAAATGTGTACGTCCAATTTTTACAACATCGTTAAAAGCTTCTGATTTTGCTTGCAATGTATCTCTTAATTGTTCAATTCCTGGAATGGTGTTTTTTACTATTTTTTGATAAGCAGCAATGTGCATTCCTGTAGGAAATGTATCATTTGATGATTGTGATTTGTTTACATCATCATTAGGTTGAATGGTTTTTTCTCCTTCACCAATTACTTTTCCTGCAATTTCATGTGCTCTGTTTGCAATAACTTCGTTCACATTCATATTAGATTGTGTTCCAGAACCTGTTTGCCAAATTACTAAAGGAAACTGATCATCGTGTTTACCTGCTAAAATTTCATCACAAACTTGTGCAATTAAATCTCTTTTTTCTGATGCTAATACTCCTAATTCTGAATTTGTATAGGCAGCTGCTTTTTTAAGATATGCAAAACCATAAACAACTTCTAAAGGCATAGATGCTGCAGGGCCAATTTTAAAGTTATTTCTAGAACGTTCAGTTTGTGCTCCCCAATATTTATCAGCAGGAACATTTACTTTACCCATTGTATCTTTTTCTACTCTATATTTTGTCATTTTGAATGTGGATTTTAGATGCTGCGAATTTACAAAAAAGGATTATCACATAGAGTTGATAAATGTCATTTTTAAGGAATTAAAAAAAATATTTTTTTGATTTGAATTTTTAAAAATAAGTACTATTTTTGCATCAATAATTTTTTCAAAATACACAAATGTTAGATTTTTCAGAATTTTCAGGATTAGTTTTATTTATGTTTATCTTTACAGCTGGTTTTTGGTTGTTGATTTTCTTATTGACATTTGTAGTTCCTTATTGGATTGGTGGTACAATTTGGGAAAATATGAAATTAAAAAGAGAAGCTAAAAAAGCTGCTGAAGGAAAGTAGTTTTCTTCTAACAATATATTTAATGAAAAACTCGTTCAAGTAATTGAACGAGTTTTTTTATGCGTTTTGCTATGTGCGTTAAGGATTGCAGTGGAAATCCTTTTGTGAAGCATGAACAAAAGATTGCAACGAAAAGCCTGTTAAAACGCCCAAATATTATCCTTCAAAATCTTCTCCACCACCATCATCATTTCTTTCTCTTCTTTGTCTTTTCTTTTTCTGATTAAATCGATAAACAAAACTAAGTCTTATGGAACGAACTCTCCATTGAAACTCGCTATATTGCTCTGAAAACCCAGGGATAATAGTGGTGCTTTCTCTTCTACGACCATTAAAAACATCGCTAACATTTAAACTAAGTGATGCCTTTTCTTTAAAAAAATCTTTACTGGCAGCAATATTCATTGAAAAAATACCATTTCTTTGCGATTGTGCATTTTGAGATGCACCTCTGTAATTGGAATTTATTTGTAAATCTGTTTTGCCTGGTAACGTAATTTTTTGATTTAATCGAATTGAAAATGCTGTGTTTTCAAAATCAAAATTTGTGGTTTCGTTAGTAGTTGTATTTGTATAACCTCCATTTGTTGTAACATTAAATAGATTGAAATCGCTATTAATATTCCATATTTTAAAGGGTCTATAATTTAAGGTGAATTCAAAACCAACTCTTTCTTCTGTAGATAAATTTATTGGAAATCTTCTGGTAATAGGATCTCCATTATCTGTAACTTCTCCTGTGTCTTCTTGAATTCTCTCCCAGCTATCATTACTTATATTGTAATATATTGATGTACTTAAGGTAAATTTTTCCCAACGTTTTAAGTATCCAAAGTCAATAGCATCCGTAAAAACTGGATTTAAATCTACATTACCAGTATAAATATTTGCTTCACTAGAACGACTTGGAAAAGGATTTAAACTTCTACCTCTTGGTCTTCTAATTCTTCTATTATATCCTAAGGTAATATTTTCTCCATCTCTAAATTCATATCCTAAGTTTAGTGTAGGGAATAAATTTCCGTAACTTTTTTCAACAGGAATATTAGATTCTGCTTGATCTATTTGAACAGAAGTATATTCATAACGTAAACCTGCTAAAAGTGATATTTTATCGAATTTTTGTCCATATTGAAAGTAAGTAGCATTCACAAATTCTTTATAATTGAAACTATTATCTAACAAAACTTCTTTTGGAACATTGTTTTTAAAATCGGTTTGTTCTAAGAAAAATCCATTAAAAATATCTCTAAAGTTACCTCTGTAGCCAGCTTCATATTGAATGTTTTCTCCAACTGGATGAACGTAATCTATTTGCAATAGAGCTCTGTTTTCATCTTGGCTTTCGATAACTTTTTCAATTTCATCAACAAAGTTTAACTGAGTATTTACTTCTGGAATATCATTTAAAATGTCTTCTACTTCTGTTGAGTATTGCAGATTAATGGATAACTTTTTACCAGAATCATTAAAGTTATTTACGTAGTCTAAAGTATATTGTATTCTTTCTTCATCTTCACTTTCATTTTCAGTTCTTAGAGAAGCTTCGTTAATATTTCCATTATTGTCAAACCTTTCTATGCTATTGGTATTTATATCATCATCATTTCCACCATTAAAGATGATATTTCCAATAATACTAGAGCTTTTAGTAAGGTAATATTCAGCTCCAAAACTTGTAAAAATAGATCTACCCATTCTATTAAAAATTCTTTCTTCTATAACTCTTGCGTTTTGCGCAGTTGATAATAAATATTGAGTGTCATAAAAAGAATTTCCAGGAGATTCATTATATCTGAAACCTGTATTTGTGAAAAAATTCCATTTTTCAGCCCTCCAGTTTGCATTGAATGCACCTCCAACTCTAGCAGGATAACCTAAATCTAATTGCAAAGAACCATTAAAGCCAGTTAATTTGTTTTTTCTAAGTATGATGTTTAAAATACCTGCTGTACCTTCAGCATCATATCTTGCAGATGGAGAGGTGATTACTTCTACTTTTTCAATGGCTTCTGCAGGAATTTGTCTTAATGCTTCTGCACCATTTAAACCTACCAAAGCACTTGGTCTACCATCAATTAAAATAGTTACATTTTCATTTCCACGCAAGCTTACAGCACCTTCTACATCTACTTGTACAGAAGGTACATTACCTAAAACATCACTTGCATTTCCACCACGAATTGATAAATCTTTACCAATATTAAATACTTTTTTATCCAAACGAATATCTACAGTCGTTTTTTCTGCAATGATAACAACTTCATCTAAAGAGCTTAAATCTTCAGAGAGTTTAATGATTCCTAAATTTAAGTTTTTAGTAATGTTTTGAGTAGGATATTTTTTTGATTTAAAAGAAATAAATTCTATACTTATTTTATAAGTTCCTATTGGAGTTTTTATATTAAACTTACCATTAATGTCAGTAATTCCACCAAAAACTTTATTTGTATTAGGATTTTTTATCACAATAGTTGCATATTCTAAAGCTTGATTGGAATTAGCATCTACAACTTTTCCTGAAATAGAAATTTGTTTTGAGTTTTGAGTTCTTTGTGAAAACAATATTACAGAAGATAACAAACAAAAGAAGAGAATAATTTTTTTAATCAAAATGAGTTTTTTTGTTTAGACAACAAAGGTCTGTTTAAGTTTAGTTTAAAGAAGTTAAAAAAAAGTTAAACAATTTATGAGGAGCTAAATTTAGATGATTTCTAAAATATTAGCAGGAGGTCTTCCAATAACAGCTTTATTGTTTTTAATTACAATTGGTCTTTCAATTAACTTTGGATTTTTTATCATTGCAGTTATAACATCAGCATCCGACAATTCTTTACCTCTGTAATTTTCTTTCCAAATTTTTTCTGTTTTTCGAACTAATTGAATAGGAGAGATGTTCAATAACTTAATAATTTCCGTAAGTTCTTTTTCAGAAGGAATTTCTTCTAAATATTTAACAATTTCAAATTCTTTATTTGAATTTTCTAAAATTTCTAAGCCTTCTCTAGATTTTCTGCATCTTGGATTGTGGTATATTTTTATCATTTTTTTTAGTTTCAAAGTTTCAAAGTTTCAAAGTTTCAAAGTTTTTCAGTTGTTTAGTTTCAGAATTTTCATTTTCGCTAACACCTAACACCTAACACCTAACACCTAACACCTAACACCTAACACCTAACACCTAACACCTAACACCTAACACCTAACACCTAACACCTAACTACTCTTTTGTCCATTCAACATTAAATAAGCTTTTAGGAAACTATTAATATTTCCATCCATTACAGCATCTACATTTCCTGTTTCGTGCGCAGTTCTTACATCTTTAACTAATTTATAAGGATGCATTACATAATTTCTGATTTGACTTCCCCATTCATTTTTCATTTTATTAGCTTCAATCTCATCTCTTGCAGCCAATCTTTTTTGCAATTCAATTTCATATAGTTGAGATTTTAACATTTGCAAGGCTGTAGCCCTATTGTCATGTTGTGAACGTGAATTAGAACACTGTATTTGAATTCCTGTGGGTTTGTGATGTAGTTGTACTTTTGTTTCTACTTTATTTACATTCTGACCACCTGCACCACTAGAACGTGCAGTTGTAATCTCTATATCAGCAGGGTTTACATCTATTTCAATAGAATCATCAGCTACAGGATAAACGTAAACAGAAGCAAAACTTGTATGACGTTTTGCATTGCTATCAAAAGGAGAAATACGAACTAATCTATGTACACCATTTTCACCTTTAAGCCAACCAAAGGCATAATCTCCATCTACCTCAAAAGTAACCGTTTTTATACCTGCAGCATCTCCTGCTTGATAGTTTAATGTTTTTAGTTTATAACCTTGTTTTTCTGCCCACATTGTATACATTCTAAATAACATTTCAGCCCAATCACAAGATTCTGTTCCTCCAGCTCCTGCTGTAATTTGTAGGGTTGCAGATAAAGAATCACCTTCCTCAGAAAGCATATTTTTAAATTCAATATCTTCTAAAAATGTACTTGTATTTTCAAATTGTTCTATAACTTCATTTTCATCAATTTCACCTTCTTTATAGAATTCATACAAAACATTTACATCTTCGTTTAAAGTAATTGCTTTTTTGTAATCTTCAACCCACTTTTTTTTGAAACGTAATTCTTTCATGACAACTTCTGCAGCTTTTGGGTCGTTCCAAAAGTCTGGGTTAGCTGTTTTTTCTTCTTCATTAGCTATTTCTATGAGTTTTTTATCAATCTCTAAATAAGATTTTAATTTCTCAATTCTAGTAGCAATATCTTTCAGTTGGTCTTGTGTAATCATAAGTCGAACAAAAATAAATGAAATTTTAAGAAATCTCGTTTTAAAACCAATCCTTTATTTCATAGATTTATAGAAATATTTAAAATGATGAAAAAACTACTTTTATTTTTTGTTTCAGCTAATTTTGAAGGCTATTCTTAGTTTTTATAAAAAAAATCAGGAGAAAATCTTCAAAAAGGAATTACAAAAGGTAATTATTAATAAAGTTTTAGAATAATTATTTTATTTAGGAGCTCATAAAAATCAATAGAAACAATTCAATGCAATTGTGTTGTTTAAGTTGAACGAAATCAAAGAAATCATTCAAAATAAAAAACCTGAAGGCATTCAAAAAATATATAATGCTACAATGATTAAGATAGTTAAAATAAAAACAATTGAAAATTAAATGATAATAGACTTAATTTCAGATACAGTAACCAAACCAACGAAAGGGATGTTGGAAGCTATGATGAGTGCAAAAGTTGGTGATGATGTTTTTAAAATGGATCCAACAGTAAATGAGCTAGAAAAAAAAGCAGCCACAATGTTTGGAATGGAAGCTGCACTTTTTTTTCCTTCAGGAACAATGGCAAACCAAGTAGCAATAAAGTTACATACGCAACCTGGAGATTTGGTAATTTGTGATAAATATGCTCATATTTACAATTACGAAAGTGGTGGAGTCGCTTTTAATTCTGGAGTCACTTGTAAATTGATTGATGGAAAAAGAGGTATGTTTACAGCTAATCAAATTGAAGAAGTAGCTGCTGTAAAACCAGAAATCTATTTGCCATATACTAAATTAATTTGTTTAGAAAACACCACAAATAAAGGAGGAGGAGCTTGTTGGGATTTTAATGAAATTGAAAAAATAGAAAAAATTGCTAGAAATAATAGTTTAGCTTTTCATTTAGATGGGGCTCGTTTATTTAATGCACTAGTGGTAAAAGGTGAAACACCAAAACAATATGGACACTTGTTTGATACCATATCAATTTGTCTTTCTAAAGGCTTAGGAGCTCCAATAGGATCTCTACTTTTAGGTTCTAAAAATAATATAAAACATGCTTTACGCCTCAGAAAATTATTAGGAGGAGGAATGAGACAGGTTGGTTTCTTAGCAGCAGCAGGTATTTATGCCTTAGATAATAATGTACAACGTTTGGCTGAAGATCACAAAAAAGCGAAAGAAATAGCAACTGTTTTAGAAGGCTGTTCTTACATAACAAAATTAGAACCTGTTGAAACTAATATTTTAGTCTTTTATGTAGATGATAAAATTGGTTCAGATGATTTTATAAGTAAAATGGCGAAAAAAAATATTCTTTTAACACCTATGGGCGAAGGAAAAATTAGAATTGTTACACATTTAGATTATACTGATGATATGCATCAGGTTTTGCTAAAAGAATTGAGAAATTTCTAAAAATAAAAACGAACAACTGGTGAAATAGGAGAAGCGAAAATACTTTTATCTTCATCATATAAAATATCATATCGAATACCAAAAGCAAATCTACCTTGGTTATAAGCAATACCTAAGTGTAATGCAGGGAAATTTGTGTTAAATTCATTACCATTTACATCATTTTGATTTGCAAAATAATAATCAAAATCTGTTGATAATTGAATTCCAAAATTTGTTTGATATAGCCCAATTAAACTAGTATTAAAGGCGCTTGTAGAAAAAGACCCAATACTTTGATGCAAATATCCAAGTCCTGCTCCAAGAGCAAAACCATTATTAAAATTATAAATGGCACTAGGAGAGATTCCTATAGTAGTTTGAGTACCAAAACCCAAGGTAAATCCACCACCAAATTGAACATTTTCCCAAAAATCAGATTTTTGAGAAAAAGAAATGAAAGAAATACTTAAGGATAAAAATAAGAGATACTTTTTCATAAAATAATTTATAATTATAAAGCATCTAATTTAGCCAATTCTTTATAATTTTTGTTTAGTTTTTTTAATAAAATTCCATAAACTACTTTATAAAACAGCCATAAAAAAACTAATATAATTATTAATGCTATTAATTGACTAACAATTGTAATCGTCATAACTTGGTTCATATCCATAGCCAAACTTTTAGGATTCATAGTTTCCATTAATTTATCAGAATCAGAAAAAAGTATAACATTTATAACAATACTAGTTAAAAATACGGTTGCTAAATTATAGATTACATAATATTTTACTGTTTTTCGAATTCTTAGAATATTTTTCATCAATTTTTTAGTATTGTCAGTAAGAGAAACCCTTTGATGATTGTTGTAAAATAAATATAAGAATACAACAATAATAACATAATGAAATACCATAAATACATTAAGGAATCCCATTAAATTAATATCTTCATAAACTTTGTAAAAACTATCTGGAATAATTAGATTTAATCCAGCCCAAAAAATAAATTCTAAAATTCCAATAATAAAAATCCATTTTACAATAGAAGATGATTTGGAATGTGCTAAATTATAAATCTCAGCAGTGTTAAACTTACTGGTTTCTTCTGGTTGATTTTCCCAGGTCTTTTTATATTTTTCTAATACATCCATAAATTATGGGTTTAGTATATTTTTTAATTTTTCTTTTGCCCTATTCATTTTTACCCTTGCATTTACAGAAGAAATACCTAATGTTACAGAAATTTCTTTGTAAGGTTTATCTTCTAAATACAAGAATATTAATGCTTTTTCAATGTCATTCAATTTATGTATTGCTTTATATAATTCTTTTAATTGTCTTTCTTCAGTATCATCATAATCAGTTGCTTTAATTTTATAAGCAAAATCACTTATATCCTGAGTTTTTACAGTTCTAGTAGATTTTCTATACAGAGAAATAGCTGTATTTAATGCTACTCTATACATCCAAGTACTAAATTTAGAATCTCCTCTAAACTTTGGGTAATTTTTCCAAAGTTGAATGGTAATTTCTTGAAACAAATCTTTATGAGCATCAGCATTTGTAGTATATAATCTACAAATTTTATGTGCTATATTTTGATTTTGTTCAAAGTCCGATAAAAATTTAATTTCTAAATCTTTTTGCACTTAAGTAATAGTTAGTTTATCTATAAGTAGTAAAATAATATAAAATGTTACAATTTTCATAAATAAATTTAAGTTAAAAATAAAAGTATTAAATTTGTTGAATCTAAAATGATATAAATTGAACAATATTAAGCAGGATTTTACAATTAAAGACCTTGAAAATATTTCTGGAATAAAAGCGCATACCATAAGAATTTGGGAAAAACGCTATAATTTGCTTCAGCCTAAAAGAACAGAAACAAATATTAGGTATTACACTCCAGATAATCTAACGAAACTTTTAAATATAGTTCTATTAAATAATAATAAGTTTAAAATCTCAAAAATTGCAGCAATGTCTGATGAAGACATTACTACCAAGTCTAGAGAATTGGCTTTTGATTTAGCTATAAATGATGAAGCAATAAATGCGTTGAAAATAGCTATGTTTCAATTTGATAAAATTCTCTTTAATAATACTTATAATAAGTTATTACATAAGAAAACATTTAGAGAAATCTTTAAAGATATTTTTATTCCTTTTTTAGATCATATTGGTTTATTATGGCAAACAGAAACTTTATTGCCAGCTCATGAGCATTTTATATCCAATTTAATAGCCCAGAAAATTCAAATAAACACCGAAAAATTACAATATAGTATTAGTGATACTAATAAAACATATGTCTTATTTCTGCCTGAAAATGAAATTCATGAATTAGGACTTTTATATTTAAATTATGAATTAGTTTTAAGAGGTCATCACACAATTTATTTAGGACAAAGTTTACCTCTTAATAATTTAAATTACTTTTTAGAGAGCAATCGTGAAATTTGTTTTATATCTTCACTAACTATTAAGCCTTATGATGATAAAATTGAAGATTATTTCAATGAAATCGCTGAGGTAATGGATAATACAAATAATCAATTTATTGCAGTTGGAAGAAAAGTAGAAAAAGTAAGACATTTAGAGTTGAATGATAATATTCAATTACACAATTCTATTTATGATTTGTTAAAAGTCTTATAAAATCTAAATCTTTTTGAAGTTTTGCTTGATTAATATGTATATTTGTTAAACAAAATTTTTTAATGAACAAAAATATTTACATTATAGGTTCTGGTTTTTCTGCACTTGCAGCATCTTGTTATTTATCTAAAGAAGGTTACAATGTTACTGTTTTAGAGAAAAATGAGTCTTTAGGAGGAAGAGCTAGACAATATAAAAAAGATGGCTTTACATTTGATTTGGGACCTTCTTGGTATTGGATGCCTGATGTTTTTGAACGTTTTTTTGCCGATTTTGGAAAGAAACCATCTGACTACTATACTTTAGATAAATTAAGTCCAGGATATGAAGTGTATTTTGGTAAAAAAGATTCGATTTGTATTTCTGATAAATTAGATGAAATTTATGATTTATTTGAAAAAGAAGAAAAAGGAAGTAGTAAACATTTAAAAAGTTTTCTTGGTTCTGCTAAATCTAATTATGATACAGCTATAAAAGACTTGGTTTATAAACCAGGAATTTCTCCTTTAGAGTTGGTTACAACCACTACAATTGCTAGAGTTACTCAATTTTTTTCAACTATAAGAAAACAAGTTAGAAAAAACATCAAAAGTCCTAAATTAATTCAGATTTTAGAATTTCCAGTTTTGTTTTTAGGAGCCAAACCTAGTAATACACCAGCTTTTTATAACTTTATGAATTATGCCGATTTTGGCTTAGGAACTTGGCATCCAAGAGGAGGAATGTACAAAGTAATTGAAGGAATGATAACTTTAGCAAAAAGTTTAGGCGTAAAATTTGAAGTAAATGCGAATGTTGAAAAAATTTTAGTTGATAGTAATAAAGATGTAAAAGGGTTACTTGTTAATGGAAAACAAATAAACACTAATTTAGTACTTAGTGGTGCAGATTATCATCACACAGAAACATTATTAGATAAAAATTTAAGACAATATTCTGAATCTTATTGGTCTAAAAAAACATTTGCGCCTTCATCTTTGTTATTCTATGTTGGTTTTGATAAAAAAATAAAAAATGCGAGTCATCATACATTGTTTTTTGATTCAGATTTTGATGCCCATGCTGAAGAAATTTATGATAATCCAAAATGGCCAACAGAGCCACTTTTTTATGCAAACTTTACGTCTATGACAGATAAAACTTCTGCTCCAGAAGGTAAAGAAGCAGGTTTTTTCTTAATTCCTTTAGCACCAGGTATTGAAGATACTGATGAATTGAGAGAGCAATATTTCCATAAAATTATGGATCGATTTGAGGAATTGACAAATCAAAAAGTGAGAAAAAGTGTTTTGTTTAAAAGATCTTTTTGTGTAAAAGATTTTGAACAAGAATACAATTCTTATAAAGGGAATGCCTATGGAATGGCAAATACCCTATTACAAACAGCTTTTTTAAGGCCAAAAATAAAGAGTAGTAAAGTAAATAATTTGTATTTTACAGGACAATTAACTGTGCCTGGTCCTGGGGTTCCTCCAGCATTAATTTCCGGAAAAATAGCAGCAGATTTAATTAAACAAAAACAAAATTAGTATGAAATCATTATTTGATAGTGTATCAAACGATTGTAGTAAATTGGTAACAAAACAATATAGCACTTCTTTTTCTTTGGCTGTAAATATGTTATCACCTAAAATCAGAAAAGATATCTACAATATTTATGGTTTTGTTCGCTTTGCAGATGAAATTGTAGATACTTTTCATAACTTCGATAAAGAAGTATTGATGGCTAATTTTGAAAGAGATTATTATCTTGCTAAAGAACAAGGCATTAGTTTAAACCCAATTTTAAACTCTTTTCAACAAACGGTTACTCGTTATAATATACCTGATGAAATGGTACAAGCTTTCTTAAAAAGTATGAAAGCAGACCTACATAAAACTCAATATAAAACAAAAGCTGAATATGATGAGTATATTTATGGTTCAGCTGATGTAGTAGGGTTAATGTGTTTAAAGGTATTTGTAGATGGTGATGATAAAAAGTATGATTTATTAAAGGATGCTGCAATGCGCTTAGGATCTGCTTTTCAGAAAGTAAATTTTTTACGTGATTTAAAAGATGATTATGAGGTTTTAAATCGTTCTTATTTTCCAAATGTAAATCTAGGTGAACTAAATGCAGATTCAAAACAGTTAATTATTGATGAAATTGAAGCTGATTTTAATTATGCTTTTAAAAATGGAGTTTTAAAATTACCTGTCGAAGCTAAATTTGGAGTATATATGGCTTACAGATATTACAGAAGGTTATTAAAAAAGTTAAAAGCTGTACCATCAGAAAAAATTATGGATACACGAATTCGTATTTCTGACCCAATGAAAATAAATTTATTGGCAAGAAGTTATGTGAAATATAAATTGAATATTATATAAAGATGTTTTTTCTAATCACTTTAGGTGTTTTTTTGTTAATGGAAGGTATCACTTGGTGTACACATAAATATGTGATGCATGGTTTTGGTTGGTTTTTACATGAAGACCATCATGAACCTGGTTATCCTCATGTTTTTGAAAAGAATGATGCTTTTTTTATTGTTTTTGCAATACCAAGTATGGCATTGTTTTATTTTGGGACTTATACAATACATACATATTTGTTTTTTATTGGATTGGGTATTTTATGCTATGGAATTGCCTATTTTTTAGTACATGATGTACTTATTCATCAAAGATTTAGTTGGTTTAAAAGAACTAATAATTGGTACCTAAAAGGTTTAAGAAAGGCTCACAAAATACATCATAAAAATATGGGAAAAGAAGATAGCCAATGTTTTGGAATGTTGTTTGTACCCTTCAAATATTTTAAACAATACACCAATTAATTTTACCATTTTAATTTAATTTTACTTAATGCCAACAAAAACAAAATACGATTATATAATTGTTGGTGCTGGTGCTTCTGGTTTAATGTTGGCTTATAAAATGGCAATTGATCGTTTTTTTGACGATAAGTCTATTCTAATTATTGACAAAGAAAAGAAGTCTCAAAACGATAGAACTTGGTGTTTTTGGGAAGAAGAAAATGGAAAATGGGATGAAATAGTAAAAATATCTTGGAAACAAATTATTTTTAAAAATGATACTATAGATAAGCAAGAAAGTATAAATCCTTATCAATATAAAATGATAAGAAGCTCCGATTTTTATTCTAAAATTTGGAAAATTTTAGATCTCAAAACAAATTTTACTTTCTATAAAGATCAGGTATCCAACATTTTTCAAGAAATAGAAAACGCGAAAGTAGTTACTTTAAATCATACATTTTATTCAAAAAATGTAATCAATAGTATTTTGTTTTCTGATGATTATACAAAACAAAATAAATACCCAGTTTTACAACAACACTTTGTTGGGTTTTTTATAAAAACAAAAGAAGATACTTTTGATAAAAATGTTGCTACTTTTATGGATTTTGCAATACCACAAAAAGGAAATACACGTTTTATGTATGTTTTACCTTCTTCAAAAAATGAAGCGCTTTTTGAGTACACTTTGTTTTCATCAGAACTACTCTCTTTTACCGAATATAAAATAGCCATAGAAAACTATCTAAAAGATAAAGGAGTTAGCGAATATAAAATAGTAGAAAAAGAACAAGGTTCAATACCAATGACATGCTATGAATTTTGGAATGTAAATTCTAAAAACAGGATAAATATTGGTACTGCTGGAGGGTGGTCTAAAGCTAGTACAGGTTTTACATTCAAAAATACAATGAAAAAAACGACTGAGTTAATGAATCATTTAAAGTCAAAAAGGGAATTAGATTTATTCCATAAAAAAACTAGATTTTGGTTTTATGATTTACTATTGCTCGATATACTTCATGAAAAAAATCATCTAGGTGCTACAATTTTTGGATATATGTTTAAAAACAATCACCCAAAAAATATACTAAAGTTTTTAGATGAAGAAACTACTTTAGTTGAAGATTTACAAATTCAACTAAGAATGCCTCCCTACGAATTTGTTAGAGCTTTATTAAAGAGATTATTTAGGTAAATCTATTCTAAAAATAAATTTGAACCATTTTTTTCCAGTATCTTGCTTTGTGGGCTCTTTCATCCCATTCAAAAACTTGATGAGAAATTCCTTTTTCGTTTAAAATTTTAGATAGCACATAGTTACTTTCTAAAAAAGGATCTTCTCTTCCAATGGCTAAAATAATATCCATTTTATCAATTATTTGAATTAAATTTGAATCTTCAAGATTTTTTAAATATTGATTTGGCATATTAAAATATACAAAATCATTATGAAAATCACTGAGTAAATCTTCAAAATATTCTTTTGATTCTGTTAGGTCATATCGACCACTCATTCCTACAACTTTACAAAATAGCTCTGGATGACGCATTGCAACATTTACAGCGTGATAAGCACCTAAACTACACCCTGCAGATATAACATTAGTATTTGAGTTAATTAAATTGGCAAGTGGTAAAACTTCTTCTAAAACATATTTTTCATACTGAATATGCCTATAAATACGATAACCTGGATGTGCAAAACTATTGTAGAAAGACTCCAAATCTACACTATCAACACAAAATACCTGTAAATCTCCATTGTTTATTTTTTGCTCTAAAGCTTTTATAACTTTCCAGTTTTCATAATCATAAAAACGACCCATTCTTGGAGGGAAAAACAAAACTTTAGCACCAGAATGACCAAAAATGAGCAATTCCATATCTTTTTCAAGATGATGGCTGTACCATTTATGATATTCTCTTTTCATAACGTTTTTGGAGGATTATATTTTTTTAACTAAATTTCTTGAAGCACTTTTTCTGGAAATATTTCTGGATGATTTTGCAATGTATTTCTTAAAATTTCATATCCATTTTCATTAAAGTGTAAACCATCTTCAATAAAATAATTCGAATTAGGATTTCCATTCTCATCCAATAAGGCTTTGAAAATATTGATATAATAAAAATTTTCATCTTTAAACATTAAAGCTTTCATACAAGCATTTGTATAATGTATACTTTCTTGTAAATGTATTCTGGCAATACTAGGTTTTATAGAAACACAAGTAACTTTTACATTATTATATTTTTCTCTAATTTTAAGCAATAGATTTTCCATAAAAAGTACCACTTCTTCTGGATGTCTACCTTCTCCTAAATCATTATCACCAGCATAAATTATAATAGATTCAGGATTTTCAATCTTTTTAAAAACTCGTTCAAAATACCAAGTACAGGCAGCTAAAGTTGAACCACCAAAGCCTAAGTTAACAGGACTATGTTCTTTGAAAATGGAGATTACATCACTCCATAAAGTAAATGTAGAACTACCATAAAACACCAATTTAGGTTCGTATTCCAACGCTTCTATTTCTCTTTCCAATCGTTCCAAATCTTGGTGATACCAAAACATAAATCACTTTTTTTTAATTAATTGTTAAATATAAAATTTTAAAAGTATTATAGAAGTAAATCAAATAGGAATTATTAATTATATAAAAATCCCTATTTGATTTTTTATTTTATAAATTACATATTCTTTAATTCTGCTACTAAATCTGTAATTACATTTTTAGCATCACCAAATAGCATTGAAGTTTTATCATTATAAAACAATTCATTTTCAATTCCTGCATAACCAGCTTTCATACTACGTTTATTTACAATAATATGTTTAGCGTTCTCTACGTCTAAAATTGGCATACCATAAATAGGACTAGAAGGATCATTATGTGCAGCAGGGTTTACTACATCATTGGCACCAACAACTAAAACTACATCCGTATTTTTAAATTGTGGATTAATATCTTCCATTTCAACCAACATACTATAATCTACATTAGATTCAGCCAATAAAACATTCATATGTCCAGGCATTCTTCCTGCAACAGGATGAATAGCGTATTTTACATTTACACCTTTTCCAACTAAAAGCTCTTCTAATTCATGAATAACATGTTGTGCTTGTGCTACAGCCAATCCATAACCAGGAACTATGGTAACGTTTTGAGCATAATTCATCATTATTGCAGAATCACTTGCAGTTGTACTTTTAATAGAGCCTAAAGCTTTGTTTGTGCCTTCTGGACCAGCATTAGCTGTAAATGAACCAAAAATTACAGAAAACAAAGTTCTATTCATAGCTTTACACATAGCAATAGTTAGTATTATTCCTGCAGAACCCACTAAAATACCTCCAACAAGCATTACCTTATTATCATATAAAACTCCTGTTATAGCTGCTGCAATACCTGTTAATGAATTCAATAAAGAAATTACAACAGGCATATCTGCTCCTCCAATTGGAAGCACAAATAGAATACCATATATCAATCCTGCTATTAAAATACCATAAAGTAAAATTGGACTTTCAATATTCCCAATTACTAAATAGGCTCCCAAAGCAATAATTCCGATGATAAATAAATTATTAACAATATTGTATTGTGGAATCTTAATAACACTTTTTACTTTACCATTTAATTTTCCCCAAGCAATTAAGCTACCAGAAAAGGTAATTGCACCAATTACAATTGCAGATAAAATGGTAATTACTATTGAGTTATTTGTTGTGCTTATATCTGAATTACCAAATTCAACCAAACCAATTAAAGCAGCACTTGCTCCACCAAAACCATTAAATAACGATACCAATTCTGGCATCTTTGTCATTTCAACTTTTATTGCGATTAACCACCCAATAACGGTTCCTAATAATAAAGCAATACCAATTAACACATAAATGATAGTAGGTACTTGTAAGTCGTGAATAAAAATGGTTCCGACAATTGCTAACCCCATTCCTGTAGCTGCAATTAAATTTCCTGATTTTGCAGTGTCTGGATGCCCTAATTTTTTTAAACCAACAATAAATGTTACTGCTGAAATTAGATATATAATACTTAATATAATATTCATTATTTCTTCTTTTTAAACATTTCTAACATTCTGTTGGTAACAGCAAAACCGCCTACAACATTTAATACTCCAAGTACAACAGCAATAAACCCAAGACCTAATGCTAAATAATCAGTAGGGTCAGAGTGCAGCATTACTAAAATTGCACCAACTATTACTACACCACTCAATGCATTTGCACCAGACATTAAAGGTGTGTGTAAAACTGCAGGAATACTTTTTATAACTTCTATACCAACAAAAGTTGCTAAAATGATAATGTAAAATATTTGCAGGTTGTTTTGAATAAATTCTAAAATTTCTTTCATAATTTGTTTTAATTTTTACGTTGAACTCCGTCTTGAACGATAAGTGTTTCGTTTGTTATTTCTTCTTCTAAATCCCATTTAAAATTTAAATCTTCAGTAAGATGAATGATAAAATTATAAATGTTTTTTGCATATAATTCACTAGCATTTGTAGAAACACTTAGAAGAGATATAGAAGTTCCTACTACTTTTACTCCATTATGAATGATAGTGTCATTTAATACACTAAGCTCACAATTACCTCCTTGGTCTGCAGCAATATCAATAATAACAGCACCGTTTTTCATTTGACTAACTTGCTCTTTTGTAATTAATGTTGGCGCTTTTTTTCCAGGGATATTAGCAGTTGTAATTACCAGATCTGCTTGAAATAAAGATTTATTTACAGCTTCTTTTTGTCTTTTTACATATTCTGCTGAGGCTTCTTTTGCATATCCTCCTTCAGATTCTTCAGTATTGTTTTCTACTGATATAAATTTAGCTCCTAAAGACTCTGTTTGTTCTTTTGTTTCTGTTCTAATATCTGTAGCTTCAACAACAGCACCTAATCTTTTTGCAGTGGCAATTGCTTGTAAACCAGCAACTCCAACTCCATAAATTAACACTTTAGAAGGTGTAATTGTACCAGCTGCAGTCATCATTAATGGAAAGATTTTTGTCATTTTATAGGCTCCTAAAATAACGGCTTTGTAACCTGCTAAATTATTTTGCGAACTTAAAACGTCCATATCTTGTGCTCTAGAAATTCTAGGCATTGCATCCATAGAAAAAGCAGTAGCTCCTTTTTCAGAAATTGCTTTGATTAATTCTGGACTAGATTTATGAAATAACTGACTCATTAAAATATGCCTTTTTTGAACGAATTTTAAATCATCATAATCAAAAGGATTTATTTTAACAAGTACTTGAGCAGTTTCAAATACTTTTTCTCTAGAAGTAGTTTGAGCACCAGCTTTTATAAAATCTTCATCTTTGTACAAAGAGTTTTCACCTGCACCATTTTCAACAAAAATTTCAAAACCTTTTTCAATCAATTTTTTTGTAATGAAAGGGGAAAGAGATACTCGGTTTTCTCCCTTTTGTAATTCTTTTAATATTCCTATTTTCATTTTATAAAGTTTGGTTTAGTTGATTTTTTATTTTGGAAATTTTTCTTTGATTTTATCTAAGCCTAAATTATGAATACTCCCCAAATGTGAGTGTTGTTTTCCTAAATCTGGTTTGTAAGTTCCTGCTTGTACTTGACCACCAATTTTTTGGTAAGCTTCTCTAAAAGACATTCCTTCTACTACTAAATTGTTGATAGAATCTACTGTAAATAAATACTGATACTTTTCATCATTCAAATCAATATCTTTTACAATTACTTGTTGAATTGAGTAATTAAAGATGTCTAAAATATCTTTTACATCTTCAAAAGCAGCAATAATATTTTCTTTTAATAATTGAAAATCTCTATGATAACCAGTAGGTAAATTGTTAGTAATCAATAGCATTTCAGAATGTAAAGCCTGAATTTTGTTACATTTTCCACGAATTAATTCAAATACATCAGGATTTTTCTTATGTGGCATAATACTACTTCCTGTGGTTAATTCATCAGGAAAAGAAATAAATCCAAAATTCTGACTCATATACAAGCATACATCCATTGCAAAACGTGCCATTGTATTACATAATCCACCTAAAGCAGCAGCAATTGAACGTTCACTTTTCCCTCTACTTAATTGTGCAGCAACTACGTTGTATTTTAATGTTGCAAAATCAAGTTCTTTTGTCGTTAATTCTCTATCAATAGGGAAGGAGCTTCCATAACCAGCAGCTGAACCTAAAGGATTTTGGTCTACAACTTTAGAAACTGCATTTAACACATACACATCATCAATTAGTAATTCTGCATAAGCAGAAAACCACAATCCAAAAGAAGAAGGCATAGCTACTTGTAAGTGTGTGTAACCAGGTAATAAAGCTTTTTTATGAGTTTCAGCAAGATTTAAAAGTGTATCAAATAATGATTTTACTTTATCATTTACATTGGCTAAATTCTCTTTATAATATAATTGAAGAGCCACTAAAACTTGATCATTTCTAGAACGAGCTGTGTGAATTTTTTTACCAACTTCACCTAATTTGTTAGTCAATTCCCATTCAATTTTAGAATGTACATCTTCAAAAGAAGGTTCAATTACAAATGTTCCATTTTCAATATCTGATGCTAATTCACTTAAACCTTTTTTCAAGTCTGTTAATTCATCAGCAGAAATAATTCCAATAGATTCTAACATAATAGCATGTGCTAAAGAAGCTTGAACATCATATTTTGCAATATGAATGTCGATTTCTCTATCATTACCAACTGTAAAGTTTTCTATTTGTTTGTCTATTGAAAATCCTTTATCCCAAAGTTTCATATGGTGTTCTGTTTATTTGTGTATTTGTTTTAATCGTGTATTTGTTTAATCGTGTAATTGTTGTTTTGTTGATGCATTTACGTGCTGTTTTTTAAACAGTTAAACGACTACACATATAAACACTTTTTCAACAATTCAACGTATATTCTTATTCCTTCTTCAATTTCATTTAAATAAATAAATTCATCAGCAGAATGCGAACGTGTGCTATCTCCAGGTCCTAATTTTAAAGATTGACAACTTAAAACTGCTTGATCTGACAATGTTGGTGATCCATATGTTTTTCTTCCCATTGCTATTCCTGCTTTTACCAAATCGTGATCTGTAGAAATTGCAGAAGAATTCAATCTCAAACTACGAGGAATAATTTTTGTGCAAGGAGATTTTTCTTGTAAAATAGTTGCAATTTCTTGATTTGAATACGCATCATTTACACGAACATCAACAACCAAATCAACATGTGCAGGAACAACATTGTGTTGTTTTCCAGCATTAATTTGAGTTACTGTCATTTTTACATCACCCAAAGCATTAGAAGATTTCTCAAATTTAAAATCTTTAAACCATTGTAAAACCTCAATGGTATTGTAAATGGAATTGTTATTATTTGGATGTGCAGCATGACTTGGAGTTCCTTCTACAACAGCATCAAAAACAACTAAACCTTTTTCAGCTACTGCCAAATTCATTAAAGTAGGTTCCCCAACAATAGCTACATCAATATGTGGTATTATCTTTAACATACTGTTTAATCCATCAGGACCAGAATTTTCTTCTTCTGCAGAAGCTACAATTACTAAATTGTATTTTAGGTTTTCTTGTGCGTAAAAATTTGTAAAAGTTGCCATTAGCGAAACCAAACAACCTCCAGCATCATTAGAACCTAAACCATATAATTTCCCATCTTCTACATCAGCCTTAAAAGGATTTCTTGTGTAAGCGGAATTTGGAAGAACAGTGTCATGATGAGAGTTTAACAACATCGTTGGTTTGCTTTCATCAAAATGTTTGTTAGTTGCCCAAATATTATTTTTTGTTCTTTTAAACGGAATTTCATTCTGAATAAACCAAGCTTCAATTAATTTTGCTGTATTTTCTTCTTCAGTAGAAAATGATTGCGTTTCAATTAAACTTTTCAATAATGAAATTGCGTCTTCAGTTAATTTTTGAATATCCATTTTATAAGGTTATTGTCGTAAAATTATCATTTTCTTTGGTCAACATAGATGTATTTCCAATATGTACTTTTTGAACACCATTATTTAGTGCATCAAAACAATTGTCTAATTTAGGAATCATTCCATCAGAAATAACTTCCTCTTTTAATAATTCTTGATACGTTTCTGAATTAATATTTTTGATTACAGATTCTTTATCATTAAAATCTTGTAAAACGCCATTTAATTCAAAACAATAATAAATGGAAGTATCATAAATTTTACTCATTCCTACTGCTATTGTACTTGCAATGGTGTCTGCATTTGTGTTTAATAATTGTCCATTTCCATCGTGAGTAATTGCACAAAAAACAGGCGTAAAATTAGCTTTAATCAATTTTTCAACTGATTTTGTTGCAACTTTTTTAACATCGCCTACAAAACCAAAATCAATTTCTTTTACGGGTCTTTTATCAGATTTAATACTATTGATGTCTGCACCTGTTAAACCTATTGCATCAGTATCTAATGCTTGTAATTTAGCCACAATATTTTTGTTTACCAAACCACCATAAACCATTGTAATAACTTCTAAAGTAGCAGCATCTGTAATACGTCTACCATTTACCATTTTAGATTCAATTCCTAATTTTGATGCAATATGAGTTGCACGTTTTCCTCCTCCATGAACCAAGATTTTCTTTCCATCAAGGTTTGAAAACAATTCAAGAAAACTAGATAACGATTTTTCGTTTTCAATAATATTTCCTCCAATTTTTATGATTGATAGCTTTTCTTTAGGCATTTTCTAATATTTTTTTCAACACCAATTGAGCAGCATAGGTTCTGTTATTGGCTTGTTCTATGACTAAAGAACTATCAGAATCTAAAACAGCATCTTCTACAACTACATTTCTTCTTACAGGCAAACAGTGCATAAATTTTGCATCTCCAATTTTATCTTTTGTAATCATCCAATTGGGATCTGTATTTAGAACTTTTCCATAATCTTCATAAGAACTCCAGTTTTTGGTATACACAAAATCTGCATCCTTAAAAGCTTCTTCTTGATTATGATAAATAGGTGTATCCTTTGTGATTTCTGGTGATAAATTATATCCTTCAGGATTTACAATAACAAAATCAACATTCATTTTTTGCATTGCTTGTACAAAGCTATTTCCAACTGCGTGAGGTAATGCTTTAATGTGAGGAGCCCAGCTTAATACTACTTTCGGTTTCTTTTTAGTCGTATTTTCGGCAACTGTAATTGCATCAGTTAAACCTTGTAAAGGATGACCAGTAGCACTTTCCATACTCACAATTGGCACTGAAGCGAATTCTACAAACGATTTTAAAACTTGTTCAGATTCATCTTTTTCTTTATCAGTTAAGCTTGGAAAAGCTCTAACAGCAATTATATCACAATATTGAGAAACTACTTCAGCAGCTTCTTTAATATGTTCTGCTGTATTTCCATTCATAACTGTTCCATCTCCAAACTCAATTCCCCAAGCATCACCAGAAACATTCATTACAATAGGATCCATTCCTAAATTCAAAGCTGCTTTTTGTGTACTTAAACGTGTACGTAAACTTGAATTAAAAAATAATAGCCCTAAGGTTTTGTGTTGTCCTAATTCTTTATTGGCTAAGGGATTTTCTTTGATTTCTCTAGCTTCTTGAATCCAAGAGTTGATATCTTCGATGTCTTCTATGGATGTATAATTTGTCATTTGCTGTTATTTTATTCTAGTAAACGGAACTTTATTTTCAAAAGCATTTGTAATAAAGTCATCTTCTAAACCGTTTACAATCCACGTTTCTATTTTTGCTTTTTTGGCTACTTCAGCAGCTTCAATTTTAGATTGCATTCCTCCACTTCCATGTGTAGATTTAGAGTTGACAATCTCTTTTTTTAAACCTTCAAAATTGGTAACTTCTTCAATGGTTTTTGGAGTATTGTTTTTGATTGATTCTTTGGTGTAAATTCCATTAGTGTTAGTGGCGATTATCAGTAAATCAACCTCTAATAATGAGGCAGTTAGTGCCGCTAATTTATCATTATCTCCAAATTTAATTTCATCTGTAGCAACAGTGTCATTTTCATTAATAATAGGAATGTAATTGTTGTTTACCAATACTTTTATGGTGTTGGTAATATTGGTCTTGCTTTCATCTTTTTCAAAATCAGAATAAGAAAGGAGGCATTGTGAACTCAACAAACCATATTCTCTAAAAATTTCTTGATAAATTCTTATTAAATGAGGCTGACCAATAGAGGCTAATGCTTGTTTTACGAAAACTTCTTTTTGTTTACTTTCTAATTTCACAAACTGCTTAGCTACTGCAATTGCACCAGAACTTACAATAATAAACTCGCAAGAATCTTTCAGTTTTGCAATCTGATTTGCAATATCTTCAATTTTCCCTCTAGAGATATTGTCGGTTTCTTTGGTTAATGTGTTAGAACCTATTTTTAGTAAAATTCTTTTCTTTTTTTGCATTGTTAAATTTTTTCTCGCAAAGTCGCAGAGACGCAAAGTTTTTTAAATATTTCTATTCTCTATCTAATCTGTCCACTTCCATGAACATACCATTTATTGGTTACTAAATGTTGCAAACCAATTGGTCCACGTTGATGTAATTTGTCTGTGCTAATTGCTAATTCACCACCTAAACCTAATTGACCACCATCAGTAAAACGAGTAGAAGCATTATGATAAACAGCAGCATTATCTACGTTTTCCATGAACAATTTGGCTTCAGCTTCATTTTTAGTGATGATTGATGAAGAATGTCCTCCAGAATATTTATTGATTTTTGCAATTACTGCATCATTTGAAGCAATCTCACCAATCACAATTTTATAATCTAAAAACTCTTCGTACCAAACATCATCAGAAGTAATCTGCTCCAATTGATACGATTTAGAAACAATTTTATCACCTAAAACCTTAATATTAGATTCATTTAGTTTTCCAATTAATTGAGTAATGAATGTTTTTTTATTTGGTAAGTTTTCATCAACTAAAACTTTATCAACAGCATTACAAGCCGATATTTTTGATTTTCCATTTAGTATTACATCAACAGCAATATCTATATCTGCATCTTTAGAAACATAGACAAAATTATTTCCACGTCCACTGATAATCACAGGACAAGTTGCATGTTTTTTTACAAAAGCAATTAAACGTTCTCCACCTCTTGGTACTATTAAATCTACTTTTTGAGTTGGTTTTTCTAAAAAGGCTTGAGTTTCTGTTCTATTAAACTGTAGATATTCTACCCAATCTGTTGATGCATTGTGCTGTTTTAATGCTTGATGCCATAATTCAACAATTTTAAGGTTTGAATTTAAAGACTCTTTTCCACCTTTCAATAAGATTTTGTTTCCAGATTTAAACGCAATTCCAGCAGCTTCTACAGTAACATCTGGTCTAGATTCATAGATGATTAAAACCGAGCCAAAAGAAGCAGTTTTGTTATAAACTTGCATTCCGTTTTCGTGTTTAAAACTGAAACGTTCTACACCTACAGGGTCTTCTTGAGATGCCAAATGCGTTGCAGCTTTAATCATTTCATCTACCTTTGCATTATTCACTTTTAAACGATCAAACATTGAAATGTCATCACCTTTATAAGCCTCGCAATCATTTTTATTGATGCTGATGATTTCTGCTCTATTTTTATCTAAAAGTTCTGCCATTGTTAGCAAAACATTATTTCTTGTTTCTATGGAAAGTAAGGTATTCATTATATTAATTTAAAGCGTCTATTAATGCTTCGAAAAATTGATTGATATGGTCTTTTTTAACAGTTAAAGGAGGTAATATTCTTAGTAATTTTTTATTCATTGCTCCACCAGTAAAAATATGATAGTCGTATATTAATTTTTTTCTTAAATCACCCACTTCAAAATCAAATTCTAAACCTAACATTAATCCTCTTCCTTTAATGTTTTTTATCTGTGGAATTGTTTTAGCAATTTTGATGAAATATGCTGACATTTCATTGGTATTATCTATCAAATTTTGCGCTTCTATTACATTTAAAACGGATAAACCTGCAGCACAAGCTAAGTGATTTCCTCCAAATGTAGTTCCTAACATTCCAAATTTAGCTTCGATATTTGGGTGAATTAAAATTCCACCAATAGGAAAACCATTTCCCATTCCTTTAGCAATAGAAATAATATCTGGAGTTACATTATAATGTTGAAAAGCAAAGAATTTTCCAGAACGTCCATATCCAGATTGAACTTCATCAGCAATAAACATAGTGTTATTTGCTTTACAGAGCAAATCAACTTGTTCAAAGAACTCTGCTGATGCTTGATCTAAACCACCAACACCTTGTATAAACTCAACAATAACTGCACAAACATCACCTTTTTCTAATTCTGCTTTTACGCCTTCAATATCATTTAATTCTAAAAAAGTAACTTTCTGTTGTGCATTGATAGGAGCAACTACATTAGGGTTGTCAGTTGCAGCAACAGCTGCAGAAGTTCGCCCATGAAAACCATTTTTAAAAGCAATTATCCTAGATTTTCCAGTTTTAAATGAAGCTAATTTTAAAGCATTTTCATTGGCTTCTGCACCAGAATTACATAAAAATAATTCGTAATCCTTACAACCTGAAAGTTGCTCTATTTTATCAGCTAATTCTTTTTGTAATGGATTCTGAATAGCATTTGAGTAAAATCCTAAATTATTTACTTGATTGGTAATAGCTTCCACATATTTTGTATGTGCATGACCAATAGAAATTACTGCATGACCACCATATAAATCTAAATATTCGGTATTATTATCATCGTAAACATAAACTCCTTTAGCTCTAACAGGAGTTACTTCATATAGTGGGTAAACATTAAAAAGAGGCATAATTGTAATTTTGGTTGGTTGGTTTTTTGTTTACTTCGTTTTTATTTGGTTAATTTTTTCAAAAGAAGCATTGATTCCTTTTATTAATGAAGAACTCAATCCTTGATGTTCCATTTCATTTAAACCCTCTATAGTACAACCACTTGGAGTGGTAACTCTATCAATTTCTTCTTCTGGATGATTTCCTGATTTTTTTAACAAAGTAGCAGCACCAAAACAAGTTTGCATTGCTAATTCATGTGCTTCAGCAGCTTCAAAACCTAATTGAATTGCTCCCTGAGTTGTAGCCCTAATTAAACGCATCCAAAAAGCAATTCCGCTAGCACATATTACAGTTGCAGCTTGTAGTTGCTCTTCAGGGATTTCCATAGAAATTCCTAAACTATCAAAGACAGTTTTAGCCAATTCGATTTGTTCTTTCCCTTTTTCATTAGAAGAAAGACAAGTCATAGATTGACGTACAGAAGCAGCTGTATTTGGCATAGCTCTTACTATAGCATGTTTTGCACCTATGATATTTTCGATTTTCCCAATAGAATACCCTGTTGCTACAGAAATAATCAATTGCTCTTTTCTTAGAACATATTTTATATTTTCTAAGATTTTGCTTAAATGTTTAGGTTGAACTGCAAAAATGATAATATCAGCATTATCAACAGCAAATGTATTATCTGCAGTTAAAGTAACTTCTTTATGTCTTTTAAAACTTTCTAAAGAAGATGTATTTCTTTTAGTTAAATACAAAGAACTCACTACTTTTTTAGATAATAGTCCTTTTGCGATAGATTGTCCTAAACTTCCAGCTCCTATAATTGCTACTTTCATATTTTTTCTAGTTTCAAAGTTTCAAATTTTGAATGTTTCAAAAGTTAAAACTGTTTATAAATTTATTACTGAAACAATTTCAGTACTTAAAGCCTTTGCAAGGCTTAAAAATAGTTTGCTTTTAAATTTAAACCTAACGTTTCTTCAAAATCATGCATTAAATTCATATTCTGAATAGCTTGACCTGAAGCACCTTTTAAAAGGTTATCAATTGTACTTGTTATTAATAATTTATTTCCGTGTTTTTCCAATTGTACCAAACACTTGTTTGTATTTACTACTTGTTTCAAAAATATACTTTCTTCAGAAACAAAGGTAAAAGCGGCATCTTTGTAAAATTCTTTATATATTTTTTTTGCTTCTTCTAAAGATCCATCAAACTTGGTATAAGTTGTTGAAAAAATACCTCTAGAAAAATCACCTCTATTTGGCATAAAGTTAATTTCTGAATCAAAATCAGCTTGTAACTGATTTACAGTTTGATTGATTTCACCTAAATGTTGATGATTGAATGCTTTGTAATGCGAAAAGTTATTATCTCTCCACGTAAAATGAGTTGTTTTTGATAATGATGTTCCTGCTCCTGTTGCTCCTGTTACAGCATTTATATGAACATCATCTTTTAATAAACCATTTTCAGCTAAAGGTAAAATAGCCAATTGTAAAGCTGTTGCAAAACAACCTGGGTTTGCTATATAATTAGCAGATTTAATAGCCTCTTTTTGCAATTCAGGTAAACCGTAAATAAACTCTTTTCCATTGAAATTTTTATCTGCAACTAATCTAAAATCATTGCTTAAATCTATGATTTTAGTGTTTTCTGAAAAACTGTTATTTTCTAAAAAAGCGGTAGAATTTCCATGACCTAAACACAAAAATAAAACGTCAACATCAGCATTTATTTCTTGAGTAAATTCTATTTCTGTAGAACCTATTAAATCTTGGTGAACTTTACACAATTTGTTACCAGCATTAGAAGTACTGTATACAAAATTGATATTTGTGTTTGGGTGATGTAATAACAATCTTATTAATTCTCCTGCTGTGTAACCTGCACCTCCAATAATACCTACTTCTAAATTTTTCATACTTCAAAAATTGTTTAAAAGTTTAACTGTTTAATTGTGTAAAAGCCTGTTCTAAAAACCTAACACTCTACAATTTAACAATTACACGATTCAACATTAATTATTTACTTGTTGATATATTTTGTTCTGATTTCCAATAATCTTAATAAATCCTTTTGCATCATCTGCTGTCCATGCTTTATTTTCTTCACCATAAGTACTAAATTTACTAGACATTAAATCATGTTCAGAAACAATACCATCTAAAGAAAAATGATAAGGTTTCAAAGTTACAACAACATTACCAGAAACCATTTTTTGAGAACTTTGTAAAAATGCTTCTGTATCTCTCATTACAGGATCTAAATATTGACCTTCATGTAAATGCATTCCATAGAAACTAGATAGATATTCTTTGTGTTGTAATTGCCATTTTGTTAAGGTATGTTTTTCTAACAAATGGTGAGCTTTTACTGTAATTAAAGCTGCAGCAGCTTCAAAACCAACTCTCCCTTTGGTACCTACAATAGTATCACCTACGTGAATATCTCTACCAATAGCATATTGAGAAGCAATAATATTAAGGTTTTCAATATTTACTTCTGGTGCATTTACTTGTCCATTTAAAGCAACAAATTCACCGTTTTTAAATGTTAGTGTTACTTTTTCTTCTCCTTCTTTTTCTAGTTGAGAAGGATAAGCTTCACTAGGCAAAGGTTTTTCAGACTCTAAAGTTTCAACACCACCAACACTTGTTCCCCAAAGACCTTTGTTTACAGAATATTTAGATTTTTCCCAAGGCATATCAATCCCTTCAGATTTTAAATAATCTATTTCTTCTTGTCTTGTTAATTTTTGATCTCTAATTGGAGTAATGATTTTGATGCCTGGAGCTAAAGTTTGAAAAATCATATCAAAACGAACTTGGTCATTTCCTGCACCAGTACTTCCATGAGCTATGTATTCTGCACCAATACTTTTTGCATATTCAATAATTTCTATTGCTTGAATAATTCTTTCTGCACTAACAGATAGAGGGTAAGTTGCATTTTTTAATACATTTCCGAAGATTAAATATTTTACAACTTTATTGTAAAAAGTAGCTACAGCATCAATGTTTTTATAAGTTGTAACACCCATTTTATATGCATTACTTTCTATATGCTTTATTTCATCTGATGAAAAACCACCTGTATTTACACTTACAGCATGTACATCATATTCTTTGGATAAACTTACAGCACAATAAGATGTATCTAAACCTCCACTATAAGCAATTACTAATTTTTTCATGTTTTCTATTACTATTTTTATTTTTTAAGAATCTTATTAAATTGATTGATTTTTGATTCAAAATATGGATTTACATAGTATTTATACATATATTCATCCCTTAATTTTCCTATTTCTTCTAATGTTTCTACCAAAACTGGTGAAAGGTCTTTTAATGTTACGAACTTCATTCCTAATAATTCATTGTTATAATGAACAGTAGGTTCTTGTGCAATAGAAATTAAAAACTCTTTTGTAAATCGCTTGGTTAAACAATCCATTAAAAGTAATCCTAAATTGTGATTTCTATATTCCTTATGCACCCATAATGAAGAACGTTCAAATACAGAATATTTTTGAATAGTATGTTTATGTGCAAAGATGTGTGCATAAATTTCACCATCTTTCATTAAAAGATAACATCCGTTTTTTAAGCGATCTAAAAGCATACCAACACTTGCATGATACATAGCTGGAAGATTTTTAGTTCTTTCAGATATAGTTTGCAATTGTGTCTTGGAAATCTCATTAGTAAAAACAACTTCCAAACCTTTGTCTAAACAAAAGGCTGTTGCTTCTTCTAAAGCTTTATTTATATTTTTGTTCAATACTGCTTCCATTTTTAATTTATGTTTAAGAAAACATATTTATTCTGTAATATGTAATTCAGAACTAAATAATCTGAATTATAAATTGTTTTTTTGCTGTACAGGTTTTTTGGACTCATACTGACAAATTTTATACTAAAAAAAATAACGAAAAATAGAAAGTGAACCACTTTCATAAACTGTATAGCCCCTTAGGGGCGAGTTTGAGGAAAACGCACAACAACAGTTTTAGTATTTTCTACTAAAACAAAAGAGATAAGAGATATGTTGTTTCCTGTTTTCACTGAATAACTAACTTAACTATTAACTCTAAATCGTCGGCTGTAGCCCCTTTCGTTAATATTGACGGCAAAACTACAATTTATTATGAATTAAACAACATATAATTGTGAAAAAAGAAAGAATACTTTTAAATTAAACAGAATGCTCTTTTTAGTATTTTTTTATTATTTAATTTATTATGTATACCCTTAATTAGGTTGAAATTACAATTCATCCATAAAAATTTACAGTTCGGTTCTTTAATATTTTAAAAACTAGCCTTCAGTTGCATATTTGTATCATAATTAACCATTAAAAATATAATTATGAAACTTATAGTATCACTTTTAGTAGCAACAGCATTATTTATTTCAACAACGTTAACAGCTCAAAATAAAACAATAACAGCAACAGTAGTAAATGTAACTTCTGATTCTGGTAAAGTTGGATTTGCTTTATACAATAAAACGACCTTTATGAAACAACCAATTCAAGCAAAAAACGCAAAAATTATCAATGGAAAAAGTACAGTAACTTTTGATAATTTAGATGCTGGAGAATATGCAATTATTTGCTATCATGATAAAAATGATAATAACAAAATGGATTTTCAACCAAATGGAATGCCATTAGAAAGTTATGGAGCATCTAATAATGTGATGAATTTTGGACCACCAAGTTATGAGAATGCAAAGTTTGTAGTTGCTGATAAAAATGTATCTTTAGATATCAAATTTTAATTGCTCAGAACACAAAACTAATTAAAACTGAAATCTTAATTTAATGAATAGAATAGATAAAACAGCGTTTGGAAAACAAACTAAGAAAGAGTTTATACTTACAGTTAAAATTATATTAATTATTACTCTTATTCTATTCATTTTAGTTAGAGATTATTCAATTAGAGGTTTCTTATTAACACTAACTAGAACATCAATTTATACATTTATATTAGCTTTTGGTCAAGGCGTTATAAATAATATAATTACTGTAAGATGGAGTTGGGTAACACAAACAAATAAACGAGTTTGGGCAGGAATCATATCAACAGTTTTATATACTGTGCCTGCAATACTATTTATTCACTATGTGTTGTTTGTTAAAATAGATGGTTTACCAGAAGAACGTTTTTTTGAACAACAATTTGTATGGACTCACCTTTTTTGGATATTATTTTCATTTGCTGTTTCCTCTTTTTTGCATGCTAGAGAGTTTATGATAGCATGGAAAAAATCAGCAAAACAAGAATCTACTAAACAAGAAATTGTGGCCAAAACAGAAACTGCCAAATTTGAATCTTTAAAAAATCAATTAGATCCACATTTTTTGTTTAATAGTTTAAATGTATTAACGAGTTTAATTGGTGAAAATCCAAATCAAGCTGAAAAGTTTACCACAAAATTATCTAAGGTTTACAGATATGTTTTAGAGCAAAGAAATAAGGATTTAGTACCAATATCTGAAGAATTGAATTTCGCAAAAATTTATATGCAATTATTGGCAATGCGTTTTGAAGACGCTATACAGTTTAATATTCCTGATGATGTTAGTAATAGTAAACTAAAAATAGTACCACTTTCTTTACAATTATTATTGGAAAATGCAGTAAAACACAATGTGGTTTCATCCTCAAAACCATTGGTGATATCTATTTATGAAGAAAATAATCATTTAATTATAGAAAATAACATCAATCCAAAAGAAGCAATAGGAAAAAGTACCAAAGTTGGTTTGCAAAATATTGCTGATAGATATGGATTGATAACAGATAGACCTGTTAAAATAGAAAATAACAATACAGCTTTTAAAGTGAGCTTACCTCTCCTTTATAAAATGAACAGCATTATGTACTCAGAAGATTTAGAAAACAGCAAATATGTAAAAGCAGTAGAAAAAGTAGAAAAACTAAAAGAATTTTATCAAAATTTAGCTTCTTATTGTTTGGTAATTCCTTTTTTGATTTTTATAAATTTAAGATTTTCTCCACAATTTCACTGGTTTTGGTTTCCAATATTTGGTTGGGGAATGGGTTTAGTGTTCCATTTTTTAGAAGTGAATAACTATAATATTTTTTTAGGAAAAAACTGGGAGGATAAAAAGATTAAAGAGTTAATGGATAAAGAAAACAAACAAAAAAGATTACGATAATGATACAAAAAATCACAGATGGACAGCAATACATTTTTGCTCGAAAGCGAGTTGAAAAAATTAGTAAGTTTTACAAACATTTGGCAATTTATGTAATTGTAAATATCTTTTTAAGTGCCATTTTTATTGTAGGTGATGTTAATGATGGAGATGATTTCGAAAAAGCTCTTTTTAATTTTGGAAATTATAAAATTTGGTTTTTTTGGGGAATTGGATTAGTAATTCAAGCGCTAAATACTTTTGGATTGAATTTGTTTCTAAACAAAGGTTGGGAGGAAAAAAAGATTAAACAATATATAGACGAACAAAACAGAAAAGAACTATAATGAAATCACAATATATAAATCATCACTTATATTTAATAGTCCAAAAAAGAATCAAAGATATCAAAGGGTTTTATACCCATTTTATATCATCTTTTTTAATTTTACCTTTTATGGTTTTTGTCAATTTACAAACAGTGCCACAATTTGAATGGTATTGGTATGCCATTGTTGCTTGGTGTATAGGACTTATTATTCATTGGATTAATGTGTTTGCTTTTTCTAAAATGGGTTTTAAAAAAGAATGGAAAGAGAATAAAATCAAAGAAATTGTTAATGATGTTGATGCTCAGAATAGTCTAGAAGAAAAGTACATTCAAGAAAAATATTATTTAAAAGCAAAAAAGAAGGCTGAAGAGATTAAAGGTTTTTACATTCATTTAATTGTAAATATATTCTCTTTACCAATAATTGTCTTTGTGAATTTAAAATTTGTACCAGTTTTTCATTTTTTTTGGTTTGCATTAGGAGGAATGTTAATAGCACTGTTTTTCCATTGGTTAGGCGTATTTGGATTTGATGTTTTAGGATTTGGAAAACACTGGGAAGAAAGAAAAACAAAAGAAATAATGAATCAATATAAATAAAATGGAATCAAATTTTATACAAGAACAGAATTATATACGAGCTAAAAAACGTGTAAAAGACATCAAAGGTTTTTATATTCATTTGGTAGTCTATGTAATCATTAATATATTTATTAGTGGAGTTATTATTTACGGATTAACATCAAGTGGAGATTCATTTTTAGAGGCATTTTCAAATTTCGGTGTTTATTCTACATGGTTTTTTTGGGGAATAGGAATGTTTTTTCATTGGTTAGGGGTATTTGGTTTTAAATCTTTAGGCTTTGGTAAAGATTGGGAAGAACGAAAAATTAGAGAAATGATGGAGAAAGAGGATAAGAATAATAGATTTAAAAACTCATAAAAATTGCTATTCAACTTTTTATTTGCATTTTTTTTTAAAATTTAACCAATAACCAATAACCAATAACCAATAACCAATAACCAATAACCAATAACCAATAACCAATAACTAACAATGAACGTATTAATTATAGAAGATGAAAAACCAGCAGCAAGAAGATTAAACAGAATGTTGGCTGCTTTAGATATTGATGTTCAGCAAATGTTGCATTCTGTGGAAGAATCATTAAATTGGTTACAGAATAATGAACATCCAGATTTAATATTCTTAGACATTCAGTTGTCTGATGGATTGTCATTTGAGATTTTTGAAGAAATAGAAGTAAAATCAGCCATTATTTTTACAACTGCGTATGATGAATATGCACTTAAAGCCTTTAAACTAAATAGTATTGATTATCTATTAAAACCTTTAGATGATGATGAGTTAAAAGTAGCTGTAGATAAGTTTAAGGTCAACCAACCTAAGCAATCTGATGTTCAAGTAAACTTGGATGATATCAGAAAATTATTGGTAAATCCTGTAGATCGTAAATTCAAAAAACGCTTATCCATAAAAGTGGGGCAGCATATAAAAATAATTCATATAGATGAAATTGAATGTTTTTATAGTGAGAACAAATCCACATACATTCATACCAAAGAAAACAGAAATTATCTCTTAGATAATTCTCTAGAAAACTGGCAAGAACAACTAGATCCTGAACATTTTTTTAGAGTAAACAGAACTTTTATAGTGCATATCAATGCCATAAAAGATATTGTAGCGTATTCTAATTCTCGTTTAAAATTAGTTTTACATTCTTATAAAGATACTGAAATTATTGTGAGTAGAGAACGTGTTAAAGATTTTAAGAATTGGATTGACTGACGCATTCAGTTTTTTTAATTCAACTTTGTATGTTATTTCATTTTCTAAAAAAAAGTAACTAATTCTCTCAATGTCAAACTGAGCTTATTGAAGTTTTTTTTACACACAATTTAATTCTTTGTGGTTTTATAATTAAAGTAATCATTTATTTAACTATTTTATTGGTAGTTATTACTATTTTTTAAATATTATAGTACATTTACTGGAAAAATAAAATTGTTATGTCAGATTTTGTCATTAGAACAGAAAATTTATCATTTTCATATTCTAAGAAAAAACAGGCTTTAAAAAATGTAAATATTAATGTACCAAAAGGTGCAATCTATGGTTTTTTAGGCCCTAATGGAGCAGGTAAATCCACTACTATGCAACTGTTAACAGGTATTTTACCAAATAAAGAAAACAATATTGCTGTTTTTGGAGATATACTTAGTAAACAAATTCCATCAATCTTTTCTAAAATAGGAGCTTTAGTAGAGTCTCCAAGTTTGTATTTACATTTATCTGCAACAGATAATTTACGATGTATTACACAACTCAAAGAAATTTCTGAAACTAAAATACCAGAAGTTTTAGAATTGGTAGGTTTAAGTAAAAATGCAAACGAAAAAGTAAAACAGTTTTCTTTAGGGATGAAACAACGTTTAGCAATAGCGATGACGCTGTTGGGTGAACCAGAATTATTGCTGTTAGATGAACCTGTTAATGGTTTAGACCCAACAGGAATGTCTGATGTAAGAGAATTACTCATAAAATTAAATAAAGAAAAAGGAATTACCGTTTTTATCTCTAGTCACTTGTTATCGGAAATTGAAAAAATGTGTACTCATATTGGTATTATCAACCAAGGAGAAATTCGTTTTGAAGGTACTATGGAAGCCCTTTCTAAAAGAGAAGGGCAATGCAATATTTTGGTAGAAACTTCTCATTTAGAAAAGTATACAGAATTACTAAAACAAACATATTCTTCTTTAAAAATAGAAGGGAAAAACATATTTAGAATCACTTTAAAAAGTAAAGAAGATATTCCTGAGGTATCAAAATTTATGATTCAAAATAATATTCCTATTTATGAATTAAAAATTGAAGAAGGTTTAGAAGATTGGTTTTTATCGTTAACAAAGTAATTGCTATGAAAAATTATATAAGAGATTTTAAAAAATCAATACAAACAGAATTCATTAAAAAGAAACGATCTGGTATTTTTGTGGTAAGTTTTATAATCGGAGTTATTTTTCCATTAATTCATTTTGGTGTTAATATTTACAGACACATTATTCAAGATAAGTTTTACATTGGTATTCCTAAAAATTATTATTTTGATGTTTTAAAAGATGATTTAGCTCCTTTTGCGTATTTCTTTTTCCCTTTAATAATTATATATAATGCCAGTAAAATTGCACAAATAGATCATAAAAACAAAGGTTGGAATTTGATGGAAACATTGCCAATAACTAAGTTTTCTTTATATTTTTCAAAATATATAGTGTTGGTAATGAGTAATTTAATTGCCATTACCACTTTTTTAGTTTCAATAGGTATACTTGTTTTTTTAGAATCTATACTATTTGATTTACCTGCTGATAAAATAATTAGTTTTCCGTTTTTAGATTTTTTTGAAGTTGGTTTACGAATGTTTGTAGTCAGTCTTTGTATTTCTGCTTTACAATATGCGTTATCGGTTTTAGTAGCTAGTTTTATTTGGCCATTAGTTATTGGTTTTATGCTACTTATAATACCAACAATTCTATTAAAATTTAAAATAGTACTAAACTGGTATCCTTATCAGTTTTTTCCTCAAGTTTCAAAATATCCCAAAGGCAGTGAGTTTGGCTATTGGTTTACCTATTCAGAAATTTTAAGTGTTATTTACACAATTGTAGCCTTGTATATTGGTTTTAATTGGTATAAGTTTAAAGGTGTTTTTACAGCTTTTTCTTTCCAAAACAAACGTTTTATTAAAGTAATGGCGATTCTTGTAATTGGAGGTTTTTTAGTTAATACTTTATTAAAAACCAAACAGCAAAAACCCTATACAAAAACAATTATACAAGGAGAAATAGCATCAAATATGCCAATTGAAAATGTAATGATTTTGGATATTGTAGCTGGTGATACTTTAGCAAAAATACCTGTAAATAATAACAAATTTAAACAAGAAATTACTCAAGATATTGTAACAGATTTGTATGCGATTCAATTTGATAGATATGTCCAAAAAAGAATATATTTTGGAAATAAGGATAGTTTAAATATATCGTTTCAATTATTTGGTACAAAAAACAAATTTGAATTAAAAGGAACTCGATTTGCTGAGAATATTCAATCGAATAAAAGAAGATCTTATATCTCTTTTGGGTATTATTTAAAAAATAATTTACGCATCGACAATGAAAATTTTTATATGAATGGTATTTATAAAGATTGGCAAAAGAATTTAAATTTTATAGAATCTATTAAAACCGTTGATAATTATATACCAAGAAAAGATTATTTAGATCGACAAAAAAAAATAGTAACCATACAATTTCTAAATTACTGGAAAGATTTTAAGAAAAAACGAAAATCGTTATTCCCCAATAAGCCCTATGTAGTTAGTGATGGAATTAAAGAATTAGAAAAAAATGTTTCTTTAAGAGATCCTAGTTTTCTGTCAGATAATAATTATTTTAACTACATTCTAAACGATTTAATTAGAGATGATAATAGGGAGGTGTCACAAGAAAAAAAATATTTTACAGCAATTAACAAGTTAGAACCTGGTTTGTTTAAAGATAAAATATTGTATAGACAATTACTCAATAGCATGTCTAGCGCAAAAAATAATAGTGTAAGAGATTCTTTAATTGATAAATATGTTGGAAATTTTGAAAAGGAAAGTTACAAGAAACTGATTTTAACTAAATATAAAAATCACAATCGTTTGTCTAGAGGAGAAGAAGCGCCTAATTTTTTTGCCTATGATAGAAATGGAAAAGCATATAACTTAAATAGTTTTAAAGGTAAACTTACGATTATAGATTTTTGGGCATCTTGGTGTGGGCCTTGTAAAAGAGAAGATCCACATTATGAGAGAAAAGCATTAGCCTATAAAAAGAAACCCATTCAGTTTATATCCATGAATGTAGATGATAATAAAGAAAATTGGTTGATAGATATTGATAATAAAGGAAAAAGTATCTTGCAATTAAGACCAATAAATATTAAAAAGATAAAAGAATCTTATGGTATTAAAGGTATTCCAAGATTTATTTTGATTGATAAAAAAGGTAAATTTATAAGCGCTAATTTTATAAGACCTTCAAATAGCGTGTTTGATGAGTTGATAAAAATTCATTTAAAAAAATAATGATTCATTATTTATTATAAAAAAAATAGAAGTTAAATTGTTTGTCGTTTTTAAAATAGATAAATTCTGATTATCAATTTTATAAATAAAAATAGAAGCCATTAAATAGCTGGTTTTTAATTTTTTAGATACGTTTGCCCTGTCTTAGTAATCCATATTCCTCTTTATTTAATATAAATTGCTTTATGTGACTTTTGTCACATTCCAAATTAAAAACCTATCGTAAATTTGCGATAGGAAAATGAATACAAATCAAGAATTTATAAATTGTAAAGAAAACACAGCAGCTTTAGTAAAATTTGCAAAAGCTTTGAGCCATCCTACACGTATTACCATTTTAAAACATTTAGAGAATCAGTCTTGTTGTTTTACAGGAGATTTAGTGGAGGTTTTTCCTTTTGCACAATCTACAGTGTCTCAACATTTAAAAGAATTAAAGAAAGCAGGTTTAATTAAAGGAGAATTAAACCCCCCAAAAATAAAGTATTGTATCAATCAAGAAAATTGGAAAATTGCGAAAGTATTATTTCAACAATTTTTTGACTGATATTTTTTATAATTGAATCGTTTTTTAGTGATAAATAAAAATAAGTAATGAGTAAAGTAATTAAAGTTTTAGGAACAGGATGTACAAAATGTCAAATAATGACCAATGTTGTAAAAGAAGTTGTAAAAGCAAACAATATTGAAGCTAGTATAGAAAAAGTAGAGGATATTATAGAAATTATGCAATACAATGTTATGTCTACACCAGCTTTAGTAATAGATGATGTTATTGCTATAAAAGGAAGAGTACCCTCTAAAGATGAAGTATTGGCACTTTTAAAGTAAGAACCAATGTTCGATTGGATTCAAAATATTGCAGATTGGTTGGTGTATGATGTGTTTAACCTTACAAAAGGAGCCCATTTAGCAGAAGCTTTAAACTTTTTTATTTATGACACTACCAAGATTCTAATTTTACTCTTTGTGGTTATCTTTTTTATGGGAGTTGTAAATAGTTATTTTCCAATAGATAAGGTTAAAAATTATTTATCTCGCAAAAAATTATATGGTTTAGAGTATTTAATGGCGAGTCTTTTTGGGGTTGTTACACCTTTTTGTTCTTGTTCATCTGTTCCATTGTTTATTGGTTTTGTTAAAGGAGGAATTCCTTTAGGTGTAACTTTTGCTTTTTTAATTACATCTCCATTAGTTAATGAAGTTGCAATCGGACTTTTTATTGGCTTATTTGGTGTAAAAACAACCATTATATATGTAATTAGTGGCGTTTTATTAGGTACTATTTCTGGTGCAATCCTACAAAAATTAAAACTAGAACGTTTTTTAACTCCTTGGGTCAAACAAATATTAACAAATGCACAAAAAGAACAAGATGCATTTATGGTAGATAAACAATCATTAATACAAAGATTGCCTGTAATTTGGAATGAAGTATTAAAAATCCTCAAAGGAATTATACCTTATGTTTTGGTAGGTATTGCTATTGGAGGCTTAATGCATGGTTATATTCCAGAAGGTTTTTTTGAACAATATATGGATAGAGATAACCTTTTTGCAGTGCCAATTGCAACTGTTTTGGCTGTACCAATGTATTCTAATGCATCAGGAATTTTGCCTGTTGTACAAGTTTTAGTAGCAAAAGGAATTCCTTTAGGAACTGCCATTGCTTTTATGATGGGAGTTGTAGGACTTTCTTTACCAGAAGCAATGCTTTTAAAGAAAGTGATGAGTTTAAAATTAATTGCCATCTTTTTTGGAGTAGTAACACTTTGCATTATCATTTCAGGATATTTATTCAATCTGCTTCTTTAAGAAAATTAGAAATATATAAATAAGATTTTAAAACTATTCTTAACAAAAACATTAAATAATTTCCCACTTCTCAAACTTTGATTATTTTTATGCTCGTCAATCTGAACTAGATTCAGATTCACATAAAATTTTAACAAATGAATCAAAAAGAAGAATTCTTTGAATACATAAATTCAGGTTATAAAACCAAAGGCGATTTCCTAGAGTTAGGAGCTGCAATGTTAGGTGAAGAAACCATCACAAATGCAATCGTAAAAGTTCCTTTAAAGACTTTAAATAGACATGGTTTAATAGCTGGTGCAACAGGTACAGGAAAAACAAAAACACTACAAGTTTTAGCAGAAAACTTATCAGAAAAAGGGATTCCTGTTTTGTTAATGGATATCAAAGGTGATTTGTCTGGTTTAGCGAAAGCAAGTCCTGGACATCCAAAAATTGATGAAAGGCACGAAAAAATTGGATTTCCTTTTGAAGCTAAAAACTTTCCAATAGAAGTATTAACGATTTCTGAGCAAGATGGAACACGTTTGCGTGCAACAATTTCAGAATTCGGACCAGTATTATTATCAAGAATTTTAGATTTAACTGAAACACAAAGTGGAATTGTAGCAATCATTTTTAAATATTGTGATGATAACAAACTACCACTTTTAGATATCAAAGATTTCAAAAAGGTTTTACAATTTGTAACCAATGAAGGTAAAGAAGAAATTCAATCCGAATATGGACGAATTTCTACTTCATCTACAGGAGCAATTTTGCGTAAAATAGTCGAAATAGAACAACAAGGAGGAGATTTGTTTTTTGGAGAAAAATCTTTTGACGTAGAAGATTTAACAAGAGTAGATGAAAATGGTAGAGGTATAATTTCTGTTTTAAGGTTAACTGATATTCAAGACAAACCAAAGCTGTTTTCAACATTTATGTTGCAATTACTAGCTGAAGTTTATGAAACTTTTCCAGAACAAGGTGATTCTGGACGTCCAGAACTCATCATCTTTATTGATGAAGCACATTTGGTATTTGATGAAGCTTCTAAAGCTTTATTAAATCAGATTGAAAGTATTGTAAAATTGATTCGTTCTAAAGGAATTGGATTGTATTTTGTTACCCAAAATCCAAAAGATGTTCCAGAAGATATTTTAGCACAATTAGGTTTAAAAGTACAACATGCTTTAAGAGCTTTTACTGCTAAAGACAGAAAAGCCATTAAACTGGCTGCAGAGAATTATCCAGATTCTGAATATTATGATACCAAAGAAGTGTTAACCCAATTAGGTATTGGAGAAGCATTTGTATCTGTTTTAAATGAAAAAGGAATTCCAACACCATTAGCGAGAACGATGTTAAGAGCTCCAATGAGTAGAATGGATATTTTAACAGACAAAGAATTGAAAAATGTAATTAACAACTCGCGTCTTTTTTACAAATACAATGAAGATTTAGATAGAGAAAGTGCTTACGAATTGCTAAATTCTAAAATAGAAAAAATTAACATAGCAGAAGAAAAAGCAATTAAAGATGCTGCTATAAAAAAAGAAAAAGATAAATTAGCTAAAGAGAAAGAAAGACAATCTAGATCTAGAGTTTCTACTAGAAGAAGAAGCGCAAGACAAGACCCTTTAGTAAAAGTATTAACAAGTGCCACATTTATTAGAGCCGTTTTCGGAATCCTAAAAAAAGTAATCAAATAACAAAATCAAAAAACAGACGTTTTATATTTATAAAATTAACCAAAACATGATAAAAAGAAATTTTTTAACTCTTATTATAGGGTCACTTTTAATGCTTAGCTGTAATAATCACGATCAATTTAAAATAGAAAAAGGTAAAGTTGGATTGATTACTAAAAAGACAACTGTTAAAGAATTGGGTAAAATTTTTGAAAACGATTCTATTGTAGCAAATTTAAGTGAAGGTGCTTTAGGTGATAATTATTTTCAAGATGATGATAAATATTTAATATATGAAAAAGGAGGAAAGCACCTGTTAACAATTGTACCAAAAGAGCAGTTAGACTCTACATCTACAATTAAAAGTATCGAAATTTTTGATGCACGATTTCATACCAAAGACAATATTAACTTAAACTCAAGTTTTTCTGAAATAAATGCTAGCAATAGCCTAAGACCTGAATCTACTTTACAGTCTGTAACCTTGTTTTTAGACGAATTGAATGCTACAATTGCAATAGATAAGGAAGAATTAGGTTTAAGAGATTTCAGTACACAAAAGGTATCTTTAGAGCAAATTCCTGATTTGGCAAAAATGAAATCTTTTGTAGTTTGGTTTAATTAGGGCGTATTTTTTGTCTTTTTTAAGGAAAGCCAAAAAACCGCGCTTTCGTTACTCGCTTTTTTTAGTGTTTTTTCAAACACTAAAAAAGAGCTCAAACATACCACTCAATCGCTTACGCAAAACCAATTTCTATGGAAAAAAAATATACCATTCAAAAATCGCCATTTGTTGTTCCTACTACAGATGGTAAATTGATTGAAGAACATTTTGGCAATGCAACTGATAAGAATCCTGAAGTAAGCATTGCACATATGATTGCACCTCCAAAATGGAAAGAACCTTTTCAAACACCAAAATTTGATGAGTATACATATATCATCAGAGGGAAAAAACAATTTATAATAGAAGATGAGGTTGTAGTTCTAGAAGCTGGTCAATCCATTAAAATAAATAAAAACACCAGAGTTCAATATTCAAATCCTTTTGATGTAGAATGTGAATATATTGCTATTTGTTTACCTGCTTTTTCTATGGATTTGGTGAATAGGGAAGAAGAGTAAATTAAAACTTCATAGCCACTTTAAAATTTAAAACTCTACCTGTCATAAAATTTGGAATACCAAATTGTGTTTTAGAATATACATCTCTAACCCAAGTATTGGTAATCGCATTCTGAATATCAAACATATTAAAAAGTTCTAAACCAGCTGATAATTCTTTAAATTTAGACAGCCAACCTGTAGTAAATTGCTTGTTTGCATCCACAAAAATATATGAAACCCCTAAATCTGCACGTTTGTAGTCTCTTAATCTTTCTTGAAAATTATAAGGATCTGCATATGCAGGAGAACCACCAGGAACTCCAGAATTGTAAACCAAGTTCAAATATGCTTTCAAATCAGGAAGATTTGGTACATAATCTTGAAAAAGAATTCCAAATTTGATGCGCTGGTCAGAAGGTCTTGCAATATTACCTCTGTTATTAATATTTTCTTCTGTCTTTAAATAACCTACACTTACCCAACTTTCACTTCCAGGAACAAATTCTCCATTTAAACGCAAGTCCAATCCATATGAATAAGCTGTTGTTACATTATCTGCTCTATATCTAATTCTTACATTATCAATGGTATAAGAATTTACATCAGACAAATCTTTATAATAAACTTCACTAGTTAGTTTAAAAGGTCTGTTCCACATTTCAAAGCTATAATCCATTCCAGATACAAAATGGATAGATTTTTGCGCTTTTACATCCACATTAATATCTCCATTAAAATCTCTTAATTCTCTGTAAGAAGGAGGTTGAGCATACAAACCTGCAGAAAATCGAAACAACATATCTTTTTCCCAATTTGGCTTGATAGCAAATTGTGCTCTTGGACTAATAATAAGTTGATTTTTAGAAGTTTTACCATTACCAGTAACTGACCAGTTTTGGGCTCTAATACCTAGATTGTAAAAAACTTCATGTTCATTCCAAAAAGAACGTTGGTTAAATTGTACAAAACCAGAAAATCTATTGATAGCAACATTATTATCTTTTCTAATCGACTGAAAAGGAGTGATGTCTCCTACAAAAGGTTCATAAGGTTGGTTGTTTGTTGAGTGATGAGGAGGTCTTATAGAAAATCCTAAAGAGTCTATAACTTCCCATTCTCTAATTCTATCTTTAATATCTTCTTTTTGGTACTTTACACCAAAATTCCATTGTTTATTCTCTTTTTTTATCGTTCCTCTTACTTGAACGTTAGTAATTAATGCATCCAAATCATTTCGAGCATGGTTTAATTGAGATCCAATTCCTTGTGAAAATTCAACTTCCCCAAAATTTTCAGAACCAATATTAGCATCCACTTCACCTAAATTATATTGTGCAGCAATATCAAAATGTTCTTCTTCTTGAGTATTATATCTAGAAGCTGTTGTTGTGATTGTAAAATCTTCATTAATTTTATAATCAGCAGAAAAAGCTCCAAATAGCGTTAAGTACTTATCTTCTTCTTGTCCAGAATAAAAAACAATTAATTCTAAAGGATTAGCAACTGTTCCAAAACGAGTCCTTCTAGATAAAGGTTGATAATTGTAGTTATTTAGTGAGAAATTCCCTAAAAAATTTAATTCAAACTTCTCAGAAAACTCATAAGATAAATACGTTTGCACATCTGTAAAACGTGGTCTAAAGTTGGTTTCAATTTGTTTGCTATTTACAAACAAGCTGTTATCTCTATATCTAACTCCAGTAATTGTACTTAGTTTATTGTTTAAAAAATTGCCTTCAAAAGTTGCACTTCCTCCAAGTAAACTAGCATCAACAGTAGTTGCAGTTTCAGTTGGTTTTCTGTAAGTAATATCTAAAACAGATGACAGTTTATCACCATATTTAGCTTGAAATCCACCAGCAGAAAAATTAATATTCTGCACCATATTTGTGTTGATGAAACTTAAACCTTCTTGTTGCCCAGACCTTACTAAAAAAGGCCTATAGATTTCAATTCCATTTACATAAACAAGATTTTCATCAAAATTTCCACCTCTTACATTGTATTGTGTGCTCAACTCATTGTTATTGTTTACACCTGCAAAAGTCATTAAAGTATTTTCTACACCAGCATTAGGTCCAATAAGGTTTTTAACCGTTTTTATATCTACAGATTTTAATCCAGATGCTTCTTTTCTTTTATCTTTTACGATAATTTCTTTAAGAATTTCTGTTTTTAAAGTCATTTTTGGCGAAAAACGAATCGCATTTCTGTTTTTGGCTTTGATTACTTTAAAAATCGTTTTGTAGGACACATGTGTGAATGTGATAGTAATTTTTTCATCTAAAGGGATTCTTATAGAATAATTTCCGTTTTTATCGGAAGTTGTTCCAGTGTTTTTAAACTTTATGGAAACATTTTCTATCGGTTTTTTTTGATTGTTTTTGATAGTACCTTTTAAAATGGTCGTTTTTTGGGCCATTAAAAAACTAGGAATCAATAATAGAACTAAGAGTATTTTTTTCACAAAAATTAGTTTATTTGTTTCTTAAAGAACGTTGTAGAAAGCGTATTCGTATTTCCAACATTGTCTGAAACTACAAGTTTAAAGATATGTTTGCTACCAACCAATTTTTTATCACTAAAATTATAGGTTAGTATTCTTTTTTTATGATTGTATTGCATTAATACCCACTTTCCATCAATAGTAGCTCTCCAGTTTTTTATACCAGAACCAAGATCACTAATTCTTACTTTTATAGTTTTTGAATTGGTAAGCCATTGTTTATCTTTAAAGTATAGTAATTTTAATTTAGGTTTTTGTTTGTCAGATAGTAAAGTGTATTTACCTAAAGTTTTTGTTGTAGTGTAAAAAGTACTGTCTTTTTTTCTTGTATAGTAATATCTTGGGTATTTGGGATATTCTAGATTTGCAATATAGAGTTGTTGTTTTTCTAATTCGGAATATTTAGAAACGTTAAAAGTAAGTGTGAAACTTTTATTTAACGGAATTGTTGGTGTGTGTACTTTTGCAACTTTGTTATCAACTTTAAAATCTAAATATACATCATTATAAAAAGTGTTTTTAGGAAAAGCAATGGTAACATCATCTTGTTTGAATTTATTGAAATTCTTAGCAATAACATGATAATCAGTAGTGTCTTTTTGAGCTGAAAAAATAATATTACTTTCTTTACCAACAAGAGGGATTTTTATGGTACTTGTATTTCCTTTAAAGTCTTTAGCGATGATTTGGATAGTATAATTCAATCCATTTTTAACGTTAATTCTTCCATTATTTATGAGTTTTTCATAAGTAGAAAGCTTGTTTGCAGTTTCTTTATAGGTTTTTTGATAGCGTCTTTTGTATTTCTTATAATGTTCATAATCAATATGTAAGTTTAAGAACTTAGTTTCAGCAAAAGAAAAAGTTTCTACATCATGGTAATAGAAACGTTTTCCATTTACCAACATTTCTAAACTATAAATTCCGTTTTTGTTTGGAGCTTTATTAAATCGATCAAAAACACTTACACCAAAACCAATTAAACCACTTGCAGAAATTCTATTCGCATTGTATTTACCTACACCAAAATTTTTAATAGGAATTTGAAAACTCTTATTTTGCTGATTAATTCTAGCATCATCATTTAAAGCAAATACTTTTAATGATTGAAAAACGGGCGGTTTTGTATCTTCTACTTTTAATCCAAATAATAACGGATTGATTACATTTTCTGTAACTGTATTCCTGATTTCAAAGTGCAAATGAGGGCCTCCAGAACCACCTGTATCACCAGAATAAGCTAAAATTTCTCCTTTTTTTAAGGGGAATTTATCTTTTTTAAAAAACAGATTACCTGTTTGGTAATTTTCTTTCTTGTATTGAATTGTTTTTACGTAAGCCTCTATTTCATCATTAAACTTACTTAAATGTCCATAAACTGTCGTAAAACCATTGGGATGTGTAACATATATGGCTTTTCCATATCCAAATTGTTGTACTTTTATTCTAGAAACATAACCATTTGCAGCTACAAAAACTTTTAAACCTTGTTTGCCTTGCGTTTTAATATCTATACCTGCATGAAAGTGATTGCTTCGTAATTCTCCAAAAGAACCAGATAAGACAATTGGGATATCTAGTGGATTTCTAAAGTAATCTTGAGGATATTTTTCTTGAGAAAAAGAGCATAAATGAATTGATAAAAAGTAGAGTACTAAAAGATGTTTCAAAGGGCAATTATTTTTGGGTAAAAATAGTAAAAATCATTCTTTTTGTAACCTGTTTAGCGTCAGTAGGTTATTAAAAAAGCAATAAAATGTTGTAAAATTTAAAACAGAATGTTAACTTTGTAGAGATAGTTATTCTAAAAAGTAAGATGAGTAATACCTTAGAAGCGATTCATTTATTAGAAAAAACGTTGCAAAACTTGCTTTCTAATTATGATTTTTTAAAAAAAGAAAACCAAATATTGCTTCAAAAGAATTCGGAATTACAAAATCAATTTTTAGAAACATCGCAAAAATTAGAAAATCAAACAAAAGAATTTGATTTACTGAAAATTGCGAAAACTATTGAAGGCAGCAGTTCAAATACAAAAGATACAAAGCTGAAAATAAATTCATTAATTAGAGAAATTGATAAATGCATTGTTCAGTTACAAGAATAAAGTTCTTTTAAATTGTGAGTAATAAATTAAAGATTAATGTAGTAATTGCAGGTAGAACCTATCCTTTAAGTGTAAATAACACTAAAGAAGAAGAAGGGATGCGTAAAGCTGCAAATGCAATTAATAAATTAATTTCTATGTATGAGCAAAACTATGCAGTTAGTGATAAACAAGATGTTTTAGCAATGTCTGCACTGCAATTTGCTTCTAAACTAGAAATATTATCTTTAGATAAAACTGACACAAAAAAAGAAGAAATACAAAAACTAAATGATCTTACTAAATTAGTGAGTTCTCATTTAGATTAAGTTCATTAAAATACATTAACAACACACTGCCTACGTTAGTAATTGTTTATTAAACTCAACACTATTCTATTATGAAGGATGAGTCTTAACTACTAAAGCATGCCTATTGTACTGAATTTTTTCTGTATAAAATTGGATTCTTGAACAGTTAGTTAGTCCTATAAATGTCATATTGGAGTTTAAAAACCACACTATCGTAGGCTTTTTTTTTATATTAAATTTAAATTATGGATGGAATGATACTTCCCATTTTGGGAGTTGTAGTAGGTATAGTTATCGGTTTTGTAATCTTTAAATCGATTGAAAAATCGAAAAATAAGAAAGAGCTTGATGGCATAAAAAAAGAAGCTGCTACTATTTTAAAAGAAGCAAAAATTGATGCTGAATCAGTAAAAAAAGATAAAATTTTACAAGCTAAAGAAAAGTTTATAGAGCTAAAATCTGAGCACGAAAAAGTAATTTTATCTAGAGAAAAGAAAATTTCAGATGTAGAGAAACGAATTAGAGATAGAGAATCTAAAGTAGCATCAGAATTAGACAAAAATAAACGTTTAAATCAATCCTTAGAATCTAAAGAAAAGGATTATAATTTTAAACTTGATTTCTTAGAAAAGAAAGAAAGTGATTTAGATAAAATGCACAAACGTCATGTAGATATGTTAGAGCAAATCTCTGGTTTATCTGCAGAAGAAGCTAAAAAAGAATTGGTTTCTTCTTTAAAGGATGAGGCTAAAACAGAAGCTATGGCTTTTGTTCAGACTTCTATTGAAGAAGCGAAACTAACAGCAGAACAAGAAGCTAGAAAAGTAGTTTTAGGTACGATTCAGAGAGTTGGAGTAGAGCAAGCTGTAGAAAACTGTGTTTCTGTTTTTAACTTAGAATCTGATGATGTTAAAGGAAGAATTATTGGTAGAGAAGGACGAAATATTAGAGCTTTAGAGGCTGCAACTGGTGTAGAAATTATTGTAGATGATACTCCAGAAGCTATTATTTTATCTTGTTTTGATCCTGTTCGTAGAGAAATTGCTCGTTTGTCTATGCATAAATTAGTTACTGATGGTAGAATTCATCCTGCTAGAATTGAAGAAGTTGTAAAGAAAACAGAAAAACAAATTACTCAAGAAATTATAGAAGTTGGTAAAAGAACTGTTATTGACTTAGGAATTCATGGATTACATCCGGAATTAGTGAAAGCAGTTGGACGTATGAAATATCGTTCTTCTTATGGTCAGAATTTATTACAGCATTCACGTGAAGTTTCTAACCTTTGTGGAATTATGGCTGCAGAAATGGGCTTAAATGCTAAAGTAGCAAAACGTGCAGGATTACTACATGATATTGGTAAAGTGCCAGAAGCAGAAAGCGAACTTCCTCACGCACTTTTAGGAATGGAATGGGCTGAAAAATATGGTGAAAAACCAGATGTTTGTAATGCAATTGGTGCTCACCATGATGAAATAGAAATGAAGAGCTTAATTTCTCCTATTGTACAAGTTTGTGATGCAATTTCTGGAGCAAGACCAGGTGCAAGACGTCAAGTATTAGATTCTTACATACAACGTTTAAAAGATTTAGAAGCGATTGCTTTTGGATTTAATGGTGTTCAAAAAGCTTATGCTATTCAAGCTGGACGTGAATTGAGAGTTATGGTAGAAAGTACAAAAGTTAATGATACCAAAGCCTCTGAATTGTCTTTTAGTATTTCTCAGAAAATACAGAATGATATGACTTATCCAGGTCAGGTAAAAGTGACTGTAATTAGAGAAACTAGAGCTGTGAATGTGGCTAAATAGTTTATTTGTAGAGATCTATATTTTATAAATACAATACAAATCCTAATTCAAAAGAGAGTTAGGATTTTTTAATGTCAAACTTTTAGATTATTATTTATTTTTTTTCTAGGGTTATGTAGGCGTTTTCTGCTATTATAATTTGTTTAAAAAACTCTTTCAAAGCAAAATATTCTTCAGAAGAAAAGTAACTCTTATGAATACTCATTCTAGAATAAACATTTATAATATTTCCACTAGCTAGTACTTTAAACGTAAAAAGTCCTCCTTTGTTAGGAAGTGATATTGCAACTTTTTTAGGTAAATGCGTAACTTTGTAATCATCAGGGATATTTAAGCTTAAAACAAAATTATTTTGCTTAGCATATCCAAAATCTACTGCATAATTTCTTTCTTTTAACTTAAAAGGATTTTCTTCTAAACGATCAAAAAAGAACGGATTGATTCTAATTTTATCAGTTAGATTATCATCCATTAAAACGTTTATTTTATAGGTTTCTACGAGCCCTTTGTGTAATTCATCTTTAAAACGTACTTGAAAATCTTCAACTTCTATATCTGGGTTTTTACCTTCAAAATCTTCTATATAGTTTTCATTACTTAAATTATTTAATTTTTTTCTTTGAGTTTGAGCTGGATAACCTTGTCTTTTTATCAGTAAGTTTCCTTTAAAATCTCCATCATCATTTAAAGTTAATTTGGCAGTAATGTTTTTCGATGATTTAATTTTTGGTTTTAAAATAACCCAATTACTCTCTTTTTTAAAATTAATAATTCTAGCTTGTCCATTTAAAGTTCTAAATGGAACCTGACCAAAAGGTAAATATTTGTCTGTAGCATCTAAATAATATTCTTTGTTATCAATTATAACCCTAATGATGACATAATTAAAATCGAATATAATAGGATAAAGTGTAGTTACTAAACCATGGTTTCTAGTTGATAGAATTACTAAATCAGCTTTAATTTCTGCAGCTTTTAAAGCATTGTATAATGATAAGTTAATTTCTCCTGCAGAACCAATTTTACTATTAAATGCATCTTTTACTTTTTCATCTTCATTATTCCAATATTCTTCATTCCAAGCATAATGATTTTGAATAAAACTGTAAATATTTTTTGCTTTTTTTAATTTGTTCTCTTCAGCTAAAATATTATTTGGAATGTTCTTTTTAAAGAATTTTGTTTTAGAAGTTTGGTTGTTAAAGAATATTTTCTTTAGTTTTTTATCTGCTTCTTTCCAGGTAGTAGTATAGTTTTGTATTACACCTCTAGAAGTTGTGTAGCTTTTTAAGTCAAAAGAAATATGAGAAATATAGTTTTTTTTACTCAACATATAGTCTTCTTCTTTAAATGCAGGAATATCATTCATTCCATACGAATAAATAGAGCAGGCACCTTGGCCTAAACCATCTATGTAAACACATTCTTTGTCTACAGATGGTTCATCTTTATCTAATTTTAAGTAGCCTATTATTCTTACATTGTATTTATAATTCCCTAAAATTGCTGCATCTAATTCACTTTTAACTTTTGGGATATCAGACTGAAAATACCAATCACTAATTCCTAAATAAGGTGAAATAATACTATAGGAATATTCGATTACACTACCAACTTTTATGTTTGGCATTGTAAATCTATACGATGTCCAGTTTTTAGATTCTTTTACTTCAAAAATTTTGTCTTTTAATAAATGTGTTTTATTCTTTGTACCAACTTCAGAAATGTTATAGGTAATTCCTTTAATATCAGTTACTCTTTTTTTCTTATATAAATTGATTTCAATATTAGCTTTATCAAAAGCAGTTTTATCTAAAATTTTTATTTTGTAATAATAATCTGTTCTAGTATTGTAATCGTTTTTTGGATCTATATATATGTTTGCATGTTCATATAAAACTACTGCAGTAGCAGTAGAATCTTTATCATAAACAGTCATATTTAGTTCATCTAAAGTAGTTAATCTCATTATAGATGATTTTTCTTTTTGAGCAAAGATGATACTAGCAGCAAAAAGAAATAGAAGAAAAGTAATTTTTTTCATTTAAAATCGAACTATTTTTTGAACCTTATTTCTGTTCAAATAATTTTTTATAATTGTTTTGGAAATCTCTTTGTTTTCTATTTTAGTTAAGACAGATTTTAAGATATCAATATTGTTTTCTTGATAGGCTAAGTTTGTGTATCCAAAACTAACTACAGTATTGTCTTCAATCAAAATTGCAGCATTTTCTTCAACCTCTCTTCCTTTATCTATGATAATAAAGTTTTCGTTATTAAAGCCTTCTTCAGTAATTTTAAATTTTTTCTTGAAGTTGTATTTAGGGGAAATAGAATCTAATTCTAAATAGTATTTTAATCTTGTAAAGAGTTCATTTCCAGTTTCATCATAAGAAACAGAAGTGGCTCTTTCTTGAACTTTTAAAGCTCGTTTTGTTGTTTTTATGAATAGGTTGTTTATTTCAGATTTTATATTTTTTCCTTTTCCAACAAAAATAACCTTACCATTTGTATCATGTATGTAATACACACCTTGAACTCTTGGTATTTGTTCAATTAAATTTTTCAACTTTTCTTTTTCTAATCTGCCATCAAAATATTTAATTGCGTTTTGAACAATTGTTTTTTTAGTATCTTTTTCTAATAATAACTTAAATAATTGTATTGTAGCAAGAGCATCACCATTTGCTCTGTGTCTATCAGTAATTGGAATCCCAAGTGATTTGGTTAATTTTCCAAGGCTATAAGAAGGTTGGTTTTCTATTAATTGCTGGCTTAATTCTACTGTACACAGGGTGTTTCTTTCAAAATCGAACCCTAATCTATCAAATTCAGTCCTTAAAATTCTGTAATCAAATGCAGAATTATGAGCAACAATAATACAGTCTTTGGTAATTTCTACAATTCTTTTGGCAACTTCATAAAATTTAGGAGCGTTTTTCAACATTTTACTGTTGATTCCTGTTAATTTTACTACAAATTGTTGAATTTCCCTTTCAGGATTTACAAGTGATATAAATTGATCTACAACTTGATGTCCATCAAATTTATAAATTGCAATTTCGGTAATTCCTTCTTCGTTAAATTTCCCTCCAGTAGTTTCTATGTCTAAAATAGCGTACAATTTCTTTTTTCTTTTTCTTTTTGCCGAATTTACTGATTATAATTACGATGACCAAATATAGAACTGCCAACTCTAATCATAGTACTTCCATTTTTAATAGCAAGTTGGTAATCTCCACTCATTCCCATAGATAAAATATCAAGTTTACAGTTTCCTGTTGTAGTTTTCAGTTTTTGTGTTTCAAAGAAGTTTTTAAGTGATAAAAATTCTTCTTGTAATTGCTTGGTATCATCAGTAAATGTAGCCATTCCCATTAAACCAATAATATTAATATTCTGTAATTCTGAAAACTCATCTGATGATAAAATAAGTTCAATTTCATTAAATGACAACCCGAACTTTGTGTCTTCTTTGGCTATTTTTGCTTGTAATAAACAATTGATAATTCTATTGTGTTTTTTTGCTTCTTTATTGATGATTTTCAACGTTTTTAACTTATCAACCCCATGAATTAAATCTACAAAGTGTGCCATGTATTTAACCTTATTGCTTTGTAAATGACCAATCATATGCCATTTAATATCTTTAGGTAAAGCATCATATTTATCAACCATTTCTTGAATTTTATTCTCACCAAAAATTCGTTGGCCAGCATTATAAGCTTCTTGTAAATCTTCTACAGGTTTGGTTTTAGAAACCGCAACTAAAGTTACATTTTCTGGAATGGATTGATTGATATGTTTTAAATTTTCTTTTATCATTTTCAAAGTTTCAAAAGTTGAGAAATTTTCATTTTTGCTAACACCTAACACCTAACACCTAACACCTAACACCTAACACCTAACATCCAACTATTTCAATAATTCAATAATCTGTTTTGCCAATTCTAAACCAATTCTATCTTGTGCCTCTAAAGTAGCTGCTCCAATATGTGGAGTTAAAGAAATTTCTGGGTTCATTAATAATTGAACTGCTGGAGCAGGTTCCGTTTCAAAAACATCTAAACCTGCAAATTGAACTTTTCCACTTTCTATTGCATTTACCAAATCTACTTCATTTAAAACTCCACCTCTTGCAGTATTTACGATACCAACTCCGTTTTTCATTTTCTCAAATTCAGCTTCAGTAATGATGTAATCTTCCTGTGGAGGAACATGTAAAGTGATAAAATCGGCTTCTTTTAAAAGTTCGTCTTTATCTGAAGTGTAAATTGTAAATGTGGCTTTTTGTCCATTAAAGAAATCTAAAGTAATATCTGCACTTTCTACAAGTGTGTCAGTGGCTAATACATTCATTCCTAATCCAATTGCAATTTTTGCAACTTCTTGACCAACTCTACCAAATCCAATAATACCAATTGATTTGCCTCTTAATTCAAGACCTTGTGCGTATGCTTTTTTTAATTCTTTGAAACGAGTATCACCTTCTAAAGGCATTTCTCTATTAGAAGAGTGTAAAAAACGAGCCATCCCAAATAAATGAGAAAACACCAATTCAGCTACAGAGCTAGAAGATGCAGCAGGTGTATTAATTACGTGCAAACCATTGTCTATTGCATACTCTACATCTATATTATCCATTCCAACACCAGCTCTTCCAATCAATTTGATACTTGGACAAGCTTCTATTAATTCCTGACGAACCTGTGTTGCACTTCTTACTAAAATTGCATCAATATTATGTTCGTTGATATAATTTTCTAATTGACTTTGAGCAACTTTTACAGTAATTACTTCAAATCCTCTTTTTTCTAAAGCGTCTATTCCACTTTGAGAAATTCCATCGTTTGCTAATATTTTCATTAAAATACTGTTTAATCGTTTATAAGTTTTATAGTGTAACTGTTTCTCAACAGTAAGAGTTCCTCTCCTTTGGAAAGGTTAGGAGAGGCCTTCAAGTTCTTGCATCACATCAACCAAAACCTGTACAGAATACAAAGGCAAAGCATTGTACATACTAGCTCTATAACCACCAACACTTCTATGGCCATTTAAACCATTGATACCAGCTTCAGCCCACATTTTATCAAAAGTTTCTTTTAAAGAATCGTCAGTTAAATTAAATGTAGCATTCATTATACTTCTATCTTCTTTAGCTACGATTCCTTTAAATAATGGATTTCTGTCAATTTCATTATAAAGTAGTTCAGCTTTTTTATTGTTTACTTCTTCTATGAATTTAATTCCTCCTAAATCTTTCAACCATTCTAAGGTTAACATTGAAACGTAAACTGCAAAAACAGAAGGTGTGTTAAACATACTGTCTTTATCAATATGAATTTGATAATTTAACATTGATGGAATATGTCTTTCTACTTTTCCTAAAATGTCTTCTTTGATGATGACTAAAGTTGCTCCTGCAGGACCTATATTTTTTTGCGCTCCAGCATAAATCAAATCAAACTTTTCAAAGTCTAATTGACGAGAAAAAATATCAGAACTCATATCACAAATTAGAGGAACATTCGTTTCTGGAAATTCTTTAATTTGAGTTCCAGCAACTGTGTTATTACTAGTACAGTGAAAATAATCTGCATCTTCAGGAATAGTATATCCTTTAGGAATATAATTATAACCTTTGTCTTTTGATGAAGCCACTTCTACTATTTCTCCAAAAGCTTTTGCTTCTTTGATAGCTTTGTCAGACCAAGTTCCTGTATTTAAATAAGCTGCTTTCTTGTTTAATAAATTATAAGCAACCATTAAAAACTCCATACTAGCTCCACCTTGTAAAAACAAAGCTTTATAGCCTTTACCTTCTAATCCTAAAAGCTCTAAAGCTAAAGAACGTGCTTTTTCCATTACATTCACAAAAGGCTTACTTCTATGAGAAATTTCAATTAATGATAAGTTATCGTCATTAAAATTAATAATTGCTTCAGATGCTTTTTGCAATACTTCTTGAGGTAAAATACAAGGTCCTGCACTAAAATTATGTTTTTTCATTTGTTTCAAAGTTTCAAAGTTTCAAAGTTTCAAAGTTTCAAAGTTTCAAAGTTTCAAAGTTTTTGCCAAAAACTAATAACTATCAACAAGAAACTAAATTTATATTGTCGATAAAAATTCTAAAGTATTTACACCATCAGCAAAATCTGTTAGCTTTGGATGTTGAGTTTGTCCAAAAGCAACTTCGTTTTCTATAAAGTTTTTGGCAACAATACATTGAATTTTTTCTTTATCCTGATGTAATTTTATTTTTAGATCGATTTCATTATCATAATATTCATAAAAAACAGTTGCAATAGGAGAGGAGTAACTTTCATCTTCCTTAATAATTAAAAAACCATTTTCTAACAAATCAAATTCACTCATTAAATACACAGCTTTATTATAATCGTAATTGTTAGCGTATTTAGCATTATTAATGATGTCTTTTTTTGAAAACATTCCATTAAAAAAAGCATCAAATTGAAAACCTTTGGGAACGTACAATTTGGAAACTGATCTGCATCCTAATCCAAAATATTGAAAAACATCATCAGCTAAATTTGCAAAATCTTCATCAGTTACTTTATCAGTAATAACAGCTACAGAATTTCTACTTTTTCTAATAATACTAGGTTTATCTTTAAAATAATATTCAAAATAACGAGCAGTATTATTACTTCCGGTTGCAATTACAGCATCAAAATTGGATAACTTTTCTTCTGTAAAAGTTATTTTTCCTTTAAAACTTTCTTCTACATATTCTAAATACTTTGCTAAAAAAGGCAATAAGTGCTTGTCATTAGAAGATTGTTTTACAACTACAGAATGACCAGAAATTAAGACTGACAAAAAATCATGAAACCCTACTAAAGGGATATTTCCAGCCATAATAATAGCTATTCTTTTGGAAGTTGTTATATTTAAGTTGCTGTCCTTAGTAAAATTAACTAGGTTGTTTTCATTTAGAGATTTAGACCAACTATCTAAACTAAATAAAATATTATCTTTTGTAAACCAAGAGTTCTTTTCTTGAGCTAGCTTAATTTGATGTAAAAATCCATCAAAAAAGATTTCATTATGCTCAATATTATCTGTTTTTTTTATGTTATCAACAGAAAACTGACCTAAAAAGTCTCCTAATTTTGCGAATGCAGTAATTCTCTTTTGAATACTATTCATTTATTTTGGATGTCTATGATTTTGGCTTTATTTTTGCAATTGCAAATGTACAAAAACAGAATATAAAATTATGGCAATTATAATAACAGATGAATGTATAAATTGTGGGGCTTGTGAACCAGAATGTCCAAATACAGCAATTTATGAAGGAGCAGATGATTGGAAATATTCAGATGGTACAGATTTAACTGGGAATGTAGTTTTACCAGGAGGAAAAGCTGTAAATGCAGATGAAGATCAAGAACCTATTTCTGATGAATTATATTACATTGTACCAGATAAATGTACAGAATGTAAAGGTTTTCATGATGAGCCACAATGTGCTGCAGTTTGTCCTGTAGACTGCTGTGTGCCTGATGAAGATGTAGTAGAAACTGAAGAGTTCTTGTTAGAAAAACAAGGGTTTATGCATAATGAGTAAAAGAGATTATAACTTTTACTAATAAGAAACAAAATTCCGAAGTAAATTCGGAATTTTTTGTTTTTAAAATAGATATATTTGCAATCGCAAAAATCAAAATCTTGATTCTTGCGTCTTTTATTTAAATATCAGAAGAAATATGAAAGCTGGAATTGTAGGATTACCAAACGTAGGAAAATCAACTTTATTTAACTGTTTATCAAATGCAAAAGCACAAAGTGCAAACTTTCCTTTTTGTACCATTGAACCTAATTTAGGAGTTGTAAATGTACCAGATACACGCTTAGAGAAATTGGAAGAATTGGTGGTTCCTGAAAAAGTAGTTCCTGCTACTGTAGAGATTGTAGACATTGCTGGTTTGGTAAAAGGAGCAAGTAAAGGTGAAGGTTTAGGAAATCAGTTTTTAGCAAATATTAGAGAAACAGATGCAATTCTGCACGTTTTGCGTTGTTTTGATAATGAGAATATTATTCATGTTGATAACTCTATAGATCCTGTTAGGGACAAAGAAACGATTGATATTGAGTTACAATTAAAAGACTTAGAAACCGTTCAGAAAAGACTAGAAAGAGTAAAAAGAACTGCAAAAACTGGTAATAAAGAAGCACAAGCAGAATTGGTTGTTTTACTAAAAGTTGAAGAAACGTTATTACAAGGAATTTCAGTTAGAGCTTTAGATTTTTCTGAAAAAGAAATTGAGTTTGTACAATCTTTACAATTTATCACAGCTAAACCAGTTTTATACGTTTGTAATGTGGATGAAAAATCAGCAGTTTCAGGAAATGAGTATGTAGAAAAAGTAAAAGAAGCTGTAAAAGATGAAGATGCTGAAGTAATTGTATTAGCTGTTGGTACAGAGGCTGATATTACTGAGCTTGAAGATTACGAAGAACGTCAAATGTTTTTAGAAGATATTGGTTTAGAAGAAGCTGGTGTTTCTCGTTTAATACGTTCTGCATATGCATTATTAAATCTACAAACTTATTTTACAGCTGGAGTAAAAGAAGTGAGAGCTTGGACAATTCCTATTGGTTCAACTGCACCACAAGCTGCTGGAGTTATTCATACCGATTTTGAAAAAGGGTTTATTAGAGCAGAAACTATTTCTTATGAAGATTATGCTACTTATGGCTCTGAAGCTAAAGTAAAAGAAGCTGGTAAAATGAGAGTAGAAGGTAAGGATTACATCGTTAAAGATGGTGATGTAATGCACTTTAGATTTAATGTGTAATTAACTTATTGAAAAGTATTTATATTTAAAACGATAAGAAAATTTCTTAACGTATAAATATTTCATTTCATCGATATATAAATTCCATTCGTATAAAAAAAATAAAAGGCTTTTAGATAATATATACTTTTGAGTAGACTTAAAAAATATATTATGTTATCTGAATTCTTTAATCTTATTTCTTTACAAGCTTTTGTTTCTCAATTTATAGATTATACACTTTTAACTGTAGTTTTTTTATCTTTATTTGCTTTAATTTATAATATTAAAGAATCAAGAAAAAATAAAGTTGAATCTATAAAAGTTTTACCTCATCAAAATTAATAACTCTTTTTAAACTTTTTCTCTACTGAAAAGTTAATTAAGTTCATAAAATTTTCATGAACTCCTAAAGTAATATCTAATTGTAGTTGTTCTACTAATTTTAAGATTTGTTCAGATTTAAATTGTAAATCAGGGATAGAAACATATTTCTCAAACAAACCGCCAATACTTTTATAATACAATTGTTCAAAAGGATTTAAATCTTCAGGTTTTTCTGTAACATATTCATAAGATTTTACATCAAAAGATTCTAAAACATCACCTACATAGTTTTTATGTAATATTTGTTTAGGATTTACAATATTCAATTCTTTTATCTCAGGATTTAAAAATGCATATAAAATCGCTTTTGCAACAAAATCTACAGGAACAATATTTAAACCACTTTTTTTATCCACCCAAATTCTAAAATTATCTTTTGCTTTTTGAGCATATTTATCTAAAAATATTGCCCAAGAATAAAATACATCAAACTTAGGAGTTTCGTAAAATGGTTTGTCAATTAATCGTCCACAGATAATACTAGGTCTTAATATTTGAGCTTCAATATTTTTTTGTAAACACGTTTCTTTTACAAAACGTTCACTTTCATATTTAGACTTTTCATAAGGGTTTCTAAAATCTGTAACACTATAATTTTCTATTGAATCATTTACTTTATTTTCTTGTATTCCAAAGGAATAAGCAGTACTTATATATAAAAACCGGCTTACAGATTTAGGCAATTCATCTAAAAGATGTTTGGTTACCAAATAGTTCTGAGTATGAACGGTTTCTTTAGAATCGTTTGTGTTTAATAAGTTTGTAGAACCTGCACAATGGATTACTGTGTTAAAATTATATAGACGTAAAGTTTCATTATTTATTGTTGATAAATCACTAGAAATTACAGTAATTTTCTCCAAACAATCATCTAAAGAAAATTGATTTAAAAAGTCTGGACGAGATTCATCTTGTAAAATTGCTAACAAACGTTTTTGTGCTGATTTTTCTGAATCTCTGATCACTACAAAAAGATGATTCACAGTTTTTTCTACAATAGCTTTGTGCAGCCATTCAAAAATAATATGGCTTCCAACAATTCCTGTTCCTCCAGTCAATAAGCAATTCATAGTTGTCTATTTTATTCTTTTGCGTTGGCGAAATTACTTGTTTAAAACACAAAAACCTCACAATGTGTGAGGTTTTAACGATTTTCTATAAAATTGTAAAATTATCCTTTATAAAAAGGTAGCTTCACTACAGTTGCAGGAATCGCTTTTTTACGCACTTGAATATAGATTTGTGAGCTAGATTTTGAAAATAGTGTAGGTACATAACCCAAACCAATTCCTTTCCCTAAACTAGGGCTCATAGTACCTGAAGTTACATTTCCAATCACATTTCCATTTCCATCAACAATATCATAACCCTGTCTTGGAATTCCTCTTTCATTCAGTTCAAAAGCTACTAAACGTCTAGTAGGTTTTTCTTCTTTTTGCTGTGCTAATGCATCAGCATTTACAAAATCTTTAGTAAATTTTGTAATCCAACTTAAACCAGCTTCAATAGGAGAAGTAGTGTCATCAATATCATTTCCATACAAACAATAGCCCATTTCTAAACGCAAAGTATCTCTTGCAGCTAAACCAATTGGTTTGATTCCAAAATCAGCTCCAGCTTCAAAAACTTTGTTCCATATTTGTTCAACTTCGCTGTTTTTACAATAGATTTCAAATCCTCCTGAACCTGTATAACCAGTTGCAGAAATGATAACGTGTTCAATACCTGCAAAATCACCAATTTTAAATTTATAAAAAGGAATATCAGCCAAATTTAAAGACGATAAAGATTGCATTGCTTTAACTGCTTTTGGTCCTTGAATAGCCAATAAAGAATAATCTTCAGATAAATCTCTTAAATTAGCTCCAAAATCTTTGTTATATTTATTTATCCAATTCCAATCTTTTTCTATATTAGAAGCATTAACAACCAATAAATAAGTATCTTCTTTTATTCTATAGCAGATTAAATCATCTACAATTCCATTATTTTCATTGGGGAAACAGCTGTATTGTGCATCACCAATTTCAAGTTTTGAAGCATCATTAGAAGTCACTTTCTGTATCAATGCCAAAGCATTTTCACCAGAAACTAAAAACTCACCCATATGACTTACATCAAAAACACCAACTCCATTTCTAACTGTAAGGTGTTCAGCAGTAACTCCTTCATAAGATACAGGCATATTGTAACCAGCAAAAGGCACCATTTTTGCGCCTAAATTTTCGTGAACTTTATGTAAAGCAATGTTTTTCATTGTAAAAATTTTTAAATTTATTTATTGAAGAAACTACTTTTTAAAAGACGCTTAATCCTATTAACTTATAGATTTCTCTAATTTGTTGCTAAATTATTGAAAAATCAACAATAAACAATCAATAATATTTTGTTAATATTTTTTATCAAGAAAGAAATAATATTACATTTGAACAAACAATCATTAAATCCATTGTAATGAAGATTTTAAAATTTTTATTGGTCATATTTCTAGCTGTTTCTGCAAACGGGTTTTCACAAACTCCAACAGATTATTTATCAGCAGCATTTCATAAAGAAAGAAGAGCTATTTTGCGTTCTAAAATGCCAGAAAATTCAGTTTCTGTTGTATTTGCAAATCCACTTAGAAATAGAGCTAATGATGTTGATTATGTATTTCATCAAGATCCAAACTTCTATTATTTAACGGGTTACAGAGAACCAAATGGAGTTTTAGTGTTGTTTTCTGATGATCAAACAGATGAAGAAGGAAATACTTATAATGAAATTTTATATGTCCAAAAAAGAGATGCTAGAGCAGAGCAATGGAATGGAAAACGTTTGGGAGTGGAAGGAGCTATAAATGAGTTAGGTTTTAAAAAAGCAATGAATGCATCTGATTTTATAAAATCTACACTCGATTTTAAGAAATTTGACAAGATTTTTATAGAAAAATTTAATGATGATTATAGAAATTTAAGTGGTGCAGATGTTTTTGATTTAGTGAAAAGTTTTAAAGAAAAAGCGGGTTATAATCCATCAATCTATTTATCAAGAATAAAACAATATGTGTATGATAATGTTGTAGAAACTCCTATCGAAAGTAGTGCTAATGTGATTAGTATTATAGATAGAATGGCTTCTCGTTCTTCAGAAATAAAAAATGATGACTTATTAAACAAATACAAATCTGCAGAAACTGACGAATTAAAGAAAGAAATAAAACAAAAAATATCTTTGGCTTTACAGCCAAAAACGAATATAGATATCAAGTTTTTACCTTCAAATTTAGCTACAATGCGTGAAGTGAAAACTGAAGCTGAATTAAAATTATTAACCAAAGCTGTGCGTATTTCTGCTATTGGACAAAATGAAGTAATGAAAGCGATGAAACCTCATATGTCTGAAACTGAATTACAAGGTATTCATGAATTTGTGTATAAAAAATACGGAGCAGAGTATGAAGGTTATCCATCAATTGTAGGCGCAGGAAATAATGGTTGTATTTTACATTATATAGAAAACAACAAAACTAAAGTTGGTAACGATTTAGTCTTGATGGATTTAGGTGCAGAATACAGAGGTTTTACAGCAGATGTTACTCGTACAATTCCTGCCAATGGAAAATTTACAGCAGCTCAAAAAGAGATTTATGATTTGGTATATAAAGCTCAAGAAGCAGGTATTGCTTTATATACAATTGGCACAAGTATGAGAGCCCCAAATAAAGCAGCACGTAAAATTATTAACGAAGGTTTGTTTAAATTAGGCATTATAAAATCTGTTGATGAAAAACATAACTATTTTCCTCATGGTACATCACATCACATTGGATTAGATGTGCATGATCCAGGAAATTATGAAAATTTTGAAAAAAATATGGTAGTAACTATGGAGCCTGGAATTTACATTCCTAATGGAAGTCCTTGTGATAAAAAATATTGGGGAATTGCAGTACGCATTGAAGATGATATTTTAGTTACGGATGGAAAACCAGTTAACCTTTCTGGAGAATCACCAAGAACTACAGAAGAAATCGAAAAAATGATGGCTAAAAAGTCAGTTTTAGATGAATTTATTTTACCAAATTTAGATGAGTAAAGAGCAACCCAATAATCCATTACATGGTATAAAATTAGCAACCATTTTAGAAGAATTGTATCTAGAATATGGTTGGGAAGAGTTAGGATATGCTTTAAATATTAATGCTTTTAAGAATAATCCTACCTATAAATCTTCTTTAAAATTTTTAAGAACTACACCTTGGGCTAGAGAAAAATTAGAAAATTTTTATGTTAAAAATATGCTTGGTTAATTTGTTTTTTGAAGCTATTTCCAGCTTTCACTACTCGCTTTTTTCGTTCCTCAAAAGAGCTCAAACAGGTCGTTCAATCTGGGCTAGACTTATTTGCTAGCAAATTGTTTTCTATGAAGATTAACTACTAATAATTTTTAAAACCAATTCTTTAGTCAATGGTTGTCCATTTGCAGCTTTTTTAATATTTTCAAAAGTGAAAACAAAGTCACAGCCTTTTTTATAATCAGAACAACCATAAGCACTTTTTCCTTTTAGGATTGTTCCTTTTTGGCATTTTGGACATTTTATGTCATTGTGAGTTTTTGACGAAGCAATCTCATTATTATTTATAGATTGCTTCACACCTTCCTCATTCGTAATGATTTTTGGCTCCAGTAATAATTTATAATCATCATCAAATCTAATTAAACCTTCGACTTTATTATTATTAAATACAAATCCTTTTAGATTTGTAGTACAACCTTTGTCAATTAATCTAATAATTTGATTTTCAGAAACTTTTTTATCATAGATTTTAAACGGAATTTTTAAATCACAATTGTTTTTATACTCAGAACAACCATAAGCAGATGAGCCTTTTAAGAGTTTTCCTGTGTTACATTTTGGACAGGTTTTTTCGATAACAGTTTTTTTAGTCTTTTTGTCATTTCGACCTTGTAGAGAAATCTTTGAATTAACAGATTGCTTCATTCCTTTGTTATTCGCAATGACAGAAGTGTTTGATGAAATACGTTTTTTAGAAGTATTAGAACGAACTTCATAAACCAATTCATCCACCATTTTTTTCATATTCTTAATGAAAGTACCTGCATTGAATTCTCCTCTTTCAATTTCTTTCAAACGTTTTTCCCATCTTCCAGTCAATTCTGCAGACTTTAATAATTCGTTATCGATAATATTAATTAAATCGATTCCGGTTTGAGTTGGCAGCACCAATTTTTTCTTACGTTCAATATATTTCCTTCTGAATAAAGTTTCAATAATACTTGCTCTTGTTGAAGGTCTTCCAATTCCGTTTTCTTTCATCAACTCACGCATTTCATCATCATCTACTTGTTTACCAGCAGTTTCCATTGCTCTTAATAAACTCGCTTCTGTATAATTTCTAGGTGGTTTTGTTTCTTTTTCTAAAAATGAAGGTTCGTGTTTTCCTTTTTCACCCTTTACAAAAGAAGGTAAGGTCACTTGTGCATTTAATTCTTTTTTTATTGCAGATTCTTTAGTCTCAAACACAACTTTCCAACCTTTGTTAATCACTTCTTTTCCTGTAGTTTTAAAAGGAACTTCAGCAGCTTTACCTAGTACTGAAGTATTAGAAACATCTGCATCAGGATAAAAAACCGCAATAAAACGTTTAGTTATAATATCATACACCTGTTGCTGATTGTATTGCAGATTCCCTTGAATTCCTGTTGGAATAATAGCATGGTGATCGGTTACTTTTTTATCATCAAAAACACGTTTTGTTTTCTTTATTTTCTTGCCTAAAAGTGGCTGTGTTAATTCGCTGTAATTGGTTAATTTGGATAAAATTCCGTGAACTTTAGGATACAAATCATTGGGTAAAAAAGTAGTATCAACTCTAGGATAGGTAACCACTTTCATCTCATATAACTTTTGAACCATTTTCAAAGTTTCATCCGCAGAAAAACCGAATTTATTATTACAATACACTTGTAAACCTGTTAAATCAAAGAGTTTAGGAGCGTATTCTTTCCCTTTCTTTTTGGTTACAGAAACAATTTCAAAATCAGATTCTGCAACTTTATCTGCTAAAACTTGTCCATCTTCTTTTTTCAGAAAACGCCCATCTTCGTAATTAAAAAGTGTATTTCTATAAGTTGTTTGTAATTCCCAATACGATTGTGGTTTAAAATTCTGAATTTCAAAATAACGATTTACCAACATGGCTAGAGTAGGAGTTTGCACTCTTCCTACAGACAAAACTTGTTTATATCCACCAAATTTTACGGTATATAAACGAGTTGCATTCAAACCTAATAACCAATCTCCAATAGCTCTAGAATAACCTGCATAATAGAGATTATCATATTTTTCTGATGATTCTAAATTGTTAAATCCTTCTTTTATAGCTTCTTCCGTTAACGAAGAAATCCATAAACGTTGCACTTTACCTTTGTATCCACATTGATTAATAACCCATCTTTGTATGAGTTCTCCTTCTGTACCAGCATCACCACAATTTATGATTACATCTGCTTTTTCGAATAAAGATTTTACAATATTAAATTGTTTTTTAATTCCAGAATCACCTGTAACTTTCGTGTCAAAACGTTCAGGAAGCATGGGTAAGTTGTTTAAATCCCAACTTTTCCAATGCGGTTTGTAATCTTTAGGTTCTAAAAGTGTGCATAAATGCCCAAAAGTATAAGTTACAGCATAACCATTGCCTTCATAGAAACCATCACGTTTTGTCTTGGCTCCTAGAATGTTAGCAATTTCTCTTGCTACAGATGGTTTTTCAGCTATACAGACTTTCATTAATAAAAAAACTATTTTATTTTTGCTGAATGTATTAATACTATACCATTCCCTTTATAATTTTTGCATTTATTTCTAACTTCTGCCCAAAAATTTATTTTGTGATAATAACTTGTTATAAATGATAATGAAATCATTTCTAATCCTTTCTTAACAAATAGTTTTTTTTTACTTTTTAATTTTACTTTTTGGCTAGAACTTATATCAAAATTAAAATCACAATCATAACTGTTCAATAATGTTGCTGTAACTAATGATTTGTCTTTAAATAAAATTTCCTTTTCGCTATTAGATTTAGATAATAGTGGTGAAATTGGGAATGAGTTATGGTATTTCTGACCTAAATTTTTAGCAGATTTTTTTATTATTCCTAATGCTTTAAAAAAGTCATCTTCACTAACTTGAGCAGTTAGTTTTGTCTGAATTACAAAAAAGAATAGTAGTAGTAGTAGTTTGATTTTCATAACTAATTAAGGATATAAATTTAAGAAGTAAAGATAAAAACTTATTTAATATAATTTATTTTATCAAAGCTAATTGTATTCTCTTTCTAACCACATCAACTTCTAAAACTTTTACGATTATTTGTTGTTGAAGGTTAACAATAGTATTGACATCTTTTACAAAAGTGTCTGACAAATTAGAAACATGAATTAAACCACTTTCTTTGATGCCAACATCTACAAAACAACCAAAATTGGTAATATTATTTACAATTCCTGGTAATAATTGCCCTATTCTTAAATCAGAAATGGTTTTAATGTTTTTATCAAAAGAAAATACTTTTGCTTTTGCTCTTGGATCTAAACCTGGTTTTTCTAATTCGCTGATAATATCTTTTAAAGTAGGTAAACCAATGTTTTCTGAAATATAGTTTTGTAAATTTATTTTTTGTAACACTTCTTTATTTCCAATTAAATCAGAAATATTAATCTTTACATCTTTGGCAATTTTATCAACTAAAAGATAACTTTCTGGATGAACAGCAGAATCATCTAGAGGATTTTTTCCATTTTTAATTCTCAAAAAACCTGCAGCTTGTTCAAAAGCTTTTCCACCTAATCTCGGTACTTTTTTAATTTCATTTCTTGATGAGAAAGAACCATTTTCATTTCTATAATTCACGATGTTTTCTGCTAATTTTGGTCCAATACCAGAAACGTAACTCAATAAAGATTCACTTGCAGTATTAATATTTACACCAACTGTATTAACACAACTTTCTACAGTATTATCTAAAGATGTTTTTAGTTTGGTTTGGTCTACATCATGTTGATATTGACCAACACCAATAGATTTTGCATCAATCTTAACCAACTCTGCTAAAGGATCTTGCAATCGTCTTCCAATAGAAATAGCACTTCTAACAGTAACATCGTAATTTGGGAATTCATCTCTTGCAATTTTAGAAGCAGAATAAATAGAAGCACCAGCTTCACTCACCACAAAAACATCCACATTATTTTTAAACTGAATTTTTTTAACCAACTGCTCTGTTTCTCTAGAAGCTGTTCCATTGCCAATGGCAATAGCTTCAATTTTATAAGCTTCTGCTAAAGAACTAATTTTTTGAATCGCTTCAATTTTCTGATTTTGAGGCTCGTGAGGAAAAATAGTTTCATTATGTTCTAATTCTCCTTGTGCATTTAAACAAACCATTTTACAGCCAGATCTAAAACCAGGATCGATTGCCAAAACTCTTTTTTCGCCTAAAGGAGCACCTAAAAGCAATTGTTTTAGGTTTTTAGCAAATACTAAAATGGCACTTTCATCTGCTTTTTCTTTTGCTTTTGATAAAGCTTCGTTAGCTAAAGAAGGAAATAATAATCGTTTAAAAGCATCTTTAATAGCTAACTCAATTTGTGATGCACATTCATTTTGAGTTCTAATAATTCTGTTTTCAATTCTTTGCAACATTCTGTCTACATCAATTTCGATTTTAACACGTATATAACCTTCATTTTCGGCTCTTAAAATGGCTAATAATCTGTGTGATGGAATTCTGTTTAATGACTCACTCCAATCGAAATAATCTTTAAATTTTTGTGCTTTGTTATCGTCTTTTTTGGCTTTTATTATTTTTGATGAAATTGTAGCAAATCGTTCTAATTCTCTTCTAATATTATTTCTAATATCTGTTCTTTCATTTATCCATTCAGCAATTATAAAACGTGCACCTTGTAATGCATCTTCAAGAGTTTCAATATAATTTTTAATGTATTTTGAAGCAGTATATTCTAAGTCGTTTACACGTTGACTCATTATCATTTTTGCCAAAGGTTCTAAACCTTGTAATCGTGCAGTTTCAGCTTTTGTTTTACGCTTTTTTTTATAAGGTAAATATAAATCCTCTAGCTCAATTAAATCTTTAGAATTGTTTACTTTTTGCGTTAAATCTTGAGTAAGAACAGCTTGTTCTTCTAATACTTTTAGAATTGCTTTTTTACGTTTTTCTAAAACTTCAAAAATGTCTTTAAATTTTACAATTTCTCCAATTTGTACTTCATCTAAATTCCCTGTCATTTCCTTTCTGTACCTAGAAATAAAAGGAATTGTAGCATCTTCATTTAATAAAGAAATGGTATTCTCTACAGATTTAGAAGAAAGTTGAGTTTGTTGAAGTATATATTGAGATAATTGCATTTTATTTTCTGAATTTTATCTAAAAAAGAAACCTCATAAAATTAATTTTATGAGGTTGTAAATATAGTTTTATTTTGTGTTTATAGCTGTAAAACTTCTCGATACAATTTTCTTCTTTCATCAGAAAATTACTCGAAGTGACAAAGTGAAAACTTAAGAAATAACTTTCTCAAAAGCCAATCTTTTTGCATTATAACTAGTGTAAATAATTCCACAATAGTTATACCCCAATTTTTTGATTGCAGCTTGCATTCCTAGATTTTTTTCGTGTGTATCAATCTTTAAACTTTGTATGTTTTTGTTTTTTAATTGTTGATGAAATTCATCAAACAAAAAAGTGGCTAAACCTCGTTTTCTGAACTCTTTTTTTATTGCCATTCTATGAATTACGCCATAAATTTCATTTTCAGAAATAATCCAATTACCATCAATAACTTCTTTATAAGTTGGTTCTTTTCTTAAGGTAAACATAGATGTTGCCATAATTTGATTATCATCTTTTATAACTACATAACTTTCACCATTTTTGATATCATTTTCTACTTGGTCTGTATTTGGATAACCATTTTGCCATTGATCAATATTTTGAGATGCTAAATACGCTTTTGCATCATCTATAATTGTCATAATTCTAGGTATATCATCAAAAGTAGAAAGTCTAATTTTCATCAATACAGATTAAATCATTTTAAAATCAAGCATTAATTCTCCTTCAATAGCACATTGCAAACGATCACCTTTAAAAATTTCGCCTTTTCCTAAAGCAGGAGTTCCAGTAAAAATTAAATCACCAGGTTGTAAAGTCATGTATGTAGAGATGTAAGCAATGATATCTGCAAAATTATTTATCATAAAACTAGTATTACTAGCCTGTTTTTGCTCGCCATTAATTTTTAAATCAAAATTAATATTCGTTAAATCAGAGAAATTTGAAATTGGTTGAAATTCAGAAATTGGTGCAGCACCATCAAAACCTTTTGCAAATTCCCAAGGATGTTTTCTACTTCTAGTATCCACCAATATATCGTTTGCAGTGTAATCAATTCCTACTGCAATTTCAGATATATAGTCGTTAGCAACTTCAACAGAAATATCTTTTCCTTCTTTTCCAATTTTAATCACTAATTCAACTTCATAAATCAATTCATTTGTAAAGTTAGGGTATGGAACATCACAATTAACTGCGAGGCTACTTTCTGGTTTTGAAAAGATGAATTTTTTTGCTTTTTTCTTTTCTTCAATATCTTTTAAATCAGTAACATAATTACTTCCTATTCCTAAAATTTTCATTTTTTAAATTGTGTTTATTTATTTGTAAATGTAAAGAAAAATCCACTAAAAAATAATGCATTTTAGTGGATTTGTAATGTGAATTAATTTAATTTTATGCTGTAATTTCTTCTTTATTATTTGCTTTTACTGGCAATTCAATAACTTCTTGATTGTGTAAAATATCTTTAATTGTCTGTCTTTTTCTGATTAAGTAATCTTGCCCATCAACAACCATAACTTCAGCAGGAATATAACGTGAATTATAATTAGATGCCATAGAAAAACAGTAAGCACCAGCATTATGGAAACATAAAACATCTTCTTCAGAAATTTCTGCAATTCTTCTATTAGATGCAAATGTATCTGTTTCGCAAATATAACCTACAACAGAATAATAACGATCTCTACCTTCTGGATTTGAGATGTTTGTAATATGGTGATAAGAGTCGTACATCATTGGTCTTACTAAGTGATTGAATCCTGAATCTACGTGAGCAAAAACTGTAGAAGTGGTTTGTTTCACTACGTTTACTTTCACTAAAAATGAACCTGCTTCTGAAACTAAGAATTTTCCTGGTTCAAACATTAATGTGATGTCTTTTCCATAAGCTTCACAAAATTGATTAAATCTTGCAGAAAGTTGAACTCCCAATTGTTCAATATCAGTTGAAATATCACCTTCTTTATATGGTACTTTAAATCCGCTTCCAAAATCGATAAAATCGATGTTTTTAAATTGTCTTGCTACATCAAACAAAATATCTGAAGCACGTAAAAAAGTATCAATATCTAAAATATCAGAACCAGTATGCATATGAATTCCGTTAATATTCATACCTGTGTTCTCTACAACACGTTTGATATGTGGTACTTGATGAATCGAAATTCCGAATTTAGAATCAATATGACCCACAGAAATTTTAGAATTTCCACCTGCCATAATATGTGGATTGATACGCACACAAACAGGAATATCTGGATGTTTTTGACCAAATTGCTCTAATATAGAAAGGTTATCAATATTAATTTGAACACCTAATTTTGCCACTTCTTCAATTTCAGTTAAAGAAACACCATTTGGAGTAAAAATAATATCTTTTGGGTTGATACCTGTAGTTAAACATAATTGAACTTCTTGAATAGATACTGTATCCAAACCAGAACCTAAATTTTTAAAGAATTTTAAAATATTGATGTTTGAAAGTGCTTTTACAGCATAATTTAATTTTAAATTTTTAACGCTGCTAAATGCATTAGTTAATCTATTGTATTGCGATTCAATTTTATCTGTATCGTAAACATATAAAGGACTTCCGTACTTATTTGCTAATTCTAATAATTGTGTTCTTTCCACGATTGTTTCATTTAATTACTGACTTCAAAAGTAGTTAAAAAGTGGAGTAATCTATGATTTGTTTAAAAATACAACATATTGTTTTTTTTTGTGATTTTTAGTATCTTTTTGCTGTTGGCTTTTAGCTATTAATGAATTACTAAAAGCCAAATGCTAACAGCAAATTAACCGTTGAAATCCTGTTGATAACTAATTTTTAGAGCTATTTTATTTTGTTGCTGATAATACTATATTGTGAAGTACTTCAAACCTAATCACAGTAAGGATTTTTATGAGTCAAGAAACAAAATATACAGAAGATAATATTCGATCATTAGACTGGAAAGAGCATATTAGAATGCGTCCAGGAATGTACATTGGTAAGTTAGGAGATGGTTCTTCTGCAGACGATGGTATTTATATTTTGGTAAAAGAGGTACTTGATAATTCCATTGATGAATATGTGATGGGCGCAGGAAAAACCATCGAAATTTCTATTCAAGGTAATAAAGTAACAGTTAGAGATTATGGACGTGGAATCCCTTTAGGTAAAGTAGTTGACGTAGTTTCAAAAATGAATACTGGTGGAAAATATGATTCTAAAGCGTTTAAAAAATCTGTAGGATTAAATGGTGTAGGAACAAAAGCCGTAAATGCTTTATCCTCATTTTTTAGAGTTGAATCTTCACGTGAAGGAAAATCTGCTTCAGCAGAATTCAGTCAAGGTAACTTAGAAAATCAAGAGTTCTTGGAAGAAAGTTCTCGTAGAAAAGGAACTAAAGTTTCTTTTATACCTGATGAAGAAATATTTAAGAAATACAAATTCAGGAATGAATATGTAGCAAAAATGTTAAAGAACTATGTGTATTTAAACCCAGGTTTAACTATCATTTTTAACGGAGAAAAATTCTTTTCAGAAAACGGATTAAAAGATTTATTGGAAGATAATAACAACAAGGATGATATGTTATATCCAATAATTCATTTAAAAGGAGATGATATAGAAGTTGCGATTACACACAGTAAAACACAATATTCTGAAGAATATCATTCTTTTGTAAATGGACAACATACTACTCAAGGAGGTACACATCAAGCAGCATTTAGAGAAGCAATTGTAAAAACAATTCGTGAATTTTACGGAAAAAGTTTTGAAGCTTCTGATGTAAGAAAGTCGATTATTTCAGCAATTGCCATAAAAGTAATGGAACCTGTTTTTGAAAGTCAGACTAAAACCAAATTGGGTTCTACAGAAATGGGAGGGAACTTGCCCACAGTAAGAACATACATCAACGATTTTGTAAAAACCAAACTAGATAACTTCTTACATAGAAATACAGAAGTTGCAGATAAGCTTTTAAAGAAAATTGTTCAGGCAGAAAAAGAACGTAAAGAGCTTTCTGGTATCAGGAAGTTAGCAAGAGATAGAGCTAAAAAAGCGAGTTTACACAATAAAAAATTACGTGATTGTAGAATTCATTTAGGTGATATTAAAAAGGAAAATTACTTGGAAACTACTTTGTTTATTACTGAGGGAGATTCAGCATCTGGTTCTATTACAAAATCTAGGAACGTAAATACGCAAGCAGTTTTTAGTTTAAAAGGAAAACCTTTAAATTCTTATGGATTGTCTAAGAAAATTGTGTATGAAAATGAAGAGTTTAATCTTTTACAAGCAGCTTTAAATATTGAAGATGGTTTAGAAGATTTACGTTATAACAACATTGTAATTGCAACTGATGCAGATGTTGATGGTATGCATATCAGACTATTATTAATCACATTTTTCTTGCAATTTTTCCCTGAGTTGATTAAAGAAGGGCATTTGTATATTTTAGAAACACCTTTATTTAGAGTGCGTAATAAAAAGCAAACTTTCTATTGTTATTCAGATGAAGAAAAACGTGATGCAATTGAAAAATTAAGAGGGAAACCAGAAATAACTCGATTTAAAGGTTTGGGTGAGATTTCACCAAACGAATTTGTACATTTTATTGGTGATGATATCAGATTAGATCCTGTAATGTTAGATAAAGAAATGTCAATTGAACAAATGTTGCAATTTTATATGGGTAAAAATACTCCTGATAGACAGAAGTTTATTATTAATAATTTGAAAGTGGAATTGGATTATGTTGAGGAAGAAGTTTAATAAAAAGCTATTTAAAAATATTTTTACTGGGATATTAGTAGTTTTTATCTTGTTTTGGTTGCTTCATATAGATTGGAATAATTTTTTAGATAAGAAAAATTCAGGTGCACTTTTTGGAGTGTTAGCTGGTTTAATGATAATTATCTCTATGAATATTAAAAATAAAGAAGAAAAAGAATAAGTGTTAGAATAGGAAGTCACAAATTGTGATCTCCAATTTGAAAGTTTAAGGTGTCAAATTGGCTCCTTAAAAATAAAAAAATGAAAGAAGAAGAAAATTTAATAATTCCTGATGAAATTATATCCAACAAAATCTATTTGATTCGAAATCAAAAGGTAATGCTAGATAGAGATTTAGCAGAATTGTATCAGGTAGAAACCAAACAATTAAAACGTCAAGTTCGTAGAAATATAAATCGATTTCCAGATGATTTTATGTTTGAATTGACTGAATTAGAGAACGAAAACTTGAGGAGCCAATTTGGCTCCTCAAGTTGGGGAGGAAGTAGATATGTTCCAATGGTTTTTACGGAACAAGGAATAGCTATGCTTTCAAGCGTACTAAATAGTGATAGAGCAATTGCAGTAAATATAAAAATTATTAGAATATTTATAAAAATCAGAGAAGTATTGACTGATAATTTAAGTTTGAAATTAGAAATTGAAGACATTAAGAAAAAACTAAACAATCAAGATAAAAACATTGAATTAGTATTTTCTTATTTAGATGAATTGCTTGAGAGAAAAGAAGATGCTGAAACAAGTTCAACACAAGAAGAAAGAACACAAATAGGCTATAAAAGAAATAATTAATAAGACAAAAGTTTGCAAACAAGTTTGCGTTAAGGATTGAAGTGGCATCCTTTTTTATTTTTCATAAAAAAGATATAACGTAAAGCCCGTTAAAACGCCCAAATAATAAACAATTAAACGATTAAACAATTAAACGTTTTTTAATGAGTGAAGAAACAAACGAAAACGAACACGAAGAAGAATTAACAAATCATCAGGCAGATGCTGCCCAAGAAGAAACCATTACAAAAGTTACAGGCATGTACAAAGAGTGGTTTTTAGATTATGCTTCGTATGTAATTTTAGAAAGAGCTGTACCTTCTTTAGAAGACGGATTAAAACCTGTGCAGCGTAGAATTATGCATTCTATGAAAGATTTAGATGATGGACGTTACAACAAAGTAGCGAACATTGTTGGGCATACAATGCAATACCACCCTCATGGAGATGCAAGTATTGCAGATGCTATGGTTCAAATTGGTCAGAAAGAATTGCTGATAGATATGCAAGGAAACTGGGGTAACATCTTAACTGGAGATAGAGCAGCAGCATCTAGATATATTGAAGCACGTTTGTCTAAATTTGCGTTAGAAGTTGTTTTTAATCCGAAGACAACTGATTGGAAATTGTCTTATGATGGACGTAGAAAAGAACCTATAGATTTACCTGTTAAGTTTCCATTATTGTTGGCTCAAGGAGCTGAAGGTATTGCTGTTGGGTTATCAACCAAAATATTACCACATAATTTTAATGAGCTGATTGATGCTTCTATAAAATATTTAAAAGGAAGAAGTTTTAAAATTGTTCCTGATTTTTTAACAGGTGGAATTGCAGATTTTACCAATTATAATGATGGAAAAAGAGGAGGGAAAGTACGTGTTCGTGCTAAAATTTCTCAATTAGATAAAAAGACTTTGGTGATTAATGAAATTCCTTTTTCAACAACAACATCATCTTTAATTGATAGTATTTTAAAAGCCAATGATAAAGGTAAAATCAAGATTAAAAAGATAGAAGACAATACTGCTGCAGAAGTTGAAATTTTAGTGCATTTACCACCAAATGTTTCTCCAGATAAATCTATTGACGCTTTGTATGCGTTTACCAATTGTGAAACGTCAATATCCCCTTTGGCTTGTACAATTGAAAACAATACACCAGTTTTTACTGGAGTTTCTGATATGCTTAAGCATTCTACTGATTTAACTGTTGAGTTGCTGAAAAAAGAATTAGAAATTCAATTAAATGAATTAGAAGAACAATGGCATTTTTCATCCTTAGAACGTATTTTTATTGAGAATAGAATCTATAGAGATATTGAAGAAGAAGAAACTTGGGAAGGTGTAATTACTGCAATTGATAAAGGTTTGCTACCTCATATCAAGCATTTGAAAAGAGCGGTTACAGAAGAAGATATTGTTCGTTTAACAGAGATACGAATTAAGAAAATATCAAAATTTGATATTGATAAAGCCAAGCAATTTATAGAAGGTTTAGAGGATAAAATTGCAGTTGTAAAAGATCATTTGGCTAATCTAATTGAGTTTGCAATCGATTATTTTAAACGCTTAAAAGATATTTACGGAAAAGGGAAAGAGCGTAAAACAGAAATCAGAATTTTTGATGACATTGTGGCTTCTAAAGTAGCAATGAAAAATGCAAAACTCTATGTAAATAGAGCAGAAGGTTTTATTGGAACTTCTTTACGAAGAGATGAATTTGTGGCAGATTGTTCTGATATTGATGACATTATTATCTTTAGAAAAGATGGTAAAATGATGGTTACTAAAATCGATTCTAAAACCTTTGTAGGTAAAGATATCATTCACATTGCTGTCTTTAAAAAGAAGGACAAACGTACTGTGTATAATATGATGTACAAAGATGGTACAAAAGGACCAAGTTATATGAAACGTTTTGCTGTAACATCAGTTACTCGTGATAAAGAATACGATTTAACAAACGGAAGCAAAGGCTCTAAAGTATTATATTTTACTGCAAATCCTAATGGAGAAGCTGAAGTAGTTACCATTAATTTACGAGCAGTTGGCAGTATTAAAAAACTAAAATGGGATATTGATTTTGCTGATTTAGGTGTGAAAGGAAGAGGAGTTCGTGGAAATACAATTACCAAATATGCCATTAAAAGTATCGATTTTAAATCTGCAGGAGTTTCTACTTTAAAACCGCGTAAAATTTGGTTCGATGAAACTGTACAACGTTTAAATGTGGATGAAAGAGGCGATTTATTAGGCGAATTTAAAGCAGAAGATAAATTGTTAATTATCACACAAAGTGGAAAAGCAAAAGCTGTAAAGCCAGATTTGGCAATGCATTTTGAAGATGATATGATTGTATTAGAAAAATGGAAACCTAACAAACCCATTTCTGCCATTTATTTTGATGGAGAAAAAGAAAAGTATTATGTAAAACGTTTCTTGATTGAAACTCCAGAAAAAGAAGAGGAATTTATTTCTGATCATCCAAAATCTAAATTAGAAATTGTTGCTACAGATTACAGACCAGTTGCTGAAGTGCAATACTCAAAACGTAGTTTAGAAAACGAAGAAGTAAATTTTGAAGATTTTATTGCTGTAAAAGGAATAAAAGCATTGGGGAATCAGTTAACAACTGAGAAAATTAAAAATGTAAATTTACTAGATGCTTTGCCTTATGAAGAACCAGAGGAAGAAAAAGTTGAGGAAGTTGAAGTCGTAGAAGAGGAAGTTATAGAGAATACTTTACCAATTGATGTACCTACTATTGAAAAATCTTCAACATTAGAAATTCAGGATAAGGAAGAAAAAAAGAAAGCACTTTTAAAGAAAGCGATTCAAAAAAAGAAAGATAAAACTGATGATGAGAATCAACAGAGTTTGTTTTAAAATATTTTCATGAAACTAAAACACATCTATTTAGCATTATCAGTTCTAGGAATCTGTTACACTTGGTATTATAATATCCAGTATTTCAATTCAGTAGAAAATGCCAATTTGATTGGTTTCTTTAAAGATGCTCAACAAAATTTTGCTGGTAAATCTTTTGGAGCTGATTTAACAGTAGTCTGCTTAACCTTTTTTGCTTTTTTAATTCCTGAGTCTTTACGACTCAAAATAAAATATTGGTGGATTTTAATTCCGTTAACATTTTTAATAGCAATCGCTTTTACCTTTCCAATGTTTTTATATCTAAGAGAAAATCAACTTGAAAAACTTAAAAAGAATGCATAAAATAGGATTAATTGGAGGAATCACTCCAGAATCTACCATTTTATATTATCGAATTTTAAATGAATTATTCTAATAGTTTATTATGAAGCTCTTTCTTTTGGAGAATTTATTCATTTTTCTAAAGAAAATTATTAATAAATAATTTAAAATAGGGCAGGAAGTGTTGTTTTATGATGTACAGAAATTCCTTTATTAATTCAACAAGAAGGTGTTTCTGTCCCTGTTTTTGATACAACTAAAATTCACGCAACTGCTGCATTAGAATTTTCTACACAAGTGTAACTCCAATAATAGATTTTGTATATTTGATTAGTTTTCTTCTTTTTCTTGGTTTTGTTTATGAAATTTCAGTTAACCTTTTTCTTTTTATGTATTACAAGTTTAGGTTTTTCTCAATCTGAAGTTTATGTATATAGAGATATTGGCAATAACCTAACAATTGAAACTATAAAGGATAAGAAATTTGAATTAGTTGAAAATCAAATTATAGAGAAATATTCTGATAATGTATTTTGGTTTAAAATTCCTGCTAGTAAAACACAGTCAAAATATATTTTTAAAATTCCTTATGATAGGTACAGAAATGCAACTTTTTATCAAAATAAAAAAGAAATAAAAAAACTTAAGAACCAAAGATATTTGAGTTGTAAATTTTCTAGAGAAAATGATGTTTATATTAGAGTTAAACCTAAACTTCATTCTTACATTCCAATAGAGTTTAGTAAAGAAGAAATTTCAATTTTAAAAGAAAAAAAACATCTATTGTTAAATGGTTTTTATTATGGATTTGCATTTTTAATTATAATTTACAATTTATGCTATTACTTTTTATTTAAAGATGATGCTTTTTTGTACTATGCTTTATTCTTAGCAAGTATGAGTTTTGGAGTATTTACAATGGATGGAATGCTTATTTTCTTAAATCTAGATAAAAATCTAGATGATTTCTTAATGATTTTAAATTATGTTTTTCTATCTTTTTTCTCATCTAAATTTGCAAATAGCTACTTATTTTTAGATATTTTTTACCCAAAATTGAAACGAAGAAGTTACTTAATAGGAGTCATAATCATTGTTTTAGGAGTTTTGTATTTGATTTTTAAAAATTATTATTTTCTATTATTTTTAAATATATTCGTTTTTTCATTACTTTTTGTTTACTGGTTTTGCGCAGTTTTGTCTTTCAATAAAAATGTATACACTAAGTTTTTGGTTTTTGCTTACATAATTATTTTATTCTCAGGAATTGATTATTTTATTCTAAAGTTTTTAGGGATTTCTTTTGTGGATATAAATTCAATAACTATAAAAATTGGTGCTTTCTCTGAAATGATTATACTATCAATTGCTGTAATATATAGAATGAATGTATTAAAAAACGAAAATGAGAATATGAGAAGTGAAATCATTAGTTTTTCTAAAGAAATTAATGAATTAACCAAAAATCAAAAAGTAGATAAAACAAGTAATTTAGATGCTTTAAGTGTACGAGAGAGAGAAATTTTTGATTTAATTTTATTAGGGAAATCAAATAAAGATATTGCAGTGAGTGTAAATGTATCTGTGAATACTGTAAAATTTCATGTGAAAAATATTTACGAAAAGTTAAATATTAAAAGTAGAAAAGAAGCAATTAATTTGTCTATAATTTAGAAAATTACCTTCTAAAACAAGAAAACTACCCTAAAACTACCCTTTTAAAAACATAATAAAATATAGGTTTTGTCTAAATTTGTATAGTAATCATTATCAAATTTTTTAAATTCCCCAATTTTTAAATTTAAGCTCCAGAATTAATTCTGGAGTTTTTTTATTTCATTTTCTCAAAGAAAGTTAATTCGTAATTTGGTAACAATTCAGGGTTTGTAATTTTGATAATATCTTTTAAAACCAAATCTGGTCTTGTTGGTGCCAATTCGTAATAAATAACTCCACCAGTTTTTCCTTTTTTAGTTGAAGGTGAATAAATATGATTACTTTTAAAAGCTTCTAATTTTGTATATAATTGATTGCTATTCAATAATTGTTCTTTAGACGAAAAATAACCAGGAGAAATCCAAAAATTAGCATTTGCTCCTTTATCAAAAACACTTTCAAAACTTAAAGATAAACTTCCTTTTCCTTTAGAATCTTTCCATAAATAATTTAAGTTGGCATCTTTTAAGAATTGAGCAACAAAACTATCTCCAGCAGGTAAATTCCAAATGTCTTTGCTCATTATAGCTCCTGATAAAACAGTTGGTTTATTGGTTGATTTTAAGGCAATTTGTTTAGCTTTTAGGTAATTTGTTTCTATCATTTTAAAAATACTATCTGCTTGCTGTTCTTTATCAAATAAAACCCCAAAAAATTTAATCCATTCTGCTCTTCCTAAAGGAGTTTCCTCTAGCCAATCTCCATTGTAAATAACAGGTATTCCAGATTTATCGATTGTTGTTAAAGATTTATCTGCTGATGAAACACTATAACCGACTACTAATTCTGGTTGCAAATCCAATAATATTTCAGTGTTTAAAGAACTTTCTTTTCCGATTTCTTGTATTTTTCCAGTATCAATTAATTTTCTTGTTTTTTCGGACGATACATATTTAGAGTATGGGAAACCAATTATAGAACTTTCTTCATTCAAAAGTTCTACCATAGGAATGTGAGTAGTGGAAGTAACAACAAAATGCTTTATAGGAACTCCAATTTCATTTAATCTTCGAGATTTAATTGTATTTTTTCTTTTTTCAAAGATTGCATATTGTGTAGTTTTTTTTGAATTTTGATAAGCCGATTTAATAATCAGTTTTTTTGTTCCATTTTCATAAACAATATCAAAACCTTTTGCATATTTGATAGTACTTTTAGAATTATTTGTTTTATCAACTTTTACAGCTTCTTTTTTACAAGAACCAAAAACTAAAAACCAACAACTAAGAACGATTAACTTTCTCATTTATTATAAACTTGATTTTCTTGTTCTTGAACTCTAATAAAAGTTGTTCTTTTCGTTAGACTTTTTAATTTATAAGCTCCTACATAAGTACAGGTAGATCTGATTCCTCCTAAAATATCTGTAATGGTATGTTCAACATTCCCTTTAAATGGTATTTCAACCGTTTTTCCTTCAGATGCTCTATAATTCGCAACACCACCAGAATGTTTATTCATAGCTGTTTCAGAACTCATCCCATAAAAAGCTTTGAATTTCTCTCCATTTTTTTCGATTAATTCTCCACCACTTTCAGTATGGCCAGCTAACATCCCTCCAAGCATTACAAAATCAGCACTTCCACCAAATGCTTTTGATAAATCACCAGGAATTTTACACCCACCATCTGAAACTATATGTCCTCCAATTCCATGAGCAGCATCTGCACACTCAATAATTGCAGATAATTGTGGGTAACCAACACCTGTTTTTATACGAGTTGTACAAACAGAACCTGGTCCTATACCAACTTTTATAATATCTGCACCAGACAACAATAATTCTTCAACCATTTCTCCAGAAACAACATTACCAGCTATAATTACTTTATTTGGATGATTTTTTCGCATTTTTTGAACAAAATTCACAAAATGTTCAGAGTAACCATTGGCAACATCAATACAGATAAAATTAATTTGAGGAAATTCTTCTAAAATGTTTTTAACTTTTTCAAAATCTTCTTTTCCAGTTCCTGTACTAACTGCTATATTTTTTAAAATTTCTAAAGATGAATTTGAAGCAAAATCTCTCCATTCGTCTAAAGAATAATGTTTGTGAATTGCCGTAAACAAATTGTGTTTTGCTAATGATTTTGCCATTTCAAAAGTTCCTACAGTATCCATATTAGCAGCCATTATTGGAATTCCTTTCCAGATAATATCACTATGCAAGAATTTAAATTCTCTTTCTAAAGTTACTTCTGATCGTGATTTTAAAGTAGATCGTTTTGGACGGATCATTACATCTTTAAAACCTAATTTCAGTTCATTTTCTATCCTCATAAATATCAAAATTTTTAGAATTTAAAGATATAAAAATTGCAACGGATTTTATTAGATTCTTGCTAAGAATACATATACATTTGCAAAGATTTTGGTTTTGATGGAAAAAACATTTTGCATCAAATTAAAAGGGAATCTGGTTTAAATCCAGAACTGTACCCGCAACTGTAAGTTTATGCTGAACTTTATTCAGCACCTCATTAGAGGATGTTATTTTTTCTTATGCCACTGATAATTTTATTGGGAAGGCAAATAACATAAAAACAAGTCAGGAGACCTGCCTAATCACGAGTTAAAAACTTTCGGGATAAAAGTTTATGTACTAATACTATACATTCGTACACAAAATTTACCTGATTTATTCAAATTCTGTAGCAATATAGAATGTTAACAATTGCTTTCTAAAAATAAGATAGAAAGTAATTTTAAATTAAATCATTTCAAATGAAAAAACAATTATTAATTGTAAGTGCTCTAGCATTCGGTTTTGCAAGCACTAATCTTTTTGCACAAAAAAAAGAGCAGCAAGAAGAAAAAGTTGAATCTTTAGATGAAGTTGTTATTACAGCAACTAAGTTTAAGTTAAAAAAAGAAAACACTGGTAAGATAATTACTAAAATTACTGCAGAACAATTAAAGCAAAATGCAGGTAAAAACGTAATTGACATTTTAAATACAGTTGTTGGTATTGATGTTAGAGGTGTAAATACAAATGCATCCGAACCAAGAAGTATATATGTAAGAGGTGGAAGAAGTAGACAGGTTTTAGTGTTGATTGATGGTGTACCAGTAACAGATCAGTCTGCAATAAATCAAGAATTTGATTTACGTTTATTAGCAGTAAGTCAAATTGAAAGTATCGAGATTTTAAAAGGAGCTTCTTCAACTTTATATGGTTCTGGAGCTGCAACAGCTGTAATTAACATTGTTTTAAAGAAAGCTTCTAAGAATAAAATTTCAGGTTCTTTTGAAACTAGTTTAGGAACAAACAAAACTGCAAATATTAAAAGTGAAAACTCTGCTGATAACAATCAAAATGTTTCTATTAATGGAACTTTGGGTAAATTTAATTTTTTAGGATCATTCAGTATGTCTAAAGTGGATGGAATGTCTTCTGCAAAAAACACTGCAAATGGAACTTTTGATGAAGATGGTTTCTATAGCAAGAATGCTCTAGTAAAATTAGGTTTTAGAGTAAATGAGAACATATTAGTAGAAACTTTTTTAAATTATGACGAATTTGATTACGATTTTGATGCTGGAGCCAATGCAGATAGTAATGTAAATATTGGAAATCAAAATCAATTTAGATTTGGAATTAAACCTAGTTATCAATATAATAAAGGACAATTGTATGTTTTAGCTTCTGTAAATGAAGTTAAAAGAGGTTTGGATCAATTTAACTCTTTTGCAAGTACATTAGATAATTACCAGTTTAATGGAAGAAGTTTTAATGTTGATTTGGTGAATAAATACGAATTTTCAGAAAAATTCCAATTAATTACTGGTTTAAATTATCAAGAACATACAAATAGTACAGTTACTCCTTTTGCAACTATTGATAAAGATGTTGCAAACTTTAATACAATTGATCCATATGCAAGTCTTGTTTATATTTCTGATTATGGCTTAAGTGTTAATGCTGGTGGACGTTTAAATATTCATAATGTATATGGAAATCATTTAGTTTATGATGGGAATTTAGCTTACCAAGCTTTAAAGAACGATAACACTTCTTTAAAATTAATTGCTTCATATAGTACAGCTTTTATAGCACCAAGTTTATACCAATTGTATGATGGTTTTGCAGGAAATATAGATTTAAAACCAGAGTCAAATGAAACTTTTGAAGTAGGTTTTGAAGCAAAATATCAAGATTGGATTCAATTTGATGCAGTGTATTTTAATAGAAAAGAAAAAGATGCTATTATTTATGATAATACCACGTTTAAATATGGAAATGGTTCATCTGATGCAAATGGAATTGAAGTAAATACTAAAATTATCCCTACAGATTATTTAACATTAAATGCTTCCTATACTTATATTGATAGGGATAAAACTGAAGATTTTAATGATTATATTCCTTCAAATAAATTTGTTGCTGGTTTAGACATAACAGCTTTGGAAAACGCATTTTTTAACCTTACATACAGAAATGTTGGAGAAAGATCAATTTTTGATAGATGGGGTTCTTTTGGAATAGCTGGAGAAGATGTCATTCTTTCTAGCTATCAAGTTTTAGATTTATCAGCAAATTACAAACTATTAGATGAAACTGTAACGTTTTTTGGAGCAGTTACTAATATTCTAGATGAAGATTATGATGATATTTTAGGTTTTTCTACTCGAGGAAGAAACTTTAAGATAGGAGTTAGGTTACAGTTTTAATATCTGTATTTTAATAATAAAACAGCCTTTTTGTAAAAAGAAGGCTGTTTTTATTTACAATAATTTCTTTACTTCATTTTTTATAAAACTAATCGCAGTTTCAGTAGGAGGTTGGGTTTTGGAATAATCAATCAATACATTTTCTCTTAAATCATTTGCTGAATTAGAAACTTCTGCAACCTGTTTTAGTTTATTGATAATGGCTCTTTTTGTAGCTATAATTGCAGTCCAAGTATCCTCAGAAATATAAATTTGTTGTACTAAATTATGCTCAAACTCTTGTTCTATATTTGCAATTAATAATTGTAGATAATCATTTGTATTGGCTGAAATTGGTTGAACTCTAACCAACATTTTTACAGGGTTTATACGCTCACAGAATAATAGCATTCGTTCATAAGCTTGTAATTTTATAGGTAAAGATTCCTTCTTTTTTTGAGCCATTAACTCTAATTTCTTTTCAGAGTTTTGCTGACGTAAAAAACCATTAAACATATAATAAGCAACAAAACCTGTTACTGCAGCTGGCAAAATATAAGCGATACTTTCTAAGAGTTTATCTTCCATTAATTATAATTGTTTTAATACATACAAATATATAATTCCTAAAAATATAGCAATCCCAAAACTTAATAAAGTACCAATTAAAATGTATTCAGTAAGTTTTCGGTCTTTAGATGATGTCAAATCTCCAAATCGAAAAACCGATTTTGCAGCTAAAAGAAATCCAATTCCTTCCCAATGATTGGTGATTACAAAAGTGAATACAAACAGTCGTTCCAAAATCCCTATATATCTTCCTGCTTTTGCTAAAGAATCATCATTTTCTTTTTTCTTTTCAGGATTCCATTGTGTAATAATTAACCTGATAATTATTGCAGAAACAAAGATTACCAAGAGTATAAAAATCAGCAGTAATAAGTTTTTTTCTGTGATGATGTTAATAGTTGATGTAGAAAACTCAACATAAAAAGAAGTAGCAATCATCATTATAAACAGATGTAAAATTTGATCGATAAAAAACCAAATTCGTTTTGTCTTTTTCTTATGGACGTATAATTTTAGTAAATCAATTCCATAATGAGAAACGATAATTACTAGAAATCCTAACCAATATTCTTGTAAATTAAATTGTAAAATTAACAAGAGCAAAAAAGCGTGAATACCAATATGGAAATATAGTTTTAGTGACTTTATCTTTTTTTTCTCTTTATCATCTATCCATTTTTCAGATTGAAATACAAAATCGCCTAAAATATGAGCCAATAAGAACTTTAAAAACAGTAACATATTTATGCTTTTATTTTAGAGTGAATTAAATTTCTATATAGTTTTTCTAGTTGTAGAATTTCATCTAATCCAGCTCTTTTTCTGCGTTCACTGGCACTGCTTTCAGAAATATTTAATGCTTTCGCTATCATTTTTTGTGAAGCATCAGGGTTTTCTAAATATTCTAAAACAAAAGTTGCTGAATTTACAGTCCAATTATCCATTATCAATAATGCTATTGCTAGACTTGTATTAAGAATAGTGTCTAATTCTTTGTCTGAAGATGTTATAGCTAAATTCTGTTTTTTTAAAAGATTGTCAAAAGCTAATCCACTATGTATAAATGCTGCTCCACTTGCTTCTGTAATATTATCGTAGCTGTTGTTTTTATCGCCAATTCCAATTGCAATTCTAACATCTAAATTTTTAATTTTCTTTAAAACTGTCTTTAATTTAAATGCAAATAGTAAAGCATTTTCTGGTTTTTCGATTTCTATTTGAAAACTATCTCCTCTGTAAATTTCCCAAGTTTTTGGAGTTTTCCCAATAGTATTAAAAGCAGCCTTTAGCAAAGGTATCCAGATATTGGAATCAATATTTCTTGAATTAATGATGTCTCCTGTTAAAATACTTGTCATTATTTTGGATGATTTTTACAAATATATAAAAAATATTCGGGCTATAACCCGAATATTTTATAATTCGGGTTTTAAGACGAATATTTAACAATTCGGGTTTTAAGACGAATTTTTAATTGATAACTTGTTTATAAAAACTAACAATCTTACTTTATAAAAACGAATAGTTTGGTTAAATTCACGCTTTCAAATTTTATCAAAACAAACGATTGAATACGTATTTAAAATCTTTAAACGAAGCACAAAAACAAGCTGTAATTCAGAAAGATGGCCCAATGATTATCATTGCTGGTGCAGGTTCTGGAAAAACACGAGTATTAACCTATAGAATTGCACATTTAATGCAATCTGGAGTAGATGCTTTTAATATTTTGTCACTTACGTTTACCAACAAAGCAGCCAAAGAAATGAAAGCAAGAATTGCTGGAGTTGTTGGGCAAAGTGAAGCCAAAAACTTGTGGATGGGAACATTTCACTCAGTTTTTGCAAGAATTTTACGTTCAGAAGCAGACAAATTAGGTTTCCCAAGCAATTTTACCATTTACGATACACAAGATTCAGTTCGTTTAATAACAGCTATTATCAAAGAAATGAATCTAGATAAAGAGCGTTATAAAGCGAAACAAATATTAGGCAGAATTTCGTCCTTTAAAAATAGTTTAATCACAGTAAGAGCATATTTTAACAATTCTGATTTACAAGAAGCAGATTTACATGCAAGTAGACCAAAAGTAGGTGATATTTACAAAGAATATGTAGACAGATGTTTTAAATCTGGAGCAATGGATTTTGATGATTTGCTCTTGAGAACCAATGAACTACTAGCGCGTTTTCCTGATGTTTTGGCAAAATACCAAGACAGATTTAGATATATTATGGTAGATGAGTATCAAGATACAAATCATTCACAGTATATTATTGTTCGTGCTTTAGCTGATAAATTTGGAAATATTTGTGTGGTTGGTGATGATTCTCAAAGTATTTATAGTTTTAGGGGGGCAAATATTCAGAATATTTTAAATTTTCAGAAAGATTATCCTGATGTAAAAACCTTTAAATTAGAACAAAATTATCGCTCAACAAAAAACATTGTAAACGCAGCAAATTCTGTTATTGCAAGAAACAAAACAAAGTTAGATAAAGAAGTTTGGACCTCTAATGATGCAGGAGATTCCATAAATGTAATGCGTACCATTTCTGATGGTGAAGAAGGACGTTTTGTAGCTCAATCGATTTGGGAAAATATGATGAATAATCAATTATCGCCAAATGATTTTTGTGTATTATATAGAACAAATTCACAATCGAGAGCTATTGAAGATGCATTAAGAAAAAAGAATATCGATTATAAAATTTACGGAGGAATCTCTTTCTATCAAAGAAAAGAAATTAAAGATATCTTATCGTATTTACGAATTCTAATCAATCCAAATGATGAGGAAGCTTTAAAAAGAATTGTCAATTATCCAGCTCGTGGAATTGGAGCAACTACTATTGATAGATTAACAATTGCAGCAAATCATTATAAAAAATCAATTTTCGAAATTATAAAATATATTGATAAAATTGATATCAAAATAAATTCTGGAACAAAAAACAAACTCCAGAATTTTATGAATATGATTTTACGTTTGCAAATAGAATCGCAAACCAAAAATGCTTTTGAAATTGCAGAAACTGTAGTTAAAGAAACGAGGTTAATTAAAGACTTAGAAAAAGATGGAACTCCAGAAGCAGTTAGTAAAGTAGAAAATGTTCAGGAATTATTAAATGGAATTAAAGACTTTATCACAGATAAAATTGAAGAAGGAGAAGATGCTTCTTTAACCTCATTTTTAGAAGATGTGGCTTTGGCTACCGATTTTGATTCTGATAAAAACGATGGAAAACCAACAGTTTCTTTAATGACCATTCACCAATCTAAAGGTTTAGAATATTTGTATGTGTATATTGTAGGTTTAGAAGAAAATTTATTTCCTTCTGCAATGAGTATGAATACCAGAAGTGAGTTAGAAGAGGAGCGTAGATTGTTTTATGTGGCATTAACAAGAGCAGAAAAAGTAGCTTATTTAAGTTATGCTCAAACACGTTATAGATGGGGAAAGTTAGTAGATGCTGAACCAAGTCGTTTTTTAGAAGAAATAGATGACCAGTTTTTATATTATATTACTCCAAAAGTTCCAGAACCTTCTATAAATCGATTTGTAGATAAAAGTTTGTTTGATGATGCTCCCAAAGGAATTCGTTTTCAAAAACCAATTCAACGTAAAAAAATGGAGCGTGATTTGGCTAAAAAGAAAGAAATTATCATTCCAAAAAATTTAAAAAAAGTTTCACAAGCAACACCAAAAGCCAATTTATTTGATGGTAATGTTGCAGTAGGTAACATTGTAGAACATAATAGATTTGGAGCAGGAGAAGTAATTGCCTTAGAAGGAAAAGGACCTAATAAAAAGGCAGAAATCAAATTTAGTACAGTTGGTAAAAAGAAATTATTATTACAATTTGCTAAATTAAAAGTGATTGGATAATTAATTACGAATTCATAATTATAAATTCATAATTATTAATTAATTTGCAACGTTAAATAACTACAAATTTATAAGCTGTCAGTTCGAGTGTTTTCTTTTGATTGAAATGATAAAAGAAAATGTATCGAGAATACACTTCACAAATAATACATAAATGACATTCGATTTAGAATACAATTCAGAAAGAACATTGATGATAATTCCAGAATATGGTAGACATATTCAAAAATTAGTCAATCATTGTGTGGCTTTAGAAACCAAAGAAGAAAGAGATAAAATGGCAAAAGCCATTGTAGATGTAATGGGTAATTTACAACCGCATTTAAGAGATGTTCCAGATTTTAAACACAAGTTATGGGATCAGTTGTACATTATGTCCGAATTTAAATTGGATGCAGAATCTCCTTATCCTCAACCTTCTAAAGAAGAATTACAAGAAAAACCTGAAGCTTTAGCATACCCAAAATCAGCATCAAGATATCGTTATTATGGTAACAATATTCAAACAATGATAGATGTAGCCTTGAGTTGGGAAGAAGGTGATAAAAAAGAAGCTTTAGTGTTTACAATTGCCAATCATATGAAAAAGTGTTACCTAAATTGGAATAAAGACACAGTAGATGATGCTGTTATTTTTAAGCATTTATATGATTTATCTGATGGAAAATTAGATTTAAGAGATATAGAAGAAGAACTGACTGATAGTAAAAATTTATTGAGAAAAAGAAATTCTCAAGGTCAAAATCACTCAAAGAGTAATCATAAGAAACAACATAATAATCACAAAAACAGAAAAAGATATTAGTCAATGGCGTCATTTAAAATTGAAGGTGGTCACAAATTAAGTGGATCCATTACTCCACAAGGAGCTAAAAATGAAGTTTTACAGATACTTTGTGCAGTTTTATTAACTCCAGAAAAAGTGACTATTCATAATGTTCCAGACATTATTGATGTCAATAAATTGATCTTTATTCTTGGAGAATTAGGTGTTAAAGTAAATAAATTAAGCAGTAATACTTATACTTTTCAAGCAGATGAAATCAAATTAGAATATTTAGAATCACCAGATTTTAAAAGAGATGGAAGTTCTTTACGAGGTTCTATTATGCTTGTAGGGCCTATGTTAGCACGTTTTGGTAAAGGTTATATTCCAAAACCAGGAGGAGATAAAATCGGTCGTAGAAGATTAGATACGCATTTTGAAGGTTTTACCAATTTAGGTGCTTTTTTTAGATACAATAAAGAGGAGTCTTTCTATGGAGTTGAAGCAGAAGAATTGTTTGGTACAGATATGCTATTAGATGAAGCTTCTGTAACAGGTACTGCCAATATTTTAATGGCATCAGTTTTAGCAACTGGTACAACTACCATTTACAATGCTGCTTGTGAACCTTATATTCAACAATTGTGTAAAATGTTGAATTCAATGGGTGCAAATATTACAGGGGTTGGCTCAAATCTATTAACCATAAATGGTGTAGATAAATTAGGTGGATGTGAGCATAGAGTTTTGCCAGATATGATTGAAATCGGTTCTTGGATTGGTGTTGCAGTTATGACAAGATCAGCATTGACTATTAAAAATGTAAGCTGGGAAAATTTAGGTCAGATACCTAATGTATTTGGTAAACTTGGAATTGAATTTGAAAAAATAGGAGACGATATATTTATTCCAGAACAAGAATCTTACGAAATTCAAAACTATATAGATGGTTCTGTTCTTACAGTTTCTGATGCTCCATGGCCAGGTTTTACACCAGATTTATTGAGTATTGTTTTAGTAATAGCTACACAAGCAAAAGGTACAGTTTTAATTCATCAAAAAATGTTTGAAAGCCGTTTGTTTTTTGTTGATAAATTGATTGATATGGGGGCAAAAGTTATTCTTTGCGATCCACATAGAGCAACCGTAATTGGTATGAATTTCGAAAGTAGTTTAAAAGCTACTACAATGACATCCCCAGATATTAGAGCAGGTATTTCTTTGTTGATAGCTGCACTTTCTGCAAAAGGAACCAGTACAATTCACAATATCGAACAAATAGATAGAGGTTATGAAAACATAGAAGCTCGATTAAAATCTATTGGTGCTAAAATTGAAAGAGTTTAAAATTTAATTGCTAGGAAAAAGTTCCAAAAAAATGAAAATGAAAAAGTTCAATTATTAATTTAATTTAACTTTTGATAAATGATAAGAAACTTATGGAAAGAAGAGTGGAAAACTCTTCAATTTGACGATAAAATTTTAGTAAAAAAGAAGTTTAAAATTTCTAATTATGGAAGAATTATCAAATGTATTAATGACAAGGAAGTTTTAAGAAAACCTACCTTTATTAATGGATATGAAACAATTTCATTAAAGCAAAAAGCCAATAATAAATCCACAAGTAGATATGTTCATAAACTTGTAGCTGAACATTTTTTACAAAAAGAAAACGAAGAACAACTTTATGTTATTCATTTAGATTTTGATAAAACCAACAATGTTTTAGAAAATTTAAAATGGGCTACCAAAAGAGAAAAAGAATTACATCAATTTAGCAATCCTAATTGGGATAATATTGTTAAAAAAAGAAGTAGAAATATTGGTAAATTAACAGAAGGGAAAGTAAAAATAATAAAACGCCAATTAAAAAATAATAGAACAAGAATTACAATGATAGCTAAGCGATTTGGTGTTTCTGATATGCAAATTCATAGAATCAAGTCTGGCGAAAATTGGTCTCATATTAAAATATAATAATTAAATAGTGTCAACTTGACACTATTTTTTTGTTGGCAACATTTTTGCCAATAAATTGTATACAATTTAACGATTACAACGAAATGAGTCAAAAAGAAAATATAAAAGAAGAAGAAATAATCAACGAGCAAGAAGCTGCTCAAGTTGAAGAAAATCAGGAGGTTGAAGCAGAAGTAGTAAAAGAAGAACCAACAGCAGAAGAGTTAATTCAGGCAGAAAAAGATAAATTTTTACGCTTGTTTGCTGAGTTTGAAAACTATAAGAAAAGAACTACAAGAGAAAGAATAGAATTATTCAAAACTGCAGGACAAGAATTAATGACGGCTTTACTGCCAATTATGGATGATTTTGACAGAGGTTTGGCAGAAATCAAAAAATCAAAAGATGAAGAAGTTCTAAAAGGAATGCAGTTAATTAATGATAAGTTAAAAAACACGTTAACTCAAAAAGGATTAACAGCCTTAGAAGTTAATGCTGGAGATACTTTCGATGCTGAAATTCACGAAGCTATTACACAAATCCCTGCTCCAACAGAAGATTTAAAAGGAAAAGTAATAGACTGTATTGAAAAAGGATACAAATTAGGAGATAAAATAATTCGTTATCCAAAAGTAGTAATAGGACAGTAATATAGCGTCTTTACGGGGAAGAATGACGAAGTAATCTCTTTTTCAAATAGCAGATTGCTTCATTCTTCGCAATGACGTAAAAATTTATAAAAATGGCAAAACAAGATTTTTACGAAATATTAGGCATATCTAAATCAGCTTCTAAAGCAGAAATTAAGAAAGCCTATAGAAAAATGGCAATAAAATATCACCCAGATAAAAACCCTGGAGATAAAACTGCTGAAGAAAACTTTAAGAAAGCTGCAGAAGCTTACGAAATTTTGAGTGACGATAACAAAAAAGCACGTTATGATCAATATGGTCATGCAGCTTTTGATGGTCCTCAAGGTGGAGGAGGATTTGGTGGTGGTGGAATGAATATGGATGACATATTCAGCCAGTTTGGAGACATCTTCGGAGGTGGAGGTGGCTTTGGTGGTGGTTTTGGTGGCTTTGGTGGTGGAGGCCAAAGACAAGCCAGAGTTAAAGGAAGTAATATGCGTATTCGTGTAAAATTGACTTTAGAAGAAATCGCTCAAGGTGTAGAGAAAAAAGTAAAAGTTCGTAGAAAAGTTCAAGCTAGTGGTGTAAAATATAAAACCTGTACTACGTGTAATGGTTCTGGTCAGCAGATGAGAATTCAAAATACAATTTTGGGTAGAATGCAAACGGCTACTACTTGTAGTACTTGTTCTGGAGCAGGAGAAATTATAAGTTCAAAACCAAATGGAGCTGATGCCCAAGGTCTAATTATTAATGAAGAAACTGTACCAATTAATATTCCTGCAGGTGTTACTGAAGGTGTACAATTAAAAGTAGGAGGAAAAGGGAATGATGCACCAGGTAAAAACTCACTTTCTGGTGATTTATTAGTATTAATTGAAGAAATTCCACATGAAACTTTAAAAAGAGAAGGCACAAATATTCACTATGATTTGTATGTTAACTTTTCTGAAGCGGTTTTAGGAACTAGCAAAGAAGTTGAAACTGTTACAGGAAAAGTGAAGATTAAAATTGATGCAGGTACACAATCTGGAAAAATTTTAAGATTAAAAGGTAAAGGTTTACCAAGTATAGAACGTTATGGAACAGGAGATTTCTTAATACATATTAATGTTTGGACGCCACAAGAATTAAATAAAGAACAAAAACAGTTTTTTGAAAAAATGGTGGAAGATGATAACTTTTCACCAAATCCTAACACATCTGACAAATCTTTTTTTGAAAAAGTAAAAGATATGTTTTCTTAAAAAAAACTTAAATTTTAACAAAATGTTATTTTTTTAATAATAAATTATTAATTGTATTTAATTTTAAATTATATTTGTAGTGTTATTGAGAAATCAATAACACTTTTTCTTTTTCATAGCAATTTTTCCCACTCAAATTTTATTTGAGTGGGTTTTTTAATTGAAAAGAGTCACTTTAGGCTATGTCTAAAGTATATATTGAAATTGTCATTCTTACGAAAGCGAGAAACTAAAAGAAATAATTTTGAAAATATAAAGCAGACTTATCTTATCGTCCCAAACTAGATTTGGGGAGGAAAGTCCGGACACCAAAGAGTATTCATAGCGGATAACATCCGTCCAACGTAAGTTGAGGACAAGTGCAACAGAAAGCAAGTACAGTTAGGCTGTAGTGAAACCAGGTAAACTCTATGAGGTGCAATGTCATGTAAATTAGAGCTTGAGAGTTACTCGCTCGATTCTAAAGGGTAGACAGATAGATTCTAAGAGTAATTTTAGAACTAGATAAATGATAAGAGCCTTTTTTAAAAGGAACAGAATTCGGCTTACGAGTCTGCTTTTATATTTTTTTCACTTAATCACATAATTCTTCTCTTTTTGTTGAATTATTTATAGAATTTAAGAAAATAGTTTTTTTTTATTCATTAATTACACCAATCTATTATTTATCTTTCAAAATCAATTTTAATGCTGTAATTTTGTAAAGTAGTTATATAACTTTTACTTTTTTAAAGAGTTATTTTTATTCTATTTTTAAAGTTGAGTATTATAAAACTACAATTAATAACCAAAAGAATTCTATTATACATTTTATGAGTATTTACAGCGATTATATTAAGGAAATTGAAGAAAGAAAACAGCAAGGATTACATCCTAAACCTATTGATGGTGCAGAATTATTAAGTGCAATAATTGAGCAAATAAAAGATTTAGAAAATGAGTATAGAGAAGATTCTCTTAACTTTTTTATCTACAATGTATTACCAGGAACCACAAGTGCTGCTGGAGTAAAGGCTGCCTTTTTAAAAGAAATTATTCTTGGTGAAGTTGATGTAAAAGAAATTAATACTGAATTTGCATTTGAACAGTTGTCTCACATGAAAGGAGGACCATCTGTAGAAGTATTATTAGATTTAGCCTTAGGAGAAAATACATCAATAGCAAATCAAGCTGCTAAAGTATTAAAGACTCAAGTGTTTTTATACGAAGCTGATACTGAAAAATTAGAAAATGCTTTTAAATCAGGAAATAAAATAGCTAAAGAATTAATGGAGAGTTATGCTCAAGCTGAATTCTTTACAAAGTTACCCGAAATTGAAGAGGAAATAGAAATTGTAACTTTTGTTGCTGGTATTGGTGATATCTCTACTGATTTATTATCTCCAGGAGCAGATGCGCATTCAAGATCAGATCGTGAATTGCATGGTCAATGTATGTTTGAGCATAATAAAGATCAACAAAATGAATTATTAGCATTAAAAGAAAAGCACCCAAATAAGCGTGTCATGTTAATTGCTGATAAAGGAACAATGGGAGTAGGATCTTCTAGAATGTCTGGTGTAAATAATGTTGCATTATGGACAGGTATTTCTTCTAGCCCATATGTACCTTTTATAAATATAGCTCCAGTAATTGCTGGTACTAATGGTATTGCACCAATTTTTTTAACAACTGTTGGTGTAACAGGTGGTATTGGTATTGATTTAAAAAACTGGGTTAAACAAAAAGATGCTGATGGTAATACAATTGTTGATGAAGAGGGAGAAGCAATCTTAAAAGAAGAATATTCTGTAGCTACAGGTAATGTATTTACTATAAATACAAAAACAAAACAATTATTAAAAGATGGTGAAGTAGTAAAAGATATTTCTACAGCTTTAACACCGCCAAAAATGGAGTTTATTAAAGCAGGAGGTTCTTATGCTGTTGTTTTTGGTAAAAAATTACAAACTTATGCTTGTAAAGTTTTAGGTATAGATGTTCCTCAAGTTTATGCTGCTTCAAAAGAAGTTTCTATAGAAGGACAAGGTTTAACTGCTGTTGAGAAAATTTTCAACAGAAATGCAGTAGGAACTACTCCAGGAAAAACATTACATGCTGGTTCTAATGTAAGAGTTGAAGTAAATATTGTAGGTTCTCAAGATACTACAGGTTTAATGACTTCTCAAGAATTAGAGAATATGGCTGCTACAGTTATTTCTCCAATTGTAGATTGTGGATATCAATCAGGATGTCATACAGCTTCAGTTTGGGATGATAAATCTAAAGCTAATATTCCAAGATTAATGAAGTTTATGAATGACTTCGGATTAGTTACTGCTCGTCATCCAGAAGGGAAATATCATGCTATGACAGATGTAATTCATAAAGTATTAAATGACCTTGCAGTTGATGATTGGGATGTTATTATAGGTGGAGATTCGCACACACGTATGGCAAAAGGAGTTGCTTTTGGAGCTGATTCAGGAACAGTTGCCTTAGCATTAGCTACAGGTGAAGCTACTATGCCAATTCCAGAGTCTGTAAAAGTTACTTTTAAAGGAGATATGAAACCTTACATGGATTTTCGTGATGTGGTGCATGCTACACAACAACAAATGTTAAATCAATTTGATGGAGAGAATGTCTTTCAAGGAAAAATTATTGAAGTCCATATTGGAACATTAACTTCTGATCAAGCATTTACATTTACAGATTGGACTGCTGAAATGAAAGCAAAAGCATCTATCTGTATTTCTGAAGATGATACATTAATTGAGTCATTAGAAATTTCTAGAGATCGTATTCAAATTATGATTGATAAAGGGATGGATAATCCTAAACAAGATTTGAAAGGTTTAGTAGATAAGGCTAATACAAGAATCATTGAAATTAAAACTGGTACCAAAGGAGCATTAAAACCAGATGCTGATGCTAAATATTATCAAGAGGTAGTTATTGATTTAGATAAGATAGTTGAGCCAATGATTGCTGATCCAGATGTAAATAATGAGGATGTTTCTAAGCGTTATACGCATGATAATATTCAACCATTATCTTTTTATGGTGGAACTAAAAAAGTAGATTTAGGTTTTATTGGATCTTGTATGATTCATAAAGGAGATATGAAAATATTAGCTCAAATGTTAAAGAACATTGAGAAACAACAAGGAGAAGTTGTATTTAATGCTCCTTTAGTTGTTGCACCTCCTACATATAATATTGTTGATGAGTTAAAAGCAGAAGGAGATTGGGATGTTCTAGTAAAATATTCTGGTTTTGAATTTGATGATAGTGCACCAAAAGGTTTAGCACGTACAAAGTATGAGAATATGTTATACTTAGAACGTCCTGGATGTAACCTATGTATGGGTAACCAAGAAAAAGCTGAAGCAGGAGATACTGTAATGGCTACTTCAACACGTTTATTCCAAGGAAGAGTTGTAAGAGATACAGATGAGAAAAAAGGAGAGTCATTATTATCTTCTACACCAGTAGTTGTGTTATCTACAATATTAGGAAGAACTCCAACAATGGCAGAATATGAAAAAGCTGTTGAAGGTATTGTATTAACAAAATTCAAACCAACACAAAAACAATTGGTTAGTTAAATAACTGATTTAATTAAATAATAAAATAAAGCTCAAGTTGAAAAACTTGAGCTTTTTTATTGGTTAAAATTCTAAGTATAAAATTTAAAATCGAATAGATTCTAAAAATAGTGAGATAGAAATAAAATTAAGAAGACCAATTGAGAACTGTTTTAATTTAATTAAATTAGTAGCATACAATAATTTAAAACTCTATATAATGGCTTTTGATATTGAAATGATTAGACAAGTTTATGCAAAAATGAAAGAACGCGTAGATGCTGCTCGCAAAATTACAGGTAAACCTCTTACCTTATCAGAAAAGATTTTATATGCTCATTTATGGGATGGAAAACCTACAAAAGCTTTTACAAGAGGTAAAGATTATGTTGATTTTGCTCCAGATAGAATTGCTTTGCAGGATGCAACTGCACAAATGGCATTACTTCAATTTATGCAAGCAGGGAAGGCTAAAGTGGCTGTTCCAACAACGACTCATTGTGATCATTTAATTCAAGCAAAAGATGGTGCTGCAACTGATTTAAAGCATGCGAATAGTACAAGTAGTGAAGTTTTTAATTTTTTAGAATCTGTTTCTAATAAATACGGAATTGGTTTTTGGAAACCAGGAGCAGGTATTATTCATCAAGTAGTTTTAGAAAACTATGCTTTTCCTGGAGGAATGATGATTGGTACAGATTCTCACACAGTAAATGCGGGTGGATTAGGAATGGTAGCTATTGGAGTTGGTGGTGCAGATGCTGTTGATGTGATGGCTGGTATGGCTTGGGAATTAAAATTTCCAAAATTAATTGGGGTTAAGTTAACAGGAAAACTATCGGGTTGGACAGCACCTAAAGATGTGATTCTTAAAGTAGCAGAAATCTTAACTGTAAAAGGAGGAACTGGAGCTATTGTAGAATATTTTGGGCCTGGAGCAACATCAATGTCTTGTACAGGAAAAGGAACCATTTGTAATATGGGTGCAGAAATTGGTGCTACAACATCAACTTTTGGTTATGATGCTTCTATGGAACGTTATTTAAGAGCAACAGAAAGAACAGATGTTGCAGATGCTGCAAATGAAGTAGCTTCTTATTTGACTGCTGATGCTGAAGTGTATGCAAATCCTGAAAACTATTTTGATCAGGTTATCGAAATCAACTTATCTGAATTAGGACCGTTATTAAATGGACCTTTTACTCCGGATTTATCAACTCCAGTTGGATCTGAAATGACAGAAAAAGCTAATGCAAATGATTGGCCAATTACTGTTGAATGGGGTTTAATTGGTTCTTGTACAAATTCATCTTATGAAGATTTATCAAGAGCATCATCTATAGCACAACAAGCTATAGACAAAGGTCTAAAAATGAAAGCAGAATTAGGTATCAATCCAGGTTCTGAGCAAGTAAGATATACAGCTGAAAGAGATGGTATTCTAGGGATTTTTGAAAATTTAGATGCCAAAATATTTACCAATGCTTGTGGACCTTGTATTGGTCAATGGGCAAGATATTCTGATCCTAAAAATGCACCAAAAAACAGTATTGTACATTCTTTTAATAGAAACTTTGCAAAACGTGCAGATGGAAATCCAAATACACATGCATTTGTGGCTTCACCAGAATTAACTGCTGCTATTGCTGTTGCAGGTCGTTTAGATTTTAATCCATTAACAGATAAATTAATCAATGAAAATGGAGAAGAAGTAATGTTTGATGAACCTACAGGTTGGGAGTTACCTCCAAAAGGTTTTGAGGTAAAAGATAATGGTTATTTAGCACCTGATGAAGATGGAAGTGGAGTAGTAGTATCAGTAAAAGAAGATTCTGAAAGATTACAATTATTAACACCATTTACACCTTTAGGGAATACAATTTCAGGTGCAAAACTATTGATAAAAGCATTTGGAAAATGTACTACAGATCATATTTCTATGGCTGGACCTTGGTTGCGATTTAGAGGTCATTTAGATAATATTGCCAATAATACTTTAATTGGAGCTGTAAATGCGTTTAATAAAAAAACAAATTTTGTAAAAAGCCAAATTACAGGAGAGTATGATGCTGTTCCTGCAACACAAAGAGCGTACAAAAATGCAGGAATTAATACAATTGTAGTTGGAGACCATAATTATGGTGAAGGTTCATCTCGTGAACACGCAGCAATGCAACCAAGACATTTGGGTGTTGCAGCTGTAATTGTAAAATCGTTTGCAAGAATTCACGAAACCAACTTAAAGAAACAAGGTATGTTAGGTCTAACATTTGCTAATGAAGCTGATTATGATTTAATTCAAGAAGATGATACCTTTAACTTTACAGACTTAAATGAGTTTGCTCCTGATAAACAATTGACTTTAGAAATTGTGCATTCTGATGGTAGTTCTGATACAATCAAATTGAATCATACCTACAATGATGCTCAAATTGATTGGTATAATGAAGGTTCTGCTTTAAACTTAATTAAAAAGCAAAACGCATAGTAAAGAACAAATTAATATTTAGAACTCCTGAAGAAATTCAGGAGTTTTTTTGTAAGCTATTACTACTTTATTAGACTTTTTTAATATCCATGTAAAAGTCTATAAAAATGAAAAATCTTTGGTTTTTTGAAAATGTAAATTTATTCAACCTTCTCTGTCCTCATAAATTTAAAGAATATAAAACTTGCCATAATTTCGATGCTTACAAAAAAAGTGATTATGTATACTTTGAAGAGGATGCAGCAAGTAAAGTTTACCTGATTGAAAAAGGGAAAATTAAATTAGGCTATTACACAGAAGATGGAAATGAGGTAGTAAAAGCAATTTTAACCAAAGGCGAATTATTTGGAGAAAAAGCCATTTTAGGTGAAGAAAAAAGAAATGAATTTGCACAGTCAGTTGATAATGCTACTTCCATTTGTCCTATTGGAATTGATACTATGCACGATTTAATGCGAGATAATAAAACCTTTAGTTTAAAAATTTATAAGTTTTTAGGCTTACGTTTTAAAAAATTAGAACGCAGATTACAACTCATTTTATTTAAAGATACCAAAACTCGTTTCTTAGAATTTATGAAAGAATTGTGTGAGGAATATGGTCATGATTGTGAGAAATCAGGAGATAAAGTAATTCAACATCCATATACACAAAAAGATATAGCATCTTTAATTGGTACATCTAGGTCTAATTTAAATGTATTAATGAATGAGTTAAAAGAGGAGAGTATCATCAATTTTAATAGAAAAGAAATCAGATTACTTCAAAAAATTGCCTAAGTGTTCTCTAGCTAACATTTAAAGACATTTCATCAACATAATTTTGTTGTCAAATAATATTAAACAACAATATGATGAAAAAAATTTTAAAATTAGTATACGTGTTTGTAGTGATAATAACTCTTGCTGCATGTAATAACAATGAAAATGAATCAACAACAGGAGATTTAATTCTAGATTTAGCAGGTTTAGAAGAGTTAGGTTCAGATTTTGTGTATGAAGGATGGTTAATCGTAAATGGAAGTCCTGTAAGCACAGGAACTTTTACAAGTGTAACTTTTCCACAATCTTTTACTGTGGATATTAACGATTTAAATTCAGCAAGTACTTTTGTCCTTTCAATTGAACCAGCTGTTGATCCTGATCCTGCACCAGCAGCAACAAAATTATTAGCAGGAGATTTCTCAGGAAATTCTGCAAGTGTAACTTCAACAGGAATTGTAGCAGATTTTTCTAATGCTTGGGGAAAATACATTTTAGCAACTCCAACTGATGATGATGATTCAAATGAAGCTAGTGGAGTTTGGTTTTTAGATAATTCTTCAGGAAATCCTGCAGTTGGTTTGGGTTTACCAACGTTAACTGATGGATGGAAATATGAAGGTTGGGTAGTTTTAAACGGAACTCCTGTAAGCACAGGAACATTCACAGATCCTGCAAGTGCAGATGATAATGCTGCAACATCACCATATAAAGGAGCAGAAAGAAATGGACCAGGTTTTCCAGGTGAAGATTATGTAATGGGTTCAGCTGCTGGAGTTAATTTTCCAACGGATTTAAAAGGAGCAACAGTTGTAGTTTCTGTTGAGCCTTATCCAGATAATAGTCCTGCGCCTTTTGCCTTAAAACCATTGGCTCATTCTGTACCAACTGATGCCATGAATCACACTGTAATTTCTATGGGTACAGGCCCTTTAACAGTGTTAACAGGAACAGTAGTTAGATAAATTTAAAAAAACAATAATTTAAGAGGAAGCAATTTTGTTTCCTCTTTTTTTATTATTTATAGCCAATAAACCAAAAATTGGTCCTATAGCTAAAACCATATAAACATAATTAGAGTTCGTAAGAAATCTTATATGATTAAGCATCAAAATACTAATAATTGTTATTGAAAAACCAATACAATTGACAATAGTTAAAGCTGTTCCTTTATTTTTTGAAGGTGCATTTTGTGCAACTAAAGTAGAGAATAATGGAGAGTCTGCAATAACAACCATTCCCCAAATAATTAAAAAGCTGATAAAAAGATATTGATTTGCTATTTGAAACATCAATGGAGAAATTAAACAGCATAAACAAGATAAAAAAAGAAAACTAGCAGCCGTTTTTTGAACACCTAATTTTTCTGAAATATATCCACCCAAAACACAAGAAAGACCACCAATTGCAATAATTATGAAGGAGAGGACAGAAATATTAAAATTCACATCTTCATGTAAATTTTGATAGGTAATTAATAAGACAGGAACAAAAGCCCAAAAGGTATACAATTCCCACATATGACCAAAATATCCAAAAGCAGCTTTTCTAAAATTTATGTTTTTAAAAACCGTAAAACAAGCAGTGATTTCGAAATGTTGACTTTGTTTTCTGTGAGGACCATCTTTTACTAGTATCAACATTAATATACCTCCTAAAAGTGCTAAAAATGAAGTGGCTATTAAAACACTTTTCCAAGAATAGTCAATTAAAAGATTCTTTAGTAAATGAGGTAAAGCTGTACCAATAACTAAAGCACCTACTAAAAAACCTAAAGATTTCCCTATTCCTTTGTCATAATAATCTGTGGCTATTTTCATGCCTACAGGATAAATTCCTGCTAAGAAAAAACCCGTAAAAAATCGAAAAATGACTAAACTGAATAAGGTTTGATTTTCAATTATTAAGCCTAGATTAAAAAAAGCACCTAAAATTGCACTCACAAAAAAAACTTTTGAAGGTGAAAAACGATCTGCAATTGTAAATAAAGCAAACACCAATGTTCCTGTAATAAAACCAAACTGAACAGCAGATGTTAAATTTCCTAAAGCATTTTCTTGCAAATTAAAAGTATTCACCAAATTTGTCATCACTCCATTACCTGCAAACCATAATGATGTACAGCAAAACTGAGAAATAACAATAATCGGTAAGATGTATTTTGGTATTTTCATTTAGTTGGACGAAATTACCAAAAACTACCTAATAATCATCAAAAAAAATAATTTTACAGCAACATTACTTTATCTATATTTGGATAGTGAAAAAAGTCAAAATCATAGAATGTCCTAGAGATGCAATGCAAGGAATAAAATCTCATTTTATATCCACAGAAAAAAAAGCATTGTATATCAATTCCTTACTAAAAGTAGGATTTGATACCATTGATTTTGGCAGTTTTGTATCACCAAAAGCAATTCCACAAATGCGAGATACAGCAGCTGTGTTATCAAAATTAGACTTATCAAAAACGCAAAGCAAATTATTAGCTATTATTGCCAATGTTAGAGGCGCAAATGATGCTGCTCAGTTTGAAGAAATTGATTATTTGGGGTATCCTTTTTCGATTTCCGAGAATTTTCAAATGCGTAACACACACAAAACTATTGCAGAATCTATCATCACTTTAGATGAAATTCTAAGCATTGCAGACAAAACTAATAAAGAAGTTGTGGCGTATTTATCTATGGGATTTGGAAACCCTTATGGAGATCCTTGGAATGTGGATATTGTTGGAAATTGGACTGAAAAACTTTCTAAAATGGGCGTGAAAATTTTATCACTTTCAGACACTGTAGGTAGTTCAACTCCAGAAGTGATTGATTATTTATTTTCAAATTTGATATCTAAATATCCTGAAATTGAATTTGGTGCACATTTACACACTACTCCAGATAAATGGCATGAAAAAGTAGATGCTGCATTTAAAGCTGGATGCAATCGTTTTGATGGTGCTATAAAAGGTTATGGAGGTTGCCCAATGGCTAAAGACGAATTGACAGGAAATATGCCAACCGAAAAATTGCTGAGTTATTTTACTGCAGAAAAAACAGATACCAATATAAAACCTATGAGTTTTGAAAGTGCTTATAATAAGGCTTTAGAGGTTTTTATTTAATTTTTTTGCCCTTTCAGAATCTTAACAAATTTATAATATAGACGCTTTGTAGAGCATTCTAATTAAATTATCTTTACAGAAAAACAGTAACTAATAAAGTATGTTATCTTGTGTTTTTACGATATATGCTTAATAAAAGTTACTTTATAATGAGTTGTGCTTCATTATCAGAAATCGATAACCAATGATAAAATTCTTTAGAAAAATTAGACAAAACTTACTTTCAGAAGGAAAAATTGGAAAGTATTTTAAGTATGCGATTGGAGAAATTGTACTTGTAGTTATAGGAATTTTAATTGCTCTGTCTATTAATAATTGGAATGAAAATAGGAAATCGAAAAGAGTAGTTAAAGAAATCTATCGAAATTTAGAAACTTCACTTGTACAGGATTCAACCCAAGTCCAACGAATACTTAAATTTAATACAAAAAGTTTAGAAGTTCAAAAGGAATTAATCCTAAACGAAGAACATAAAAAATCCATTGAAATTTATGAAAATAATCTAACTGAATTATTTGAAAATATTTATTTAGGAATATATAGTTTTTTTCCAAAAAAAGGAATTTATAATTCGATCGTTTCTAAGAATGGAATGGACCTAATAAATTCAAAACAAATAAAGGCTTCATTAATTAATCTTTATGACCATCAGTATGAAAGATACGATTATATGGATGCTACAATTGAAAGTAAATATCATTATCAACTACTTCCAGTAATTTATAAAAAAATGGAATATGTGGATTCAGCTTCTAGTAGTCCTAATCCTACTTTATTTAAAGAAAATTTTAAAGAGTTAGTTTCTGAATGTAGAAATGTTTATGATGTTTTGGATTCTAACAAAAAGTTGCTAACACAAATTAGCAAAGAAATAAATGAATTATTGAAATTAATTAGAATTGAACTAGAAAAATAACAAACGCTAACCAATGATAAAATTCTTTCGAAAAATTAGACAAAAATTGCTGACTGAAAATAAGTTTAGCAAATATTTTCTTTATGCTATTGGAGAAATAATCTTGGTCGTTATTGGAATTTTAATTGCACTTCAAGTCAATAATCAAAATCAAGTCAGAAATGAAAAACAAGCACTCAGAAATTATTTAGATAAAATTGCTAAAAATGTAGAAAGTGATTTAAAAGTTAGTGAGCTTATGATTAAAACACGAACTGAACAATCACAATTGTGTGCTAATGCAACAGAATTG
>CBFHKA010000037.1:0-4089 GCA_965656305.1 Polaribacter sp. | reverse complement strand
AAAACCTAGGTCTTAAAAAAAAATCGCTATTTCTTTTTTCCTTTACACTCATCTTTTAAAGTTCATTTTCTAAAAGTAATAAAAAATTACGTTTTCTTAACAAATCCTTTCTTTTTCATCAAAAAAGCAAACTTTTAATTTACAAACAAACTAAAAAACTAATATTTCCTTATAATTCATTTAACGTAAAAATTAAGATTTGGTGGCATTTTTGCAAAAAATAAATAACCAAAAAATGAAAACTTTACAAAAACTTATTTTACTTACTTTTCTATCAATAACGATTAGTTGTGAAAATGAAACAGAACCTATTTTACCTCAAATAGACACAAGTGTTAGCTTTAAACACAAAACCACAATTAAAGTTGGAGGAGAAGGTGCTTCTGAGATTACTGCTTTCGATAAAACATCAAACAAAATTTTTACAGTAAATGTAGAATCAAATGAAATTTCCATTCATAACATTAGCGATTTAAATGCTCCAAAAAAAGAGGCTTCAATAAATTTAAATCCATATGGTGCTCCAAACAGTGTTGCTGTTTTTAATGGAAAACTAGCAATTGCTGTAGAAGATAACATCAAACAAAATCCTGGAAAAGTATTAGTTTTTAGTACTACTGATAACTCTTTATTAAATCAATATACTGTAGGTGCTTTACCAGATATGGTAACTTTTTCTCCTGATGGTAAAACTATTGTTTGTGCAAATGAAGGAGAACCAAATGATGATTACACCAATGATCCAGAAGGCACAATTAGCATCATCAATTTAGAAAACAACAATGTTACTACTCTAAACTTTGCTTCTTTTAATTCTCAAGAAGCTTCCTTAGAAGAGCAAGGTTTCAGAGTATTTGGTCCAAATGCTGATTTAGCAAAAGATGTAGAACCAGAATATATTGCTATTTCTGAAGATTCTAAAACAGCTTGGGTTTCATTACAAGAAAATAATGGAATCGCAAAAGTTAATTTAACATCAAAAACCATAGAAGCTATTTACCCTTTAGGTTTTAAAGATTATTCTTTAGCAGCGAATTCCATTGATGCAAGTGATAAAGATGATACAAAAGAATTAAAAACTTGGCCAGTAAAAGGAATCTATCAACCAGATGCAATTACTTATGTAAAAATTAATGGAGTTGAATACATCATTTCTGCCAACGAAGGTGATGCTAGAGATTATGATGGATTTAGCGAAGAAGTTAGAATGGATGATTTAACATTAGATGAAACTATTTTTCCTGCTTCTTTAGATTATCTAAACGAAGTTAACTTAGGTCGTTTAAAAACTACAACAACTTTAGGTGACAAAAATAATGATGGCAAAGTAGAAGAATTGTATAGTTATGGTGCTCGTTCTTTTAGTATTTGGTCTGCAAACGGAAGTTTAGTTTACGATAGTGGAAATAGTATTGCTACAGAAACTTTAATGGCTACACCAGACAGATTTAACGACAATGATAAACGAAGTGATGATAAAGGTGCAGAACCAGAAAGCGTTGAAGTACTGAATATTGGTAATGAACGTTACATTTTATTTGTAGGTTTAGAAAGAAATGATCAAGTTTTAGTTTATGACATTACAAATCCTTTAGCTCCAGAGTTTTTAGAGATTTTATCTCATTCTGGTGATGAAGCACCAGAAGGCTTATTAGTTATTTCTGCAGAAGATAGCCCTTCAGGGAAAGCACTTTTGTTAGTTTCCAACGAAGATAGTGGTACTGTTAGTATTTATCAAAATAACTAATAACGTAAACAATTTTACCATAATGAAAACCAGCAAAGAGATTTGCTGGTTTTCATATTTAAAGACTTCTTTTTTAGCGCTTTTCTTACAAGTGTAAATTGTATCTTTGCAAAAAATTTGAATTCAAATGAATAGCATTGTAGCCATTGTAGGAAGACCAAATGTAGGGAAATCAACCCTATTTAATAGATTGGTTCAAAGAAGAGAAGCTATTGTAGATTCTGTAAGCGGAGTTACAAGAGACAGACATTATGGAAAATCTGACTGGAATGGAAAAGAGTTTTCTGTTATAGATACAGGTGGATACATAAAAGGTTCTGATGATATTTTTGAAGGAGAAATTAGAAAACAAGTAAGTCTTGCCATTGAAGAAGCAGATTTAATAGTTTTCGTAGTAAATGTAGAAGATGGGATAACACCTATGGATGCTGAAGTTGCCAAACTTTTACGAAAAGTAAAAAAACCAATCTTTACAGTTGTTAATAAAGTAGACAATGCAATGCGTGAACCAGATGCAGTTGAGTTTTACAACCTAGGCTTAGGAGATTACCATACAATAGCTTCTATTAACGGAAGTGGAACAGGAGATTTATTAGATGCTTTAGCAGCAAAAATGCCTGAACCAGAAGAAGTGGATTTAGAAAAAGAAGAACTACCTAGGTTTGCTGTTGTTGGTAGACCAAATGCAGGGAAATCTTCTTTCATAAATGCTTTGATTGGAGAAGAAAGAAATATTGTGACAAATATTGCTGGTACAACTAGAGATTCTATTGATACCAAATACAATCGTTTTGGTTTTGATTTTAATTTAGTTGATACTGCTGGAATTCGAAAAAAATCTAAAGTAAAAGAGGATTTAGAATTCTATTCTGTTATGAGAGCTGTTAGATCTATAGAATACTCTGATGTTATTGTTTTAGTTGTAGATGCAACTCGTGGTTTTGAAGGGCAAGATCAAAATATATTTTGGTTGGCAGAAAAAAACAAAAAAGGGATTGTAATTTTAATCAATAAATGGGATTTAATTGAAAAAGAAACCAATACAATGCGTGATTTTGAAGCAATGGTTAGAAAACAAATTGAACCATTTACAGATGTGCCAATTGTGTTTATATCTGCATTAACAAAACAACGTTTATTCAAAGCTATTGAAACAGCTGTAGAAGTTTTTCAAAACAGGAAAAACAGAATTCCTACAAGTAAATTAAACGATACAATGTTAGACATTGTAAAAAGCTATCCACCTCCAGCAACAAAAGGTAAATTTGTAAAAATCAAATACTGTATGCAATTGCCTACACCAACACCTCAATTTGCTTTTTTCTGTAACCTACCTCAGTATGTTAGAGATCCTTACAAACGTTTTTTAGAAAATAAATTAAGAGAAATTTATAACTTTAAAGGAATACCAATTACAATCTACTTTAGACAAAAATAAAGTACTGTCATTTTTTTTTGTAACTTTCTTCTTTATTAAACGTCTAAAATAGTAGACTATTTTAATTTTTTGATAATGAAAATAATTGAATCAAATAAAATTCAAGATGTAGAGTTACCTCTGCAATTAAACATTTCCTTTAACAAGGTTTTTATAATGTTCGAAAAATATGCAGCTAAGGAATTTCTAAATCATCCTTTTCATAGCACTGCTATTAAAATGGTGGATTTATTTAATACTATTCCTGAATTAAATCAAGGTTTTTCTGATTATACTTTATTAGAAAAATATAAAGAAGAAATTGATTTACTATTAGGCCCTTTGTTTCCAGAACCTTTACAGCTCAATGAAATAAAAGCAGCAAGTGTTCCTTTTTCTTTTACATCGTTCAAGTTTACAGAACGTTTTGAAAACATATTAGCAAATGCTGGCGAAGATTATGAGCTAAATGTAAGAAACTTTGAAGATGACAGCATGTACATTATGGGTTGTACATTTATTTTAGGTTTTGTTTACGGTTATTTTATTGATGTAAAAAGACCTTTTTATTTTGATATTCCTGATAAAACATCAGGCACAATGAAATATTACAGAGCTGCTTTTAATGGTGATTTTTCAGAAATTACTGCAACAGAAAATGCTCCAAAACTTACTGAAAAAGACTTTAAGGAACTATCTGATAATTACGATAATATCGAATTATGGAAAGAAAAATTCCCGCCAAATAGCTATATTTTTAAAGGTTTTGGGTTAATTAATTTATTTGATGTTACTGCAGAAGAAATGATTTCCTCAATTAAAGCTAATTTATTAGCTGGAGGAGATAATTTAATCATTAAACTACAACGTAATTTAAGAGATTTTTACAGTATTAAAGATTTAAAATTAGGGTACTCTATTTACG
>CBFHKA010000036.1:0-85187 GCA_965656305.1 Polaribacter sp. | reverse complement strand
TGAATTAATTTCTGGTAAATGATCCCAATGATCTAACAATGCTGCTAATGGTTTTGCATGCGTAAATGTATGGTGCACACATGGTGGAATTCCTGCCTCAATAAAACCAGGACCTCCATGAATTAAACCATCTGCTGTACAACGTTGCAATAATTCCGTATTTTTTACAGCTGCTGTTCCAAATGCTGGATTAATGTTCGCCATCATTCCAAATGCTGGTTGGCTACCATCGCAAGTTCTACTTCCCCAGTAACTCCATTTATACATTCTATTACCCCAACTGTTGTCCCAAGCACCATCTGGTAACATAAATTCTAAATGACTATTTAATGATTTGGTTAAAATTTGTAAAAGTTCTTCATCTTTTTCTTTAATAGCATACATCACTAAACTATTTAAGGTTTCCTCCACATTGTAACCTAAATCTACACCATGTAAACCTTTTTCACTTAATTTGCTTGAGCTCTTTTTACATTCTCCAAATAATAACCCTTCATTTTCTGTAAAATATACTTTTACTTCATTAGCTAATTTTTTACTCTTTGCTTTAAAATCCTCTCTATTTAGAACATTCCCAATTAAATTCAATCCATAGACAGCTGTTCCTGGGTAATTGATATTGGTAAAATCTATGGTGAATGTATCATAAATATATTGTCCTGCTTTTTCTAAACGTTTTGTCCAAGCTTTTCGAGTAGCTTCATCTAAAACATGACCATGATAATGTAATGCTTCTGCCAATGCTATAGCACCAAAAACAGTAATTCCTTTCCAAGATTTTGGATTTTTAATTACAGTCCAAGCACCACTTTCTTGAGAAACGTTATTCTCTGCCCAAGTCATTACTAATTTGGCACCTTCCACATATTTTTCATCACCAGTTTTATCTGCCATATATAAAAACGGATATACAGCATCCATACAGCGCCCATGAATATGAGAACAAGAAGGACAACCTAAAGCACCATGTACCTCTAAATTTGATGGATTATTGATTTGCACTTTTAGCATACCATCACTCCAGTCTTTTAACAAACCTGAAATTAAGTTTTTAAATTCTGCAGAATGTTCTGGGTGATTGGTGCAAGCATTTAATATTCCTGACATTGGTAATGATAAACCAATACCTGTTAATGCAGAAAGCTGTAAAAAATTGCGTCTTTTCATTTAGGTTGTATTTAAAAATGGAAGTTATAGAGATACTGTTAAATACCTGTCCTGTTTTATCCTGTTTTTATTTTAAAAAAGTTAAGTGAAAATAATATTATAAATTTTAATAAAAACTCTCATCTAAATATCTTACATAAAAAAACTCAGAAAAAGTTTTCTGAGTTTTTGTTATCTTATAATAATCGTTATGTATTTAATTTATTACAAGTTTATTGCGATACACTTTTTTGTTTTCATCAACAACTTTAATTAAATAAACTCCTGTTTCAAATCTATTGTGATTCACTACTTCTAAACTTTCTTTTACATTCATTTTTTGATAGACCTTTTTACCTAAAAGATTATAAATACTTATTGAGGCGTTGTCAATATTTTTTAATTGTATTGTAAAACTTCCACTTGTTGGATTTGGGTATGTTTTTATTGATGATAAAGTAAATTGATTATCTTCAATACTTAAAGGCTGATTTTCAAAATCTGCTTTCTTATACGTAGTATTTGCCCATCTAATTTGAGCTCTACCACCTTTTACTCTGTACGCACCATATCTTATCTTAGATTGTGTAGCTCTTTCTGGTTCTGGAACATTCCAATCAAATACTGAGCCTCCAATTACTGCGTTGCAATAATGTATTTTTTTTGAAGGATTGTTTGGATCTTGTTTAAAACCAATCTCTAGCTCAAAAGTAGTTTCTTCATCTTTAAGTACATTCTTCAGAAAAACAATTTCTCTACCACTTCCTGATCCTCCACGATATTTTATGCGCTCTGCATAAATATTAAACGATACTTGTTTATTAGAATTAGCTCCAGTGCCATATACTGGTTTTGCTAAATACAAACAAATTGCTGGATCTGCAGAGCCACCACCTCCAGTATGTTTTCCTTTTGCCTGTGCAATGTAGCTTCCATCATTACCTGTTCCTGAAGTGTTACCTGTTTCAAGAATTCTAAAAGTTCCTGTAAATCTAGCAAAACTTCCAATACCTGTTTTCTGAGAAGGACTTAAGACCCGCTCTATTCTAGGCTGTAATGTTCCACCAAAATGATTTGAATTGTGTGTAATATTATAAACACCCCAAGTTTTACCATAAACATTACTTTCTGAGTAATCTGAGTAGCAACTTCTATCATCAATACCACCTACATTTACAGCGTTCGGTAAATCTGATGATGTTCTTGTAGCATTTCTGAATTCAGCTGAACAACCAATGTCCGAATTTGTATCTTCATCGGGTGCTGTTGTTTGTGCTTTTATAAAAAGTGAAAAGAATATAAAAGCAAAACATAATAGGATATTTATAGTGTTTTTTTTCATAATTATCTTTGTAATGTTATTCATTTCTCCAAAATACATTTAATTATTATGTTAAAATCAAAGAATGTTAATTAGTTATTTAATTATCAGTTTTGTATGATATACTTTGTTATTATCTGCTAATGCCTTTACCAGATAGATACCTGAAGGTAAATTATGTCCTGATTTAATTTCAATTGCACCATTGCTAGTTGAATTTTCATAAACAACCTTACCCAATATATTATAAATTTGAACTTTAGCATTATTTAAATTATGCAGAGCAATAGTAAAAGTATCTTTAGCAGGATTAGGGTAAATTTTAACAGATGAATCCAATAACTCTTCACTTATAACACTTAATGGTTGACTTGTTGGTGATACTTGCCATTTGCTTCTTGCATCTGTATCTTCTACTGTCTTAGTTATTACTGTTCCGTTTGCATCATGATATAAAAAACGTCCTGAATTACCTGCTTCAAATCGATAAGTATTATCTGCTTGATTGTAATGTGATGTCCATACTTTATCTCCATCTGCAGCTGGTGATGGTTTGGTGGTAGTTACAACCAAAAAAGGACCTGCTGGAAAGGCTCCTCCTGTTGCCCTTATAATTCCACTTTGCATATTATCTATATTTATAAACTCTGTGTTTGGAACTTCTGTCATCTCCCACTGTCTAGAACTGTTTCCTGTAGCATCGTGCATAATTACAGGTTGTGCGCTTGATGAGCCTTCTCCTAAAAATTTACCTGTAGCAACATTTCTAAACCAAAAAACATCATCTGAACCTTCGTTTCCTCCTCCACCACTGGTGGCGTTTCCAATCTTCATCCTATCAAAATTAAAACCTCCTACTTCTCCAACAACTCTAATTTTTTGCACTCCTTTTTGTAAGGTAATGGTTGTTTTTGTAGATAAAAACCTTGTTAAATTTGGAGTTTTTGTCAGGGTAACTGATTTTAGTAGTGTTGCCCCTTTCATTATCTTTAATTTTCTACCTGTTGTATTTGGAGTAGCCACAAAAATCTCTAAAGGATAGGTTCCATCTTCGGGTACATTTATGGTATACTCTGCATAATCGTTGGTTTCCCAAGAGTTTAAATAAAAAACTGTATTACTCCAACGCGTTACATTTACACCTTTTTTTGTAGTATAATGTTCTGCCTCAATTTCTGCAGGAATTTGGTGTGTTTTTGCTTTTACTGTTATTGTTTTAGATACTTGTGCTGATGTAAAATAATCGTTCCCTGAATCTGAAACAGTTACTGTTGCTGTTCCTGCTCCTAAAAGATGTCTTACATTATTACTCCAAACAATAACTACTTGATTATTTGGTGCAACAAATCTTAATTTTGCATCTGGATTATTAGTAGAGGCTACTAGTTTAAAAGCAGGATCTCCTGAAGTAGCTGCTGGAATATCTTGTAAAGTAATGACCTGTTTTCTTTTGGGTACAGTAAGTTCATAACCTACAATTGGTGCTGCATTATACGTTGCATTACCCACTTGTAAGGCATTAATGGTTGTTTTACCTGCACGTTTTACTTGTAATTTACCATCTACAATTATGGCAACATCTGTATCTGTACTTTCATAAGTTACAGGCAGACCTGAACTTGCAGTTCCATTTAGCGTTTCATCAGGAGTTCCCCAAACATAATTTGTAGTTGCTAAACTAAAACTTATAGTTTGATTAGATTTAGAGTTATTAGCATTTACAACGAGTGTTTGTGATACATTTGGTGCAGTATCATAATTTCCATTTCCAGCTTGACTTGCTATAATTTCACAAGAACCAACTCCCATAAGTTGCACTTTATTTCCATCTATTATTCTTGCAATGTTTGTATCCGAAGATATATAAGAAACAGGTAGATTTGAACTTGCAGTAGCATTTAACTCAAAATTAGCATCTCCTTCTGTTTTATCTGCCAAAGCATTAAAACTAATAGTTTGCGAAGTGTACTCTTCTTTTTCTAATTGAAACACATAACAATGAATAGGAACTTCTGCACTATTTTTATGTTCACTAAATACAACAGCAATTACACCATCTTTCATTCTAGTGATGCTTTTATTTGCAGTAATTCCAATATTTGTTCTAAAATCTTCACGCCAATCATAAGTTCCTGCAAGAGCACTTGTTACAACAAAATTACCTCCAGAAAGGTTAAATTTATACATCCGTTTGCCATAAAAAATTCCTAAAGAACCCTTATTTCTAGCTTCACTAAATTCTAACTCACCATTCTTTCTAAGATAATTATAAGCATTTGTACCCTTAGGTTTTTGATATAGATATATATCATTTTTAGGTGATATAGCTAACTGTGGACTTCCTGCCCAACCAGCATTATCAGGTACACTTCTAGGGTCTGCAATTAAAAAAGGTGAATGATCAATAACTGGTAAATTGTAACTTTTACCATCTACAGTGGTGGCTTTATCATTCATGCGTTCTCCTAACTCCATAACATATACACCCTCATTTAAACGAGTAGGTGATTCTGCCCATCTTGGAGAATACACATAATAAAATTTACCATTGATAAACTTAGCAGAACCGTAAGCAAAATTACGCTCACCTTGAGATACCTGAGAGCCTCTTCCTTGAATAATTTTTACTTCTGGAGACCATGTATTTCCATTATAATACGTCATGATAATATCTCCTCCTACAGCTGAACCTAATCTTCTTTCAAAATACATTTCTCCTTTATCATTATTAAATAAATCTGGATAAGTAACTCCTGTAACCTTTTTACCCGGTATTAAATAATTTTGTTGAGGTAAAAAGTTTGCTGCGATAAACTCACTATCTGAAGCGTAAGCAATATTCTTTTTAGAACGGATATATTTCAAATCGCTATTATGATGGTCGAACATTAAATGCACTGTACCATCTATAGGACTAATCCCTACATTTGTGGTTAAATGAGTATCTCCTTTGCCACCTACTAATCCCATTTTTGGTGGTAAAGCTACGTGTACCCAGTTGCCTTCTCCAATTTTTTTTCTGGAAATCATTAAAGTTCTATCTGCCCATCCACCTCTATACCAAGTAAAGAATACATACCCATTAGATACTTTCATACAATTTCCATGCGGATTTATACTTCTACCATAATGAAATGGTTTTGGATCATCTGCTTTCCAAAAGTACAATGCCTCCTCTGTTACTTTGGAGCTTTCTAAAAGAGTAACTTGTGCAGATAATTGGTTTGATGTAAAATATGCTACAAGGAAAAACAAGAAGAAATACACCTCTCTTTTGCTCGTTATTTTTTGAATATTGTTTTTCATAAGTATATAAATTAGTGAGAGTTTTATGATTATATGTAATTAGTTTACAATAAGTTTATTGTAATATGTTTTTTGATTGTTGTCTTAAATTTTAATTAACAAACCCCTGTTTCGAATCCATTGTTATTTATTATTTTTACATTTTTTTTATGATAATTGTAAGCTTTTTTCTTTAATGCCTAATGTTTGGCAGGTAAGTATAACTTTTCATTTACTTCTATCAACATTTTCATCATTATTAGAAATCAAATTTAAACATTTCCAGTATAAGATAAACAAAGGATTTTCTAGTTATTAATTATTATTGTGCTTAAATTATTTAAATAAGATAAGTCATATTTTTTGCTATATTTTATTTTGTCGTAAAACTCCAAATTTGCCCTATACTGTTTCCTCCATTACCGTCTTTAACAACCACTTTAAAATAATATGTTGATGTAGTCGTCAAACCTGTAACATCATAATTCATTTCTGTTTGATTCTCAGAAACTTTCGTTGAAGGGTTTGCATTAGTATCTAAATAGACATCATAGGTTAATGCGTTTCCATCAACATCTGATGCTGTCCAACTTAAGGTTGTACTTGTGCCATCTATTTCTGAGTTTAAATCGGGCGCTACTAAGCTGGGTGCGAATGGTATATGATTAGAAACACCTTCGCCTTCGGTTACAAATTGCATAGCTGGAGAATAATCACTCTCTGCAGATTGACTATCTATAGCCTTAATACGCCAATAGTATGCTTTTCCCTTTTCTAAACTGATTAGTTTTGATTCTGAAAAACTAGTCTGATCAAATGACAGTGGAGAAAAAGCATTATTCTCTGCCACTTCAATCTTATAAGATATTGTGTTTCCCTCAGTATCCGTCGAGTCATTCCATTTAAATATTATATTGTTATCTGTACAAATTGTATTGTCTAAGGGGTATAACTGATTAGGTACTGTTGGTGCAGTATTTTCATTTGGCTGTTGCGTCTCAATTGAATCATCGCCACCACCACTGCAGGAAGTCATCATCAATCCCAACAAGGCCAATGTAAAATATAAATATGTCTTTTTCATCTTATTTCTTTATTACTTTCACAAATACCGGTTGCTTAATATTAACTTTCACAAAATAAATACCATTTGGCTTATTTTTTAAATTTAATTTCACCTTTCCAGCGTTTGGTATATAAGTTTTAGAAACTATTAATTGAGATTGTATATTATATACTTCTAAATCTACGTTATCTATACTATTAGGTATATCTATTTCAAACAAACCGCTTGTTGGGTTAGGATATGCTCTAAGACTCTGAAGTAAGTTAATGGTTTTTACCATCTCGCCTTGACAAGCTTCTTTACTTTTTATTTGAATATTATCTCCGTCATTTACATCTATAGAAAAATCAGTCTGATAAGTTTCAAGAACTTCTTGTCCGTTTTTAATTACCTTATAAGGAGCTTTTCCAGATTGCACTGAGATTATAGCTGATTTCTTATTGACACTAATTTTTCCTGATAAACTTTCTGCAGCTTCTATTGTAACTTGATAGCAGTGTTTATAATTTTTTCCCACTACATCTATACACAAATCATAGGTTCCTGGTCTTAATCCTTCTATGGTTTTATTTTTAGTAAAATCATAGCTAACACCATCAATAATAGCTAAATAATTATGAGTAGCAGCACTAGTAATAATAAGTGTTCCGTTATCTTTGTTTATACATGTCTCTCCAATAGCTTGTATTGTGAAATTATTTGGTAAGGTTGGGTCTGTAGGTGCTATGTCTAAATCGATGATTTGTAAATATGTAGGTTGTGTATCATCAGTATCTGAAGCATTATTTTCTAACAAGTAATAATATAATTTTCCATTGGATATATATACCTGTCCTTTTTGGAAACGTTTGCCCGTAGTTTGCTCATAAACTCTAGTGAATTTATTTGTACCACCATCTGCTCTATCAACAAAAGGACGTCCAGAAGCATTTAACCCAATCACAAAAACCTTGTCTCCATATGTATACAATTCCGATGCGCCACTAAAGTCTTCAGAAATAACAAACTCGCCAGTACCATTAGGTTGATAGCTATGGATACTTTTAGTAATATTATTTTCAGTGTCTCGAACCTTGCTTATAATATGAACATCTCCGTTATCTGTAACTGTCCAATCAAAACTACCTACTATATATACCTGATTCTGTTTTGTTGTTTGCACATAATCTCCAGGTTCGTAAATTAAAACCTCTTCAGCTTTTACAAGTGGGGATGTAATTTCCTCTCCTTTATAATTTTTCCATTGAGTGGCACCTGAAGGGTCGTCTGAGTATGCATAATATACACCATTTTGGTATAAGTACTTATCGGCTCCATTATGCAGTCTTCGTTGAAAACCAATTCGTATCTTTCCATCTACATATTTAATACTTCCATAGATACTCCAATTATGGGTTTCACCTTTAGCACCAGCACCTAATGCATTAAAATACTTAAAACGCCCCCATTTTTCTGAAGCAGAATCATATTTTATAAATGCCAAAGCACCATCATGCGAACTTCCTTTTCTTAATTTTAAAAACAATTCATCATTATCATTTAAAAAGAATTCAGGATACGTAAATCTGTTATAATGGGCTGGATCTCTAACCCCATCCATTGTACAATGCTTGTAGTCATTATCAATTGGATCTTTAATAAACTTATCTAAAGTAAAATCTTCATCTGGCAAATCGGCAGCACCTTTAATTGAGTAAGAATATCTAAAATAGTCATTCTTAAAAACGCCACTATTATTATAGGCATGCATATCAAAAACCATGTGTATTGTACCATTAATTGGGCTTATACCAATAGCAATGGTATTGTGTGTTTCACCTATCCACCACTTACCATTGAATCCAGTATGCTGATGTGGAAACTCTATTGTTTTCATGGTTCCCGTTTGTGTGTTGTAGCGAGTAAGCATCATATGCCTATCTAGTTTCCCTCCCCGATACCAAGTCATAAAAACATATTGTTTATATGTTTTTATGCAATCGCCATGAGGTGACAATGTGCGTCCGTAAGCATAGTCATAGGGTGTAGCACTTTGATTTGTACTATTTAGATTTTTAACACCATCAAAATATATGGCGAGATCTGTAATTTTAACCTCTTTTTCTAAAGTTACTTGAGCAACTAATAAATAAGGTAAAAGTAAAAATATTAAAAGTTTTTTTTTATTTCTCATTATTTTACTTTTTTAATCAATGATTAATTTAGAATGAAAAACTTTATTGTCTTCCGAAAGAGCTTTCACTAAATAAACCCCTGCTTTAAACCCTGAGTTTTTAACTTCTAGAACATTGCTTATAGGAGTGTTTTGATACACTCTCTTTCCTAAAACAGTATAAATTTCTACACTTTTTATTGTATTTATATTTTGTAAAGTTATTGTAAAACTTTTTTTAGCAGGATTAGGATATATCATTAAAGATGCTGTTTTAAATACTTCTTTATCTATGCTTAATGTTTCACTTGTAGGTATCGCTTTCCATTTACTTCTCTCATCAGTTTCAAGTGCTGCAATGTTGCTTACATTACCATTTTCGTCATGATACAAGTATCTATCATTGTCCTTTGATTCAAATCTGAAAGTATCATCCAATTCGTTATAGTGAATTGTCCAAACTTTATCGACATCAGCAGCAGGAGAGGACTTACTTGTACTTACTACAAAATATGGCTTATTTCCATTATCGAAACCATCTCCTGGAGCTCGAAGTATACCAAAGGTTTCACTATCAATATTATGATACGCACCACTTGGCACAAAGGTCCAATGTGTATTGGTTTGTTCTGCAGAATCGCTCATAGTTACAGGGATTGCACTTGCTCCAGAATCTGTTAAGAATTTTCCTGTAGCCACATTTTGAAGCCTGTAAACATCACGTGTTAAATCTGAACGATCAACTTCATTTACTTGAATTGAAATCGAAGAAGAAGTAATGGTTTCTCCTGTAACTTTGTGCGCTATAGCTTGTATAGTATGATTACCAATACTATTGGCTGGCCAGCTTAACGAATATGGTTTTGTTGTATCCTCACCAACTAAGCTACCATCAACCCAAAAAGCTACTTTGCCTATCTCTCCAGTATCAACTGTTGCATTGGCAAATAATTGTATATTTTCATCCTCATCAAAAGATTGATTATCTGATGGACTTACTATATTTACTGCAAAAGGTTTTGGACCATTATCAATACCTAAATCAATAATTTGCAAATAGGTAGGTTGTGTATCATCATTATCAGATGAATTATTTTCTAATAAATAATAGTATAATTTACCATCAGAAATATAAACTTGTCCTTTTGTAAAACGTTTTCCTGATGTAGCTTCATAAACCTTTGTAAATTGGTTTGTTCCTCCTGGTGCAGATTCTACAAAAGGTCTTCCTGAAGAATTTAAACCAATTATGTACACATTACCTCCTGAGGAATACAATGTTTCTGCTCCAGAAAAATCTGTTGATGTAATAAATTCTGTTGCTCCAGCTGGTTTATAGGTGTGTACTTTTTTTGTAATTTTATTTTCGTCATCTCTTACTTTACCAATAAAATGTACGTCTTCATTATCTGTAACTGTCCAATCAAAACTACCTACCATATATACCTGATTTTTTAAAGTAGTTGCAACTAAATCTCCGGGTTCAGAAATTTTAATCAAATCTGATTTTGCCAAAGGTCTTGTAAACCCAGTTCCTTGATGATCTTTCCATTGTGTTAATCCACTTGGGTCATCAGAATATGCATAATAGAATCCATTTTGGTATTGGTATTTGTCATTTTTAAGATTAGCTCTTTGCTGAAAACCTATTCTAATTTTTCCATTTACATATTTAATATCTCCATATAAGCCCCAATTATAAGGACTACCGTGATTGGAAGCACCTGTTCTATTAAAATCTGTGTAACCTTCCCAGTCGTTACCATCATATTTAGCAAATAAAAATTTACCATTTTCAGAAAATCCAAATCTATTTTTCATAAATAAATCGCCTTCATCATTGGTGAAGAACGCTGGATAAGTTAAAAGTTTTGTGGTATTTATATCTGTTATTCCTGGAAAAGCCAAGTGTTTGTAGTTGTTATTTGGGGATTGCACAAATAAATCTATTGTAAATTCTTCATCAGGAACTGTAGCTGCATCTGGAGTGGAATATGAATATCTTAAATAATCATTTGCAAATGCTGCAATTCTACCATTTCTATGCATATCATAAACCATATGTATGGTACCATTTTTAGGAGAAATTCCAACCGCAATGGTGTTGTGCGTTTCGCCTATCCACCATCTTCCATTATAACCTGTATGTTGATGAGGAAATTCTATTGTTTTTTGAACTCCTGTTTTTGGTTGTATCGAGTCAACATTACATGACGATCGTTTTTACCACCTCTATACCATGTTAAAAAAACAAAATCTCCAAAAACTTTGATACAATCTCCATGTGGCGTTAAAGTACGTCCATACACATAATCATACCCTGTTGATGAATTTGTTGTTGTACTTACAGCTACTTTCTTTCCATCAAAATACATGGCTAAGTCTGTTATTTTTATCTCTTTTTCTAAAGTTACTTGAGCTTTTGCTGTAAGTGATATAAAAAATAAACCAATAAAGAAAATCGTTTTAAATATAGTTTTTTGCATTTTACAAACTTTTATTTAATTGTAAGACGTAAACCTACTGGTTTTCTTACAAAACTGCATCCTGAAGTGTCCTGACAAATTCAACCCAGATGTATACTGTATTAACTCTACTGCTATTTTTAAAACTTCAATACAACTGGCCCAATTAAACCAGATTTTTCCAACTCAGTTTCATGATTTCTTGGACCTGCTGTTGTCCATGTTTTTTTGGCGCCTTTAGGTCTTTTATTATCAAAAATTAATTGATTTCTCCACGTATTAGTTACTTTTATTTCTAGAACGTTTTTCCCTTTTTGAATTACATCTGTTACATCAAACAGAAAAGGTGGTGCCCATTTTACACCTATTTTTTTTCCATTACACCATACTTCTGCAATATTGGCAACCTCACCCAAATCTAAAATAGTGGTCTTACCTGTTTCATTAACTTCTATTGTTTTGGAATACGTGGTAGTTCCTGAATGGTGTTTTACAGCATCATTTTCTAATTCTGTTAACGATTTTAATGTATCAATCTCGATTGATTCTGGTGTATCCCAACCTTTGTCAAAAGACAACTTCCAGTTGTTTTGAAGTGATTGTTCTTTGACAGTAACTGTTATTTTGGTTTGTGGTCCATTCTTATGAAAAACATATTCTCCAGAAGTTGACGCAATTAATTCATCGCCATTAAAAGAAATTTTTGAATAGTCATTAGAATTATGAGTTTTAAACCATCCTGTTTTAGTATCTAAAATTGTTTCATTTTTTAAGGTAACTTTTGATGCAATTGGGTTTGCTTCACTTTTAGAAAACACAATAATTTTACTTCCATTTGATGGTAAAGAAACAGCAATATTTGTTCTATTATTTTCTGTTTTCCAAACTTTAGCTTCTTTTTGATTTCCAGTAAATGCATCCCAAATTTGTGGAGACATATCATCAACTCTAAAACTCAAAGAAACATCTACAGGAAACTCATCTTTAGAAGCCACAAAATAAATATGTGCATCTTCAGTTTCTCTGTGAATCCAATTGATATTTAATCCATCAGCTACAATTACATCTTTTGCAATTTTTTCTGCTGCTAAAACTTCAGCAATGGTTTTGCCCCAATATACTTTCCCTTTTCCTACTTGTTTTACACCGTTTTTAGTATTTCCCCATAATTCATTTGAAATGGATTTTAATTCTTCCAAATCATCTTTATCATCCATTAAACTTGGAGAATCTATGGGTTTATTACCTAAAATTACAGCGCCATTTAAAACCAATTCTTTGATTTTTTTTAAGGTTGATAACAACATACTTTCTGAATCTCTTAAAGTAATAATTCTGTAATCTCCTCCTTTATCAACGTGAATTTTTCCGTCTATAATACTTAATTTTTCTTGTAAAATTTCTTCGTTTAAATAGTCGAATCTGTATCCTTTAGGAAACTCATCTAAATCGAAAGGAGGCCTATCAAAATGATCTCCATAATACCTTAATACGTCTGCCACATATTCTCCTTGTTGTAACACATATTGATTTCTAGACAAATACTCAATCCATTCTGGCATATATTTCCACCAAGTTTGTTCACGTACTAATGGAAACCCTATTCGCCCTCCAAAGCTAGAGCCTGGAGCTACATCTATTTGAGGTGTGTGAGAAAATGTATGAAACACCAAATGATTTACTCCTTTTGCAAAGTTATAATCAATTAAATATTTAACTGAAAAAGGATGCTCATTCCATTTTACACCCACTTGTGTACACGCTTCTGCAGCTAATTTTGGTTTGTTGTATAGGTGTACAGCTGATGCTGCATTAAAAATAGGTTTTGCATATTCGTTTTGTGCTGATGGTGCTTTAGGGTACCAAAACTCTGTCATAGGAATATCACTAACCCCATAATAACGCATTGGATCTATAGGTAAAACTTCTCCTCCTGCTCCTTCTGTATATACATCTGCGCCCATTTCATGTGCAATGGTTGCAAAATGTTTAAAGAAATTATCGATAAAAACATCATCCATTGTTTGGCGTACATCTCTTAAAAATTTTGTGGTTGTTTCTGTACTTTCAACAATATAACCCATAGCAGCTGGTAAATAGTTTTTCATACTATAACCTCTTCTATTTTCAAACTCTTTAAATAGATCTTCAGAATTCATTGTCCAAGTTGGTACGTGACTTTCCCAACTATCAATTAACAAACCATGTAATTTACCATCACCAATTGGTCCTCCAGGTTTTATCAAATTTCCAATCATCCCCTTTTTTAGGTGATTTTCTATGGTAATTTTATCTAATTTACTAGATTCCCAACCTGTAGCTTCAGGAACAGCTGGCTTGTTTTTTAATCGCATATTAATGTGCCCAAAACGAACAATTGTCCAATTTCCTTCAGGAACATTCCAAGTCAATTTTCCATCAGCAGCTAATTTATCAGTAATATTTAAAATATTTTCTGATTTTATAATCGTATTTTCTGCGTAATTATAGTGTACATTTTTTTCTAAACGACGCAATACTTTACCGGCTTTGGCTTCGTGATTGTGTAATTTTGGTTTTGCACTTAAACGAATAAATTCTGGAGCAATTGATTGTTTTCCTTTAAAAGTAAATACAAATTCTTTGGATGTTGTTGCTGGAATTGCCAATGTTAAATGCTTACGTCTGTCGTTCCAATTTCCATCTGGTAAATTTATAGTAGTAATTTCTGTTAATTTGTTATTGATAAGAGCTTCTACTTTAATTGCTACATCCATTTTTGGATATTCTGTGCCCAAAATCATATGACGCAGTTGAGGAAAAACAATAGACCGTAAAGTAATTTCTTTTTCAAACGTAGTTTTTACAAAAGTTTCTTTAGCATCTATTTTAGAAATTCCTTGTTTTCTATACGCTTTTAAAGGTTGCTCTAAATGGGTTGTTGTTCTTGTTACAATTAGTTTAGAATCTGGATTAAAAATGGCTGCCCAAGGAACTATACTATTATTTGTCTCAATTTTTAATGGATTAAAAGATTCTAAATTATCTCCTTCAATCGTAGGAAAAGCCAACACTTGTACCTCTTTATAATTATAATCTGGAGTTTGATATAAAGAATCTATTTTTAATATTTCATTAAATTGTTGGTTTCCAGAAATGTGATACACAGTTTCTACCAATTCTCTTTGCGCTTCTTCTACAGGCACCCAAGGTCCACCAGTCATAGACCAACCAGGGCAATTCTGCATTGTAAATTTTAAACCCAATCTTTTACATTCATCTGCTGCATGACGAATCATATCTTCCCATTCTGGGGATAAAATTTTTATTGGTGCTACGTTTGGATAAGATCTTCCTGCTTTGTTAAACAAATGAATACCTTGTATGCCTGCAGCTTTTATGGCTTCTAAATCTAAGGTTAACCCTTCTTTACTAATATTATTACCCATTAAGTGAAACCAAGTTTCTGGATGATATTCTTTTGTTGGACTTTTAAAACCAGCACTTAACTCTGTAATACTTGGATTATATTGTTCTTTAGAATTTTTGTTTTCTGATGAATTACAACTTATCAAAAAATAAATTATTGAATAAAAAAATAGTTTACTGTACTTCATTTTGAGTGATTTAATAATGGTTTTAATAATTTTGTTGAAATATTATTTGTTTATAGATAGCTTAAAATAAATAGTTTAACATTCATCAATTTTTAATAAATTTTACATAAACTGGTTTATCCATATTTAATTTGATAAAATAAACGCCTTTAGAAAGGGTATTAAAATCAAGATTCATAGTTCCGTTTGTTACTTTTTCTAAGCTTGATTTTATGATTTTTCCCTGAACTGTATATACTTTTATAGCTAAACTCTCTAAAGATTTTGGTACTTCAATTTGTAAACTATCTTTTACTGGGTTTGGATAAAAAGTAATATTTTCTGAAAACTTGTTTTGTAAAACATATAAAGAATATCCCAAACTAAATTCAGAAAATGCTTTTCCATCCATATCTCCACTGATGGTTTTGTCTAAAAAAGTAAGTTCTGTTCCTTTTCCAATATACATAGAAACATCGGTTGTATTTGTTTTGGAAATGGATCTAACAATCGCAAATCTTCCAGTAAAAGCAATATTTAAATCGGTTAAGTTTATGGATACATCATCTTTGTCATTAGATAAAACATAGTCTATAATTTCTTGACCATTTACATTAGAAATTACTTTTACACCAACCACTTTATCATCAACAATAATATTTTCTGTAGATTTTACAGTAGCTACTGCATTTGATGATGGTTCGTAAATGGCAATAAAAGGTTGATTCCAAGCTTCTCCATATTTTCGCATGATAAATAGTTGCGTGTCTTTTTTATCATAGCCATTACTTACTTGTTGTGTTGGTGGTGCTAATGCTGAAGTGTATTCTTTATCAATTCCACCAGGAACGCTAACGTGTAAATAGTCGTTAGTTGCTTGTAAATCAAATCTAGCTGTAATTGTATTACTTGTTAATGTTGATGTTTTTGCTTCTGTAAACCATCTCCAACCTGGTTGTTTTCTGGCATCACCAACATCATTTTGGTATCTGTTTGGCGTATCTACTAAATTTAAAAGATTATCTCCTGTTTTTATTTGCATTACATCACCTAAACCATGAAATAAATAATCGTGAAAATTATTGGTTGTATTTGAAATCGACCTGAAAATATCTATATAATATCCAGATGTTGTACTTGTTCTAACAATACTATTGGTTCTTTGTTGGTCTATATGATTTTGATTATCATCTAAAAACTGTGTTGAAAAGCTAAAATTTGTTGCAATTGGATTTTCATTTGGTTTTGGTTCTACAGCTTGCAACACAATAGGATCTACAATATTTTGCCAAGTACTATTGCCATTTGTTTTTGGACCTCTACCTGAAGTTCCGTTAACAATTATTGTATTATGTGCAGCATAGGAAACTGCATATTGTTCATGCAATTCTGTTCCATAACCACTTGCTGAACCACCAAAATCTGGCCCAATTACATATCCTGCTCCATACAATTCCATATCCAAACCAGAAGCATGTGCATGTACATAAGTACCTCCTCCTGTGTAATACATCAATCCATTTTGTTTATCATTTATACCTGAAAAATTACGTTGCATTACAACACCTGCGTGCGTTGCTTTTACAGTGCTATATTTTGGTTCTCCAGCATCACTCAAAGATGCATCAATAGGTATTCCCCAGAGTAATTGCAATGGATTATTCCACTCTAATCTTTGGTTTTCTATTATGGGATTGTAACCACCTTTTTTTGTGTAAATTTTTTGTAATGTGGTTGCTGCTCTATTTTTTAAATCTGTATACCCTTTTCTATCTGCAATTTTTAAAACACTTCTAAAAATATGATCGTGCTCTACAAAGCTTCTTCCAATATCTCCATACGCCATTGTTGCTCCATTTGGATATAAGAAATTCTCATAAATAAATATACTTTCTACAATATCTTTATTGTTTTCAATAATTTTTAAATCTGGTTTATAGCCGTCTATAATATTCATTAATTGAATAAACAAAGCATGTGTAAATTTTCCATACCCAGCAGATTCTGGCCACAAACGATCTTCTGCACTAAATCGATCTAGCATCCAATTAATTCCTGGTTGATTGGAATTTGCTGCACCATTCATCAAAAGGTTAAAATAAGCCTCTCTTTTTCCATCATCTTCCATACACATTACACTATACAAAGCTCCTGGCAATTCTAAAACAGGATGATTAGACCCATTTCCTCCTATTTCTATCACATTATTTGCCATTACTTCAAACGCTTTTTGTGATGTTTCAAAATTAAAAGCTACTTGTGAATTTGTACTTAAATCGTAAACTTTAGTTTCTGATTTTGATAAGAATGGTTGTACAAAATCGTAAATCATTGCCACTCTTGTAAAGAGTTCTCTTGGCGGAATTAAGTGATTGAAACTGCCAGAATAAAATTCAAAATCTGTATTCTGAATACTTAGTAATTTGACATATTGATGCAGAACATCTGAAGCTATTTGTGCGTATTTTTCATCTTCGGTTAAATAATACAACATTGCACATTCTACACCTACATTTAATCTGGTTCTGTGCGTTGTTCTATTGCCTGGAATAGCAGGTATTAAATTGATTTCTGCTGATGGATTATTCGTGTGATTTGCAAATCTTGAAGCCTGATTTTGTTGTAGTTGATTAAATAAACTACTTGCCCAAGTATGATTTGCAATATTGTCTAAAATGCCTTGTCTATCTGAAGGCGACACCCAAATATGAGGGTGCGTTAAAGATTGGGGTCCTGAACCTCCTTCATTTCCTCCTGAATTGTTTAAAAGATCTTTGAATTCAATATTATCAAAAGAAAAAGTACCTAATCCAGAACTTGAAGTAGCTTGAATTTTAAAACCATTAATATCTGCTTTTGGTGAGGCTGTATTTCTTAATGGAAAATCATTAATGGTTTTTGTTGTACCCACCCATAAATCCATAGTACCATTTGTAACAGATTCTGTGCTTCCATTTGGTGCAGTATAGGTTTGGTTACTACCAGAATTATTTACAAAAACCGTAATATTTTGCTTTCCTGAAAAATAGTTTGAACTTGGTGCACCTCCAATATTATCTACAGTAGTCACTTTAAATTCATTGGTTCCGTTTTTACCTACAATACCAAAACGACTAGCATAAGTAGAATTTGTACCAAAGGATGCATTAGAAAAGCTATTCCCAATAAAAACACTAAACGTAGGATTTTGAGTACCTGATTGATAATTACTTAACTCAAAATCAAATTTTAGTTTTACTAAAGTTAGGTTTTCAGTAAGGTTAAAATTTCTATATGCGTAAATTGAAGCTGCATCTGTTCTTTCAAATTGTAAAACTCCATTGGTTATCGAAGTTGTTAAACTAGAATTTCCATTTGTTAATCCGTTAAACTGATTTGCATCTGGAACTACACTTACATAATCTAAAACTAAAGTTGACGAACTAAAATCTTGATTAAATAATTGTGCTTTTATAGAAATTGAAAAACCTAAAACTAAAAACGTTAATAGTAGCTTTTTTATCATTAAAAATAAATTTACATTTAACTTTTAAAGATAGTTTTTCTTAATAAAAAATTTATCCTGTACACTCCTGAAATATCTAAACTTAAAATTCATTATAATTTTCTAAGTGCAGCCTCAATTTATATCCAGAATCAATTGCATTAAAATATAGAATAACCCAAAACTATAGATAAAGATTGAAAACCCGTAAACCAAGTTAATTCACTAAAGTTAGCCAAAGTATTTCTAGTTGGTAAATGCCTTAATTCTATACTGAAACGTTCTTTATATTTACAACCAATACCTAATGCCATATTCAAGGAATTATCCACTTCTAGTGGAATCAGACTCCTTCCTACCGTTAATTGCGTATTAAAGTTGATGGTATAATATGATAATGCATTTACAAAAAGCTTTACCTCTTTATTCTTAAGATACATATAATGCCTTAAACCAAAATTGACTTCAAGTGATTTTTGATTAAGACTTGAAGCTTCTCTATCTGAATTGAACTGATGATAGATAGGCTCTAATAGCAAAGCCCATTTATTATTATTAAACTCCAAAATAAATTCTGCTTCTAAACCTAATCTAAATGAAGTCAAACCCTTAACTGAATTAATTCGGTTTCCATTTGGTGCATATAAATTAAGTGATGAACTTCTTAAACCAGGCCTTAGTGTTAAATTAAAGAAATCTTTATTTTCCTGCTTTTTCTGATAATTAACAAAATCAGAATTGCTACACTTGTTGTATTTTATAAAAAATTTGACTAAATCTGATTTTCTGTATCTTACTTTTTTAAGACTATTCATTGAAATACTTTCACATTTTAAAGTATTCCATAATTGCCTCCTAAATTGATTATTTATTTTTGCTTGGTGAACATTTGTTAAATAATGTTTTGAAATTAACTGCTTAACCTCTGCAATATTTTTACTAAAAAAATATCTAACTAAACCTTGGTCTTCATAATAATACAGATTAGCTTTCCCTTCAATTAGCACTTTTAAAAATATTTTTTCTCTATTAAAAACTGGGTTTTTATTAAAATCTAGGTCTTCAGCTAATTTACCAGACCTATCTATATCAACAGTATGTCTTTCGTATTTAAAAGTATTTAAAACCCCAAATTCTTTAACCTCATTTAAGGTTACTGTTTTTACTTCAGAATCTATATTGTTTTTATATTTAAACTCTGTAGGATTATTTAACCAATCAACATTTTTTATGAGACAGTTAATCTTTTCATTGGAGTTGTTTATAAAATAGCCCTTAACAAATGTGCTTTGAGAAAAGACATTTAAGCTAAGAATTAGTAAGAAAATTAAAATTAATTGTTTGTTCATTTAAAAAAATATTAATTGTTAAACTATTGGATTAAAATAATCATTTTTAAATCTCGATTATAACAATAAACCTTATATCAAAGAAGATATAAGGTTTATAATTTAAAGTAAAACAACTATTTACTTCACTTTTAAAATAGCCTTTTTCAAATCTTTTTCTTGTGATGATGCTCCTACAGAAATTGTAAATGTGCCAGGTTCCACCACTTTTTTCATTTGTTGATTTAGGATGTTTAATTCCTCAAAACCTAATTTAAAAGTTACTGTTTTCGTTTCTCCTGGTTTTAAAGAAATACGTTCAAAACCTTTTAGCATTTTATTGTAACGTCCTACAGAAGCAAAATCGTCTCTTACATACATTTGTACTACTTCATCTCCTGCTCTGTCTCCTGTATTGGTTACATCTACAGAAATAGTAGTTTCTCCATCTGTACTAATTGTTGCATTTTCAAATTTTGGAGTTCCATATTTAAAAGTGGTATAACTTAAACCAAAACCAAAAGGAAATAAAGGTGATTTATCTGAATTTTTATACAACCCTTTACCAGAACCAATAAAATCTGGTCGTTGCAAATACGTAACAGGTACTTGCCCTACAGATCTTGGGAAAGAAACTGTTAATTTTCCACCAGGATTTACATCCCCAAAAATAGCATCTGCAATAGCATCTCCAGAACGCATACCTAAATACCAAGTTTCTAAAATTGATGGAATATTTTCTGCAACATAATTAATAGATAAAGGACGTCCATTTATTAAAACAGCAACCACAGGTTTTCCTGTTTTATGAATTGCTTCAACTAATTCTTTTTGTACTCCATATAAATCTAAATTGTCTCTATCCATTCCTTCTCCTCCAGTTTTTCTAGAACCACCAATTACCAAAATTACTGCATCAGATTTTTTTGCTGCTGCAATTGCTGCTGGAAATTCTGCTGTTGATTTTCCTTGTAAATCACAACCTTTTGCGTAATTAATTTTTACTTTATCGCCTACTTTGGCTTTAATACCATCTAAAGCAGAAATATAATATGGAGGCAATCCTGAATACCCACCTAATAAAGAATACGTTCCTTTTTTGGGTCTTTCTTCGTGTGCATTTGGACCAATTACTGCTAAAGATTTAATTTTAGATAAATCTAAAGGCAACAAATTATTATCATTTTTTAATAAAATAATTGCTTTCTTTGCCATTTCATAAGAAAAATCTTGGTGTTCTTTTGTACTTACATATACAGTTTCTGTGTCAATCTCTTTTGGTTCTGTATCAAATAAACCCAATTGATATTTTGCTTTTAAAATACGAGACGTTGCTTTGTCTATATACTTTTCTAATTCTGGGTTCTTAGTTATTGTATCTTTCAAAACTTTTGAATTATATGCCGCTAGCTTTTCAATTTTTCCAATCACTAAATCCATATCTACACCTGCCTTTAACCCTAAAATAGCAGACTCTGTTCTAGTTTCAGCAATAAAATGCATGGTTCCTAAACGTGCAACGTCATTATTATCAGAAACAATTAAACCGTCAAAACCTAGCTCATCTCGTAAAATATCTTTTAGCAACCAAGTATTCATGTGGTTTGGCACTCCATTATAATCTTGATGACCTGGCATCAAAGAACCTATCTTTGCTTCTTTTATAGCAGCTTCAAAAGGTGGTAAATAAACTTCTCTTAAACGACGTTCTGACATATCACTAAAGCCTCCGTTAATTCCACGTCGATTTTCAGGATATCCAATAAAATGCTTCGCTGTTGCCATTACATGATTCTCATCAAATTGCTCTTCTCCCATACCTTGCAAACCTTGTATAAATGCAACGCCCATTCTAGAGACCAAATAAGGGTCTTCTCCATAAGATTCTTCTACTCTACCATATCTTGGATCTCCAGAAATTACATCTAAATTAGGCGAATACGTATGTGTAACCCCTAAAGCACGTGCTTCTATAGCTGTTTGTGAAGCCATTTTTTCAACTAATTCAGGTTGCCAAGTAGAGGCAGCTGCAATAGCTTGAGGATACACAGTTGTATTACCATAATAATCTAGCACAAGCCAAACCCCATGCAATGCTTCTGCATACTTCATATATGGAATGCCTAATCTTTCATTTGCAGGAGCATCTTGCGTCATTTCTGCAATCTTTTCATCCAATGTCATTTGGCTGATTAAGTTTTGAACTTTGCTGGCAATTTCTTTGTCTTTTTTACTTACAGGTTTGGCCGTATTTTGTTCTGAATTACAAGCGAAAAATAGACATAATAAAGCACCTAATAAAAACAGCTTTATCCTTTTTAAAATATTCATATTGATTGATTGTTAATTTTTAATTATTTAATTTATAAAATTATAATTATGTAGACTTATTAGCATCCTGCATTATCCTGATTAAATAATTTCTATTTAATTATTACCTACAACTCAAGTTTAAACAAAATTGAAGCTATGAGTCTCATTATCTAGAGCAGAACTTTCAAAATTATTGAGAAATCAAGAGACTAATCGAATACACTTTTAAATACTCAAGGAAACTGAAAACCTTTAAACTCTATCTACTTGTTCTTGCTTTTTGCTCCACAAAATAAGGTTGAAACTTGTACATCGATTTTTCATCCCATTTTGCATTTGTTTTTGGGAGCAGTAATTTCAACTCTTCTATTATGTCTTTAAATTCTGGCTTACCTGCTAGGTTTTTCCATTCATTAGAATCGTTATTATGGTCATACAATTCTTGAGTACCATCTTCATATTGAATATATCTATACTGATTTGTTCTTACTGCATGGTTATTATATCCATAAGTAGTAAGTGCATTAGAATCTTTTAAACCTTCATCTTTTTGCATCATTGTTACTAAACTTTTCCCTTCGTTTCTAGCATATGCAGGTAATCCACTTAGTTCTAAAAGTGTCGGATAGATAGAAAGTAACTCTACTGGTGCATTAATCTTTTTTCCTTTTGGTAAATTTGGTGCCGAAAAAATTAGTGGTGTTTTTGTGGCAGTTTCCCATAGCGCATGTTTTGCAAACGTACCTTTTTCGCCCAAACGATAACCGTGATCAGACCATAAAACAATAATGGTATTGTCGGAATATTTACTATTTTCTAAAGCATCTAAAACACGACCCAATTCATAGTCTACATAACTCACACATGCCAAATAGGCTTGTACAATATTTTTCCATTCGCCACTTTCTATTGCCCAATCTGTGGTTGGCATCATGGGTAAATTATTTATTTCTCGTCCAACTGCAGGAATATCATCTAAATCATCTGCTCTATAAGGTGGTGTTTCTATAGATTCTAAAGGATACAAATCGAACCATTTTTGAGGTACATACAAGGGTACATGAACACGTAAAAAACCAACACCTAAAAAGAATGGTTTATCATATTCTCTCTGCAAACGTTCTATTGCCCAATTGGCAGAAGCATGATCGGGCATTAATGAATCATTTTCTGGAAAAGCGCCCCAATCTGTACTTGTTTTGCCATGAACGCCTTTAATACCTTTACCATAACCATCCCAAACAAATCGTTTTTTAGCGTAAGGCCCAAAACCTTTATAACGGCCTCCAGATTCATTAAAAACACTATCTGGAGCATGTACATGAAATAATTTACCAATGCCCATAGTATGATAGCCGTTATTACTAAATTGCTCTGGCAAAAAGGTAATATCTTTTGTAGCTGGATTTCCGGATCTTCTCAATTCATTATCAGGTATCATACCGTAAATACCAGTATTGGAAGGTCTTAAACCTGTCATAATTGATGCTCTTGATGGCCCACACAATGGTGCTTGAACATGGGCATTTGTAAAGGTTACCCCCATATTTGCTAATCGATCAAAATTTGGTGTTTTTATGTTTGAAAAATTATCAATAGGGCCTATCATATTATTTAAATCATCTACAGATATAAATAATACATTAGGCTTCGCTTCTTTACTTGATGCCGATTTTTCTTCTTGATCTTTTGTTTTACAAGAAGTGATTATTAAACTTAATAATACTATTGAATAGATTATTTTTTTCATAGATGAAGTATTTATTTGATATTTTTATAAAACTTTTGAAGTGTATAAAAGGCTTTTTTCTTATTTCCTGTTTCAGATATTAAGCCTTTTCTATTCCAACCGTTTTGATACGGAACTAACATTCTTCGTGGCGATCTAAAATCGACTAAAGTCCAAGGTGTCATACCACTTATTCCAGGTATTTTACCTAAAGTAGGCAACGTTTCTTCATATAATAATTCTTGAAACTCTTCACTCCATCTTGTCATATTATCTGCATGATAGCCTTGTAATGCTCCTGCTCCAAATTCTGAAATGATTACTGGTTTATCAATATTAATTTCCCATCTTATATTTTTAATATTGTCTATTTGACCTCCATACCAACCATAATATTGGTTAAAACTTAAAATATCTACCACTTGTGCAAATTCATCTTCTACAATCATGATATTTTTATTGTCCTTTCTACCATGGTCTTCTAAAGCAGCACTTATCAATCTTGTATCGTCTAATTTTCTAGCGGTATTGGCAAGATTTGTTAAAAAGGCAAGACGCTCTTTAGATGTAGGCGTTTCATTAGCCATGGACCAAATAATGGCAGCTGCTCTGTTTTTATCTCTGTTGATGAGCTCAGTTAATTGTGTTTCTGCTTTTTGGCACGTTTCTGGATTTGTCCATTGAATGGTCCAATACACAGGGATTTCTTCCCAAACCAAAATACCCATTTGGTCTGCCAAACGTATCATATTTTCATTGTGCGGATAATGTGCTAACCGTACATAATTACATCCTAGTTCTTTTGCCCAACCAAGCAATACTTTTGCATCTTCCATAGACCAAGCTCTACCACCACGCATTACATTTTCTTCATGAATGGAAATTCCTTTTAAAAATACTTTTTCACCATTCAAAAGAATGTCTTTACCTTTTGTTTCTATGGTTCTAAAGCCAATAGCATCTGAAACTGAATCTTCTTGAGTTGAAATTTTCACTTCGTATAACTTCGGGTTTTTATCACTCCAATAGCAAACTCGTTTTACTGGAAATTTCACCTTAACATACCCATTAGCATCTGTTGTAAATACCTTATTTATTTTTAATTCTGGTATATTAACACTAACCTTTTTTGATGCCCTGTCTGAACCGTTTAATTGAATATAACCAGATACTTCCTTACTGTTATTTTTACTTAGCTGTATTTTATAATCTTCAATAAACGTTTTACTCAATTCATAAACGGTTACATCTCTGGTAATACCTCCATAATTCCACCAATCGGTGCTTAATGTTGGTACTTCGTCTGCTGCTCTTTTATTATCAACTTTAACAATTATAAAATTGTCTTTTTCTTTTAAAAGATGTGTCATTTCAAAATTAAACGGTGTAAACCCTCCTAAATGCGTACCTAATTTTTTACCATTTAAATACACATCTGCTCTGTAGTTTACAGCACCAAAATGAACATAATAACGTTTGTTAGCATCGTAATTTTCTACATTAAACGACTTTTTGTACCAAACTGTACCTTCGTAATAAAATAGGTTTTCTTTTTGGGAATTCCAATCACCAGGAACTACCATAGTAGGAGCAGCGTCAAAATCGTACTCTACCCTATCTGTTTTGTCTTTAGGCTTTTTATTTAAAAAATAAGCACTAGAACCTGGGTTTTCGGTACCATCGTGTGGCTCCATTCTGTAGTTATAATATCCTGATTCATATACATCTACAATATAATGCCATCTACCATTTAGGGTTTGTCCATTCCTTAAGTAACTATTTTGTAAAAGAGGTTCATTTGCGTAGGTTAGTACTACAAATAATAAGGTAAAAACTTTTAATACTTGCTTCATTATTAATCTAATTCTATTATTTTATAAAAACTCTTGTTATATATTATTCTGAGACTACAAGGTTATCAAACAAATTTGCATTGTAAGAACTCCCTAAAAGTACATATCCTGATATTGATTTGTGATTTACCTTAGTAATGGTTTCTCCATTGACAAAGGCTGTAATTTCTTTATCTCTAAACTGAAGTTTGATATTATGCCAAGCTTTACTATCAAAAGCATTGATATGCCCTTCGGATAGCGTTTCTTTATCAAAAATAAGTTTCCAGTTACCATTTTTTTCTAGCATAAAACGATAGCCTTTTAAGTAACTACTTTGAACACGTCCACCTAGTTCTACATTTCCACCTTCAATAAAGACATCTACACTACAAGTAAAATCTTTCCAGTTTACATCTCCAATTAAAGTATTAGGTTTAATATTTGATCGACGATATACACGCATCCAATCATAACCTTTTTCAGGGTTTATTTGCTTTAAGCAATGTGTACCATCTTCTTTTTCGGCAATTTCAAAGCTACCAGTTTGGTCTGAATGATACATAGGTAAGTCACCTATTTTTCTATTTTCATAGTCTTCTTTGTAAGGAAAAGGAAATGCTTTTTCTTTAGGAATTTCATATTGACCTTTCTGCTGACCTTTTGTAGTGGTTAAGGAATAAATACTTTTTGGGTCGAGCTTTATGGTAAACTTTCCTTTTTTAACTTTTATACATTCTTGTTTTACAAACTGCTCCTTTTCATTAGATTTCCAAACATGAACATTTTTTTTTGATAAGCCCTTTTCTATATTTACCTCCATTGTTTCAGCTTCTTCTGTACAAATAATCATACTCCAATTAGAGCTGTTTTTCTCTTTTAAGGTCACACAACTGCCTTTGTAAGTAGCGGCATCAAATAATGCACATCCTGAATCTAAATATTGCCACTCGTGAGGCATTGCAAACTGCGTAGTATGAGCTGTTGCCCAAATTGTTGGCCAAACTTCGTAATACCCACTCCAAGGGCTATTGGCTTTCATTGCTCCTGCCTTATCCCAAGTTACCGATTTGTATATAGAGCCAATTGGTGCCCAGATTAAAGTTTTGGTGATTTTATCTCGTATATAAAATTTATTGTAAACACGGGCTAAGTTTAGCGCTCCAGCACCTCCCCAATCTTTACCTGTCCAACTCCAATCTTCACTTGCCCAAAGTGGCGTACCAGATGCTTTGGCTTTAGCCGTAGTTGGTCGACCTCGTCCGTCCACCATATCTTCAGTAAACTCTCTACCTGTAACGTAATGGTAACCAACGGCTTTAATTACATCATTAAACTTCGAATCTTTTTCTAATTCTTCAAATATTTGCCAATCGCCACTATTATCATCTGGACCTTGAATTTTAACATTATTATACCCTCTAGCATCAAGCATTGGTCGCACATCATTTACCAACCAATCTCTATCTGTATAGTTTTCGTTTTCGGCAGCTGCAACCCAATCGATATCTAAGCCCCAATCTCTTTTAGCGACATCTAAAAAAGTTACAAAATATTCTGCTGATTCTTTGGTATAAATATCATCTTTTAGGTAACCAGGAAAACTCCAAGGCAAATACTCTAAAATCATATCTTTATTTCGGTTTTTAGCTTCTTTCATAAACCAAAACTCATAACCCCTTGATACGGGATTTTTCAACTCTTCACGAGTGATAGCATGTGATGGTTCAGAACCACAGGTTGAGTTTTCTCCTCCTCCCATTTCTACTTTTAAATGTTGAAAACCAGCTCCAAATTTAGGTTTGAAAAGCAAATCAAGGATGTGGCTACGATACGGATCTTCGTAATCGTATAACAAATCTGTTGAAGCACCTGCACTTACCCCACCAATACCTTCAAAGGTTCTCCCTTCATCTTTAGGATTTAAAGTAATTTTAATAACCCCATCTTTTTGCTCAAAAACTGGTGGTTCAAATGCTATTTCTGGATTCACTATGTCACCCATTACAAACCAAGCTGGTTCACTATGTACAACACCTCTGTTGTTACCCCAAGCCGTAACTTTCCAGTAAACTTTTTGTCCAGATTTTAAAGGTTCTCCTAAGTATTGATAAGGACCTGTTTCAGACTTACTTGTTGGACCTGTATCCCAAATATTTGGATACTTCAATTTTTCAATGCTAGTGGCCATCATAATACGAAAACCACCTTGCTCAGTACTATTTTTATCGCCAACAAAAGTCCAGCTAAAGCTTGGTCTAGCGTTTGTTATTCCTGTAGGGTTTGTTTGTGATTCACATTTTAAATCTTTTATTTCCATAGCCTGAGATACTGAACACAAGCATAATAAGTACATGGCAATTAATTTCATTTTCTATTGATTTTATATAATATATATTTATTTTAAATAATTTCTATGGTAATCTTTACGTCCTTTTCTTCTTCTTTAAAATTTGCAATAATTGGAACAGCGGCTACACCAGGCACCATATTAAAGGCTCTGCTTTTAGGCATCTCTTTAATTTTAAGTATTACATTAGACGAAATTTTTACTATGCCACTTGGTTTTGCTATAGTTATTTCATTTTCAGAAAGTTGTATTACTTTTTCTCCTGTTGCAGACACAATTGGAAGTACAAAGGCTGTAGGCTCTATGATCTTTTGATTGGTAGCCGCAATAATCTCCAACTTTTGTTTTGAACAAATATAATGTAATTTAAAATCTGATGCTGTATCTGAAACTACTTTTTTTGCTTCATTTTTTAGCTGGACTTTTGCTTCATATGCAATAGTATCAGCTTCTATTTTAGACATAAATGTTGCTTTTAAATCAAATAGATTGGTATACCAAAAATTATTTTTGTAGGTTTCTATTCTAGGAGTTAAAGCAAAATCTTCACCTGGTTGTGGCTGCTGATTATACGCTTCTAACATTTTATAAATTGCGGTACTTGCAGTACACAATAAACCCACTTTATTATGATACAACAACGCAAGAGATGCACCTGTAGCTTGCCTGACATCATCTCCTGGACTATAAATTGAGTCATAAGCAGAAACAGTGCCTCTCCACTCGCCTTTTCCAAATAAAGAAACATCCAATTCTTTAAAATAGGTTTCGCCTTCATTTACTGCTCTTGGTAATGGTGTTTCTTTATCAATTTTAGGTAAATATTCCCAGTGATCTAGTAAAGATGCTAAAGGTTTCGCATGCGCAAATGTATGATGCACACAAGGCTTAATACTATGAGATATATAGTGAGGACCTCCATGTAACAACCCGTCTTTAGTGCACTTTTTTAAAAGTTCTGTGTTTTTAAATGCAGCTGTACCTAGAGTAGGATTATAGTCGGCCATTAAACTAAATGCTTGTTGCATACCATCACTGGTTCTACTACCCCAATAGGTCCATTTAAACATTCTGTTTCCAAAACTATTATCAATTCCTCCATCTGGTAGAATAAATTTTACATGTGTATTTAAAGATTTTTTTAATAGTTCTAATAACTCATTATCTTGCTCTTCTTTAGCATATAATACTAGATTATTTAATGATTCTTCTAAATTATATCCTAAATCTATACCTAGTAAGCCTTTATCACTTAGTCTTTTCTTGTTTTTTCCTCTTATTTCTCCAAATAATAAGGCATTAGGTGTTGTGAAATACGCTTTAATTTGTGAGGCTAATTCTTTACTTCTAATGATATATTTAGGTTGATTGAGCAACTTACCTATCAAATTTAAGGCATACATGGTTGTTGCTCCATAATTTATATTGGCATTACCAATAACAGGAAATCTATTGTATACAAATTCGGTTGCCGACTCTAAACGTTTATACCATCTTTTACGCGTAGTTTTATCTAATAAATCGCCATGATACTTTAAGGTTTCTGCCAAAGCTACTGCACCAAAAACAGTTGTGCCATCCCAAGATTTCGGGTCTAAATCGTTGGTCCACGCACCATCATCTCTTGTTACGTTTTCACCCCACTCAAAAGCAGCAATACCAGCATTTAAGTATTTTTGCTCTCCAGTTACTTTCGCCATATAAAAAAATGGATATACTGAATCCATAACTCTTGCATGCACAGTTTCACAAGCAGGACAATCAAAAGCACCATGTAATTTTAGGTCTGATGGTTTTAAGATTTGGATTTTTATCATTCCATCACACCAATCTTTAAGTAAATCAAAAACTAGTTTTTTATATTCTGGCGATTGTTCATTATTTAAAGTTTTACCACAAGCCGTTAAAAGACCTGTAGCCGATAGCAATGCACCTATGCCAGTAATCGTTGATAATTGAATAAAATCTCTTCGTTTCATCTATATAAATTCTTTTAATTAACGCTAAGTTTAATTGGTTTTCTTATCGAATTATTCTGTTAAAAATACTACCCAAATAAAAACATTTTTTTTCATATTAAAAGTGACTGTATAAACATAAACCTATCTATATTTTTCATAGAACCCCTAATATCATTATCAGTGTTTATTATACTGAAATAGGTTGACCTTTTTTAGGTTTAATTTATAACGTTCAAATTATTTTTTTAGCCTTTTGGAAGGCAAAATATTCTGAACTATGTTTGTTTTTAAATTTTTAGTTCAGTCAAATTTAGTTTATATTTTCGATATGATTTGTATTTGATATTCGGATTTAAGTGACTTCATTAGGTTTTCTTAAATTGTTATAAATTGACACTTATTTTCTAAGTTCGTTTTTAGCTGTAATAATCCTTTTGCAGCACCTATAAAAACAACTCCTTTTGTTATTCAAAAAATAGATGTAATCCGTTTTTATCAAAAATTTGATTAAAAGAATCTGTTTCTTAATTCTAAATTAAAACACCACTAGAAGTATCTATCCATCATTGTTGATTAGACATTTTTTTGATAGCCCAAATTGTATTACTTTCTAAAAATCTTTTTTTTAGGATTATATGTTAGCCCAAAAGAAGTTCCTACACAAATAAAGCCATCTTTATCCTCTTCTATACAAAGTATACCATTATTACTAATAGAGTTTTTGTTTTCTTTTTGATGCCTTAACAACTTAAATTCTTCTCCATCATACCTACTTAAACCATCTCTAGTTGTAATCCAGACCTGACCGAGTTTATCTTGATGCATAGCAACAACAGAATTTTGAGATAACCCATTAGCTTCAGTTTTATAATTGAATTTATAGATTTTGTTTTGAGCAAAATTAAAACTGGCTAAAAGAATGAAAAATAAAGAAACTTTATTTTTAAAATTTTAATCTAAGTTAAGATAGTTTTTTTTTATAAAAAAATCGAAGACTTGGTCTTCGATTTTTTAGTTTTTAACAAATACAAGTGTATTACTTTAATTTTAAGACCTCACTACCAGCCATTAAAAATGCACCTGTACCAAAATTTTGCCAGCTATCTGCAGATGCAGGCTCTGGTGAAGCACCAATATTCTGTACCCAACCAACTCTACCATCTTCATGTTGGCAAGCTGATAAAGCTTTCCAAGCTTTTTTAACAGCCTGTGAGTGTTTTTTATCTATTAAACCATTGTTAATTCCCCAAGCTATAGCAAATGTATGAAAACCACTACCACTAACTTCTCCATGATTGTATGATTCTGGACTTAACAAACTTGTTCTCCATAAACCATCTTCAGACTGAATTGACAATAATTTTGCAGCCATTTCTTTGTATAAATTTACATAGAAATCTCTGTGCTCGTAATCTTTTGGCATATCATCTAACATTAGTGCTAAACCACCAATTACCCATCCATTTCCTCTAGACCAAAATATTTTTTTGCCATTTGGTTCTTTGTTATCCTTATCTGTTCCTTGCCAAACAAAACGCATATCTCTGGCAAACAAATTTTCTTCTTTGTCATACAATCTATTATACGTTTCCATATAATATTTATGCATAGCTTCTAAATACTGTGGTTGTTTTGTATGCTTTGCATATAAATTAATTACAGGAGGAGCCATAAACAAAGCATCACACCACCACCATAAAATACTTTTTCCTTCATGACCTGCATTCTTCCCAGATTTCCAGTTATTATCTTCATACAAATGCACATCTAAGAATTTTTTTGTAGGCTCTAAATCAGAAAAATTTCTTCTTTTTTCATTCATAGCAACATACAAGTAACTATAAGAAATGGCAACATCATCTGCATGATGTAGTCTTTTATAAGTTTGCCAGTTATTCTTAACTGCTTGATTTTTTAAAGCAGCCATATACATCATATCTTTTGTTGTTTTGTGTGCCCTAGCAACTCCTGTATAGTAAGCACCTGCTGTCCAATCTGTAGGATCAATAGCAAAAATAGGATGTGCTTCTTGCCATTCTAAGGCTTTAATCATCGATTTTTGAATTGCTGTATTATCTAAATCAGTAGACTTTTGAGCAACCGTATTTTGTGAAACAGAACAACTAAAAAGTGTTAGTACTACAGCCATTAATGGTAAAAGTGATTTTTTCATTTTTTTTTATTTCTTTAATTTAAATTTTGCTTCTAAGTTTTCTTGTGATGATGTTCCTATTTTTACAGTATAATCTCCAGCTTCTAAAACTTTTTCCATTGAAATACCAGTAAATTCTAACATTTTTGGAGTGATTGTAAATGATACTGTTTTACTTTCTCCTGGAGCAAGTTCAATTTTATCAAAACCTTTTAATTCTTTATCTGGCCTTGTTACTGAACCTATTTCATCTTTAAGATACATTTGTACAACTTCTTTAGCTTTTACTTTACCAGTATTAGTAACTTTTACACTAGCTGTAATTTCAGTCTCAGGTGTAATTTCTGAATTAGATACTTTAATATCAGCATATTCAAAATTACCATAGCTTAATCCATGACCAAAAGGAAATAAAGGTCCTTTACCTAAAAATAAATATTCTTTCTTATAGTTGATTTCTTTCATACTGTAATGATAAGGCAACTGACCTATAGATCTTGGAATAGTAACAGGAGATTTCCCTGAAGGAGAAACATCACCAAAAATAATTTTAGCAGTTGAATGATCTCCAAACTCACTTAAATCCCACGTATCTAAAATAGCATCTGCTTTTTCTGCAATAGTATTGATAGACAAAGTTCTTCTATGTTTTAACACTACAATTACTTTTTTACCTAAAGCCGTAATTTTTTCTACCAATTCGTCTTGTGATCCAACAGGATCTATAGTAGCTCTATCTCCTAAAGTACTGTTGCTAAAATATGCTTCTTTAGCAGTGAATTCATCTCCACCTAAAAACAACACTACAACATCTGCTCTTTTTGCAGTATTAACCAATTTCGCAATTGCTCTTGGGTCTCTGTCTAATAATTTTGGAGCACCACCTTTTTCATTTGTTAGGTTAAATCCTTTTTCTGCAATAAATTTAATATTGCTATTACCTAAAGCAGACTCAAACATTTCTTTAGTATTTTCTTTTAATAAAGGCCCTAATAGTGCAACTCTAGTTGATTTATTTTTGTTAAGAGGTAATGTATTCTCTTCATTTTTTAATAAAATAATCGATTCTAAATCTGATTCTTTAGCTAACTCTAAAGACGATGCTGCACGCACTCCTTTTTTAGTTTCTTCTAAATCTATATAAGGATTATCAAACAATCCTAAGATAAATTTTGTTCTTAACACATTTCTTACAGATCTGTCTATTAGCTTTATCAATTCAGGGTTTTTCTCAACCATTTTAGGTAAATAAGAATACGAATCTTCTGCATATAAATCGATATCAATACCAGCTTCTAAGCCCATTTGAGCAGCAGCTTCTGGTGATTCCGCTACTTTCATAAAGTAGTACAAACGTGCAATATCATTAGAATCTGAAACTACATACCCATTAAAACCCCATTGATCTCTTAAAACTCCCGTTAATAACTCTTTATTTCCATGAGATGCCACACCGTTTAAATCTCCATGAGATGCCATAATTCCTAATGTTTTTGCTTCTTTTACAGCTGCTTCAAAAGGAGGATAAATCTCATCAATTAATGTTCTTTCTGATATTTCTATGGCTGCAAAATTAGAACCTCCTAATACTTGTCCATAACCTGCGAAGTGTTTTGCTACAGCACCAATATGAGTTCCTTTTCCTAAACCTTCATAATTTCCTTGCACACCAATAATGGCATTCTTAACCATTTGTGTTGTTAAATAGGTATCTTCACCAAATGCTTCACTCATTCTACCAAAACGAGGATCTCTAACAATATCAGCTTCTGGTGAGTGGCACATATGCATTCCTCTTAAACGAGCCTCTTTACCCACAACACCCCATTGTCTTTGCACTAAATCAGGATTAAATGATGCTGCAGATGTCATTGGGCGCCCAAACAACGTACAACCTTCTGCATCTACACCATTATAAGATTCAGTAACAAATAAAGCAGGGATGCCCCATCTATTATTTTCGATGATGTATTTTTGCAGTTCATTATTCATTTTTGCAGCAGCAACAGGATCTATATGTTCTCCTGGGTTTTTAATCCCTGCAATACCTAATTTTAATTTTTCCACAACTCTTTTAGATAATACTAAATTTCCGTCTTTATCTGGTTTTGTTCCAATATTAGCATGAAAAATTCGCATTTGTGCTACTTTTTCTTCTAAAGACATTAAGGGTAATAATGCTTCTACTCTTTCATCTATAGATAAAGAAGCATCTTTGTAATCTTTTGATGCTGATGACGATTCCCCACAAGCTTGAAACAGAAATGTAAATGCTGCTAAAAATAAAATGTGTACTTTCTTCATTATTTATTATAATTTAATTTTGGTTATTTTAATAATTGAAAACTATCAAAAGTTAATAAATTGTCTTTTTTTCCTTTAAAAACAAAACAAAGACTTTTTACTTTTGATAACTTTTTTAATTTAAATTCTTGGCTAATATCATCTGAAACAGACAAACAAACTTTTTTTAATAACTTCCCTTTTGGTGAATTTTCTCTGATTTCGATTTCTGTTTTTTGATAAACATCTACATTAAAAGAAATCTTATTTTTATCTGATATTCCTTTAATATTTGGATAAATTAGGTAATCGTTATTACTGATGTTATTCAATATAAAACCACCATTTTGTTTTTCTTTTTTTGATATTCCTTCTGCTTTAAAATAATCTTCTGCTTCTATTTTTCCTTGATTTGCATTGTAATTTGCTACTCCAACCCCATCTACTCTAATGGTTGCCATTTCTCCATTTTCTTTATAATGCACGTAACTGATAAATGTATCTCTAAAATATCGATTTCCTGTTTGGCTAATATCACAGTAGGTATAATACCACTGATTATTCCATTCAAAAAAAGAACCATGCCTTCCTTGTAAAAAACCACTTGGCCAAGTTGGAGCGTCATAACCTGCTGCAAAACTCTCTTGTTTTATAACGGAATCTTTATAATCATAAGGTCCATATAAATTGTCTGACATTCCATAAAAACATCCCCAAGACAAGTAATACTTTCCATTATATTTATGAACAAAAGGTTTATCGTCCGTTGGTTTTTCTGTGTTTTTACCATCTTGATTATATGGTCCTCTTGGATTTGTTATTTCTAACTTTTTAGGTTTTTCTGCCAAACTAATCATATCTTCATTTAGCTTTGCAATATAATAATCCCAAACTCCAAAAATGATATAATGTTCGCCATTTTCTTCAAAAATAGCCATATCATATTCGTCTGTTGGTGTTAATTCTGATGTTAATAAAGGTTTTCCTAAAGGGTCTTTCCAAGGTCCTATTGGTGAATCTCCAACAACCACTCCTGTTTGTTGATTTCCTTCAGAAAAATACCAATAATATTTTCCGCTTTTATAACCAACATCTGTTGCCCAACAGCTTGCAAAATCTTTTCCTATATAAGTATTATTTGGCTTTAAAACACTTTCTTTTTTCCAGTTGACTAAATCTGGTGATGACCAAATCCACCAATCTTCCATAATAAATTTCTTGTTTTTTATGGATTTATCGTGCGAAGCATATACATAAGCAGTATCGTTAAAAATATGAATATGAGGATCGTTCAACCCTTTGTTTGGTACAATTGGATTTTGAGCTAGAGTTCCAAAACAGAACAATAAACACATAATTATCAACATTTTAAAACCAATAAAGTTCTTCATATTTATTACTATATTTTTTCAATAATTCAATTAATAAAACTACACTCAAAAAAAAGAAAAGGTATCCTGTACTATAATGGTTAACACCATCTAATATAAGACACCTTTTAGTTAAATTTTAATTCTTTAATCTGTTATTTTTTCAAAGCTTTTCCAATTACAAAATACATTCTACTTTCTTCTGGCACATCTCCATCGCTATTACCTGCCATAATAATGCTTTCCCCTTTTTTTGCAATTCTTTTAAAGAGCGACATTTTTACACCTCCCAAATTGACATCATCTCCAGTATCTATATAATCTTTAGTTAAAAAAACGGGTCTTTCTACTCGATCATCATGACCAACATAAATAACCATATTTTTACCAGCTATAAATTGCAGTTGATCTCTTGCCCAATATTTACCATCAGAATTTGGTACTCTAATATATTCTGAACCTACCAAATATCTAGGAATTACAGTATAATTATGCTCCATATCTGTATAGGTTTTTTTACCCCAATGCACATTAGATCTTAATACAGCTTTTCCATTTCCTGTATAACTAAACTTGGTAAACAAATCGCTTTTATTAACTCTTGCAGGATTGTAAGGTTCAGTTTTTGGTGTATAAATTGGCATTGGTTCTTCCATATTAGAAGGCACTTTATACGTTTGTGGTAATTCTGTAGACATTCCGTTTTCTAATGTTACTGGTTGAGACGAAATGGTTATGCTATCTGATTTTAAGTCGTGAGAAGACGCTGTAATAGTTACATCTCCTGCTTGTAACATCGCACGAATTGCCACACGATTGATACCAGCTTCTGCATCTAAAAATAAATTATTTGTAGTATTTGCTTTTCCACTATTATATCCACCTCTCCATATTCCAGGACCAGAAATTGTAAAATCTACTTTATTTCTACCTAAAGGATGTCTGTTACCCTGTTTATCCACAATTTCAAAATCAATTAGGGCAATATCAGCACCATTAGCTAACCATCCTTCTGGACCAACAATTGATGATAATTTTATAGCAACAGGTTCTCCTACCGTTTTTTTAGTTTGAGAAACCAATAACTTGTCATTTAAATAACCTTCTACCTTAATTTCTCCTTCTTCAAAATTAACATTTGGAAACTTGTATAAATAGCCGTTATCTGCTTTTTCATCGGTTCCAATTAACTTTCCATTTACATATAGTTTCACTTTTGTACAATTAGAAACCACGTACATTGTTTTTTGAGTCCCTTTTTCATAGTTCCAATGCCCAACCACATGAATTTGAGCCTCTGGCCTCCACATTGCTTTTGTGGTATAAAAAGCTTCTTTTTTTAAACGTACAGCATCAACCTCACCACTTGCTCTGGTAACTTCTGTAGGATTTCTTCCTCCATGTGTACCATCAGAGAAAACCCAATTTGCACCTCCACTATGATAAGATTTTTTACCCATTTTATCCCACCAATCTTCTACTTGACGAACTGCAAAAATTTCTGAACCAATTTTATATACATTCCTAGATATATTTGGGTGTGTCCAAAAATTATCATCTGGTGTAAATTTATCCCAAACACGTCTAGAACCTTCATCTCTTAAATATTCACTTTCTATCAATGGTAAGTGCGCATATTCTCTTTGCCAACCTTCTGTACCAATTTCAATGGAGATATAAGGTTCTGAATCTTCTTTTACATCTGCTCTTCTATTTCCCATTAATCTTTTTCCATCTGGATCGTAAGTATTAATGACTTTTAATATTTCTTCATAATGTGCAGAAGTTTCTGCCCAGTTACCACCTTCCCAAATAAAAATAGAGGGATGGTTTCTGTAATACACAATCATATCTCTAAATGCAGCAATTCTAATATCCCAAGTTTCACCTTCATCTTGAGATTCTCCACTAACACCAGGCATTAGGGTTACAAAACCATATTTGTCTCCCATTGCAATTTCTGCTGGAGAACCTGCACAGTGCCCCCAACGTATAAAATTACCTCCAGCTTCGTCCATTAAACGATAGGTGTATTCTTTTAACCAATCTGGTTGTGCTGCTCCTAAACCTGCCCAACCTGCAGTTGGTTTTTGTCCCCAACCATGTAATTTGGCGTACTCTCCATTATTATGAAAGCCTGAATCTTTATTGAATTCAAATGTTCTAATTCCTAGTGGAGTTGTATAACTATCTAGCTCAATGTCTCCCTCTTTTAAAGTAGTTACTACTTTATATATATAGGGTTTTCTAGTGTACCATAAATTAGGGTTCTTTACTTTATTTTTTGTTGAAAACGTAAATTTTTCTCCTGCTTTTAACGTTTCAGTTTTTCTAGTACAGCTCACTTCTTTGCCATCAGCATCAATGATTTTAGCTTCAAAAGTGATTTTTTTATCAGTTGATGATTCATTTATGGTTTCTGCTGAAATATGAACGTCTGCCTTCTTTTTTGATATGTTTTCCGTGTGCACATAAGTACCCACTGTTTTTAAATTATCATACAAAGGTAAAGTGATATGTACAGGATCCATAATATGTAAAAACACATTTCTGTAGATTCCTCCGTGATTTGGATGCCAATGTTCGTGATGCCAAACTAAAGGGAAATTCTCCCTAAAATGTTCTCCTCTATCATTATTTACTTTTACTGCGATAATATTTTCTTTATCACCGAAATTAAGATAAGGAGTTAAATCGTATCCAAATGGTATAAACCCTGTTTTATTTGTGCCTAAATGTTTTCCGTTGATATAAACATCTGCAATTTGTCGTACAGATTCAAATTCTATATAGATTTTTTTACCTGTGTCTAATTTTGGCAAATTAAAATGCTTTCTATACCATACTGTTCCTCTAAATTGATTCTTTTCTCCAATATGTTTACCAATACTTAAATCGTCAAAAGTATCTGTATCGTTAAACGTATGAGGTGTGCTAATTGTTGACCAACTTGAATCATCATAATTTACCAATTGCGCATCTGTTGGGTTTGCTTTGGTAAATTTCCAAGCTGGATTAAAATTATACTTTACTCTACTTTCTTGAGCATTTAATTGAAATGCAATACATAAAAATGCAATTACAATTATTGATTTTTTCATCATATTTTTTTACTGAATTTAAAAAGGTTGTTTTTGCTTGTTTGATTTTAAATTTATATGAATTGTAAAACAGTATATAATCAATACTAAAACGCTTTGATATTCCAGAGAGCGTAAGCGTATATTTTCTCCTTTTTCAACGGAAACACAAATATTTATTATTTTACAGAATTATTTTGTAAAAATATGACTAAAGTAAATGGCATTTATCCTGTAGTCTCAGGATAAAGATGTCTTTTTCAAATCAAAAAAAAACTTCAATTTATTCTATAATAAATTGAAGCTTAATAAATAAACATATTTTATTTAAACCCTGAAACAGATGGTCTACAGACTGCTTACTTTTTTATGGATTTAACATCAATATTGATGAAGTTATTCTAAAACTATCTTTTTATTCAATTTTCCGATTTCAGTTTCTAACTTAACAATATAAACTCCCTTAGATAATTTTGGCAATTGAAATTCTTTAACACCAATGGTATTAAAATGAGAACTCATAACTTTTTTACCAAGTATATTAAATAATTGAACACTTGCTTTTGCTTGTCCTAAACCAATAATTCTTAATGTACTAGCATCTGATTTATAAATACTTATACTATTTAAAAATTCTAATTCCTGAACCAAGCACAGCATTATATGAGACAAGAAACAGTAAAGAATCATTTTCTTAAACTTTGTATCAGCATGTTCTATAGTATGATATAGCTGATCCTTAAATCAAAAAAGGAAAAAATGTTTGATTATTTTGTTTTTATTAAGATCAACCAATCTTTGTCAAATTCTGAAGGAGGGTTTCCAAGATGTACAAATCCGTTTGCTTTAACAGTTGTAATACTTCCTTTTTGTAGCTTACCTCCTTTTCTTGGGTTGAACCATTGAACTGTAAAAATTTTATCAGTATTCCCTAGATTTAATGTAATTTGATTAGCATTGGCTTCTGTATAAATTGCATAGACCTCGTTTTGATTAGCTATACAATACGTAACTTCTTTAGAAGACTCCAATTCGTTTCTTGGTTCCATTTGCCAAAAAGGAATTTTATTAAAAAAATCTAATGCAATTTTATTTTGAACCCAAAATAAGTCTCTACTTCTAAAATCTTGACAGGTTAAATCTGAATTTGGACTAGCATAACCAAAATACCATTCTACCCCAAAACCACCTGCAAATAAAGTACCATACATTGCCCTACTTCTTGCAAAATTATGTTCTGGATCTTCATCATCTGGTAATAAGGCTATTTTTGCTTTCCCAGGTTCATCAACAGCAATTGCCCATTTTTTACCAGTGGCATTCGATTTTTTTCTCCATTTTAGTACTCTTGGATGCACATCATTAAAATCTGGATGACTTAATTGTAATGAAGCCCCTGTTAATGGTGATTGATTTCCAATTAATTCTGTATATCTATCATCTTTATTAGGAAAGGTGTGGATGACTAAATGTGAATTATATGCATCTAACTTAGACACATAATTGGCAGCTTTAATAACTTCTGGAATGGGTTGATTGTTTTCTTCGCCCAAGTTCCAATTCATAGATAAATGATGCCCAAACCTTGCTATTAATTCTCTATAATACAGTTTACTCTCAATACCAAAAACGCCTTTATCCATTAAATGGTCGGTTTCTGTTTCGTGGGTTTTAAAGTGTAAAAACATTCCTTTGGTTTCTGCATACTCAAAAATACGTTCCCATTGAGCTAGTTTAGAAATATCGAATCTGGTTTTATGAAACATCGTTTCCCAAGCTTCTTTGTTTTTCTTTTTGCTTGCGTATTTTTCATATTCAGAAATTGAAACTTTTAACAAATGCGGAAACACATTTCTATCATCACCATCTACATTAAAGGTTAAAAAAGAAAATACATTTAAGCCTTCATTGGCTAAATAATTTACAGCACCTAACAAGTTTTTGCCTTTTGTTTGTTTCCATAAATAAGGTGTTGCACTTTCATCAAAATCTTTGGCATGTGGTTGCCATTCTTTTTGAAAACCTAATGCGTTTGTAGAAACATCAAAATCTGTATATGCCAATAAGTTTTCTGGAGCATCAACCCCTAATTTAATAAAGTATTTTTGAGTTTCTGCAAATTTTAAATACGATTCACCAACATATTCTAGTTTTCCTTTTGCTCTGTTATCAATTCCTGTTTTATCAGTATTTGAAATTTGAAAAACACCTGATTGACCATCCATAAAACCTGCGCTTTTAGCATTTTCTAAGTTGTCTGCAACAGCAATATTTTGTCCTTTTTTAAAAGATGTGGTGTATTTCCATTCGCCTGTTTTGTTTGGCGTAAAACGCACTTTCCAAATATTTCCTTTTGTATTACTAGTTTCTGCAGCATTCCCATCTGCAGCAAAAAAACCTGGAATTACAAATTTTTCAGTTCCGTTTGTAAATATTACGTCTAAACGATAGTTTAAAAATGGATTATTTTCGTCCATTTCATGGGTTTCTGGACCTTCAAAATTTAACGTTATTCTGTGCCATTTTTTTAATTCGCCATCTATCTTAACCTCTTTAAAATTCTGACAACCCATAAAGGCTATAGCACATAAGAGGAAAACTATTTTGTTGTATTTTTTCATAAGAGAAATTTTTAGATTATCAGAGTTATAAAAAAGTAAAATGAGGCCAATTTTAGTAAGCCTCATTTTTTTTTAAATTATTTCAAGATTACTACTTTTTATTAAAACGAATTTATTTTTAACTGTATTGTATGTTTCCCTGGAGTTAATCTTACAATTTTAAATGCAGATGGTACACTTTTTCCATTGTGGATAAATTCTTTTCCTTCTGAACCATTTAAAGAAAATTCTGCAACCATATTTCCTGGAATTTCAATTTCATACGTTTGTAATCTTGGGCCATTATGCTTATAACTTGCTTTAATAGTTCCTCTTACTGTTGGTACTTCTATAGCGCTAGATTTTAATTTACTCATTTGAGGTTTAATCGTAGCAATACCAAACCCAGGTGTTTTAGGTTTTATACCCCATAACCCTCTAGGAATAACATTTGCAGGAGCTGCACCCCAAGCGTGATTCCAGTCTAAGTTTACCTTATACTCATAATCCCATGCTTCTAATGAAATTGTAGATCCTGCACGAATCATATTATACCAACTTCTTTTTGCTTTGCTTGCTAATAATTGTAGCGCATAATCTGCTTCACCTGCATTGTATAAACCATCCATTAAAAATTGAGCTCCATAAACACTACAAGCCATACCTCTAGATTTTACAAAATCTACTACAGATTGATAATGTTCTTCAGGAACCAAACCAAATGCTAAAGGCATCATGTTTGCGTGTAATGATGAATGGTCTGTACCAATTCCATCAACATAAATCCCTTTTTCTTTATTAAACATTTGTTCATTTACTGCTTTTTTAGCTTTTGCAGCTCTGTATTCAAAATCTAAAGCTTCTTGTGTTTTTCCTAAAAGTTTCGCAAACTCAGCCATAATTTTCATATTCTCATAAAAGAACGCATTAATTACGGTACTGTATGGTTTAAATACAAAACCATCTCTTTCTCCTTTGGTTTTACTACCTGCAAAGTTTTTTGAAGGCCAATCTACAATATCTGTAAGTGGTTTTTTATACCCTTTCTCAAAACCAAGCTTATACATAAATTCTTCAGTAACTTTTGTTGATGTAATTAAACCATCTTCGTTAGATAATTCATACAATGTTTTGTGCTTTAAAGCTTCATAATAACGTTCTACCAATTCAGAATTTCCTGTGTACATATAATCTGCATAGATTAACAAAGCTACATGTTGTTGCCATTCTGTTGGCCAAGTTGGATGCTCCATAAAATACTCAATAGTTCGTCTTGCAATTGCAAACTCCCTATCTGTAGTATAATGACTTAATTGATTTAAATATGCATCAGCCTCATAAGGTATACGTTCTCTATCTCCATCTACATACAACCCATTAAAAGTTGTTGCTTTAATGGAGTATTTACAGAATTCCCAAACTTGATTCAGAATATTGTTATTACTACTAAAATCACTAGCATCATCTTCCCAATAACCTGTGTGTCTTAGTTGCTCAAAATCTTCAGCTTTTAAAACTTTTTTAGCTCCTTCTACTTCTGCATATCTAAAAGGTTGCAAAACAGGAAAACCTTCTGGTAAAGGAATTGCCTTACTTGGTCCTTTCATACGTTTGTCTGGAACCGGGTTTATTTCTATTTGATATTTTGTTTTTCCAGGCATTACATCAACCTTAACTTCTTGATAACGAATGTTACTTTTCTTCGGTACAGTTCTGTTTACATTTCCTTTATCATCCAACATTTCACCAATTCTAACGGTTAATGTGTGTGGTTCTGTAGCAACATAATTAAAGTCTATAGTTGCAAATGCAGCTTTGCCAAAATCCATAAAGTAAAAATTGCCTCTGTTTTCAAATACAACAGGTTTTACTTTATCTACTAAATATTTATTTTCTGTTGATATAATATAGTCTTTACTTTTACCTGTAGTAAATTCTTGTGCTTCAGAATAATCAACTAATCGATTTGCTTCGTCCCAAATTCTAACTTTCCAAAAATAGGTTTTACCAACTTCTAACTCTTTTCCTTCAAACTCTACATCAGTAGATTTAGAAGATGCTACTCTACCACTATCCCAAATATCACCATTATTAGCATCTATAGTTGCTTTGTTTGATGCTACTAAAATTTGATAAGCTCCTTGGTATTTTGCACCTAGAGGAACTGTCCAACCAAATTCTGGTTTTAAATCGAAAACTTTTACTTCTGTACTTGGTTCTCTAATTAGCTCAACTGTTAAATCTGTTGGAGCTGCTCTAAAATGATTACCATTTTTCTTAATTAATTCGTCAGTTTTCGCCCTTAAATTTGCTAAAACTTTTTTGTATTTTCTTTTACAAACAAGGTTTTTAATTTCTTGTGGATCTTTTTCTAGATTATATAATTCTTCAATAGTTTTGTCATTTACATATCTAAAATATTTCCATTTTTTAGTTCTCACACCTTCACTTGGTGGAATTTCGCTAAAATCCCAAATATGCTCTATTAAAACAGTATCTCTAGCAATTGTATTTGTTTCTTTTCTTACAATTGGCATTAAACTTTTTCCTTGCCAAGATTTTGGTGCTTTTACACCTGCTAAATCTGCAATAGTTTTTGTAACATCAATATTTAAAACCATATCATCTACATCTTGATGACTGTTTACTCTTGGATCAAAAACAATTAATGGAACTCTAATTGAATTATCATACATCAACCATTTTCCAGCCATTTGACGTTCTCCTAAAAAATATCCGTTATCACCCATTACAATGATCACTGTATTTTTATCTTGCCCTTTTTCTTTTAGTTTTGCACGTATTTTTTTAATTTCTACATCTACACCAGAAATCATTCTATAATATCCTTTCACACTATGTTGGTATTTTTCTGGATTATCATATCTCCAAGTCCAACGTAATCTATTAAAACCATCTCTAACAATTTTTGGTTGTGCTAAAAAATATTTATCGTCTCCTAAAGCTGGCTTTGGCATTGTAGTATTCTCTAACATTGCATCCATAGTACTTTGCCAGAAATATTGTTTTTCTGCTTTATCGTGTGCATGAGGTGCACTGAAACTTAGCGATAAACAGAAAGGTTTGTCTCCACTTGCATTTTTATCTAAAAAGTCTATTGCTTTTTGACCAGTATATCTTGTTAAGTGAACCGTATCTTTATCTAGTGTTTTGTAATAATACCCTCTTCGGTCTTTGAATCTGTTATTTCTATCGTAAGATTCGTACTCATCAAATTGCTTATCTAAATAATTATATCTTGTACCATACTTACCAAAAAAACCAGTGTAATAGCCATTGTCTTTTAATAATCTTGGGTATGATTCGTCCATATATTCATCTCTAACATTACCTGTTTGAAAGTTAAAGTTGTGCGCTCTTTCGTATAAACCTGTTAAAATACTTGTTCTACTTGCTGCACAAATTGGAGTAGTTACAATTGCTGTATTAAAATACGTACCTTTATTTGCTAAATCGTCCATTTCTGGAGTTTGAACAAACTTATTGCCTGCATAACCAATGGCATCAAAACGTTGATCATCAGTTAAAATAAAAATGATATTTGGTTTTTCTGAAATTGATTTTTTCTGAGCAGTTACAGTATTAAAACTATAAATAGCACAAATTAGTGCTAATAAAAAACTGTTTTTAAACATAGAATATTCTCTTATAATATTAAAAAAAAATTGGTTATTCACAAAATATTGATAACGATAAATGTATAATTAAAGATAAGGACTTGTATCCTGTCCTATCCTGAAAGAATTTAATTAATTTATAATATCAATTGCTACCAAGAATCTGTTCTAAAAACGGCAATTGGAAGCTTAGATTTTGTTTGTAAATTACTTTCAAAACAATCTTCAAAACCATATCTCACAGCAACTGGTTTTTCTATTTTAGGATGATGTAAAATTAGACTCTTGTTATTTTTATTGACCGTAACTTTTGCCGGAAAAAAAACTTTATCTGCACCTGCAATTGTAAAGCCATTTACATTTTTACTATCTAAAAAAAAATCTCTATTGCAAAATTCAAAATCAAGTTTAATTTTGTTGTCTTGAATTTTCATTGATTTAAATGTTGCACTTTTATAATTTAACTTTCTAAAACCATAATGTTTTGCTAAAGCCCAACTGGCTAACCTTTTAGCAACTTCTCCTTTTTTAGAAGGGTGGATATCATTGCAATCTCCTAAATCTGTTGTTGCAACTAAACCTGTATTTTTAATTGTTTTCGAAACTTTTAATTGCGCTTCACGAATAAAATTAGCATAATTTCTTTTTCCTCTTTTATGTTTTACATAATTGTAAGGTGCTATTTGTACAAAATAAAAAGGGAGATTTTTATTATTCCATTGTGTTCTCCAAGATTGGATTAAATCGGACATTAAATTATAATAAGGCTTGGGTTTTGTTCTATTAGATTCTCCTTGATACCAAAGTACTCCTTTAATTTTAAAATCTTGAAAAGGATGAATCATAGCATTGTATAAAAACGAAGGTTTTTTCTGCTTTTTTTGAGTCTCTGGCAACTTCTTAGGTATTATTACATCTTTGTATTTCAACAAATATTCTTTTGGTAGCCAAGATTCTATTCTAGTACCTCCCCAAGCTGTCTCAATAATTCCTATTGGAACATTTAATTTTTCATAAAGTTGTTGTGCAAAAATAAAACCAATTGCGCTGAATTGTTGTGCTGAAGTTCTATTAGACATCGTCCATTTACCTCCTGTTTCAAAATCAGGCATAGTACTTGCTGCTTTAGAATTGTTAAATAATCTAATATTTTTATTTTTTGCTTTTTCTAAAAAAATTTCTGCATTTAAAACCTTAGATTGCCTTAAACCATTCATAGGCATATCCATATTAGATTGCCCAGAACACAGCCAAACTTCACCTATTAAAATATTTTTTAAAGTGATTGTTTTACTACCTAAAATTGTAATATTTTCAGGATTGAAAGAAGCTTTTTTGGTTTTAATTTTTGTTTTCCAAAAACCTTTTACATCTACATTTACTGTAGCTTTTGATCCCCAACTTGTTGTTATTATAATTTGGGTATTTGGGATATCTTTACCCCAAATAGAAACTTTTTCTTTTTGTTGTAAAACCATATTATCTCCAAAAACAGAAGGTAATTTAGTTTGTGCTTGTAACGAAACTGAAATTAAATAGATACAAATAAGACTTTTATTTATCCATTTCATAATTACTAATCTATTAATTATTGTATGTTATTTTAAATCCTAAATAGTAATGTTTTTAGGTGTAACTATTTTAATAATTTTATACTGCAAACAGTATTTTAGTAAGATACAACTTAAAAATAAAAAACCTTTCATTATTTATCAATAATGAAAGGTTTAATCTATTAAATTAATGGTATTGTAATTTATTGTTTATTAAAATCTACAACAAACTCTTCAAATTTAACATCTCTATTTCTTATGACTAAGGTATCTTTAACAGTATGAGTCAAATTTACTTCTGATCGAGTAGCCACTTGTCCTAAAAACTTGGTTTCAGCAATCTGCACATCACTATATTGGTAGTCTAAATAGATTACGTCACGTTTTTCTCCACCCCATTCATCTCCATCTTCTACAAATTTTCCTGTACCAGTTACTGTAAATTTATCACCTGCAACATTGTTTATTGTGATATTACCATTGCCATCAAATGTTAATTCTAAGTTCACGTTATCTGTACCAGGAATAAGTCCTCTTCTAACACGATTTGATACAACAGCCTTGTTTCTACCTGAAGTAGATACTGGAACTAAATCATCTTGAACAACAAACTCAGCTCTGTAAACTTGTGCAGTATCTATGACAACTGTTTCTGTCCTATCTGCAGCACCAAAGAAACCTTTTATAAAATTCTCAGAAACTCCAACAGCTTTATCTTCACCTCTACGTAAATATATACCTTGGTATTTATTCATAAATTTAATACCGAAAAGAGTATAATCTTTAGGAGCAGGATTCCAATCTTCACCCTTAATCTTAATAGGATTATCAACAATAGGCACACCAGTTAACAAAGAATCTAGTTTTTCTATATTCGTTATTTTTAAAGGTAATACATAGTGTACTTCTCCAAATTCTGCATATGCTAAAGGATCATCAAAAAACGCATCATTAAGTTGAACAGGAATACGTCCGTTAATTGAACCTGCTGGAATTGTTACAGGGCTTTGCTGTTCAATTGTATAATAAGCAGGAGGTAATATTTTAACATTTACAGTATCTACACCTAATGTAGTTGCATTAATTAATTCAGGTGCCATTTCAAAATGTACTTTTCTGTCTATTTTATTTTCAAAAACTCCAGACATTACAACACCTATTTCAAAGAGTCCTTTATTATCATTATCATTAAACCCTAAGTCGTATTTACCTTGAATTAAAGTTCGTACAGGTGTTTGAAATGGAAAAAAGACAGAAGTTGAACCAAAATCACTAACAGCAATCTCTTCATTTTCACAAGCCACTAGACTAAAAACTAAGGCTAATATTATTACTAATTTTATTTTCATTTTAAATAATTTTTAATTCTATTAAAAGTATAATAATGCTACCAACCTGAATTTTGTTCAAGTGCAGGAAACCTTAAGACTTCATTGTTTGGAATTGGCATATAAATAGCAAAAGGTTGATAGTTTCTAACTTCTACAGATGGCAACTCTAAATAAGTACTTCCATTATAAAAATAACCTTTAGCAGATTCGTTTAATGGTAATCCCCATCTTCTTATATCCCAAAATCTGTGTCCTTCAAAACTCAATTCTAAACGACGTTCGTTTCTAATTAATTCACGCATAGCTTCTTTTGTTGTAATAGAGGCTAAGTAATTATCTGGCTGAGCAATACCCGCTCTTTGTCTTATTGCTGCAATAACATCTCTAGGTGTCATTCCATTTACTAAGTGATCTGGTCCACCTACTTCATTTGCAGCTTCAGCAAAAATTAAAAATAACTCTGTATATCTAAAATACACATCGTAATGAACTTGAGACACTGTAGATCCATCATCATTTAACCTTACATCTGGGCGTAAAAGTTTTTTTAGATAGTAACCAGTAGTAGTTGAAAATTGAGGAATAGAATCTAACCTATTTATACCTCCACCAAATCCTGTTTTGATAGTTCCACCACCAAAAGAAGATTCGTTAAAAACTACAAACTTCTCTAGTCTAGGATCTCTATTTGCATAAGGATTTTGAGGATCATATCCATTTGCCGCTGTTGCAGGAAAACCATTTTGCATAGGAAATGCATCTACAAAATTTTGAGTTGGATTAATTTGTCCATTACCATTCACAGAAGGTGGAAACATATCTCTCTCTCTATTTGCATTTGGAGATTGTTCTGTACCACGCCAAATTGCTTCGCCTCCAGTATAACTAGTATTAGATGTATAGAACTCAAGACCACTTGGCACTAATCCTGCAACACCTCCAATAGTATTTAATAACTCGCTAGCCTCTGTTGCTGCAATGTTGTAATACCCTTGGTCATTTAAAAATGAAGGGCTCGCAGCAAAAAGAGCCAAACGTGCTTTAAAAGCTTTTACTATTCTACCCGAAATACGTAAATTTAATTGGCTACCATTCACTACCTTATATTTATCAAAATCAAAATTTTGGTAAAATGGATCTACATCTGCTTGATTATCTGAATAATCTGTTGGCAAAGAAGCAAGTGCTTCATTAAAATCTTCGTTTATGGCTTGAACTGTTGCTTCAAATGATAAACGAGGTAAATTAAAATCACCATCTGATTCGATGAATTCTTTTATATATGGAATACCTAACAGCTCTCCCGAACTACTTTTACCAGCGTGTGCTTGCAAAATATATAAATGATGCAAACCTCTTAGAGCATATGCTTCTGCTTTTAGACGAAGGTTGAACAATTCGTTAATTTCACTATCTGCACTCCAAACAGTATTACCAGATTCAATAATTTTTAAGAACTTGTTTACCCATAAAACATTTTCGTAATTATTCCAACGCGAAGTAGGGTTAAACTGAGCATTTAGCTCTCCAACTGCCATTCGTTTAAAATTATTGTTTAATTGGTTATTTACAGCATCATCTGTTGCAGCCTCATTAAACGAAAACTGATTTACTAAACGAGAATACCCTTGCAATAAAATTCCTTCTGCTGCTGCTGGATTGTTAGTAACAAAATCAAAATCTAACCTATTTTCGTCAATAGGTTCTAAGAAATCATTACAGGAAATTATGCCAGTAAAGACAGACATAATTAACATATACTTTATTAAATTTTTCATTCTATTTATTTAATTTTTTATATTATTTACAAAGAAACTCTTATACCTAAGGTATAAGTTCTAGCCTGGGGATTAGACCCAATATTCAATTGACGTATTTCTCTATTTTCAGAAAATTCAAAAAGATTAGTTCCTTGTATATTTAAACTAAAGTCTTCTAAACCTAATTTTTCACATAAAAGGTTAGGGAATTCATACGTTAACTGTGCACGATTAATTCTGAAAAAACTATTATCATATAACCAAAATGATGAGGTTCTAAAGTTATTTTGATTATTTTGAGCCGATAACCTTGGGAATGTAGCTGTATTAGCCGTTTGTGGAGTCCATCGTCCAAGAACTACCTCAGAATATTTATCATTACCATTTGGACTGTAATAATTATTAAATCCACTACTTAACTTATTACCATCTGCACCAGTTTGCCCAGTACCTAATATAAATAAGTTAAAAGACTTGTATTTTAAATTCAAGTTAATTCCATAGTTCCAAGGACTAAAACTCTGTCCAATAGCTACTCGATCATTTTGATCAATGACATTATCATTATTTTGATCTGCGTATTTTATATCTCCAGGTTGCACTGCACCAAAGCCAGGTACAGGTAAGCTAGCATTTAAAGTATAGTTTCCATCTCCATCCACAGTAAAATCTGATTCCGGATAAAAACCTTGATCTTCAAATCCGAAGATGGTAGATAATTCACGACCTTGTCTGTTTTGATATGCAAATTCGTTTGTTTCAGATCTTTTTGATGCTTCTCTTTGACTGTATAAAAGATTCGCTCCAATACCAAAAGAAAAATCGTTGAATGTTTTATTGAAATTTACACCCATTTCAAAACCAGTATATAAATTGGCATTGAAATTATCTCTTGGTCTAAAAGTACCGTAATAAGATGGATATTGATCTGCAAGAAAAACTAATTGTTTGTCTAGTTCAGTTCTAAAATAATTAGCTTCTATCCAAAGTGAGTTCATTAAATAAGTTTCTACTCCAATATTTAAATCAATTCTCTCTTCATAACCTAGGTTTTGATTAGATCCCTGTGTAACATTTTGTCTTCTATTAGATTGTAAACCATCTGCCCAAGTAAAGCTTGAACCACCTGAATAATTTTCATCATATAAATAATATCCATCAATACCTCTATCAGATTTAATAATTCCTCCTGAAGCTTTAAGTTTTAAGTAATTTACAAAATCACTATCCTTTAAAAAAGATTCTTCGCTTAAAATATAACCCAATCCAATTGTTGGTGATAAACCTCCTCTATTACCTTCTGGTAGTTTTATAGAATGTGCATATGCTCCAGAAAAGTCAACAAAAAGTTTTTTCTTAAAATCATAAGTCATTTGAAAACCAAGGTGTGCGTCTTTATCTGTTTGGAGTCTACCATCTCTTTTTTCGGTATTAAAATATCCTAAAAAAGTGGTGTTTATAGAATGATTTTTAGCAAATGTTTTTTTGTAATTTACCAATCCATATAAACCTAATCTAGATACAAATCCATTAGAATTTACATTTTCTGTTAAATCTCGTTGGTCTTGTCCAAAATCTCGATACCCTATTGGATCATTTTCATCACGAGCATATACTCTAAACTGATTTCTTAAAGATAGTGTATAAGTATCTAAAAAGTCAAAACTTAAATAAGTTTTAGCAGATAAACCTTCTGTTATAGAAGACAAATCAAAATTTATTGAGTTATTTAACTGAGTTACTCGAAACACTCTGTCTTGATAACCACCAGCTATAGCTCTTGCTATTGGGGCATCTACTCCAAACTGTTGTGAAGTTCCTAATAAATTTCCGTTAAAAACATTAGCACCTGCTAACAAAGCTTGTAAATCTGAATTCCCTGATGCATTAATGCTGTTTAAAGGGATTAAAGGTGCATAACCAAATGGACTAAATGTAGTAGCCTCATTTAATAAATTTGATAATGAACTTTTAGAAGTACTAATTATTGCAACACCATCAATACTACTAGTAATCCAGTCGTTTACTCTAAAATCTATATTACCTCTCACGTTAAAACGATTGGTTCCTGCATTAATATCTTCGTTGATATTAATCCAGTTTTGAGTATTTCTCCAACCTACATTAACATAATACTGAGATTTATCGTTTCCTCCTGAAAACTCAGTAATAACATTATTGTTTGTTACAAAAGGTGAAATAAAATCGTATAAATCAACATCAGGAAATTCAATAGGGTTTAAACCGCTTCTTGTATTTGATATTTGATCTGCAGGAAACCCTACTATATTAACGTCTTGTCCATCGTTTGCAAAAGCTTCATTTCGAAGTGTCATAAAGTCGGCAGCATTTAAATAATTTGGCAAAGCAATTGCTAGACCAATACCAGTACGTACATTAACATTTACTTCTTTTTTATTTACTTTACCACGTTTTGTGTTAATTACGATTACTCCATTACTTCCTTGACTACCATATAGTGCTACAGCATTTGCGTCTCTAAGAACAGTTATTTGCTCTACTTCCTCCATATTTAAAACATTTGGATCACGACCAAATACACCATCAATAACAAAAAGTGCACTACCTATTCCTCTAATGTTATCATTACCTCTTATACCAACTGTTAAACCAGCTATATAATCTCTTACAAATTGCGTATTATCATACTTTAAACGGTCTTTTGTGTTGGTTGCAGATATAGCACCTACTACATTACGTTTATATTTAGTATCAATACCCATTTTTATTACATCTTCTTCAGAAGCTAGAAAATTAGATTTTATTAGAATAATCTTATTCGATATTTTTTCTAAACTAAGAAGTTGTGATTCATAACCACTTTTCTGTATAACAACAGTACCATTATTGGGTAGTGTTATATTAAATATTCCTTTAGCATTGGTAATAGATTTATTTCCATTAGGACTGTAAACCTCAACACCAATTATAGGATTTTCTTGTTCATCAACAACTGTTGCTGAGACTTTTGCACCTACTGATTGAGCAGTGGCTATACCACAAAAGCAAAATATGGTAATGCACACAAGAGCAAACAGCCTGTATAATTTATTTATCTTCATTTTATTTTCTTTAGTATTTACTTTAAACAAATTTATTACCATCCTGGATTTTGTGGGAAACCTTCATAAAACTGTGTTTGAGCAGCTTCGAATGGAAACCAATAATGTTTTGGGTATTCACAAACTCTTTCAATTATTACATTTTCTTCGAAATTAGTCCAATCTTTATCATATCTAAATTCTGTCTTTTTCTTGTATTCATCCAAGTGAGCTACTCCCCATCTACGAATATCTAACCATCTATGTGCCTCAAAAGATAATTCTACAGATCTTTCACGTCTTAACTCGTCCATAAATTTATTGTTATCTGCAACAATATTAGGATGTACATCAGGTAAACCGACCCTAGTACGAATTTTATTAACAACTTGTTCTGCCGTCATTGAAAAAGAACCAGGTGCAGTTGTTGGGCCTTTAGAAGCATGAAGTGCTTCAGCATACATTAAATATACATCCGTTAAACGCATTGCAATTAAAGATCCAGAAAATTGTCTAATAATATTATTACCAACATTAACATGGAAATCACCATTAATTTGTGGATAGTATTTCTTAATCATATACCCTGTTTCTGAAAAGCTTGTTCCTCTGTGTCCTCCATCAATGTGTAATTGAGCAATTTGATTTTGAGATTGAACAGTTGCTCTTGTTGAAATCACATCTCGATCTATAAAAATCCATTTATAAAATCTTGGATCACGGTTTTCAAATGGTTTTGAAGGATTGTAGGTTGATGGCCCGAAATTTCCACTTAAATCATCTTTAATAGATAATCCATTAGCCATACCAAAATTATTATGTATAAAATTATGAGTTGGACTCTTTCCTTGCGTACCTGTACCTGCTATAGCTCTTGGAATACCACAAGCCATAAAAGCAATAGTTTGACCAACACTACCTAAACTAGGAGCACTAAAAATTAATTCTTTAGCACCAGCTGCTTGACCAGGAAAAGTATTTCTAGGAGTATCCCAAAGTACAGAATCATAATTATCCCAAGAAGCAAAAGAATAATTTTGTCCGTCTAATTTTAATACTTCTGCAAAAGCATCAACAGCCATATCAGCCAACTCTGTGTCATAGGAATACGTATTGATACCAGGTTGATTATTAAAAAACATTAACGGGCTTGCTGCTAAAAGTAAGTTTTTACCTTGATAAGCATAAGCAATCGCTTTAGTTATCCTGATGGCATTATTTCCTAAAGTTCGCTGACCGAAAGATTCATTATCCCAGTTTGAAGGTAATAACTCAATTGCTTTTTTATAATCTTCATTAATAGATAAAGCTACCTCTTTGTAGGTTTCAGGTCTTGGAATATCAATTGACCCTGTAAAAACCTCTTTAATATGAGGGAAACGCCCCCAGAACTTCATAATTTCATTGTGAAAAAAAGCTCTAAAAAAGTAAGCTTGTCCTAAAACAGCGTTCTTTTCCGCCTGCGTTAAACCAACCATTAAGTCTTCATTTTCTAACACAAAATTAGCCTTACGAATACCAAACATACTTGCTCGCCAAACTCTTGGTCTTGCTCTAGCATCATTACTACGAGTAGTACCAATAGGCTGACTGTTACCTATTCTAACATTTTTACCTAAATAACATAAGGTATTTCTAGACCAATTTGCTAAATCTCCTATATCTATTTTATAACTCAGCTTAAAAGTCTGAGGTGAATAAGCATCATCTCCCATCAAATAATCTTGAAAAGAATGCCCAGCTGTACCATAAGAAACCACAAGTGCATACATTTCTTCAGCAAATCCTTGAGCATTGTCAAAATTTCCAAAAATTTCTTCTTTTGTTAGAATAGATTCTGGAGCTACATCTAAGTAATCTTCACATGAGAATGCAAATAACATACTTAAGACTAAAACTATTTTTATTTTTAAATTATTCATAATTATTTTTTATTAAAAATCTAAATTAAAACCAAAATTAAATCTTACCATCGTAGGATAATCCCCTCTAAATCTAGAATCTTGAGTTTGGCTACTATTAAACTCCCTATCATCTGGTAAATCAGTCCATAAAAACAAATTATTACCATTCGCAAATAATCTTAGCGAACTAACACCCAGCTGTTTACACGTCTTTTTAGGAACATTATAACCTATTGCTACACTTCTTAATCTAACTAAAGATGCATCAAAAAAGCTTGCTCTAGGATCAGTAGAACCCTGAAGATCAGAGAATGAACGTTGTGTTAGCGTAGAATTTGGATTGTCTTTTGACCAGTATCCTAATTCATGAGCAAAAAATGTATCTGTTTGATTTGTAAAAGTTCTACTCGTATATGTTCTATTTGTATTTTGGGTTCCGTAAAGCTGTACACTTACATTCCAAGCTTTATACCTAGCACCTAATGTACTAGACCAGTTTCTTTGTGGACGAACAGGAAAACCATAAGGAACATTATCAAAAGCACCATTATAAGCACCATCTCCATCATAATCGTGAAGATTATAATATCCTACTCTAGCAAACTGTTGTCCATTTACTAAAGGTGTAGAACTATATACATCATCCCAATTTGCAAGTATTTGACCTGGTATTGCAGATCTTGGCTGACCAATTGTATAACCAGCTGCTTTCTGATAGAATGGACGTAATTCTGGATCTTCCCTATCGATTACAATATCTTTTGCCTGTGTAAAATTAAAATTACCAAAAATATTTAAACCATTATCAAAGGTATGATTAGCATTGATAACAAATTCGAATCCTCGAACCTCTACTTTACCTCTGTTAAAAGCAGGAGGTGTTGCTCCAAACCAATCTGGAACTGCTCTTTGAGATCCAGGAATTAATATATTAGTACGATCTTCACCATAATACTCTACTTCTGCAGAAACCTTGTTATTAAACAAACCAATTTCTGCTTTAAGATTATATTTTACAGCTGTTTCCCATTGAAGATTAGGGTTTCCTACATTACCTTCACTAAAGAAAGTATATGGTGATGTTTGACCTCCCAAACCGTCTCCAGTTTGTATGTATGCACCTCCACCTGAGGTAAATGTAGATAAATACTCAAATCTATTACCACCTTTATCATCACCAATTTTACCAATAGTACCGGTAAACTTAAGTTTATTCATCCATTTAACATCCTCTAAGAAATCTTCATTAGACGCATACCATCCAAGACCTACCGCAGGAAAAAGATCAAAACGAAAATCTGGACCATATTTTTCTGAACCGTTATAAGCACCACTCACATCTAAGAAATACCTAGAGTCATAATCGTATGTAAACCTTGCAGCCCAGTCTTCACGAAATACAGGAAATTGACTACCCCTAGCACGTTCTTGACGTCTAAGCTGAAGCAAACCAGTAACGTTATGTTTTTCATTAAAGGTATTGCTGTAATTTAATCCAAAATCATATAATATATTACGAGCAATTGAACCATCTTGTACATTAAAAGCATCTATACTCCAAGGAGTTGGAACAAAACTAAAATCATTTACACCATTAGGTGATTCAATAATTTCGTTAAAGCCTTGATCATAAATACGATACCTTACATTTTCTTGACCATCACCACCTGGATCTCTTAAACTCTGTCTACTTAGCGATGTATTATCAAACGAAAAACGTGCTCTAAACTTTAATCCTTTCGTAATAAAGTCTAATTTTTGCTTTAATATAAAATCGGAATTTACCTGAAACGTAGTATTAGTTGTATATCCTGTATTCGTTAATGTTACTATAGGATTTGTATTCGCAAATATATCTCTTTCATCTCTACCAAAATATCCATCAGAAAATAAAGGATTATAAGCATTAGGCGCAAGTTCATAAATACTATTAGTAACAAGAGTTAAACTACCAGGTGTCTGTTGCGTACCTAAAAACCCACCAAGGCCTACAGAAAACTCAGTAGTACTTGTAATATTAAAATCAATATTTGTTCGGTAGTTAAATCTGTCATATCTAAACTCACCATGATAACCTTTACCATTATCATAACGACTACCATCAAAAATATCCGAAACCGATTGATAAGATAAACTACCAAAGTACTTAGACTTATCAGTTCCTCCACGAACAGATAAATTAACACGTAAATCTTGAGCCATATCCTTTACAATAGCATCTCTCCAGTTAATATTTGGATAAATCTCTCTTTCCAACTCATTAGCCGGATTACGATATTTATCTGCAATAGCCATAGGACGATATAAAGACCAGGAATTTTGATCGAGAGCAATTTCTCTTAATATCGAAGAATTCGCTTGCAAAATAGCATCATAAGCATCTAATTTTTCAGGCAACCTAGAAACAAATTTTAATGTTGTATTTGTAGTCAATGATAACTTTGCACTACCTTTTTTACCTCTTTTGGTAGTTATCAATATTACTCCATTAGCACCCTGAACACCAAAAACAGCTGTAGCAGACGCATCTTTAAGCACTGATAGAGTCTCAATATCGTTAAAATCAAGATTATCAATAGGTCTCTGAACACCGTCTACAAGTATTAATGGTTGCCCATCACCATTCCAAGAAGCCTGACCACGAATAAATATCTGCATATCATTTCTTCCAGGAACACCACTACCTTGAATTGCAGTAACACCTGGTAAATTTCCTTGTAAAGATTCCTCAACGTTAGTAGAACCCATATTTAATTCCTGCAACTCACTACCCTTTACCTGTGTAATAGCCCCTACAACACTCGCTTTTTTCTGAGTCCCATAACCAACTATCACTATTTCATCTAAACTTTCTGATTCTTCTTCTAAAGTTACATTGATTACTTTCTTACCATTTACTGGAATTTCAACTTTTTTAAATCCAAGATAAGAAAAGACTAAAGTTTTTTGACCTACAGTCAATTCGATAGAATATTTTCCGTCGAAATCTGTGGAAGTTCCTCTAGTTGTTCCTTTTTGAAGTACACTTACACCTGGCAAGGTAATACCCCCACTATCTTTCACAACACCAGTAACCTTCTCCTGTGCATCTAGATTAAAAGTAGTAAAACCCGTTAATAAGAGGAAAAGCACAAGCTTTAACCCCAATAAAGGATTTCGTTTTTTTAAGGTTTGTTTCATGTTTAAATTAATTTTTAATAAAAATTGATTGAATTGTTTTGTTTGCGAAATATATAACAAAATATTTTATTTCACATTTATTTAACAATTTTACAAACATTTTACTGTTTCAGTATCCTGTACTATACTGAAATGTATATTATTTTAACCTATTTATATTAAATATTAATTAATCTTCTAATGTGTATAAAATAACTATTGACCTTATATTTGCTTTAATTTTAAAGACTTATAAAAATGAACTCATTTCTAACCGAAGACTTCTTATTACAAAACGATTTTGCTAAAAAATTATATTATTCTTTTGCTAAAGAATTACCTATTATAGACTATCACAATCATCTTTCTCCTCAACAGATTTCTGAAGACACTCAATTTGAAAATATTACCCAAGTTTGGTTGTATGGAGATCATTATAAATGGAGAGCCATGCGTGCTTTTGGAATTGATGAAAAATACATCACTGGAAATGCAACTGACAAAGAAAAATTTTTAAAATGGGCAGAAGTTGTTCCTTATACTATAAAGAACCCTTTGTTTCATTGGACAGCATTAGAGTTAAAAGCATATTTTGACATTGACGAAATTTTAACTCCGGAAAACGCGTCAGCAATTTACGAGAAAACTTCAAAAATTCTGCAACAAAAATCGCATTCTGCAAATGGATTGTTAAAACTACAAAATGTAGAAATTTTATGTACAACAGATGACCCTGCTGATTCTTTAGAATATCATATTGCAATTCAAAAAGATGCATCAAAAGTAAAGACTTTTCCTACTTTTAGACCAGATCAATCTTTTGCTGTTGAAAATGCTGTAGTATATAATGAGTATTTATTGAAGTTAGAAAAAGTTTCTAATGTTACTATTCGTAATTATGAAGATTTATTAAAAGCATTAGAAAGTAGAATCCATTTCTTTAATGAAAATGGAGGAAGACTTTCTGATCATGGTTTTGAGCAATTGTCGTTTTTTGAAAAAGATATTTACGATATACAAACACTGTTTAACAAAGTAAAAGACAATCAAACTTTAACTAATGAAGAAGAAGATTTCTTTAAATTTAAAACTCTTATTGAGTTGTGTAAAATGTACCACAAAGTTGGTTGGACACAACAGTTTCATCTAGGTGCTATCAGAAATAATAATAAAAGATTGTTAAACGAATTAGGTCCTGACACTGGTTTTGATTCAATAGGTGATTTATCTCAGGCAAAAGCACTAAGTGGAGTTTTAAATAGATTGGATAGCACCAATCAATTGACAAAAACAATTGTTTATAATCTAAACCCTGCAGATAGTGAAGTTTTTGCAACTATGGTTGGAAACTTTAATGATGGAACTATAAAAGGAAAAATGCAATATGGTGCTGCTTGGTGGTTTTTAGATCAAAAAGATGGAATGGAAAAACAAATAAATGCTTTATCTAATTTAGGATTATTGTCTTGTTTTGTTGGAATGTTAACAGATTCTAGGAGTTTTTTATCATTTCCAAGACACGAATATTTTAGACGTATTTTATGCAATATTATTGGTACTGATGTTGAAAATGGAGAATTGCCTACTGATGAAGCATTTTTAGGTAAAATTGTAAGTGATATCTGTTATAACAACGCTAAAAATTACTTTAACTTTAAATAAAAATCGATGGATACAATTAATTGGGGTATTATTGGCTGTGGTGACGTTGCTGAAGTAAAAAGCGGTCCTGCTTTTCAGAAAGTAGACAATTCTGAATTAGTAGCTGTGATGCGAAGGAATTCAGAAAAAGCAAAAGACTTTGCCAAAAGGCATAATGTTCCCTTTTTTTATGATACAGTTGATGATATTATCAATCATCCAGAAATTGATGCACTTTATATTGCTACTCCTCCATCGACGCATTTAGAAATCGCCAAACAATGCTTAGAAGCTGGTAAATTTGTGTATTTGGAAAAACCAATGACCATGAATGCTGAGGAAGCTGAAGAACTAGATAAATTTGTACAAGAAAACCATAAAATAGTTGTAGCACATTACAGAAGAAACTTGCCTGCTTTTCAAAAAGTAAAAGAATTGTTGGATGCCAATAGTATTGGAAAAGTATTATTTGCTGATATTACAATTTTACAATCAACAACTAACAATGTAATTGCAAAAACAGATGATAATTGGCGATTAAGACCTGAAACTTCTGGAGGTGGCTATTTTCACGATATTGCACCTCATCAAATAGATTTAATGCTTCATTATTTTGGTAATATTAAAAATGCTGAAGGATTTTCAACATCAACCCTAAATAATAAAGTTGCAGACATTGTAAATGGAATTATAGAATTTGAAAACGGAGTCCAATTTAGAGGACTTTGGAATTTTATTGCATCAGAAAAAGATGTAAAAGATGAGTGTAAAATTTATGGAGAAAATGGAACGATTACCTTTTCTTTTTATGGTGAAGAAGTGTTTCTAAATACTACTGATAAAGAAGAAGTGTTTTCATTTAAAAATCCAGCACATGTGCAACAACCTTTAATAGCGCAAACTGTGAACTATTTTTTAGGTGATTCAGAAAATCCTTGTACCATAAAAGATGGAGTTGAAGTAATGAAAATTTTAGATACGTTTACAAGCTAAATTTGTAATAGTTTAGCTTGTTTTTCTTTTGATGTAGATGTTGTAAATCAGCCCAGAAAGGATGAGTAAAATTCCTAATAAAGTCCATCCATTATATACATCTCCAAACCAAAACGTTCCGATAATAATCGTAATAATTACTTCTAAATATTTTATAGGAGCTACTAAATTGGTTTCTGCCAATTGAAAAGCTTTGGTCATATACAACTGACCAAAATACCCAAAAACACCAGTACTTAGAAATAAACCCCATTGTATTAATGTAGGTTGTTCCCAGTATTTTAAACACATTAATCCACCAAATACAAATGCCATAAGCATAAAATAATTGATAATTACTAAGGGGTGTTCTGTATTTCCAATCTTACGAATAACTACGAAAATTATTCCCAAAAAAATTGCAGAAAATATCACAAAAAATAGACCTAAAAACTCTACATCTGCTCCAAAACCTTTAATAATTAACACCCCCAAAAAGGCAATAAAAAACAACAACCATTGAATTGGTTTTATTTTTTCTTTTAGAAAGAAAAGTGCAAAAATAGCTGCAAAAATTGGAGCTGTATATCGTAAAGAAACTGCTGTTCCAATGCTTAAATAATTTAAAGATTGAAAAAAACAAGTTAGCGAAATAACTCCTGTAATTCCTCTAATGATTAACCATTTCTTATTAGTACCAAAAAATGGAACTCTTTCCTTTAGCACCAAAGGAATGGTAAATAGAAGTGTTCCTACTGATCTAAAAAACACGACTTGATATACATTAAATGTACTTAAATATTTCACAACAGAACCCATTAGTGCAAATGCTATTGCACTAAAAATCATATATAAAATAGCTTTGTTTTGTGTCATTTTAAGTCACGCAAATATACTTTAATAAACAAAATAACTACACTTAAAACGAAGCAAAATAAAACATTATACTAAATCAAAAGCTCTTGGCAACCAAAGTGTTAAATCCGGGAAATATGTAATCAATAACAGTACACCAATCATCACTAAAAACAAAGGCAATAATGGCCTTATAACCTGCTGTATTTTTAAATCGGCGACACTACATCCTACAAAGAGCACAGAACCCACAGGTGGTGTACATAAACCAATACATAAGTTCATTATCATTATAATTCCAAAGTGAATTGGATCCATACCTAATTCTGTTACAATTGGTAAAAATATTGGTGTAAAGATTAAAACTGCAGGAGTCATATCCATAAAAACACCAACAAATAATAAAATTAAATTGATAATGATTAAAATTACAATTGGGTTATCACTAATTGCTAATAAAGTATTGCTAATTTCTTGTGGAATATTCTCATAACTCATCACCCAAGACATTGCTATAGATGTAGAAACCAACAACAACACAATTGCTGATGTTTTAATAGTCTCTAACAAAATTGGAGAAATATCTTTAAATGTAATTTCTTTATAAACAAAACCTAAAACAAGTGTGTAAATTACTGCAATAGCTGATGCTTCTGTAGCTGTAAAAATTCCGGCTACAATACCACCAATTACCACAACTAATAACATTAAACTAGGAAAAGCGTCTATAAATCTTTTGAAAAATTCTTTAAATCCAACCATTTTATCAGTTGGATATTTTTTGATGATTGAATACACTAAAGCTACAATCATTAAAGCCAAACCTATTAATATACCTGGTACATAACCTGCAATAAATAAGGCTGCAATAGAAACGCCTCCACTTGCTAAAGAATACACAATTAACACATTACTTGGTGGAATAATTAAACCTGTAGTAGCACTTGTAATATTTACTGCTGCACTAAATGATTTATCATAACCATCTTTTTCCATCATTGGATTCATAAAACCTCCAATTGCAGATGCTGCAGCTACTGCAGAACCAGAAATAGCGCCAAATAACATACAAGAAATGATGTTTACAAATGCCAAACCTCCAGGAAGTGGCCCAACTATGGCTTTGGCGAAATTTATGAGTCGGACTGCTATTCCTCCTCTATTCATAATTTGTCCTGCAAGGATAAAGAATGGGATTGCAGATAATGTAAAACTATCTAAAGATGTTGCCATTCTTTGAGCTAATGTAGTAACACTAGGTAAAAATGGCATGGCACTTAATAAAGTAAATAATGCTGCTAAACCAATAGCAAATGCAATAGGCACTCTAAGTGATAAGAAAACTAAAAAACTAACAACTAAAATAAGGACTTCTACTAAATTCATAACTTATGCTTTGTTTAATTTTCTTAGGTTTAAAAGAGTGTCTATGCTGTAATAGCAAATTAAAATTCCAGAAATAGGGACTACCATATAAATAAATCCTAGAGGAATCTCTAAGGTTGCTGATGTTTGACCGAATTGAAAACTCAATTGAACCAATCTAAATCCGCCAATGATCATTACTGTAAATGCAAAAACTGCAATGGATACAAATACAATTCCGTTGAATAAATTTTGTCTTTTCTTTACTACATCTTCAGGAATTAAATCAATAGCTAAATGCAAGTTTTTACCTGCTGCATAAGCTGCTCCTAACAAACCTACCCAAATTAATGAGAAGCTCGAAATTTCATCAGTAATAGTACTTGGGTTTCTTAAAATAAACCTCGAAAACACTTGCCATACAACACTTACTAGCATTATTACTAAAATTAACAGCACTAACTTTTCTAAAACACTATCTATTTTTGCTCTCATTATTGTTGCTTTTTTATAGATGTAATTAAACTTTTCATTTCTTCATTTCCGTCAAATAGTTGCAAAATCCCTTTTGTTTGTTCTTCAAAAGGTTTTTTCTCAGGATAAACTACTTGAACACCTGCTTTTTTTACTGCTGCAATCGATTCTTTTTCTGAAGCTGCCCATAATTTTCTTTGTGCTTCAGTACTGACTTTTACTGCTGCTTTTACCCATCCTTTTTGTTGGTCAGTTAAACGACTCCAAGTATCTGTACCAATCAATAAAACATCTGGCACAGCTGTGTGTTCATCTAAAGAATAAAATTTACAAACTTCATAGTGTTTGGATGTAAAAAAACTTGGCGGGTTATTTTCTGCTCCATCTACAACTCCTTGTTGTAATGCAGTGTATAATTCTCCCCAAGAAATTGGTGTTGGTGAGCCACCTAAATCATTCACCATTGCAACAGCCATATTACTTTTTTGCACTCTAATTTTTTTTCCTACTAAATCTGATGGTGAATTTACAGGAGCGTCTTTCATATAGAAACTTCTACTTCCTGCATCGTAAAAAGTTAAACCTCGTAATCTAAATTTCTCTCCTTTTAACAATAAACTTTCTCCAATTTCACTATCAAAAACACTAAATGTATGTGCTTTATCTCTAAACATATATGGCACACTAAATACCTTGTATTCTGGGATAAAATTTTCTAAAACTGCTGCAGAAACTTTTGTAATGTCTAAACTACCAATCTGCAATAATTCTAAACACTCTCTTTCTCCTCCTAATTGACCACTTGGATAAATGTTTAATTTTAATTTTCCTTGAGATTGTTTTTCTATTTCCTGACCTAAAATTACCATTGCTTTATGCACAGGATGTTGCGTGTCTAAAGCGTGACCAAGTCGTAAAGTTGAGATTGAAGCTTCTGATTGACAACCAAAAAAGAAAACAGAAATGGTTAAGAAAAATAGAGATTGAAAAAAGTTTGGTTTCTTCATTTTTGTTGATTGATTTAATTTTTAGTCACAATTAATGGACTATTTATTTTTTTAGAAAAATCTGTCAAGTAATTTTCCCATTCTTGCTGATTATTAAACTGCTTACTCTTTACCCATCCAAAACCGCTGTAAAAAACAACTTTATGATCTACAACATTTAAATGCAAAAAGTGATTGCTTTCATCTTTTCTAGAAGTTACATATTTCTCTGAACCAAAAAAATATGGTTTTGTAGTTACAATTCCTGTTCCTACTTCAGAATCATCTAAAGTTTCCCAATGACTCACCCAAAAGTTAGCATCATCTTCATTTGTAACTCCTTTTTTCTTATGAAGAGTAATTCCTGAAGAAATGGCTTCTGTTCCTTTTACATCAATTTCAAAACGTGTTAAATTCTGACCATAATCTAAAGAAATGTGTTTGGTTTCATCAATTTGTTTCCCATTAGCATCCCAAGTTGCATAAGTTAATACAAAACTTGTTCTTAATGGCCCAGTTGTTATGGTTTTATAAGAAGTAAAATTTCTAGAAAAATAGTACGAAGTATCTACTTTTACAGCTGTACCTCCTATCCCACGACTTACACCTACGTGAAAATTATCTAAACCTTCTCCATGATCTTTATGATAAGCTCCTTTTTTAGCATCGTTTCTTTTGTACCAAGTGTTGATAATTGGATATTCCACACGTTTTAACCACGCATCAATTCCACTTGATAATGTTCCTCCTTTTACCCCATCTTCTACCATTTTTTGAGCTACAGGCCCAAAAGTTCTAAAGGCAACTCTATTGTTTTCCCAAGTATAATCATCCGTTCTTTCTGGCACAAAACGTGAATAACAATATGCTGTAACTGAGTCTATCTTTTCATTAGAAATTGACAAAGTATATGTTTTCGTGTCGTTTGCTTTTATGGATGGTTGAAATAAAATAACATCATTTTTACCATCTAAATCAGTATCTACTATTTGTGAAGTAACAACTTTATTTTCAGCATCTAAAACTACTAAATCGACGATTTTATCAGGAGATAAATTAGAAATATCAACCTCAACTGTTTCAAATTCTCTATCAATAGATAGGTTGTTTTTTACTGTAACTGTTGAAACAACTTCAGCTTTTTTATCACAATTGATAAAAAGAGAAATCGTTAGAAAAAAGAATACTATTTTTTTCATTATAAATGCTTTTTTATAAAAACATCCTACACTATTTAAATAGCATAGGATGTTTATTTTTTACTTATTCTTCGTTAGAAGGTTTACCGATTGTTGCTAAAATTCCTCCATCAACATATAAAATATGTCCGTTTACAAAATCACTAGCTTTTGAAGACAAGAACACAGCTGCTCCTGCCAAATCATTTGGATCTCCCCATTTTTTTGCAGGCGTTCTATTTACTATAAAATCGTTAAATGGATGACCTTCTACTCGAATTGGAGCCGTTTGCGAAGTTGCAAAATATCCTGGTCCAATACCATTTACTTGCACTCCAAAACGCGCCCATTCAGTAGCCATATTTTTGGTTAGCATTACCAAACCACCTTTTGCTGCAGCATAAGCTCCAACAGTATTTCTACCCAATTCGCTCATCATAGAACAAATATTGATGATTTTACCAGCTTTACGCTCCATCATTCCTTTAATAACGTGTTTTGAAACGATAAAAGGACTTACCAAATCAATATCAATAACTTGTTTAAAATCTGCTACTTCCATTTCTGCAAGTGGTGTTCTTTTAATGATTCCTGCATTATTTACTAAAATATCGATGTTGCCAACTTCAGCTTCAATTTTAGTAATAGCTGCAATAACTTGTGTTTCATCAGCAACATTAAATTTGTAACCAACAGCGTTTATACCTTCTGCTTTATACAAAGCCACTGCTTTGTCTATTTTTTCTTGTGATGAATTTCCATTCACAACAATTGTAGCTCCTGCTTTTCCTAATCCCATAGCCATAGACATTCCTAAACCGTGAGTAGAACCTGTTACTAAAGCTACTTTACCTGTAATATCAAATAATGTTTGTGACATTGTTTTTTATCTTAATTCAGTAATTTTTGCAACATCCATATCATTGTAATCTAGGTTTTCTCCTGCCATACCCCAAATAAAAGTATAGTTAGAAGTACCAGAACCAGAATGAATAGACCAAGGTGGAGAAATTACTGCTTCATGATTTTGCATCCAAATATGACGTGTTTCTTGAGGTTCTCCCATAAAATGACAAACCGCTTGCTCATCCATAATATCCATATAATAATAGATTTCCATTCTTCTATCGTGAACGTGTGCTGGCATTGTATTCCAAACTGAGCCTGTTTTTAATTCTGTCATTCCCATTTGTAATTGACACGTAGTTACGATTCCGCCAATAATCATTTGGTTAACTGTTCTATGATTTGCAGTTTCTAAACTCCCTAATTCAATTTTATTAGCTTCTGCTTTTGTTACTTGTTTTGTAGGATGAGCAGTGTGTGCAGGTGCAGAATTCATATAAAATTTTGCAGGATTGTTTGCATCATCACTTTTAAAAATAACATCTTTTACACCTTTACCTAAATACAAAGCATCTTTGTGTAACATTTTGTAGCTTGTTCCATCTGCAATAATAGTACCTGTACCTCCAGCATTAATGATTCCCATTTCTCTTCTTTCTAAAAAGTAATCAGATTTTAAAGGGTCTATCGTTTCTAATGTTAATGCTTCTGATGTTGGCATTGCACCACCAGCCATATATCTATCATAATGTGTGTACACTAATTTGATATTACCAGCTTGCATTAAATCAGGAACTAAAAACTCATCTCTTAATTCTTGTGTATCGTATTTTTTTACTCCTTGCGGACTTGAAGCGTATCTTGTTTCGAAAGTTGTTGCCATTTTTATTTCTTTTTGTAGTATTTGATAATTATATTGAACGTCTGATTCCTATTTCTAAACCACGTAATTCTGCTAAACCACGTAAACGTCCTATTCCTGAATATCCAGGATTTGTTTTCTTTTTTAAATCGTCTAACATTTTATGCCCATGATCTGGTCTAAAAGGCATTCTTAGATCTTGCCTTCCTGCAGTAATTCTTTTTTGTTGTTCTAAAATTAAGGCTTCCATTACAGCATACATATCTACATCACCATCTAAATGATCTGCTTCGTGGAAATTTCCTTCGTCATCACGTTTTGTAGCTCGTAAATGAATAAAGTGAATTCTATCTCCTAAACGCTCTACCATTCCTGCTAAATCGTTATCAGCTCTAACACCAAAAGAACCTGTACAGAATGTTAACCCATTATTTGGTGATTTTACTGCATTGTAAATATCTTCGATATCTTGTTCAGTAGATACAACTCTTGGTAAACCTAAGATTGGAAATGGTGGATCGTCTGGATGAATACACATTAATACGCCTGCTTGTTCTGCTGCTGGAATAATTTCCGATAAGAATGAAAATAAATTTTCTTTCAATTCTTTTGGCCCAATATTCTTATACGTTGCTAAAATTTGATTGAACTCTTCTAAAGAATATCCTTCTTCTGCACCTGGTAAACCTGCAATAATATTTCTGATTAATTTTGTTTGCTCTTCTTCTGATGAATTTTTGATAAATTCAGCAGCTTTTTGCTTTTGATCATCAGAATACTCGTTTTCTGCACCTGGTCTTTTTAACAAATACAATTCAAAAGCAGCAAAAGCAGCAGCTTCAAAACGTAATGCTGTAGATTGATCAGACACTTCATAATCTAAATTAGTACGTGTCCAATCTAAAACTGGCATAAAATTATAACACACAATGTCAATTCCACATTTTCCCAAATTGATTAATGTTTCCTTGTATCTTTCTATGTATAATTTGTAATCGCCAGATTTTGTTTTAATGTTTTCGTGAATTGGCACAGATTCTACTACTGACCAAGTCAATCCTACATTTTCTATAATTTGTTTTCTTTTGGTAATTTCTTCAACTGTCCAAACCTCTCCATTTGGAATGTGATGCAATGCAGAAACGATTCCTGTTGCACCTGACTGTTTTATATCTGATAAAGAAACTGGATCATTGGGTCCATACCAACGCCAAGTTTGTTCTAAATTTTGAGTCATTTTTTATATCTCTAAAAATTAAAATTAGATTTTTTTTAAACGCCACTATAAGCTGCAAATCCACCATCAATAGGAATTACAATTCCTGTAACAAACGCAGATGCATTATCACATAAAAACAAGGTAGAACTTACTAAATCATCAGGAGTTCCATAACGCCCCATAGGTGTTTGATCTATAATTTGCTGTCCTCTTTGTGTTAAACTTCCATCTTCATTGGTTAACAAAGCTCTGTTTTGATCTGTTAAGAAAAAACCTGGAGCCAAAGCGTTTACACGAATTCCTACTTTAGAAAAATGTACTGCTAACCATTGTGTAAAATTAGAAATGGCTGCTTTTGCACCACTATAAGCTGGAATTTTTGTTAATGGTGTAAACGCATTCATTGAAGATATATTCAAAATTGAACATCCTTCACGCCCAACCATATCTGTAGCAAAAACCTGAGTAGGTATTAACGTTCCTAAAAAGTTTAAATTAAAAGTAAATTCAATTCCTTTGGGATCTAAATCAAAAAAAGTTTTAAAACCTTCTGCAGTATTTTTTAAATCTTCCATAGCAAAAAATGGGTTAGAAGTAGTTCCTAAAGGATGGTTACCTCCAGCTCCATTTACTAAAACATCTACTTTACCGTAAGTCTCGTTTATGATTTCTTTTGCTTTCTCTAAAGAATCTTTTTCTAACACATTGGCTGCAACTCCTATTGCTTCACCTCCAGCATCTTTAATTTCTTGTGCAACTTTATTTGCAGCTTCTTCTCTTAAATCTAATACTGCTATTTTGTTTCCTTGCTCTGCAAGTGCCATAGCCATTGTGCTACAAAGCACACCTCCTGCACCAGTTAATACGATTGTTTTACCCATAATAAATTAAGCTCTAATTAATTGATTCTATTAAAAGTTAAAAGTACTAATTTTATGTGAATATAAACATCCTGTACTGTCTTGTCTTTTGAAAAAAACACAACAAAATCAAAATATTTTATTCTTATAATTCTAGCAATAAATGTAACAGATAAATTTAATAAAATGAATACTTACTTTTCCTAATTTTAAAGAAAGTAAACTATTTTTGCTTTAATGTAAGGCTCATTATTTGGAATAAAACAACGACTCAGTTAAAGAATAAAAAAATCAATATCAAAAAAAATAATAGTTTACTATATTATTTTATATAAGAAGATATCATAAATTATATTTATGATTGTTTTTTAAATTTTCGAGGTAGTTTTTTTATAGATTTTATTTGAATGTTTTTATAGAAAACTTCTGCAGCTTCAGATTGAATTTGAATTCTACCTTTTGTTAATGGAACAATTTCACCTTCTTCATTTTTATATCTAGAATTATATAAAGCCATAACTACCTTGCCATTTACAACATGATAACTTATACCTTCAAAACAAATCAGCTCTAATGTATTCCATTCACCATGTGAATTTTCATTATCCAAACCTTTATTTGCATGGTTTGGCGGAAAACGTTGTAGGCTCGAAAAAGGGTTGATTTTACCTTTCTTAGCGTATGTAAACTCTTTTTCTTCCTCTTTTTTTTCTGATGGAATATCAATTAAAACTCCACTTAAACCATAATAATCTCCTACATCACCTTCTTGCACTTGAAACTCTTGTGATGACATCCAAACATTCCAAAAAGTTGTATATGAACCATAACTATGATATAAAATACCACTATCTCTTTTTCTTTTTAAACGAGGCTCCCAAACTTGCTCTCCCCATTTAAATTGAAGTTTTAAATGATAGTTTTCGTATTCTTGTTTACTGATTAATGCACCATAAACTTCTCCAGAAATATGAAGTATATTTTCTCCATTTTCTTCCTTAAAGGTAAATACATTTTTAGGATCATTATTTAAACCTAGTGGTTTAGAATTTTTGCCATCGCTTTTAGGGTCTATGTTTTCTATACCTTTAACAGTTGCGTGAGGTGCCCCAATAAAAACATCCCAATTTTGGGAACAATCACCTTCAAAAAGACTTGTCCATTTTTTTGCTGACGGTTGCTTGATTTGTTTTTTATCTGCAGCCCATAAAACTGCACCTTTTATCATTTTTTGAAAACGAACATCTTGATAAGATTCATTGGTATGCCCTAAGCCAGTGTAAAAAATTCGTCCTCCATCATAATGATGATACCAAGAAATAGGATGATTTTTAGTATTCATTTTATTCCCTTTGTAAGAAGACTCATCAACAGAAGCTAAAACATTTACATGCTTAGCAACAGGTTTTAAAAAATTATACCATTCATCTTTAAAAATTTCCTCTTCTTTTAAATGCTGTATTGCTGGATGTTTACTAGAGTGTTTTATTAGAACTTTTGCATTTTGTACTTTAGGGTGGTTTTTAAATGTAGCACCTACCATATTTGTGAACCAAGGCCATTGTTCTTCAGTATTTGATGCAGCATGAATACCTACAAAACCATTGCCATTTGCAATATATTTTTGAAACGCTTTTTTTTGATTTTCATTAAAAAGATTCCCAGTAGTATTTAAGAAAACTACCACATTATATTTTGATAAATTCTGTTTTGAAAAGTCGTCAGAATTTTCAGAAAAATCTATTTTCCAATTAGTCTTGTTTTTGAGTGATTTGAAAAATATTTTTCCTGAAGGAATAGATCTATGCCTAAAGCCTGTTGTTTTAGAGAATACTAAAACTGACAAATCATTTTGCTGTGCAGTCAGATTAAAAAAAGAGATTACACACAGAATAGCGAATACTATTTTCTTTAAATTCATTAAATTATTTATTGAAGTTAAACTAGGAAACATATACGAGATAGTACTATTTTTACTCTAAAACTTAATTTTAAAATACAAATGTATAGCTAAAAAAGAATAAATATTAGTTAGAAAAAATAACTTTTAATCTGTTTTTTGACCTTTCTTTTTTTTCCTTTTGATATTTCAAAAGGAAGGGTAATAATCAAAAATACAATATTTGAAAAATTTTTTACTTTTCTTAACATAATAGACTTCTATAAATAATTTATAATACTATGACCTTACTGGTTGGTATTATATAATTACTACTCTTCTTTCATCCAGAAAGGAGTTACAGCAAACCATAAAATTGTACCTATTAGCATAAAAATCTTCACAGTATCAGCATCCATTGCCCCTAAGAATAAAAGTATACTTACTAACAGTATCAAAACACCTATAGATAAAGCACTTATTAATTTTAGTATTTTCATAATTTAAGATTTTTGAAGTTTCATAATAATTACATATAACAAACAAGAAGCTATCCAAGCAGGTATTACTGCGTAAGCAGGAAATAAACCTTTTGCAAAAATAAAGTATAAACCTAATGCCACAGGAATTAACCAAGCAAAAAGTACAGCCACATTGAAACCAGTACCTTTAACATCTGCATAATCTTGTATAAAGTTCATTTTTTTAGCTAAATAATGGTTCACGAAAATTACTCCTCCCATTGGTCCTAAAATAGCACCATACAAACCTACAAAATGAAGCAATTTCCCTGAAAGTGAAGGAAAAATACCAGCTGCTGTTGCTACTAAACCTGCTAAAATTACACCAGAATATGCTTTCGCATTAGAAGGAAACAAACTCTGAAAAGCAAGCCCTGCTCTATATATTGTTGGATTGGCAGTTGTCCAACCAGCTACAATAACACAAATAATACCTGTCCAACCCACAACACTCCAAGCTAAAGCACCAGGATTTGCAGAAATATCTCCTGTTAATTTAATTTGAGCAGCTAACATAAATGAGGCACAAATCCAAGCCATATAATGCCCTAAAAACATACCTATAGATGGACCCCATCCTGCTCTAGTATCTTTAGCAAAACGCATAATAGTTAAATCAGACATTCCAAAATGCATAGCTGCATTACATAACCAAGAAAAAATCACAATTTTCCAAAAACCAAAATCTGTTTCCCCTTTTACTGATTGAACTACACTAATACCTTTATCCCATTCTACTAACAGGCTTTCCCAAGAATCAACTTCCATTTGACTTAAAGCTGATAAACCACAAGCAGCAAAAACAATAATCATCCAAGGTGCTGCAATATTAGCAAATTTAGAAACCATATTGTAACCTGCTGCAGCTACAATGGTCATTACTATACCTACAATAATTACAATTGTAGAAAAAGCAGGAGTACTTAAACCAAAGATATTTTCTGGTATAGAAAAATTAATATCAAAAGGAATCCCAACAGCACTGGCTGAAACCGTAATCATAGCTCCAGCTAAAAAGCAGAAAAGAACTCCGTTAACTACATTATATAATTTTACTAGATTCTTTCCAGCTATTTTTTCTAATTGATAATATAAAGTTAGTTTGTTTGATACAGCTATTGGAGCGACTATGTATCGCCAAGTAAGAATAGCTAAAATATTACCAAGAAATAGTCCTATGGCTAAATCCTTTAAACTGGCTCCTGCTGCTAAAAACAATGGACCAATCATAAATTCAGTACCAGCAGCATGTTCTCCTGCGTACATTCCTAAAAAAGATTTCCATCCTTTGAGTTTAGAATTTGGAACGGGTGTTCTTTCAAATTCTCCTCCAGAATTTCCTTCAAGAGCCAATTCTTCTATATGATTTTCAGCCATAATTGCGTAGTTATTTAATGGTTTGTTATGGTTAGCACTTATTTAGTGCACATAATCTTATCCTTTTTGACAAGGTATGTATTTACGAAAATAGGGCATCAACTAAGATTCTGTATCCTGCACTATATGGTTCTATAACAAAAAACACTCAGCAAAAAAATTACTGAGTGTTGATATTATAAAATTATTTTAGTTTTATTATATTAAATGATTTGGAAAATCCTCTACTTTTTCACAGCAAATTTGCTCCATTACTTGTTGTAATTCTGTTTTTAATAATGATATGGTATGGTCTCCTCCTTTTTTACCTAAAGCAGAAACGCCATACATAAAAGAACGTCCCATAAAAGTAAACTTTGCTCCAGAAGCTAATGCTCTAGCAACATCAGGACCAGATCTAATTCCACTATCCATCATTACTTCAATTTGATCTCCATATTTTTCAGCAATAGTTGCTAAAGGTTTTATTGTAGATTCTCCTGCATCCAATTGTCTTCCTCCGTGATTAGAAACTATGATTCCATCTAAACCTAAACGAATGGCTTGTTCTGCATCATAATGAGAAGCAACACCTTTTAATACAATTTTACCTTTCCACATATCGCGAATTGGTTTAATTTTTTCCTCATTTAAACGACCAGAAAAAGTTTCGTCCATAAATTTACCTAATTGCTTTAAATCTAAGTTTTTAGGCATATATGGTTTTAAAGTTGCAAAGTTTGGAATTCCATGTTTTAGTGTTTGTAAACTCCAATGAGGATGTGTAAATCCTTCTAAAATATTTGTTAGATTCATTTTTGGTGGCATTGCCAAACCATTTCTAATATCTCTTGGTCTAAAACCAAAAGTAGGCACATCACATAAAATAACTAAAACAGGGCATTCTGCTGCTGCTGCTCTGTTTATAATATCATCTCTTAATCTATTTTCTGCAGGATGATATAATTGAAACCAAGCTTTACCTTCTGTTAATTCTGCTGCTCTTTCTATACTAGTAGTTGTAACAGTACTCAAAATAAAAGGAATATTATGTTCAAAAGCAGCTTTTGCAAGAATTTCTGGAGAATTTGGCCACATTAAGCCTTGTAAACCAACTGGTGCAATACCAAAAGGAGCATCATATTCTATCCCAAATAATTTGGTTTTAGTTGATGAACCTCCATGATTTCTTAAATAATTTGGCTCTAACTGTACTTCTCTTAACTCTGAAGTGTTTCTATGAAGATTTACATCTTCATTACAACCACCATCTAAATATTCGAAAGCAAACTTTGGTATTTTTTTTCTAGCTTTATTTCTTAAATCAGCTATTGAGGGATAACGTGTATCTATTTTAATTGCCATATATTATTATTCTAAAAAATTCTTTTAACTCCTTTACTTATTTTTCTTTATTCAATAAAACCAACTTGATTATATTAATTCAAAATAAATTTCTTCTTTTAAAGTATATTATACCTAATATGAATATTCAACTTTATGAAATAATTCTTAATTTTAACATCTTAAATAACACAAAAACCTTTGAAAATGGAAATTGAGCTACAATAACTATTTAGATAGTTTTAAATATTATAAGAAATTAAATAAACTTCTTATAAATTTAAATAAAACACCTACGAAAATACACACTGGAAAATAAAATTCTATCCTGTTCTGTATGGTTCAAAAAAAAGGCTTTTCTAAAGGCAAAATTTCAACTTATAAGTTCTAATTTGGTATAAAACAAGTGTTAAAAAAAACTTTAGTTTATAGACACAAGATAGACCATTTAAATAGTGTTTTGTATAGTTTAATTTTAAGGCTGCATATTAGATAAAAAACAAAAAGCTCAACTAAATTTAGTTGAGCTTTTTAAATATATTTTTTGTTAATAGTATTTCGCATACACAACACGTGTATGTAAATACTCTTCCATACCATGCTTACCATCTGCACCACCAACACCAGATTTTTTCCAACCTGCATGAAAACCTTGAATCGCTTCAAAATGCTCTCTATTTACATATGTTTCTCCAAAATGTAAATTGTTAGTAGCTTTCATTATATTATTATAATTTTCTGAAAAGATAGAAGATGTTAATCCATATTGACAATCATTAGATAATGCAATTGCTTCATCTAAAGAACCAAACTTCATCACTGGTAAAACTGGCCCAAAAACTTCTTCTTGTATAATTTGCATATCCTGTTTAACATTAGTTAAAAGGGTAGGATTATAAAAGTATCCTTTATCAAATTTATCTGGTCTATTACCTCCAACTAAAACTTCAGCTCCTTCTTTTTTAGCAAATGCAACCATTTCAGAAATCTTATCCAACTGATCTTTAGAAACCAAACTACTCATGTCTGCATTTACACCTGTTAAAGCGTCTTCAACAGTAACTTGACTCATTTTTTTAGTTAATTTCTCAACAAACTCATCATAAATACTATCTTCTACATAAACTCTTTCTGCACAGTTACAAACTTGTCCACTAAAAATTACTTTTGAAGATACAATTGAATTTAAAGCCAATTCCATATTTGCATCAGCGCAAACAATTGCAGGTGCTTTACCTCCTAACTCTAAAGAAACTTTAGTAATATTTTCTGCGGCAGCTTCTATAATTTTTTGACCAGCACCTACACTTCCTGTTAAACTAATAATACCAGTTATAGGGCTTTTAGATAAAGCGTTTCCAACAGTTCTACCTGCTCCACAAACAAAATTTAATACTCCTTTTGGTAATTCTATTTTTTGAATAAAATCAGCAAATTCCATAATAGTATTAGGTGCTTCTGAACTTGGTTTAATTACACAGGTATTACCTGTAATTAAAGAAGCTGCAACTTTACGAGCCATCACAAAAAACGGAAAATTCCAAGGACAAATACCTACAGCTACCCCAATTGGAACTTTATGTAAATAAATGTGTTCTTTTTCTCTATCACTTTGAATAATTTCTCCTTCAATTCTACGAGCCCAACCTGCATTATAATCAAAATAATCTGCAGTTACATCTATTTCTACTTGCGCTAAACCAATAACTTTAGCTTGCTCTTTAGATAAAGTTTCTGCTAAAAATACACGGTTTTCTCTAATAACATCAGCCATTTTGTGTAAAAACTGAGCTCTTTGTATTGCTGGCAATGCTTCCCAAGCTGGTTGTGCTATTTGAGCTGCTTCCAATGCATTATTTGCATCTTCAACTGTACCTGAAGAAATTGTACTAAGCACTTCTTCTGTACAAGGATTTACTATTTCAATTACAGAAGTAGCTTTAGATTCTATAAACTGACCATTTATATATTGTTTATAATTTTTCATATGGTTTTGTTAGGATTAATTATATGTTTATGTAAATAAGATTAAGCTAAGAATTTCTTTCTTAAATCCTCTACTTGTTCATCATTAATTGGCACCATTTCACCAAGAGAATGACCTAAAACAATAGATTTTGCACTAAATTCTGCTACTTCTAAATAATCAAAAGTTTGCAATAATTTATCTCCTGTAATAATTACAGAATCATTTTCTATGATTAAAGCTGTAGGGCAATTATCTACTATTTCTGTATTGTTATTTTGTCTAAAGTGGTGTCCATATTTTACAAAATTAATATCTTGTAAAAAAATCCAACTTTCTGGTATAGTCCTTACATCAAGATATTCGCCTGTTACTCCAAAAGCCATTAAGTAAGGAGATTGTGTCATAATAATTGAATTTACATCTGGATTACGATTGTAAATTTCTTGATGAATCCAGGCAGCTCTACTAGGTAGTTTACCTGCTTCTCTTTTTCCATCTTTTATTTGTACAACATCATCTATACCTAAATCCCAACGATTTACTCCTGTTGGCGTAATTAGAAAGTCATTGTCTTTCCATCTCATTGAGACTGTTCCATAAGAACTAATCATTAAACCTTGTTCACAAGAACGTTTAACTATCTTAGAAATTTCTAAACGTTTTTCTACTTCATCAGATGTATATACAGTAGATTCCATTTCTGGTAGAACCCCTGTTGCTTGTGCCTCAAATTGATCTATTTGATTATCTGTTAAATAATTAGGTTTTCCAATTTGAGAACCATATAATATTGTACTTGCACAAAACTCTAAAGCTTCAAATCTTTCGTATGCATCAGTTAAATCACTACCACCTAAAACGGTTCCGTGATTTTCCATAATAATTGCTTTAAAACCTTTTTTGAATTCGTCTGCAATTACTTCACCTAGATCTTCACTTCCAGGAATTTCATATTTTGCATATCCAATAGGCCCACAAATATGTCTTGCTTGAGAGATAATATTGGTGTTTGGTATTTGGCGAACAATACTAAATGACACCAAGGCTGGAGGATGTGCATGTATTACAGACTTAATATCTGGTCTTGCCTCATAAATTGCTTTATGAAATGGGAATTCTGACGATGGTTTATGTTTTCCAATAATAGTACCGTCTTTTTTAACACATATTATATCTGAAGCTCTTAAAGAACCTTTATCTACTGCAGATGGTGTTACCCAAATATCTCCTTGATCATCTATAATAGAAATATTACCACCAGAAGTTGTGGTCATTCCTCTTTTATAAATTCTATCTATAACTTCTGTGATTTGATCTCTTGGATGAACTAATTTTATATCCTTTGACATTTTAATTTGTTTGTATGTTGTTTATATTTTTTGTTAAAACACTAACCATTAACTATAAATGGAACGTGTTTTTTAAGCGCGTAATTTTTTTTCAAAAATTTTGAATTTAATTTAGTGTCTGAAATAGCAATTGCAGCTCCTAAAGCAGAACCTAAAGATGCTTTTGTTGTTCTTAATTTCATGCCTCTTAAATAATGAGATAATAATTTTATATAAATATCATTATCAGAAAACCCTCCATCTATATACAATCTGTCGATTTTTTGAGTGTCAGCAATTCTTTTTACACTTTCTACTTGTAACTTTACCAATTCTATCATCAAATGATGATATGCATGTTTAAAGTTGTTGTATAGATAGTTTGTTTTTTGTGGCATATTTTTATGCTCAAAAGACTCCCATTTAAATGAATGCTCAAAATCTTGAAGTATTTCAAAGTAAACATCATAATCGAATTCTACTGTTTTATGGTAATCTTTATCTACACCAAATTTTTTAGTTAATTTTTTGACCTGAATTTTATATTCATTCCCTAGAAAAAGTCTTGAAGATTTAACTGGCTTTCCATTAATACGCATGTAGTTTATACAATCTGTCTTTACATCTTCGTTTGTAAGTGGTGTATCAATAAATGGGTTTAAAGCAATGCTCCAAGTTCCAGTAGAAACCAAAACAAAGGGTTTTTTTACACTTCTTACATATGGTAATAATGCAGATGAACTATCGTGAATACCAACTCCAATTTTAACTCTTTTACCATTATAGTTCATATTTAAACTTGTTTCTGTAGAAACTATTGGTGGTAAAATTTTATGAATCTCTTCTTTATAAACCCAATCTTGATAATCTCTGGTTTCATAATTCCATAATATAGTATGACAACCAATACTTGTATATTCACTTAAAGGGACACCTGAAAAAATGTAACTTAAATACTGAGGTAAGTGTAATGAATACTTAATTTTCTTAAAAATCTCTGGTTTTTTATACTTTAACCAGTATAATTGTAATCCTGAGTTTAGCAAACCTGGTGATTTTGAAGAACCACTTGTTCTAATCAACTCCAAATCATTACCATAATCCTTATAAAATTGTGCTATAATTTCTGAATCAATCTCTTTTGTATAATTATATAAGGGCGTAAGGAGTTCTCCATTTTCATCCAAATGAACAAAACTTGCACCATAGGTTGAAAAATTAATTGCTTTTACATTGAACTCTTCAGATTCTAAAATCTTATGAAAAACTTTTTTTAACCAGTTTTGTAGTGCATAAATATCTTCTGTGGGATGACCATCTTCGTCTTTGATTTCATCAAAAGAAGTATATTCTTTATGAACTTCTTTAAACTTATTATCAAATAGAAAAAACTTTTTATTGGTTTTCCCAATATCAAAAACTGCAGTTACTTTTTGTTTCATAAGGTATTTTTTAAAGACCTGTTGCTACAGTATTTCTTCCTCTTTCTGCAATTAAAGCTTCTCTTATTTTTAAGCTTCTATATGCATTTATTGGACTTACAACTCCACCAGTGTTTAAACGTGCTTTTTCTATTAAAGGTCTTACATCTGTTCTATAAGCACCTTGCAAGATTTCTTGACATTTTACAACATCGTTTTCTAATTGTGCAGCTCTTAATGCTTTTTGATCTATTAACAATGCTTTTGCATACGCTTCTTGTATTGCTTCTAAAGATTGGATTAAATCTTCTAAAGGATCTTTTACGTTATGACTTGCATCTATCATCCAAGCTAAATCTGGGTTTTGAGGATTGTTTTCCATACCATAAACCAATTCATTAAAAATCAAGAAAAGGGCATAAGGTTTGATACTACCTACAGTTAAATCATCATCTCCATATTTACTATCGTTAAAATGGAAACCACCTAACTTACCTTTTAATTGTAAAATAGATACAATTTGCTCGATATTAGAGTTTGGTAAATGGTGTCCTAAATCTACTAAAGTATACGCTTTATCTCCACAACCATTTGCTAACATTAAAGAAGCTCCCCAATCTTGAATTACTGTACTATAGAAATTAGGCTCATAAGGTTTATATTCTACTAATAATTTCCAATCGTCTGGTAACCCTTTATATATATCTATTAAGCTATCTTGTGTGTTTTGAAAAGCAGTTTGAAAATTATTTTGCCCAGGAAAACAAGAGCCATCTGCTAACCAAACTGTTAAGCTTTTAGAACCTAATTTATTTCCAATGTTAATTACATCTAAATTATGTTGTATTGCTTGATCTCTAACGGCTTTACTAACATTACTTAATGAACCATATTTATATGATTCTGCTGCATCTTTTTGATCTTGAAATGTATTTGAATTTACAGAATCAAATTTAATGTTTAATGCATTTGCTTTTTCTTTGATAGCATTGTAATCAGAAGGAATATCCCAAGGAATATGTAATGAAACTGCTCCAGCTGTTTGGGTTAAGCTATGTAAAATACCAACATCTTCTATTTTTTGTTCTAAATTTGATGGTTCTCCATAGAATCCAAAACGACCAAAACGTGTACCTCCTGCACCTAAAGCCCAACTTGGTATTGCTACTTGAAAATCTGCCAGTTTAGAAACTATTGCATCTATATTATGCCCTTGTTTCGTTAATTTACTCCCTAGAAAATCAAAATTATCATTATGATTTTCAATCTCCTTTTTGTTAAAATCTAGGATTTGTTCTTGTTTTATTTTCATCTTTACTTTTTAATTAAAAAACTTCTATAAATTGGATATCTATAGAAGCTTTTTTTTAATTCAAATTCAAACTACTATTACTTATCTTACAAATGCATTTGCCATACCACCGTCAACATTTATAATATTTCCTGTGGATTTATCTAATATTCCTACAAGAGAAAATACTCCGTTAGCAATATCATCTGGTGTAATGATTTCGTTTAACAAGTTTCTTTTTGCATAAAATGCGGGTAACTCTTCTACAGTAATACCATTAGCTTTAGCTCTACCTTCTGCCCAAGCTCCTTCCCAAATCTTACTTCCAACAATTACTCCATCAGGGTTTACGGTATTTACTCTTACTTTATCTTTAGCTAATTCTGCTGCTAATAAACGTACCATATGTTGTTGCGCTGCTTTTGCAGTTCCGTAAGCAACATTGTTTGGTCCAGCAACTAATCCGTTTTTACTTGCAATTGCAATATAATCTCCTCCTAAACCTTGTTTACGAACGATTAAAGCAAATTGTTTTGCTAAATCAAATTGACCTTTTACTAAAATACTTTGTAAAATATTCCAGTCTTTATCTGTAGTATCTGTTAATGGTTTAGAAATTGCTAATCCTGCACTGTGTACAATCATATCTACTCCACCAAACTCTAAAACAGCTTTTTTATAAGCACTTGCTATAGAATCTGTATTTGTTACATCACAAAGTGCGTACGCAGACACATCTCTTGCATAAGTAGCATGCGCTTCTTTTAAAGCTTCTTCATTAATATCTGTTAACACAACATTTGCTCCTTCTGCAGCTAATTTATCTGCAATTGCTTTACCAATTCCACCACCAGCTCCAGTTACTAAAGCTACTTTTCTAGATAATGGTTTTTCTTTTGGCATACGTTGTAGTTTTGCCTCTTCTAACAACCAGTATTCAATATCAAAAGCTTCTTGTCTTGGTAATGAAGTATATGCTGTAATAGCTTCTGCACCTCGCATTACATTAATTGCATTGATATAAAATTCACTTGCAACTCTTGTTGTTTGTTTGTTTTTTGCAAAACTAAACATACCAACTCCAGGATAAATAATGATTACTGGATTTGCATCACGAATTGCTGGGCTATTATCTTTTTTACACGTATTATAGTAATCTGCATATTCTTGACGATATGCTTCAAATGCTGGTTCTAATTTAGCTGAAATTGCATCTGCATCAGATAAATCTTCATTTTTATCTAAACCTAATACTAATGGCTGAATTTTAGTTCTCAAGAAGTGATCTGGACAAGAAGTACCCATTGGCGCTAACCTTTCTAAATCGTTACTGTTGATGTATTGCATTACAACATCAGTATCAGAAAAATGACCAATCATTCTGTTTTCTGAAGAACATAATCCTCTTAATAAAGGCATTAACTGTGCTGCCTTTTCTTTACGTTCATCAGCAGGTAAGCTTTCAACTTTTTGACCACCAAAAACTTCTCCTTGTTCTTTTAGTTTTTTCTCTATATACTCAGAAGCCATTTCAATAACTTCTAAACTGTTCATATAAGACTCATAAGAAGTATCTCCCCATGTAAATAAACCATGAGAACCTAAAACAATTCCTCTAATCCCAGGGTTATCTGCTAAACATTTTTCTAACTGTAAACCTAAGTCAAATCCTGGTTTTTGCCAAGGCACCCAACCCATTGTGTCTCCCCAAATTTCTTTGGTAACTTGCTCACTATCTTTAGCTGCAGCAACTGCAATTAAAGCATCTGGATGCAAGTGATCTATATGTGCAAATGGCAATAAACCATGTAAAGGTGTATCAATTGAAGGTGCTTTACTGTCTAAATCGTAAATACAGTGATTGAATAAACCAACCATTCTATCTTCATCATGAAGCCCTTTATAAACTTTTTTTAAATCTCTTAATCTACTTGTATATAAACCTGCAATTCCTGCTCTGTTTAAAGTACCAATATCTCCTCCAGAACCTTTTACCCACATTACCTCTACCTCTTCATTAGTTAAAGGATCTTTCTCTATGGTTTTACAACTTGTATTTCCTCCTCCATAATTTGTTATTCTTAAATCTGCTCCTAAAATATTTGAACGGTATAAAAATAATGCTACTTGATCATCTCCTAAAGCATCTGCCTTTTCTTGATCCCATAAATAATCGACGTATTTAAAAGTCTTGGTCATTTCTTATGTTTTTATTAAAAAAATTATTGAATCAAAAATATACCTGATTTTAAACTTTTGTATCCTGTACTATATGGTAAATTAAAAATGTTGATTAATTTTTATTTTTCACTTCATTTAATTATTAAAAATCAACATCAGGATAGCGCAGGATTAATAACTCAAACTATTTAATTATTTTTCAACTTTAACGTTCCTCTAAACTATAAAATACTTTTTACACTTAAAAAACAACTTATGGATAAATACAAATCTATTAGCATAGACATAGAATCAAGAATCCCAAAGTATCAGCAAATAGTGAACTCTATTATTTCTAATATTTCTAATGGAACTCTTGAAATTGATCAAAAATTACCATCTATAAACAATCTAAGTGAAGAGTTCTATCTTTCTAGAGATACAGTAGAAAAAGCATATAGTATACTAAAAGACCGAAAAATAATACGCTCTATTAGAGGAAAAGGGTATTACATTTCAAGAACAAAACTAATTTCTAAAGTAAACATATTGTTTCTAATTAATAAGTTAAGCTGGTATAAAATGGAAATTTACCAATCTTTTATAAATAGCATTGGCCCAAACTGTTATGTTGATCTTCATATTTATCATTGTGATGAATCTTTGTTTTTAAATTTACTTAGCAAACACAAAAAGGCCTACGATTATTATATAATTATGCCCCATTTTAAAACTGAGAAACTACAGCACTCAAGTACCACTAATGCTGTTTCTAATGCTATTAACAAAATACCCAAGGAAAAACTCATAATATTAGATAACAAAAACATCCCCATAAAAGACAACATTATCACCATATATGAAGATTATGAGAATGATATTTTTAATGCCCTAAAAAGAGGCTTAGAAAAAATATCAAAATATAAAAAAATAATTCTAGTTTATCCTGAATCAACTATCTACCCATATCCTAAGAGAATTAAAAAAGGGTTCATGAAATTTTGCATTGAGCACAACTTAGATTTTGATGTAATAGACAGAGTTTACGACCATATGATTCTATTAAATGGAGATTTAATTATAACAATTGAAGAAGATGATTTAGTAAACTTAATACAACAAATAAGAGAACAAGAATTTGAGTTGGGATATGATATTGGTGTAATATCATACAATGACACACCCTTAAAAGCGTTACTTGGAATTTCAGTTATATCTACAGACTTTAAATACATGGGAGAGACTACATCTAAGATGATTTTAAATAGTGAAAAAGGAATTGTAAAAGTGCCCTTTAATTTCATACATAGAGATTCTCTCTAAAAAGTAAAAAAACAACACTAAACATGCTTCATATTAAGAATAATTTAGTTATTTTTAATAATTAATTTATTTTAAATTGATTAAATTTTTAGAAGCATGGATATGATTAAATTCATAAAAATAGATGAGAATTCTAGAATACCAAAGTACCAGCAAATTATAGACTCTATAATTGACAATATTTCACTAGGCAACCTTAAGATGGATCAAAAAATCCCTTCAATTAACAAATTTAGTGAAGAATTTTATTTATCAAGAGATACTGTTGAAAAAGCATATAGTATACTAAAAGAACGCAAAGTAATTGTTTCTATTAGAGGTAAAGGTTTCTATATATCTAGAACCAAATTAATTTCTAAAATTAATATTTTATTTCTAGTAAATAAACTTAGTTCATATAAACTAAGAATTTACAACCATTTTATAAATAGCATTGGTGCAAATTCTCACACAGATTTACACATCTACCATTGTGATGAATCACTTTTTTTAAATCTGATTGAAAAAAACAAAGGAGTGTATGACTACTTTGTTATTATGCCTCATTTTAAAACAGACAACCTAAAACATATTAGTTTACCTGAAAACGTGGCTAAAGCAATGAAATTAATACCCATTGAAAAACTAATTATCTTAGATAACATAAAATCTTCTTTAAATAAAAATATAACTCAGGTTTATCAGGACTTTGAAAATGACATTTACCATGCCCTAAATAAAGGCTTAGATAAAATTAAGAAATATAAAAAAATAATATTAGTATATCCTGAAAAGGCTATATATCCATATCCTAAAAGAATTTTACACGGTTTTAGAAAATTTTGTATAGAACATAAATTAGACTTTGAAATACTTGATAAAATCTTTGAAGACATGATTTTAAAAAAAGGGGATTTATTTATTACTATTGAAGAAGCTGACCTTGTAAATCTTGTAAAACAAGTTAGAGAAGATGAATTTAAACTAGGTAGTGAAATAGGTATTATTTCTTATAATGACACACCTTTAAAAGAACTTTTAGGAATCACTGTAATGTCTACCGACTTTAAAGTTATGGGAGAAACTGCTGCCAAAATGATACTAGACAAAACGAAAGGAAAAATAAAAGTGCCATTTAATTTTATAGATAGAGAATCGCTTTAATAAAGCTACACACTTCACCTTAAATAACTTTTACCATAAACTAGTCCACCTAATCAGACGCCTACATAAGTAAAGAAATAGTTATCTATCAGCTAAATAAGCGTTAATTTACTTATAAAAGTGGTGAAGTAGATATTTACTTTACAAATATAGCAGTAAATGGACTGATAATCAACCAAAAGATAAAACTTCAGCATTAATTAGGCTAGCTAAATGGGATGAAAAAGGAAGACAAGCTAAGTTTAAGAGTTTTAATAGTATTGCTAAAACAATGTCTATACATTACCAAAACATA
>CBFHKA010000035.1:0-23878 GCA_965656305.1 Polaribacter sp. | reverse complement strand
GCATCAGATATAGTAGATAATAGAACTATAATGTACAATAACTAGTATTCATCGTCTTTTCAAAATAAATTAAAATCCGTTCAAATTTTGAACGGATTTTTTTGTTTTAATTTTAAAGTACTTTTTTTATTTTTTCATTAAATAATGACTATTTAATAGAATACTTTTTGTTCTATTGATAAGTGCCAAAAATGTACTTTTTATACTTAAGTAAAGTCCAAAAAAAACCTTTTTGATTATTCAAAAAGGCTTATGATTAAGATGTAATTCTATTTTTATCCGTTCATAGATATTAAAAACTCATCATTATTTTTAGAGAACTTAATTCTATCATTAATAAATTCCATAGCTTCAATAGGGTTCATATCAGCTAAATATTTTCGTAAAACCCACATTCTTTGAACGGTTTTATCATCAAGAAGTAAATCATCACGTCTTGTAGAAGATTTGATTAAGTCTATTGCAGGATAAATACGTCTATTAGAAATATTTCTATCCAATTGAAGTTCCATATTACCTGTTCCTTTAAATTCTTCAAAGATAACTTCATCCATTTTAGAACCAGTTTCAGTAAGTGCAGTAGCAATAATAGTTAAAGAACCTCCATTTTCTATGTTTCTAGCAGCACCAAAGAAACGTTTTGGTTTGTGTAGTGCATTTGCATCTATACCACCAGAAAGTATTTTACCTGATGCAGGAGCAACTGTGTTATAAGCTCTAGCCAAACGAGTAATAGAATCTAATAGAATTACTACATCATGGCCACATTCTACCAAACGTTTTGCTTTTTCTAAAACAATATTAGCAACACGAACATGTTTATCTGCAGGTTCATCAAAAGTAGAAGCAACTACTTCTCCACGAACACTTCTTTGCATATCTGTTACCTCTTCAGGACGTTCATCTATCAATAAAACAATTTGATATACCTCTGGATGATTATAAGCAATTGCTTTGGCTACATCCTTTAAAAGCATAGTTTTACCAGTTTTAGGTTGAGCTACAATCATACCTCTTTGACCTTTTCCAATTGGAGAAAATAAATCGATAATTCTTGTTGATAAAGAACTTCCTTTTTCTGCCAAATTAAATTTTTCTTGAGGAAATAATGGTGTTAAGTGTTCAAAAGAAACTCGATCTCTAACAATGTTAGGGTTTAATCCATTTATTTTTGAAACCCTTATTAAAGGAAAATACTTTTCTCCTTCTTTTGGTGGACGAACATTACCTCTAACTGTATCTCCTGTTTTTAAACCAAATAATTTTATTTGAGATTGTGAAACATAAATGTCATCTGGAGAGGATAAATAGTTGTAATCAGAAGAACGCAAAAAACCATAACCATCAGGCATCATTTCTAAAACACCCTCACTTTCAATAATTCCATCAAATTCAAAATCAGGATCTCTATATCTGTTGTTAGACTTATTACCCCTGCTTACTTGTGGTTTTTTGTCTCTATTTTGATTATTGTTCTTATTTTTATTGTTCTGCTGATTATTACTCCTAGCCTGATTTTTATTATTTCTTTGAGGATTATTATTAGCAGTTTTTTGTTCTTTTGTATCTTTAGGTTCAACTTTTACATCAGCACTTTTATTGGCTTCAGTTTTATCATCTTTTTGAACAACTTTTTTTTCTTCTACTTCAGTTTCAGGATCTTTTGTTGGTTCTTCAGTTGCTTTTGTTGGTGCTTTTTTTACAACTCTTTTTCTCTTAGGTTTTTCAGAAGTAGATTTTACTTCAGCAGAAACAACTTTTTTTGTTGGACTGGTTTTCTTTTCAGAAGTAGGATTAGCGGCTTGAGTGTCTAATATTTGATAAACCAAATCTAATTTTTTTAATTGACTGGTTTTAGTAAGTCCTATAGACTTTGCAATAATTTGCAAATCAGCAAGCGTTTTTGCTTTCAGTTCAGAAATTTCGAACATTTATATATGTATTAAGTTATGATAAATCTTAAATAGTTAAGATAAATTAAAATTGATTATTTTGAGTTTTTAAGTATTGTATATAGTACTATACAAAAATCTTTTGTGCGGTTATTATACCACAAATATATACTTTTTTTTTTACTTTCAAGTTTTCTTTTTTTAAAAAAGAAATTTTACTTTTGCCACACAATATTTACTTATGATTCAAAGAATACAAACCATATATTTATTTTTAGCTTCAGTAGTTTCTGGAGGTTTAATTTTTATATTTAACCTGTGGAATACTATTAAAGAAGAAATTTTTGTTGTAGATTTGTTTTATAAAGAAGTAATTACGTTAAAAGTAATTCCTTTAATGTTCATTATGTCTGCTATTTTATCTTTAATAGCAATTTTTTTATTTAATAATAGAAAATTACAATTCGTAATTGGACGTATTATAATTTTGATAAACCTTTTTTTATTAGGATTATTGATTTATTTATCTCTAACATTATCTGGAGAAACATTAGTTTCTGAGAAAGGTATTGGGATGTTTTTACCAATTTTGGTTATTTTGCTTATTGTTTTGGCAAACAAAGCCATTAAAAAGGATGAAGATCTCGTAAAATCTGTAGATAGATTACGATAAAACTAACAAATAGTATATTTAGTGCGAAAAAAAACCGAGATCTTTTCTCGGTTTTTTGTTTTTTAGAAAGAATTATTTTTATCATTCTTTTTTAAAATGTTATAGTTTTGTATATTTACAATTAGTTTTAATTAATGTAAGTAGCTGTATTTCAGTGTTTTTTGATATGTGGTATCCCTGTAAACAGGGAGAAGCCTCCCTGTTTACAGGGAGAAGAAAATTTCCCTGTTTACAGGGATTGTATAGAGATAATAAGAAGTTTAAATTTGTAGTGTAACAATGGAAAACAAAATATACGTTCACGTAGCTGATGATCATAAAATTGTAATTGACGGAATCATAGCTGTAATAAATACTGATAAAGATATAAGCGTTAGAGATTTTTCTCTTACAGGCAAACAAGTAATAGATTGGTTTGATAATGATCAAAACAAAGCAGATGTTTTAATACTAGATATAACAATGCCTATTATAGATGGTATTGGAGTTTTAAAATATTTCAAAGAAAATAAAATCAAGCAGAAAGTTATTATTTTATCTAGCTATGATGATATTAAGATAGTTCAAGAAATGTTAAAACTTGGTTGTAAGGGATATATTACTAAAAACAATGCTGGAGAACACATCATTGAAGCTATAAAAGCAGTTGCAAATGGAGAGCAATACTTTAGTGATGATATTCAAAAAATATTGTTAAAAACTTTAGCAGGACAACAAGTTGCAGAAGGTGAGTTGCCAAGAGAATTTTTAATTGATACGCTGACAGAAAGAGAATTAGATGTTTTAAAATTAATAACGAAACAGCTTAATACTCCAGAAATAGCAGACAAATTAAATGTAAGTATTAGTACCATAGAAACACATAGAAAAAAATTATTGAAAAAGTTAAAAGTGAAAAATTCAGTAGGACTAGCAATGTATGCAGTAAAATACAAAATAGTATAACTTTTAAAGAATTTAATTTAGAAAACTTATAATCTTTGGCTATTTTTTATGGTTAATCCCTAAAAGATTTATGAGTTCCCCCAAATTTAATTTTTTTATTGTGTGCATTGCAAAATCCTAGTTACATATCTATAACCCAATTTAATTTTATAAACCATGAAAAAAAGTAAATTTTTGGCATTAATTGCTATCGTATCTTTAGTGTTCACATCTTGTTCAAGTGAAGATTCATTAATTACAGAAAATCAAAACCTAAATTTAAAAAAGACCTACAAAGTTAAAAGAGATGCTGCTGGAGCCTACTCTTTAGATTTTGATGAAAATACCAAAATTGACAGAGTTTTTAAATCTACAGATAATACACGTCAATATTTAATATCTTCGTCTTCAAATAAAACGCAAAAGAATAATTCTCAAGAATTATTGATTGATAACAATAAACTAAAAGTTGGGTTTATAGATACAGATACAGACAAAAAACAGTATATTTCTATCTTTGATGATAACATTTCTTTAAGAAAGTCTAACGATTCTAGTAAATTAGCAGGATATAGTATTGAAAGCAATCAAGATGGTACTTTTAGTTTAGATTTTAGTGTAAATGATAAAGTAGATGTATCATTTGTTTATAATGAGGAGATTAGTGCTTACGAAGTTCATTTAGAAGATGGAGCAGGGGTAGAAAGTAATTTTTCTAGAACCTTAGAAGGTGTTGAAGGAGAAACTTTAAAAATTGATTTTGTAAATCATATTGTTAATGCTAATGCAAAATCATCTGAATATAGAAGAATTAGAAAGCCAATTATTATTATTGATTGATGATATAAACTCAAAAGTAGGTTTTAATTTATCTTAATTCATAAAAATTGTAGTTTTTTGAAAATTTTAAAATTCGTTATTTTTTTTTCATTTACATTATCTTTTACTAATGTGCATTCAGTATGTAAAAAAGAGTTTTCTTACAAAGAAAATTCTTTTTTAAAGTTAAAAGAAAAATTAGATACTCCAGGTGTTAAAAAAGAATTTAAAGAAATTGAAAAATTATTTAATCAAAAGAATTATCCAAAATCTTTAGAAAGAGCTCTGAATCTTTTAAAATTTAATATAGATAATGAACTCCGATATAGAACTACTTTTTTAATTGCAAAGATTTTTGAAAATAATAATAATCATAACAAAGCTATTTTATATGTTAAAAAATCTTTACAAATTTTAAAAGAAAAAGATATCTATTCCGATAATAAAGAAAATAATAACAAACCTTATTTAATAGAATCTTATTACTATTTGGGTAATGGATATTTGAGATTAGGACAAGTTGATTCTGCAAGATATTATTATAGGAAAATACTGAATTTTAAGGATTTAAATACTGAGTCGCTTTCTTTTAAGGCTAGAGCATCATCAACTCTATCAGGTATTTATATGCAAGACACTTTATACAATCAAGCGAAAAGCTATGCAATAGAAGCAATCTCAATACATAAAAAGTTAAATAGTAAAATATCTGAATCAGTAGCTTTGGGTAATCTAGCAAGTATTTATTTAAGTGAAAATAATTATGATAAGGCTAAAGAGAAATATAGAGAAGCTTTAGATTTAATAAAATACGAAAAGAGTGATAGAGCTTTAAGGGTAAGAGAACAATTGTATTTTAATTTAGCTTATAATTTGTATAAGTTAAAGGATTACGAAGCTTATATTTATCAAGAGCTTTCTTATGAAATAAAAGATACTCTAAGAGATAAAGAAATTAGGAAAATGATTGAGGAATTGGATTCGAAATATAACTTTGAAGCAAAAAAAAATTTTTTTCAAAAACAAGAAGAAAATAAACGCTTAAAAGCGCAAAGAAGTTTTTGGATTGCTGGAATTATTGGAGTTATTATTATTATTTCATTAGTGTATTGGTTAAATATTTATAATCTAAAAAGAAAAAATTTAGCACTAGAATTATCTCAAACAGAATTAATTCAAAACCAAAATTTAGAAAAATTAAAATCTGAATCACAAGTTAGAATTTTAAATGCAACTATAGATGGAAAAGAATCTGAACGAAAACAAATAGCAGAAACTTTACATGATAGTGTAAGTGCTCTGTTATCTTCAGCTAACCTTCATTTACAGGCTACTAGAAAACAATTTAATGGAAGTACACCTTTAGAAATACATAAAACCCAAGAAATAATTTTAGAAGCTTCTCATAAAGTAAGAGATCTATCACATACACTGGTTTCCTCAGTTTTATTAAAATTTGGATTAGATTTTGCGATAAAAGACGTTGCCGAAAAATACTCTAATTCAGTATTAAATATAGAAACGGAAATAAGTAATATTGGAAGATATCATCAAGATTTTGAAATTAAAGTTTATAATATTATTCAAGAGTTTATTAATAATATTTTAAAACATAGTAAAGCAGAAAATGCATTAATTGAATTAAAAGAGGAAAGTAAAATGTTATTTCTAGTTATATCTGATGATGGTTTGGGTTTTGATAAAACAAAAATTAATATGAAAGATGGTTTAGGTATTAATCAAATAGATGCCAGAATTCAAATGATGAAAGGAAAGTTTTTAATAGAATCATCATTTAATAATGGTACTAAAATATCTGTAGAACTTCCTGTTATAGAAAAAGAAGAAATTAACCACGTTTAGCTAATTCTATAATTTCTAAATTTTTAATGTCCCCCAATTGCAGTTCAAAACGAAGCATGGTTCTTATTTTATGAAAACCATGCTTTCCAGCGGCACCAGGATTCAAATGCAATAAGTTCAATTTTTTATCATATTGAACTTTGAGAATATGTGAATGACCAGCAATAAATATTTTTGGTGGATTTTTTGCAATTTCTTCTCGAATTCTTAAATTATATTTATTTGGATAACCTCCAATATGTGTCATCCAAACAGATACTCCTTCAACAGTAAATTTATTATCTAAAGGGAATTCAGCTCTTGCATCACTACCATCAATATTACCAAAAACAGCACGTAAAGGTTTTATTTTTTTTAAGGTATCTGTAACTTCTAAATTACCAATATCTCCAACATGCCAAACTTCATCAGCTTGTTTTACAAATTTTAAGATTTGATCATCAATAAAACCATGTGTGTCAGATAATAACAAGATTTTCTTCATTCGAATTGTAAAAAGAAATTTTATTTTCAGCAAAGTAAAATACTTAAAGCCTCTTAGTGTCCAAAAGTAAGGATAACAAAATAAATTTCGTAATTTTGAACTCTTCAAAAAAATATATTTTCTTGAGATATTTTATAGAACTTTCTTACAATGGAAAAAATTATCATGGTTGGCAAATTCAACCAGATGCAATTTCTGTACAAGAGAAACTGAACATTGCAATAAGTACTATTTTTCAAGAAAAAATTGAAGTAGTAGGAGCAGGAAGAACAGATGCTGGAGTACATGCATCACAAATGTTTGCGCATTTTGATATAGATAAAGAATTAAAAAAAGAAGTTGTTTTTAAACTGAATTCTATATTGCCAAATGATATTGCTGTTCAAAATGTTTTTTTAGTTGATGATGAAAAACACGCAAGGTTTGATGCTGCTTCTAGAAGCTATGAGTACAAAATTTGGTTGGGTAGAAACCCTTTTTCATTAGATTTTTCTTGGCAAATTCATTCTCAAAAACCCAATTTAGAATTGATGAATAAAGCTGCAAAATTATTGCTAGAATATACAGATTTTCAAACTTTTTCTAAAGTAAAAACAGAAGTATATACTTTTAATTGCGATGTTACTGAAGCTTATTGGAGTAAAGAAGGAAATGAGTTAACATTCTATATTTCTGCAAATCGATTTCTTAGAAATATGGTAAGAGCTATAGTTGGTACTTTGTTAGATGTTGGTTTGGGTAAAATTTCAGTAGACGATTTTAGAACAATTATAGAAAGCAAAAATAGAAGTAAAGCAGGATTGTCAGTTCCTGCAAAAGGATTATTTTTAACAAACATAAAATACTAAACTTTGGCAGAAAAAACAGGAAATGCTTTTGATTTGCAGATATTTTCGAGACTTATGTCTTTTGCAAAACGTTATCGTTTATACTTTTTTATAGCTTCTGCTTCTACCATACTTTTAGCCTCTTTTTCGGTATTATCACCACTTATTTTAATTAATACTGTTAATGATTACATTCTTTCGCATGATAAAGTAGGGTTATTAAATTACACTTTATTGATGTTGGGTATTTTACTAGTAGAAGTGTTATTACAATTCACTTTTATTTATTTTGCAAATTGGGTTGGGCAACATATTATTAGAGATATAAGAGCAAAAATTTTCAGACATATTTTACAATTTAAAATGTCTTATTTCGATAATAACTCAGTAGGTAAATTAGTAACAAGAGTCGTTTCTGATATCGAAACTATTGCCGCTTTTTTTAGTAATGGAGTTTTTACAATTTTAAGTGATATTCTTAAAATGCTTGCTGTTACTGTTGTAATGTTAGTTTTAAATTGGAAATTGGCACTCATCACTTTATCAATTTTGCCAATATTGATATATGCTACTAAATTATTTCAAGTAGCTATAAAAGCAACTTTTCAAGAAGTAAGAAACCAAGTTGCGAATTTGAATGGTTTTGTTCAAGAGAGAGTTACAGGAATGAAGATTGTACAACTCTTTAATCGTGAAAAAATTGAATATCAGAATTTTAAAGCGATTAATGACAAGCACAAAAAAGCGAATATTAAAACCATTTGGTATTTTTCGATATTTTTTCCAATTGCAGAAATATTATCTTCTATTGGTATTGGATTGATTGTTTGGTTTGGAGGTGGACAAGTGGTTCAGAATTCAGGCATTAATATTGGTATGATAATGGGTTTCATTCAATTTGCACAAATGTTGTTTAGACCTTTACGTCAAATTGCTGATAAATTCAATCAATTGCAAATGGGAATTGTAGCTGGAGAGCGTGTTTTTAAAGTGATAGATACTAATAGTACTATTGCTAAAAGTGGAATTATAAAAGCTGAAAATTTAAAAGGAGATATTAGTTTTAAAGATGTTAGATTTAGCTATGTAAAACAAGAAGAAGTTTTAAAAGGAATTTCTTTGGATGTTAAAAGTGGACAAACAATTGCCATTGTTGGTGCAACTGGTGCAGGAAAGTCAACTATTATCAACTTAATCAATCGTTTTTATGAAATTGATTCTGGAACCATAGCAATTGATGAAATTTCTATAGATAAATATACTTTAGAAAGTTTAAGAAATCAAGTGGCGATTGTATTGCAGGACGTGTTTTTATTTTCTGATTCAATATTAAACAACATCACTTTAAAAAATGAAAATATAACTTTAGATACTGTAGAAAAAGCTGCAAAACAAATAGGTATTCATGATTTTATAATGACACTTCCTGGAGGTTACAATTATAATGTAAAAGAAAGAGGGGCAATGTTATCATCAGGTCAAAGACAGTTAATTGCTTTTTTAAGAGCCTATGTAAGTAAACCTAGCATTTTAATTTTGGATGAAGCAACATCTTCTGTAGATGCACATGCAGAACAAATGATTCAATATGCTACTGAAACGATTACAAAAGACAGAACATCTATTGTAATTGCTCATAGATTAGCCACAATTAAGCAAGCTGATAAAATTATTGTGATGGACAAAGGTTTAATTGTTGAAGAAGGAACTCATTTAGAATTATTGGAAAAAGAAGATGGGTATTACAAAAACTTGTATGACAAGCAGTTTAGTTTAGATGTAGCTTCTTAGAGTACTATTTACATCAAATCACTTTTCAGTTTCTCATTCAATTCATCTTGGGTAGTGTATAATACAAATTCACCATCTTTAATATAAGAAACTTCTCCAGTTTCCTCAGAAACTAATAAACAAACTGCATCTGTTTTTTCGCTAATTCCTATTGCTGCTCTATGTCTTAAGCCAAATCTAGCAGGTATTTTGTTACTATCAGAAATAGGTAAAACAACTCGAGTAGCAACCACAAAATTATCTCTAATAATTGTAGCTCCATCATGTAAAGGACTGTTTTTATAAAAGATACTTTCAAGAATAACTTCGTTTACCAAAGCATTCATATGGTCACCTGTATTTATCAAGAAATCTAAACTATTTGTGCGTTCCAAAACTATTAAAGCGCCAGTTTTAGTTTTTGACATATTATTACAGGCTTTTACTAAAACATCAGTATTTATTTCTGAACCAATCTCAGATTTTAGAAATTTTAATTGATTTAAAAAACTCTTTTTGTTTGAAAAATTAGTTGTTCCAATCATCAATAAAAACTTTCTGATTTCTTGTTGAAAAACAATAATTAAAGCAATAACACCACCAGAAAGTAAATAACCTAAAATACCACTTAGCATTTCCATTCTAAGTGCTTGCGTTATTTTCCAAATCAAGAAAATGAAAGCAATTCCAATAAAAATATTAATGGCTACAGTGCCTTTTAATAGCTTGTAAATGTAATAGAGCAATATTGCAACTAGTAATATATCTAAGACATCTAAAACAGTAAACTCAATAAAATCTAGCATTAATAAAGATTGATTTTAGGTAAAAGTACTAATAAAATTTGTGAGTACAATATCAGTTTTTGATTTCTACATCAGATATTAAGAGCGGGTATTTATTACGAATTAATTTAATTTTAGCTTCTATGGGTTTAGCCAAATTATTCGATTTTTTATAATCATCTAAAAGACTCTCATAATTTTTTTGATATAGTTTTACAGAAAGTTTATTTCGTAAAACAGTATAAGCAGCATTTAGTTGGTCTAAAACCAAAATATAGGTTTCATAATAGGTATTTCTATCAGCTTTTAAAGAAATAAATGCTTTTGAAGGATGATCTGAAGAAGTTGATAATTGATTCCCCTCACAATAATCACAAGTTTTTTTATTTTTATCAAAACCACCACCATTGTCAATAAAACGAATAGCAATTTGTTTTAAATCCTGAAGTTCAATAATTTCTCCATCTACAAACAATTCATTATTAAAATTTATGTTTACCTCTAAAATGTTTTTTTCTTTGATAAAAAAGTTCTGAGGAACTTTTTCTTTCTTGGCAATTTTCCTGTTAATTCCTGAATCTACATCCATTGTAGTGGTTACCAAAAAGAAGATTAATAATAAAAATGCAATATCAGCCATTGAACCTGCATTAATTTCTGGTGATTCTTTTCTACTCATAATACCTAGTTTTAAAAGTTAATAAATTTGATTTTTTAAATGTCTTTTCGAGAAAATTCGAGAAGTCATTATTCACTAAAGTTTAGGTAAGTTGAGTTTTAATACTTAACATTTCTTTAACAAAAAGAATGCCAAAAATTCTAAGTTTAATTATGTTGATGATTTTGAAAGAATAACTTTATATTTGAAATCTCAAAAATAAAAATCCATGAAAAAGTTTACTTTACTTGCTTTCCTTCTTGTCTCAGCATTTACATATTCTCAAAACTTTGATATAACTAAGGGGAAAATATTTAAGGATAAGAAGAAAAATAGCACATTGCTTTTTGCTTTAAATGACGATAATGGAGGTTTGATTACCATTAGGAGTTATTATGGAGGACTTATTGTTAAAACTTTAAAAGGATATTATATTCAGCATTTTGATGCTGATTTGAATCTAAAAAAAGAATATGAATTCAAAGTAAAACAAAATAGGATTGAAAATGCTTTCATAAAAAACGGCAAGCTTTATTTAATAGAGTTTAATAAATCTAGAATAAAAAGATTTATTGAGTATAAGGTTTTATCCACTGATTTAGAATCATTTAATTTTAAATCTAAAGAGCTGCTTTCTTTATCAGAAGAAAATTTTAAAAAGTATTTTGAAATTATGATTTTTCCATTTTATTTAAATAATGGAATTGGTCAATTAGATTCTGATCACTTAGGTAGTGTTACTATGTCTAAAAATAATAATTTTATAGCTATTAATTTTGATATAAAAAATAAAGAAAAAGAAACTCATAAAGTATTTGTTTACAATGATAGTTTTGAACTTGTATATCACAAATTAGTTGTAAAACCAATAAAAGATAGGTATTTTGATTACAATACAATTGAAGTAGATGATAATGATGGAACTCTTTATTTTCTAGGAAAATCTTATGAAAATGAATCAAGAAGAAAAAAGAAAAAAGGGAAAACGAATTATCATTTTGAGTTGAGTAAAATTGATAAAAATGGTGAAAAGATTGTAAGCTTTAAAAACCCAGATAAATATATTAGTTCATTAAGTTTAATTAAAACTGACAATAATTTATCTTGTATAGGCTTTTATGGAAATGAGAATGAAGGCAGGTTAAATGGTGCTTGTTTAATTAATATAAATCCGTTAACATTTGAAGTTGAAACTAAAAAATTCAATCCTTTTTCTGATACATTCTTAACAGATAAATATGGTGAAAATGAAGGTAAAAAGAAAAGAAGAGTAAAAAAAGGACTCAAAAATATAGAGTTTAGAAGTATTGAAGTGTTGGAAAATGGAGATATAGTAATGAGTGCAGAAGAAGATTATATTACAGTGCACACAATGATGGGAGCTAATGGAGCAATGACTACATATACAGTCCAACATTATGACGATTTGATTGCTCTAAAAATGAATAAAGAAGGAGATTTAATCTGGTCTAGAAACATTAATAAAGCTCAAACTGGTAGTGCCAACAGTTCTTTTACGCCTATTTCTTTGAATGATAAGACTCATTATTTTATAAATATCTCTGATAAAATAAAAAAAATAAGTGATGATAGAATTAGTTTTAAACAGACTTCATCAAAGAAATCTAATCTATATGTAATTACCATTGATAATAATGGTTCTTTTGACTATAATAAGTTAATTGATGACAAAGATTCTAAGGTATTTTATAAAGTGAATCAAGGAGTAATTACACCAAATAATGACGAAGTTATTTTATTAGGAAAAAAGAAAAAACTGTCTAGAATAATTAGAGTTAAAATATAGAAACTCTATTTTTTATTGATAATTAAATGCGGAACAGTTTCTAAATTCCAATAAATTACTTCCAGCCAAAGATTAAGCAATTTCTTTTCCATATAAAAATTCACATAAATACAAAGCTGCTTCAAAAGATTTTGCACCTCCAGCTGAAGTAATGTATTTATCATCATGCACAAATAAAACCTCTTTCCTAATGTTTAGATCAGGAAATATTGTTCTCATTTTATCAATATCAGAAGGAAAAGTAGTAGAAACTTTATTTTTTAAAAGTCCAGCTTTAGCCTAATCTTGGAGAATTACCTCTAATTAACTTAGATTTAGGTTATATTCATAGAGCAAAAGATATTTTACCAAAACAAGGAGATAAATTTCCTTGGAGATTGTTCCAAAATTATATTTTAGATTATAAAGTTTTAAGAATCAATTCTGTAAAATATAAAAGATTGACCTTTAAATAAACCATAATTGACTTATTTTTGTAGTATGTTTAAACCAAGAATAGAATTAGAACCTGATGATTTTTATTTGAATGAACAAGGTTATAAAGTTTTTACTGAAAAATATCATTTAAAACGAGGGTATTGCTGTAAAAGTGGCTGTAAGCATTGTCCTTATGGCTATGATAAAAAAACAGATTGTTTTAAATAAAAGTGACTATTCCTAAATAATAGGGTCAAATAATTAGAAAATAAAACCATAGAAATGATTAAAAGAATATTAGTTTTAGTAATTGCAATTCAATTTACAGGATGTGCAGAGTTACAAAAAATTGCAAGTCAATTGCCAAATGGAGGAGGAGTTTTAACGCAAGATCAAATAGGTAGTGTCTTAAGACAAGCTTTAGATAATGGAATTAAAAACCAAGTAACGAAACTTACTTCTAAAGATGGTTTTTATAGAAATGAGTTGGTGAAAATTATGTTGCCACAAGAATTACAAGCAGTAGACAAAGGTTTGCGTAAAATTGGATTAGCTAATTTAGCTGATGAAGGAATAAAAGTATTAAATAGAGCAGCAGAAGATGCTGTAAAAACAGCCACTCCAATTTTTGTAAATGCAGTTAAAGAAATCACCTTTACTGATGCTAAAAATATTTTATTGGGCGAACAAAATGCAGCAACAGCTTATTTACAATCTAAAACTTCTGAAAGCTTATACATTAGTTTTAGCCCAGTAATAAGCAATTCTTTCTCTAAAGTAGGAGCAGATAAAGTTTGGAGTAACTTAATAACTAAATACAATTCTATTCCATTTGTAAATAAAGTAAATCCAGATTTAACAGCTTATGTAACAAACCAAGCTCTAAAAGGAGTTTTTACTATGATTACTCAAGAAGAAAAAGGAATTAGAGAAAAAGTAGGTTTAAGAAATACAGCTTTATTACAAAAAGTTTTTGCTTTACAAGATAATAGATAGTTTTTTATTTCAGTAAACATTTTTAAACTAAGGGTTTAAGTGGTGAGGTTTTTTCTTAAAATTCTTTTAAGAAGATTTTAAGAAAATGAATCTTATCAATTCAAATAAAATAACATATATTTATAATAATACTAAACCCCCTATATTATGTACTACAAAAAACAGTTAACAAAACTAAAAAACCGTTTACAACAACAATACTCTAATTTAGTTGAGATATCCAATAATTATAGATTTTTAGATGAATCAATTAGTGATTTGGCTGCATATAGAGCAATGAAACTTTTACAAAAATTAAATAAGGTTAGCTATTTAGATAGAGAAGTTGCTGTTTAAAACCGGTTAATTAAATATATAAATTAACTTGTGATTATATTTCATCTTTATTAATGAATATTTTTGACAAATATTTTATAAATGGTTATTAATTCCTGTACTAGGATTTACCCAATATTAGATACAATATTTATCGTTAATTAGGGTTGAATGAAGTCTAAGAAATTATTATATTTCTTCATTAATTATAATAATTTCTTTGGCTTCTTCATATTATTAACAATCATAAAACCAGTATGTTGTTTTTATGAAAATAGTATTTTACAAATTACACTGTAATTACTGCTAATAATTAACAATTCAAATTGAAGTACTTTATTTTAAAATTGCTTAATAATTAGTCTTTGTTTTATCTTTAATTTAAAATACTTTCCATTTGAAGTTGCAACTCTTTTGCTTTTTTTGCTGCAACTTTGGCAAAATCTTTTTGATTAGAAGCATAAATAATTCCTCTAGAAGAATTAATTAATAATCCTACGTTTTTAGATAAACCATATTTACACACATCTTGTAAATTTCCTCCTTGCGCACCTACTCCAGGAACTAATAAAAAAGAATTTGGAACAATTTTTCTAATTTCTTTAAAATATTCTGCTTTTGTAGCACCAACAACATACATTAAATTTTCAGAATTTTTCCAATTTTTAGAAGTTTCTAAAACTTGTTTATATACTTCTTTTTCGCCTATTTTTTTGGTTTGAAAATCAAAAGCACCTTCATTAGATGTTAGTGCCAACATAATTGTATGTTTTGCTTCAAAAGCTAAAAATGGTTCAATAGAATCTTTACCCATATATGGTGCAACTGTAACAGAGTCAAAAGCTAAATCTTCAAAAAAAGCTTTGGCATACATTGTAGAAGTATTCCCAATATCACCACGTTTTGCATCAGCAATTGTGAAGATTTCAGGATGCTTTTCGTTGATATAATTAATCGTTTTTTTAAGCGATTTCCATCCCTTAATCCCATAAGCTTCATAAAAAGCTGTATTAGGTTTGTACGCAACACATAAATCATGAGTAGCATCAATAATAGCTTTGTTAAATTCAAAGATAGGATCCTCTAAGTCTAATAAATGTTTAGGTATTTTATTTAAATCTACATCTAAACCAATACATAAAAATGATTTTTTTTGATTTATTTGTGATACAAGTTGTTCTGTTGTCATTACTTTTGTTTAAACTTATGCAAAAATACTATTTTTAACTTTTAAGATTTGTAAGTTCGACTCTTTTTAATTGACATATTATTCCATAATGAGAAAAATACTTATCCTTTTTGCTGTTATCTTTTTTGTGAGTTGTTCTGAAGATCCAAAACAATTTTCGGAGAAAGCCCTATTAGATATGTTGATAACTCAAGATGATTCTAAATTAACTTTTAGAGAAGTTTTATATAAGCACAAAGGGAAAAAAATATTAATTGATGTTTGGGCTTCATGGTGTAAAGATTGTATTGTTGGTTTTCCTAAAGTTAAAAAAATACAAGAACAATTTCCAAACGTAAAATATGTTTTTTTATCTGTAGATAGAAGCAACCCCTCATGGAAAAGAGCGATAAAACGATATAATTTAAAAGGAGATCATTATAATTTTCCAAAAGGACAAAATGATGGTGATTTTGTAGATTTTATCAACTTAGGTTGGATTCCTAGATATATGGTCATTGATAAAACAGGAGAAATTCAACTCTTTAAAGCTACTAAAGCATCAGATCATAAACTTATGGAAGCACTTAAAAACGAAATATAAATCGTTTTAGTAACTATTTCTTTTTCTAAACCATAATTAATTTTCCATTTCTTAAATTTACAACTTAATAAAAGTTTGAAAATATGAGACAAAAAATAGTAGCTGGTAACTGGAAAATGAACAATGATAAGAAAGAATCAAAAGCGCTTATCAAAGGAATAAAGAAAGCTATCAAAAAATTATCGTTAGATAATACAAGAGTAATTGTTGCTCCAACATTCGTAAATTTATCTTCATCAGTAAAAGCTGCTGATAATTCTAAAGTAGAAGTAGTAGCACAAAATATGCATCAAGCTAAAAGTGGTGCTTATACTGGAGAAATCTCTGCTGATATGTTAAAATCTATTGACGTAAAAACTGTAATTTTAGGACATTCAGAAAGAAGAACTTATTTTGGTGAAACTGATGAGATACTTGCTGAAAAAGTAAATGCAGTTTTAGAAAATGATTTAGAAACTATTTTTTGTTTTGGAGAATTGTTAGAAGATAGAAAATCTGACAACCATTTTGCAGTAGTAGAAAGTCAGTTATCTAATGCATTATTTCATTTAGAAGCATCTGCCTGGAAAAGTATTGTTTTAGCTTATGAGCCAGTTTGGGCAATTGGAACAGGAGAAACTGCAACAGCAGAACAAGCACAAGAAATGCACGCATTTATTAGAAGTATTATAGAAAAAAAATACAACAAAGAAGTTGCTGAAGCTGTATCTATATTATATGGAGGAAGTGTAAAACCTGCTAACGCTGAAGAGATTTTTTCTAAGCCAGATGTAGATGGTGGTTTAATTGGAGGAGCTGCTTTAAAAGTTGAAGACTTTGCAGGAATTATAAAAGCGATTTAAAAGAAGTTTATTTATAGAATTTCTATTTAAAACCAATAAATTTGCATCAAGAATTAAATTCTTGATGCATTTTTTATTATGGATAATATTTATTTAGAGTACAATTTTACAATTTCACCTAAAGCACCAGCAACCGAAATTTTAATAGCTGAATTGGGAGCAGTAGGTTTTGAAAGTTTTGTTGAAAATGAAAGTGGAGTAACTGCTTATATTCAGAAAAACGAATGGACTTCAACAATTTTAGAAGATATTTTTATTTTAAATTCAGAAGAGTTTTCTATTGAATTTAATCAAAAAGAAGTAGCACAAACTAATTGGAATGCAGAGTGGGAAAAGAATTTCACACCTATTCAAGTTGATGATTTAGTAAGTATTAGAGCTCTTTTCCATGAGAATCCTAATTTGAAGTATGATATCGTAATTGAACCAAAAATGAGCTTTGGTACTGGTCATCATGAAACTACTCATATGATGGTGCAACACTTACTGAATTTAGATTTAGAAGATAAAAAAACTTTAGATATGGGTTGTGGAACTGGAATTTTAGCCATTTTTGCTGAAATGAAAGGAGCAAAACCTATTGATGCAATTGATATAGATAATTGGTGCTATGAGAATTCATTAGAAAACGTTTCACGCAATAATTGTGATGCTATTAAAGTTTATGAAGGAGATTCATCATTGTTAATCAATAAAAAATATGATGTGATTATTGCTAACATCAACAGAAATATTTTATTGATGGATATGAAAATCTATACAAACTGTTTAAATGATAAAGGTGTATTGTTATTAAGCGGATTTTATAAAGAAGACATTCCAATTATAGATGCAGAGGTTTCTAAATACAATTTAAAGTTAGAAACTTTTATTGAAAGAAATAATTGGGTTGCATTAAAATACAATAAATTGTAATTTTACAAACATGAGTACAAAAGAAAAAATTCAGGAGGAAGTTGACGTTTTAGAACAAGAAATATTTCAGCATGAAATTGTTCTACATAATGATGATGTAAATACGTTTGATTTTGTTATTGAATCTTTGATAGATGTTTGCGATCATACTTTAGAGCAAGCTGAACAATGTACAATTTTGGTACATTATAAAGGGAAATGTACTGTAAAATCTGGCGAGTATAAAGATTTAGAACCTAGATGTTCTAAATTATTGCAATTAGGTTTATCTGCAGAATTGGTTTAAATATGGAAAATGTTTTAAAATATTACGAGTTTTCGGTTTTCTTTAAAGATACTTCTAACTCATTTTTTGGAAATGAAATTGCTTATACTGAATTAAATTCTACACATTTTTTAATTTTTGAGAAAATGGAAGAAACGTATAATTTATATGTGTCTAAATATGTTCATAAAAAAGAAATAGGTGTTAAGCCACCAGAAATACTAGAGTTATTGGTGGAAAACTATGACAAGAGTATTCCTGAACATAGAATAGCAATTAAACAATATTTAAATTAAAACTCGAGAAATTCTCGAGTTTTTTATTTTTTTTAAATAAAGTGTGACTTATTAAATTCTTTTGTGTCATATAAATAGAGCAAGATAAAAAGCATAAAAGAAATACTCAAACCTGATTAGTTTGTAAATGTATTTTGAAAAAGAACAAAGATAGTAGTAGTTAGTTTTATACTAAGTTTGGTTAGACGAAAAAGCCTTTAACAATTGTTAAAGGCTTTTTCTATTCTATACTAAGGGTATAAAACTATTTTTTTGTTTTTACAAACTCTTTAACAATACCATAGATTAGGGTGTCCTTATTATTTCTAATTTGCCTCCATTTTAATACTTTAATAAATGCTTTCTTACCATTTTTATCATAAATTTCGTCTACAGAGTGTAGGACTTCTCCAGTAACAGCAACAGCTAAATCTTTATTATGGAAATCTTGAGCGTATTTTTTAGGAAACATATCAAAATTACTTTTTCCAATATGTTCGTATTTGTCATATTTGAATAAATGGCCCAATTTTTCTACATACATAGGGTTTACATATTGTATAATAAATCGATTACCTCTTTTTACTTTTTGCCAAACAGGTAATGGAAAACCTTCATAATTTCTATTGAAAATAATCATATTTTGCTTTAATCCTAAATTTCGTTCTTTAAGAGTAGCGTACTCAATTTTTACATTTTGATTTTCAGTTCTAAGAAAATATGTAGAAATTGTTAAAAATAATAAAGAGGCATAGGTAATGATTTTATGTTTTTTCTCTAGATTAGAAACTGAAAACAAAATCCTTTTTGATTTAAGAGCTAATTTTTTCATATCACAAATCCTTTTTTAGAATTAATAATATTAAATTTTGATCTTTATTCTCGTTGAATGTTAAAAGAAAAGAAATTGATTCTAATATGAAGATTACTATTGAAAAAGAATTTTCAAATAGTGTACTTATCTTTGAAAAAGAGAAGTAATCTTGTAGTCTGTTTTTAACGTAATTTGAAGTAATTATAAAATTTTCAAAAATTTGAAAATAATAAAAAACACAAATATTAATTTTGATTATATCCATCATTGGGGGGAATTGGATTAATAAAATAATACTTTTGCAAGTAATTTAATACATTGTCCTAACAAATATAGTCTTTAATTTTTAATGTTCATAAAAAAAACAACTTTATTCTTTAGGTGATTTTCCTAATTTTTTGTGAGGTAAAATCTCTTTTACCATTCCATTTATCAAAGTGTCTTTATTATCTGTTATATCTCGCCATTTTAAAACTCTTAATTTGATAATGTTTCCATTTTTATCTAAAGATTCTTCTATACTTTCTCTTATTTTACCTGTTATAGAAACAGCTACATCATTCTCATAATACAATTGAGCTATTTTTTTAGGAAATAAAGCAAAATTGTTTTTACCTATTAATGCATATTGGTTATTATTAAAATTATGCCCAAATTTATTTACGTATTCAGGGTTTATGTATTGTACAATAAATTCATTACCTCTTTTTACTTTTTGCCAAATAGGCAAGGGAAAGCTTTCATAGTTTCTACTATAAATAATCATATTTTGTTTTAAACTATTATTTCTTTCTTGTAATGTAGCGTAGCTTATTTTAACGTTTTGATTCTCTGTTCTTAAAAAGTATGTAGACACTGTTAAGAACAATAGTGAAGCATAAGTAATTACTTTATGTTTTTTTTCAAGATTTGATATTTTGAAAAGTACTGATTTAGATTTTATAGCTAATTTTTTCATGCTCTTTTTTATTAGAGGGTTAATAAAAAAGAATCACTTTCTGCAAACTTATTTTGGTTTAAAATAAGTTTTAAATTCAATGGCTTAATAGTGTTAATTTTAACGAGTTTTTCAAATTGAATCATCAATGAGACTTTCGTTTCCAAAAACATCAGAAACCTAGAATAAACAACCAAAAGGAGAATAAAAAAGTTTTTTGTAGCATTAAATAAATAATTGTTGAAAAATGTGTTTTCAACAAATTGCGACAATGATTTAATTATGTTAGTTTTTATAATATCCATAATTGGGGGAATTGGATTCTTTAAAGCATTTATTTATCTGTCAATATCAACAGATATATTTGATAACCAAATATAAAGATTTATTATAATTTTAGCAAATATTATGACGATATAAAAACGTTAATTAAGATTTTTTAACATAACTAAGTTTTTTAAACACCTGTTAATTAGTGTATTATTGTTAATGATAGTTGTTGATAAGGTGTTTGTCAAGTAAGTGAAATAAAAAAAAACTCATTTTCAAAGAAAATGAGTTTTTGTGACCATGACAGGATTCAAACCTGTAACCTCTTGAGCCGTAATCAAGTGCGCTATTCAGTTGCGCCACATGGCCGAAATCGGGTGCAAATATAATAGCATTTTTCTTAATTAGAAAGGCTAATGTGTTTTTTTATGAATTTATTTCCAATTTATAAGTATCTATAATAGGTAGTGATTTTTCTAAATCATTTTTATCAATATATAATTCAACTGAGTTTTGAGTTGATCCAAATCCTCCTAATCTAGCAGCTTCAGGATGGTTTTTTATAGAAGATGAAATGTTGTTATCTTCTAATATACTTTTTACACCATTTACGATAATTAAAGTTTCGGTAAATACATTTATAAGTTCTAATGCCATAACATAAGTTTTTAGTTTTTAATCTAGTGAATTCATAGTAACGTAAGCTCTCCAACCAATAATTACCAATTGCATTTTAGTAGCTTTAGTAATATCTAATTCTTTTTTGGTAAAAGAAGGTAAAATTGCTTTATTAATTTTAGCTAATACTTTAAAGACTTGTTTTTTCATTATGATTTGATTAGTCGTCAAATTTAATGAAAAATAACAACTCATACTTTTCAGCATGAGCTGTTAGCATAGAAATTACTTTTTCTTAGCCATCATTTTTTTAGCTAATTCTGCTCCAATTAAAGATTCTAATAAGTTGTTATTGTTTCCTTTTTCACTTCCAGAAATGTAAGTAGAAGGTAAACTTAGATCCTTAATTTGTTGAGCAACTCCTACTGCAGTTTTATACTCCCATTCTGCTTTTTCTTGGGGAGTTAAACCAGCACTAACTAATTTTGCATTTTCATAGTACTGAGCATCAGCTGCTACTTTTTTACTTTTAGCCTTAAACTGTTCTACTTCATATTGCTTTTTTTCTTTAATCAAATTAAAGCCAGCAACTTTAGCCTGTGTTTCAGCTTCAATAGTTTGTTGTATTTGAATTTTCTCTAATCTAGCTCGTTCTTTAGCTTTTTCAGATTCTCCTTTTGCAACTTCTTTTTTAGCTCTATAATATTCACGTTCAGCTTGTTGTTTCTCTAATTGAGTTTGTGCTACTTCGTTTTTTTGTAAATCTAAACGCTCATCAAAAGAAGTTTCCCAATCAATACCTGTTACCTGTGCTTGATAAATTTTTAATCCATATTGCTTTAAGGAATTTGTATTATCTCTTACAATATTTCCATTTGTATCTCTTTTAATTCTAAATTTTTTCTGTTTACTAGATTTATTTACATTAATTTTTCTGACTGTTGTGGTATCACCAACAATTTCATTAGAATTTTCAGCTTCGTAATATTGCTCTACTTGATACATTCCATTTTCTAATTGATCTCTAAAATATCTGTCAAAATCTGAAGCCTGACCAGATATGTAGTCTTGAGCATCCATCAGTTTACAAGTGTTTTTTATTGCAGCATCAATATTTGGTAAAACTCTACCAAAGATCAGTTTGGCTTCACTTTTATTTCTATCAGCCATATTTAAAAAGACTGATTCATCATTAATGTTTACGCCAACAATAACAGAGGTACTTATTTCTGCTTTAATAGCGTCACTAAACTCCCATTTTTGAGCTTTTCGATTATAAATCCCTTGTGCATTTCCAGGTAATTGGTTGTTGTTGTCAACAATAATATCTTTTATAGAGGTTTCGTAAGAAAGTGGAATTATTCTTCCCCACCATTTTAGTTTTAATCCTTGTGTGGTTATCATTTTATCACCACCAGTTACATATTGTACAGCATAGGCTGTTCCTGCATCAGCATAAAAAAACATTCCATTTAATATGGTCATTAGAATTCCTAGAATAATGATTTGAAAACTTCTTTTTTGATTTGGAATATTAAAATTAGTATTGTTAGTAAAAACTTTTTTTAATACAAATATTGCTATTCCAATGACAATAAGTGTAATTCCGATAAATGTTAGCATAGTAATTGTTTTTTTGGGTTAGTTATATAAAGATTAATAATATAATTTCAGAGATAAATCTTATTAGTTTAAGAGCAAGTAAAATCATGAATTTTTAGTTTTTAAAAGTTAGTAAATAAGGTTATTTGCGCAATTGTTTTTTGAATATACTATGATTAAAATCATATTGCTTTATGTTTGGATATAAATCTTTTAAATTGATTTTACATTTAAAACTAAAAAAACGATTTTTGTTTTAAAGTGAAGTATATTAATCTTCATTTGTGTTTTGATTATAAATGTTATTTATTAATTTTAATTAAATACTGTAAGTAAGTAAAGGGCTTTTTTAATCGTTTTTTAGAAAGTAAAGGCAAAACCATTATTAAAAAGTGGATTAAATGCATTTTGATTTTTTGACTTCATTAGAAAGTGATAAAAATGTATCTTCGCCAAAAAGATAATAAATGAATTTTTTGCTCATAATTGGAGGCTTAATTTTATTGATTTTAGGTGGAAATTGGTTGTTGAAATCTGCTGTAGCATTATCATTAAAATTGGAGATTCCTAAAATTATTATAGGAATGACTGTAGTATCTTTTGCTACGTCTGCCCCAGAACTAATTGTAAGTATAAATGCTGCACTTAGTGGAGCTTCTGACCTTGCTTTAGGTAATGTTATTGGTTCTAATATTGCTAATTTAGGTTTGGTTTTAGGAATTACCCTTTTATTTGGTGCTATGCAGGTTCAGAAAAGTTTTTATAAAACAGATTGGCCTGTTATGATGATTGCTTCTGCACTACTTTTTCTGTTTTTATATAACGATAAAATTATCGAGCAATATGAAGGTATTATATTATTCTCTTTTTTAATCATCTTTCTTATTTATCTTTTACGTTTTCAAAAAACTGCTGTTATTGACGAATTACCTGAAGATGATGTTCCTTTACCTTTATATAAGATTGTCCTTTTTTTTACAATTGGAGGATTAGGTCTTTGGGGTGGTTCAGAATTATTAATTATAGGAGCAACTTCTCTTGCTAAAGAATATGGAGTAAGTGAAAGAGTTATAGGTGTAACTGTTGTTTCTATAGGTACAAGTATCCCAGAATTAGCAGCTTCTATTATAGCAGTAATTAAGAAAGAAAAAGCAATTTCTTTAGGTAATTTAATTGGATCTAATGTTTTTAATATTTTAGCTGTTTTAGGAATAACATCTATAATAACACCTATTTCTGTTATTGATGAACGCTTATTAACTAGTGATATCTTTTGGATGTTAGGAATTTCATTTAGTATTTTACTTCTTGTTTTTTTGCCAAGAGGTTATAAATTAG
>CBFHKA010000034.1:0-2909 GCA_965656305.1 Polaribacter sp. | reverse complement strand
GCATAAAAGGCAAACAGTCAATGTTCATTAATTCTATTTTAGGTTCAGTCATAATTCATCTTTTTTAACAGTGTACAACACGTGCTATACGGCATTAAAACGACCGCATAGCACCATACGTTATATGCAATTACTTATGAAACTCTATCCATTTACAACCTGTTTGTGGGTATTGTTTAAAAAATCCTTCCATCTCCTTTCTATCACTTTCCGAATCACCTCTAACTAGTTTTCTACCATCATCCATATGAAAGGTAAATACACTTTTTTTATGTTCCTTTAGTAGTTCTATTTGCTCATTTATAGTTAATGAATCTTGATAAGCTTGAGCCTTTTCGTTGTGTTCTAATACTTCTTTAAATGTCATTTTTTTTATATTTAATTATTTAATAAAAAGCATATAACACTAGCTATATGCCATACTCGTTCCTCGTTCAGCACATAGCCAAACCGTTAGTGGCAATTTACCAAACCACTCACAAAGTTGTGCCACCACACTCTACACATCTCTTTAGCTTCTTCTGTACTCCAACATTCAGCTTTTCCTATTATTCCAGTACCTCTATTAAAAGCCCATAAATTTGCAGTATAGCAGGTTGCACCGCTTCTATGTATTTTCTGTTTTCTTATTTTTATACTTGCATTACCGACGGTATGTGGCAAATTTACTTCCGCTATTGCCACAACTTTATACAAGTCTGTTTTCTTTGGTTCAGGATTATCTACCCAATCCAAAATACTACCAAAACTGCCACTAACAACGTGTATAGTGCATTGCCTTAGTTCTTTTTTGTTATCTATATACATAATTTAAAGTTTTTGTTTACTTATTTAATTCGGTGCAGCAACGCACCATACACAATTCCGTTGTGCCACATTTAAAGAAACATTATTGATAAAAGATTTTTAAAAGAATTATTCGGAAAATTTGAGGAATCACAAAAAGACCGAGATAAAGTATATTTTGAATTTTTTAAATCCATAACAACCCTTTCTGTAGCATTAATTGGTTTATTAATTGGGTTAAAAGCATCTCCGATTCCGAATCAAGCCGCTCAATTTGCTTTTCTGATAACGATAATTCTAATCGGACTATGTATCCTTTTTTCATTAGCAACTCGGTTCTACGAAGTAGTTTCTGGAAATGACTCGGTTTCGGTTCGTAAAAAGTACATATTAAAGTACATTGAGAACCCTGACGAAAATAATTTCCAAGCCGAACAGTTAGATAAATCCAAGATTTATAAATTTTTCGAGATAGCGACATTTGTCTGTTTGACACTATCCATAATAGCGTTGATTTTTTATGTGGTTTTTCTTGAATTTTGGAACTTCGGATAAAAAAAACGTGGCGCAACAATGTGTATAAAAAATTGCTTTTTCTGTTCTTATTTCTATGTTTCATCTTTTAAGTTTTCTTTGTTTTTAAACCGAAAAGTAACGCTCATTAATACGCAACTTTTCATATACTTTAATGTTGTGCGTAATGCTACTTAAAAGCATCATACATTTTTCTAGTTAGTTCTCTTGTTCTTTTCAAGGTTATAAAATCTAATGAATAGACGTGTGATGCTTTTGCTTCTTATCTTCTTTTTGCTAAATCCTCTGAATGTTCTTTTGCTGTCATAATATTTTTAGTTTTATAGTTCGCACTACACGTAGCAAAACCGTTAGCAGTAATACTACTTTCGTTTAAGTTCAAACTTGTCTTTTAATTCATTGTAAACTTCTTCTGCATCTATCATCATATCACCACTTTTAGTTGGTATAAATTTCCAAGCTAATTTAGAGAATAATTCATCCCACACCTTAAATTCCGTATTATTATTTTCTTCTGTCATTATTTCTAATTTATTTGTTATTAATTAATTTCTGTGAGTGCAACGTGCCATACACAAACCGTTATATTTAATTTTCTTTTTTGTCTATGCATTTTCCAATTTATTTCCCCATATATTATTGAAAATTCTTTGTTCTATTTCTTCAAATGATTTTAAAAAATCAGAAGTAACTTCTTTATATGTATAAATTTCCGAACATACATCGTTAGTCCAATTCCATCTTCCAAATCTAGCGACGTTATATATGACATCACAAATTACATTTTCTTTATCTTTATGTTTGTAATATCTTATCATTTTAATAAAATTTATTTAAAATTTCAATTTCTATATCTCGCATATCATTCTCAAGCAATTCAGTAACATCTACCAATTCCTTTTCGCCATTAACATATACTTTATGTATTTCAAATTCCGCTGGTTCTGGAGGTGTTTCATAATCTCCAAAAGTACCTTTATAATATTCGCCATCAACTGTTAAATGTGTAGAGTTGTAATTTAGTTCGTGTATCATAATTTTATTTTATTATTGTTTGTTAAGCAAATATACATATTATTTTAATACAAATTACATTTTAACAAAATTTTAACATTTAAACCAAAAAAAGAGTAGCTAAATAAATAACTACTCTTTAAAACACAAACAATGGTAAAATCAAAACAAAACACTTTTTATATAAACCTCTATTCTAGGGTTATTTTTATCAATTTCAGTTGGTAATATTACTTCTTTTTTAATGATATTATCATTATCATCTTCCCAGCAACCAAATTCCGTAATTGCATCCATCAAATACTTTGACGCTATACTAACAACATTCATCTTATCAAGGTTTCTTTTACTTTTTTTAAATACCTTATATGTTACTTCAACGGGTGTGGCTATTTCTATTCCTAATAATTGGCTTTTAACTTCATCTTTAAACATTCTTTTACACTTGTTTTCTATTGCAAAATGTAAGTTTCTATAAATGTTTAAATTTATAGCTATATTTTTATTTCCTTTTTTACTACTTAAAGTTAGAAATGTAGGACATATAATAGTTAATTCTTCAACCATTTATCAAA
>CBFHKA010000033.1:0-15398 GCA_965656305.1 Polaribacter sp. | reverse complement strand
TTGTAACCGCTATTTTTCTTATTTCAGGATTATTATCATGAAGAGCTACGCTTGATAAGGTAGATTGATTTGTCAATTTAGTAACCGATAATTTTCTCACTTCTACATCTTTATCATGAAGAGCTACACTTGAAAGTGTAGATTGGTTTGTGAGTTTTGTAACCGCTATTTTTCTTATTTCAGGATTATTATCATGAAGTGCCACGCTTGATAAGACAGATTGTTGAGTTAATTTGTTAGTTGCGAGTTTTCTTAAATTATCGTCCTTGTCATGTAAAGCAATACTTGAGAAAGTAGATTGATTCGATCTGTGGCTTACATCTATTGGTTCTACTTTAACTTCAGGAGTATTTTCAACGACCAACTGTTTTTTTGTTGAGCAGGAAATAAAAAATAGAATGACAATTGGTAATAAAATTATTTTTTTCATAGTTTCAATTTATTGGTGAGTTCAACGAATTTAGGATTTTTTTTGAGAAAGTAGAATAGAAAAAACGTTCTTTTTTAAAGTGAATTCACATTAAAAGTATCACCAAGAGATAAATCTCCAGTATCAAAACCTTTTTTAAACCAACGCATTCTTTGCGCAGAAGTTCCATGGGTAAAAGAATCAGGAACTACTCTTCCTGTAGCTTGTTTTTGCAAACGATCATCGCCAATAGCATTTGCAGCGTTTAAAGCTTCTTGTAGGTCACCTCTTTCCATAAATTGATTCATTTTCTGAGAATGATGTGCCCAAACACCAGCTAAAAAATCGGCTTGCAATTCTAATTTTACAGAAAGTTTATTGTATTCAGTTTTTGAAACTTTACCTCTTAATCTTTGCATTTTATCTGTAGTACCCATTAATTTTTGAATGTGATGTCCTACTTCGTGCGCAATTACATAAGCTTGTGCAAAATCTCCAGGAGCATTTAATCTAGTTTCCATTTCTTGGAAAAAACTTAAATCGATATATAATTTTTGATCTCCTGGACAATAAAAAGGACCAGTTGCACTAGATGCAGATCCACAAGCAGAAGAAACCGAATTAGTAAAAAGTACCAAAGTTGGTTCTTTGTAGTTTTGTATTAATTTATTCCAAATATCTTCTGTATCTGCTAAAACAGTAGCACTAAATGCTGCCAATTCATTTTCTTTAGCAGAACCTTTATAATTAGTATTCTGTATTTGGTTTGATGAGCTACCTGTTAAAAGTTGTAAAGGATTGTTGCCTGTAAAATACATCACTCCAAAAACTACAGCTATAATAATTAACCCTTTTTTTGTAGTTATTAACTTTAAAATTAAAGGCAATAATAATTTTAATAATCCACCACCAGAACCACCACTAAATCCTCTTTTAGAACTTTGTCCTCTTCTATCATCTATATTAGAACTTCTACGTCTATTTTTCCACTTCATTGATTTTTGTTTTTTGTTAGACCTTAAATGTACTAATAATCAGTTTATTTGGAAACCTTAAATGTATAGGTAGAAATTAGCTTGTTTTCGATATACAAATGAACATCAAAAAAACCTCTATTTTTAAATTTGTAGTTTAAAGTTAGTATTCTATTTGTGAACTTTATTGCTGGTTTTACAGTGCTTTCAACAGATCCACTATCCACTATAAACTCTACTTTACTGAAGTTAACATCTTTTTTTAATTGATATTGAAAAGTGAAAATATCATTTTTTTTGAGATTATGATGCATTTTTTTTGGTGATATATGTTGCTCAATAATAGTAAACGCATCACCATATAATAAAGGTAATTCTGTAAATTTTGTAAAACTCGGAGTTTCATCACCCAATAAAGTGAACTGTTTTTCTATTGGAAAATGATTTTGAAAAAATAATTTGGGTTCAGTTAGAAAGTAGCCTTCATTGTACTGAAATTTGAATCTTCCTTCATCTGGAAAAGAAATTCCTGTAGACCAAGTAGGGTCACATAAATACCATTTTCCATTAAGCATTACAACATTCCAAGTGTGATTTGGCATTATTGGCTTTGAAAAATCTACACTTGCTGTCCTTGCAAATCCGTTCACCATTTTTGATTTTACACCTACAATCTTACACATTTCTAGAAAAAGATATGCATAACCTGTACAAATGGTTCTTTTTTTCTTGAGTAGTTTTTTAAAAAGTAGTTTTTTGAACTTAGAATTCCAGTTTTCTAGTTTTATAGAGTCATTTTTAAAGCGTTTCCTTTTTCTTTCGTTTAGAGAGTATAAATTAAAATCATTTGCAATGTTGTTGCAAATCCAAACATAAATGGCCCTTACTTTTTCTACATCAGTTGCTAAGTTATTGGTTAAATTATAAGTGAGCTTATTTAACTCATATAGCCTTTTAGATTTTACAAATTTAGCAATGTTATCTGCTTTAGTAAAATTAATATGTTTAAAATCTGATTGCTGAGCAAAACTAAAACTAACGTAGAAAAAAAGTAAAAAAAAGCCTGTTTTTTGCATAAAAAGCTAGTCTTTTTGCCTTTTAGATTTATAACGTTTTGTATTGTTTAAAGCACCTAACATTTGATTGTTATCTTCTTGTAAAATGATGGTTAGGTAAGGTGAATTTTCTTTAATTTTAATTTTTTTTGTTAAAAAACCCAAGTAAGAAATTTCTAAAACATCACCGACTTTTAATTTTTGAGGAAAGGTGAATTCTCCTTTTTTATTTGAACTTGTTCCTGTTTTAGTTCCTTTTAAAAAGATGTTTGCACCATTTAAAACTTCATTTTTATCATAAGATAGACCTTGTACAATACCTTTAACTTGTATTTCTTGAGCTTTTACAGTGTTAGACAATAAGAATAGCGATAAAAATAAACCCAACATTATATATGTTGATTTTGTAATTGTAAATGTTTTCATAGTTTTCATAATAATATGTTTTTTAAATTCTCTTCAAACTTATAGTTTGGCATATCTTTTTACAAATAATATTGAGTAACTGCTTCTTTTTGAAAGGATAAAGTTAGTTTTTATTTAGGGAAATTAAAAATAGGAGTTGTTAAAACAATAAAATGTTCAAAAATAATTACCTTGTCAAACAAATTATAAATAAAATAAAAAAATATGAAAAAATTGTTAGTGTTATTTGTAACCTTATCTGTAAGTGTTTTAACAGCTCAAGAGTCTGTGTTATTGCGTTTAAATTATGAAAAAGGAGCTACTTATGGAACAACCATGATTATAAAACAAGAAATGGGGACAGTAATGTCTATGGAGATGAATATTGATGTTGAAGCTTTAATAACTGATGTTAAAGAAGATTCATATGAGTGTAAAATGAGTTTTAGTAGGATGACTATGGATATGTTACAGGGAGGAACAGCTATAAACTATGATTCTACGAAAAGTGATGATGAGTTAGATGCCACTGGTAAAATGATGAAAAAGCAGATGGCTCCAATGCTAAAAGCTGTGATGTTTGCTAAAGGGAATAATCGAGGTGAAATTGAAGAAATGAAAATTGAGCCAAATGTTCCAGGTATGGAAGATATGGTAAATAAATCCAGTCAAGTTGTTTATCCTGAAGAAGTTGTGAAGGTTGGTAGTAGTTGGACAATGAAAAGAGATGAAAAAGGAATGAAAATGAATTTTACCTACACAATAAAATCTATTACAAATGACAAAGTAATTTTAGACATTTCTGGAGATGTTTCAGGAATGGCTACAGGTAAAATTTCTGGAGATATGGAAATAGAGAAGAGTTCAGGAATTCCTTTAGATTCTAATATTGATATGAATATGAATGTGAGTGGTCAAGAATTAGTTTCTAATATATCAATGAAAATGAATAAAAAATAGGTTTAGATTTTTGCATACTGATAAAAAAAAGGTTTCAGCATTATTTAATAATATTGAAACCTTTTTATTTTAAACAGGATTAATACCAACGTTTTTTATTCTTTTTAGAATTTTCAGATTTTCTTCCTTTTTTGTTTTTACTAACCGTATTTGGTTGTAGTTTTTTGTGTTTTGGTTTGTTGATTAAATAGGGATGATCATCAATCACTTTTATTGATTTTTCGAGTAAAGTTTCAATGTCTTTTATGTAATTATTTTCATCAGGAGAACAAAAAGAAAATGCTATACCAGATTTTCCTGCTCTTCCAGTTCTACCAATTCTATGGATGTATGTTTCAGGTACATTAGGAATATCAAAATTGATAACAGCATCTATATTGGAAATGTCAATCCCTCTTGCTGCAACATCTGTAGCAATTAAAATATTCGCTTTTTTGCTTTTAAAATCTTCTATTGCTTTGTTTCTGACTCCTTGTGTTTTATCTCCATGAATACTTGTGGCTTTGTATCCGTTTTTAAGTAAGGTTTGTTCTAGTTTATCAACCCCAAATTTGGTGCGTCTAAAAATGATAATCTTCCCATTAATGGTGTTTCGTAACAAATGTAAACACAAATCAGTTTTGTTCTTTTTAGGTAAAAAATACAATAACTGACCAATATTTTTAGCTGTGGTTTCTTCTGGATTTATCTCAACCTTAACAGCATTTTTAATGACAGATTTTGCCAATTCATCAATCTTTTCTGGAATGGTTGCAGAAAATAATAAGGTTTGTTTTTTCTTTGGGGTAAGTTTCTCAATCTTTTTTACATCATTGATAAAACCCATATCTAGCATTAAATCTGCCTCATCTAATACAAAGATTTCTAAATGGCTTAAATCGATATTTCCTTGCAATTGTAAATCAATTAATCTTCCAGGAGTTGCTACTAAAATATCTACGCCTTTTGCCAAAACTTCTTTTTGAGGTTCTAAAGAAACACCACCAAAAACGGCAGTTGTTCTTAGGTTTGAATATTTGCTATAGTTTTTAAAATTTTCTAAAATCTGAATAGCCAATTCACGAGTAGGCGTAACAATTAAAGCTTTTATAGTTTTTTCTCCTTTTTCTGCATCTTCATTGTTAAATAACAAGTTTATAATTGGCAATGCAAAAGCAGCAGTTTTACCTGTACCAGTTTGTGCAGCAACAATTACATTTTTTTTGTCTAAAACTAATGGTATTGTTTTTTCTTGCACTAAAGTTGGTCTTTGAAAACGAGCTTCAGCTACTGCTTTTTGTATGGATTTGTGTAAAGGTAATTCTGTGAATTGCATTGATTTATTTTTTCACAAAGGTAAGTGAAAAGGATTGGTTTTTTTGCAGTGTTTCTAGTGCCTATTTTAGGGGTTAAAAGTCGTTGTTGTTTTAATAATTCTATAACTTTAAAGCTTAAGACTTCCTTTTCTTTGATCGTTTTTATAGCTCGATAATATTAAATATCTCTAGTTAAATTGTATATTGATAATTAAAGGACCATATTTTTTAATCAAGTATGAACTCCATACTTCTCTAAAGCTCCTCTAGTCGTAAATAAACCTTGTTCATTTTTTAGTTCAAACTGCATTTTTTTTGGGTACGTTTTTTCTAATTTCAATCCATTTTTATAATGTTGAGTATAGCACTATTTTAGGACGAGACAATTATCGAAATAAAATCATTTTACATTAAACCTAAAGAGTAAAGATTTTTTTTCTAGTTTAGAAACAAACCAATTCAAAATTCCATTATCTTCGTTTTTCAAAAAAAAACTAAAAAATGAGTAGAACCGTTAAAGACTATATAGTTATAGGTTTAAAAGGAATGGCTATGGGTGCTGCAGATGTAGTTCCTGGAGTTTCTGGTGGTACAATTGCTTTTATATCTGGTATTTACGAAGAATTGTTAGGTTCTATTAGTAATGTTAATTTTGGTTTGTTTAAAACTTTAAAAAATGAAGGGTTTAAAAAAGCTTGGAAACAATTAAATGGTAATTTTCTGTTGGCTTTATTTATAGGGATTTTTGTTAGTATCATTTCATTAGCTAAAGCTATTAAATACTTACTAGAAAATGAACCTATTTTGTTATGGTCTTTCTTTTTTGGTTTGGTATTGGCAAGTGTTATTTATATTGCTAAACAAATCACAAAATGGAACTTTATTGCTGTATTAGTTTTAATTTTAGGCGCATTTTTGGCTTATTACATCACTACATTAAATCCATTAGTTTCTGAGAACTCATCTTCATTATATATTTTGTTTGCTGGTGCAATTGCTATTTGTGCAATGATTCTACCAGGAATTTCAGGCTCTTTTATTTTAGTTTTACTAGGTGCATATAAACCGGTTTTAGATGCTGTAAATGACAGAGATTTTAAAACCATTTTAATCTTTATGGTAGGTGCAGTAATTGGCTTGCTTTCTTTTTCAAAAATTTTAAAATGGTTGTTTGCCAATTATAAAAATTACACTTTAGCTGTTTTAACAGGTTTTATTATAGGATCTTTAAACAAAATTTGGCCATGGAAAGAAACTTTAACTTGGCGAACAAATTCTCATGGAATTAAGGTTCCATTTAATCAGCAAAGTATTTCTCCTTTTTCTTTTGATGGAGATTCGCAAATTATATTCTCAATTATTTTGGCAATTATTGGTTTTGCCTTAATTTTATTGTTGGAAAAACTAGCTGTTAAGAGGTAATCAATGGTAGAAAAAAGATCTAAAAGACAAAAAATGAGCCTTTTTTTAAAAGGTGTGGTTATGGGAGCTGCTAATAAAGTACCTGGAGTATCTGGAGGTACAGTTTCTTATGTTTTGGGTTTTTATGAAGAGTTAATCTATTCTTTTAAAAAAGTAAATCTAAAAGCATTAATGCTGCTTTTTAATGGCAAATTTAAAAGTTTTCTTCAATATACAAATGGAACCTTTATAACATTAATAATGGCTGGAAGTATTTTTAGCTATTTTACTATTTCTTTAATTTTAGACTACTTTTTAAAGCATTATGAACTATATGTTTGGAGTTGGTTTTTTGGAATGATAATTGGTTCTATTTATTACATTGGAAAAGATTTTGGAGCTTGGAATAGAAGAAATTTTTTATTTTTGGTTATAGGTATTTCTATTGGTTTAGGTGTTAGTTTTTTAACCCCAGCAAAAGAAAATGATAACCTTTGGTTTGTTTTTATTTGTGGTATTATTGGAGTTTCTGGCATGACTCTTCCTGGACTTTCAGGATCATTTATTTTAATTTTATTAGGCAACTATGTGTTGCTTTTAGTAGATTCTGTGAATGTACTGTTTAATATTGTTACAAATTTATTGGTGGGTAATGTAGAGGTTTTATCGGATCCAATTAAATTAAGGTATTTAAAAATAATAGCTGTTTTTACAGGCGGTTCTGCTTTTGGGTTAATTTCTATATCACATATTTTAGGATATGTTTTAAAACGATGGTATAAACTTGTAAATGCTATTATTATTGGTTTTATAGCAGGTTCTTTAGGTGTAGTTTGGCCTTGGAAAAATGAAGTTTATGTAATGGAAAATGGACAGTTTTTATTAGATAAAAAAGGATCTAAAATAATTGAAAATTATGAACGTTTTATACCAGAAGTGTTAAGTGTAGAAACTTTTTTAGCCATATTTTATATTTTTTTAGGTGTGAGTTTAATTTTAGCTATAGATTATTTTGACAGAAGAAATGGAAAAAAAATGTTTGGATTGTTAGGTAAAAATATTTCCTATTCTTTTTCAAGAGGTTATTTCTCTGGAAAATTTAAAGAACTAAATTTAAAAAAATACAAGTATGTAAATTTTGATATTCAGCAAATTCAAGATTTTCCATTAGCTATTTTTAAAAAGAAACATTTAGCAGGTTTAAATGTAACAATACCTTACAAAGAAGCTATAATTCCTTATTTAGATAAGTTAGATAAAACCGCTAAAGTTATAGGGGCAGTAAATACCATTAAAATTTCTAAAAGAGGAAAATTAAAAGGATATAATTCTGATGTTGTAGGTTTTGAAAATTCGATTAAGCCTTTGCTAAAAGAACACCATAAAAAAGCTTTAATTTTGGGTACAGGAGGCGCTTCTAAAGCAATTGCTTATGCACTAAAAAAGAATGATATTACTTTTAAATTTGTATCTAGAAAACCACAAAAGGAACATCAAATTTCTTATGAAAGTTTATCAGAAAAAATATTAAAAGAACACACAATAATTATTAATTGTACTCCTTTAGGAACTTTCCCTGATATAGAAAAACACCCTAACATTCCATATCAATTTATTACAGATAATCACCTTTTGTACGATTTAATATACAATCCAGAAACCACCACTTTTTTATCCAAAGGAAAAGAAAAAGGCGCTGCTATTAAAAATGGTTATGAAATGCTAGAATTACAGGCTGAAGAATCTTGGAGAATTTGGAATGAATAGTAAAGTTATTAATGTTAACTTGTAATTCACAGAACTTGTCTGTATTTTTGATGAATATATAATTAGAGTATTGTATTTAGACCTTTAAACATTGTAGATATGTTAGATGAAAATAAAGAAAACGTTGAAAAAAACGATTTGGAAGCTAAAGAAGTAGAGAATACTGACGTTAACAAACCAGAAAAAACTGAAGAAAACCCAAAAGAGGTAACTGATGAGAACTCTGAGGCAGTTAAAGAAATTGAAGAATCTGTAGCAGAAAGTGCTGAAAAAGAAGACTCAAAAGAAGATGAAACACCTGCTGTAGATTATTCTAAATTATCATTAGAAGAACTAGTTTCTAGTTTAAAGAAAAGTATTGCAAATAATCCTGTTCAGAAAATAAAATCACAAGTAGATGCAGTTAAAAATGCATTTAACAAGAAGTTTGGGGCTTTATTAGCAGAAAAAAAAGCTGCTTTTTTAGCAGATGGAGGAAACTCAATTGACTTTCAATTTTCTATCCCTATAAAATCAGAATATAATAGTTTACTGTCAGACTATAAAAAGCAAAGAGACACTTATTATAAAGATTTAGAAAAACAACTAAATTTAAATTTAGAAAAACGTGTTTTAGCAATTGAAAGTTTAAAAGATTTAATAGATGAAGCAGATTCATCTACAATGTATAAAAAGTTTAAAGAAATTCAAGACACTTGGCGTTCAATTGGACCTGTACCAAAATCATATTATAATGATACTTGGAAAATATACCATCATCATGTAGAGCGTTTTTATGATTTATTACATTTAAGTAATGATTTTAGAGATATTGAATTTAAGCATAATTTAGAAGAAAAGCTTAAAATTATTGCACAAGCAGAAGCTTTGTCTAATGAGGCTGATGTAAATTACGCTTCTAAACAATTGCAAGAGTTGCATAAAACTTGGAAAGAAGATATTGGTCCAGTTGCAAGAGAAATGCGTGAAGAAATTTGGCATAAATTTAGTGTTGCCACTAAAAAAATTCATGATAAAAGGCATGATTATTTTAGAGAAATGCGTTTTAAATATCAAGAAATTATAGAAGTTAAGCTAAAAGTAATTGATTTAATTGATGCCTACGATACTTCTAAGAACAAGAATCATAATGATTGGCAAAAAAGTATTAGAGAAATTGAAAGCTTAAGGAAGCAGTATTTTGATGCAGGTAAATTACCTTACTCTAAGAGTGAAGAAGTTTGGCAAAAATTTAAAGCGGCTACAAAGAAATTTAATAGTGCTAAAAATATATTCTACAAGCAAGAAAAAATTGGACAGCAAGAGAATTTAAAGCAAAAAATTGCATTAATAGAATTTGCTGAATCTTTAAAAGATAGTGAAGATTGGGAAATGGCTACAAATGCGATGAAAAAAGTGCAAGCAGATTGGAAAAAAATAGGACATGTTCCTCGTAAATTTTCTGATGATATTTGGAAACGTTTTAAAGCGGCATGTAATCATTATTTTGATAGACTTCATCAGCAAAAAAATGCAGCTACAGAAGAAGAGCAAGCTGTAGTAGTTGCTAAAAAAGAGTTTTTAGAAGCTTTTAAAGAGGCTAAAACTACTACAAAAGAATCTGTTTTAGAAGCTATCAATTCTTGGAAAGAATTGGGTAAATTACCCAGAAATGCTCGTCATTTAGATGGTAAATTTAACAAGCAAATAGACAAAATGTTGGGAAGTTTATCTTTAGATAAAAATGAAGTGACCATGCTAAAATTTACAACTTTAATAGATGGTTATTTAGCAAATAATGATGTTAGAAAGCTAGATTCTGAACAGCTATTTGTTAGGAAAAAGATAGATGAAACTGTAAGGGAAATACAGCAGCTAGAGAATAATTTAGGTTTTTTCTCTAATGCAAAAGATGATAACCCTTTAGTGATTAATGTGAAAAATCAAATAAACAATTTTAAAGAAGATTTAATTATTTGGAAACAAAAATTAAGTTATATAAGAAAGTTAGATTATTAAGATTTAATGTTTTGGAACATTTAACATTTTTGTTCACTTAAATTTATAAAAAAACTCGAAGCAATTGCTTCGAGTTTTTTTATAAATTTATTTCAGGAGGATTAAGAAAATATCTTGTCCATTTTTTCCTTTTCTTCAGCTGCTAAAGCTGCATCTACTAAAATACGTCCACTATGTTCGTCTATAGTAATTTTCTTTCTGTTTGCAATTTCTAATTGAACTTGTGGTGGAATTGTAAAGTAAGATCCTCCAGAAGCACCACGTTCTATTGCAACAACTGCTAAACCATTTTTAACTTTAGTTCTAATTCTGTTATAAGCAGAGTATAAGTGGCTGTCTAAAGACTCTCCATATTCTTTTGATTTTTCAATCAATAACTCTTCTTCCTTTTGAGTTTCTTGTAAGATAGCATCTAATTCAGCTTTTTTATGACCTAAATGTTGTTCTTGCTTTGCTAATTTTTCCTTAGTTGCGTCAATTACTTCATTTTTTTGAGCAATCTTAGCTTTGTACTCAATAATTCTTTTTTCAGACAATTGAATTTCTAAATCTTGATATTCAATTTCTTTAGATAAAGAGTCAAATTCTCTGTTATTTCTAACCTTTTGTTGTTGCTCTTCGTATTTTTTCATTAACGCTTTAGATTCGTCAATGGCTAATTTTTTGTTATTGATGTCAGTTTCTAAACCAGTAACATCTTTGTTTAAGTTAGCTATACGTGTATTCAATCCAGCAACTTCATCTTCTAAATCTTCAACTTCTAAAGGTAGTTCACCTCTAACATTTCTAATTTCGTCAATTCTAGAGTCTATTAATTGTAAGTCATATAAAGCTCTTAATTTTGCTTCAACCGAAATTTCTTTCTTCTTTGCCATGTTTATATATAATATATAGGATTTGTACTTTTTTCTGATAAAATGATTGCAAAATTACTAAATTTTTTTGTAAGATAATCAACCAAAAGGTTTTTTGTAAACTGTTCGCTCTCATAATGTCCAATATCTGCCAAAAGTATCTGATTTTCAGCCTTAAAAAACTCGTGATATTTAAAATCTGAACTTACATATGCATCTGCACCAGCTCTTTTTGCATTAGAAATGGCAAAACTTCCAGAACCACCTAAAACTGCTACTTTTTTTATTTTTTTATTGATAAGAGCTGAATGGCGTACACAATCTGTTTTCATTGTCTCTTTTAAATACAAAAGAAATTCATTTTCATCCATTTTAGAAGGTAATTCACCAATCATTCCCATTCCAATATTTTGGTGTACATTTTCTGTAGTAATAATTTCATAAGCTACTTCTTCATAAGGATGATTTTCTTGCAAAGACTTTAAAACGTTATTTTCATTTTTACTTTCATATACAACAGCAATTTTTGTTTCTTTTTCAGTATGAATTTTTCCTTTTTCACCTAAAGTAGGATTAGAATTTTCATTTCCTCTGTAGGTTCCATCACCAAAAACATTAAAAGAGCAATTGTCATAATTACCAATGTTCCCTGCTCCAGCATTAAATAGGGCTGTTCTTAAAGTATCAGCATCTTTATTAGGAACATAAGTGGTTAGTTTCTTGATAATCCCTTTTTTTGGAATTAAAATTTTGTTATTTACCAAACCTAATACCTCACACATCTTAGCGGAAACTCCGCTTTTAGAATTATCTAGAGCTGTATGTGTAGCATAAATTGCAATGTCGTTTTTAATTGCTTTTAGAACAACTCTTTCTACATAAGAATTTCCATTCAGTTTTTTTAAACCACCAAAAATAATTGGATGAAAACTTACAATTAAATTACAGTTTTTTGATATCGCTTCATCTACAGTTTCTTCTAAAGTATCTAGAGTTACTAATACTCCAGACACTTTATTAGCATAACTACCCACTAATAAACCAACATTGTCAAAATCCTCTGCATATTTTAAAGGAGCTATTTCCTCAATATAATTTGTAATATTTTTGATAGTCATCTTTATAAATTTGTAAAAAATCAAAGTTAACATTTTCCATTCATCAATCCATAAAAATGACTTATTTTCGTGATGATGAAATTTCTAAGATTTTTATTATTTCCATTTGCTATAATTTATGATATTGTTACTACAATTCGTAATTTATTTTTTGATAATGGTATTTTTAAACACACTTCTTTTAAAACCCCTGTAATTGTTGTTGGTAATTTAAGTGTTGGTGGTACAGGTAAAACACCTCAAATAGAATATTTAATAAGACTTCTAAAGGATCGTTTTAAGATATCTGTTTTGAGTAGAGGTTATAAACGTAAAACAATTGGTTATGTGTTGTTAAATGAATCTCACAATGTTTTAGATGTTGGGGATGAGCCTCTACAATACTTTAAAAAGTTTATCAATATTAATGTTGCTGTTGATGCAAATAGGGTAGAAGGCGTTTCTAATTTAATAGCAGATAAGGCTCCAGAAGTTATTTTGTTAGATGATGCTTATCAACATCGGAAAATTAAAGGTAGTTTTTATATTTTGTTAACGAAGTTTAATGATTTGTTTACAGATGATTTTTTACTGCCTACAGGAAATTTAAGAGAAAGTAAGAGAGGAGCAAATAGAACTGATGTTATTGTTGTTACAAAATGCCCAGAAAATTTAAATAGTCAACAACAAGAAATAATAAAAAGGAAGTTAGCAAAATTTGATAAAGATGTTTTTTTTACAACGATATCTTATGGAAATATTTTATCATCTTCACGTAAAATTTCAATTGAAGCATTAAGAGAATATGATGTGTTATTGATAACCGGAATTGCTACTCCAAAACCTTTATTAGATTTCTTGAACACACAAGATGTCAATGTTATGCATCTTAAATATGCAGATCATCATAATTTTTCATCTTCAGAAATAATAACTATTAAGCAACAGTTTGATGCAATAAACTCAGATAAAAAAATAATTTTAACAACTGAGAAAGATTTTACTAGATTAGAAAAAAAAATAGAAAACCTTTTCTATATAGAGATAGCAACTCGTTTTTTAGAAAATCAGAGTCATATTTTTAATCAAAAAATAATTACTCATATACAACAAAACCGATGTTAAAAACATCGGTTTCTCTTTTGAGTTTTTGTTAGAAGTAATCTTTTTATGATTCCTTAACACCTTTAAGACACAATAAAGTTTAGCAAGTCACAGTTAATATTTTAATAATGGTATTATTTTTGATATTTTTGAAGAAAATAGATGAATATGAATAAATTTATAGTTTTTTTTATAGTTGGTTTTTTGATGTTTCAAGTTTCTTATTCACAAGAAATAGCTGAAAATACGATAGAAGTAACTGAGGGAGATAAAATTGAATTGAGCTGGATTCCTACTTATAAAGAAGCTTTAAAGAAGGCCAAAAAAGAAAATAAACCAGTTTTAATTTATTTTACTGGTTCAGATTGGTGTGGACCTTGTAAAATTTTAGATGATAAATTATTTCATACAGACAAATTTAAAGCTTTGTCAGATAAAGATTTAGTGTTACTAGAAGTAGATATTCCAAGAAGAAGAGATTTGATAGCTCCTTTAAAAATGAAAGAGAACTTGTATTTACAAAAAAAATATAGAGTGAAAGCATTTCCTACTTTAATGATGGTAAATCATAGAGGGAAAAAGATAGCAGAAAAAAAAGGATATATAATGACAGAATATTATTATCCCTTTTTTCAGTCTGTTATCAATAAGTATTAAATTAAAAAGACGAAGCAATTTGCTTCGTCTTTTTTTATATTCTTGAAAAATAATTCCTTTTTATTTCTGATTTACAACTCTAAAAGTTGTTCTTCTGTTTATGGCATGCTCTGCTTCAGAACAAACAACATTATCAGAACATTTGTTTAATAATCTTGTTTCTCCAAAACCTTTCGCATATAATTGACTCAAGTTTATTCCTTTAGAAATTAAGTAATCAGTTACAGCTTTAGCTCTTCTGTCAGATAATTCTTGATTATCTCTTTTAGTTCCTCTCATGTCAGTATGAGATTCAATAAATACAGCCATACCATCATTTAAAATTGGCAATAGTCTAGCATCAATGATTCTTTTAGCACCTTCGTTTAAAGTTGCACTAGAAAAATCCCAATTAATTGGTAATGGAGTATTGTCTATCAATTCACAATCAACAGCTTTCCAAGATGTTAAACCACCTTTCTTAACCAATATTTCTTTGCTTACAGATCTATACACTGCAGGAATAATTATTTCTTCAGTTCTAGCATCACTTACTAATACAGTTTTTTCTATAGTTTTATATTCAGGTTTAGTTTGTACAATTGTAGTAGTTGGCTTTTTAACCATAACTTTTCTTTGATAAGTTTTTCTAATACCTGGAATTGGAATTTTTACAACTGTTGCATCACTTTGCAATTTTTCTACTGGCATAGTTTTAAACTCTGCAGGTAAAGGTTTATAACATCAATATCTACAATCATCAGGATTATCAGAATCACAATTTGGTAATTTTTCACTCATTTCCCAATTTGCAGAAGCAGCTCTAGTTTCAACCGTTTCAAAACCTTGTACAAAAACAGCTTTTTGAGTTTCTAATTTTGTGCCATCTTCTTTTTCATAATAAGTAACTTCTTGGGTGCCCCATACAGCAGGAACAATCAAAATTTCTTCTCCTGCTTCTTTAATTAAAACTTTTTCTTGAATTGTTCTATACTCTGCAGGATAAGTAACAATTTTTCTATATTCTGGAGAAACAGCAACATTTACAGTTTCATTTTTGTAAATATCTGGGGTTTTACAACGAACATAACATTTTCCTGGTTCAGGATTTAAAGGTAAATCTTGACCAAAAGAAATAGCAGCAATCATTATGAAAGCTATACTCAATAGAAATTTTTTCATACTATTTAACATTAATAAATACTTTGGTTTAGTCAATTAATATAGACCCAAATGTACTAAAAACATTTATAAACTAACAGTAAAATATGGAAATTATAGTTTATTGTAGTACAAACTTTTTATGATTCCATCAGAAAGACCAATTTTGGGAACATAAATTTTTCTTGCTCCACTCCATTTCATAGCAGATAAATATATTTTTGTAGCTGGAATGATAACATCAGCTCTATCTGGATTTAAACTTAGTTCTGAAATTCTTTC
>CBFHKA010000032.1:0-28919 GCA_965656305.1 Polaribacter sp. | reverse complement strand
TTATTCAGATGCGAGTATCAATATTTTTAATAGGTTTGGAAAACTAGTAGCACAAGAAACTATAGACAGTCAAGGTTGGAATGGAATGTATAAAGGTCGATTATTACCTTCTGATGATTATTGGTTCAATATCACTTTAATTCCCATTGATACAACTAAACCTATCATTAATAAAAAAGGAAATTTTTCGTTATTAAGGAAATAAAAATACAACCCATTTTTATAAAAAAATTCACATTAATATTTTTTAAATTAGCATAAACTATAAGAAATAGATTTCTATGGATATCAACTTCAATAAAAACGAAGATTATAACAAATTACTTGTTTCTGATTTAAAAAGACGTTTTGCCAAAGTTAAATTAGGTGGTGGTCAAAAAAGAATTGATAAACTACATTCAAAAGGCAAAATGACAGCTCGTGAAAGAGTTGATTATCTGCTAGATAGTGATTCAAAATCCATAGAAATTGGAGCTTTTGCAGGAGAAGATATGTATGCAGAACATGGTGGTTGCCCTTCTGGAGGTGTTGTTGTAAAAATAGGCTACATTTCTGGAAAACAATGCATTGTAGTTGCCAATGATGCAACTGTAAAAGCTGGAGCTTGGTTTCCTATTACTGGAAAAAAGAATTTACGAGCACAAGAAATATCCATAGAAAATAAAATCCCAATTATTTATTTGGTAGATTCTGCAGGCGTTTATTTGCCTATGCAAGATGAAATTTTTCCTGACAAAGAACATTTTGGGCGCATTTTCAGAAACAATGCTATTATGAGCTCTATGGGAATTACTCAAATTTCTGCAGTTATGGGAAGCTGTGTTGCAGGTGGTGCGTATTTGCCAATAATGAGTGACGAGGCTTTGATTGTAGATAAAACTGCTAGTATTTTTTTAGCAGGAAGTTATCTCGTAAAAGCGGCTATTGGAGAATCTATTGACAACGAAACTTTAGGAGGTGCTACTACACACTGTGAAATATCTGGAGTTACAGATTACAAAGCCAAAGACGATAAAGACGCCCTTAACAAAATAAAATTTATTGTTGATAAAATTGGTGATTATGACAAAGCTGGTTTTAGTAAAACTGCAGCTTTTCCTCCAAAAGAAAATGAAGATGATATTTTTGGAATTTTACCCAAAGAAAGAAACGCTCAATATGATATGCTAGAAATCATAAAGCGTTTGGTAGATAAATCTGAATTTGAACAATACAAAGAAGGTTATGGACAAACCATTATTACAGGTTATGCAAGAATTGAGGGTTGGGCTGTTGGTATTGTTGCTAATCAACGTAAACTCGTTAAAACTACAGCTTCGAAAACCAAACCAACAGAAATGCAATTTGGAGGTGTTATTTACAACGATTCTGCTGACAAATCTACACGTTTTATTGCCAATTGTAATCAGAAAAAAATACCTTTAGTTTTCTTACAAGATGTAACAGGCTTTATGGTTGGATCAAAATCTGAACATGGAGGAATTATAAAAGATGGTGCAAAAATGGTAAATGCAGTTAGCAATTCTGTTGTACCCAAATTTACAATTGTTATTGGAAATTCTTATGGAGCAGGTAATTATGCTATGTGTGGTAAAGCTTATGACCCTAGATTAATTGTGGCTTGGCCAAGTGCAGAACTAGCTGTTATGAGTGGAAACTCTGCTGCTAAAGTGCTTTTACAAATAGAAACAGCTTCACTAAAAAAACGAGGAGAAGAAATTACTCCAGAAAAAGAAGCTGAATTGTTTGACAAAATAAAATCACGCTATGATAAGCAAATTTCTCCTTATTATGCTGCAGCAAGAATTTGGACAGATGCTGTAATCAATCCTCTAGATACTAGAACATGGATATCTATGGGAATTGAAGCTGCAAACCACGCTCCTATTGAAAAACCATTTAATATGGGAGTTTTACAAGTTTAATAAATTTTAATATAAATTTTTAACGATATTTAATGACTATTATCATAATTGATAGTAAGTTTAAGCATTATTTTTGTCCAAAAATTAACAAAACAAAATGAGTAAAGCTATATACATAGCCACAATAGAATCAGATAGTGGTAAATCTTTGGTTTCTTTAGGTCTATTAAGAATGATGTTAACCAAATCTTCTAAAGTAGGATATTTTAGACCTATTATAAATGATCATACAGATAACAAGTATGACAATCATACAAATACTGCCATAAACTTTTTTAACTTAGACATCTATTATAACGATTGTTATGCATACAAACAGAGTGAGGTTGTAGAACTACTAAGTGAAGGAAAAGGAGATGATGTAATTCAAAATGTTATCGAAAAATACAAAAAATTAGAAGATAAATACGATTATGTTTTAGTTGAAGGTACTGACTTCTCTGGTGAAGGTGGAATTACTGAGCTAGATGTTAATTTAATGATTGCAAAAAATCTTGGTATTCCAGCATTAATAGTTGGTTCTGGAAACGGAAAAAAGAAGAAAGATTTTATCAATACAATGCAACTTACCTACAAATCTTTTATTAATAAAGAAGTTGATGTTATTGGTATTATAGCTAATAAAATTGAGGTTGATGAAATTGATTATATACAAAAAAAGCTGAAAAAAAGTTTCCCCAAAAAATTACAAATAGATATTATTCCAAAAGTTAACTTTTTAGCAAACCCTACTGTAAAAGAAGTAGTAGAAGCTTTAGATGGTAGAGTTTTATTTGGTGAACAATTTTTAGACAACACTATTAGCAGTTATAGTACAGGTGCAATGCAATTACGTAACTACCTTACTAGAATTAAAGAAAATGCTTTAGTAGTTACACCTGGTGATAGAGCAGATATTATTTTAGGAGCTTTACAAGCAAATGCATCTAGTAATTACCCAAAAATTGCTGGTATCGTTTTAACAGGAACTATTATTCCTGAAGAATCTATTATCAAATTAATTGAAGGTGTACAATCTACAGTTCCTATTATTTCTGTTGATGGTGGAACTTTTGCAATTTCTAATAAAATTGGTTCGGTTAAATCTAAAATTTACTCAACTCATGAGAAAAAGATTTTATTGTCTTTAGATACTTTCGATAAATATGTAAATGCAGAAGGTCTTACAAATAAATTAACCTCTCACAAATCTAACAAGTTAACTCCTAACATGTTTCAGTATAACTTGTTACAAAAAGCAAGAATCAAAAAGAAACATATTGTTTTACCAGAAGGTGATGACGAAAGAATTATTAAAGCTGCTGCACGATTACAATTATTAGATATTGTTGATTTAACATTATTAGGTGATCGTAATACAATACAATTAAAATGTGATCAAATTGGTTTACAAATCGATTTAAATAAAATCAACATTTTAAATCCTGAAGATTCAATTCATAATGAAGCTTTTACAAAAACTTTATATGAAGCTCGTAAGCATAAAGGAATGACAGAAACCATTGCACATGATTTAGCCAGAGATGTTTCCTACTATGGTACATTAATGATAATGAATGGTTTAGCTGATGGAATGGTTTCTGGAGCTGTACACACAACAATGCATACTATTAAACCATCACTTCAATTAATTAAAACTAAACCTGGGGTTTCTGTAGTTTCTTCAGTTTTCTTTATGTGTTTGTCTGATAGAGTTTCTGTTATGGGAGATTGTGCTGTAAATCCAAACCCAAATGCAGAACAACTAGCAGAAATTGCAATTTCTTCTGCTCAATCTGCTGAAGCTTTTGGTATAGAAGCAAAAGTAGCAATGCTTTCTTATTCTTCTGGAAGCTCAGGAAAAGGTGAAGAAGTAGAAAAAGTAAGAAAAGCAACAGAAATTGTAAAAGCCAAAAATCCTGACTTAAAAATTGAAGGTCCAATACAATATGATGCTGCTGTAGATATGTCTGTAGCTAAAACAAAAATGCCAGATTCTAAAGTAGCTGGACAAGCTTCAGTATTAATTTTTCCAGATTTAAATACAGGAAACAATACCTATAAAGCCATTCAAAGAGAAACAGGAGCATTAGCTATTGGACCAATGTTACAGGGTTTAAATAAACCTGTAAACGATTTAAGTAGAGGTTGTACAGTAGACGATATTTTTAATACAGTTTTATTAACAGCTATTCAAGCAGAACAAGAATAATATGAATATTTTAGTTTTAAACGCAGGATCATCATCATTAAAATACCAAGTAATAGCAATGCCTTCACAAATTGTAAAATGTGTTGGATTGGTGGAAAGAATTGGTATGCAAGATGCCGTTTTTACGCATGAAAAAGAAAACAATGAGCACAAAGAAGTTTTACCTATTCTAAATCATGAAATTGGTTTACAAAAAATAGCAAAAACTTTATTAGATGATAAAATTGGTGTTATAAGTTCTGTTGATGAAATTGAAGCTGTAGGACACAGAGTTGTACATGGAGGAAGTAAATTTAGTAAAACAACAATCGTAAATAAAGAAGTAAAAGATAATATTCGTGACTTATTTGATTTAGCTCCTTTACACAACCCTGCTAACTTAACAGGAATAGAAATTGCTGAAACTATTTTTACATCTGCAAAACAGATTGCTATTTTTGATACTGCCTTTCATCAAACAATGCCAAAAGAGGCTTATCAATATGCCATTAAAAATGAGTTTTTAAATAAACATCATATTAGAGCTTATGGTTTTCATGGTACAAGTCATAAATATGTTTCTGAAAAAGCTACTGCTTATTTAGGTGAAGAAAACGCTAAAAATATAATCACCATTCATTTAGGAAATGGCTGCTCTATGACTGCAATAAAAAACGGGAAAAGTATAGACACTTCTATGGGTTTTGCGCCTTCTAATGGTTTAATTATGGGTACAAGATCAGGAGATATTGATCAATCTGTGATTTTCTTTTTGATGAAAAAACTCAACAAAACTGCAGAAGAAGTTGCAAATTTATTGAACAAACAATCTGGAATGCTAGGTTTAACAGGTTTCTCTGATTTACGTGAAATCTCTGAAAAAGCTGAAAAAGGAGATGAAAACTGTCAAAATGCACTCAACTTAGCTGCATACAGAATTCGTAAATTTATTGGCTCATATACTGCTGTTTTAAATGGTTTAGATGCTATTGTTTTTACAGCTGGTATAGGAGAAAACTCTGCTTTGATGCGAAAATTAGCTTGTAAAAACTTAAGTTTTTTAGGTATCAATATAGATGAAAATAAAAACGCAATTCGTTCTAAAGAAATCAGAGAAATTCAAAAAGAAGATGCCAATGTTAAGGTTTTAATTATACCTACTGATGAAGAAATTGAGATTGCAAAACAATCTTATCAGCTTTTAAACTAAAAAAAGTATTCTTGAAGACTTAACTCTTCAAAAATACTTTATAGCTGGGGGACTATCACCACTAAAATAATAACTTTTTATAATTTTCACAATACCTAGTAGTAGGTATAATTCAAAAAAATCCATCAATTAAAAAATTGGAAAACAACTTGCTAATTTTTACATTTGTGAGCATTTAAAAAAATCAACAGAAATGGGTAGAGCATTTGAGTTCAGGAAAGCAAGAAAAATGAAACGTTGGTCAGCAATGGCAAAAACATTTACCAGAATTGGTAAAGATATTGTGATGGCTGTTAAAGAAGGTGGACCAAACCCTGAATCTAACTCTAGATTAAGAGCTGTTATTCAAAATGCAAAGGCAGCTAATATGCCTAAAGATAATGTTGCAAGAGCTATTAAAAAAGCAACAGACAAAGACACAGCCAATTATAAAGAAGTATTATTTGAAGGTTATGCTCCTCATGGAGTTGCCATACTTTTAGAAACTGCAACTGACAACAACAATAGAACAGTTGCCAATGTTAGAGCTGCTTTTAACAAATGCGATGGAAATTTAGGAACTTCGGGTTCAGTTGTTTTTATGTTCGATCATACTTGTAATTTCACACTAAGCAAAGAAAATATTACTGATTTAGAAGAATTAGAATTAGAAGTAATTGACTTTGAAGTTGAAGAAGTTTTTGACGATGAAGAAGGAGTAATTATTTATGCGCCTTTTGAGCAATTTGGTTCTTTACAATCTTATTTTGAAGAAAATAATATCGAGATTTTATCTTCCGGATTTGAAAGAATTCCAACTACAACAGTAAAATTAAACGATGACCAAAAAGCAGATGTAGAAAAATTATTAGAAAAATTAGAAGAAGATGATGATGTAAATTCTGTGTATCATTCTATGGAAGAATAACAATCTTATCATTTATAAAAACAAAATCCCAAACTTAAATAAAGTTTGGGATTTTTTTATACATAAGTATATATTCTAAAACCGATTATCACCATCCAACAAATCTCCAATTCCACCAAGAACAGAACCTTCTCCTCTACTTCCTTTTCCTGTTCTTGGAGCCATTGCCAAAACTCTTCCTGCTAATCTACTAAAAGGCAAAGATTGTATATATACAGTTCCTGGGCCACGTAAAGTAGCAAAAAACATTCCTTCTCCACCAAAAATGGTGTTTTTAATACCACCTACAAATTCAATATCATAATTTACATCTTGTGTAAAACCAACAATACAACCAGTATCTACTTTTAAAACCTCTCCAGGTTGTAGTACTTTTTTTGCCATTGTTCCACCTGCATGAATAAAACCTAAACCATCACCTTCCATTTTTTGCATGATAAAACCTTCGCCACCAAATAATCCTCTTCCTAATTTTTTAGAAAACTCAATACCAATAGAAACTCCTTTTGCAGCACATAAAAAAGCATCTTTTTGGCAAATAAATTTACCTCTAAACTCAGTTAAATCTATTGGAATAATTTTACCTGGATAAGGAGATGCAAATGAGATTTGCTTTTTCCCAACATCATCATTTGTAAAAACAGTCATAAACAAACTTTCTCCAGTTAGAATGCGTTTTCCTGCTGAAAATATTTTTCCTAAAATTCCTTTATCTTGATTAGAACCATCACCTAAAATGGTATTCATTTTAATTTGATCGTCCATCATCATAAAAGTACCTGCTTCTGCAACAACACCTTCTTGGGGATCTAACTCAATCTCTACAAATTGCATTTCTTCACCAAAAATCTTATAATCAATTTCGTGAGCATTTATATTGTTATTTCCACTTGGTGAGTTGTTTGGTATTCTATCTTGAAACATAATTATTTTTATTATTTAGTTAATTATAGGTAGCATAAAAATAAACTTTGTTACATTAATAAGAAGTTTAATTCAAAAAATTAAGAATTAATTAAGAGTTATTTTTGTTGTTGTACTGAATTATTATCTATTTTTGCTTCAATAAAACTAAGTATGAAGTATTTATCCCCTGAAATCGAAGCTTTGTCCAAGCAATTTGAAATTACCAAATCATTAGCAAAACCAAATATATCTTGTGGAATTTTTCAAGACTGTGACTACAATCAGAAAAGACCTCAATTATATCAAAATATAAACTCTATAGTTTCTATACAGAATTAGATTTTTTATTAAATCTTAAAAAACGTGGAGGGGAAATCTTAAAAATGTGAAATTTACTAAAAAGTAGAAATCACATTTTTAAGATTTTTATTTTTTTACTTTTATACTCCAATGAAATTGGAATTTTGAGACCACTACTCCATCAGTATTTACTCCAGTAGCAGTTAGCACAATCAATTGTCCTTCTCCTGTTTCAATAGACTTTTTTATAGTCTCTCTGATATCATCACCTCCTGTACAAGAAAAAGTAATTCTACCTGTAGCCTTTTTAAAAAACTGTGCTTCTTGATGCGTAACCAACATAGACACTTTTCGTTTTGAATCAGCAATAGCTTTCATCACTAAAATACCTGTTGGCATTTCTGCAGCCATACCTTGAGCAGCCCAAAACATACTTTTAAATGGGTTTTGATTCATCCATCTATGCTTTATAGTAACAACAACTTCTTTATCTGTTATTGATTTTACTCTAACTCCTCCAAAAAAAGCCAAAGGAAGCTTTATAATATTAAAAAAATTGACTTTAGCTGGCGTAAATTTCATCTAGAGTTGATTAAAATTGATTGTTAATATATTTTTTAAGAAATTTATTTTTTCTCTTTGCAAGATAATAAAAAAAATAAAAACCTAGTATTAATAATACTTTTCAGCATTTTTAATAATTTTTCAAATCATTATTAAGTGTTAAAAAAATGTTAATTATAGTACTATGTATTGCATAATACCTTTTTAAAGACATATATTTGCATAAGAAAGTATTATATATTTTAATAAAATGAAACAAAATAACGAAAATACCAATGCCTTTTTAATTCATATCTCTGCGTTTGCAGGCTTTATATTTCCTTTTGGTAATATTATAACACCATTAATTGCTTGGCAAACACTAAAAGAAAGAAGTCTGTTTTTGGATGAACAAGGCAAAGAGGCAGTAAATTTTAATATTAGTTACACCTTGTATATATTTTTATTATCTATTGTTTTTATCCCGTTTGCAATTGGTTCATTTTTTAGTAGACATAATAGACATCTAAATTGGAATAGTTTTAATTTCAACTTAGATCTAGATTTTCCAAGATTTTTTGGTTTTTTAGGTTTAGGTTCTATTGCAGGAATTATATACATTATAGGAATAGCACTTGTAATTATAGCCTCTATTAAAGCTAAAGATGGTAGAAATTACAAATATCCTTTTACTATTAAATTTATAAAATAAGAGCCACACTTAAATCTTTCCATAGAAGAGAAATATATTGAGAAAAAAAATCAGAAGAAAAATAAAAATGAAATTAATGAACAAAATGCTCACACAACAGTTTCTTCCTTTTGGAAAAATTAAATTGAGCTTAACACATATTAAATATGAAGATTGAAAACACAAAAGCGCAAATGCGAAAAGGTGTTTTAGAGTTTTGCATTTTATCTATCTTAAAAAAAGGTGATGCCTATACTTCTGAAATTCTATCCACACTAAAAGGTGCTGAAATGATTGTGGTTGAAGGAACCATTTATCCGTTATTAACGCGTTTAAAAAATGCTGGATTACTAACTTATAGATGGGAAGAATCAACTTCTGGACCACCAAGAAAATACTACGTTCTCACAGAAAATGGTGGTATGTTTTTAAAAGAATTAAACAAAACCTGGAATAATCTAATCAATTCAGTAAACCAAGTAACTAGTAAAAAATCGACTACAAATGAATAAGACTATAAACATAAATTTAGGCGGATTTTTCTTCCATATAGATGAAATAGCCTATCAGAAACTAAGAAGATATCTAGAATCGATTTCTAAATCTTTAAGTGATGATCCTCAAGGAAAAAACGAAATTATTGCAGATATAGAAGCAAGAATTAGTGAACTTTTATCAGAAAAAATTACAGATGCTAGACAAGTTGTAAACGAGGGTGATATTGATGATATCATTAAAATAATGGGACAACCTGAAGATTATGCTGATGCTGAACAAGAATATAGTGATGCAAGTTATTCTTACAAAAGAAATAGTGCTTCTGGGAAAAAACTATTCAGAGATGGTGATGATAAGTTTCTTGGTGGTGTAGCTTCTGGTATTGCTCATTATTTTGATATAGATACCATTTGGATTCGTTTGGGTTTATTAGCCTTATTCTTTAGTGCTGGTTTTGGTGTGTTACTTTATATTATACTTTGGATATTATTACCAGAAGCAAAAACCACTGCTGAAAAATTACAGATGGAAGGAGAACCTGTGAATATTGATAATATTGAGAAAAAAATTCGTGAAGAATTCAATAACGTTTCTGACAAAGTAAGTGTTGTTGCTAAAGAAGCGTCAGAAAAAATAAAAGATGGCGCAAACGAGTTTTCTGATAAAATGAGTAAAACTTTTTCAGCAAAGACAAAAAAAAATAACGGAGTAAGCGATTTCTTAGATACTATTGGTAAAATAATACTCGCCATTTTTAAAGTAATTGGTAAGTTTATTGGTATCATTATCATATTTATTTCTGCTGCTGTTATTTTATCTCTAATCATTGGAGGGTTTTCTGTTGGAAGTTTAGAATGGTTAAATGTGGATGGCGAATTTTTACAATATCCTCCATTTTTCTATGATTCAGTATTGCCAATTTGGTTATTAACTTTAGGTGCTTTTTTACTAGTAGGTATCCCATTTTTACTCCTATTTATTTTAGGGTTAAGAATTTTATCTAGCAATGTTCAAAAATTAAGTAAACCTGCTTCTTTAACTCTCTTAGGTATTTGGATAATCTCTTTATTATCAATGATTTTTACAGGAATAGATTACGGAACATCACATGCTAATTATGGAAAATCTTCCGAAAAAAAGGAGCTTAACATCGTTGCAAACGATACTTTAAACCTAAAAATGGTAAATGATGATACTATATATTATCGTCATAATTTAAGAAGAAGTTCTCATAAAGAAGAAGTAGAAATTGATGGAAAGAAAATGGCATATGGTAGCTACATAAAAGTAAATGTCAAAAAAAGTAATTCTGATGAAAGCTATGTAATCTTTCAAAAAGAATCTAGAGGAAAAAGTAAAACTAAAGCGAATATCAATTCCAAAAAAATAAAGTATAAGTATGAAATAGTTGACAATACAATTATTTTAGATGCTTATTTCTTATCAGCTTATAAAAACCTATGGAAAGATGAAGAAGTAAATATCATCTTTTATATCCCAGAAAATGTAACTGTATATTTTGACAATACTGTTAAAAACTTTCTATATCATGTGGATAATGAAGAAGATATTTATGATAAAGAAATGTCTAATCATCACTTTATAATGACTGACAAAACTTTAAAATGTACTGATTGTAAAGTAGAAATTGAAGAAGAGAATGAAGTTGAAGATAAAGAATTAACAGAAACTATTTAAGAACAATTCAGCATACAAAAACAACAATAGAGTAACCTTTGTTTCATTTTAAGCGTCTATTATAAGACATTTGAACTGTAAATTTAAAATCAAACATTATGAAAGCATCAACCAAAACATTTTTTTCAATTCTTTTTTTAGCAACAGTTTTAAGTTCTTGTAACGTAAATATGTTCAATAGAGTTAATGGAAACAGAAATGTAGTAACAGAGGAAAGAAACCTAAAAGAAGACTTTACAAAAATTAAAGTAAGTACAGGATTAGACTTGTATATTTCTCAAGGCACATCAAACGAAATTACTGTAGAAGCAGATGAAAATTTACACGATATTATAATTACTGAAGTAAAAAATGGGGTTTTAAAAATCTATTCAGAAGAAAATATTTGGAAAGCAAAAGCTAGAAAAATATATGTAACTGTAGAAACTTTAGAAGGGATAACTGCAACAAGTGGTTCTGATGTGTATACTAAAGAAACCATTAAAGTAAATGATATCAAAGTAAGTGCAACAAGTGGTGCAGATATTAGAATATCTTTAGATGCTAACTCTGTATCAAGTAGTGCTACAAGTGGATCTGATATTGAAATTTCTGGAGTTGCAAGCAATCACTCATCAAGTGCTACAAGTGGGGCTTCTATTGATGCTTATGACTTACATAGTAAAAATGTAAACGTAAAAGTCTCTAGTGGTGCAGATATTAATATATATGCATCTGAAAGCATTACTGCAAAAGCTTCTAGTGGTGGAGATATCGATTTTAAAGGAAATCCAAAAAAAGTGAGCAAAAAATCATCTTCAGGAGGTGATATTTCTAAAAAATAAATTTGAATTAATTATCAATCAACCAAAAATTCTTAAGGCAGGAAACAGCCTTGAGAATTCACCAAACCAACCAACAATGAATTCATTTTTAAAAGCTTTCAGAGATTCTTTCTTAATTAAAATTTTGATTGCTATTGCTCTATTCTTTTATAGTTTTATTACTTCTGCACAAGTTGATAAAAATTCAGAAATCTATAAAACATTAAAAGCTAAAGACAGTATTATTTTTCAGAGAACATTCAATAAGTGCGAAGTTGAAAAATTAGATGCTATAATTGCTGATGATATTGAGTTCTATCATGATATTGCTGGTTTGCAAAACAGAGAAGAATTTATAAAAGCTGTTAAAAATAATGTTTGCTCTAATCCTGGAACTTTTACAAGAAAATTAGTCAAAGGCACTTTAGAAGTTCATCAATTAAAAAACAAGGGTAAAACATATGGAGCAATACAAAGAGGATTCCACGATTTTTATATAAACGAAAATGGTAAAATCCGTAAAACTGGAACTGCACAATTTACACATCTTTGGATTTTTGAAAATAATATCTGGAAACTTAAAAGAGTATTAAGTTTCGACCATAAAGGTGCTACAGAATAACAATTTATGAGAAAGCTAACTTCTCATTATTAGTACTAATACTTGGTTTTATTAGTTTACTTGGTAAGTCGTCGTTTGTAAGAAAACGACGCTTACTTTTTTATGTCGAATTTGATTGAGCACTTCAATGCTAGCAATGCAAGATCTAAAGTTCAATTCAATATCTTTTAACATTATATATACTTCAATAATATTTTTCTTTATTTAAGTATTAACTTGTGTTCCACTTATTTTAACTTTTTTGTTTGTTTACTGATAAATAATAATACCTTGTCATCAATTAAAATTCTAAATTACTATTAACCAACAACTAAATATGTATTTGATAAAAAAAGTATTACTTCTATTAATATTTTACTTAATAATTACAAGTACTCTAACTGCACAAAATAACACGAATGAGATTAATGGAACTGTAAAAATTAATGAAACAACCACCATAGAATTTGCCACAGTAACGCTCTTTAATAATAAAAATGTTTATACAAGAAGTACATTTACAGATGCTAAAGGTTTTTTTAGCATCAAAAATATCGATGTTGGAGAATATACAATTAGAATAGATTTATTAGGTTTTGATTCTCATATCTCAACCTCGTTTCGTATTTCAAGTAATCAAACTATTAGCTTACCACCTATTTTATTAAAAGAAGAAGATAATTCATTAAACGAAGTAGTCATTACAGCAAAAAAGAAATTAATTGTAGTAAAAGCAGACAAAATCATTTTTAATGTAGCCAATAGTCCAAGTGCATCTGGCACTAATGGCTTGGACTTATTAAAAGCTTCACCTGGTGTTACTTTAGATTTAGACAACTCAATTTCTTTATTAGGAAAAGGAAATGTTCAGGTTTATCTTAATGGTGTTCAATCTCGTTTATCGGGTAATGATTTAACTAGTTTTTTACAAAGTCTTACTTCAGATACTATAGAATCTATTGAAATTATTTCTAATCCTGGTGCTAAATACGAAGCAGAAGGAACTGGAGGAATAATTAATATAAGACTCAAAAAATCGGTAGCAACTGGGTTTAATGGAACTGCAGCTTCTAGTTTTACACAAGGAGAAGAATTAAGATATAGTAATAATCTATCAGTAAACCTAGGTCTTAAAAAAATTCAAACTAGTTTAGATATTACCCAATCTCATAACAATAATTTAGAAATTTTTGAAGATCGTAAACAACAAAATAATGCAATTTTATTATTAGACTCAAAAGATAACCAAATTAGAGATGCTTATAATATTGGGATGTCAATAGAATCTCAATTAAATGATAACCATTATTTAGGTATTAATGGTCGTGCCATTTTTAACACTAATAATAATCGATTAAATAGTTTCACAGATATTTTTACAGTGCAACCTCCTGAGTTATCTGAAATCTTGTATTCACAATCTCTGATTGATGGAAACTCTACCAATTATTTGATAAATGGATTTCATTTATGGACATTAAACAATACCAGCAATATAATTACCAATTTAAGTATAGGTGATTTTAATAGCAATCAAATAACGTTGCAACCCAACACGTATTTTGAGAATGATGGTGCAACAATTATAGATAAAGATAACGCTCAATTTAATGCAGATACTCAAATAGATTTATGGTCTGCAAAATTAGATTATGAAAAAAATTGGGACAAACTTAGTTTTACCACAGGTTTTAAATATGCACAAGTAAAAACTCAAAATAGTTTTGAGTTTTACAATGTTTCAAATCAAGACGCTATCCTAGACATCACAAAAAGTAACGATTTTAACTACACTGAAAATGTTGCAGCAATTTATACCAATTTAAACTTTAAAATAAACGAAAAATGGTCTTTAAATACTGGTATTAGATTAGAAAACACAGTTTCTCGTGGACAGTTATTTTCTGAAGTTAACACAGAAAACAATGATGTTTCAAGAAACTATACAGATTTTTTTCCTAACATTGGTCTCTCTTTTGATGATCTAGAAAAACACAGTATTAGTTTAGGTATTGGTAGACGAATTACAAGACCTAATTATAAAGATTTAAATCCATTTGAAACACCTACAAGTCAATTAGTAGTTTGGAAAGGAAACCCTTTTCTAAACCCTAATTATAGTACAAATTATCAAACTTCTTATTCCTTTTTACAAAAATATATTCTAACTGTTAATTATAGCGAAACAAAAGATTTTTTTTCAAGAATTGTAGAAATTACGGGTAATGAATCTACACAAATTATCCCTAGAAATATGGAACAAGCAACCAATTTAGGATTGTCTTTAAGTTTCCCTATTAGTATTACCAAATTTTGGGATGTACAAGTATTAGGAAATTTATCTAGAGAAACTTTTATAGGTGATGTAGAAAGTACTATAATAAATATCGATAACACTTTATGGAATTATCGAATACAAAACAACATAAAAATAGGACCCGATTTTTTGTTGGATATTACTTTTAGACAACGAAGCAGATGGACCTGGAGAGGTTCTGTTTTTATTCAAGGAACTGAAGGTTTAAGCTTCGGAATTCGTAAAGATTTCTTAAATAAAAAACTTCAACTGCGTATAACAGGAAGAGATATTTTTCGTTCTGAAACTGAATATCCATATACTTCCAATTATGGAGGTATTAATTTAGATGGTGTTTATATTGCAGATAATCGTCGTTTCGGATTAGGACTTACCTATAATTTTGGTGGTAAAAAAGCAGAAAGTAAAAAGGTTAATAATGGTCTTAATGAAGAACTTCAACGTATTCAAAATTAGAAATTTACCTTTAAGTGAAATTTAAAAAAAATAGTAAATCTAGCAAGTCATAGTTTGTAAAACGATATTTTTTTGATGATAAAGCCAATTCTGTTTCTATAAAATTATATACCTTTAAAAATTAATAATAATATATGGAAAATAAATTCAACATTTCAGTACTCATAGATGGTGATAATGCGCAACCAAAACTTATCAAAGAAATTATTGAAGAAGTTTCTAAATATGGAAAAGCAACCATTAGAAGAATTTATGGAGATTGGACTTCACAACAAATGAACAGTTGGAAAGCTATTATTAATCAACACTCCATTACTCCTATTCATAAATTTTCTTATACCACAGGTAAAAACTCTACTGATGGTGCATTAATTATAGATGCTATGGATATTCTACACGGAAAAAGTACTGAAGGTTTTTGTATTGTTTCTAGTGATAGTGATTATACAGGTCTTGCAAAAAGAATAAGAGAAGAAGGATTGTTTGTTATGGGAATTGGAGAAAAAAAAACACCTACAGCATTCGTAAAATCTTGTGAAGTTTTCACATTTACAGAAAATTTAAATAATGAGGATTCAGAAGAAAATGAGGATGATAAAAACACTACAAATTCAGAAAATATAAAGAAAAAAACCACTAAAAAAACAAAACCAATAACCCAAAATATAAGACTAAACAAAGAAGATTGGAAAACTGTAATAAAGGCTTTTGATATTTCTATAAATGAAGAAGACAAAACTCATATTTCTACTTTAGGTTTAAATATTAGAAAAATCGATCCAAGTTTTGATCCAAGAAGTTATGGCTTTAAAAGTTTAACCAAACTTTTTGCAAATATTGAAAAATTTGAAATTATTAAAAATGAAGTTAATGGGTCAAATCATCCACTCATTAAAATGAAATAAATAGAAAACTTAATACTAAATATTTATTATTTGTTTTTTAAATGCTCTTCAATATCAGCAATATGATACTGCAAAGATTTTGCAGAAATTTGTATTTCTCTTATTAATAAAACCAAAGAAAGCAAAAGTAAAATCAACCCAAAACCAAAACACCAAACAGCAACAACTTGATAGCCAATATAAATTAAGAACATTGTTAATACACAAAATAACAAGCTAGTAATTCCAAAAATCTGCATATATCTTGTTAAATTCAATCGTTTTTTTAAGTTTTTAATCTGTCTTAATAAAGCATCATCTTTCTTCTCTAAATATTTATCATGTAAATTTCTAATAACAGTAGCATAGGCCAAAAAACGATTTGTATATGCAAGCATTATTAATGAAATTGCAGAAAATAATAATGCTGGTGTTGTTAAAGTAAGTTGTTCCATAGATCACAAAATTAAAGATTAATTTTCATTTAAGTTATCCATAAATTTTTTCTTTATTTTTGAAAGATGAAAAAACGTATTCTATTCATAGCTTTTACTTTTTGTATCACTTGTTATTCGCAAAAACTACCTAAAGGTTTTGTGTATTTAAATAACTTAGACAATTCTATTCAAAAAGAATTACGTTATTTAACTACTGATAATTTTATAGGAAAACCAATTGATGGCTATCAAAACAATTGTATTATTGTTACCACTGAAACTGCTTTAGCTTTAAAAAAAATACAAACTATTTTAACTAAAAAAGGATTAAGTCTTAAAATTTTTGATGCTTACAGGCCTCAACAAGCAGTAGATCATTTCGTAAAATGGGCAAGGGTTTTAAATGATACTTTAATGAAACAAGAATACTACCCAAAAGTACCTAAGAATCAATTATTTAATCAAGGTTTTATTGCCTCAAAATCAGGGCATACAAGAGGTAGTACAATAGATTTAACCATTGTTGATGTAAAAACTAACTTAGAATTAGATATGGGCAGTCCTTATGATTTTTTTGGAATTCAATCTCATCCATTTTATAAAAATATCACTCAAAAACAAAAAGAAAATAGGATGTTTCTAAGAAAATTGATGCTCCAAAATGGTTTTAAACCTTACGAGAATGAATGGTGGCATTTTACTTTAAAAAACGAACCATTTCCAAGTACTTATTTTAATTTTCCTATAGAATAATAATTTTAACAAAATTGAAACAGCTTCACTAAAAATCGGCATTATATTTGTTGTCTTATTGTTAGAAACTAGAATTCCAATGAAACTAATTTTTAAACCTTTTCTTTTAATCACTTTTACACTACTCTCTACCTCTATTTTTAGTCAGTTAGATAATAATAATGGCTCAAAAGAAAAAGGCAAAGTAAAATCTGTTGTTGCCACAAATGCCAAAGAAGCTCTTAAGCCAAAATCAATTGAACTAAAAGGCTCTGAAGGTTTTCAAAGAGCTTTTAATGCTGAAAATGAAAAACTTAGAAAACAACAAAAAGAAAATAATTTAAAAAACAAAGGAATACTTTCTAAAGAAAAAATAAGTGAACAACGTTTTTTAAAATCATTTAAAAGAGTTAATGGACAATATATTATTCCTAAAATAGATCAAGATTTAGGGAGTTTTAGAACGGATTCTAAAAGTGTAAATATCATCTGCAGAGATTTTCAATATCCAGATGGAGATAGAGTTACTATTTATGTTAATGATATTCCTGTCATATATAATTTAACATTAACTACTAATTATCAAAAATTCAATATTCCACTAGAAGTTGGCATCAATAAAATTGCTTTTAAAGCGTTAAATCAAGGTACTTCTGGTCCAAATACTGCCGCTTTTAAAGTCTTTAATGATGCTGGAATGCTGATATCTTCTAATGAATGGAATTTAGCAACTGATGCTAAAGCTACACTAGTTATAGCAAAGAGCAAATAACTAGTAAGCGAAAACGATTTCGCTAATTTTAAAATTACAAGTTTTTTTATTCTTTATAAAACAGTTATTTTTGTGAAATCTTATTAAAATAAGAACTGGTTAAACGATTAAACAAACAATAATTCACCTAGATGAAAAAAATCACCAAACAAACCTATTTAGATTGGTACAAAAACATGCTTTTCTGGCGTAAGTTCGAAGACAAGTTAGCATCCGTTTATATTCAACAAAAAGTAAGAGGGTTCTTACACTTATATAATGGACAAGAAGCTATTTTAGCTGGAGCATTACATGCAATGGATTTATCTAAAGATAAAATGATTACTGCTTATAGAAATCATGTGCAGCCAATTGGTATGGGAGAAGATCCTAAAAAAGTAATGGCAGAATTGTATGGTAAAGTTACAGGAACATCTAAAGGAATGGGTGGTTCTATGCATATTTTCTCTAAAGAATTTCGTTTTTATGGAGGTCATGGTATTGTTGGTGGTCAAATTCCTTTAGGAGCTGGTCTTGCATTTGGAGACAAGTATAAAGGAAGTGATGCTGTAACTCTAACCTGTTTTGGTGATGGTGCTGCAAGACAAGGTTCTTTACACGAAGCTTTTAATATGGCTATGTTATGGAAATTACCAGTTATTTTTATTGTTGAAAATAATGGTTATGCAATGGGTACTTCTGTAGAAAGAACTGCAAACCACGAAGATATTTGGAAACTAGGTTTAGGTTATGAAATGCCTTGTGGACCTGTAGATGCTATGAACCCTATTAAAGTTGCTGAAGCTGTTGATGAAGCTATTCAAAGAGCTAGAAGAGGTGATGGTCCAACATTTTTAGAAATGAAAACATACAGATATAGAGGTCACTCAATGTCTGATGCACAACATTACAGAACAAAAAATGAAGTTGAAGAGTACAAAAAAATCGACCCTATTACTCAAGTTTTAGATGTCATTAAAGATAAAAACTACGCAACTGAAGACGAAATTGATGCTATCAATAAAGAAGTGAAAAGTATGGTAAAAGAATGTGAGAAATTCGCAGAAGAATCTCCATACCCAGAAACGCAGCAATTATATGATATGGTTTATGAACAAGAAGATTACCCTTTTATAAGTTAAGATATGGCTACAATTATAAATATGCCCAGACTAAGTGACACCATGGAAGAAGGTGTTGTGGCAAAATGGTTAGTAAATGTTGGAGATAAAGTTGAAGAAGGTGATATCTTAGCTGAAATTGAAACTGATAAAGCAACTATGGAATTTGAGTGTTTCTATGAAGGAACAATCTTGCACATTGGTGTACAAGAAGGTGAAACTTCTCCTGTTGATGTTTTATTAGCTGTTATTGGTGAAGAAGGTGAAGATATTTCTGCCATTTTAAGCGGTAGTGTTGATGAAGCTCCAAAAGAAGATGTTAAAGAAGAACCAAAAGCTGAAGTTAAGGCTGAAACTAGTACTAGTGATGCTGTTGCAATTCCTGATGGAGTTCAAGTAATTACTATGCCACGTCTAAGTGATACTATGACTGATGGAACTGTAGCTACTTGGTTAAAAAATGTTGGAGATTCAGTTGAAGAAGGTGATATGCTTGCTGAAATTGAAACTGACAAAGCTACAATGGAATTTGAATGTTTCTATGAAGGAACGATTCTTTACATTGGAGTTCAAGAAGGAGAAACTGCTCCTGTGGATAGCTTGTTAACTATTATTGGTCCTGCTGGAACAGATGTTTCTGCAATTGTTGCTAATGGTGGAGCAACTGCTAGTGCTTCTACTGAAGAAAGTGCTACTCCTGCAAAGAAAGAAGTTAAAAAAGAAGAAAAAGTTGTTGAAGAAAAAAAATCATCAACTGCTGCAACTACTTCTAATAATGCAGGTGGACGCATATTTGCATCTCCATTAGCTAAGAAAATTGCAACTGATAAAGGATTTAATTTAGCTGATATTTCAGGTTCTGGAGAAAATGGACGAATCATCAAAAAAGATGTAGAAAACTTTACTCCTGCTGCTGCTGTTCAAACTGCTCCTGCTGCAAGTGTAGTTGCTGCTGGTGTAGAAAGTTCTGAAGAAGTAAAGAACTCTCAAATGCGTAAAGCAATTGCAAAATCTTTAGGTAACTCTAAGTTTACTGCTCCAGATTTCAGCTTAAATATTGAAGTTGATATGGACAATGCTATGGCTTCTCGTAAAACTATCAATGCTATTCCTGATGTAAAAGTATCTTTTAATGATATGGTTGTAAAAGCTTGTGCAATGGCATTAGCAAAACATCCACAAGTAAATACTTCTTGGTCTGACGCTAATACAATTTATCACAAACACATTCACGTTGGTGTTGCTGTTGCTGTAGATGATGGTTTATTAGTACCAGTTATCAAACACACTGACACTTTGAGTTTAACTCAAATTGGTGCTGGTGTAAGAGATTTAGCAGGAAAAGCAAGAAACAAGAAATTAGCTCCTGCAGATATGCAAGGAAGTACATTTACAGTTTCTAACTTAGGTATGTTTGGTATCCAAAATTTTAATTCTATTATCAATCAACCCAACTCAGCTATTTTATCTGTTGGTGCAATTGTACAAAAACCAGTGGTTAAAGATGGACAAATCGTAGTTGGAAACACTATGAACTTAACATTAACATGTGACCACAGAACTGTTGATGGTGCTGTTGGTGCTCAGTTTTTACAAACTTTAAAAACGTTTATTGAAAACCCTGTTACAATGCTAGCATAGTTTTTTATAAAACTTTTATAATATCTAAAAATCCTAAACTTTTTTGTTTAGGATTTTTTTGTAAAAGGGTGTTTTTCCTGTTGATTTTTTCAGTTAAAAACTCGAACTTCGCTAACTTTGGATATAACGAATTTAAACTCGGCATATCCTAAAAGAGTTATACAGAAATTAAAAAAAATGAAGGAACTTCAAGAATTGATTGATATTTCAACTAATGCTCTCAAGAATGTTGAAAAGAAAATTCGTTTGGAATATAATACTCCTTCAGAGAATATTAGTGTTGAAAAATTAAAACTAATAGGAATTCCTGAAAATTATATTAGAACAGCTGCCTATTATAAAAAGGAATACAATCTTTACCAATTAATAAAAACTAAGAACGAAAGAGACAATATAGCTTACTCTTTACAATTAAGTGATTTATTTAACTATTTTATTAATCGATTTAATATATTTTTAAGTGTTGGAGCTTTATTTAGAAAGCAAGCAATTATAAATATAGTTAGTATCCAAGAAGGAATTTTAAAATGTTCTTACAAAGAACTAAGGAGTTTTTGTGTAGATGAAAATGGAAATACTTGTCCTTTAAATACAAATTGTGAATTCTATTTAAAAAGTTTAAATAAAATAAGGAATAATGGATTATTAGATAATTACAAAAATATTATTCAATTTTATGATGCTTCTATTTTCGAAAAATTAAAAGAACAAAAAGGAATAAGAGATAAAATTCATATTCACGAAATACAAGAAAATGAATTGGAATTTAATGATGATTATGCACGAAAAAAATATAATGAATCTATAAAAACTCTACAATATTTGAAAAATAATCTTCTATCAGATATTGAAGAATTTAAAGTTCGGAGAAAAACTGGATGTAAAAAAATCTGTGTATAACACCATATATAATTTATTGCTGGCTTTTTGCTTACTTACGAAAATCCTCGCGGATTTTTTTTGTCAGTAATTATTTAGTAAATTTATAGCTTAACCACGCAACTTTTCCTACACAAACACGTTAGCGAACATACATTCCAAACCTTATCAATTTGAGTTTTAATATAAATACGTCAATACCACTACCATTGAGAATCAAAGCATAATTGCAATTGTATTTGATATTACATTACCCAAACGTAAATCTTCAGCTAATTCTATGCTAATGTGAATTTAGCAAAAAAAAGAAAAACAGCAATTATATCTGTAAGTTTTTAATAATTTATATGCTCAATAAAGTTTTATATTTGCACTGAATTTGAAATTTTAATAATGAAAAATATTAGTACAATACTTTTTGGTTTATTAGTAATGGTGGCTTGTAGCCAAGAACACTCTAAAGATTATGTTACTTTATCTGGTAAATTAAAAAATAATAAAGACTCTATTCTTTCAATTGCCAATAGACAAGGTATTTTAAAACAAATTACCATTAATACAGAAGGTAGTTTTAAAGATACTTTAAAATTAAAAAGTGATAAAGCAGAAATTTACACGATTCAAACAAGTACTAATAAAAGAGCTCCAATCTATTTAAAAAACGGATATAATATTGTTTTAAATGGTGATGCAGATAAATTTATGCAAAGTTTTAAATTTTCAGGTGAAGGAGCATCTAATAGTAATTTTATTTTGGCTCAGATTGAAAAAAGTAGAACAATGAATCCTCAATTAATTCTAGATTTAGAAGAAAAAGCATTCTTAAAAAAAGTAGATCAATTAAAGTTTGAATATGATAGTATTTTAGATTCATATAAAAACTTAGACAGCACATTATATGCTTCTGTAAAGCAACAAAACCAACAAATGGTTAGTAGTTTTAACAATGCATATGCTCAAAATCAAATTATGGGAAAAGGAAAACCCTCTCCAAAATTTGAAAACTATATTGATATAAAAGGCGGAAAAAAATCCTTAGATTCTTTTAAAGGAAAATATGTTTATATAGATGTTTGGGCAACTTGGTGTGGGCCTTGTATACAACAAATTCCATATTTACAAAATATAGAAAAACAATATCATAATAAAAACATAGCGTTTGTAAGTATTTCTACTGATGAATCTAGAAGAAGTGGTGGTACTTGGGAAGCAGCAGAAAAAAAATGGAGAGACTTTGTTCAAAAAAGAAACATGTCTGGTGTTCAACTTTGGTCTGGACAAGATTTTTCTTTTCAGCAAGCTTATCAAATTAACTCAATTCCTAGATTTTTATTAATAGATCCAGAAGGAAAAATTGTTGATGCAAATGCTCCAAGACCTTCTGACCCAAATTTAAAATCTTTATTTACTTCTTTAGGTTTATAATAACATCATTATTTTTCTGATTTAAAAACTAAAAGTTCTAACTAACTTACTTGTTAGTCTTGAAAAATAATTAATAAAAAAGACAAATGAGATAAAGAAAAGCGCAACAATTCCAAAATCTGAAAATGAATTGATATCATTTAATGCAATAAGACGCTTTCCTGTTTTAATAATAATAACTGAAGTAATGATAAAAAGGATAATCTGTTGTATTGTGCTCTTGTACATAACTTTAAATTTAGAGGTTAATAGAAATATTAAATTAGTAATTCCTTACTTTTAAGATGCATTTCTAATACAAAAGTCACATTTTTTTACGCTATTTTTTTAATTTATAGATGAAAGGTAATTTTGTTTAGTTGAATACAATTCTTCTAAAGACAAGTTTAGAAAACAGTTTTGTTTTTGAAATTCATAAAAAAAGCGAAATTCAAATTGAATTTCGCTTTTTATGTTTTGTGAAAATATGTTTTTTACTCTTTATAAACACCCATATTAGCGTATTTGTCCATTCTTTTCTCTACTAAGTCAATATCAGTTAAATCTTTTAACTCAGCATAAGCAGCTACAATATGATCTTGAACTGCCTTAAAAGCCCCTTCTCTATCAGAATGTGCACCACCAACTGGTTCTTTAATAATACCATCTATCAACTTTAACTTTTTCATATCATTACCAGTTAACTTTAAGGCTTCAGCTGCTTGCTCTTTATACTCCCAACTTCTCCATAAAATAGAAGAACAAGATTCAGGAGAAATAACAGTATACCAAGTGTTTTCCATCATATAAACTCTATCTCCTACTCCTATTCCTAAAGCACCTCCAGAAGCACCTTCACCAATAACAATAGTTATAATTGGTGTTTTTAAACGAGTCATTTCCAAAATGTTTCTTGCAATAGCTTCACCTTGTCCACGTTCTTCAGCTTCCAAACCTGGATAAGCACCTGGAGTATCTAATAAAGTAACTACAGGAATTCCGAATTTCTCAGCCATTTTCATTAAACGCAAAGCTTTTCTATATCCTTCTGGATTTGCCATTCCAAAATTTCTGTACTGACGTGTTTTTGTATTGTATCCTTTTTGTTGACCAATAAACATATAGGATTGGTCTCCTATTTTACCTAAGCCACCAATCATTGCTTTATCATCTTTTACACTTCTATCTCCATGCAACTCCATAAAAGTGTCTCCACAAATTGCTTTAATATAATCTAAAGTATAAGGTCTATTTGGATGTCTAGAGAGTTGAACTCTTTGCCAAGGAGTAAGGTTTTTGTATATATCTTTTCTAGCTGCTGCTAGTTTTCTTTGAATTTTTTTACAAGTTGCTGTTACATCAACTTCACTTTCTTCACCAATAATCTGACACTTTTGTAATTGATCTTCAAGCTCTTTAATTGGCATTTCAAAATCTAAATATTCCATATTCTAGTTATTCTGATTAAGTTGTTTGGTTTAACAAACATACTATAAAATTTACTTTTTATCGCAAATTCAATTTACTTTTTTAGTTTAGTACGTTCTTTAAACTTCTCTTTTAATGTTGATTTGTTTTTTATAATTCCGTTGATTAAAACTACTCCTAAAACGATACAGGCGCCCAAATAAAATTCTGGTTGCATTTTTTCTTTATCACCAAAAATAAGTAGCGCAAAAATAATGGCATAAATTGGTTCTAAATTTATGGTTAACATTACTGTATAGGGTGATATGTATTTCATCACTTTTACAGATGCTATAAATGCATAAGCAGTACAAACACTGCTTAAAACAAATAAGTAAAACCAGTCTGAGTTTGATAAATTAAAAAATGATGAAGTAAAAGTATTATTTAATAATAAGTAGATGGTAACAAATAAAGTTCCAAATAGAAGCTGATAAAAAGATATTCTATTGGCATCATATTCTTTAATAAAAATCCCATTTAAAACTGCAAAAAGTGCACCTAAAAATGAAGATATTAATGCATACAAAATACCTAATTTATATTGACTTTCAAAATTGAAAATAATATACAAGCCAACTATTACTATTAAACCTAGAAAAATTTCTAATGGTTTAATTTTTCTTTTAAAAAAAAGTGGTTCTATAAAAGCTGTAAAAAAAGCACCAGTACTCATGGTTACTAATGCTACAGAAACGTTAGAAACTTTTATCGCTTTAAAAAAGAATATCCAATGAATTGCAATAATAATACCTGAAAACAAAAACTTAAGTATTCCTTTTTTATTCAAAAAAATGGATTTCTTTCTTATCAAAAAATAAATTGCAATTATAACAACTGCCAATCCCATTCTAAAAAAAACTAAAGGAATCGCTTCTATAGTTATAAGAGCTCCAAGAATACCTGTAAAACCCCAAATAAAAACAATGAGATGTAATAGAAAATAATTTTTAATGCTACTTTTTTGCATTTAAGTAGAGATAAATGGCAACACATCCAAAAAAGATATTTGGCATCCAAACATAAAAAAGTGAATTTACTCCTGCAACAGCTCCTAAAACTTCGGAGATTTTCATCAAAAAGACATATATAAACATCATTCCAATACCAATAGCCAAATTGATTCCTGTACCTCCTCTTCGTTTACGAAAGGCTAAAGCAACTGCTATAATTGTTAAAATATAAGATGCTATTGGCAAACTTGTTCTTTTATGAAGTTCTACTAAATAAGCATTTAGATTTTTAACACCTCTTTTTTTAGAAACATCAATAAATTGATATAATTCATCAGAAGGCATTTCTTGAGATAGAGCAGATTTGTATATTAAATCTTTTGGAGTAAAATTAAAAACGGTATCAATTTTATTACCAGAAAAAATACTATCTCTGTCTTTATATATTTTACGTAACCTCCAGTTTTGTAAGTTAAAACTAGAATCTTTATCAATATATCTTAAATTATCAGCAACTAATTTCGTTTTTAGTTTTAAACCATCATAAAGCTCTGAAGTAAAATCATAACCTGTATTATTTTCAGTATTAAAGTGTCTAATAAAAATATAGGTACTATCCGTTAATTGTAAGCTAAAATCATCTACATATTTAAATTCATGTTTTTGCCTTCTACTATTTATATATTCTTTTTCGAATTTTTTTCGAGTTTTACTGCTTGTAGGCACTACAAAATGATTCATCACTAAAGATAAACAAGTAATTAAAGTAGCTCCCAGAAAATAAGGATAAAGAAACCTTGTAAATGAAACTTTTGCATTAGTAATCGCAATAATTTCTGTGTTATTAGATAATTTTGAAGTAAATAAAATTACGGCTATAAATAATGCCAAAGGCATAAATGTATTCGCATAATAAATGATAAAATTTTTATAATAATCATTTACTACTTCATAGAAACCCAAATTGGCATGTTCCAAAAAATTATCAATTTTTTCGGAGATATCTATGGCAACTGCAATAGGGATTAAGATGAGTAAAGTAAACAAAAAAGTTACTAAAAATCTTTTTAATATGTACCAATCTATAATTTTCATAATCCTATCCTAGAAGCCCATCCTAAATCCTTCCCAAAGGGGAAGGACTTTTGCGAAGTGAACTTTTGTAACTTATTCTATTCTTTTATTTCAATTATTTTTTAAAACCTCTAATTTAACTTCAGCCTTCTTGCTTCAAGCCTCCAACTTCAAACATCTACAACCTCTTATCCATTTGTTTAACCATCATATCTTTCCACTCTCTAAAGTCTCCAGCTAAAATATGTTTTCTAGCTTCACGAGTTAACCAAACATAAAAACCAAGGTTATGAATAGAAGCTATTTGTTTTCCTAACATTTCTTTAGCGGCAAATAAATGACGCAAATACGCTTTAGAATAATAAGCACCAACTTCTGTAATTCCCATTTCATCAATTGGAGAAAAATCATTTTCCCACTTTTTATTTTTGATATTTATAGAACCATGTGCTGTAAATAACATTCCATTTCTAGCATTTCTAGTTGGCATTACACAATCAAACATATCAATTCCTAAAGCAATGTTTTCTAAAATATTAATTGGAGTTCCTACTCCCATTAAATAACGAGGTTTATCTTCAGGTAATATTTCTGTTACTACTTCAGTCATTGCATACATTTCTTCAGCAGGTTCACCAACTGAAAGTCCACCAATGGCATTAGCTTGTTGATTAGAATTTGCTATATATTCAGCAGATTGTCTTCTTAAATCTTTATATGTACTTCCTTGAACTATTGGAAAAAACGTTTGTTCAAAACCATATTTAAAAGGTAGCTTCTCTAAATGATTGATACATCTATCCAACCACCTATGTGTCATATGCATAGAACGTTTTGCATAATTGTAATCACAAGGATAAGGAGTACATTCATCGAAAGCCATGATAATATCAGCACCAATAGTTCTTTGCGTTTCCATTACATTTTCAGGAGTAAAAAAGTGCATAGAACCATCTATGTGACTTTTAAATTTTACACCTTCTTCGTTAATTTTTCTTCTTCCAGATAAAGAATACACTTGATAACCTCCTGAATCTGTCAAGATATTTCTATCCCAATTCATAAATTTATGCAAACCACCTGCTTTCTCTAAAGTCTCTAATTTAGGTCGTAAATATAAATGGTAGGTATTTGCTAGAATAATATCAGGATTCACCTGATTTTTCAGTTCATATTGATGAACTCCTTTCACAGTTCCAACAGTTCCAACAGGCATAAAAATAGGTGTTTCAATTACACCATGATCTGTGGTTATTGAGCCTGCTCTGGCTTTACTTTTAGGGTCTGTAAGTTTTAAGTCAAATTTCATTACTGGCAAAGATAGTAAAAAGCCCATCCTAACCTTCCCAAAGGGAAGGAATTTAGAAACTTTTAAGAAATCGGCTAATTTCTTTTTCTACGAAAGTTCGATTTTGAATTTTTAGCTTTTTTATTTTTTGATGATGATTTTCTAAAAGATGCACTTTTTTTATTAAAGTCATTTTTTGCTGGGGCTAACTTTCTTTTAGGTTTAGCTGATTTTGGTTTCTCTTTGATTTTTGAAGCTTCCTCTGTTTTAGAAGATGATGAAATCATACTATTAATTTCCTTCATTTCTTCTTCAGTCAATTCGCGCCAATCTCCAGTTTGTAAATAACCTAACTCCACATTCATAATTCGAGTACGTTTTAATTTAGTTACTTCGTAATCTAAATACTCGCACATTCTACGAATTTGTCTGTTTAAACCTTGAGTTAAAACAATTCTAAAGATTTTATCACTGACTTTTTCTACTTTACATTTTTGTGTTACTGTTCCTAAAATCGGGATTCCATTTCCCATTTTTTCGATAAAATCATGAGTAATCGTTTTATTCACAGAAACAAAATATTCTTTTTCGTGATTATTACCAGCTCTTAAAATTTTATTAACAATATCTCCATCATTAGTTAAGAAAATTAATCCTTCAGAAGGTTTATCTAAACGTCCAATTGGGAATAATCTTTCAGGATAATTAATGTGTTTTATAATATTATTAGGCTCTCTATCATCAGTCGTAGAAACGATGCCAACTGGTTTATTTAAAGCAATATATAAAGTAATATCTTTTGGTTTCACCAAACGTCCATCTAATTTAACAACATCATTTTTAGCAACTCTATTGCCTAATTGTGTAGGTTTTCCATTTATGGTAACTCTACCTTCTTTGATGAATTTTTCAGCCTCTCTTCTAGAGCAAATTCCTGAAGAACTTATGTATTTATTAAGGTTTGTAGATTGTTGGTTATTGGTATCCAAAAGAAATTGTTTTGGCAAAAATAGATTTTTTTGCAACGAATTCACGAATTAAAAACCATAAAATTGGAATAATTTCGTGAATTCTTGGCAATCATTTTTACAATTCAATAGTTCGAAAAGTCAAATTAATTCGAGGCGAATTCACTTTTTTAGTAGGTGGTAATCTATGCAACCAATTTTGTTGTGTTCCTGCTTTCATCACCAATAAACTTCCTCTTTCTAAAACAATGTCAATTCTTTGTTTGTTTTCTTTATGTTTGAATGAAAATTTACG
>CBFHKA010000031.1:0-100685 GCA_965656305.1 Polaribacter sp. | reverse complement strand
TGTTGTTCAAAAAGCACATTGTTATCGCACAAAGAATGATGGATGATATTATTGATTTAGAGTTGGAAAAAATAGACGGAATTTTAGAAAAGATTGATGCGGATCCAGAACAAGATGAGGTAAAATCAACCGAAAAAAATCTTTGGTTAAACATCAGAAAAAAAGCTTATGAAGGTAGAAGAACAGGAATAGGAATTACAGCAGAAGGAGATATGTTAGCAGCTTTAGGAATTCGCTATGGAAGTAAAGAAGGGAATACTTTTTCTACTGAAGTACATAAAGTTCTTGGAATAGAAACCTATAGAGCATCTGTAAATCTTGCCAAAGAAAGAGGAGCTTTTTCAATTTTTGATGCTGATAGAGAAAAAGAAAATCCTTTTATTTTGCGATTAAAAGAAGCAGATAGCAAACTGTATTATGAAATGTTAGAATATGGTCGTAGAAATATAGCCTTGTTAACCATTGCACCTACAGGAACTACAAGTTTAATGACCCAAACATCTTCAGGAATTGAGCCTGTGTTTATGCCTGTTTATAAACGTAGAAAAAAAGTAAATCCAAATGATAAAGATATTAGAGTAGATTTTGTGGATGAATTGGGTGATTCTTGGGAAGAATATGTGGTTTTTCATCATCGTTTTAAACAATGGATGGACGTAAATAATATCGATTCTACAAAGAACTTTACGCAAAAAGAAATAGATAAATTGGTCAAAAAATCGCCTTATTACAAAGCTACATCTAATGATATTGATTGGTTAAGCAAGGTGCAAATGCAAGGTGCAATTCAAAAATGGGTAGATCATTCTATTAGTGTAACTGTAAATTTACCCAATGAAGTTACAGAAGAGTTGGTAGGAGAATTGTATTTAAAAGCTTGGGAAGTTGGCTGTAAAGGTGTTACTGTATATAGAGATGGATCTAGATCTGGAGTTTTAATTTCTTCAGATGAAAAGAAAGAAGAAAAAACTATTAATTCTAGTTTTCCTAAAAAACGTCCTATAGAATTGGAAGCAGATGTAGTTCGTTTTCAAAATCAAAAAGAAAAATGGATTGCCTTTGTAGGTATTTTTGATAACAAACCGTATGAAATTTTTACAGGTTTAGTAGATGATGAAGATGGAATTTTAATTCCAAGATGGGTAGAAAAAGGGTTAATTATTAAAAGTAGAAATGAAGACGGAACTTCGCGTTACGATTTTCAGTACAAAAACAAAAGAGGCTATAAAACCACTATTGAAGGACTGTCTCATAAATTCAATCCAGAATTTTGGAACTATGCAAAACTCATTTCTGGAACTTTAAGACATGGAATGCCAATTGATAAAGTAATTGATTTGATACAGAGTTTACAGCTGAATTCAGAATCGATAAACACTTGGAAAAATGGAGTGCAAAGAGCTCTAAAACGTTATGTAGAAAATGGTACAAAAGCCAAAGGACAAACTTGTGATAACTGTAATTCTACAGATTTAATTTATCAAGAAGGCTGTTTAACTTGTCAAGAATGTGGTTCTTCTAAGTGTGGATAAATAACAATTTAATAGATATAAAACCCCAAATAGGATTACTGTTTGGGGTTTTTATGATTCAATTTTAAATGAAATAATTGCTTTTAATTGTGGTCATAGAATGGAAATCTATGTTTCTCCAGAAATAGCTGAAGACATAATTTCTATTTCTAAATCTTTTAATGTAGATGCTAAAATTGTTGGTAGAGTAGAAGCATCATCAATTAAAAAATTGACTATTAAAAGTGAGTTTGGAGTTTTTGAGTATTAAATTTATTCTTTTTATTTTTATAAAATAAGTTAAATTATTTACAACCATTTTTTAAATAAATATTAATTAAGAGTTGGTAATTCATTATTAATAAAGGATATAAACTAATATTACATTAATATTTTGATTAAAAATAAAATTTTTATTTTTGGAGAAAAACACAATGAAAAATTTATTAATATTCTTCTTTTTACTTTTTGCAAACCTAAGTTTTTGTCAAACAGAAAATAATAAAATTAATATAGAATTAGGTAGAGTAAAAGCTTTAATGGAAGTTGGTGAAAAAGATTATAATTTAATTAAATTAAAATTAGATGAAACATTATCTTTAGGAGAAGAAATGGAGAAAACTAAAGATAAAGAAGTTAAGAAATCTCTTTTTGAAAAACTGAAGAATAGTTTTGGATCCATTAATGAAGATTTATATTCTATAAATAGAAGGTATGAATATATAGAAAACCTTTTTTTAACAGCAATTAAAGAAAGTAGAAGGTTAAATTGTAATGAATTAACAAGTGCACTAGGTAAAGCAAATGCAGAAATTTTTGTTATTAAATTAAATAATGAAGAAATAAAAGAAAATGTTAACACTATTGTAAATGGTGCTTTTAAGAATATAAATAGTTTTGCAAGTAATTTATTGAATAATTATACTAAGCATTTATATTTTACAGATTCTTTCAATTCATTTTCAAAGTATAGTTGTAAAGAAGTAAAAACACCTAATATAAATTTAGAAATATTTTCTACTGCAGTATTTGAAACGTGTGCTAATGCGTTATTAATAAAGAACTATAAAGAAGCTAAAAGAGCAGAAGAACAAATTTTTATAGATTTAATTTTTGAAATTTACAAACTACGTAAAAAGTACCCGTTATTAAGAAATTTAATAAAAAAGAAATATCCTAATAAGGATGATTTTTCTGTAGATCAATTATATGTAAGCTTTGTCTTTGATCAAACAATTAGTAATTGTAAAAAAGCACAAGAATTAATTTCAGAAAAATTGGGAACTATTTCTGAAAATGAAGACTTAATTAGTTTAAATGATTCTATTAAGAAAATTGCAAGCGAGTATAATAAATATGAGTCACTTTCAGATTATGACAAGGAAAAAGCTAGTTATAAGATGAGAGATTTAATTAGAAATTACAGTTCTTCATACTATACTAGAAATAAAGTTATTGCTTATTTATTAGTTAATAGTGCTGAATATAGAGAGTATAGAGCTAGAGAAGTAGCATCATTAAAAATTCGTCAAATGAAAAACGGATGGTATCCTTATATAGATTAATTTTTATAGATACGAACTAAGCTACTTCACCTTCTTAAAAACAAAATCAATTCGAAAATCATCAGCAGAAACAATAGTTTTCAATTGCTTGTTTTCCATATAGTATTTTATCTTTTTAGGAAAATCATTTTTAGGGTTTTCACAAACAAAAGAACTGTCTGTTTGATTTGTAAACTTCAATAATGTTGGTTTTTCATTTACCCCTTTCACTTCCAAATGTAAAGTGTCGTTAATGGTGATGATGCTCAATATTTCTTGAAAAGATCTTTTTTTGCCTTTCATTGTATAGCTCATTCCTACTAGATTTGTATTCCACATTTCAAAGGTTTGGCTACCAGGTTTATCGTTCAAACGTTTCCATTCTCCAATTAAAAAAGTAGGTTTTAATGTTTTTTTGATTTCACTTCCACAGGAAATAGTCAATAAAAATGAACATAAAATAAGTAGTTTTCTCATAAAAACAGATAGGTTTTTCCAAATATACCTATAAAAATTGTAAATTCGCAATCCAAGAAAAGAGGACAAGATGTTAGATAAATTAAGAATTGTAAAACAACGTTATGATGAGGTTTCTGATTTAATTATTCAGCCTGAAATCATCATGGATCAAAAGCGTTATGCGCAATTAATGAAGGAGTATAAAGATTTAGGAAGTGTTGTTAAAAAAGGAGATGAATATCAAACTTTAACTAGCAACATAGAAGAGGCTAAAGAAATCATTGCTGATGGTTCTGATGCAGAAATGGTTGAAATGGCTAAAATGGAAATTGATGAAGCCAATACTCGAATTCCTCAATTAGAAGAGGAAATAAAATTCTTGTTAATCCCAAAAGACCCTGAAGATTCTAAAAATGCAGTTGTAGAATTACGTGCTGGAACAGGAGGTGATGAAGCTAGTATTTTTGCAGGAGATTTGTTCAGAATGTATACTAAATATTGTGAAGGAAGAGGATGGAAAGTGTCTACTGTAGATTATTCTGAAGGAACAAATGGTGGTTTTAAAGAAATTCAGTTTGAAGTAAATGGAGATGATGTTTACGGAATTTTAAAGTTTGAAGCTGGTGTACATCGTGTGCAAAGAGTTCCTCAAACTGAAACACAAGGTCGTGTGCATACTTCTGCAGCAACTTGTATGGTGTTTCCAGAAGCAGAAGAATTTGATGTGGAAATCAATCCAAAAGAAGTAAGAATCGATTTTTTCTGTTCTTCAGGTCCTGGAGGTCAGTCTGTAAATACAACCTATTCTGCAGTTCGTTTAACGCATATTCCAACTGGATTAGTTGCTCAATGTCAGGATCAAAAAAGTCAGCATAAAAACAAAGAAAAAGCGTTTAAAGTATTACGTTCTCGTTTATACGATTTAGAATTAGCAAAAAAGCAAGCAGAAGATGCTTTAAAACGTGGTTCTATGGTTTCTTCTGGTGATAGAAGTGCAAAAATTAGAACCTATAATTATGCACAAGGACGTGTTACAGATCACAGAATTGGATTGTCTTTATACGATTTACCTAACATTATGAATGGTGATATTCAGAAAATCATTGATGAATTGATGTTAGCAGAAAATACAGAAAAGTTAAAAGAATTAGGTGATGGGATTTAATCATCAACTATTATAAAATATAGCAAACCTCGAATTTTTTCGAGGTTTTTTTATGACAATTTTTTATTGGATTTTAAGAGTATTCAGAAGTCAATTGATCTACAATTAAACCATCTTCTAAAGTTTGTATAACACCTAAAGCAGCTCTTTCTCCTGAAATCATTGCAGCGTTTAATGAGCCATTTAAAAGTTGATCTCCTGCTAAAAAATATAGTAGATTTTAACTTGGTTTCACTACTTGAAATTTCATATTGTAAATTGGTTAATTTTGGTAAAGCCTTTTAGTATACAAATAATTTTCAATTTGTTATATGATTAAAATCATCATTTAAAAACTATTTATTTACAAAATTTGATGTATAAATTAATACTTAAACAGATGAAAAATAGAACACCAATTTCAGAAATAATGAGCACAGATTTAATAACCTTAGGTGTTTTTGATACTATAGAAACTGCCGAAAAACTATTTAAAAAACACAGAATAAGACATATTCCTGTTGTAAATAATAGTGAAATTGTGGGTATGCTAAGTTATTCTGATTTGTTAAGAATTAGTTTTGCAGATGTAACAAATAATGAAGAAAATGTTGATGCTTTTGTATATAATATGTTTACCATTCAACAATTAATGGCTAAAAATTTAACAGTAGTAACTCCAGAAGTTTCCATAAAAGATGTTGCGCAAATTTTTGTAGAAAGAGAATTTCATGCTTTGCCAGTAGTTCAAGAAGGTGTTTTAGAAGGCATCATTACCACAACAGATTTAAGTATGTATTTAATGAAGCAATTGAGTTAATTAAAAAAATAGTGTATTTGTATAAGTTAAATTTAAGTTTGTCTAATATAATTTATTGTGATCCCTTCAATAAAGTTCTACAAACTCATTTATTATATCATTTATTATATCATTTATTGTAGCAATTTGATATTTGAAACTTGTATGAAAATTCCATTATTATTTTTAGCACTATAGATGTAAAGGCTCCTCCTTTTTCTTTAAGTAACCTGCTAAAATTCGCTGAATATCTCTATTGTCTTTTTTTGGTTGTACAAAAAACTGGTAATCTTCAGGATTTTCTAATTGTTCAGATTGCTGAGCATCTACATAACCAAAACCTTTGTAGATACCATCTAAAATTAAAGCAAAACCGACTTCATTTTCAGTTCTCCCAGTTTCTTTAATCACTAAGTTTTCTGCTCCTATTCCTATTGATTTGACAGCTTTTTTTACACGTACATTGTAATCTTCAACAGCTTCTTTATCACAACAAATACCTTTACATTCTTTTATTTGATAATGAAAACAAGTAGTCACATTGGTTTGTAAATGACAGTATTTTGGACACAATTCAAATTCTCTACATAAGTATTCTAGATGGTTTCTAACTTCTGAAACGTTGTAATATTTGGTTAATGGATTTGGAACTAATTTTAATCGATTGTAAGCCAAATGTAAAATTCCTTTTTGATCTTCATAAGAAAACAGACCAACAGCTTCTCCAGCTCTTCTTTGGGCTCTATTGTATTTTGGATAGATATGTTTTATTTCTGCAGATTCATGTAAAAGTGCTAACAATTCACTACCTGTTTTTTTGAAAGTAATATCAGCAGTTTCTAAACACATATTCTGCTCTTTTTTCTTTTTGTCATAAAAATGGCTGATAACTCTTTGCTTTATATTATTGGCTTTTCCTACATAAATGACTTCTTTAGCAAGGTTTTTAAAATAATAAACGCCAAAAGTTTCAGGTAATTCATCTACAACTTTTTTATCTAAAAGTGGTGGTAAAGTAGCTTGTCTAGAACGTGGATTTAAAAAAGAATTGATAATAAATTTATCATCTCTTTCTATCAATCTTCTGAATAATTCTGTAGTTGCTTCAGCATCACCTTTTGCTCTATGCCTTCCATTGATGGGGATGTTTTCATCAGTACAAATATTACCTAAACTATAAGAATTTAATCCAGGAATAATTTTTCTTGATAATCGAACTGTGCAGAGTTTTTTTCGTTTAAAATCGAAACCTAAACTTTTAAATTCTGCCTGAATAATATTATAATCGAAATTTACATTGTGGGCTACGAAAATAGTGTCTTCTGTAATTTCTGCTACCTTTTTTGCTATTTCATAAAACTTAGGAGCGTTTCTAACCATTGCATTTGTAATGCCAGTTAGATTGGTAATAAAAGGAGGGATATTTTGCTCAGGGTTTACTAAAGAGGTAAACTCATCAACCACAACTTTTCCATCGAAAACGAAAATGGAAATTTCAGTAATTTTCTGACCTTTATATCCATTTCCTGTGGTTTCTATGTCTACAACTGTGTACAATACTTTGCTAAAAATATTTCAGATTAAATTTATTTTGCCACCAATTTACGAATAGATTATTGAGGTTTATGAATAATTTCACAGCTTTTAAAACCCTTAAGATTCTTATCATTGAAATAAAACCCACTTTATTTAAGAATAAAAATTCGTGAATTAGTGGCTTAATTTTTATCATTAAATAAGTGTAATAATTATTAACCAACAATATTTTTTAAATCGGCAATAGTTTCAGTTGGGTTTTCTGCTCCAAAAACATAACTTCCAGCAACCAATACATTTGCTCCTGCTTCTATTAGTTTGTTAGCATTTTTGTTGGTAACTCCACCATCAATTTCTATTTGACAAGAAGATTCTGTAAACTCAATTAAGTGTCTTAATTGACTCACTTTCTTATAGGTGTTTTCTATAAACGATTGTCCTCCAAAACCAGGATTTACACTCATAATACAAACTAAGTCTAAATCTGCAATAATGTCTTCTAAAACTGCAATTGGAGTATGTGGATTAAGTGCAACACCAGCTTTCATTCCTGCTGCTTTTATAGCTTGAATTGTTCTATGTAAATGTGCACAAGCTTCATAGTGCACTGTTAAAATATCTGCTCCTAAATCTGCAAAAGTTTGTATGTATTGATCTGGATTTACAATCATCAAATGCACATCAATGGTTTTTGTTGCGTGTTTTGCAATTGCTTTTAAAACTGGCATCCCAAAAGAAATATTAGGTACAAAAACACCATCCATAATATCAATGTGAAACCAATCTGCTTCACTATTGTTTACCATTTCTATGTCTCTTTGTAGGTTAGCAAAATCTGCTGCTAAAACTGAAGGTGCAATTAAATTACTCATTGATTTAGTATTGTTTTTTGCAAAGATAATTAATTAGTTATTGAACTTAGTTTGAATTAAATCAAATCTTTTTTAAATAGGTTTAGCCCTGATTGAAGTGGCATCCTTTTTTGAAGAATGAAAAAAAGATATAACGTAAAGCAGGAAATAGCTTCTAAAAAAAAAACTCCCGAAAATGAATTCGAGAGTTTTAGATTTTCAAACTTTTTTGAAGTCTGAGTGAGATACCAAAAGAGGTCTGCGACCACTAGCCTAGGTATGTCATTAATATTTTAGATCTAGAAGTATGTTTTAATCTTCTAATTGCTTTTTCTTTAATTTGACGAACACGTTCTCTAGTTAAATCGAAAGTTTCACCAATTTCTTCTAATGTCATTGGTTGGTGTTCACCTAAACCAAAGTATAGTTTTACAACATCTGCTTCTCTTGGCGTTAATGTTTCTAATGCTCTATTGATTTCGATTCTTAAAGATTCGTGTAATAAAACTCTATCTGGGTTTGGAGACTCACCAGAGTTTAATACATCATATAGATTAGAATCTTCACCTTCAATTAAAGGCGCATCCATAGATACGTGACGTCCAGAATTTTTCATAGATTCTTTTACGTCATTAACAGTCATATCTAACTTCTTAGCAATTTCTTCAGGACTTGGAGGTCTTTCATTTTCTTGCTCTAAGAACGCATACATTTTATTGATTTTGTTGATTGAACCAATTTTATTCAATGGCAAACGTACAATTCTTGATTGTTCTGCTAATGCTTGTAGGATTGACTGACGAATCCACCAAACTGCGTAAGAGATAAATTTAAATCCACGAGTTTCATCAAAACGTTTTGCAGCTTTAATTAAACCTAAATTACCTTCATTAATTAAATCTGGTAATGTTAATCCTTGATTTTGATATTGTTTTGCTACAGAAACCACGAAACGTAAATTTGCTTTCGTTAATTTTTCTAAAGCTCTTTGATCTCCAGCTTTAATTAGCTGTGCCAATTCTACTTCTTCATCAGCAGTAATTAAGTCTACTTTTCCAATTTCTTGTAAATATTTGTCTAAGGATGCAGTTTCTCTATTAGTAACCTGCTTGGTAATTTTAAGTTGTCTCATCTAATTCTCTATGACTTTTTAAAGGATTCGTGTATTGCTACAATATGTTATACGCAAGAGTTTCTATAAATGTTACAAAAAGTTTCATTTTTTTTTAAAAGTGTTAAAAATAGGTTTCATCGAGCCATAATTACGACTTGTCTTTTTTTTTAAAATAATTGTGACTTATTACTTTTTTTTGTGTCTAAAAGGTAATTAGTATTGAAAACAAGTACAATAAATAAATTAACAGACGAAGAACTGGTCTTTAAAATAGTAGAAACAAACAATTCACAATTGTTTGCTATTTTATATGATAGGTTCTCCAAAGTTGTTTATAATAAGTGTTATGGATTTGCCAAAAGTAAAGAGGAGGCAGAAGACTTAACACACGATGTTTTTATAAGGCTATTTGTAAAACTGAAAACTTTTAAAGGAAACTCAAAGTTTTCGACTTGGTTGTATTCTTTTACCTATAATTTCTGTGTGAATTATGTGCAAAGAAACGCTCACAAGAAAAAAGAAAAAGTTACAGTTGTTACAGATGTAATAAAAGATGATAATATTTCTGAGGATATAGATGATGCTCAATTATTTGAGTTAAAATCAGAAAAATTAGCCAAGTCTTTGGCCTTAATGGATCCAAAAGATAAAGCGATTCTTTTAATGAAATATCAAGACGATATGAGTATTAAAGAAATTAAAGATGCTTTAGGAATTGGAGAAAGTGCAGTGAAAATGCGTATTAAAAGAGCAAAACAAAAAGTTATTAGTGTTTACGGAGAATTATAAATATGAATAACCCCTTTAAGAAAATTTTAAATCATTATGAAGTACCTGAAGTTTTAAAACAGAAGGTACTTAATGATGTGAATATGATTAAGCTCACGATAGATATTGCTGATTTGTTTTTGGTGAAATACCCAAATACAGTTGGTGATATTTTGGGTGCTAATAACAAGAAAAAAAAAGATATTTAACCTAATTGATAAGACTAATGAATTTTTCTCTACTTACTTTAAAACAAGATTTCGATTTTAGTTTTTTGCAAAACCTATGGTTTGATTTTGTTGATTTTTTACCTCAGTTACTAAAGGGGATTGCGTTTTTAATTATTGGATGGTTATTCATAAAATTTGTCTTATACATTATTAAAAAAGCGCTAGGATTAACAAATATAGATACCTTGCCAGAAAAACTAAATGTTGATGAAATTTTCGGGAATTCTTCTTTAAAAATTCAGCCAACTAAAGTTATTATTACTGCAATAAAGTGGATTTTAATTTTTGTTTTTATAATAGTAGCTTCTGAATTGTTGGGCTTAAAAATGGTCTCAGAACAATTAAGTAATTTAATTGGCTATTTACCAAAACTAATAAGTGCTTTGCTAATTTTTGCAGTTGGTATTTATTTAGCAAATGTGATAAAAAAGACGGTTTCTGGAATGTTTTCTTCTTTAGAACTAACTGGAGGTAACTTGGTAGGCAATATTGTTTTTTATATAATTGCAGTAATAGTAAGTGTTACAGCTCTTAATCAAGCAGGTATAAACACGGATTTGATTACTAATAATTTATCTATTATATTTGCATCTATATTAGCTGCTTTTACAATATCTTTTGGATTAGGTTCAAGAGATATAATAAAAAGGCTTTTATTCGGTTATTATTCTAGAAAGAACTTACAGGTTGGAAATAAAATAAAAACTGAAAATTTTGAAGGAATTATTGAATCAATTGATAATATTTCCGTAATTTTAAAGACAGAGCAAAAAACAATAATTATTCCTATTAAGGAAATTGTAGATAACAGAATTGAAGTGTTGAGCTAATCATCACTGAAAATCTGATAGAAAGTTGGGGGACTATCTATCATACGTGATTTATTCACAAAAAAAAGAGACCGTTTTTAACGGTCTCTTTGCTTTTTATGGAGGTTTTGCTTTTAAAACAAACCGTTAATTTGTGCATCTATTCTATCTATAATGTAACCCAGATCTTCTTGATTAGAAACAAAATCTAAATTATCTACATCAATTACTAAAAGTTTTCCTTTTGTATATGTGGATATCCATGCTTCATAACGTTCATTTAATCTGCTTAAATAATCAATACTAATTGAGTTTTCATAATCTCTACCACGTTTATGAATTTGACCAACTAAAGTAGAAATGTCTGCACGTAAATAGATTAACAAATCTGGAGGAGAAATTAAGTTTTCCATTAACTCAAAAAGAGAGCTGTAATTACTATAATCTCTATTTGTCATTAAACCCATTGCATGTAAGTTGGGTGCAAAAATATGGGCATCTTCATATATGGTTCTGTCTTGAATAATGTTTTTCCCAGTTTCTCTAAGTTCTAAGATTTGACGAAAACGACTGTTTAAAAAATAAACCTGTAAGTTAAAAGACCATCTTTCCATTTCTGCATAAAAATCATCTAAGTAAGGGTTTTCATCAACAGATTCATAATGAGGTTTCCATTTATAATGTTTAGCTAAAAGTTTGGTTAGTGTGGTTTTACCAGCACCAATATTACCTGCAATTGCAACGTGCATATTTATATTTTCAGTAGGTTAGAATAAGAGTCTAAAGGTACTAAAAAATCTATCTGCTAAATGTTAACAAATCAATTTATATCCAAACCCTCTCATATTTACGATTTGTATGTTGCTATCTTTCTTTAGTTTTTTTCTCATTTTACTAATAAAAACATCCATATTTCTAGCGTTAAAAAATCTTCATTTCCCTATAATCTATTTTAAAAAAATAAATATTTATGTAACCCCAAAACAATAATTTAAAGAAATGATTGAGAAGTTTAAAAGTAGAAATGGTTTTGAAAAGGTAAATGGAGTAAGAGTAAAAATGGGAGGATAGATTTGTTAAAGTTTTCCCAACATCATTAAACTTTTTATCTTTTGAATAGTCATATTGATTATTATAAACAGTATTTTTATTAAAAACTTTACAAAATGATAAAATCCATTCTTACAATTGCCTTATTATTTGCAACTGTTACAACATTTGCTCAAAAAACTTTTCAAGGCAAAGCTACCTATATGTCTAAAACTACTGTTGATATGAGTAGGTTTGGAAACAAATTAAGTGAGCAAGAAAAGAAACAAAGATTGGCTCGAATGAAAAATTTTTTGGAGAAAACATATACGTTAAACTTTAATAAAACAGAATCTTCTTTTAAAGAAAATGCAAAATTAGACGCACCAGGAACCTCTGGCCCAAGATGGGCTATTAGTAATGGACAAGGTTCTATTTATAAGAACCTAAAAGATCGTAAGATTATTGAAGATGTAGAGCAGTTTGGTAAACGATTTTTGATTGTTGAAGATATGGAGCAACCAAAATGGGAATTAGGTACAGAAACCAAGAAAATTGGTCAATACACTTGTTATAAGGCAACTATGATAAAAATTGACAATAAAATTGATTGGGCAAGTATATTTAGAAGAGGTAGAAATCAGAAAAAAGACTCCACCAAAACTAAACCTAAGAAAAATGAAATAAAAATGATTCCTGTTACAGCTTGGTATACACCTCAAATACCTGTAAGTTCTGGCCCAGAAAGTTACTGGGGTTTACCTGGTTTGATTTTAGAAATTAATGCTGATAGAACTACAATGTTATGTACTGAAATTATACTAAACCCTACAGAATCAATAGAAATAAAAAGCCCTACTAAAGGTAAAAAGATCAGTAGAGAAAAATATAATGAGGTTATAAAAATAAAAACCGAAGAGTTAAAAGTACGTTTTCAAAACAATAGAAAAGGTGGAGGAAGAAGGTTTTAGTTATCTACAAAATTCAAGTAATCAAATATATATGAAAAAAATACTACTAATCGCCATTTTTTTGGTGACATGGGTTTCAACTGCTCAAATTAATTTAAAGGGAATTGTCAAAGATTCTATTGGACAGCCTTTAGAAATGGCAAATGTTATTGCTTTAGATACAGTAGCAAAAAGAATTGCTTCTTATGGTTTTACAGATGCTAATGGTAGCTTTAAATTAGCTTTAAAAAAGAATACAATTTATAACATAAAAATTAGTTATGTAGGTTTTAAGGAAATTAGTGAGTTTATTAATACAAAAGAAACGAGCATTAATAAAAACTATACAATGTTAGAAGATGATATGTTAGAAGGTATTAATATAGTCTCTAAAATGCCAGTAATTGTAAAAGGTGATACCATTATTTATGATGCTGACTCTTTTAAAAATGGTTCTGAAAGAAAATTGAAAGATGTTATAGAAAAATTACCAGGAGTAGAAATTAATGATAATGGGCAAATTGAAGTAGAAGGGAAGCAGGTAGAAAAAATAATGGTAGATGGTAAAGAATTTTTTAGTGGAGATACTAAATTAGCTACAGAAAATATTCCATCAAATGCTGTTGATAAAATACAAGTATTAAGAAACTATGGTGATGTAAATCAGCTAAAAGGCGTTCAAAATAATCAAGATAGAGTTGCCATTAATATTAAATTAAAAGAAGGTAAAAAGAACTTTTGGTTTGGAGATGTATCTTTAGGAGGAGGAGATTCACAAGATACTGGGTTGTATTTATTTCAACCAAAATTATTTTACTATAGTCCAAAATATACAATCAATGTAATTGGAGATTTAAATAACATTGGAGATGTTGTTATTAGCAGAAGAGATGCCAGAAGTTTTGGAGGTAGTTTTAGAAGTCAAAGTCCTTCAAATGGAACAAATATTAATATAGCAGATGCAGGAATTGGATTCTTAAATGCTGGAGCAAGAAACGCAAATAGAATAGAAACTAAATTATCTGCTTTAAATTTTAGTTACTCACCTAATCCTAAATTAGATTTAAGTGGATTCTTAATTTGGTCTGGTAATAGTAATGGACAAAGAAACATAAGAGATATTGATTATATAGACCCAAATACACCAGATGATTTTGTAGATAATACCACAGATCAAACCAGTAATACTGGTCTATTTAGATTTAGCTCTATTTATAAAAAAGACATCAATAACCAATTAAACTACAATATATCTGGTCGTTTTTCTAATGAATTTAGAACAGATAATGTAAGTTCTAGAGTTCTAAATGATATAACAGAAACAGAAAGAGCAACACCTTTTACCATTAATCAAGATTTTAGTTATTTTTATACAGCAAGTGAAACTAGTATTTTTGCACTAGAGGTAAAACATTTATTACAAGATGAAGACCCTTTTTATATTGCATCTTTAGAGAACGATCCAGATAATAATGATAATGATCCAAATGGAAATAATCCTCCTGATGGTTTTGATGATGCAGCTGAAGCCTTAGATTTAGATCGAAGTTTAACCTATTATGATTTAGAACAAGATAGAAGAGTAAAGTCAAATCAGTTGGATGCTAAATTGGATTATTATTATATCCTAAATCAAAAAAGTAATTTAAATTTTGTTACTGGTACTATTTTAAGTAAACAAAATTTTGATTCTCGTTTTTTTCAATTAGGAACTTCTAATGTGCCAAACCCAAGAATAAATGGCATTACAGATCCACAAACTACAAATGATACCGAATATAATTTTACAGATATTTATGCTGGTTTAAGGTATCGTTTAAAAACAGGTATTTTTACGATTACACCAGGTTTTACTGCACATTCCTACAACTCTAACAACAAACAATATGGTACTGAATTCTTTGAAGATACTTTTTTCAAAATTCTACCAGAATTTGAAACAATAGCACAGTTTAAAAGAAGTGAAAGCTTGACATTTAGATATAAGCAAGAAGTAAATTTTACGGATGTAAATCAAATAGCAAGAGGTATAGTAGCAAATAATTATAATTCTTTTTTCTCTGGAAATTCAGATTTAATAAACGCAAGTTTTCATAACATTTCTTTGAACTACAGAAGCTTTAATTTATTTAATAATAGTAGTGTTTTTGCTAGAGTAAATTATAGAAAAACAGCAGATCAAGTTAACAGAAACACAATTTTTCAACCAGGTTCTGTAGTATCTAGTAGCACAACTATAAATTCACCATTAGATAACGAAAGGTTTACAGCTTTTGGAACTATGAGTAAGACGATTAAAAAAATAACGGGAAGATTAGGGGGTAATTTTTCTTATAATAAAAGCTACCAGTTTGTAAACTCATCAGAAAACACAAACGAAAGTATTGTTAGAGGAGTTAATGCAAGAATTAGTACAAACTTCATCAAAGCACCCAATGTTAGTTTACGATATAACTTAAATTTTGTAGATCAAAGTAATAGTGCTAGAGCAGAAGATGTTAAAACTGTTAGCCATAATCCATCCATAAATTTTGATGCCTATATTTGGAATTCTGTTACATTAACGTCAAATTTTTCTTATACAGATCAAAAACAAAATGGTGAAAGTGTAAATACATTTAGTGTTTGGAATGCTAAATTAGCTTATAGAAAAAATAAAGATGCAAAATGGGAGTACGAATTGGTAGGTAATAACTTACTGGCTACAGGATCTCAAGCATCAGTTAGTCAAAATATTATCGCCTTTACTATTAATGAAAGATTTATTTTACCAAGATTTATTAGTTTTAGGTTGCGTTATCAATTATAGAAATCAATTTAGATTTAATTTTTAAAACGGCTCTTTTTAGAGCCGTTTTTTATTTTGTTTGCTTTATTTTTACAACATGAGTTTATTAGCTACAAAATCACCCTTATATGCAGCTTCTAAGAGTTTGGGGTTGATATTTTTTTTTCTAATAACAGGTTTGTTTTTAGATAGTTATCATTTTGTAAGAATTACAGAAAACGCTCAGTGGTACGCAAACATTGTTATGTTTTTTGTGTTTATAATAGTTTTCTTTCAAGTAAATAAAAGAAACAAAGAACAGATGATTTTTGCTGTTCTAATAGGTGTTTTAGGAGAATATTTATTTTCAATTGTTATGGGTATGTATACCTATAGATTAGGTAATGTACCTCATTATGTACCACCAGGTCATGCTTTGGTTTACATTTCTGTATTATATTTTTCTAAAGCAAGTGCAATACTAAAATACAGAGTAAAATTAGAAAAAATATTCGCAATCTTCATTTTTGTTTATGCAGCAGTTTTTTTAGTAGTAAGAAATGATGTTTTTGGTTTTGTGATGACAATTGGTACTTTATTTATCTTAAGAAACAAGCCAAGAGAAAGATTGTTTTATTTAACAATGTATATTACAGTTGCATATTTAGAGATTATTGGTACCAATTATTTATGTTGGAAATGGCCTACTACAGCTTGGGGTATTTTTGATTTTTTACCTAGCCATAATCCACCAAGTGGAATAAGTTTTTTCTATTTTTTATTAGATTTAGGTACTTTATGGTTTTATAAACAGCGCCATAAATTAGCATGGAAAAGAATGAAGAATATTCGAAAAATCCGTTTGAATAAAAGTATTTCTACAAACTAAAAAAGAATTAAATTCGTTATTAACAATGTTATTTCGAGTGAATTTTGAAATATGAAAAATTTGTATCGATAACTAATTTTAAAATTACATTTATAAAATGTCAATAAAAGTTTCAGCAGTTTCTAAAATTTATAAAACTCAAAAAGCGTTAAATGAGATTTCTTTTGCTGCAGATAAAGGGCAAATTATTGGTTTTTTGGGTCCAAATGGAGCAGGTAAATCTACAATGATGAAAATCTTAACTGGGTTTATAAAACCGAATTCAGGTGAAGTTTATATTGATGGAATTGATGTATTGCAAAATCCACTAGAAGCCCAAAAAAAAATTGGTTATTTGCCAGAACACAATCCTTTGTATGCTGATATGTATGTACGTGAATATTTGCAATTTCAAGCATCTATTTTTAAGGTTGATAAAATCCAAATTGAAACTTGTATAAATAAGGTTGGGTTAACTGTTGAAGCACACAAAAAAATAAATCAATTATCTAAAGGATATCAACAAAGAGTTGGTTTAGCTGCTGCTATTTTGCACAATCCATCAGTATTAATTTTAGATGAACCTACTACAGGTTTAGATCCAAATCAATTAGTAGAAATTAGAGAACTAATTAAAGAATTAGGTAAAGAAAAAACAGTTTTGTTTTCTACGCATATTATGCAAGAAGTAGAAGCAGTTTGCGATAGAGTTATCATCATAAAAAAAGGTGAAATTTTAGTAGATAAAAAGCTGGCAGAACTCAAAGAAAATAATCAACAAAACATAGAAGTTACTTTCGATTATAAAATTGAAGAACAGTTTGTAAAAAGACTTCCAAACATTGTTTCTTATAAGAACAATTATGACAATACATGGTATATCACTTTTGAAAGCAAAGAAGATATGAGGCCAAAAATATTTGATTTTGCTCAAGAAAATGGACTAAAAATTTTAGGCTTAAATACCCAAAATAAAAATTTAGAAGCACTTTTTAGAGAGGTTACTAAATAAGCTGTCTTTCCTGCGTAGGCAGGAATCTATTCAAATAACTATGCTATCAAATACTGATAAGCCTCCAACAAAGTTGGAAAAACCAAAGCACTTCCTGCTTCTTTCAATTCGGCTTCAGAATATTGAGTTAATATACCAATAGGAATCATACCTGCAGCTTTTGCAGCTTTTGTACCTGTTAAACTGTCTTCAAAAACCCAAATGTCTTTTAAATCTTCATTTGTAAAACCCAATGCTTTTGCTAAAGTAATATAAGCTTCAGGATGAGGTTTTGGTTTTTCATAATCCTCTACACCAAAAACCGTTTTAAAGTTTAAATCTAGATGATGAATACTATTTTTTAAAAACTGTTTGGTGGCATTACTTGCAATTCCATATGGTATGTTTTCTTTGGATAAAAAATTAGTAAACTCATTGACTCCAGGCAATAATTTAGGTACAGTAAACCTTGTTTTTATATGATTGTCTTTTAAAAAATATAATTCTTCAGTTTGTGCTTCTTTTCCAATTACGCTGCAAAAATACTCGGCAATTATCATAGGAGATTTCCCTGCATAAGAACTTGGAAAAGGAGCAATTTCTTTATCAAATAATGTTGCAAAAGCTGATGTCCAAGCAGCATAATGACTTTCAAAACTATCTACTACAACACCATCAAAATCAAATAAAAAACCTTTTGGTAACATCCTTTTTATCTTTATATATTGAACAATTTTTCCAAATAAGGATTCATAAACTTATTTGTTGGATCTAATTTTGTTCTCAGCAATTTAAATTCTTTCCATCTATCATATACTTTCGATAATTCTGAATCTTTTGCCATAAAACGTTTAGCCCAATGTGGTTTACCACCATGTTTCAAAAATATTTTTTCTATACTTTTAAACGCCTCATAAGTATCTGCAGTTGCTGCATTTCTAGAAACACACCCCATTGTTACCACATCTTTTTGGTATGCATAACTCAACCAAGATTTATCTTTGTATACAAAACGAATATCCATAGGTATGTGAATAAATGATTTGTTTGACCATTTATTGATTTCCTTTTTTAGCTCTTCGAATACTTCTGGAAATACATCTAAACCAATCGTCCATTCTGCCAACTCTAAAGTAGAACCTCTAGATTTTGTAACGGTTGCTTGATATAATGAACCTTTATGTTCTTTAGTCGTACTAAAAAAACCTTTATATAAAAGTTTATTGGCAATAGCTGTAATCCAAGGAAAAACGTGCGAATATTTGTATAATATTTTTGATGCAGTTCTTCTATGTTTTAAATAAGATGGACCTAAATCCTCTTTAATTTTGGTATTCGGATCAATTTTATCACCCGTAATTACATATCCTTTATTAGTGTGAGGTAGCCATAAAATTCTTAAAAAATCATGATTTTTAAGTCTTTCTTTAATTTTTGGTAACCAAATAGTATCATCTTCTGGGCCTTCTTTTACGTGTAAAGTATAAATGGGTTCACATTGAAAAGTAACTTCTGACAATATTCCTAAAACTCCTAAAGAAACTCTTATAGCATTTATAAGTTCGTCTTTGTGAGTAATTGTTTTGACTGTTCCATCAGCTAAAATAATTCTAAAATTGGTTGCGTATTCAGATAATAATTTACCACTGGTGCCATGTGTCCCTGTAGATAAAGCTCCTCCAATAGTAATTGTATTTATATCTGGTAAGCAAGGAATACACCAACCTTTAGCTTCAATAATTTCTAGTAAATCACCTAAAATAATTCCAGATTGAACTGTGATTTTTCTTTCAGAATTGTCAAAAGATACAACTTGATTGTAAGTACGAATGTCAACTAAAGTCGATACTCCAGAAGCGATATCTGCTGAAGATTGCTTGTTACCAAAAACCCGAATTTTTTCAGACTTTTTAACAACTTCCTGTAATTCTTTTTCTGAGGTTATTTTGTAGAGTGATTTGTAGTTGTAGCTAATATTATCATTCCAACTTGTCCAAACACCATTTTTATCTTGATTCATTAATTCTTTGTAATAAGCTGCAAAAATAAAGAATACAGTTTTTATGAAGACTTACTTTTTGTTTATTCTCTTAATTAGAATCAGTTTTAATTAAACTTATTTATTTGTTTAAAGGTTTGCCTTGTTTGTATTTTGGGTCGTAAATAAATAATTCTGGTAGCTTGTTAAATATTGGTTTGTCGTCTTTTTTGATTGAATATTCACCAGACTCTAAATCATAATTAAGGTTACCATAATCTGTTTTTATTCTAAAATTTGCACCATCTCTAGATGCTGAGGTTTCTTTAAATTCAAAAGTGTTATCAGGAAAATTAGAAGAAAAGTATTCTAAAAAATCATCGTTATAAACAGAGTAAATAGAGAAAATACCTATTGAATCCCAGAAATGATATCTAGTAAAATTATCATTAGTTTTATAAATATTTAATTGTGTTTTATTTAATGAGATTTTTAATTTATTTACGATTAGAAAACCTTCTTTAATTTCAATTCTATTACTATGAACTTCACCTTTTTTTTTGAATAGGTCATAAAAGATACTTGTAATTGCAATGATTATAAAAATTATTTGCCAAAGATATTCTTGTATATCTTGTAAATTGTCAATGGAAGAAACTAAAAAAATAATGGCTACAACACCAATAAGTGTAATAAAATTATTTGCAATAGAGAATCTTTTAGAAGGTCTTTTTCCTGTATAATAGAAATTCATAATCAGTTTAATTTATACGTAATCTGCTGACTTTCTAAAGTCGCCAACAACTCATTAGAAATATGAATTTTAGTATTTCTACTTGGTAAACTCACTTCAATTTTTTCTTTTTCGTCCCAAACTGTAAAGTTTAGAGATTGTTTACCAGGTTTATTTTTTAGAATGGTTTCTAAATTCAAAATTGTATTGGCTGTAATTTGCTCTAAAGGAATTTGAATGGTTACTTTTTTACAGAGTTCATCCATAATATCATGTAAGAGTTTCATTTCTGTGAATTTCAATCTTGGCTCTCCAGTAACACCTTCTTTGTTTGTCCATCCAGGTTGAATTGTACTTCGCACAAATAAGAAAGAATTGGGCACTAAAAAGTGTTTCATTTTTAGATAATCTTCACCAAAAATTCTAAACTCATTGCTATCTCCATAATCTTCAATAGTAAATGCAGCCCAACCTTTTCCTGCTTTAGAAACTCTGTGTTGTACATCTGTAACAATACCTGCAAAAGCCAAATTCATTCCCACATATTTGGCAATATCACCTTTAAAATACTTTAAAGAAGCATTACAGAATTTTAATTCATTTTTAAAATCATCTAAAGGATGTGCAGAAATATAAATACCAATCACTTCTTTTTCTTGTGATAGGAGTTCCATAGTTCCCCAAGTTTCACATTCAGGGATCTCAGGTTCAGGGAATTGAACAGTAGAAGCTTCACCAAACATAGAAACCTGTGCAGAATTTTCATTTTCTTGAAATTTACTTCCAAATTTCATGGCACGTTCTAAGAAGGTTAAGCCTTTTTCATCAGTAGCAAAATATTGTGCTCTATGTGTATCAGTAAATGAATCAAAAGCACCAGCTTTTATCAAACTATCAAACGATTTTTTGTTGGCAGCTCTTAAGTCTACACGTTTTGCCAAATCAAAAATGGAAGTATAATTTCCATTTTCTTTTCGTTCTTTAATAATAGCTCTTACAGCAGCAGCTCCAACACCTTTTACAGCAGCCATTCCAAAACGAACAGCTCCTTGCTGATTTACAGAGAATTTTAAATAAGATTCATTTAAATCTGGTCCTAATACTTCTAAGCCCATTCGTTTGCATTCTTCCATAAAGAAGGAAACAGCTTTGATGTCTTTCATATTATTAGAAAGTACAGATGCCATATATTCTGCTGGATAATGTGCTTTTAAATACGCAGTTTGATAAGCAATCCAAGCATAACAAGTAGAATGCGATTTGTTAAAAGCATAACTAGCAAAAGCTTCCCAATCTTTCCAAATTTTCTCTAACTTTTCTTCATCATGACCATTTTTTCCAGCTTGTTCAATAAATTTAGGTTTCATTTTGTCTAAAACCGCAATTTGCTTTTTACCCATTGCTTTACGTAAAACATCGGCTTCACCTTTGGTGAAATCTGCCAGTTTTTGCGAGAGTAACATTACCTGCTCTTGGTAAACTGTAATTCCGTAAGTTTCTGCCAAATACTCTTCCATTGCTGGTAAATCGTACTCAATATCTTCTGTTCCGTGTTTTCTGTTGATAAAACTCGGAATGTATTCCATTGGTCCAGGTCTGTACAAAGCGTTCATTGCAATTAAATCTGCAAAAACAGTTGGTTTTAGTGAGCGCATGTGTTTTTGCATTCCTGGAGATTCATACTGAAAAATACCAACAGTTTCACCTTTTTGGAATAATTCATAGGTTTTTTCATCATCCAAAGGAAAACTTTCTGGATCTAAATCAACATCATGTTTTGCTTTTACAATCTTAACAGTGTCTTTAATTAAAGTCAGTGTTTTTAATCCTAAAAAATCCATTTTTAACAAACCTGCAGATTCTACTACAGAGTTGTCAAATTGAGTTACGTACATGTCAGAATCCTTTGCCAAAGCAACAGGAACGTAATTTGTAATATCTCCTGGAGTAATGATAACTCCACAAGCGTGAATACCAGTATTTCTTACAGAACCTTCTAAAATAGTAGCTTTATTAATGGTTTCTGAAGTTAAGTCAACTCCATTTGCCATCATTTGCAACTCTTCCACCATTACTTTTTCTTCAGCTCTTAATCCAGCAATTTTACCTTTACTCTTTGGATCGTCACCAAAAATGTTTTTTAACTTTACACCAGGAATTAATTTGGCAATTCTATCCGCTTCAAAAAGTGGTAAATCTAAAACTCTAGCTGTATCTCTAATAGATGATTTTGCAGCCATTGTTCCATAAGTGATAATCTGTGCAACTTGATTTGCACCATATTTATCAATTACATAATCCATAACTCTACTTCTCCCTTCATCATCAAAATCGATGTCAATATCTGGCATAGAAACCCTTTCAGGATTTAAGAAACGCTCAAAAAGTAAATCGTATTTAATAGGGTCAATATTCGTAATCCAAAGACAATAAGCAACTACAGAACCAGCTGCAGAACCACGTCCTGGGCCAACAGCAACATCCATTTTTCTAGCTTCTCTGATAAAATCTTCTACAATTAAAAAATAACCAGGATAGCCTGTTTTTTCGATAACTTCTAATTCAAAATCTAAACGTTCTTTTATGGATTCTGTAATTTCTCCATAACGTTTTTTAGCGCCTTCAAAAGTTAAGTGTTTTAGAAAGTTATTTTCTCCACGTTTTCCTCCATCTTCTTCGTCTTTTTCGTCTTTAAATTCATCAGGAATATCAAAAGCAGGTAATAAAACGTCTCTGGCTAAGGTGAAAATTTCGATTTTATCGACAATTTCTTGAATATTAATAATGGCTTCTGGCAAGTCTGCAAAAAGGGTTTTCATTTCATCCGATGACTTGAAATAATATTCTTCATTTGGTAAACCATATCTATAACCACGCCCTTTTCCTTTTGGTGTAGCTTGTTTTTCGCCATCTTTTACACACAATAAAATATCGTGTGCATTTGCATCTTTTTTCTCTAAATAAAAAGTGTTGTTTGTGGCAACAATTTTAACATTGTGCTTTTTAGAAAACTTTAATAAAGTTTCATTCACAATAGTTTCATCTTGTTGATTATGACGCATCAACTCTATATAAAAATCATCTTGAAATTGTTTCTTCCACCAAAGCAAAGCTTCTTCAGCTTGTTTTTCTCCTAAATTTAAAATTTTACTAGGAACTTCACCATATAAATTCCCCGTTAAAACAATAATATCATCTTTATATTTTTGGATGACTTCTCTATCAATTCTTGGCACATAATAAAAACCATCCACAAAAGCTATAGAAGACATTTTTGCCAAATTGTGATATCCTTTTTTGTTTTTTGCTAATAAAACAACTTGATAACCATTGTCTTTTTGAGATTTGTTTTTATGATCTTCACAAACATTAAACTCACAACCAATAATAGGTTTCATTGGAGTTTCGGCGTTTTTATTATGATTTAAAACTGCGCTTACAAAATGGAAAGAAGCCATCATATTTGCAGTATCTGTCATAGCAACTGCAGGCATATTGTCTTTTGCTGCAGCTTTTACAATATTGCCAATTTGCATGGTAGATTGCAAAACAGAAAACTGTGTGTGATTATGTAAATGCGAAAATTGAACATCTTTTAACTCTGCTAAACCTTCTGATGTGGATTTTGTTTCTTGAACATCTTTTAGTTTTTCAAGACGTTTACGAATTTTTTCACTCTCCTTTTTTAGGTTGATATGTTTTAAACCAATTACTTGAATTGGTTTTGGGTTTGCCTCAGAGAAATTCTTAAAATAATCTGCATCTACATCTAACTGTTCTTTGGTAAATTCTCTTAAACGAATCAATTCTAAAAAACAACGAGTGGTTGCTTCAACATCGGCAGTTGCATTATGGGCTTCTCCAAAACCTACTCCAAATAAATGATTGTGTAATTCTGTTAAGGTTGGGAGTTTGAATTTTCCTCCACGTCCACCAGGAATTTGACACATTGTAGCCGTTTTTTCTGTACATGTATCTAAAAGTGGGAGGGAAGTTAAATTATTTTCAACGCCTAATCTATGGAATTCACATCCCATAATATTGATATCAAAACCAACGTTTTGACCAACAATAAACTTTGTCTTTTTTAAAGCCTCATTAAATAACTCTAAACCTTTATCTAAAGATATTCCTTGTTCATCAGCTAATTCTGTAGAAATTCCGTGAATTCTTTCAGCATCATATGGAATATTAAATCCATCTGGTTGAATTAGAAAATCGTTGTGTTCTAAAACATTACCCATTTCATCATGTAATTGCCACGCAATTTGAATACATCTAGGCCAATTGTCTATATCTGTAATTGGAGCATTCCAACTTTTGGGTAAACCTGTAGTTTCTGTATCGAAAATTAAGTACATGAAGAATGTTTATTTGTTGAAGCGTTTAATTGTTAAACGAACACGTAAAAATAGAAATTTGTTCTTACAAATTAATGAAGTGTTACTTTCTTTTATCAACAAAAAAGAGGAAACTCATTACTCATGGCTAGTGCTCGTTTGTAACGAGTATCGTAACAGAAACAAGCGATAGAAGAATTAGCTTATAAAACCAGTTTCGTCAATTTCTAAAACTGTTTGGTCGTCTTGAAAATTTCGTGCACTAGAATACTTCCAATCTATTGGGTTGGTAACAAACCCCAATTCTACTGGATTCTTATGTATATAATCTATTTTTTGTTTGATTACTTTCTCACTCCATAATTCTATGGGATGATTATGATGTTGCCAAAATTGATATTTAGATATATTTGCTTTCTTTTTTCCTGCTCTTTCAAACAGCCATAGCAATAATTCTTTTCTGCTTTCCTGTGGATTATTTTGTATAGCTTCTAGTAGTTTTTTTGCAGTATGTTTTTTAAAGTCTCTTAATAATTCCATAGGTTTTTCATTACAAGACCTAAATAATAAATGAACATGACTTGGCATAAAACAATAAGCGTATAATTCCATTCCTTTTTTTGCTCTGCAAAAAGAAATACTATCTGCTAAAATATCAAAGTAAATTTGTCTTGTAAATACTTCTATCCAATTTACAGTAGCAAAACTTACAAAATATAAAGCGGATTTATTATTAAACTTATATTTCCTACTCATAGCATTTCAAAAATACAAAAAATATCACTTTCTGTTTTTTTTAATTTCTTTTGTTAGTGCTTGTTTGTAACGAGTACCATAACTATTAGGTAATTCTTTGACGGCACTCGTTGGAAACGAGCGCTAGCGAGGCACGTAAAAATAGTGATTTATTGAGTTTTTATTGAAGTAAAGTTTTTCTGATTTATTAACAAGTCTCTATAAAAGGTACTTCGTATTTATGAATAAGTTGTTTTATTTTTTTAATAAAAAAAAGCATTTGAAATATTTCATATTTCAAATGCTTTTTATATAGTTGTTGAAAGCAACACCATCTATGTTTTGTAACAAGACATAGATTGATGTGTGTTGCCTATCGAACCATACTTATTTTGTTTTTTTTCTCCAAACTTTGTAGTTTTTGTAAGCAGGACCTTTTAGTCTTTGTCTTTCACTATCACCTATCTTAATGATAACTAATTCTTTTTTTGAATTATCATTCCAAGGTTTGTAATTTTTATAAGCTGGTCCTAAAAGCTTTTTTTTACTATTTTGGGTAAAAACTTTAGTCGTTTTTACATTATGTTTCCAAGGCTTATAATTTTTGTAAGCTGGCCCTTGTAAATCACTTCTTTTTATATTGGTTTTTTCTTGTGAAAATGCACTAAATGAAACTACTAAAAATACTAAAAGGAATACTATTTTTCTCATGACTTTTATTTTATGGTTCATTACAAAATTAATAGTCATAATAGCATTTTGGTATTATAAGAATTTACCGAAAATGTATCCGTATTTATACGGATGTCATCGTTTTTAAATGTTAAATTAAATTTATTTTTGCTGCTTTTTTTATAAGTTCAGCAGTGTTTTTTACTTCTAGTTTTTTAAGAATATTTGCACGATGTGTTTCTATTGTTCTGGAGCTTACAAAAAGTTTTACAGCAATTTCTTTTGTAGTTAATCCTTCAGAAATTAAAATTAAAACTTCTGTTTCTTTATTTGATAAAATATTTTCGCTTACACTTTGTGTAGACATAAAGTTTATCATTTTTTCTGAAATTTCAGCACTAAAATATTTTTTTCCATTATAAACCTTTCTAATAGCCAAAATTAACTCATCTTCATCTGTGTTTTTTAATAAATATCCATAAGCACCACTTTTTGCACATTTGGCAATATAGTTTCCATTATTGTGCATTGAAATTACAATTGGTTTTACAGTGGAGTTAGTGGTTTTTATTTCTTTTAATACTTGAAAACCATCCAATTTTGGCATTGTAATATCTAAAAGAACAATATCTATTTCTTGGCTGTTATTTTTTAAATATTCTAGAAATTCGCTGCCATCTGCTACACTTTTTAATATTAAAATATCACTATGTTTTCTAAGTAATTCAGACAATCCTTTTCTAAAAAGTTCATGGTCATCAGCGATTACTATTCTTATTTTATTCATAATTCTACTGGTAATTCTATTTCAAAAGTTGTGTTTCCTGCTGTAGAATTCATAATGATTTTACCATTACAAATTTCTACACGTTCTTTAATGTTGTTAATTCCTGAGCCTAATGTTACATTTTTTTTATTGAAACCAATACCATCATCAAAATAAAACAGTGAGATAAATTCATTAAACTCAGACAGGGTAATTCTAATATTTTTTGCTTTTGAATGTTTTAATGAATTATTAATCAGTTCTTGGCAAATTCTAAAAATATTAATTCCTTGATGATTTGTTATTTTGGTTTGATCTTGTTTTGTTAAATCTTCATATTTAATTTTAATCTCTGTTGATTTTGTTAAACTTTCTACAAAGTTTGTTAATGTAACACCAACACCAAAATCATCTATAGAGGAGGGCATTAATGCATTTGACATTAATCTAATTTCTGAAATAGTATCATCTACTATTTTTTTCATTTGTGCTTTTTGCTTTTCATTTTTAACACTATTTTCAATATAATGTTTTAACGATGTTAAATATGGGCCTACACCATCATGCAATTCTCTAGAAAGCCTTCTTCTTTCATTTTCTAATCCATCAACTAATATGCGTTTTGCATTTATTCTATTATTTTTCTCTTTGTTTCTGTATTCCACAAGTTTATCTCTCATTACTAATAAACTTTTACCAAGCAAATCATGGGTGCTCTTAGGGCTGTATTGTGTATTGAGGTTCATTTTTCCAATATCACTAGAGAACTTTACTGCACCTTGCAAAGCGTCTTTTAAATGAGCTAAAGCATCAAACATTTCTTTAATTTCAGTTGAATTTTTTATAAACTCATTGCTCTGATTGTAATTGCCTTCAGCCATAATTTTAAGGCTTTTTTGCATATTTTTAATAGGGTCAGTAATTATTCTTGTAAGGAAAAGTGATAAAATTACTGCAACTAGTAAAATCCCAAGGGTTAGTCCTATTAGTCTTGTTTTTAAGTTTTGTAATGGAGTTGTAACTTCACTAACATCAATCTCAGAAAGAATAACTAATTTTAAGTTGGAAATCTTGATAAGACTATATACACTATACACGTCAATATCTCTGTAGTCTTTAAAAGATCCTCTTCCAGAAATTCCTTTTAAAGCTTTCATTACTCCTTCAGTTTTTACAGACATTGTATAAGGTGTCTTGTCTGGAAAAAAACGAGATTGAGAACGCATTCTAAAATCTTCTCCTACAAGATAAGATTCTCCTGTGTTACCCATTCCTGTTCTTTCGAGTAATATTTTTTTTATTTTGTTATAATCTAAAACTTTAAATTTTAATCCATTTTTAGAATTTGAAACAAAAACTATTGAAGTTTTTTTGCTTCTATGATATGGTGTAAAATCATAAATATCATTTGCCATTTTTATATTATCAGTAAATGTATATGTAGCAGTATCAATGTTTTCATAGTTTTCTTTAGAAGATAAAAAATCTTTCCATTCAGATTTGATTAAGTTTTCAATTTGAATTTGTTTTAAGGTTTTTATTGAATTTAATTGCAGTAAAACACGATCATCAATAACCTTAGAAAACTGTTTGTAAAAAGAGAAGGATAATGAAGCTATTACTAAAGTAATTAAACTATTAATGATGATTAATATTAATGTTTTAATGTTCATTATGATTGATAACTTTTAAAGAGTTAAGATAATATTTTTTTAAATATGATGAAGCTTATTTTATTAGTAAACAAGTCAGAATAATTTGTGTTTCATAAAAGTTTTTGATTTTTATATTTTTAGAGTTTATAAATACAATAAATGATTGTTAAAACACCCTAAAAAATATTGAAAATTAGTGTTTTAGTATCAAAAAGGTTTTGTATTTTTGCGCCCACTTATCACGAGATGGTAAGATTTTTAATAATCAAGGTCGAGAACCTTAAAAAATTAACAAATTATGTCTGTAAAAATTAGATTACAAAGACACGGAAAAAAAGGTAAGCCATTCTATTGGATAGTTGCTGCTGATGCTCGTGCAAAAAGAGATGGTAAATACTTAGAAAAAATTGGTACTTACAATCCTAATGTAAACCCTGCAATTATCGATTTAGATATTGATGGCGCTGTAAAGTGGTTACAAAATGGTGCTCAACCAACTGATACTGCAAAAAACATTTTATCTTATAAAGGTGCAATGTTGAAAAACCATTTAGTTGGAGGTATTAGAAAAGGTGCTTTAACTCAAGAACAAGCAGATGCTAAATTTGCAGCTTGGTTAGAAGAAAAATCAGCAAAAATTATTGCTAAAACTGAAGGTTTATCTAAAGCAGAAGCTGAAGCAAAAGCAGCAGCTTTAGCAGCAGAAAAAGCAGTAAATGAAGCAAGAATTGAAGCAGCTAAACCAGTTGTAGAAGAGGTTGCTGAAGAAGCTACAGAAGAAGTTGAAGCAGCTGCTGAAACTATTGATGGAGCTCAAGAAAAAGCAGCAGAATAAATTATAGATTTCTACGATAATGCGTAAAGAAGATTGTTTTTATTTAGGCAAAATCGTAACAAAATATAGTTTTAAGGGTGAAGTTGTTATCAAATTAGATACTGACGAACCTGAGTTGTACAAAAATATGGAATCAGTTTATGTCGAATTTGGCACAAATCTGGTTCCATTTTTTATTGATAAAAGTTCGCTTCATAAAGGAAATCAATTACGTGTTCAGTTTGAAGATGTATATTCTGAAGAAGAAGCTGATTCTATTTTAAAATGTGGTGTTTATTTGCCTTTAGATTTATTACCAAAGTTAGATGGAGATAAATTTTATTTTCACGAAGTAATTGGTTTTACAGTTGTAGATGCAAATTTTGGAGAAGTTGGTACAATAGTTCACATTAATGACAAAGCAGCACAACCACTTTTTGAAATTGATAGAAATGGAACAGAAATTTTTATCCCAATGATTGATGATTTTATCAAAAAAGTGGATAGAAAAAATAAAAAAATACAAGTTGATACCCCAGAAGGGCTTATCGCTTTGTATATTTAGAGAGGTGTCTGAGTGGTCGAAAGAGCTACCCTGGAAAGGTAGTATATGGGTAACTGTATCGAGGGTTCGAATCCCTTCCTCTCTGCAAAAAAAATAAAAAATTAGATTTAAATTTTAATCTATCTTTTTAGTAGATTTTCTAATAACTAAATCAGTTTCTAGTATCAGTTCTTTATAAGAAATTACTTTCTTCTTCTTTTTCCTTTGTATTTCTTTATACAATAGTTTAAATGCATTCTTTCCCATTTTAAAACCAGGTTGATTAATAGTTGTTAATGATGGAGAAATTACAGATGCCATAAACCAATTGCTAAAACCTATTACATTTATTTGTTCAGGAACTTTAATGTTCTGATTATTAAATTCAGCAATTGCTCCAATAGCTACTAAATCTGTATTTATAAAAATTCCATCAACATCTTTATGGTCTTTTAATAATTCTTTTGCAAAAAACTGCCCTTCCTCAAAACTCATATTATCTAAAAGATATACTAAAGACGAATCGTAAGGAATTTGATTGTCTGTAAGAGCTTGTTTGTATCCTAAAAATCGGTCAATTGAATTTTGTGGTAATAATGGCCCTCTAAAATGTGCAATTCTCTTACAGCCAATATCTATTAAATGTTGAGTAGCTTTATAAGCCGCTTTTCTATCATCAATAATCACTTTAGAACATTTTACCACTTTTGCAATTTTATCAAACATAACTATAGGTGTATCTTGATTGATAACTTCTGATAGATGTTTGTAATCTGCAGTTCCATTGGCTAAAGAAATCAAAATACCATCTACTCTTTTACTTAATAATAAATCTATTTGTTTTTTTTCCAGTTCGTAAGATTCATTAGATTGTAAGGTAATTACCAAATATCCTTTTTTTTCTGCTTGTGATATTATGCCTTTAATAACACTAGAAAAGAAATGATGAACTATTTCTGGTATCACTAAACCTATTGTTTTTGATTCTTTGGTTCTTAAATTTACGGCAAAAGAATTGGGTTTGTAATTTAGCATTGCAGCAGTTTCTCTAACTAGCTTCCTTGTTTTTTTACTTACATCAGGATATTCTTTTAATGCCTTAGAAACTGTAGTAATAGATATACCTAGTTCTTCCGCAATTTGTTTAAGTGTAACCATATATAAGAAATTTATTGTATGCTTTATTGCCATGTAAATATAGTAAATTATCTAAATCGAAAACGTTTTCGAGAAATCGAAAACGTTTTCGATTTATTTATTTCGTAATTTTATGAACTGTAAATATATTTTTGACAAATAATTAATTAACTTTTTCTCAAATTCACATAAAAATGAAAAAACAAGTACAAATTAGATTTACAATGTTGTTAGTTCTTTTACTATCAACTACAGTTTTTGTTGCACAGTCAACAATATCTGGAACTGTAAAAGATCAAGCTGGAAATTTAATTCCTGGAGCAAGTGTTATTCTTAAAGAAAACGCTAAAGGAGCAACTACAGATTTTGATGGTAATTATGAAATTACAAATATTGAAAACGGAACGTATACTTTAATAGCTTCTTATATAGGGTATGACAGTTTTAAAATAGAAATTACTGTAAATGGTAACTTAAAACAAGACGTTGTTATTAAAGAAAATGCACAATCGTTAGATGAAATTATTGTAACTGGTGTTGTAAATCCGAAGTCAAAAATAGAATCAAGTATATCTGTTTCTACAGTGGGTGTAAAACAAATAGAACAATCCTCTCCAAGATCAGCTGGAGAACTTTTTAGAAGTATTCCTGGTATACGTGCAGAATCTTCAGGTGGTGAAGGTAATGCAAATTTTAATGTTCGTGGTGTACCTGTTTCTTCTGGTGGTTCTAGATATTTGCAATTGCAAGAAGATGGTCTCCCAATTATGTTATTTGGTGATACCTCTTTTGGAAATGCAGACAATTTTTTACGTATAGATTCTAATATAGGTAGAGTTGAAGCTATTAGAGGAGGTTCTGCTTCTACACAAACTTCTAATGGTCCTGCAGGTATCATCAATATGATAAGTAAAACAGGAAGAACACAAGGTGGTACAATTGGTGCAACTTATGGATTAGATTTTCAAACAAGTAGATTAGATTTCGAATATGGATCTCCAATTTCTGATGGATTATTTTACCATATTGGAGGTTTTATGAGAGTTGGTGAAGGGCCAAGAAACATTGGATATCAAGGTAATAAAGGGGGGCAAATAAAAGCGAACCTTACCAAAGAATTTAAAAACGGGTATGTTCGTACTTATTTTAAGTTTTTAAATGACAATTCAGTAATGTATATGCCAATGCCAGTAAGTTTAACAGGTTCAAACTCTAATCCTACTTTTGGTAATCTTCCAGGTTTTGATATTACTAGTGATACTCCACATTCTGTAAATATTCAAAATACGTATAGTGTTTATGATGGTAATCCTACACAAAACGATATGAGAAGTGGTAATAATCCTGTTAGTAAAGCAGTAGGTGCTGAATTTTCTTTTGATCTTGGAGATGATTGGAAAGTCAAGGGTAAAGCAAGATATTCTAACAATTCGGGACAGTGGAATGCTCCATTTACAGCAAATGTTGGAACAGTAGCAGATATAGAAGCTTTGACAAGAGGAGCATCTGGTGCAACTGGAGCTTTAACATACCAAGATGGTACACCTTTTACTCCTGCAAACGGATTAGCACAAGATTTAAGATATTTTGATGTAACTATAGAAGACTTAAGTAACTTTTTTAGTGATGTAAAAGTTACAAAATCTATTAACGATAATATTGGTTTAACTGTTGGTATGTTTTCTGCAACTCAGAATACTAAAATAGGATGGCAATGGAGTTCTGCAATTTCTGAAGTTGCAGGAGATGGTAAAGCAAGATTAGGTGTTTTCGATGGTTTCTCAGAAGGAGGTGCTTACTCTTTTGGTCAGCCAGTTTGGGGAAACTGTTGTCAAAGAAAATACAACACTGTGCACAATGTAAATTCTCCTTATGTAGGTGTTGATGCAGAAATTTCTGAAAAATTAAACTTTGATGGTAGTGTTCGTTTTGAAAACGTAAACGTAAACGGAACAATCAATTCAGGACAATTAAGCAATTTAGATGCTAATGGAGATTTAATTGGTTTTGATTACAATAGCGATGGTGTAATTAGTTCTTTTGAACAAACAATACCAACAATAGCTGGTAATCCTGGGCAAGCCATAAGCGATGATTATAATTTTGTTTCTTATTCAGCAGGTTTAAATTATAAAATAAATGATGGAGCAGCTGTTTTTGGTAGATATAGTAAAGGTGCTTCTGGTAGAGCTGCAGATAGAAATACTTATGGTGCAGATGGTTTAGGTGATGTACAATTTGATGAAATTTCTCAATTTGAATTTGGTTTAAAAAAGAGATTAGATAATGGTGTTTTAAATGTTACCGGTTTTGTAAGTAATACAGATGAAGGAATTAGCAACGAATTAAACAGAACTGTAGGAAATCCATTTAAAGCATTAGGTTTAGAGGTAGAATCTGCATACAAATTTGGTGATTTTAGTCTAAATGGTTCTGTTACATACACAAAAGCAGAAATTGATGGTGGAGCAAATCAAGGAAATAAACCTAGAAGACAAGCAGATTTTGTATATAATTTAGCACCAACTTATGCTTTTGGTACAAGCAAACAACACCTTTTGGGATTCACAGTATTAGGTACATCTAAATCTTTTGCACAAGATGATAATGATTTAGTAATGCCAGGTTACGCCTACATAAATGCTGTAGCTAAAGTTAGTCTAACTAAAGGCTTATCATTAAGTGTAAATGCGAATAATTTATTTGACACAATTGGTGTTACAGAAGTAGAAGGAAATGGAAATTTAGCAGCAGGTTTAGCTGCAGCAAGAACAATTTCAGGACGTTCTACAACAATGACACTTCAATATAGTTTTTAAGTTTAGGTTTGTATTATTAATTTGAAAGTAAGATGGAGCCAATGAGGAATTCATTGGCTCTATTTTAAAAATTAATTTCAGATAATCCTTAATTTTAAATAATATAAATATGAAATATTTATTGATTCTTGTACTGTTTTTATCAACAATTCAAAGCTCTGGGCAAGATAAAATCAATATAAAAACAAATTCTAAAACAAAACAAATAATAGTTTATGGCAGTGATACTTGTCACTATTGTATTGATACAAAGACTTTTCTGCAAAGTAAAAATATTGAATTTACCTACTATGACATCGATGTAAATAAGGTAAAGGAACAGGAAATGTTAGTAAAATTGAAGAAAGCAAATATTCCAGTTTATACTTTAAGCTTACCAGTTATAGATAACAAAGGAGATGTTTTTTTGAATGAGGGTGATTTTAAAGAGTTTCTAAAACTATTGCACAAAAAAATTGAAATGAAATGAAAATTAAAAAACCTACTTTAAGTTTTTGGCAAATATTAAATATGAATGTTGGTTTCTTTGGCATTCAATATAGTTTTGGTCTACAACAAAGTGCAGTAACACCTATTTACGATTTTTTAGGAGCTAGTCCAGATCAAATTCCAATTTTACATCTTGCTGGCCCAGTAACAGGTTTGTTAGTTCAACCTATTATTGGAGCATTAAGCGATAAAACGTGGAGTCCAAAATTTGGAAGACGTAAACCTTATTTCTTAATTGGCGCAATTCTGTGTAGTTTAACGCTATTTGCCTTTCCTTACAGTAGCTCTCTTTGGATGGCTGCAGGTTTACTTTGGATTTTAGATGTAGGTAATAATACAGCTATGGAGCCTTATAGAGCTTTAATTGCAGATAATTTAGATGAGAAACAACAACCTTTAGGCTTTCAAATGCAAAGTTTCTTTACAGGTTTAGGTCAAGTATTGGCTAACTTATCGCTATTCATTTTTCCTTTAATTTTTATAGGTACTACAGGTTCTTTACCAACTTGGGTATATGCTTCTTTCTTTTTAGGTGCAGTTTGTTCTATTGGTACAGTTTTGTGGAGTAACTATAAAATTAAAGAAATTCCTCCAACACCAGAAGAATTAGAGAAATTAAAAGAAAAAAGAAGTGTTTTTGAACCGCTAATTGAAATTTTTTCAGCGATAAAAGATATGCCAAAAGTAATGTGGCAATTGGCATTAGTATATTTATTTCAATGGTACGCACTGTTTTGTTATTGGCAAAATTCATCTAAAAGTGTTGCACTATCAGTTTGGAATGTAACTCCCGAAAACAAAGAAGTATATAGTGAAGCAGTTAGTTGGACAGGTTTAGTAAATGGATGGTATAATGTGGTCACTTTTTTGGTGGCATTTGCCTTAGTTGGTTTTGCTAAAAAGTACAGTCCTAAAAAAGTACATGCATTCTGTTTACTAATTGCAGCTATTGGTTTTTTAGCTTTTCCACATATAGAAAACAAAAATTTATTATTCTTTGCAATAACAGGTTTTGGTATTGGATGGGCAAGTATGATGGGTATTCCTTATTTAATGGTGGTTTCAGATATCCCAAAAGAAAGATATGGTGTGTATATGGGTATAATTAATATGATGATTGTAATCCCAATGATTATTCAAACATTATCTTTTGGTTATGTTTTAAAGAATTTCTTAAATAACGACCCTAGAAATGCCATCACTTTTGCTGGAGTTTTATTAGTAATCAGTGCAGTTTTTACACTTTTTATAAAAAGTAAAAAAGAAGAAAGTTTTGAAAAATAACAATAACAATATAGATGTTATTTGTGTTGGTGAAGTCCTAATTGATTTCATTGGACATCAATCTAATGTCCTTATTAACAACACAAGAGATTATCATAGGTATTTAGGAGGTTCACCAACAAATGTAGCAATGAATGCTGCTAGATTAGGGTTAAATTCTATGATGGTGGCAACAGTGGGTAATGATGGTTTTGGTGAATATATTTTTGATAGACTGAATACTGTGGGTGTTAATACCTCACAAATTAAAAAATTAGAAGATAAACCAACAAGTGTAATTTTTGTTTCAAGATCTCAAGGTACTCCAGATTTTATACCTTTTCGAGTAGCAGATTCTTTTATTTCTGAAGACCAAATTTCAATAGAGATTTTAGAAAAAACTAAAATATTTCATACTACTTGTTTTGCTTTAAGCAAAGAACCAGCTCAAGCAACAATATTAAGCAAAGCAAAAGAAGCTTATGATTTAGGATGTAAATTAAGCATCGACATTAACTATGCTAAAAAACTTTGGAAAAGCCAAGAAGAGGCATTAAATGTAATAAAGACTTATTGTAGTTTTAATCCTTTAATTAAGATTAGTGAAGATGATATGTTAAGGCTTTTTGAAAAAGAATTACCACATCAAGAAATTTTTGCATTCTTTCACAATTTAGGAGCAGAAACAGTTTGCTTAACATTAGGTGAAAAAGGAGTGAAACTTTCTCAAATAGATAAAGAAATCATTGAATTACCGGCTATTAAAGTAGAAGAAGTAATGGATACAACAGGTGCAGGAGATGCTTTTTGGTCTGGTTTTTTATTCGCTTTTATTAAGGAAAAACCAATTGAGCAATGTTTGCAAATAGCCTTAAAACTAGCCGCATTAAAACTTCAAAATGTAGGTAGATTGCCAGATAATATCAATATTCTTTCAAAACTTTTATAAACTATTTTAATAGATATTATGAAACAGAAAAAAACACAAGCTATTGCTAATGGTGTAATGCTCAATGCGTATCCAGATAGTATTGGTCATAAATTAAGCGATACTATTAAAATGTTGCAATTACCAGAATTTAAAGATGTTTTTTCTTTATTCTATGTTTTACCTACTTTTTTCAATAGCGATTTAGACAGAGGTTTTTCAATTGTTGATTACAATTTGAATGAAGAATTAGTCTCTAAAAAAGATTTAAACGCATTAGAAGATTTAAATATAATGTTAAAGTTTGATATTGTTCTAAATCACTTATCAGTAGCTTCTCCTCAATTTAAAGATTTGTTAGAAAATGGAGAAAACTCTAAGTACAAAGATTTCTTTATCAATTGGAATACCTTTTGGAAAGACAATGGGACTAAAAATGATAATGGCGTTATAATTCCAAAGAAAGAATTTTTGGATAAATTATTTATGCGTAAATCAGGACTTCCTATTTTAAAAGTCCCTTTTCCTGATGGCTCTGAAAAACCTTATTGGAATACTTTTTATCAAAGTATAACATATAACAAAATTAAGGTTGGTGATTTAGTTAGTATTAAAGAGTTAAGTACAGAAAATGCCATTTTAATTTGTGAAAAAGTAAACTTTGCAATCGATAATAATTTAGATTTAAAAACTTTTAGTTTTAATGAATTAGCACAGTATAAAGATGAAGTTCTAAATGTAGTTTATAGAAAAAGTTCGTTTTTAGGTCAGATGGATGTCAACGCAAAATCTGAATTAGTTTGGGAGTTTTACGAAGAAACTTTGGCTAAAGTTAAAAGCTTTGGTTGTAAAATTTTACGTTTAGATGCCTTTGCGTATTTGCACAAAGAAATAGGTCAAACCAACTTTTTTAACAAACCTGGTACTTGGAATTATTTAGAAAGAATTAATCAAATTGCCAGAAAAAACGATTTAATTCTATTGCCAGAAATACACGCAGAATATGGTCTAAACCTGCATAATGAAGTTGCAAATGAAAACTATCAAATTTATGATTTTTTCTTACCAGGATTAATGATTCACACACTTGAAACCGGTAATAATAAAGCCTTATTAACTTGGGTAAATGAAATTATAAACAAAAAGTATAAAACTGTAAATATGCTTGGTTGTCATGATGGAATTCCTGTTTTAGATTTAAAAGGAAAAGAAGTTAATGGCAAATACAACAAAGGTTTGCTAGAAGATATAGAGATAGAAACCATAATGAATACGATTATGGAACGTGGAGGAAGAGTAAAAAACTTATATGATTCTTCAGGAAAAAAAATCTCTTATTACCAAGTAAATGCTACTTTTTTTAGCGCTTTAGGAGAAAATGAACAAAAATTATTACTAGCAAGAGCTATTCAAATGTTTATGCCTGGTATTCCTCAAGTATGGTATTTAGATATTTTTGCAGGTAAAAACAATTATGAAGCTGCTGATAAAGGAGGTAGTGGAGGTCATAAAGAAATAAACAGAACAACATTATCTTTAAAAGATATAGAGCAAGGTTTAAAAACAGATATTGTAATTAATCAACTTAAAATTATGCGATTAAGAAATACCTTAAAAGCATTTTCTGGAGATATAAGTATTAAAAAAGTTGCTGAGGATAAATTAAGTATTTTATGGACAAACATAGATTCGTATGCACATCTAGAAGCAGACTTAAAAACATTCAATTTCTCTATTTCTTATACGATAGATAATGATGGAAATAAATTAGTTTTTTGATTTTATAAGTTTAATTTTTTGAAGATGTAGAAATTAATACACATAAGATAAACTCTTTTTGAATTAAATTAGATGTTAAGGGTTATTTATATAACTAAGAAAACATTTTTGATAAGAAGAGTTTAAACTGTGTATTAGTTAATAGTTCTCTGCAATTTTAAAGTTAAGAAATTAAATCTCTGACATTAGATTTATATCATAGTTGAATTCAATTTCGGCATATTCACCATTTTCTCCTCTTGCAGTTTTCTCTAAAATTAATTCGTCATCAATATAGATTTTTAATGAAACTTCTTCAGTATTTGAATTGTTCCTATATGCTTTTCCATTAATATATCTAAAATCATAATTATCTAGTGTAATTACAAATGGTATAGGTTGTCCTGTTGAATCGTATTCGAAATTATGAATAACAATAGGATAAGTATTTGTTACATAATCAAAATAACTAATTCTTATTTCATCTAAAGTTAATTCTGTTGTATTTAATTCCATTTTTACAACTCTGTCTTCATTATTCACTGGGTCTTCAATTTCTTCTTCAGTAGTAGTTGTAGTACACGAACATAATAATATTAGACTAAAAATGAATATAAGTTTTTTCATGTTTTTCTTAAATGTTGTCAATAAAGACGTTAACGAATATTACCCGAAATTTAGTAAATATTTTAATATTAATTAAGGATAGTGTTAAATATATTCTTAAAACTCTTTTATTGATATACTCTTACATAATCGATAATCATTGAGCTTTCAGAAAAATTAGTAGCTGGATTACCTGAAAAACCACCCATAGCAACATTTAACAATAGAAATTGCTCTGCATCAAAAGGCCAAGTATTAGCGTTTTTAGAAGAAGGTTTATAGGTGTAATAGCTAATATTATCAATTAAAAATGTAATTTGATTTGGAGACCAGTTCATTGAGTAAATATGAAAATTTTCAGCAACATTGGGTAACGATTTTTTAGCTGTGTTAACTGTATTCCCAGAACTTGAAGGTGTGTGTAAAGCACTAGAAACTTCATTAATAGCATGTAAACCATGTTCCATAATATCAATCTCACCACAAGCAGGCCAATTTGTATTTCCAAAACCTTGAGTTTGCCAATAAGCACCAGCTTCATTTATGTTTTTTCCTAAAGTCCAAATAGCAGGCCAAGTTCCATTTCCTTCCGGTAATTTAGCTCTAACATCAACTCTACCATATGTAAAAGCATATTTTGAATTTAACCTTGCTGAGGTATAGTTTAATCTAACTCCATTTTGAGTTTTTGTTTCTTTTTTAGCTACAATGTGTAAATTTCCATCAGCTACAAAAGAGTTTGTTTCACTATCTGTGTAATGTTGTAACTCATCATTATACCATTTTCCACCATTTGGACCAATAGTTTGATGAAACCATTTATCTGTATCTAATGTGTTACCATCAAATTCATCTGCCCAAACTAAATTATTGTAAACTTTATCTGATTCGTTTGTTTCAATTTCGTCTTCATCAGAAGAAGAACATCCTAAGAAAATAGCCATATTTAAGAGTAAAATTATTTTTTTCATAATGTATATTTATCAAAAATAGAATTATTATTTAATTAAGATTTTTTTAGTAGCAACTTTATTATTTGCATAAATTTTCATCAAGTATAATCCTGATTGTAAATTATTAATATTTAAATTTTTTGTAATTTTTTCTTCCTTTAAAACTAACTGCCCTATAGAAGAGTAGATTTCAATTTTATCAATAAAATTTTTAGATTTTATTGAAATGAAATTTGATGCAGGATTTGGATAAACTAAAAACTGAGCACTAAAAAAATCATCAGTACTAGCAGTGTTATTTTGATAAACTCTTACATAGTCGATTATCATAGCACTTTCCGTAAAATTAGTGTCTGGTGTACCTGAAAAACCACCCATTGCAACATTTAATAATAAAAATTGGTCTAAATCAAATGGCCAAGTAGCGTTATCTTTGGTGATAGGATTGTAGGTATAATAACCAACACCATCGATCATAAAAGTAATTTGATTTGGAGACCAGTTCATTGAGTAAATATGAAAATTTTCAGCAACATTGGGTAACGATTTTTTAGCTGTGTTAACTGTATTCCCAGAACTTGAAGGTGTGTGTAAAGCACTAGAAACTTCATTAATAGCATGTAAACCATGTTCCATAATATCAATCTCACCACATGCAGGCCAACCTGTAGTTCCAAAACCTTGAGTTTGCCAATAAGTACCTGTTTCACTAATGTTTTTACCTAAAGTCCAAATAGCAGGCCAAGTTCCATTACCTTCTGGTAATTTGGCTCTAACATCAACTCGTCCATAAGTAAATGCATATTTAGAGTTTAATCTTGCAGATGTGTAATTTAAAGTTACTCCATTTTGGTTTTTAGTCTCTTTTTTTGCAACTATATGTAGTTTTCCATCAGTAACAAATGAATTTGTATTACTATCTGTATAATGTTGTAACTCACCATTAAACCATTGCCCTCCATTTGGACCAAAAGTTTGATGAAACCATTTATTGGTATCTAAGGTTTCATTATTAAATTCATCAGACCAAACTAAATCTGAATAAATTACGTCTAAAGTATTTGGATCTGTGACAGTAGAACCGTCGTTAATATCATCTATATGAAAACTTGCTGGAGGTTTATTAGCTACTCCTTTGTCTATAAAAATTGTTAACCTATTGTAATTTCCAGTTGCATTAATAGTAGCGTTAGAAAAGTTAAATTGAATATTATTTGACCAACTACTAGGGCTTCCAGAAACTGTTGCTGAAACTTCTATATCTGGATTAGAACCACCTTGTTCTAGCTTAACTGTTATTGTATGAGAATCTCCATCATATTTAAAAAAATCTAATGTGATTATTTTATTGGTATCTAGATTTATTGATTTTGACAAATCGATATAAAACCCTTGAGAATCACTAGGGTTATTAGCATCTATAAAAAAACGCCCCACTTTATCAGAATTATCTTGTTCGTTATTAAAAATATCAAATTTGTTAGGTGGATTAACATTTGTATTTTCATTAAATACAGTAAATGAATGAGAATTGTCAGAAAAATCTATAGGCATTTGCTGTGAAAATAGTGATGTTGAATGCATTAAAAATGTACAAACTAATGAGTAAATTACTTTCATGTGTGATTATTAATTGTTGTAGGTCAAATTTAGTTTTTATTGTATAAAACTCTAAAATCATTGCCTATACAAAAACCATACAGAATAATTATTTAACAAAATTTTGAAGTATTTTTGAGGTATGAATAAACCTTTTCAATTCAAAGAATTTAATATCCAACAAGGTAAAACAGCAATGAAGGTTGGTACAGATGGTGTTTTATTAGGTGCTTGGTGTACTGTAAATGATTATCAAGATTCAATTTTAGATGTAGGTTCAGGTACAGGTCTAATAGGATTGATGTTAGCTCAACGTTCTGATGCTATGACTATTGATGCTGTTGAGATTGATGAAGGTGCATATGAACAAACAGTAGTTAATTTTGAAGAATCAGATTGGGGAGATCGTTTATATTGTTACAATGCCAGTTTTGAAGACTTTGCTGATGAATTTGCTGAAGAAGAAGAAACCTATGATTTGATTGTTACGAATCCACCATTTTATACTGATGATTTTGAAACAGAAAATGATGCAAGAAATAAAGCACGGTTTACGAGTGCATTATCTTTTGATGATTTAATTGTTGGTGTTTCCAAAATTTTGTCTCAAGATGGAAGGTTTGCTGTTGTAATTCCTTATAAAGAAGAAGTGAATTTTATCAACCTAGCTAAAGACAACAATTTGTTTTTAAATAGAGTTTGTAATGTGCAAGGTAATCCTACATCAGCAATAAAAAGAAGTTTGTTAGAGTTTTCTTTTCTGCAAACTGAACTTAAAAAAGAGCGTTTAATTATTGAAATTGAACGTCATCAATACACAGAGGACTATATTAATTTGACTAAAGATTTTTATTTAAAGATGTGATTTTAAATGCTAAGAATACAAAAGGTTTTCGAAAAGTTCACAAAGAATTTTTTGAAAGCTTTACAAAGCTCAGCGAAATTTTTCTGTGAATCTTTGTGTAGAAATTACCCTATCACATTTTCAGGATTATAACCTAAATAAGGTACTTCTTTTTCCGTGAATTTAATTCCGTGGTTTTCTAATTCTTTTAAAATAGGTTCGTAAACTTCTTTGGAAATTGGTATTTGAACACCAGGAGTTTTTATTTCGCCTTTTAAAATTTTCAAAGCTGCAATAGCTACAGGTAAACCAACAGTTTTAGCCATAGCTGTATAGGTTTGGTTTTCACCCAAAACTACCAAACTACTTTCTAACTGACGTTTTTCACCATCAATTTCATAACCAAAAAGGTGCTGCATTACAATCATATCTTTGTCATCTTCTTTTAATGTCCAAGAATCTTCTAAAATTTTCTGAAGTATTTTGGCAGGAGTTGCATTTATTAAACCAATTTTTTTCTTGGGATTAAAAATATCAAGTTCAACTAATTTTTCCCACATTATATCATCCTGATCTATTTTTAGGTAAGAACGTAATTTTAGTTCTACAGAATCAGATGGAGAGTAAGCCAAGAAAAGGTTTACAAAATCACGATAACTCATTGTTTCTGAATTTTCTATGGTGTAAGAGTCATCAGTCATACCTAATTGCACAAAAATATTCCAAGCTCTAGAAAAACCAACTTTTCTAATAGTACCTCTGTACATTGTTGGTATATCATCTAAACCATAAACGTTTCTATATTTTAAGGAATCTCTATTGGCATATGCCTCAAATTTTCCACTACCATTAATATTCAAAAATTCTGTTCTTCTGAATAATTTGTGATATGGAATGTATTTATAAGTGCCTTCTTGAATAAACATTGCACCACCACCTTGTCCTGCTAAAACTACATTTCTTGGGTTCCACGTAAACTTATAATTCCATAAATTATCATCACTTTCAGGAGCAACTAAACCACCACAAAAAGACTCAAATAATAGCATTTTTGCTTTATTTTCTCTAATCCTATTAATGGCTTGCATAGCACTCATATGATCCAAACCTGGGTCTAAACCAATTTCGTTCATAAATACTAAACCATTTTCTTGTACAGCACTATCAAGCGCTTTCATTTCTTTAGATACATAAGAAGCAGTAACCATATGTTTTTTGAATTTGATACAGTCTTTAGCTACTTCTGTATGAAAACGAGCTGGTAGCATGGATATTACAATATCTGATTCTTGTACAGCTTTTTCACGCTGATATTCGTTAAAAACATCCAATTGTACTGCTTTCGCATTTTTATGATTGCTTATTAAAGCTAATGCATTTTTAGTTGAGATATCTCCAATTGTTAATTGCAAATTTTCTTCGTCAGACTTGTCTAGTAAGTATTTAATTGCAAAAGAACTGGATTTTCCTGCACCTATGATTAATATGTTTTTCATAAAGAAAGCTGTATTTTTGTATAACAACGAAGATACTATAATTGTTAAAAATCAAACAAAAACACATAAAAATGTTTAAAAATTTAATTATCACTTGTTTTTTAGGGTTAACAGCTGTAATTCTTGGTGCATTTGGAGCGCACGCATTAAAAGAAAGTTTAACTGCAGATCAATTATTAAGCTTTCAAACGGCTGTTCGTTATCAAATGTATCATACAATTGTTTTACTTTTTGTAAATATTTATGATGGGTTTTCTGCTAAACAAAAAAATAGAATTAGTGCTGTTTTTTTCTTAGGAATTTTATTTTTTTCAGGATCAATTTACCTAATTCAACTCACAAAAATTACAGCTAAATCCATTTGGTTTATAACACCTTTAGGAGGGTTATTCTTTATAATAGGTTGGATTTCAATGATTGTAATATTCGTAAAGAAATTAAAAAAGAGATAAAAATTTAATAATTATTAGTGTACTCTAATGCTGTTTTAAAATATTGTTTATTTTTGAGTATATACTATAACCCTCAAAAATAATTAATATGGTAGATATAGGAACGAAATCGATTTCGTTAAATTATTTAGGAATCAAAAACACAAATATTCGTTATCAGTTAACTTCTAACGAGTTACATCAAGAAATCTTACAGAAAAAGCAAGGAGTTGAGTCCTCTTTAGGAGCAATTGCAATAAATACTGGAGAGTTTACAGGGCGTTCACCAATGGATCGTTTTATTGTAAAAGATGCTATTACCAAGGACGAAATTTGGTGGAGTAAGATAAATTTACCCTTTGAAGAGGAAAAATTTAATCAATTATATGACAAAGTTGTTGCATATTTATCAGAAAAAGAAATTTTTGTAAGAGACAGTTATGCTTGTGCAGATGAAAATTACAAATTAAATATTAGAGTTGTTAATGAATATCCTTGGAGCAATATGTTTGCTTATAATATGTTTTTGCGACCAACAGAAGAAGAATTGCAAAATTTTTCACCTGAATGGACAGTAATTAATGCACCAGGATTTATGGCAGATGCTGAGATAGATGGAACTCGTCAACATAATTTTGCTATTCTTAATTTTACTAAAAAAATAGCTTTAATTGGAGGTACAGGTTATACAGGAGAAATTAAAAAAGGTATTTTTTCTGCTTTAAATTTCATTTTACCAATGTATAAAAATACAATGCCTATGCATTGTTCTGCGAATGTTGGTAAGGATGGAGATACAGCTATTTTCTTTGGGTTATCAGGAACAGGAAAAACAACTTTATCTACAGACCCAAATAGAAGTTTAATAGGTGATGATGAGCATGGTTGGACAGCTGAAAATACTATTTTTAATTTCGAAGGAGGTTGTTATGCTAAAGTAATTAACTTATCACAAGAACAAGAACCAGAGATTTTTGCAGCAATTAAAAAAGGCGCAATTCTTGAAAATGTAATTTTGAATGATAATGGAGATATAGATTTTTCAGATATTTCAATTACTCAAAATACAAGAGTTAGTTATCCAATTTTTCATATTGATAATATTAAGACACCCTCTATAGGTGAAAATCCGAAAAATATTTTCTTTTTAACAGCTGATGCATTTGGTGTTTTACCACCAATATCAAAACTAACATCTTCTCAGGCTGCTTACCATTTTATTTCTGGTTATACAGCAAAAGTTGCAGGAACAGAAGCAGGAGTTGTAGAACCAACACCAAGTTTTTCAGCTTGTTTTGGAGCGCCTTTTATGCCTTTACATCCTACAAAATATGCAGAAATGTTAAGTAGAAAAATTCAGGATGCTAATGTTAATGTGTGGTTGATAAATACAGGTTGGTCTGGAGGCAAATATGGTGTAGGTAGAAGAATGCCATTAAAATATACAAGAGCAATGATTAATGCTGTTTTGGAAGGGAAGTTGGGAGATTATACTTATGAAAATTATCATATACATTCTGTATTTGGAGTAGCACAACCAAGAAGTTGTCCTGGAGTACCTACTGAATTATTAAGCCCAAGAGCTACTTGGAATAATGATGAAGCGTATTATGAAACTGCTTTTCAATTATCGAATGCATTTAGAATAAACTTTAAGCAATTTGAAGAGTTTGCAAGTGAGGAAATTCGAAGAGGAGGCCCTCAAAGATATGCGCATTAATTTTTAATGTGATTTGTTTATGCATAAAGCACTTCAATTTTGAGGTGTTTTTCTTTTTTTAAAAGTATCTTTATTCAGACATAAAAAAATTATGATAAAAAAATGGTTTCAAAATATTGGTCCTGGAACTTTAGTAGCAGCAGCTTTCATTGGTCCAGGTACAGTTACATTATGTACTTTGGCAGGTGTAAATTTTGGGTTCAATTTATTATGGGCAATGTTGTTGTCAATTATTGCAACCATTGTTTTACAAGAAATGGCTGCAAGATTGGGTATTATTTCTCAAAAAGGCTTGTCTGAAGTTATTAGAGAGGAAATAAAAATTCCGTTTTTAAAACAGTTTGTTACTATTTTAATTATATCAGCAATTGTTATCGGAAATGCTTCTTACGAAGCAGGAAATATTAGTGGAGGAATTTTAGGATTAGAAACTATTTTTGGTGAATTCAAATACAGTTTTAGTGATTTTTCTATCAATTTTATGAGTGTCATTATTGGAGTTATTGCTTTTGTATTACTCTATATTGGGAATTATAAATTCCTGGAAAAAGCATTAATTAGCTTGGTTTTATTGATGAGTTTCTCCTTTGTAATTACAGCAATTGTAACCAAACCTAATCTTTTAGAAATTATTAAAGGAATGTTTGTGCCTCGTTTTCCAGAAAAAAGTTTACTCACAATTATTGGTTTAATTGGAACAACTGTTGTGCCTTATAATTTGTTTTTACACGCTTCTTTGGTTAAAGAAAGATGGAAGAAAAAAGAAGATGTTTCGCTAGCTAAAAAAGACACAGTTGTTTCCATTATTTTAGGAGGTATGGTTTCTATGGCAATTATTGTTTCAGCAGCTTCTATTCCATCTACAGCTATTTTAAATGCAGCAGATTTGGCAGAAGGATTAGCACCCTTATATGGCGAATTTGCAAAATACTTTTTGGCTTTAGGCTTATTTGCTGCAGGAATCACATCTGCAATTACAGCACCTTTAGCAGCAGCTTATGTTGCAAAAGGTTGTTTAGGTTTTAAAGGAAATATGCAATCAAAGTCATTTAGATTGGTTTGGATAATAATTCTGTTTTTAGGAGTTTTGTTTTCTTCTATTGGAATAAAACCTATCGAAATTATAAAATTTGCACAAGTCGCAAATGGAATGTTATTGCCTATTATTGCAGGAATTTTGTTGTGGATTATGAACAAGAAAAATGTTTTAGGTAGTTTTGTAAATACCAAAACACAAAATATTTTAGGGTTTGTAATTTTGGCAATTTCTATTTTTTTGGGAGTTAAAGGGATTTTGAAAGTTTTTAATTTATTATAAGATGAAGATTGATATTAATTGTGATGTTGGAGAAGGTGTAGCAAATGAACATTTGATAATGCCATATATTTCCTCTTGTAATATAGCTTGTGGAGGTCATTTTGGTGATATAAATTCTATTGATAAAACCTTAAAGTTAGCGATAGAAAATAATGTAAAAATTGGGGCACATCCATCTTTTCCTGACAAAGAAAATTTTGGACGCAGATTGATACAAATTTCTGATGATGAATTAAAAAATAGCATTCAAAATCAAATAAACTTGTTTTTAGAAAGATTGAATTTGGTTGGCGCAAAGTTGCATCATATAAAACCTCATGGAGCTTTGTATAATGCAATTGCTGTTGAAGAAAAATTAGCCATTTTATTTATTGATATTACAAAAGAGTATTTAAAAGACGCATTTTTATATATCCCTTATCAATCTGTAATTGAAAAGGTTGCTTTAAAAAATAATATCAAAATTAAATACGAAGCTTTTGCTGATCGTAACTATAATGATGATTTGACTTTGGTTTCTAGAAAAGAAAAAAAAGCTTTGTTAGTTGATGAAACAGCTATTTTTAATCACGTTTTAAATATGGTAAAACACACAAAAGTGAAAACAGTTTCTGGTTTGGAAAAGGAAATTAAAGCAGACACTTTTTGTGTGCATAGTGATACTAAAAATGCTTTAGAAATTGTAAAACACCTAAATCAAGAATTACAAAAAGAAGATTTTATCATTGGCTGAGAATATTACATATAAACAATTTGGAGAAAAGGCAATTATCATAGAATGGAAATCAATTATTAATGATGTAATTCTAAATGATATTCTACTTTTTAAGGAAAAAATAAAATTAAAAAATACTATTCAATATATTGATTTAATTCAAGGTTACAATTCCTTAACTATTATCTATAATGATTTTATTGTTGATTTTGAGGGTCAAGTTTCTAATTTAAAATCAATTTATAATTCAACTTTAAAAACAATAAAACAATCCTATTATCAATGGGAAATTCCTGTTTGTTACGATTTACATTTTGGAATAGATTTAGAAGAAATATCACAAAAATCAAATTTATCTACAGATCAAATTATTGAATTGCATTCAGAAGCTATTTACAAAGTTTTCTTTATCGGTTTTTTACCAGGTTTTCTTTATTTAGGAGGTTTAAACGAACAATTATATTTTGACAGAAAACCTAATCCAAGATTGAATGTTGTAAAAGGTTCAGTTGGAATAGGAGGCAAGCAAACAGGTGTTTATCCTAATAATTCTGCTGGAGGTTGGAATATTATTGGTAGAACACCAATCAATTTTTTTGATTTGAATAATGATAATCCTTGTTTTGCAAAAGCAGGTGATTTTATAAAATTCAAATCCATTTCTTTGGATGAATTTCATCAATTAGAAAAGGCAATTTCAAAAAATGAAAATCAACTTTCTAAAACTTTAATAAATGCTTAAAGTTGTTAAAGCTGGATTTTTTAATTCTATTCAAGATAAAGGAAGAGTTGGTTTTGCATCATTTGGAGTTCCTATTTCTGGAGTGATGGATAGTTATTCATCAGATTTAGTAAATGGTATTTTAAACAATGCTACAATAGATGCTGTTTTGGAAATTACTTTGGGAAATTCTACATTCCAGTTTTTAGAAAAAACAGACATTTGTATTTCAGGAGGAGATTTTTCACCTAGAATTAATGATAAATTAATTCCATTAAATAAAAGAATTACAGTACATCAGAATGATGTTTTATCCTTTGGAAAAGTAAAGTATGGTGTTCGTTGTTATTTGGGTGTAAAAGGAGGTTTTTTATCAGAAAAGAAATTAAAAAGCAGAAGCTTTTATCCGAAAATTATTAAAAATGCTAATCTCAAAAAGAATGATTTTCTTAAATATAAAAAGATTAGTCATCATATAATTACTTCAAAATCATCCATAAAAATAGACAGAAGTCATTTTAATTCAAAAGTGATTGAATGCTATAAAGGACCAGAATTTGATTTGTTAGAGGAACATCAACAGAAAAAAATCACATCACAAGTTTTTACAATTTCTAAGGATAATAGTAGAATGGGGTATAAACTCAATGAAACTATTGAAAATAAATTATCTCAAATTTTAACATCAGCAGTTTTACCAGGAACTGTTCAATTAACTCCATCAGGAAAATTAATTGTTTTAATGAGAGATTGTCAAGTTACTGGAGGATATCCTAGAGTATTACAATTAAGGGAAAAATCAATAAATCAATTGGCTCAAAAAACGACTAATGATAAATTTAAGTTTGTATTAGTTCTATAAAAAAAAGCACCCAAATTTGGATGCTTTTCTAAATATTTGAATTGAATTTTTATTCTGTTTTTTCTACAATAACCTCAACTTTTTCAGTTACTTCTTTTTTATTTTTAGAAACATTTACAGAAACGATTTCACCAGCTTTTTTTGCCTTTTGTTCAATTTCTTCAGCTGTTCCTTCAATATTTTCAGTTACAATACCATCAACAGTTTTGGTAGTTGTAATAGTTGCCATTGCTAAATCTCCAGAAGTTTGTTTGATTTCTACTTTTACTTCTTTTTTAGTATTGTAATCAGATACATCTGCACTGTTCATTGCAATACTTGGTGCAATTACTAAAGCTACAACAGACATTAATTTTAAAAGAATATTTAAAGAAGGTCCAGAAGTATCTTTAAAAGGATCTCCAACTGTGTCTCCTACAACAGCAGCTTTATGCTCTTCAGTTCCTTTTCTTCCTTGTTCTTCAATTGTTTTCTTTGCATTATCCCATGCACCACCAGCATTAGATTGGAAGATTGCCATTAAAACTCCACAAGTTGTAACACCTGCTAATAATCCTCCTAACATTTCAGCACCACCAATAAAACCAATAGCAACAGGTACAGCAATAGCTAATAAACCTGGTAAAACCATTTCTTTAATAGAGGCTTTTGTAGAAATATCTACACACTTATCATATTCAGCAACACCATCAGCAGCATCAAAAATTGCTCTTTGTTCTTTGGTTGCTTTTGTCATATCAGAATCTACTGCTCTCATAACTTCTAAAGCCGCTTTTAATTGAGGAATATCTCTAAATTGACGACGAACTTCTTCAATCATAGCCATTGCAGCTCTACCTACAGCATTCATTGACAATGCCGAGAATACAAATGGTAGCATTCCACCCACTAATAAACCAGCCATAATTTTTGGTTGAGATACATCAATAGCAGTTACGTTTGCAGTTTTCATAAATGCAGCAAATAAAGCTAATGCTGTTAATGCAGCAGAAGCAATTGCGAATCCTTTACCAACAGCAGCAGTTGTGTTACCAACAGCATCTAATTTATCTGTTCTTTCTCTAACTTCACTTGGTAATTCAGCCATTTCAGCAATACCACCTGCATTATCACAAATTGGTCCATAAGCATCTACTGCCAATTGAATTCCTGTATTTGCTAACATACCTACAGCAGCAATTGCAATACCATATAAACCAGCAAAATGATGTGAAACAATAATTGCAGCAGCAATTAAGATAATTGGAATTGCTGTAGACATCATTCCTACACCTAAACCAGCAATAATATTTGTTGCAGCTCCAGTCTTAGACTGTTCTACAATAGAATTTACAGGAGTTTTACCTGTTGCAGTATAATATTCAGTAATTTTTCCAACAGCCAAACCAGCTACTAAACCAGCAATAGTTGCCCAAAATACACCCATAGCTCCAAATGGTAAACCATCTACAGCTTCAGGAATTAAAGCATTAATAATAAAATAAGAGGCAACTACCATTAAACCAGCAGAACCAAATTCACCAATATTTAAAGCAGTTTGTGGATTTCCACCATCTTTTACTTTTACAAAGAATGTTCCTAAAATAGACATTACAATTCCAACAGCTGCTAATACTAAAGGTAAATATACTGCACCTAAACCATCAAAATTTGGAGTTAAAATAAAAGCTCCTAAAACCATTGTTCCAATAATAGAACCTACATAAGATTCAAATAAATCTGCTCCCATTCCAGCAACATCACCAACATTATCACCAACATTATCTGCAATAGTTGCAGGGTTTAAAGGATGATCTTCAGGGATACCAGCTTCTACTTTACCTACTAAATCTGCACCAACATCAGCAGCTTTTGTATAAATACCACCACCAACTCTTGCAAATAATGCAATAGATGATGCACCTAAAGAAAATCCTGAAAGTACATTTAATACTAAGGTTAGGTTATCTGCTCCAGGCCACATACTTTGATAAAGCATAAACAAACCACTAAGTCCTAATACACCTAGTCCCACAACACCTAATCCCATTACTGCTCCACCAGCAAAAGCAACTTCTAAAGCTCTTCCTAAAGAAGTTCTTGCAGCTTGCGTAGTTCTTACATTGGCTTTTGTAGCCACTTTCATTCCTATAAATCCTGCTAAAGCAGAACAGATAGCTCCAATTATAAATGATACAGCTACAATACCACTAGATCCTTTTTCAGCAGAACCTTTAAAGTATAATAAGATAGCTACAGCTACCACAAAAATTGCTAAAACTTTATATTCGGCTTTAAGAAAAGACATTGCTCCTTCAGCAATGTTTTTTGCGATTCTTTTCATTCTATCTCCACCTTCATCTTGCTTAGAGACCCAAGCACTTTTAATGAATACAAACGCTAAGGCTAAAACACCAAAAAGCGGTAAAAATTTTACTATTAATTCCATATTAGTTAGTTAATTTAAATTATTGAATTTTAAAACGAGGCTAAAAGTAATAAAATTAATGTGATAAAAAAAGCCTATATAAATTAAAGATTATTTATTTATATAGGTGTTAAATTATTATATTTTCAATACTATGACTTCTGTCAGTTTTATTTGTAAAGAGTATTGAATTTTAATATCAAATAATAGTGTTAGAATAAGTATAATCTATTTTCTCTTATCGATAAATAATTTATAAACAAAAAAAACATCTTAAAAAATTAAGATGTTTGTATAGTTGTTTTTTTGATATTGAATTATATCGTAAAAGTCCTTTTCTTTTTATGTTCACTATTATCATAACGTTCTACACATTCGTTATAAATTTTTATAGCAGCGTCAGCATTTCCCCATCCACCAGTATCAACTTTTTTCTTTTCTAAATCTTTATAAACTTGAAAAAAGTGTTCTATTTCTTTTAATCTATGTGGATTTAAATCGTTAATGTCTTCTTTTTTGCTCCAAATTGGATCAGAAACAGGTACACAAATAACTTTTTCATCTGGTCCTTTTTCATCTGTCATGTAGAAAACACCTATTGGTCTAACTTCCATAACTACCATTGGATAAGTTGGTTGATGACCTAATACTAAAACATCTAATGGATCTGAATCTAATGCTAATGTTTCTGGTATAAAACCATAATCTCCTGGATACATCATCGAAGAAAATAACATTCTGTCAAAACGGATTTTGTGTAAAGTAAAATCATATTCATATTTGTTTCTACTTCCTTTAGGTATCTCTATAAGTACATCAAATGTAACTTGCTTTTTTTGTTCTTTACTCATTTTTTAAAACGGAATTATTTAGCCACAAAAATAGTAAATGCTTCATCTATAAAGAAATTATAAGTGTTATTTTACGCAATGGTTTTCGCATAAATTAGATATTATGATATCAATAAAAAATCCTTTTTTCAATTAAGAAAAAAGGATTTTTTATAACTATTTAAAGTAAAAACCTTTATAAATACAATACTTCTTTTACAGCTTTCACAACATCATTATGATTTGGAATCCATTTCTCTAGTAATACAGGAGAATATGGAGCAGGAGTATCTGCAGTTGTAATTCTTTTAATAGGAGCATCTAAATAATCAAATGCTTGATCTTGGATTCTATAAGTAATTTCTGAAGCTACACTAGCAAATGGCCAAGCTTCTTCTAAAACTACTAATCTATTTGTCTTTTTTACTGATTTTAATATTGCTGCATGATCCATAGGTCTTACAGTTCTCAAATCAATAATTTCAATTGAAATTCCTTCTTTAGCCAATTCATCAGCAGCTTTATAGGCTTCTTTGATAATTTTTCCAAAAGAAACAACAGTAACATCTGTACCTTCTCTTTTAATATCTGCAACTCCAATTGGGATAATGTATTCTCCTTCAGGGATTTCCATTTTATCACCATACATTTGTTCAGATTCCATAAAAATTACTGGATCATCATCTCTAATAGCTGCTTTTAATAAACCTTTTGCGTCATAAGGATTTGATGGTACAATTACTTTTAAACCAGGAGTATTCGCAAACCAGTTTTCAAAAGCTTGTGAGTGAGTAGCACCTAATTGACCAGCAGAAGCAGTAGGTCCTCTAAAAACAATAGGACAATTAAACTGACCACCAGACATTTGTCTGATTTTTGCTGCATTATTAATAATTTGATCAATACCAACCAATGAAAAGTTAAAAGTCATGTATTCAACAATTGGTCTATTGCCATTCATAGCAGAACCAATAGCAATACCTGCAAAACCAAGCTCAGCAATTGGAGTGTCAATCACTCTTTTTTCACCAAACTCATCTAACATTCCTTTACTAGCTTTATAAGCACCATTGTACTCAGCAACTTCTTCACCCATTAAATAAATGCTTTCATCTCTGCGCATTTCTTCACTCATTGCTTCGCAAATAGCCTCTCTGAATTGAACTGTTTTCATGTAGTATTAATCTAGTTGTTAATTTTGTGACGCAAAAATAAGGAATTAATTATCATTAATAAAGATAGATTTTTAGAATATATCATTTTTCACTAAATAAAAAACTTAATCGATTTCGTAAATGTTAAATTCTTGAAAATTTATTATGCATGCATAGTATTTTTATAAAAAAAAGACGTAATTTCGCAACGAAATAAATGATTAAAAATAAAATTTATGAAAATATTAGTTTGTATCAGTCATGTTCCTGATACTACTTCGAAAATAAATTTCACAGAAGGTGATACAAAATTTGATACAAATGGAGTACAGTTTGTAATCAACCCTTATGATGAGTTTAGTTTAACTAGAGCAATGTGGTTTAAAGAAAAACAAGGAGCAACAGTTACTGTTGTAAATGTTGGAAATGCTTCAACAGAGCCTACTTTACGTAAAGCTTTGGCTATTGGTGCAGATGATGCTGTTCGTGTAAATATGGAAGCTACTGATGGTTTGTCTGTAGCAAAACAGTTAGCAGAAGTGGTTGTAAATGGCGGATATGATTTAGTTTTAGCAGGAAGAGAATCTATTGATTATAATGGAGGAATGGTGCCAGGTATGTTAGCTTCTTTAGTAGATTTTAACTTTGTAAATGGTTGTGTAGGTTTAGAAGTTGATGGAACATCTGCAACAGTAATTAGAGAAATAGATGGAGGAAACGAAACTTTAAGTACGTCTTTACCTCTTGTAATTGGTGGACAGAAAGGAATTGTAGAAGAGAAAGATTTACGAATTCCAAATATGCGTGGAATTATGATGGCACGTAAAAAACCACTAAATGTAGTTGAACCTATTGCTGCAGAAAATGCAACATCAATACAATCATTTGAAAAACCAGCACCTAAAGGAGCTGTAAAATTAGTAGATGCAGAAAATGTAGATGAGTTGATAAGCTTATTACACAATGAAGCGAAAGTAATATAAAAAGGTGTAAATGTTTAAGCGTTTAATTGTACAACTGTTGAAGTTGATAATTAACAATTACACGATTAAATAAATAAACAATTAAACAATACAAAAAAATATGTCAGTTTTAGTTTTTGCAGATTCAGCTGAGGGGAAATTCAAAAAAAGTGCTTTTGAAGTAGTTTCTTATGGGAAAAAAGTTGCTGAACAATTAGGCAGTAATGTAGTTGCTGTAACAATAAATGCGAATAATAACGAAGAATTATATACTTATGGTGCAGAAAAGGTAGTTGCTGTTTCTAATGAAGCTTTAACAACTTTTAATGCTAAAAGTTATGCATCAGTTATTCAGCAAATAGCAGAAGCTCAAGGTGCATCAGTAGTGATATTAGACTCGAGTATAGATACTTTATATTTAGCGCCAATATTAGCAGTTGCTTTAGATGCTGGTTATGCTTCTAATGTTGTGGCTTTGCCAAGCTCAACAAATCCATTTACTGTTAAAAGAAAGGCTTTTTCAAATAAAGGATTTAGTAATACTGTTATAACAACAGTAAACAAAATAATAGGAGTAGCTAAAAATTCTTACGGGATTTTTGAAAACCCTGTAGATGGTACAACAGAAAATTTTGATGCTATAGTTGCTGATTCTGGTGTAAAATCGGAAAAAGTAGAAAGAGTTTCAGGTAAAGTAACTATTGCAGATGCAGATATTGTTGTTTCTGCAGGTAGAGGATTAAAAGGACCAGAGAACTGGGGAATGGTAGAAGAGTTAGCAGATGTTCTTGGAGCTGCAACTGCTTGTTCAAAGCCAGTTTCAGATTTAGGGTGGAGACCTCATGGAGAACATGTAGGGCAAACAGGTAAGCCTGTAGCATCAAATTTATATATTGCTATCGGTATTTCTGGAGCCATTCAACATTTAGCAGGTATTAATGCTTCTAAAGTAAAAGTAGTAATTAACACAGATCCAGAAGCTCCTTTCTTTAAAGCAGCTGATTATGGAATTGTAGGTGATGCTTTTGAGGTAGTGCCGAAATTAATAGAAAAATTAAAAACGTTTAAACAAGCTTAATTCAAGTATTCAAACACTGTTTTTTTAATGAAAACCTATCAGTTTAATTCCTGATAGGTTTTTTCTTTTTAAAAATTGAAGAAATAAAAGTTTTCAATATATTATTTTTATTAAATTGTGCCTTCTAAAAAAGTGTTCTAAAAATGCTTTTTTTCATTATGTAGAATGATATATGAGCTTAATACTACTAACCATTAAAGGAATTTCTTACAGTCAAACTCAAAGTGGTGCGTATGCATTAGTTTTAAGTGAAATTGAAGGAACAAGAACTTTACCTATTATAATTGGAGCTTTTGAAGCACAATCTATAGCCATTGCTTTAGAAACAGAAATAAGGCCTCCAAGACCATTAACACACGATTTATTTAAAACTTTTTCAGACAGATTTGACATTTCTGTGAAAGAAGTCATAATACATAAATTGGTTGATGGTGTTTTCTTTTCGAGTTTAATATGTGAAAGAGAAGGTAAAGAAGAGGTTATAGATACAAGAACTTCTGACGCAATTGCAATTGCTGTTCGTTTTAATGCACCAATTTATACATATGAAAATATTTTAGACAAAGCAGGTATCTATTTAAAAGTTGAAGAAGAAATGGCACTTGAAAATAAACAAGAGCCTGAAGAAGTGCCTTTAGAATTTGAGACAGTTTTATCAAAAGATCCAAATGATTTATCTGATTTGACTCTGAAAGAATTACATCAAAAATTAAATGATGCTGTGGATAATGAAAATTATGAAGTGGCAGCCAAAATTAGAGATGAAATAAGTAAACGTTCTTAAAAAGTATATCCTATATTTATGAAAAAAATACTTCTTGTTTTTCTTTGTTTTTTCTCAGTTTCTATTTTTTCACAAGCTACAGAAGCTATTGTAACAACCACAGAAATTTTACCAAGCCAAGGGTTTTCTTTTACTAGTTTATGGAGAGGAGCTTTAGGAATGTTTGTGTTAATAGTAATTGCTTTTCTATTTAGTCATAATAAAAAAGCTATTAATTGGAAAATAGTAGGCTTAGGATTGGCTTTCCAATTAATGATTGCAATAGGAGTTTTAAAAGTACCATTTGTTCAAGGGGTTTTTGAGTTTGTGGGAAAAGGTTTTGTTAAAATATTAGATTTTACTCAAGCAGGAAGTGAATTTTTATTCAAAGGATTAATTTCGGATATGGATACTTTTGGGTTTATTTTTGCTTTTCAGATATTACCTACAATAATTTTCTTTTCTGCATTAACATCCTTACTTTTCTATTTAGGAATTATACAAAAAGTTGTAAAAGCTTTGGCTTGGTCATTAAGTAAGGTGTTGAAAATATCTGGAGCTGAAAGCTTATCTGTAGCAGGAAATATCTTTTTGGGTCAAACAGAAGCTCCGCTTTTAATCAAAGCTTATTTAGAAAAGATGAACAAGTCTGAGATGCTTTTGGTTATGATTGGAGGAATGGCTACAGTTGCTGGAGCAGTTTTAGCTGCATATATTGGATTCTTGGGAGGTAGTGATGAAGTATTGAAACTTTTCTATGCGAAACATTTGTTAGCAGCCTCAGTTATGGCAGCTCCAGGAGCAATAATTATATCTAAAATTTTATATCCTCAAACAGAAAATATTGTCACTGAAGCTAAGGTTTCACAGGATAAAATAGGTTCTAATATTCTAGACGCAATTGCAAATGGAACCACTGAAGGTTTAAAATTAGCTGTAAATGTGGGAGCAATGTTGTTAGTCTTTGTAGCTTTTATTGCAATGATAAACGGTATTTTAGATGGAATTGGTGGTTTTGATGGAATTGAATATTTTGGTTGGCGTTTTACTTCATTAAATGAAATTATAGCAAATTCTACAATTTATGAATCACTATCAATAGAATTTATATTAGGCTATGTTTTTGCACCTTTAATGTGGTTAATTGGAGTTCATTCAGAAGATATGACTTTAATGGGACAGCTTTTAGGAATAAAGCTTGCAGCCAGCGAATTTGTAGGCTACATACAATTGGCAGAATTGAAAAATGTAGCAAATACAACTCATTTAACCTTTAATAAATCTGTAATAATGGCAACCTATATGTTGTGTGGTTTTGCAAATTTCGCATCTATAGGAATACAAATTGGAGGAATTGGTTCTTTAGCTCCTGGGCAAAGAAAAACATTATCAGAATTTGGAATGAAAGCCTTAATAGGAGGTACAATAGCATCTCTAATGTCTGCAACTATTGCAGGAATGATTATAGGTTAAAAAATGTGTAATCGTGTAATTGTTTAAGCCTTTAAACAGTTACACAAATTAACAATTAAACGATTAAACAATGCGTCAATATCACGATTTAGTAAAACACGTTTTAGAAAACGGAAATGAAAAAGGAGATAGAACAGGAACAGGAACTAAAAGTGTTTTTGGGCATCAAATGCGTTTTGATTTGAGTGAAGGTTTTCCAATGGTAACTACTAAGAAATTGCATTTAAAGAGTATTGTATATGAACTATTGTGGTTTATAAAGGGTGATACAAATATCAAGTATTTACAAGAAAATGGAGTGCGTATCTGGAATGAATGGGCAGATGAAAATGGAGATTTAGGACCTGTTTACGGACATCAATGGCGTAATTGGAATAGCGATGAAGTAGATCAACTTAAAGAAGTTATAGAAACTTTAAAGTCGAATCCTAATTCTAGAAGAATGTTGGTTTCTGCTTGGAATCCATCAGTTTTGCCAGATACATCAGTATCTTTTTCTGAAAATGTTGCGAATGGAAAAGCAGCTTTACCTCCTTGTCATGCATTTTTTCAATTTTATGTTTCAGATGGAAAGTTATCTTGTCAACTGTACCAAAGAAGTGCAGATATATTTTTAGGAGTCCCTTTTAATATTGCCTCTTATGCATTATTTACAATGATGATTGCACAAGTGTGTGGTTATGAAGCAGGCGAATTTATTCATACGTTTGGAGATGCTCATATCTATAATAATCATATAGAACAATTGGAATTGCAATTGTCTAGAGATATTAGACCATTACCAAAAATGAAAATAAATCCATCAATTAAAAATATCGAAGATTTTACATTCGATGATTTTGAATTATTAGATTACAATCCACATCCCCATATAAAAGGAAAAGTAGCTATTTAATAAATGGTTACTTAAAAAGAAAAGAGCTTTTGAATTTAATTCAAAAGCTCTTTTTTCTTTTACATAACAGAAATATATGTTATAAACTTAAAACACTGTTTTCAGCGCCAGCAAAATCGTTCCAAACAAGGCTGTCAGCTTCTTGCTCATTTACGTATTCACCATCAACTAAGTATCTAAATTCATAAGAACTTCCAGATTCTAAATCTACAGTACCTTTAAAAGATCCGTTTTTTAATTTTTTAAGCGGAGTTGCTTCTACATTCCATTCATTAAAGCTCCCTACAACTGCAACACTTTTAGCTTCTTCAGCAGGTACAGTAAAAGTTACTTTACAAACTGGTTTACTTTTTAAAAATTGTTTTTTAATTGCCATAATAATTAAATTAAATTATACTGTAAAAATATGCAAGAAGTTTGTTACAACAAATACTATTTTAATGAATTTCTAAGAATTATCAGTTTAGCAAAATGTTTATACATAATATCTATAATTCAAAATAAAACGATTGCTTAATTGTTGTTCTATTAAAAATAAGGGGAGTTCTTTTTAGTTGATTTTCAGGTATTTTGAGTCGAAAACGTATTCGTAGACCATATATTTGATTGAAAATTAGTATAAAACGTCAATTTTGAGAAACATTTAGATTATTTTTGCTCAAAATGAAGAGGTTAGTATGATTACAATTATAGCTGCAATTGCAAAAAATAATGCACTTGGAAAAGACAATGATTTGATATGGCATTTGCCAGCAGATTTAAAACGATTCAAAAAAATTACTTCTGGTCATCATATATTAATGGGTAGAAATACTTTTGAATCTATAGGGAAACCATTACCTAATAGAACTACAATTATTATAACCAGAAATGAAGACTATGTAAAAGACGGTTGTTTTATTGCAAATAGCTTAGAAGAAGCCTTAAAAATAGCTGAAGCAGATGAGCAAATTTATATAATTGGTGGTGCTCAAATTTATAAATATGCTCTAGAAAATAATTTAGCTGATGCTTTAGAAATTACTTTGGTTCATCAAGAATTTGAAGCTGATGCTTTTTTTCCTGAAATAGATACAAAAGTTTGGCAATCTGTAGAAAAGGAAGATTTTAAAGCTGATGAAAAAAATAAGTATGATTATAGCTTTATTCGTTTTGAAAAAATAGCTAATTAATTCTATTGGTTCTAAAACCACCACCCAAATTCATATTATATTTTCGCTGAGCAAACAAAAAGTAATTAAATAATTTATAGTTTACTTCATATCCATAATCAACAGTTTGTTCATAGTTAATCATATTTTCATAAATATTAGAGTTGAACAAATTAGGGTTTTGAAACCTTTGATTCCAAGTAATTACCCAAGCTCTATTTCGTGTTTCTAAGTATTTTTGAGAGTAATATCCTTCTGGAAATGCTATTGCATTTAAATAATATGTAAAACCTGGATCAATAATTATAACTTCATACTCTAAACTATCGTTTGCTATTACAACTGGTTCTTCTTTTTCAGTTACCTTTTTTTGAATTGGTAATGAACCACAAGCCAAAAAAAAGATTCCAACAGTAATTAGCATAAGTATTTGCTTAAAAAGTTTCATATCTAAATATATTAAATTTATATAAGTATTTGATGTTAAAATAAATTTCACGCGATTTATCTTCCTCAAAAATAGAGTAGCAATAGCTTTTATGAAAATTAGAATGAGTGAAACACCTCTTTTAATGAGTAAACAGATAATGGTGCTCAAAAATTATTCTAAAATATATTATTTTTTTATTCTATTAGTATTAATTTTAAAGTCTAAAATTCAATAAATGAAACACAGGTGTTTTTGGGTTACAGATAGTAAGTTGTATCAAGATTATCACGATTTTGAATGGGGAATTCCTATTTTTGACGATGATACTTTGTTTGAGTTTTTAGTCTTAGAAACCTTTCAAGCAGGTGTTAGTTGGATTACAATTTTAAACAAAAGAGAAAATTTTAGAACAGCTTTTAATAATTTCGATTATAAAAAAATAGCCAAGTACCCAGAAAGTAAGTTTAATGACTTAATGCAAGATGCAGGTATAATTAGAAATAAATTAAAAATAAGAAGCGCCATTTCTAATGCCCAATTATTTATGGATATTCAAAAGGAGTTTGGCTCGTTTTCTAAATTTATTTGGAGTTATGTAGATGGTAAACCAATAATAAATCAGTTTCATAAAAGAGAAGATGTACCAGCTACAACAGCAATTTCTGATAAATTATCAAAAGATTTAAAAAAACGAGGTTTCAAATTTACGGGTTCAACAGTAATGTATGCTTATATGCAAGCTGTTGGAATGGTAAATGATCATACAATAGACTGTTTTAAATACCCAGATTAATGCAAATTTTACAAGTTCCTAAAAAAGATTTAAAACAAATTATATCTATTTTTAACAGAGAAATAGGACGTTTTGTATTCTTTGTTTTCGTTTTATTTTTTGATAGCATTTATTTTGTAGAACACATTTCTGATTCCCAAATTTGGATTAATATTTTAATGCTAGCAGGTTTCTTTAAAATGTATTTTAGATCTACTCCAAGAGTTAAAGAGTTAATGATTTATGCAGTCATTTTAGGTTTTGCTGGTGAGTACTTTTTCTCCAGATTTTTAGGGATGTATACCTATCGATTAGAAAATGTACCTTTATATGTACCTATTGGACATGCAGCTTTATATGGTAGAATTTTTATGTTTAGCAAAGCTTCAATAGTAAGAAAACATCACAAAGCGATAGAACAATTGTTTGCAGTTTCAATCGCAATTTTTGCAACTATTTATCTGATATTTTTTACAGATGTGTTTGGTTTTGTAATGACAGTTTTTGTTTTTTTATTACTATTAAAAAGACCAAAAGATAGATTGTTTTTCTATTCGATGTATATTTTAGTTGCTATTTTAGAAATAGGAGGAACTGCATTTGGTTGCTGGAAATGGCCAGCAATAGGTTTTAATGTTTTTGAGTTCTTACCAAGTAATAACCCCCCAAGTGGAATTAGTTTGTTCTACTTTTTATTGGATGTAAGTTGTTTTTTTATTTACACTCAAAGAAATAAAATTACTTGGAAAAGGTTGAAAAAAATTAGAAGAAAAGAATATTAGAAAATTGACTTACGAAGAAATTATAGCACAATTATACGAGTTAGAAAATCAAGAAAAAGTGATTTTCAAGGAAAAGAAATTCGGAATTGTTTCTAACAATTCATTAGGTATTTATCATAAAGATTTAAGAGTAATTGCAAAGAATGTAGGTAAAGATAGTCAACTGGCTATTCAGCTTTTTGATAGTAATATTTATGAAGCTAGAATTCTATGTAGTAAAATATTCAACCCAAAAGAACTTACTGAAACTTTGATGGAAAAATGGGTGCGTACTTTTGAAAATTGGGAGGTTTGCGACAGCTTTTGTATGGAAGTTTTTGCAAAAAGTAATTTAGCACTTACTAAAATTTTAGAATGGTCAGACAGACAACCTGAATTTGAGAAAAGAGCAGCTTTTGCAATTATGGCAGCCTATTGTATGGCAGATAAAAAGTCGGGAAATGAATTGTTTACTCAGTTTTTTCCATTGATACAAAAAGCAGCCACAGATGATAGGTTGTATGTAAAAAAAGCTGTAAACTGGGCATTACGTAATATTGGTAAAAGAAATATCGATTTAAGAAATGAAGCAATAAAAGTGTCAAAAGAATTATTAAGAACAGATAATAAATCTGCAATTTGGATTGCTAAAAATGCTTTGAGCGAATTAGAAAAAGGAAAAATAAGAATGTCTGATTATCCTAGAAATAGATATAGAATTATTAACTAATGGCAAGAAAAACGAAAGATCCTGGGTTTGGTTATAAATCAAAAGCAAATGCACAAAGTGTTATTAATGATGATGGTTCTAGTAACGTGCAGCATATTAATAGAAAAACAAGTATCAATGACCTATATACTTATTTTATAGATATTTCTTGGATTCGTTTTTTTATCCTAATCGTTTTAATACACGTTATTAAATATCTTTTTTGGAATTATTTATGTTTCTATTGGTATTGAACAAATCACTAAACCTAAAGGTACTTTTTGGCAAGATTTTTTAAACGGATTTTTCTTTAGCGCACAAACGTTAACCACTGTTGGTTATGGGGGTATTGCTCCAAAAGGAATTACAGCTAATTTTATTGCTGCATTTGAAGCGATGATTGGTTTATTGAGTTTTTCATTTATTACAGGAATGTTATATGGTCGATTTTCAAAACCAAAAGCGAATATTAAATTTAGTAATAACCTTATTTTAAGAGATTTTAAAGAACATAAAGCTGTTATGTTTCGCTTAATGAATAGCAGAAAAACAGTTATGATTGAGCCAGAAATCTCTGTAACTTTATCTGTTACTGAAGAAAATAAAAACAAAGAGTATAAGAGGAATTTTTATCAATTAAAATTAGAACGAAATAAAATAATGTATCTCCCTACAATATGGACAATTGTACATGAAGTTGATGAAAGTAGTCCATTGTTTAAATATTCGAAGGAAGAAATAAAAAATTTAGATGCACATTTATATATTTTGGTCAATTATCATGAAGAGTCTTTCTCTCAGAAAGTGTACCAAATATATTCTTATGATTTTGAGGATTTAATTACAGATGTAAGATACACATCAGCTTCTAATTTTGATGTTGAAGGTTATACTGTTTTAGATCACGATAAATTAAGTGAAGTACAAAAAATGTAATGCTAATTACCGAAAATTATCCTTATGGCTATAAAAACAGCAATAATTAAAGTACCATATATTAGCACTTTTTTACCAGCATTCTTATAATACCGTTCGTGACTTTTAATGTCTTTTCTGTAGCTCCAAACAATTAATGTTCCAAAGGCCAAGACAAAAAAGATGATAAATATAATTCTGCCAGTTGAAAAAAAAGCGTTTAAAAACATCTGTTTAATTCTTTATAAGTTTTGAACTATTTGATTTTTAGAAGCTTTATTTTATCCCAAAGTTTCTATATATTGTTACTTGCAAAATTACAAATTAAATGAAGAACGCCATCGTTTTTGGAGCAACTTCTGGTATTGGAAAATCATTAACTGAAATTTTAATCAAAGAAGGTTATAAAGTAGCGATTACAGGTAGGAGGTTAGAAAAGTTAGAAGCTTTAAAAGCAGCACATCCAAATCAAATTCTTTTCAAACAAAATGATATCCAAGATGTTGAAGATGTAGAAAAAGTATTCAATGAAATTGTTGTAGAATTTAAAACCATTGATTTAATTATACAATCATCAGGAGTAGGTTTTGTAAATCCTAAATTAGAATGGGATAAAGAAGAACAAACGATCTTGACCAATGTTTTAGGTGTTACAAAATTATATGTATTAGCTTATAATTTATTCAAGAAACAACAACTTGGGCATTTAGTTGGTATTACCTCCATTGCTTCAATAAGAGGAAGTAGGGCAGCACCTGATTATTTTGCTTCTAAAGCATATCAAAAGTCATATTTAGAAGGACTTTATATTAAAACTAAATCTATAAAATCAAAAAAAGTTTTTATTACTGATATAAGACCAGGATTTGTAGATACACCAATGGCTTTAGGTGATGAAATTTTTTGGATGGTACCTTTAGAGAAAGCAGTAAGACAAATATATATTGCCATTAAAAAGAAGAAAAGAGTAGCCTATATCTCAAAAAGATGGATATTGATTGCTTGGGTTTTGAAATTAGCACCAGCTTGGTTATTAAAAAAAACAATGTAAATATCAATTCGATTATAGTCTAAAATCTATCAATTATAAATAAACAATACAAATGAAAAATAAAATAGCAGCAGTACATGCATTTCACACAGCATTCAAATTAAATATTCAAGATAATCCTACAGTAAATATTTCTGATGATAGAAAAAATTTACGTTTTGAGTTGATGAAAGAGGAAAATGAAGAATATTTAGAAGCTGCAAAAAACAATGATTTGGTTGAGGTTGCTGACGCTTTAGGAGATATGCTATATATTCTTTGTGGTACTATTATAGAACATGGAATGCAGGATAAAATTGAGGAAGTCTTCAACGAAATTCAACGTTCTAATATGAGTAAATTAGGTGAAGATGGAAAACCTATTTATAGAGAAGATGGGAAAGTTTTAAAAGGCTCTAATTATTTTAAACCTAATATTGCTGAGATTTTAGAAAAATAAGTTAAACTTATTTTTAGTGCTTTTCTTTGGAATAATATTTAAAAATCATAATTCTTATGAGCATCTAGTCTAATAAAGATAAAAAGTAATATGGTAAATCCCCATAGAGAAGAACCTCCATAGCTGAAAAATGGTAAAGGAATTCCTACTGTTGGTAATAATCCTATAACCATACCAATATTCACAATAACATGAAAGAATAGGATAGAAGCCAATCCATAGCCATAAATTCTACCAAATTTATTGGTGTGCGTTTCTGCGAGATATATAATTCGATAGAGTAATAACATAAAGAGTATCACTACAAAACTACTTCCAATAAATCCCCATTCTTCACCAACTGTACTAAAAATATAATCTGTATGTTGCTCAGGTACAAAATCTCCCTGAGTTAAATTTCCTTTTAGAAATCCTTTTCCATTTAAACCACCAGAACTAATTGTTAATTCTGATTGATAGGAGTTATAACCAATTCCTGTTTTATCAACTTTTTTACCTAATAAGATGTCAAATCTATCTTTTTGGTGAGGTGCTAAAACATTTTGATAAGTATAGCCAGTACCAAAAATATATAGTAATACTACTAAATATACACTGATTATTTTATGCCAATTGAACCTTAAAAAACGTTTTCCTCCTCTATAGATGAGATAAAAAACCAATATTGATATTAATATAAAACAAGAAATTAGAATTAATTTGGATCCGAAAAAGATTGTCAATATAAAAAGAGCAATAAATGCAGTTCCTAATAAAATGTAATTTAGAGTTAAACCTTCTCTATATAATACTAAAAAGAATGATAAGTAGATGACAGCTGACCCAGCATCTGGTTGTAAAAAAATTAAAAAAGCAGGAAAAAATACTATTATAAAGGATTTTATCTGGTTTTTAATTAGTTTGAAATTATACTGCCTATCACTAAGTAATTTTGCAACAGCAAGAGCTGTACAGGCTTTTGCAAATTCTGAGGGTTGTAAACCCATAAAACCAAAATTAAACCAAGATCTTGCACCATTAATTTCTTTTCCAAAAGGAAAAAGAAACACCAAAGACAGCAATGAAATCATATAAAAAATACTGGCATATTTTTCATAAAATTTTGAGTTAAAAAAAAGAATAATAATAACAAGAGGTAGGCTTAAACCAATCCAAATTAGTTGTTTACCATATTTAGTTGAGAAATCTAATATTTCATGATTCTCTTCTGTTTTGGAAGCTGCAAAAATGTTTACCCAGCCAAAACTAATCAAAGCTACATATAGAAAAACTAAAATCCAATCGATGTTTGCAAAAATGTTATTCTGTTCCTGACGCAATTTCTTCTGGTTTATTTAATTGAATATCGTAAATATCTTGTAAACTCATATGCAACATATTTGTTTCTCTATATTTATTTCTTTTAGAAATTTTCCCATTGATATATTTTTCTACTAACAAGCTAGTTATAGGTGCAGCAATTGTAGAACCATAACCACCATTCTCTACAAAAACAGCCAAGGCTATTTGAGGATTTTCTTTAGGAGCAAAAGCAACTAAAATAGAATGATCATCTAACTGTTTTTTAATTCCATCTACTTTAATAAAATTTTCAGCTGTACCCGTTTTTCCACAAATTTGAATTCCTTTTACTTGGCTCCATCTTCCTGTTCCAGTTTTAAAAACTTCGTGCATTGCTTCTATAACAGGTGTAAAATGTTCTTTGTTTATTGTGGTTATTTTGGGTTGTGTATATTTAGGGTTATCAATAAAACTAGTATCAATTTTTTTTACAATATGAGGTGTGTAGAAAAAACCTCTATTAGCTATTGCAGCAGTGAAATTTGCCAATTGAATAGGTGTAGTTAAAACCTCACCTTGGCCAATTGCATTTGATATTATGGAAGAACCATTCCAGCGATAATTTAATCGTCTGTCATAATAATCACCATCAGGAATTAACCCTTTTTGACCTGCAGGTAAATCATAACCTAAATAATTACCCAAACCAAAACTAGATACATGTTTGTGCCAATTATTCATTCCTTCAGAAGGTTTGTTGTCTTTTTCTATAATTAATTTATAGGTATTTGAAAAATAACTATTACATGATCTTGCAATTGCTGTTTTTAATCTGATAGGTCTTCCATAAATATCACAATGACATTTCATAAATTCATTGGTTCTATTTCCATATCTATAACCTCCATAACATCTAAAAGCTGTCTGTTGATTTATTACATTTTCTTGTAAACCAATTAAAGCATTCATCATTTTAAATGGTGAACCAGGAGCATAAGCTGCTAATAATCCTCTGTCATAACTTGGTTTGGAAATCGTATCATTAAATAATAGTGTAGAGTTTTTTGAGCGTTTTCTACCCACTAACATATTAGGGTCATAAGAAGGAGCAGTTACTAATGCCAAAATTTCTCCAGTAGAAGGTTCTAAAGCAACAATTCCACCACGTTTTCCATTCATTAATTGTTGTGCATATACTTGTAAATCAATATCAAGTGTTAGCATTAAATCTTTTCCATTTTCAGGCAAAGTGTCATAAGCCCCATCTTTAAAAGAACCTGTTACTTTATTAAAGCGATTTCTGTGTAAATATTTCTTTCCTTTTCTACCTCTTAATATATTTTCGTATTGTCTTTCAATTCCATCTTTACCTTCTAGTTCTCCTTGTTGGTAGTAATTGTTTTTTCTAGCTTTTTCTTCATTTACTTCACCAATATAACCTAAAACATTTGCTGCTGCTTTGATAGGATAATCTCTAATAATTCTTTTTTGAATATAGAAACCAGTATACTTATGTAGCTTTTCTTGCAGAAAAGCAAAGTCCTCTTTTGCTAATTGTTTTAGAAATACAGAAGGCAAATATGATGCATATTTTTTAGCTCTTTGAAATCTTTTTAAGAAATCTTCTTTATCGATTTTTAATAGTTTGCAAAATTCTAAAGTATCTAATGGTTTTACTTGATCAGGTTGCACCATTACATCATAAGAAAGCTGATTAGCTATCAGTAACTTTCCATTTCTATCGTAAACATAGCCACGTTCTGGGTAATCATAAATCGTTTTTACTGCTGCATTATGAATTGGATCATAACTATCACTTCTTATAATTTGTAATTGAAATAATCTTCCAATAAAAATAACACCAACAAGAGTGATTAAAAAATAAAGTAAAAAACTTTTTTGCATTATTCGCTTTTGGTAAAAATATAAGTTCCTAAAAAGTACAATAGTAACGTAAAAATACTTGAATAAAGTGTGTTTAAAAGTACGTTTGTATAATTTTGAAAGCTAAAATTAGCAAAAGAAAAGTAGATAAGATGATGAATGATTGTTAAAGTTACAACGTAATTAAAAGTTTTACCAAAAGATTCAGATTTTAATTTAAAAAAAGGGTAATCTGTAACCACTTTTCTAAAGTATAATCTCACAAAAAATAACCTAACATAAGCAATACATAAAATAGAAAAAGCATGAATACCTCCAGAATCAGAGAAAAAATCAACAAAGAGACCTAATAAAAAACTGTAAAATAAAAACGGAATTCTATCCTCATTTAGAGGGTAAAGAAAAACAAATACAATATATAAATAAGGGTTTATATGCTCTAAAAACAATATATTATTTAGCACAAATACTTGCAATAAGAGCAAGGTAAAGAATAGCGTAACTGTATTGAGAGGTTTATTCATTTTGAGCTTCTAAAGCATTGATTTCTACTTTGTGTAAATTTTTAACAACAGAAACATAACCTAAGTTACTCATATCATTAAATAAAGTAACATCTACTTTGTTGTCAGCAGTATTTCCTTTGTTTATCTTTGATACTGTTCCTACAGGAATTCCTTCTGGAAAAATAGAAGACATTCCTCCTGTTTCTATAGTATCACCAATTTTTAAAGGAGCTTGTCTAGGGATGTCCGAAAGCTGAACAATGTTATAATCTATACCATCCCAACCTAAAGAACCAAAATAATTGCTGTTTTTCAAACGAGCATTAATAGTACTGTTTCTATTTAAGATAGATTGTACTCTTGCATATTCTCCAGTTACATTATCAGTAAAACCAATAATTCCTTTACTGTTTATTACTGCCATTTCTTTTGATATACCTTGATTTTTCCCTTTATTAATGGTTAAAAAATTAAAGTTATTAGCATAATTGTTATTGATGATTTTTGCAGTAGTATAGGTGTATTTCTGCATGTATTTTAGTGTGTCAATAACTGTAGAGTCAATACTGAATGCAATAGAAAGATTTTTTTCTAATTGATTTTTTAAGCGTGTGTTTTCTTCAGCAAGAAGTGCGTTTTCAGATTTTAATCCCCAATATTCAGAGATATTAGAAGTTGTGGAATATAATCCACCAGTCACAAAATTTGCAGAGTTTACAAACTTGCTTTTATGAAAGTTTAGATTATTAAATGTTAATGCAAGTGATATAAATGCCAACAATAAAAAAAACAGAAAATACTTAAACTTCTGAAAAAAGTAAATAAGTTGTTGCATTATGAGAACTTGTTAGTACTAATTCATTAGCACGTTTTTATATTTATTGAGTTCTTTTAACGCAATTCCTGTTCCACGAACAACAGCTCTTAAAGGGTCTTCAGTTACATAAACAGGCAAGTCTGTTTTACGAGACAAACGTTTGTCTAAGCCTCTTAACATAGAACCACCACCTGCTAAATATATTCCAGTATTATAAATGTCAGCTGCCAATTCTGGTGGAGTTTTAGATAAAGTTTCCATAACAGCATCTTCAATTCTTAAAATCGATTTATCTAAAGCTTTCGCAATTTCTCTATAAGAAACCTGTACTTGTTTAGGTTTACCACTTAATAAATCTCTACCTTGAACTAACATTTCATCTGGAGGAGTATCTAAATCTTCAGTTGCAGCTCCAATTGTAATTTTAATTTTTTCAGCAGTTGTTTCACCAACATGTAAATTGTGTTGTGTACGCATATAGTACATAATATCACTTGTAAATAAATCACCAGCAACTTTTACAGATTGATCACAAACAATACCTCCTAATGCAATTACAGCAATTTCAGTAGTTCCTCCACCTATATCAATAATCATATTTCCTTTAGGCTCCATAATATCTATACCAACACCAATTGCAGCAGCCATTGGTTCGTAAATTAGATATATTTCTTTGGCATTCATATGCTTTGCAGAATCTCTTACAGCTCGTTTTTCAACTTCTGTAATTCCAGAAGGAATACAAATAACCATTCTTAAAGCTGGTGGAAATAATTTCTTTTTGATAGATGGGATTTTCTTCACAAATTCCTTAATCATCTCTTCAGATGCTTGGAAATCTGCAATAACTCCGTCTTTTAAAGGACGTATAGTTTTGATGTTTTCATGGGTTTTTCCTTGCATTAAATTAGCCTCTTGACCAATTGCAATGATTTTTCCAGAAATTCTATTTCTAGCAACAATAGATGGGCTGTCTATAACAACTTTACCATTGTGAATTATTAACGTATTTGCAGTCCCTAAATCGATTGCAATATCTTCCGTCATAAAATCAAAAAAACCCATAAAATATTTATCTTGTTTTAGAATGTGTATTCTTACAAATTTACTAAAATTAATTTGGTAAATCTGTTAATTTTATTAATGTTTAAAATGTCTGGTTCCAGTCATCACCATTGAGATATTATTGTCATTACAATAATCAATACTCAATTGATCTTTTATAGAGCCTCCTGGTTGGATAACACTAGTAATTCCTGCTTTATCTGCAATTTCTACACAGTCAGGAAAAGGGAAAAATGCATCACTTGCCATTACTGCTCCTTTTAAATCAAAACCAAAACTTGTTGCTTTTTCAATAGCTTGTCTTAATGCATCAACTCTACTTGTTTGTCCTGTTCCACTTGCTAGCAATTGATTGTTTTTTGTAAAAACAATAGTGTTGGATTTTGTATGCTTACAAATTTTAGAAGCAAATAATAAATCTTTGATTTCGCTTTCAGAAGGCTTTGTGCTTGTAACGTAAGTTAAGTCTTCTAATTTATCAGTAATAGCATCTTTATCCTGGACTAATAATCCATTTAAAGCAGTTCTTACATTTTGAATAGGAAGTTCAGTAGTTTTTTGGATTAAAATTACTCTATTTTTCTTTCCTTTTAAAGTAGCTAATGCTTCTTCAGAATAACTTGGAGCAATCACTACCTCACAAAATAATTTATGAATTTCTGATGCAGTTTCAGCGTCAATTTCCTTATTAGAAATCAAAACACCACCAAAAGCAGAAACAGGGTCTCCAGCTAAAGCATCTACATAAGCCTGTTTTATAGTTTCTCTTTGCGCAAAACCACAAGCATTATTGTGTTTTAAAACTGCAAAAGTTGGATCTTCTCCAATAAATTCGTTCATTAAATTTACAGCGGCATCAACATCTAATAAGTTATTGTAACTTAGTTCTTTACCATGAAGTTTATCAAACATTGCATCTAAATCACCAAAGAAATATCCTTTTTGATGTGGATTTTCTCCATAACGTAAAGTTTTAGAAGTTGTTTCACTTGCTTTATAAACTACCTCATCTTCATTGAAGTAATTGAAAATAGCAGTATCATAGTGTGAAGAAACGTTGAAAGATTTTGCAGCAAATTTCTTTCTTTGCTCAATAGAAGTTTCTCCATTATTTTCTGATAAAATTTCTAAAAATTCATCATATTGTTCCATAGAAGAAACTGTAAATGTGTCTTTAAAGTTTTTAGCAGATGCTCTAATTAAAGAAATCCCTCCAATATCAATTTTCTCAACAATATCTTGTTCAGGTGCTCCAGAAGCTACTGTTTTTTCAAACGGATATAAATCAACAATTACTAAATCTAATTGAGGAATCTCATATTCTTGCATTTCTGCAATATCTCCTTCGTGATCTTGTCTGTTTAAAATTCCTCCAAAAACTTTTGGATGTAAAGTTTTTACTCTTCCTCCTAAAATTGAAGGATAAGAAGTTACATCTTCTACAGGAACTACATCAATTCCTAGTTCTTTAATAAATTTTTCAGTTCCTCCAGTAGAGTAAATTGTTACACCTAATTCGTTTAATTTCTCTACTATTGGTGTTAAACCATCTTTGTGAAATACAGAAATCAGTGCAGATTTAATTGTTTTTGAAGTGCTCATTTGTTGTTGTGTTGTTAAGCCTGCAAAACTACACAATCATTAGAGAAAACACAATAAAAAGATAGTAACAAAATATAGGAGTAATTAACAACTTAATGTTACAAAATATCAGCTACTTTTTTACAAATGTATTCTAGTAATTCTTCATCTTTTTCTGTAAACGTATTGGCTGTGTGTGAATCAATATCTATTTGACCAATATTTTCTCCGTTTACAAAAATAGGAATCACGATTTCTGATTTTACTTTCCATCCACAAGAGATATAATTGTCTTGTTCAGAAACATCTTGCACCACAAAATTTTTGTTACTAACTGCTACTTGTCCACAAATTCCTTTACCAAATGGAATAATAGTGTGTTCAGTTTCTTCGCCTGTATATTGAGCTAATTTTAGCTCGTTTTTATCTCCGTTTTTAAAATAGAAACCCACCCAGTCATAGTAAGAAATTTCATTTTCTAAATAATCACAAATGGATTGTAATTTATTTTCTTTTGATGTTGTAGAAGAAACTATTGTATCGATTTCTTGTTTTAAAAAAGCTAGGTTCATAATATTCTGAAAATTGACTACAAAAATAATTCAAAATTTTATAGAAACTCAGACTTCTATTTTTTTATTTATTGCCTTATTAATAGTTTAACAAAATATTAAATATTCTTATTGTAAATTTGTATCATTAAAGATGAAATCAATTTTAACGAAAATAGCATCTCTTACTTTAGCACTTTTAATGCTTTTTTCTACGTTTTCTTTTACTGTAGAAAAGCATTATTGTGGCGATTTTTTAGTTGATGTTTCTTTTACCGGAGAAACTGAAGGTTGTGGAATGGTAATGGCAAAAAACCAACCATCCAAAAAGAAAAATTGTTGTAAAGATGAGGTTCATAAAATTGATGGGCAAGATGAATTACAGCACCATAAAGTAGATAGCATCACTTTTGAAAATCAACAGTTTTTAGTTGCTTTAGTTGTTTTTCACAATGCTTTATTTGTTGAAAATAAATCTAACACTACATTTTACAAAGATTTCTCTCCACCAGATATTCCTAAAGATTATCAGATTTTATTTCAGTCTTTTTTAATTTGATTTTTAAAGAGCTTTAGTAGTTTTTACTACTAAATCCCTATGAATTGTCATTCCTGTAAAAACAGGAATTTCACAGTTAATTATATGCCTTTTTTTTCTAAAAGGAATATTATCAAATTAAAATCAATACAAAATGAAAAAATATTTTATAAATAGTTTCATACTATTTATGCCATTCATCATCTTTTCTCAAACTACTTTTAAAGGAATGATTATGGATAAAAATAACCCAAAAGATAATTTAGGTGTTGAAGGTGCAACTGTGCATTGGCTCAATACAAATGTAAGTGCAATAACCAACAATAAAGGATGGTTTACAATCGATTATAAATCAGAATATAAAAAAATGGTAATTAGCTATTTGGGTTATAAAACAGATACAATTACTATTAACAGTACTAAGCCTATTCATTATTTTTTAACTCCTGAAAGTGAGTTGGATGAAATTACAATTGAAAGCAAAAGAAATGCTGTTCAGAAAAATTCATTTGCTACAGTTAATATGTTTACAGTAAATGCAGCAGAATTATTGAAAGCAGCTTGCTGTAATTTAGCAGAGAGTTTTGAAACCAATCCTTCCATCGATTTAAGTTTTTCTGATGCCTTAACAGGAACAAAACAGATACAAATGTTAGGTTTAACAAGTCCGTATTTGTTAATCACTCAAGAAAACATTCCTGCAGTAAGAGGAGCAAGTCAAGTATTTGGACTCACATTTACACCAGGGACTTGGGTAGAAAGTATTCAGATTACCAAAGGAGCAGGTTCTGTAGTAAATGGTTTTGAAAGTATTTCTGGGCAAATAAATGCAGAATTGGTAAAACCTTTAACAGACAATACTTTCTTTTTAAATGCTTTCGGTTCGCAAATGGGAAGATTCGAATTGAATACTCATTTTAATAAAAAAGTGTCCGACAAATGGAATACAGGTTTGTATGTTCATGGAAATTACAGAGGTCAAAAATTTGATAATAATGGAGATAATTTTTTAGATATGCCATTGTCTAATCAATTTAATATAATGAACAGATGGCAATTTACAGACGCAGAAAAAGGTTGGGTAAGTTTTTTAAATGTTCGTTTTTTAAATGATGATAAACAAACAGGAGAAATTGATTTTAATCCTGATATTGATAAAGGAATTACCAATAACTGGGGAAGTGAAATTGATACAAAACGTTTTGATACATCAGCCAAATTAGGGTATGTTTTTCCTGAAATGCCTTTTCAAAGTATCGGTTTTCAAATGGCTTATAGCAATCATCAACAAGATTCGTATTTTGGTTTAAACATTTATGATATTGAGCATGAAAGTGTGTATTCAAATATCATCTTTAATTCAATTATTGGCGATACTAGAAACAAGTTTAAAACAGGTTTATCATACACTTATGATCGTTTTGATGAGTTGGTAAACACTACTAATTACAGTAGAAGTGAAAATTCTTTAGGAGCATTTTTTGAATACGCTTTTGATAATTTGGAGGATTTTAGTTTGACAGCTGGTCTAAGAATCGATACCCATAATTTATTAGGAACTTTTATAACTCCAAGATTGCATTTTAGATATGTTCCTTGGGAAAAAGGAGTGTTTAGAGCATCTGTTGGAAGAGGTAAAAGAAGTGCAAATATTTTTGCAGAAAATCAACAATTATTCGCAAGTTCTAGGCAAATAAAAATTGACGATATTGGTGGGAATATCTATGGATTAAATCCTGAAATAGCTTGGAATTATGGAGTTTCTTATTTGCAGAAATTTAATTTGTTCGAAAATAAAGGAGATATTACTTTCGACTTTTATCAAACAAATTTTCAAAACCAAGTAATTGTAGATTGGGAAAATCCCCAAGCAATTTCTTTTTACGATTTAGATGGAAATAGTATTGCCAATAGTTTTCAAATTGAAGTCAATTATAATTTAGCCAAAAACCTAGATTTAAGAACGGCATATAAGTATTTTGATATTACAACAGATTATAAAAGTGGAAATTTACAGAAACCCATTCAGCCTCAAAATAGATTTTTCGTAAACTTATCTTATGAAACTGATTTGACAGAAAAAGAATCGCAATGGAGATTTGATGTAACCTTTAATAATATAGGAGAACAACGTTTGCCAAACACAAGTTTAAATCCTGTTCAGTACCAATTACCAGAAAATTCTGAACCTTATCAGTTGTTAAATTCACAGATTACAAAAGTGTTTAATAATGAGTTTGAGGTTTATGTTGGAGGTGAAAACTTAACAAATGTTCAGCAGAAAAATCCTATTTTAGCAAGTGATGCTCCTTTTGGTTCAAATTTTGATACTACAATTGTGTATCAGCCAATTTTTGGAAGATCGGTTTACGCAGGATTACGATTTAAAATAAAGTAATAAAACTGTCTTTCTGAAGGAAGAATGACTGAAGTAATCTACTAAATGATGAAAAAGATTGCTTCGTAAACACGCAAGTAATAATAAATTTATAAAAAATGAAAAAACTAATATTTACATTAAGTTTAATAATGATTGGATTTTCAACTCAGTCTCAAGAAATAAAAAAGAACAAAAACGCAAAAATATCTTTTCAAGTAGATGGTATTTGCGGAATGTGTAAAAAGAGAATTGAAACTGCTGCTTTAAAAACGAAAGGTGTGAAATTTGCAATTTGGAGCCCAAAAACAAAACAAATTAATTTAATTATGGATGAAAGAAAAACAGAGGTTTCAACTGTGCAGAAAAATATTTTAAAAGTTGGGCATGATGTTGTTGGTGCTGACCTAAAGAAAATAAAAGCAACAAATGAAGCTTATAATTCTGTACATCCTTGTTGTAAATATAGAGATGAAGAAATTGTTTTAGATCACGAAGGTGGATTGAAAAAGCAGCAAAAAAAGAATTAAATACATTTTTATCAAAAATAAAAAATCCGTTAGAAATATTTTTCTAACGGATTTTTTTGATTTGATATTTCCCTATAAAGTCGAAATGACAGTGTTAAGAGAAAACTATTATCTGTGGCGATTCGCCACTACATCATTCCTGGCATTCCACCACCCATTGGAGGCATTCCACCAGCAGGAGCATCTTCTTTAATATCAACTAAAGCGCATTCTGTAGTTAAAATCATACCAGCAACTGAGGCAGCATTCTCTAAAGCTACTCTTGTTACTTTTTTAGGATCGATAATTCCAGCTTCCAACATATCAACATACGTTTCAGTTTTAGCATCGTAACCAAAGTCTTTTTTACCTTCTAATACTTTGTTGATTACTACAGAACCCTCACCACCAGCATTTTCTACGATTGTTCTTAAAGGAGCTTCAATTGCTTTATTTACAATTTGTACACCAGTAGTTTCGTCTAAATTATCAGTTGCTAAAGATTCTAAAACTTTTTTAGCACGAACTAAGGCAACACCACCACCAGCAACAATTCCTTCTTCAACAGCAGCTCTTGTAGCATGTAAAGCATCATCAACTCTATCTTTCTTTTCTTTCATTTCTACTTCAGAAGCAGCACCTACATATAAAACTGCAACACCACCAGCCAATTTAGCCAAACGTTCTTGTAGTTTTTCTTTATCGTAATCAGAAGTAGTAGTTTCTATTTGTGCTTTAATTTGACTTACTCTTGCTTTAATAGCATCTGCATCTCCAGAACCATTTACAATTGTAGTATTGTCTTTGTCAATTGTAATACCTTCAGCAGTTCCTAATAAATCTAAAGTTGCATTTTCTAATGAAAACCCTCTTTCTTCAGAAATTACAGTACCTCCAGTTAAAATTGCGATGTCTTCTAACATTGCTTTTCTTCTGTCTCCAAAACCAGGTGCTTTTACAGCAGCAATTTTTAATCCTCCTCTTAATTTGTTTACTACTAAAGTAGCTAATGCTTGTCCATCTACATCTTCAGCTATAATTAATAAAGGTCTACCAGATTGAGAAACTGGTTCTAAAATTGGAAGAATTTCTTGTAAGTTAGAAATTTTCTTATCAAATAATAATACATAAGGATTTTCTAAATCAGCAATCATTTTATCAGCATCAGTCACAAAATAAGGAGATAAATATCCTCTATCAAACTGCATTCCTTCTACAACATCAACATAAGTATCAGTTCCTTTTGCTTCTTCTACAGTAATCACACCTTCTTTACCAACTTTTCCAAAAGCTTGAGCGATTAAATCACCAATTGTATTGTCGTTATTGGCAGAAATTGCAGCAACTTGCTGAATTTTATCAGAAGAATTACCTACTTTTTGAGTTTGCTTTTCTAAATCAGCAACAATTGCTTCTACAGCTTTATCAATACCTCTTTTTAAGTCCATTGGATTTGCGCCAGCAGCTACGTTTTTCAATCCTTCTTTTACGATTGCTTGTGCTAAAACAGTTGCAGTTGTTGTTCCATCACCAGCTAAATCGTTGGTTTTAGAAGCAACTTCTTTTACCATTTGAGCTCCCATATTTTCAAGCTCATTCTCTAATTCCACTTCTTTTGCTACAGATACACCATCTTTAGTTACAGTAGGTGCTCCAAAAGATTTAGAGATAATTACATTTCTTCCTTTTGGACCTAAAGTTACTTTTACTGCGTTTGCTAATGCGTCAACTCCACGTTTTAAGCCATCTCTAGCTTCTATATCAAATTTTATATCTTTTGCCATTTTCTTTAATTGTTTATTCGTTTAATTGTTTAAAAGTGTAATCGTTACAATTGCTTACTGCAATTGTAAACTAAATACTTTTAGATGATTGCCAAAATATCAGCTTCACGCATCATTAAATAATCTACACCATCTAATTTTAAATCAGTTCCACCATATTTACCATATAAAACAGTGTCACCAACTTTTACGGTTAAAGGCTCATCAACTTTTCCGTTTCCAACTGCAACAACAGTTCCTTTTTGAGGTTTTTCTTTTGCATTGTCTGGGATGATTAATCCAGAGGCTGTTTTTGTTTCTGCTGGAGCAGGTTCAACAAGAACTCTGTCTGCTAAAGGTTTAATGTTTAAACTCATTGTTTTATAAATTTTGATTAATTAAATTATTATTTACTACCAGTAAATTGTCAGAAATTATGCCATCAACTAAAAACTGACAATTTTACTTTGAATGATTTTATCTTTGAATTTTTTGCAAAAAAAAATGCCAACGTGTCATTTTCGTTGGCATTTTTATTTTTTGGATATCTAAATTTAGATGCTATCTTTTGTTGTTGCTGGAGCAGGATTTTCAGCAGGAATTGTACTTTCAACTCCTTCTAAAGTATTGTCTAGGTTTACGCCATTATCACCTTCTCTAGGAATTGCAAAATTTGCTAATAAAATTAAAGCAAACATTGCTATAGCTAAAGTCCAAGTAGTTCTGTCTAAAAAGTTATTTGTGTTTTGTACACCACCTAAAGAAGATGCTCCACCACCTCCAAATGAAGAAGATAATCCTCCACCTTTAGGGTTTTGAACCATTACGATTAAGATTAAAGCGATTGCTACAATCAAAATTAGGATTAAAAATGCTGTATAACTCATTATTTATGTTTTTGTAAAATTTGTACTCTTTTAATTTGGTCTGCAAAGAAACCACTTTTTTCTGGATATTTCAAACTTAAAATTCGGTAAGCTTGTATGGCGTTTTCATACTTCTTTTGTTCTAGGTAAACTTTGGCTAAAGTCTCTGTCATTAAAGCAGCGTCTTGTTTGTTTTTTGCAATAGAAATAGAAACACTTTTATCTTTAGAAAGCGGTTCTATTTTTGGGTTGTTTTGAATAAATTTTTCAATAATTTCTTCTTTTTTAGAAACTATTTTTGTTGGTTTTTTATCTCTTTCAATTGGTTTTTTTGTTGATAATTGCAACCATTGATTAAAAGAGTAATTCTCTGATTTTGAGAAAGCAATAGGTTTTCCGATTTCTAATGTTTTCTCAGTTTCTTGATCTGTTGCTATAGGTGTTTCAACTTTTCTTTCTTGAGCCTCCAGAATTGTATTTACAGGTTTTTCCTCAGAAATTTTTGAAGTTATCTGTTGATGAATTTCTTCTTTTGTATTATTAAAATCTTTAGAAGTAATAAACTCAAATAAGATTGTTCTGTCTGTTGTGTAAGCAGCAGTAACTTTTAATTCGTTATTATATTTAAAGCTATCTTGATTTTTTAATCCTTTTAAATATAATGCTCTTGCAGATTGAAAATAAGGGTACTTGTCTATAACAGATTTTAGTTCAGCAGTTTCTAATTGCTTAATTTTTTGTTTTTCTTTTAAAATTTCTATGAATGTATCGTTATTCAATTTTCTACTTTTTTATTCCAACTTCCAACTTCCAACTACCATTTTGCTACTGAAGCATTAAATATATCTTGTGTAAGTCGCTCTACAATTTCATCTAAAGCATTCTCTAAAACACTACCTGTTAATTGTGCATTGGCTGCAAAATCAGAATAAAAAGAGAAGTTCTTTTCAAAATCATCTTTTTCTTTTAATTTGTTTGTAAAACGAACGTTTACAGTTACAGTTAACCTGTTTTGTGCAGCAGTTTGATCTGAAGTTCCACTCATTGGAGTAACTCTAAACCCTGTAATTTCTCCACTAAAATGCAAATCACCATTAGAATTTGTTAATGTTAAGTTTGTTTGACGCGTAAACAAATCTTGTAAATCGTTTGTGAAACGTTGTGTTAGAACAGGTTCAACAAGAGGTGCTTGATTAGGGAAAAAATCAATTTGAATTGTTTTTGCATCACCAGTATTACCTCCTGTAAAAGAGTAGGCACCACATCCAACAAGTGTTGCTATTATAATTAGAGATAAAATTATTTTTTTCATATTTTTAAAAGTTCTCGATACAATTTTTCATTCTTCAAAATCACTCGAACTAACATTTTTCTACAAATCGTATTGTTTAATTTTTCGATACAAAGTTCGTTCTGAGATGCCCAATTCTTTAGCAGCTAACTTACGTTTATTATTGTTTTTCTCTAAAGATTTTTTTATCATTTCAATTTCTTTGTCTTGTAAAGATAAAGATTCGTCTTCTTCAATCGTCTCAATAAAATCATAATCTTTTTCTGCAGATGCTTCTTGAGGAATCTTTAAAACTTCCACATTTGTATTCTGATTTTCTTGATTTTTGTATATTTTTTCAATCAATTGATGATGTTCTTCTTGTACTTCATCAACATTTCCATTCTTCATTAAATCTAAAGTTAATTTCTTTAAATCGTTGATGTCATTACGCATGTCAAACAGAATCTTGTACATAATATCACGTTCTGTAGAAAAGTCATTTTCTTTTTTTCCGCCAATGACAGCTGGTAAATTTCCAGAATTGTTTGGTAAATACTGTTGCAATTTGCTTCCAGTTACAGTTCTTTCTTCTTCAATAACAGAAATCTGTTCTGCTAAGTTTTTTAACTGCCTGATATTACCCGGAAAACGATAGTTTAACAATACATTTACTGCATTTTCATCTAATCGAATTGAAGGCATTCTGTATTTTTGAGCAAAATCTGAAGCAAATTTTCTGAATAATAAATGAATATCTTCATTGCGATTTCTTAATGCTGGTAAATGAATTTCAACAGTACTTAATCTATAATATAAATCTTCTCTAAACTTTTCTTTTTCAATGGCAGATTGCATATTTACATTTGTTGCAGCAACAATTCTAACATTGGTTTTTAATACTTTAGATGAACCTACTTTTATAAACTCTCCATTTTCTAAAACACGTAATAAACGTACTTGTGTGGTTAAGGGTAATTCCCCAACTTCATCTAAAAAAATAGTTCCTCCATCAGCAACTTCAAAATATCCTTTTCTGTCTTGTGTAGCTCCTGTAAAAGCACCTTTTTCGTGACCAAACAATTCACTATCAATTGTTCCTTCAGGAATCGCACCACAGTTTACAGCAATATATTTTGCGTGTTTTCTATGTGATAAAGAATGAATAATTTTTGGGATATTTTCTTTACCAACACCACTTTCTCCTGTAACCAAAACAGAAATATCAGTAGGAGCAACTCTTACTGCTTTTTCTAAAGCACGATTTAGATGAATATCGTTTCCGATAATTCCAAAACGTTGTTTTAAAGCTTGTAAATTTTCCATTTTCTTTTTAGTTGCAAAGCAGCAAAGTAAAAAAGTTTCAAAGTAAAATTTCAGATTTACTTTTTTGCTCTAAAACTTTGCAACTTTGTTGCTTTTTTTAATTATTATCAGAATACCCAACAGCAATCCCTTTTAAAGTTGCTGAGGTACAATCTTCTACTTTTACCATTACAAAATCACCTAATTTATAGTGTTCTTTTGGAAAAACAATTACAGTATTTTGGGTATTTCTTCCTTTCCATTCATTTGGGTTTTTCTTAGATGTTCCTTCAATTAAAACTTCTTCAGTTTTTCCTAAATGTTGTTGTGTTCTGTATAAAGCGTGTTTTTGTTGCAAGTCAATAACTTCTGTTAATCGACGTTTTTTTACAGCAGCAGGAACATCGTCCTCCATTTTATTTCCTGCTAAAGTTCCAGGTCTTTCTGAGTAGGCAAACATAAATCCAAAGTCATATTTTACATATTCCATTAACTCTAAAGTATCTTGATGATCTTGTTCTGTTTCTCCACAAAATCCAACAATCATATCTTGTGATAAAGCCATTTCTGGAATAATTTTGAAAATATTATCAACCAATTCCATATATTCTTCACGTGTATGTTGTCTATTCATCGCTTTTAACATTGCGTTACTTCCACTTTGTACTGGTAAATGAATGTATTTACAAATGTTTTTGTGCTTAGCCATTATATGAATTACATCCAAACTCATATCCTGTGGATTAGAAGTAGAAAAGCGAAAACGTGTTTTTGGAAATCTTGTAGCACACATATCTAATAATTGCGCAAAACCAACTGCTGTTGCTTGCGCCATTTCTGATGCTTTTTTGAAATCTTTTTTCAAGCCTCCTCCATACCAAAGAAAACTATCTACATTTTGACCTAAAAGTGTAATTTCTTTGAAGTTTTTATCAACCATAGATTGAATTTCTTCCAAAATACTTTTTGGGTCTCTGCTTCTTTCTCTTCCCCTTGTAAACGGAACTACACAAAACGTACACATATTATCACAACCTCTTGTGATAGATACAAATGCAGAAACTCCATTTGAGTTTAAACGAACAGGAGCAATGTCTCCATACGTTTCTTCTTTGGATAAAATAACGTTTACAGCATCTCTACCTTCATTTACTTCCTCTAATAAATTTGGTAAATCTTTATAAGCATCAGGTCCAACAACTAAATCAACAATTTTTTCTTCTTCTAAAAATTTTTCTTTTAAGCGCTCAGCCATACAGCCTAAAACACCTACTTTCATATTTTTATTAGATTCGCGTTTAACACGATTGTATTTCTGTAATCTTTTACGGACTGTTGTTTCTGCTTTTTCACGAATAGAACAAGTGTTTACTAAGACTAAATCAGCTTCTTCTAAGACTTGTGTAGTGTTGTAGCCTTGCTTATCTAAAATAGCAGCAACAATTTCACTATCGTTCATATTCATTTGACAGCCATAGCTTTCAATGAATAATTTTTTAGAATTTGCTACTTTATTTTCAGTAACAAGGGCTTTGCCTTGTATTTTTTCGTTTATGATTTTCTCTACCTGTTCCATCTCTCAATTTATCATTTGAAGGTGGGCAAAGATACAACCAAAATTATATTTTAATGACAAATTGGCAGAAAAAATATTATTATAATTCTGTTAATAATTCATTGAAAATTCAATAAAAAATTTTTTTTCACAAAAAACTGACTACTTTTGCATTCTAGAATAGTGCGTTTTTAAAGCGTTTTAGCGACAAAAGAAAGATAAATGGCAAAGAATTTAGTAATAGTTGAGTCACCAGCAAAAGCAAAAACCATCGAAAAATTTCTTGGAAAAGATTTTCAAGTAGAATCGAGTTATGGGCATATTGCAGACTTACCTTCCAAAGAATTAGGAATTGATGTTGATGGAGATTTTAGTCCAAAATATATAATTTCTGATGATAAAAAACCAGTTGTTAAAAAATTAAAAAGTTTAGCAAAAAAAGCAGAAACTGTTTGGTTAGCAAGTGATGAGGATCGAGAAGGAGAGGCTATTGCTTGGCATTTAAAAGAACAATTAAATTTAGTTGATGAAAATACGAAACGTATAGTTTTTCATGAAATTACTAAAAAAGCCATTTTAAAAGCTGTCGAAAATCCAAGAGATATTGACTATAATATGGTTAATGCACAACAAGCACGTAGAGTTTTAGATAGGCTTGTTGGGTATGAATTATCGCCAGTTTTATGGCGTAAAGTAAAAGGAGGCTTATCTGCAGGAAGAGTACAATCTGTTGCAGTGCGTTTAATTGTTGAAAGAGAAAGAAGTATTCAAGAATTTAAAGCAGAAACTCATTATAAAGTAATTGCAGAGTTTTTAAATAATGAAGGAAAGAAGTTTAAAGCAACTATTCCAAAGAATTTCGATTCAAAAAAATCTGCTGAAGACTTCTTAAATTCTTGTGCAAATGCTAGTTTTTCTATTTTAGATTTAACAAAAAAACCCGCAAAGAAATCACCAGCAGCACCATTTACAACATCAACATTACAACAAGAAGCATCAAGAAAACTAGGTTTTCCTGTAGCAAAAACCATGCAAGTTGCACAACGTTTGTACGAGGCTGGTTTGATAACTTATATGAGAACAGATAGTGTAAATTTATCTGTTGATGCTAGAGATGCAGCTGAAGAAGAAATTACCAATTATTATGGTGCAGAATATAGTAAACAACGTATTTTTAAATCGAAAGCTAAAGGTGCTCAAGAAGCTCATGAAGCCATTAGACCAACAAATATGAAAGCGCATTCCATTTCTTCTGAATACGATCAAAATAGATTGTATGATTTAATTTGGAAAAGAACGTTGGCTTCTCAAATGAGTGATGCGCAATTAGAAAGAACAAATATCAAAATAGAAAATTCTAAAAACGAAAAAATCTTCACTGCAAATGGAGAAATGATAAAGTTTGAAGGTTTCTTAAAAGTATATTTAGAGGGTAAAGATGATGATGAGGAAGAGCAAGCAGGAATGTTGCCTAATTTAAAGGTAAACGAAAGTTTAGATTACGCTTTTATCAATGCAACACAGCGTTTTACAAGTCCACCATACAGATTTACAGAAGCTTCTTTGGTAAAACAATTAGAAGAATTAGGTATTGGTCGTCCATCTACATATGCACCAACAATTTCTACCGTACAAAGAAGAGGTTATGTAGAAAAAGGAACCAATGAAGGTGTAGAAAGAAATTATGAGCAGATGATTTTGGCTGATACCGTTGTTAAAAGTCAAACGTTAACAGAAAAAACAGGTTCAGATAAGAATAAATTAATTCCTACTGATATTGGGAATATTGTGAACGACTTTTTAGTAGCAAATTTCTCAAATATATTAGATTTTGGATTTACTGCAAAAGTGGAAAACTCTTTTGATGATATTTCTGAAGGTGATGAAGATTGGATAGAAATGATAAAAGGGTTCTATAACAAGTTTCATGAAACTGTAGAGGATGTAAAAGAAAATGCAGATAGAGAAAGTGGAGAACGTATTTTAGGAAAACATCCAGAGTCTGGAAAAACTGTTTTAGTTCGTTTAGGTAAATTTGGGCCAATTGCACAAATTGGAGCCCCAGAAGATGAAGAGAAACAGTTTGCAAGTCTTAATAAAGATCAGCATTTAGGTACAATTACTATGGAAGAAGCCTTAGAATTGTTCTTGCTTCCAAAAACATTAGGAACTTACGAAGGTGAAGAGGTTATTGTTTCTAATGGAAGATTTGGACCTTATATTCGTTTTGGAAAAATGTTTGTTTCTTTAGATAGAGGAGAAAATCCAATGGAGGTTGATTTACCAAGGGCAGAGGAGTTAATTGTCGCAAAACAAAAAGCAGATGCTCCTATTTATCATTATGAAAATTTACCAGTTCAAAAAGGAGTTGGACGTTTTGGACCATTTATCAAGTGGAATTCAATGTTTATCAACGTAAATAAAAAATACGATTTTGATAATTTATCTGATGATGACATTGTAGAATTAATTGAGGTTAAGAAACAAAAAGAAATCGATAAAGTTATTCATAACTGGGAAGATGTTGGTATTCGAGTTGAAAAAGCAAGGTGGGGTAGATTCAATGTTTTAAAAGGGAAAATTAAAATTGAATTGCCAAAAACAACCAAAATAGAAAAATTGTCTAAGGAAGAAGCTGTTAAAATGATTGAAGCTAAAACTCCAAAGAAAAAAACTGTAAAGAAAAAGGTAACAAAAAGAAAAACTACAAAAAAGAAATAAGTTTTTTTGATATCTTGCATATCCAATTAAAAATTGATGAATAAAGACTTCTTATCCCCTGTAAAAGAAACTGCTTTAGCACATTTAGTGCTGCACTCTCCTTATTGTTTAGGGAATAGGATAAAAATCCATACTAGTCAAGATGGTTTTCCTGATTTAGAAAATGTAAAATTGGCCATTTTTGGAGTAGAAGAAGACCGTAATTCTGAAAATAATTTTGGATGTGGTGATAATTTACATTTTATACGTAGAAAATTATATGAATTATTTCCAGGTAACTGGAATGCAGAAATTGCAGATTTAGGGAATATTCTCAAAGGAGAAGCCGTTTCAGATACTTATTTTGCGGTTTCTGAGATTATTACATCGCTTTTAAAAAAGGATATTATTCCAATTATTATAGGTGGAGGTCAAGATATTACCTATGTAAATTATAGAGCTTATGACGCTTTAGAACAAACCATAAATATTACAACTGTAGACAGTCGTTTTGATATGGGAACACTAGATGATGAGCTCACATCTCAATCTTATTTGAGTAAGATAATCATGCAAAAACCTAATAATCTATTTAATTATAGTAATGTTGGTTATCAAACCTATTTTAATTCTCAAGGAGAAATAGAATTGTTTGATTCTTTATTTTTTGATACTTGCAGACTAGGAAAAGCAAAAGAATTAGAAAATATAGAACCAGCTTTTAGAAATGCAGATATTGTTTCTATAGATATTGGAGCTGTAAGACAAAGTGAAGCACCTGCTAATAATAATGCATCACCCAATGGTTTTTATGGCGAAGAAATTTGTGCGATTACAAGGTATGCAGGAATTAGTGATAAAGTATCTTCTTTTGGTATTTATGAATACAATTCTAAGTACGATAACAATCACCAAACAGCAAGTTTAATAGCGCAAATGATTTGGTATTTTATTGAAGGCGTTAATTTTAGAGTAAAAGATTATCCTTTTTCTGGAAAGGAAAACTATCAGAAATACACTGTTATTATGGAAGATGATGATCCACTAATATTTTATAAAAGTAACAAGACTGGTAGATGGTGGATTGAGATTAATATTTTATCGGATAATAAATACAAAAGACATGCGTTAATACCATGTACATATAAAGATTACACAGAAGCAACAAAGCAAGTAATTCCTGAAAGATGGTATAAGGCAATGCAAAAAATGATGTAATTTGAGAATATATTAAAAATGAATACGTTAAAATGTAATTTCAACATTGTATTTTAGCAAAAAAAATAATAGGTTTACGAACTTTTAGTAAAGACAAAAATAAAATATGAAGAAAGCAGCAATATTTGCACTTTTAATAGCCGTTTTTTACAGTTGTGGTTCTAATGATAGAGGAGAATTGGTAGGTGTAAAATCTAAGAAAAAATGGTTTTCTGAAAAACCTTATGGAATGGCTTTAATTCCAGGAGGTTCTTTTACAATGGGTAAACAGGATGAAGATATCATTGGTACCTTAAATACACCAACAAAAACAGTTACTGTGAGACCTTATTATATGGACGAAACTGAAATAACTAACAAAGAGTATAAAGAATTTGTATTTTGGGTAAGAGATTCAGTTGTAAGAACCAAATTGGCTTATCAAGCAGAATTCGCAGCATTAGGAGCTACACCAAATGCTAATGGAAATAAACGTACTTCAGGAATACAAAACTATGCTTTTAGAGCTTCAGATACCACAAAAGCTAATGCATATCAAAAGTATATGTATGATAATTATTACAGTTTTGATACGATTCAGCCTTTAAATTGGGATGAAGAAATCATGTGGAAAAAAGAAGATTATCCAGATGTAGATTATGTAGAAGTAATGGATTCTGTTTACATCAGCAGAGAAGAAGCAGTAGATGGAGTAAGAACTTTTAATACCAAATTATTAAATTATAAATATTCTTGGTTTGATAGAGATAAGGCAGCAAGAAAAGGAGGAAGTAGAAAAGATTTTGTGCAAACAGAAGTTTTAAATATTTATCCAGATACAACAGTTTGGGTAAGAGATTTTAATTATTCTTATAACGATCCAATGCATCAAGATTATTTTTACCACCAATCTTATGGAGATTATCCTGTAGTTGGTGTAACCTGGGGCCAAGCCAATGCCTTTTGTAATTGGAGAACAAAAAAGAAAAATAATTATTTAAGAAGTAAGAAAGGAGCTACTTTGGTTCCAGATTTTAGATTGCCAACAGAAGCTGAATGGGAATATGCAGCAAGAGGAGGCCTAGAATTTGCAACTTATCCTTGGGGAACAGGAGGTTTAACAAGTGATAGAGGTTGTTTCTTAGCGAACTTCAAACCAGTAAGAGGTAATTATTCTGTTGACGGAGCATTATACACTGTAGAAGCTGACTCATTCAATGCCAATGATTATGGTTTATACAACATGGCTGGTAATGTTGCTGAATGGACAAACACTGCATATAACTTATCTTCTTACTATATGGCATCTACTATGAATCCAAATGTAGAAGACAGAAAAAACAAAAGAAAAATAGTTAGAGGAGGTTCTTGGAAAGATGTTGCCTACTATTTAGAAGTTGCATCTAGAGATTATGAATATGCAGATACAGCAAGAAGTTATATAGGTTTCAGAACAGTTCAAAACTATATAGGAACAACAAATAAATAATTAAAAAGAATAAGTAATAAATAAATTTTAGAAAAGAATGGCACAATCAAGAGGTTATAAAAAAGCAATGAACTTTGTATATGGAATGGGAGCAGCAGTAGTAATTATTGGAGCGCTATTCAAAATACAACACATATCAATAGGTCCTTTAACAGGAGGTTTAATGTTAACAATTGGTTTATTAGTAGAAGCTGCAGTATTTGCTGTATCTGCATTTGATGCACCAGAAGAAGAATTTGATTGGTCTAAAGTTTATCCTGAGTTAGGAGAAGATGGAATTTCTGTAGAAGAAAAAGTTGGAGCAGAAGGATTATTATCTCAAAAGCTAGACAACTTATTACAAGAAGCAAAAATAGATTCAGCATTAATGGATAGTTTAGGTAGCAGTATGAAAAATTTCCAAAATGCAGCTGAAGGTTTATCGTCAGCTTCAGAATCTGTAGCATCAACAAATAAATACAATGAGCAAGTATCTATGGCTGCTGCTCAAATGGAAACTTTAAATAGTTTGTATAAAGTACAAGTAGAAAACTCTTCTAAACAAACAGAAATCAATGCTGCTGTTGTAGAGAATACTGAAAGATTAAAAGAACAAATGGAATCTTTAGCAAAAAACCTTTCTTCATTAAATGGAGTTTATGGTGGAATGTTATCTGCAATGTCAAGCAAATAATTAATTAGTTCAATTAAATGAATAACTTAAATAAAACTAATTAAGATATGGCAGGAGGAAAATTATCCGCAAGGCAAAAAATGATAAACTTGATGTACCTTGTATTTATTGCAATGTTAGCAATGAATATGAGTAAAGAAGTTTTATCTGCTTTTGGGTTTATGAATGAGAAACTTACTGAAAATAATGTTTCTACTACAGCAAAGAACAACGAAGCTTATGCTAATTTAGCAACAAAAGCAGCTGAGCAAACTGCAAAATTTGGGAAACTAAATGAACAAGCAAACGAAATAAAAAAGTATTCAAATGAGTTTTATTCTTATTTAGGAGAATTAAAAACTAAAATGACTACAGATATTGAAGATAAAACTGATTACGAATCTATGGATAAAACAGCCTTTTTGGATGTTTATTTCTTTAAAGGAGATGGTTATACACCTGAAGGTGAAGAGTTTTTGAATAAAATTAATACTTATAGAACAAGTGTAAATTCAGTTTTAGGTTCAGGTAATAGTTTCGAAGATATTTTAAATAAAAGATTCAATACTGATGATGCAACTGATAAAGATGGTAATATTATTCCTTGGTTAAAGTATAGATATGAAGGTTTTCCTTTGGTAGCTTCTTTAACTAACTTCACTCAAATGCAAGCTGATATTAAAAATACTGAAGCAGATATTGTGAGTTCTTTATTAGGAGGAAAGTTAGAAGAATCATTGTCTTTAAATAATTATAAAGGAATTGTTGCCTTAGATAAGAACGCTTATTTTGCTGGTGAAAAAGTAACAGGTAAAATTGTTTTAGGACGTTATGATGCAACTATGGTGCCTGATAATGTAAAATTGAATGGAAGAGATTATAAAAACATTCAATCTGGTCAAGTAATTATAGATATGCCAGCAGGTAATGTTGGTAGTCATGATATAAAAGGAACAATATCTTTTACCCAAAATGGTGAAGTAGTACCAGTTCCTTTTGAAAGCTCTTATTCTGTAATTCCAGAACCAAGTAACGCAGTTGTTTCTGCTGATAAAATGAATGTAGTGTATAGAGGTTTAAATAACCCTATCTCTGTTTCATTACCAGGAGTTGGAGATAATAACTTAAATGTTTCTGCTGCTGGAGGTTCATTAACAGGTAGTAGAGGTAAATATACCTTAAGACCTGGAGCAGGAAAAATAGCAACAATTAATGTAAGTGCAAAGTTAAGTAGTGGTAAGACTGTAAACTCTAAAGCAACTTTTAGAATTAAAGACATTCCTGCAGCTGTTGGGCTTGTACGTAATCAATCAGGTACAGTTAGGATGCCTAAATCTGGTTTAGCAAATTCACCAATTACAGCCGGTTATGAAGACTTTGAGTTTGATTTAAAAGTTAACGTAACAGGTTTTAAAATTAAAATTCCAGGTCAATTAACTATTATTGTTAACGGAAATAGATTAACTGCTGCTGCTAAACAGAAGTTGAATAGAGCTAAAAGAGGAGATCAAATTAATATTTATGATATTAAAGCAACAGCTAATGGTGCTCCAATTAAAAAGGTATTTCCTGTAAACATAGAGCTTACCAATTAAGATAAAAACATTAAATTATGTATAGAAATTGTTTAATAATATTTTTCGCCTTTTTAACTACAGGTGTAGTTAATGGACAAATAGGTTTGTTAAATGCCAAAAAACCTGAAGATATTGGTAAAAAAAATAAACAGCAATTGCTTTCAGATAATGATGGCCCTATTCCTTATGGTTATGTAGATGATAGAGATGTGATGTGGTCTAAAGTAGTTTGGGAGTTTGTAGATTTAAATCAAAAAATAAATTTACCATATTATTTTCCTATAGATACAACTAATATTTCTCCAAACAGAAGATCTTTGTTTGATACACTTGTAAAAGGAATAAGACAAGGTAAAATAGAAGATGCTTATACAGATTCTTTCTTTACATCTAAAATCACACAAGATGAAATAGAATCTCGTTTGGTAAATGTTCGTGAAGAAGCTGGATATACAGATACATACACTTTACAAGCAGAAGATATTGGAGGTTATATGATAAAAGGAATGTGGTACTTTGACAAACGTCAGGGAGAAATGAAATATAGACTATTAGCTTTAGCACCAATGGGTAAGGATGTTCAAACTATTGGAGTAGAAGGAGTAGAGGATGAAAGTTTATATGAGCTTTTTTGGATTTTCTTTCCATCAGCTAGACAAGTTTTACATGAGTCAAAAGTATTTAACCCAATGAATGCATCACATCCAATATCTTACGACCATTTATTAAATGCAAGAAGATTTAGTGCTGTAATTATTAGAGAAGAAAATATCTATGGAAATAGAGCAATTTCAGATTATGTTCGTGGAAATTCTTTATTTCAATTATTAGAAGCGGATAAAATCAAAGAAGATATCAGAAACAAAGAAATTGATATGTGGAATTATTAGTGAAACACTAATTTCATATTGTATAATAATATTAAACGTTTACGAAAGTAGGCGTTTTTTTATTTGTAGCTCTTTCCAGCTTGTAATTTATCTTGAGCAAAGTTGAAAGGTTATATCTTTTTATGCTGAATTTATTTCAGCTCCTGTCTATATTTAAAACTAATTTTAGTGTATCTAATAAATACTGAATGCTAGTTTAGCAAACAAGGATGTCGTTTCAATCTGGGCTAAGCCAATTTATAAACTTGCAGAAAACAAGAATTTAATTGCAAAACTTACTTACATTTACAATGTGGAGATAGATTATATAATAGTTGGTTTAGGGTTAGCAGGCTTGGCTTTTGTTGAAGAATTAGTAGCAGCTAATAAAACGTTTATGGTTTTTGAAGATGATTCTCAGACCTCTTCTTTAGTGGCTGGAGGCGTTTATAATCCTGTTATTTTAAAAAGATATACTCCTGTTTGGAATGCCAAACAACAATTAGAAGTTGCATTGCCTTTTTATGAAAAGCTAGAACATAAATTTAACGCAAAATTTGATCAAAAATTTACCACAAAAAAATCTTTTAAATCTATTGAAGATCAGAATAACTGGTTTGAAGCAGCAGACAAACCTTTGCTGTATGGTTATATGGATTCTAAAATTGACAATGAAAAAAGAGAAGGTATTATTGCCGATTTTGGACTAGGAAATGTAAATCAAACAGGTAGAATTGATACTAAAAAGCTAGTAGAAATCTACAGAACATATTTAAAACTATCTCGCAAAATTAGATTTGAAAAATTTGAACATCAACAAATAAAATTTTCTGAAAACAAATTGACGTACAAGGATATTATTGCAAATAAAATAGTGTTTTGTGAAGGTTTTGGAATGAAAGAAAATTTATTTTTTAATTACCTGCCATTAAATGAAGTGAAAGGAGAGTTGATGACTATTTACGCACAAGATTTAGAAATAGATTTTCTTTTAAAATCTACCTTATTTATCCTTCCTTTAGGAAATCATTTTTATAAAGTTGGTGCTACTTTTAACTGGTCAGATAAAACATCAAGTCCATCAAAAGAAGGTAAGCAAGAGCTGGTTGATAAGCTTAAAAAAGTAATAACTGTACCTTATAAAATTGTAGACCAAACTGCAGGAGTAAGACCAACAGTAAGAGACAGAAGACCTATGCTTGGTAAGCATCCTGCATATCCTAATTTAGCTATTTTAAACGGTTTAGGGACAAGAGGAGTAATGATTGCACCAACAATGGCCAAACAATTATTTAATCATTTAGAAAAAGGAGAGGATTTAGATTCAGCAACAGATATTAAAAGGTTTGGATAATGTTTAAACTATATAAAGGCTATAATATTTAATACTTTTCATTTTAAAATACTTTAAAACCTGAAGATTATAATAAAGAAATTCCTATTAAAGTACCAAGTAAATTACCAGTAGGAAATAATATTTATCAACTTCCAACTTCAATCTTCTAACTTCCAGCTCCCTCTTCATAACTCACAAACATATTTATCCAAATAATTCTAGATAAACGTAAAGTGAAAGGTGATAACAATAAAGAAACTACAATAATTGATATAAAACTATTTAGAATAGTAAAGTCAAGCATCATTTTGGTAATAATAAAAATCCCAACAAACAAAGCAACAGAAATTCCATAATTTACATACATAGCTCCATAAAAAAATGAAGGTTCTAACATATATTTTAAATCACATTTAGGACAATTATCATGAATCTTAATGATTTTTTTAGGATGAAAAGTAAACCTGTTTGTAAAGAAATCACCTTCATGACATTTAGGACATTTCCCATTTGCAATGCTAAATAATTTTGTCCCTTTTTTAAACATCATAACTTTAATTTTTATCTACTTTTGCAAAGGTAAATTTTTTATCACTTTTAATAAGTAACAATTATTACATTTCATGTTAAACGTACATAATTTAACGGTTTCATTTATGGGAACCGATTTGTTTTCAGGTATCACTTTTAAATTAAATAAAGGTGATAGAATAGGACTGATTGGAAAAAATGGAGCAGGAAAATCTACACTTCTAAAAGTACTTTCTAAAGATATAGAAAGTAGTGGAGGTACTATGGCATTTGATAAAGATGTACAAATAGGATTTTTACGTCAAGATATAGATTTTGTTGAAGGAAGAACAATTTTAGAAGAAGCTTATCAAGCATTTGAAGAAATTAAAGAAATAGAAGCAGAGTTAGAAGATATCAATAATCAACTTACAACTAGAACAGATTATGAGAGTGATTCTTACACAGCGTTAATTCAAGATTTAACTGACAAACAGGAACGTTACGAACTTTTAGGAGGATATAATTATCAAGGAGATACAGAAAAAATATTACAAGGTTTAGGTTTTCAAAGAGAAGATTTTGATAAGCTTACAGATACTTTTTCTGGAGGTTGGAGAATGCGAATTGAATTGGCAAAGTTGTTACTACAAAACAATGATATTTTACTGTTAGATGAGCCAACAAACCACTTAGATATCGAATCTATCATTTGGTTAGAGAACTTTTTAAAATCGTATGCAGGAGCAATTGTGTTGGTTTCTCACGATAAAATGTTTTTAGATAATGTAACCAACAGAACTATAGAAATCTCTTTAGGTCAGATTTACGATTATAAAAAACCATATTCTCAGTTTTTATTATTGAGAGCAGAAATCAAAGAGAAACAATTACAAGCTCAGAAAAACCAAGAGAAGGAAATAAAGCAAAAGCAACATTTAATCAATAAATTTAAAGCAAAAGCCAGTAAAGCATCTATGGCTCAATCATTGATGAAACAATTGGATAAAGTGGAGTTGATTGAGGTTGATCAAGATGATAACCAAGCAATGAATGTGCGTTTTGCGATATCAAAGGAACCAGGTAAAATTATTGTTGAAGCTGAAGATTTATCTAAAAGTTATGGTGATAAACACGTTTTAGAAGGTGTAGATTTATTAATTGAAAGAAATAGTAAAATTGCTTTTGTTGGGCAAAATGGACAAGGAAAATCTACTTTAGCAAAAATGATGGTGGGCGAAATTCCTTTTAAAGGTCATTTAAAACTCGGGCATAATGTAGAGGTTGGATATTTTGCACAAAATCAATCAGAATATTTACCACCAGAAAAAACAGTATTAGAAATCATGGAAGATGCTGCAACAGATTCTAACAGAATGCGTGTTAGAGATATGTTGGGTTCTTTCTTATTTGGTGGAGATGCAGTAGATAAAAAAGCAAAAGTGCTTTCTGGTGGAGAAAGAAACAGGTTAGCTTTGTGTAAGTTGCTTTTACAGCCATTCAATGTGTTAATCATGGATGAGCCAACAAACCACTTAGATATTGCCTCTAAAACCGTTTTAAAAGAAGCATTAAATAATTTTAACGGAACTTTAATTGTAGTTTCTCACGATAGAGAGTTTTTACAAGGATTAACTACAACAGTATATGGTTTTAAAGACAAAGAAATTAAAGAATATTTAGGAGACATTGATTATTTCTTAGAGCAACACAAAATGGAAAGTTTACGTGATGCAGAAAAGAAAACAGTTGTAAAAGTAGAAAAAGATACTTCTAAAAAAGAAGCACATCAATTATCTAGAGAACAAGAAAAGGAATTGAAAAAACTGAACAATAAGCTTTCTAAAATTGAATCTGAAATTGCAGATTTAGAAGCCGAAATTGAAAAATTTGACCTAGAATTGGCTAGTAATTACGATGAAGTTTCAGCAAGACCTAATTTCTTTAAAAACTATAAAGCTAAAAAAGCAAAAGTAGATTATTTGATGGAAGAATGGGAAAAGGTTGAAGATTTGGTTTCTAGTTTTTAGATGATTTATTACTTACTCGATTTTACTCTTGTTTTAAATGTAAATTCAATTTTAAAAAAAGTTCATTTAAAGGAGCTACTATATCTTTTAAGTAAGTTTTATATTTTCTTTTTACTTTTCCTTTTTTGAAAAATTGAGCGGTACTTGTCAACTCAAAATCTTTCCAACCCATATCATATTTGCTATTAATTTTTAGCTGTATTTCTATAGGCTCAAACTTAAATTGTTCTTTCTCGAAACTGATGTTAATTTTATATTTAACATTGTAATACTGCTTGTTTAAATGAACGCTATTATGTTTGGTAAATGAGAAATCTATTGACTCATTTTCGATAATATGTTCTGTAACTATATTGTGTTTTTTTTCATTTACTTTAATCCAAGATACTGTTTTAGCAAACAATTCATTATTAGAGAAAGTATCTATTTTTGAAATTAAAAATTTAGAAGTAAGTCCATTTTCTTTTATTACAAATTGATTTTGACCATAGATAAAAGTGCTTAAAAGTAAATATATATAAACGTTAAACTTATTCATAAATCTAAAATTTTATTTGTTGTATACGGATGTTGTGTCCAGTTATTTTAAACGATACATTGTCTTATTTTTTCTCCTGTTTTTTCTGAAATAGAAGTTATTAATTTTAAAATAGCAGATGTTATTTCGTAAGATGGTTTCATTTGTGATACTATCATTTGATACTATTAAACATACAATCATTTAACTTGAATTATGTAATGAAACGTAATTTTTATGCGCAAACTATTCGGTTTATTACGGCCATTTAATTTATTAAATTCATTTTTGTTTAAGCTATTAGAGTGATATTGTTTTTATACAACTTAAGTTTGTCTTTTGTTAAATTTGATAAAATAATCAGAAAGAATAAAAGAGAGAATTAAAGTTATTTTATTACTATGGCTGTCCCAGACAATTCAATTTTTTTCTCATTGCTGTAAAGTGAAGAAATCCCAATGAAAACATTTGGAGGCATTTTCATATCTCCATAAAGTCTTTTTCGCACTCTAAAAAACATATCTAAATCTTTATCTGGGTTATAATCGACAATATAGATTTTCATCTCTACCAAGTCAGAGAAAGTAGCGTTTGCTTGAGCTAACCTTTTCTCTATTGACTTATAGGCCGTTTCAAGCTGTTCTTCTTTAGTAGTACCAGTGCCAACTTGGCCAGCGATGTATATGGTCTTAAAATTTTCGTGTTCAACTGAGATAACATTCGTTAAGGCTGTAATTGGGTCTATGTATTCTTTGGTGATTTTCTTGGCTTTTATTTTAGCGTAATTATCTACATCCGCAGGTAATAGAATATCTTCAAAGTACTTCTCCCATTTTCCATTTTTAAAAGATTCACCATATTCGTGAAATTCTCCATTTGCCGTTTTTTCAAAAATCAATCGACTTTCACGATTAAAATGGACGATAAATTTATTGTCCTCAATTTTTCCCTTATATTTACCACCTCCAGTTTTACTGAAAGGTTGGTAATAAAAACACGTATCTTTAATACTATAGGTTATGAGTGTATGTAATTCAATATTTAATGATACCACATCAAGCACTAAAATGTTTCCATTCATTATATAGTTTACACTTTCTCTAACTTTTACTTGAGTAGTACCCTTATCCGTATATGAAGTTGATGTTCCTTCCCAGTTTCCCATTAAAAAAGATAGCTTAGCAAGTTCTTTTTTTTCATCTACTTGAGCTGAAAGAGAGTTTAATACTAATAGCATTAGGGCAGTGAATAGCTTTATTTTTGATTTTTTCATTTTACTTAAATATTATTTGTTTTCTTGTACACAAAAGTGTTTATATTTAGTTTGTTGCGTGGTTTAAGTAACTAATTTAGTAAATAATTACTGACAAAGAAAATCTGCGAGGATTTTTGTAAGTAGGCAATAGGCAAGCAATAAATTATATTTGGTGTTGTGCAACGTTTTTATTTAAATAGTTTTGTATATTCTCTGAATAAATAAATTTTCCCTCTTTTTCCACCAGTTATTTCAGTTAATATTTCTAACTTTTCAAGTTCTTCTATTAATTTATATACAGAAGGTGATGATAAACTTGTCAAATCTTTAACTTTTTGAGCATCTATAATTGGGCGTTGGTAAAGATGGTTTAAAACCAATTGTGCATTATGCGATCTACTTCCTAATGTTTGTAATTTGTATTCAACTTCTTTTTGTAGTTTTAAAATGCTATCAAACGTATTTATTCCGTTTTTTGCAGTTTCAATTACTCCAACTAGAAAGAATTTAAACCATTGACTTATATCATTTTTCTCTCTAACTTTTGTTAGGTTATCATAATATAACATTCTGTTTCTCTCGAAGAAATCAGAAAGGTATAATATAGGCTTTTTTAATATTCCTTTTTCAACTAAATACAGTGTAATCATTAACCTACCAACTCTCCCATTACCGTCTAAAAAAGGGTGAATTGTTTCAAATTGATAATGTATTAAAGCTATCTTTAATAAGTCAGGGAAATATGATTCGGAATTATGTGCGAAATTTTCTAAATCTCCCATATATTCATTAACGCTTGTATGAATAGGTGGGATAAAAGTAGCATCATTAATACTTGCGCCTCCAATCCAGTTTTGACTGCTTCTAAATTCTCCAGGAAGTTTATGTCTTCCTCTCACTCCTTGAAGTAATATTTTATGAGTCTCTCGAATTAATCTAGAAGAAAAAGGTAGTTTCTCTAAACTTTTGATAGCGGAATTTAATGCTTCAATATAATTTTGTACTTCTTCCCAATCATCTCGTTTTTCATCATTTACGTCTTCTTTATCTAATAGAGCATCTTCTATGTTTGTTTTTGTTCCCTCAATTTTACTTGATTGAGTTGCTTCTTTTAATACGTGCATACTGATAAATAAATCAATATTTGGAATGTATTCAGAATACATATCAAGTCTTCCAAGTTGTCTATCTGCTTGACTCAAAAGAGTTAATACTTCCATATCGTCAATAGTCCATTTTTGATTTATTTTATTAGGCTGAAAGCTTTTATGAGTTCCTTGATTTATATAATTACCAGATTTAAATGTTTTCATATTTTATTTAAGTATAAACTTAAACAAAGATACTTCTTAATTAAGAATATTGCAAAAAAATTAAATAAGATATATTACAAATTAAGTATATGCTTAAATTCTTAATTACGAGAGCGTGCTATTTAATGTTGCCCAACGTGTTTGTACAAGGTTAGTTGCGTGGTTAAGCTATAAATTTACTAAATAATTACTGACAAAGAAAATCCGCGAGGATTTTCGTAAGTATGCTATTAGTAAGCAATTAATTTTGTACGGCTTAAGTTTGTCTTTTGTTAAATTTGATAAAATAATCAGAAAGAATAAAAGAGAGAATTAAGGTTAATTTATACGGTTGAGCTTAGACTCAGACAACACTGATAATCCTCTCTCTTTTCTACTAAAAATTACGTTCAGTTCTGTGAGACTTTGGATCTCGATTTTAAGTTGTTGTAATTCTGGTAGCTTATTCTTTCATAAAACATTTTCTTATGAATAAATATAGTGAAACTTTTGGAATTGACATTAGTAAAAATGTCTTTGATTGTTATGGTAGTAAAGAAGGTCATTTACAATTTAAAAATAATGAATTTGGCTTTAAAAAGTTTTACAAATCACTACCAAAAAATAGTTTGGTTGTTATGGAAGCTACAGGCTATTATCATTACAGATTTGCCCAGTTTTTATATAAGAAGGGTGTTGCTGTTTCAGTTGTAAACCCTTTATCTATCAAGCGATTTGTCCAGATGAAGTTAGCCAAAGTAAAGACAGATAAAAGTGATGCCAAAGCGATTTGTAATTATGGTTTAACTCAAGAATTTCGTTTGTATACTGCACTCACAGATATCCAAAGTGAATGTTTACAGTTGTTTCGATTAATGGATAATCAATTAAAAATCAGAACAGCAACAAAAAACAAAATTCACGGAGAAAAAGTGTTAGGAATTCCATCTCCATATGTATATCGTTCATTAAAAAGAACACTTAAATATTTAGATAAAGAGCTAAAAGGAATAGAGCAGAAACTGTTGTTTTTAGTAAAGAAAGACCAACAAAAGCAGTTGACTTTGTTACAGAGTATTCCTGGTATTGGACTTAAAACAGCCTTATTTTTAATTGTAGTTACAGATGGTTTTAACAAGTTTGAAACAGCTTCACAATTGTGTAGTTATGCAGGAATAACACCCACAATTAGAGAATCGCAGAGCTAGAATAAGTAAAGTTGGTAATAGAAAATTACGGAACTTACTTTTCTTATGTTCTTTTAGTGCTTACAAGCATAATAAAGGTTGTGCAGCTATCTTTGAAAGAATAACCAACAAAGGAAAGAGTAAAAAATTAGCATTGATAGCTTTTTCTAATAAACTATTAAAACAATGTTTTGCGATTGCAAAGTCAGGAATTCCTTATGACGCAAGTCATGTTTCTGTTTTAAAAGTGAAATAGAATATAAAATTAATAATGATATTTATAGCTTGTTGAATTGGAAATAAATCGACCAAAAGAGATTTATTCTACTTCAACAATGCCAGAAAACTAATGCCTAAATTTAATGAAGAATTTGTTTGGTTTTTAACTCAGTTCTTTGTTGGCAACTGGCTTTTATTTCGTTCGTTTTATCTTTGGTGGATTTTGTCGAGTATCAAAAACATCAGCGATTTTAATAAGTCCATTTTCAATATCTACTGAATAGATTATTTTATAGTTTGTATAAATTATATATCTATATTCAGTTTTTCGTTCTTTAAGTAATTCCTCTTCTTGACCAATAAAAGATAAGTTTATTAACTTTTTTGGTTCATTAATGATTCCTTTAGTGATTTTTTTTGCTAATCTCTCGTTAACCTCTTCCTCATAATATTCGTAAATTTTGTCAAGTTCAGTTTCTGCAAATTCAGACCAAATAATTTTAAATGTCATTATTCGTATTTTGCTAAAAGTTCAGAACTGCTTTTAAATCGATTATTTTTAAAGTCAGATTCCGATTTGTCAATTCGTTCATTAAATTCAGCGATAGTCATTGGTTCAAATATTTTTTCGGAAGTATTTTTTTCTTTCCTTAATATTTTTTCAAGACGAGAAACGATATCTTCATTTTGAAGGTTTAAAAATTCTTGTACAAATTCTATTTTTCGGGCTTCTAAATTCATTTTAATTTACTTTTTACCAAAGATACTAAAATTTCAATTTATTATCTATTTTTCTTTAATTGACGAATTGTATTATACTGAAATAGGTTGACCTTTTTTTTGGTTTAAATTATACCGTTCAAACTATTTTTTTAGCCGTTTAGAAGGCAAAAAATAATTTGAACTGTTTTTAGCTTAAATTTTAAGTTCA
>CBFHKA010000030.1:0-221172 GCA_965656305.1 Polaribacter sp. | reverse complement strand
CTTTTTGATAAACAATATCTTGTTCTTCAAATTCTATAGCTTCTACTTCTGCTAAATTTTCTGCTAATGTTTTACCAGTAACAGTCATACAATCTCCATGTAAATATCCATTTTCTAATAAATATTTCATAATTGCAGGAATTCCTCCAATACCATGAACGTCTTCCATTAGGTATTTTCCTGATGGTTTTAAATCACCAATTAAAGGAGTTCTATCAGAAACTCTTTGAAAATCTTCTAATTTAAAATCGATATCTGCAGCATGTGCAATTGCTAAAAAGTGTAATACTGCATTTGTAGAACCTCCTAAAGCATTTACCAAAGTAATTGCATTTTCAATAGACTTTTTAGAAATAATATCTAAAGGTTTTAAATCTAATTCTAATAAATTTTTAATAGCCCTTGCAGTTCTTTCTGCTTCAGATAATTTATTAGGATTTTCTGCTGGAATTGATGAATTGTAAGGCAATGCAAACCCCATACATTCAATAGCTGAAGCCATTGTATTTGCTGTATACATTCCTCCACAAGCTCCTGCTCCTGGAATTGAACGTTTTATAATTTCTTTGTATTCTGCTTCGTCAATTTCTCCTGCAACTTTTTGTCCCAAAGCTTCAAAAGCAGAAACAATATTTAATTTTTTTCCTTTGTATTCTCCTGATGCTGTAGAACCCCCATACATCATTATTGATGGACGATTTAAACGCAACATTGCCATAATTGCTCCTGGCATATTTTTATCACAACCAACTATTGCAATCAGAGCATCATAACTTTGAGCATTCATTACAGTTTCCATAGAATCTGCGATGATATCTCTGGAAACTAACGAATAATTCATACCTGAAGTACCCATAGAAATCCCATCAGAAACACCAATTGTATTAAAACCTAAACCTACTAAATCTGCAATATTACACTCAACTTTTACTTCATCTTTAAGCCTGTTTAAATGCATATTACAAGGATTACCATCATAACCAGTACTAGCAATACCAATTTGTGCTTTTTGCATATCTTCATCTGTTAAACCTGCTGCATACAACATTGCTTGTGATGCTGGCTGAGATTCATCTTGTGTTAATCTGCTACTGTGTTTATTTAGTTTCATTTAATGATTTCTTCGTTTTGTTGACTAAATTATTCTATTTCTCGATTTTTGTTGCATAAAATTCAATACAATTCTTTAATTTCAGATGTTAAAAAAAATAATTAAATTATTGGAAATCAATAATTTAAATCTATTTTATTATGACACTCAATCATTGAAATAAATGCAATAAAAAACCTTCCATTTTTATAGGAAGGCTAAATTATAAATTTTATTGTAATAAATATTACCTCCCTTACCAACTCGCAACAATTACGATGACTATTAAAACAGAAACAATATTTAAAATTTGTTTTTTCATTTGAGATACAAATATTGTATTTTTTTAAATTAAAAACCTATTAATTTTTAGTTTTAAATAATAGTACTTTGTCCCATATAAATATTTCTAAAATTCATATTACTATCATCTTGGTTTGTAATGTAATCTGCCACAAAATCTCCTACTTTAGAAGTAGTTGTATATTTCTGAGTTTTTCTTTTAATATCTTTTGTTGTAATACCTATTGCTAAAGATTTTTCTACTGCCCTTTCTACTGCATCTGACTCTTCTTGCAAACCTAAATACTCTAGCAACATTGCAACAGATAAAATAGAAGCTATTGGATTTGCAATATTTTTCCCTTTTGCTAAGTGATAAGAACCATGAACTGGCTCAAATAAAGCGTTTTTGCCCCCAATAGATGAAGAGGCTAATAAACCTATTGAACCTCCAATAATACTGGCACCTTCTGAAACAATATCACCAAAAAGATTTGGCGCTAAAATTACATCAAACTGTTTAGGATTTAATATAATTTGCTTTATAGCATTATCTATGAACAAGCATTCTAATTCAACATTTTCATATTCTTTAGCAATTTCAGAAACTGTTTTTCTCCATAATTGAGAAGTTGCTAAAACATTAGCTTTATCAATTAAAGTAACTTTTTTCTTTCTTAACAAAGCTGCCTTAAATGCTAAATGTGTAACTTTAGAAATTTCATCAACAGAATAATTAGAGATTTCAAAAGCTGATTTCTCATCTTCACTTATCTGTTTTTCTCCAGAATAAATACCACCTGTTAACTCTCTATAAACAACAATATCTGTTCCTTTGATTACTTCTCTTTTTAAAGGTGAGTTGAAAATTAAATTATCATAGGCCTTTATATGTCTAATATTACAATGCAAACCTAACTCTCTACGAAGTTGTAATAATCCTTGTTCTGGACGCACTACTGCAGTAGGGTCATTATCATATTTTGGATCTCCAATAGCACCAAAAAGAACAGCATCTGCATTTCTACAGATTTCAATAGTCTCTTTTGGAAGTGGACTTCCTGTTTCTTCAATAGCGCAAGCCCCTAACTTAGCTTCTTTGTATAAGAAAATATGATCATATGCCTCTGCAACAGCATCTAAAGCTTTTTTTGCTTGTTCTGTTACTTCAGGCCCTATACCATCTCCAGGAATTACAGCTATTGTATATTTCATCTCTTACTATAAAATTTTAAGCCAATGCTATTTTTGAAGTTTTACTAACTTCTTTCATAATACTATGAATATCTTCGTCTTTTACTTCTTTTTGCTGGTCTGCTACATTCAAAAACTGAGCATAAGCAATATCCAATTGTACTTTTGTTAATTCGTAACCAATTTTTTTAGCTCTGTATGCTAAAGCAGCTCTACCACTTCTTGCTGTTAAAACAATTGCACTTTCTGTAACACCAACATCTTCAGGATCCATAATTTCATATGTTTCTCTGTTTTTTATTACACCATCTTGATGAATTCCAGAACTATGTGCAAATGCATTTGCACCTACAATTGCTTTATTTGGTTGCACTGGCATCCCCATACTTTCACGAACCATAATACTAGTATCATACAATAGTTTTGTATTAATACTTGTTTCTAAATTTAAATATGGGTGTTGTTTTAAAACCATTACAACTTCTTCTAAAGCTGTATTTCCTGCTCTTTCTCCTATCCCATTTATGGTGCACTCTATTTGTCGAGCTCCATTAATAACTCCAGAAATTGAGTTGGCAGTTGCCATACCTAAATCGTTATGACAATGACAAGAAAGAATTACATTTTCTATTCCTTTTACGTTTTCACGCAAATATTTCATTTTAGCTCCATACTCTTCAGGCAAACAATATCCTGTAGTATCTGGAATGTTTAAAACAGTAGCTCCTGCTTTAATCACCTCTTCACAAACTCTTGCTAGGTATTCATTATCTGTTCTACCAGCATCTTCCGCATAAAACTCAACATCTTCCACAAAAGATTTTGCGTATGAAACTGCTTTTACAGCTCTTTCAATTACAGCTTCTCTTGATGATTTAAATTTGAATTGAATATGTGAATCGCTAGTACCAATTCCTGTATGAATTCTTGGATGTTTTGCAAATTTTAAAGCTTCTGCAGCAACTTTTATATCATTTTCAACTGCTCTTGTTAAACCACAAACAGATGCGTTTTTTACAATTTTAGAAATTTCTGTAACTGAATTGAAATCTCCAGGACTAGAAACAGGAAAACCAGCTTCAATTACATTTACTCCTAGTAAATCTAACCTTTCTGCAATCACTAGTTTTTGCTTGGTATCTAACTTACAGCCAGGAACTTGCTCTCCATCTCTTAAAGTAGTGTCAAAAATTTGTACCTTGTTGTCTTGCATAATTTTGTAAAGATTATCTTTATATTTAATCAAATGTATATGAATGAGTTTAAAATAAATAGTTATTTTTACCATCTTGTACGATTTCTATTATCATTTACTAAAACATAACTAATTAATTACCAGTTTTTTATGAGTAAAAATGTTACATTAGCCAGTCAACAAAATGACGCTCTTTTTGTACTAATTAAGTCTTTAACTAAATCTGAAAAGAGACAATTTAACCTATATGTGGGTAGATTAGGTGGCAATATAGATGCTAAATTTTTCTCATTATTTAAATTTTTAGAAAAATTAAAAGTATACGATGAAAAGGTAATTATCAATAGTGGCATTGTTTCTAAACAACAACTATCTAATTTAAAAGCGCATTTATACAAACAGATTTTAATTAGTCTTAGACTAAATCCTGCTCACAAAAACATTAGAATACAGATAAGAGAGCAACTCGATTTTGCTACGGTTTTATATCAAAAAGGATTATATAAACAAAGCTTAAAACTATTAGACAAAGCTAAAAATTTAGCTTTGGAAAATGAAGAAAAAAACATTGCTTACGAAATTGTTGAGCTTGAAAAAGTTATTGAAACACAATACATTACAAGAAGTTTAAGCAATAGAGCTGATCAACTATCTATACAAGCAAAAAAATTAAGCCAACAAAATGTAACTGCTAGTAAATTATCTAATTTATCTCTACAACTCTATAGTCATTTATTGCAAAATGGTTATGTTAAAAATAACAAAGAACTAGAATTTATTAATGAATATTTTTACAGCAAACTACCTAAATATGACTTTGAAACTTTTGGTTTTAGAGAAAAATTATGGCTGTATAAATCTCACTTATGGTATAGTTTTTTAACTCAAGATTTTATACAGAGTTATAAATATGCTCGAAAATGGGTAGATTTATTTAAAGAAGATAAAAGGCATATTTTACAGCACCCTGTTTTTTATCTAAAAGGTCTAAATTATTTATTAGAAGCTTCTTTTTTCGTTCAAAAAAGAACCACTTTCAAAAAAGAATTAAGTTTATTTGAAGAAGAAGTAGAACAAAAAATCATTCCTTTAAACACCAATACTGAACTATTAATTTTTCAATATTTATATTCTAACAAACTACATTTACACTTCTTGGAAGCATCTTTTTTGGAAGGAGAATATCTAGTAGAAATTATAAATCAAAAAATACAAAATTATAGAAACAGATTAGACAGCCATTATATAGTAATGCTATATTATAAAATTGCTTGTTTGTATTTTGGAATGGGTAAAAACGAACTTTGCATTGAATATTTACAAAAAATTATCAAATCTAAAAACCTAACTTCTGCTGAAGATTTACAATGTTTTGCAAGAATTTTAAATTTGATTGCACATTATGAATGTGGCTTAGATTATGATTTAGAAAGACAGTTTTTAGACACCTATAAGTTTCTTTTAAAAATGGAAAACTTACAAGAAGTTCAAAAAATATTTTTAACCTCTATCAGAGATTTGAGTGATGTGTTTCCTCATGAGATTAAGAATGAGTTCAAAAAAATTCATTCAAAATTGAAGAAATTTGAAAATCATCCTTATGAAAAAAGAGCTTTTTTATATTTGGATATTTTATCTTGGTTAGAAAGTAAAATTCAAAACAAACCAATTGCCTCAATAATTAAAGAAAAAATAAATATTAGCAACAAAAAATAAGAATTTATTTCTTAAAATGTATTTTTTTTACGAACATCACATTTATCAAGAAAATTAACAAAATAATCTCTAACTAAACCCATCAAAATAAATAATACTCCTATTTTTGTACTGTGAATTTTTCTAAATTAAATACAAATTCTTCTAAAACTACTTCTGTAGTATGTATTTCTATGAACGCTATTATTCGCACATCAACTACAACTATTACCCTTTAGGGGTTATACTATATTCATATTATCTAGGTTATCTATTGTTTCGTACAAATCGAAATAAACTATTATAAAATATTACAAACTATTATCAATTAAAGATGAAAGTATTAAAATTCGGAGGCTCATCAGTAGCTAATACAAAAAACATAAAACAAGTTTTAAGCATTGTAGCTAATACATCAAAAGACAACAAAGTTGCAGTTGTAGTTTCTGCATTTGGTAAAACTACCAACAATTTAATAGCTGGTGCAAATGAAGCTTTGGAAGACATCACTACAGCAAGAGAAATTTTAGCCAAAATTAAAGAAGTTCATCATCAAGTTATAGACGATTTAATCGTAAAAAACATTAAAGAGGTCTATGAAGAAGTTGACTATCTTTTTGATCGATTAACCTCTATTTACGAAGGTGTTTTCTTATTACAAGAATTATCTGACAAAACCTTAGCAAAAGTTTGTAGTTTTGGAGAAAGGCTATCTTCTTACATCATTGCAAATGCTGCTAAAGAAACTCTAAATGCTACTCACAAAGATAGTAGAGTACTAATTTCTACAAATGACGAATACCTAAATGCACAAGTAAACTTTAAAATCACCAATAAAAATATTGCTGACTTTTTTAAAGAAAACAAACACCAAATTACACTATTAGGAGGGTTTATTTCATCTAATACAAATGGAGATACTACAACATTAGGTAGAGGCGGTTCTGACTATTCAGCTGCCATATACGCTGCTGCTTTAGATGCTGATGAATTACAAATATGGACTGATGTTAGTGGTATGTATACTGCTAACCCAAGAGTTGTAAAACAAGCTTTTGCTATTCCAGAAATTTCTTACGAAGAAGCTATGGAATTGTCTCACTTTGGTGCAAAAGTTTTGTATCCACCAACTATTCAACCAGCTTTAAGAAAAGAAATTCCTATCAGAATTAAAAACACTTTTGATCCAGAGAATTTTGGAACGTTAATTTCTAATAATCCCAAAAATGGAAATGATGTAAAAGGTATTTCTCATATTGAAGATATTAGCTTAATTACTTTAGAAGGAGGAGGTATGATTGGTATTCCTGGTTTTTCAAAACGTTTGTTTGAAACGCTCTCTGTAGCAAAAATAAATGTTGTTTTCATTACGCAAGCTTCTTCAGAGCATTCTATATGTGTGGGAGTTTACGAAAATGATGCTTCAAAAGCGGCAGCACTTTTAGATGAAACTTTTAGCATAGAAATAAACAGAAAGAAAATAAAGCCAATTATTGTAGAAAATGATTTAGCAATTATTGCTGTTGTTGGTGAAAGTATGAAAAACTACCAAGGTTTAAGTGGACAAATGTTTAGTGCTCTGGGTAGAAATAATGTAAATGTTAGAGCAATTGCACAAGGTTCATCAGAAAAAAACATCTCTGCAGTTATTAATAAATATGATGCAAAAAAAGCTTTAAACACTTTACACGAACAGTTTTTTGAAGAAAAAACAAAACAATTAAACTTATTTGTAACTGGAGTTGGTAATGTTGGTGAACGCTTTTTAGCACAATTAGATCAACAAAAGCAATTCTTAAAAGAAAACTTGAAATTAAAAATTAGAGTTATTGGGATTTCTAATTCAAGAAAGATGTTTTTTGATGCTGATGGAATTGATTTAAAAAACTGGAAAGAAAACTTAGAAAATGGAGAACCAACTAGTTTAGATAATTTTTATAAAAAGGTAAAAGAAAGCAATCTTATTAATAGTGTTTTCGTTGATAATACTGCAAATAAAGCAGTTTCAGAAGTTTATGAAAACTATTTAAGAGAAAGTATTTCTGTAGTTACTTGTAATAAAATAGCTTGTGCTTCTAGTTTTGATAATTACAAAACGTTAAAACAAGTCTCAAGAAAATACAATGCTTCTTTCTTATTTGAAACTAATGTTGGTGCAGGTTTACCAATTATTGATACACTTAAAAACTTAATCAATTCAGGAGATAGAGTTCATAAAATTCAAGCGGTTTTATCTGGAAGCTTAAACTTTGTTTTCAATAATTTTGATGAAGACAGTACTTTTCATGATGTTGTTGCTCAGGCTCAAGAAGAAGGGTATACAGAACCAGATCCAAAAATTGATTTAAGTGGTGTTGATGTTGCCCGTAAAATTTTAATTTTAGCAAGAGAAAGTGGCTATCAATTGGAATTAGAAGACATTAAAAACAATGCGTTTTTACCAGAAGAAGCTTTAAAAACTGATAATAACAAAGATTTTTACGCTGCATTAACTAAACATGAAAATCATTTTCAAGCAATATATCAAGAAGCAAATGACAAAGATTGTCGCTTAAAATATGTAGCTGAATTTGTAGACGGAAAAGCAAATGTTGGTTTACAACACATCCCTTCTGACCATCCTTTTTATAACCTAGAAGGAAGTGATAATATTGTCTTATTTTTTACAGACAGATACCCAGAAAATCCTTTAATTATTAAAGGAGCTGGAGCTGGTGCAGATGTTACTGCTTCTGGTATTTTTGCTGATGTAATAAGAATTGCGAATAAATAATTATTGGTTGATTGTTGTTGTTTTATCGTTCTTATCAGAACTAAAAACTAAAAACTAAAAACCACAAACCAAAAATAAATGGATTATCTAAAAATATTTTCACCAGCAACTGTAGCCAATGTTTCTTGTGGGTTTGATTCACTAGGTTTTGCTGTAGATGAAATTGGTGATGAAATGACATTTACAAAAACACCAAACAAAGGGGTAGAAATCACCAAAATTACTGGTGCAGATTTAACTTATGATGTTGATAAAAACGCTGCAAGCGCTGTTGTTAAAAAGATGTTAGTAGAAGCAAATGCTGATTTTGGTGTACAATTGACTATTCACAAAGGCTTTTCTCCTGGAAGTGGTTTAGGAAGCTCTGCTGCAAGTGCTGCAGGTGCTGCTTTTGGTGCAAATAAATTATTGGGAGATATTTATTCTGAACTAGAATTGACAAAATTTGCTATGTTTGGTGAAGAAGTAGCTTGTGGAACTCCAATTGCAGATAATGTTTCTGCTGCTATTTATGGTGGATTTGTTTTAGTAAGAAGTTACCAGCCTTTAGAAATTATAAAGTTACCTGTACCAAGTAAATTGAGAGTTGTGGCTATTCATCCTCAAATAGAAGTTAAAACAAAAGATGCTAGAGATGTTTTACCTACTGAAATTGCCTTAAAAGACGCAGTTACACAATGGGCAAATGTTGGTGGATTAATTAGTGGTTTGTATGATAATAACTATGATTTAATCAGCAATTCTTTAGAAGATATTATTGTAGAACCTGTTCGTAAAACATTAATTCCATTTTTTGATGATGTAAAAAATGCTGCTATTAATGCAGGAGCTTTAGGAGCAGGAATTAGTGGCTCAGGACCAACAATATTTGCACTTTGTAAAGGTGATGAAATTGCTAAGGAAGTTTACAATGCTATTGAAAAAAGCTACAGAAATAAAGGAATTGACTTTGAAATGTTTATTTCTAAAGTGAATGCACAAGGAATGAAAATATTATAAATAATCGTCTTTACGAAGGAAGAATGACTGAAGTAATCTCTTTCAAATAAAAAGATTGCTTCGTAAACTCGCAATGACTAATAATCAACAAAAAAATGAACTATTACAGTTTACACCATAAATCACCAATATCAACGTTTAAAAACGCAGTTGTACAAGGATTGGCAAAAGATAGAGGAATTTATTTTCCTGATAATATTACTCCACTTTCTAAAGATTTTATTGATAATATCTCTGATTATACCAATCACGAAATTGCTTATGAAGCTATCAAACAGTTTGTAGGTGATGAAATTCCTGCAGAAAAATTAAAAGAAATTGTTGCAGAAACTGTTTCTTTCGATTTTCCTGTAGTTCAGGTTGATGATAATATTGGAACTCTAGAATTGTTTCACGGACCAACAATGGCTTTTAAAGATGTTGGTGCTAAATTTATGGCAAAATGCTTGGAGTATTTTAACCAAGATAATGATGATGAAGTAACAGTTTTAGTGGCTACTTCTGGTGATACTGGAGGTGCAGTTGCTAACGGATTTTTAGGCGCAAAAGGTGTAAATGTGGTTATTTTATATCCTTCAGGAAAAGTAAGTGACATACAAGAAAAGCAATTGACAACTTTAGGTCAAAACATTACTGCTCTAGAAGTAGATGGTGTTTTTGATGATTGCCAAGAAATGGTAAAAACTGCTTTCTTAGATGAAGAAATTAAAAGAACGTTAACCTCTGCAAATTCTATAAATGTTGCACGTTGGTTGCCTCAAATGTTTTATTTTTTCTTTGCTTATAAAGAGTTACATAAAAAGAACAAAGATTTAATATTCTCTGTTCCTAGTGGAAATTTTGGAAATATTTGTGCAGGAATTATGGCTCAAAAATTAGGTTTACCTATCAAACACTTTGTAGCTTCTACAAACGTAAATGATACTGTTCCTAATTATTTGGTTGATGGAGTTTACAACCCAAAACCATCGAAAGCAACGATTTCTAATGCTATGGATGTTGGAAACCCAAGTAATTTTATCAGAATTCAAGAATTGTTTGATAACGATTTAGAAACGCTAAAAAAGGCTTTTTCTTCTTATAGTTTTACAGATGATGAAACTCGTGAAACAATGAAAAAAATCTACGAGAATTCTAGTTATGTTGCAGATCCACATGGAGCTGTAGGTTACTTAGGTTTGAAAAAACACGGATTAAAAGCAAATGAATTTGGTGTATTTTTAGAAACTGCACATCCAGTGAAATTTTTGGATGTTGTTGAAGAAACTTTATCTGTAAAAGTAGAAATTCCTGAGCAAATTAAAAAAGTAATTAATAATACTAAAGTAGCTATTAAAGCTTCTTCTTATGAAGATTTGAAGGCTTTTTTGATGAAATAATTTATAATATTTTATTGAAGACCCTTCAGATTTAAAAACCTGAAGGGTCTTTCTATATATTAAAAAAATGAGTGAATCTTTTTGAAAAATGATAAACTAGCAAACAAGTTTAGCCCAGATTGAAGCATTTGTTTGAGCTCTTTTTTGACTTTTTCTGGCAAAAAAAGCGAGTGCTGAAAGCTGGAAATAGCTTCAAAAAAAACTATTTGCTTCTTATATCCAAATAGTTACGTTTAACGAAAATTAGGATGGTTTCTAAAATTTCGCCCATATTTTGGCATTTTTTAAACTCAACATCTCCAACATAACCGATTAAATCTTTCTTTAATCTTTCAATGTGTTTAGGAAAAGAAATAGAATCTTGTTTCATACATCTTACAATATGCTGAATTCTGTCTGGAGAACTAATCATTCTTTTGGCAATATAAGAGCGTTCCTCTATTTTATATTGTTCTATAGAACTGTTTTGAAGTCTTTTACCAACCATTTCTACCATTTTAAAATTCTCTTTTAAGAACTGTAGATTGTACACTTTTAAATTACCTTCAAATGATTGTTGATCAAAATCTATAGCTCTAATTTTATACACAATTTGATCGAAATCATGAATAGGTGTAATTACATAATTGTAAGAACGCATATCTCCTAAAAGCCTGATAAAACAACGTTCTTTAAACTTAACAAACTCCTTTGCTATTTGCGCCTTTTCTGATATTGAACAAGTAGGTAAAATATTTTCTATAAAATCATCTCCTGGAATTCCTGAAATATGTTCTTCAATTAAAGTATCTTTATACACCAAATAATTTATGGTATAAGGAGATAAAATATGTTCTAACTCCAAACCATAAACACGAGAAGCATCTGCTTGTTTTACATAGAAATAAGTAAAGTTATCATTTAGGACATTTCTAACCTTAATTCTAAAAGGTTTAGAGTTCCCAAACGTACAGAAATCAATGGCGTCAATATTTAAAAAAGGAATAGTATTATCATTCCCATCAGAGTGTAAAATGGTATAAATCTTTTTTAAACTTAAATCTATTTCTTCTCTATCCCACTCAGAATAATAGGTTCTTACCCAAAGTGTGTCTTCATCATTCTTATCAAAAACAGACACAGAACCTTGAAATCGCAACAAATCATTATATAAAATACTAATTTTTGTACTTCTGTTATGCTTTTTCAAAAAAGCAGCTAAAAGTTTACTTACAGGAAAAGTAGGTTTCTTTTTGGATATTAATTTTTGATCTTCTGCCATAACTTTAAAGGGTGTTGTACAAAAATACGGTTTAATTAGACGATTTCAAACATCTTACCAGGTAAAGGTTTTATAACTCCTTTCAATTCCATCTGCAATAAAATTGAAGATAATTGAAAAAGCGGAATATTGCAATCTAAAGCAATAACATCTAATACTTGTTTTCCATTTTTCTTTAAATAATCATGAATTTTTTGTTCGTTTGTATTTAGTTCAACAAAAAGTTGTTGTTGAATTGGTTTTTTAGGTTTTTTGTTAAGATCCCAGTTTAACATTTTAACTAAGTCTTCTGATGAAGTTAGCAAGTGTGCTTTGTTGTTTTTTATCAAATTATTACATCCTTTACTATAAATATCTGTTGCTCTTCCTGGTAAAGCAAACACATCTCTATCATAAGAATTGGCTATATTTGCTGTTACTAATGAACCTCCTTTTTCTGCAGATTCTATAATGATTGTGGCTTTAGATATTCCTGCTACAATTCGATTTCTTTTTAGAAAATTTTCTCTTAAAGGTTGTTCTTCACTCCAAAACTCGGTAAGAAAACCACCATTTTCATTGAGTTGATTAATATACTTTTTATGTACTTTAGGATAAATTTGCTCAAAACCGTGTGCTAAAACAGCTATGGTTTGCAGATTGTTTTTAATAGCAGCTTTGTGCGCACAAATATCTACTCCGTAAGCAAAACCACTTACAATTATTGGATTATATACTTTTAAATCCTCCATTAATTTATTTGTAAAGTCTCGTCCATAAGAGCTCATATTTCTTGTGCCAACAATAGAAATAATATTATCGTTTTTCAAATTGATGTTTCCATCTTTAAAAAACAATATAGGACTGTCTATACAATTTTGAAGGTTTATAGGATAATCATCCTCTAAAAAATATGAGTATTCAATTTTATTATTGATTATATAACTCAATTCCTGTTCAGCTAGTTTTAGGTTTTCTTTATCAAATAGATGTTTTAGAACATGAGTTCCAATTCCATTAATTTTTCCTAAAATAGTTGATTTTTCTTTGAAAACTTGTTCTACATCACCCACATTAACGATGAGTTTTTTTGCTAAAATATCTCCAATAGCTTTACTCTTCTGCAAGCGCAAAACAGCTAATAATTTTTCTTCTTTCAATAGGTAACAATTTGATAACCAAGGTATCATTTTTTTGTTAATAAATATTACTTGCAATGCTTCTTTTTATGCCTAAAAATTTTATTTTTGTTTATATGATTTTAGCCAACTACATTAACGACTTACTTTATAGATATGATTGTGTAATTGTACCAGATTTTGGTGGTTTTATTACCAATAGAAAAGGTGCAACTATTAACGAAAATACCGACACTTTTTATCCACCATCAAAACAGATTACCTTTAATAGTCATTTAAAGGTTAGTGATGGTTTATTAGCAAATTATATTGCTTCATCTGAAAATATTTCTTTTGAAAAAGCTTCTACTGCTATTAGTTTATCAGTAATTAAATGGCAAAATGAAATTCAAACTAAACCATTAGAAATTGGTGCAATTGGCGTATTAACTTTAAATGAGAATAGTCAAATTATTTTTGAACCAAACCATAAAGTTAATTATCTATCAGAATCTTTTGGGTTATCAACTCTAGCTTCTTCATCTATAGAAAGACACAAAGAAGTTGTAAAACCTTTAATTCCTATAGTTGAAAAAGAAGCTAAAAAAGGAATTCCTGCATTTATTAAATATGCAGCTACTGCTGCTATTTTATTAACATTAGGTTTTGCTGGCAACAATGCTTATCAACAAAATAAGCAAAAAGAAGTTTTAGCAAATCAAGAGAAAGCTATAGAGAAAAAAATACAAGCAGCTACATTTGTCATTTCTAATCCTTTACCAACAATAGAACTAAATGTTGCAAAAAAAATAGCAAAACCTTATCACGTTGTTGCTGGTGCTTTTCAGTTTCCTGAGAATGCTGAAAAAAAAGTAAAACAACTCCTAAAACAAGGCTATAATGCCAGTATTTTGGGTGTAAACAAATGGGGTTTAATCGAAGTTGCTTTTAATAGTTTTGCTGACAGAAACAAAGCTACCAATAACCTTTATAAAATTCAAGAAACAGTTTCTAAAGACGCTTGGTTATTGATAAAAAAGTAATCAATTATTTAGAGGCTATCCTTATCTTTACAAAAAGATAAACAAATAAATGGAAGCAAAAACATCTAAAGCCTCTTTAACTGTACTTACAGACTTAGTTTTACCTGGTGACACTAATTATTTAGATAATCTTTTTGGAGGAGAATTATTAGCAAGAATGGACAGAGCTTGTAGTATTGCAGCAAGACGTCATTCTGCTAGAATTGTAGTAACTGCTTCTGTAAATCATGTTGCTTTTAACAAAACTGTACCAGTAGGAAGTGTAGTTACTTTAGAAGCAAAAGTTTCTAGAGCTTTTAAATCTTCAATGGAGGTTTATGTTGATGTTTGGATAGAAGACAGACAATCTGGAAAAAAGACAAAAGTAAATGAAGGTATTTATACTTTTGTTGCTGTAGATGAAACTGGTAAACCTATTCAAATTCCGGAAATAATCCCTGAAACTGACTTAGAGAAAGAACGTTTTGAAGGTGCTCTCAGACGAAAACAACTAAGTTTGATCCTAGCAGGAAAAATGAAACCTAGTGAAGCTACAGAATTAAAAGCACTTTTTAAATCTTAAATTATGTTTGAATTTTTAAATGATTTTAAAATTATAGGATCAGTTATAGTTATTTCACTTGGCATCCTTATTCGATTTATTACTTCAAAATCCTTACGTAAAATTCGAATAAAATTTGAATTTCAAAAATCTAGAATGGCAATTATTTATAAAATAATTACCGTTTTAATTTATTGTACTGTAGTAGTTTTCATTTCTTTTATTTGGGGGGTAGACCAAAAAGAATTACTGTTATTTATCTCTTCATTTTTAACAGTACTTGGTATTGCTCTTTTTGCACAATGGTCTCTTTTATCTAACATTACAGCTGGGTTAATATTATACATTACTTACCCTGTAAAAATTGGAGACACCATCACAATTTTAGAGAAAGACAATAATATAAAAGGTGAAATAAAAGATATTGGCGCTTTTTTTATCACGTTAAAAACACCAAAAAATGAATTAATTACTGTTCCTAATACTGTACTTCTCCAAAAAAATATTCGTTTCTATTCTGAATAAATAATAGACCTTTAAAGTTTTTCCAAACTATAAAAAATCACTTAAAATATCCTATTTATCGATATCTTTTTTCTGATTTAAGTTTTGAATAATCATGGTATTTCCAATTTAAAAAGGAAATTTTTAACATTTTTAAGGAAATTTTAAGTTTATTTTGAAAAAAGGTATTCATTGATAAAAACCATGTATACATTGAAATAATAGCTAAAAATAAATTTCTAGAAAACAACCTAATCATTAAATTTTATACTGAAAAACTTAATTTTTAATTATTTTTTATACATTTGTCGTTGAGTAAGTTAAATTTTACTCCAAAAATTGAACCCCTAATACCCCAAACCCCTATGATTCAAAAGAATCTACCTATTTTCGTATACAAGATATTTAAGAAGTATACATTAAGCTCACTTTTCATAATACTAATATCTTTTGAGGCATTTACTCAAGTAAACTCAAATTCTGTAACCTATTTCGAAGATTTTAATTCGCAAGGTTCACCTACAAACATTCCAGATAATTCCTATTGGATGTATTACAATGAAATTCATCCTGATCAAGATGATTGGAATAAATTTATTCCTGGTGATGGAAATGCATATATAACTGTAGATCCAGACACTAGCAATGATACAGATTGGATACACCCATTTCAAGCGCTTATTTTTGGAGGCGTAGGTGAAAATCATCGTCTTGAAGTACGAATGAAAGGAGCTGTTGTAGATGGTGGTTTGGTTTCATTTCTTTTTACTTACCATCAGGAAGGGTCAATATTTAATGAAGTTGATCTAGAACTAGTTGCTGATGATAGTGCAACTCCTGCTCATGAAACATTACCTGAAAATGGAGGTTGGACAGATGCTCGTTTTAATACTTGGAGAAATGCTAATGAGAATACAGAACGCCCTTTTACTGGAACAAAAAAAGCAATTATAAACCAAGCAGAAGAAAAAATTTCACTTATTGATAATGAATTTCATACCTACACTATTGATTGGAGATCAAATCAATTAGATTTTTTTGTTGATGGTGTTTTACAAGAAACTATCAATACAAATGTTGCAACAGGTGTATCAGAAGTAATTATAGGTTTTAGAGATTTGCCTTGGGCAGGAGATTTTAATTGGACAGGAACTCACACTTTAGTGGTTGATTATCTTAAAATAGAACCTTTAGAACCAATAACAGTAGCCATCGATGATTCTTTTGCTTTAAATATAGATGTAGAAACAGATTTAGATGTGTTGGCTAATGATGGAGGCGAAAATATAACAATTACATCTTATGATGCTTTAAGTTCTCAAGGGTTTCCAATTTCAGGAACGCCTTCATTGTTGACTTATACTCCATCAGGAGATTATGTAGGTTTAGATACTTTTACCTATACTATTGAGGATAGTGAAGGAGATCAATCTACAGCAACCGTAAATTTAACAGTTGGCCCTGTAGTTCCATTTCCAACTGCACAACCAGATGCCGTTAATGTTATCGCAGGTCAAATGACGATAATAGATGTTTTGGCTGATAATGGTAATGGAATAGATCGTTTTGGAACTGATGGAGCTATTAATGGAGGTCTAACAATGCCTAATGGTACTTTAATTAGTGCAAGTATAAAAGGAAGTGCAATTAGTGTAGATAACCAAGGCACTCTTAGCACTTTAGATGATGTTTTTAATTATACTCCATCTGCATTAGCAGAAGCTGATGGGACAGATAAATTTAGTTATGTAATTACAGATGCAAGTGGAGATGCTTCAACAGGAGTAGTTACAGTCACAATTTCTAATGGTCCAGTTTTAGGATATACATCAGATACAGCTGTTGTGGATCAAGATAGCACAGACAATGAGATTGATGTTATGGCTAATGATACAGATGATACTGGTTTTGGTCCCAATGATATAAGATTTTTAATAGATAGTGATGATAATTTAACTGGAACTACAGAAAATGGAGGTACTGTTACTTTAAACACTAAAAACACATCTGACACTTCAGATGATGTCATAAATTACACACCTTTATTAGGATTTTCTGGAGTTGATACTTTTAATTATATTCCAGGAAGTAATAGTAATGCATTAGTACTAGTAACTATAACAGTTGGTGAAGAAGTGATACCTAGTGGAACTTTAGAAGCAGTAGCAGACGCAATAATAGTAGCTGAAAATAGTTCAGACACTCCTATTGATGTTACTGATAATGATGATTTTGGTTCAAATGGAGAAAACTCTTCACACCCATTAACTTTAACAAATGGAAAAGTATCAACAGCTAGTGATAAAGGTGGAACAATCATTGTACTTGGAGGTAAAATTAACTATTCAGCTCCAACAGGTTTTGTAGGAATAGATACATTTACATATACAATTACTGACGGAAAAGGATTTGCAGATACTGCAATTGTAACTGTAACAGTAGGAGCTGTAGCAACAGTAGCATTAGATGATTCTTTTTTAATAAATGTTGATACAGTAACAGATTTAGATGTTTTAACTAATGATGTAGCTGGAGCAACCATAATATCTTATGATGCATTAAGTGCTGAAGGATATCCAATTTCTCAAACAAATTCATTAATTACTTATACTCCATCAGGAGGATTTACTGGAACCGATACATTTAATTATATCATAGAAGATGAAAACGGAACTGAATCAACAGCTACAGTAACCCTTACTGTAACAGAAGCTTCACAAGTTCCTGTACCAACAGCAGCAGATGATATAGCAACTGTAAATGCAGATAGTGAAAACAACATTATTAATGTTTTAGTGAATGATGATTTTGGAACTGATGGTGCAATAAATGGTGGACTAACAATGACAAATGGAACATTATCAAGTGCAAGTGTAAACGATGGATTGATTCGTATTGATAATAAAGGCACACTAGATACAGCAGATGATGTTTTTATATATTCTCCAAAAGCTGGATTTTCAGGAATTGATACATTTAAATATACAATTACCGATTTAAGTGGTGATGCTTCAACAGCTGAAGTTACAGTAACAGTTTCTGGTGAAGTTGGGGCAACAAATGACACTTTTAATGTGGATACAGATAGTTCAAATAATTTAATAGATGTGCTAGCTAATGATAATATAGAAGTTGGAACAATTGGTAGTTTGTTAATTATAAGTCCATCAAATTTAACAACCACGACCAATCAAGTTGGAACAATTAGCTTTGTTGATAATGGAGGTGGAAGTGATGACAAAATATCATACACTCCTCCTGCTGGATTTTCGGGTACAGATACATTTCAATATACATTAAAAGTAGGCTTAGACGAATTTATAGGAACAGTTACTATTACTGTTGGTGATGAAACTCCTGAACCTACACCTACAGAAAATGGAACACCAACTGCAGTAAATGACGCTGTAAATGTAGGGTATGGAAGTGAAAATAACAGTATAGATGTAACTGCAAATGATGATTTTGGAACTGATGGTGAAAACCTGACCCATCCTCTTACATTAACAAATGGAAAATCTATAACAGCTAGTACAAATGGTGGATTAATAAGAGTTGGAGATAATAACACACCAAATGATTTAACAGACGATGTGATTATTTACACACCTCCAGCTAATTTTAATGGAGTTGACTCTTTTGAATATACAATAACAGATTTAAGTGGTGATGCTTCAACAGGTATAGTAACAGTAGCTATAAACAATAGTAAAAGCGCTACAAATAGCATTAGTTTAGGAAGTACTGAAATTTTAGAAAATAAATATACAGTATATCCTAATCCATCAAATGGTTACATTAAAACTACACTATTTAGTGCTATTCATACAAAAGCAACTCTTCTATTATTTGATGTAACTGGTAAAATTGTATACAACTCTGCAATTAACATCAACAAAGGAACTAATGAGTTTGAACTTGATTTAAACCTTAATTCAGGATTTATATTTATGAAAGTAATTAGTTCAAAAGTAAACTTTGGAACAACAAAAATTCTAATAAAATAAACAGTTTTTAGAAAATTAACTTTTATTAAAAACATCAAAGAATTCCATAAGTCAATTGATTTATGGAATTTTTGTATAAAATATTAGATAGCATTCTGAAAATATATTTTCATATATTTAGGATTGTATATTGGCAAATACATTTATGCAATCTACTTTATGATACAATCTTACAAGAAAAACCCAGTTTTAGAAGAAAAATACGATGCAATAATTATCGGTTCTGGTATGGGCAGTTTAACATCTGCTGCAATTCTAGCTAAAGAAGGGAAAAAAGTTTTAATTCTAGAACGTCATTACACTGCTGGTGGTTTTACTCATATTTTTAAACGTAAAGGTTTTGAGTGGGATGTTGGTATTCATTATATAGGTGAAGTTCAAAAAGAAACTTCTGTCATCAAAAAATTGTTCGATTACATTTCTGATTCTCAAATAAATTGGGCAGATATGGGTGATGTTTATGACAAAATTATAATTGGAGATAAAGAGTATGATTTTGTAAAAGGTGTCCAAAACTTCAAGAATAAAATGTTGGAGTATTTTCCTGATGAAAAAAAAGCAATTTACAACTATGTCAATTTAGTCTTTGCTGCTATTAAAACGAGTCAGAAATTTTATATGGACAAAGCTTTGCATCCGTTAATTAGCAAGTTTTTTGGTGGTAAAATGCGTAGACCTTTTTATAAGTTTTCTGATAAAACAACTTATGAAGTCTTATCGTCTTTAACAAAAAACGAAGAATTAATAAAGGTACTTTCTGGTCAATATGGAGATTATGGATTGCCTCCTAAAGAAAGTAGTTTTGTAATGCATGCTGCTGTTGCAAGACATTATTTTGCTGGTGGAAGCTTTCCTATTGGAGGTTCATCAGTAATAGCTAATAATGTTGAAAAAGTTATCGAAAAAGCTGGAGGAACTATTTTAATTAGTGCAGAAGTTGATGAAATTATCATCAAAAAAAACAAAGCTGTTGGTGTAAAAATGAAAGATGGAAAATCATTTTTTGCCAAAAATATTATTTCTGGAGCTGGTATTATGACTACTTACAATAAACTAATTCCTTCAAAAATTGAAAAAAAATACGAATTCAAACTACAATTGCAAACTGTAAAAAGATCGGTTTCGCACGCTTGTTTGTATATTGGTTTAGATGGCTCTCCAGAAGAATTGAATTTACCCAAAACCAATTATTGGATTTATCCAGACAAAATAGATCATGACACAGCTGTTACAAATTATTTGAATGATTTGGAAGCCGATTTTCCTGTGGTCTATATTTCTTTCCCATCTGCAAAAGACCCAGATTGGAGCAACAGATATCCAGGAAAAAGCACCATAGATATTATTACTTTACTTCCTTATAATGGTTTTAAAAACTGGGATGGAACCAAATGGATGAAACGTGGCAAGGAATATGAAGCCTTAAAAGAAAATATTTCAAAACGTCTATTAGAAGTTTTATACAAACACATTCCTCAAGCCAAAGGAAAAATTGAACATTATGAACTTTCTACACCATTAACTACCCAACATTTTATCAATTATGATGAAGGAGAAATTTATGGTTTAGATCATACTCCAAAACGTTTTCACCAACGTTTTTTAAAGCCAAGAACACGAATTAAAAACTTGTATTTAACTGGTCAAGATGTGGTTACAGCTGGTGTTGCTGCTGCATTGTTTTCTGGTGTAATTACTGCTGCTGCAATAACAAGGAAAAATATTATGAAAAAAGTGATGAAAAAATAACACTTATCTCTTCAACATCCAAGAAGCTGGATTTAAACGCGTTGTATTTTTAAACAACACAAAAACAAGTTTGGTTTTTTTGGAAACTTTATCTGTAAATATTCTGCCTATTTTTTGTCCAACTATTATTTTATCACCTTTTTTAACATACGAACTTTCTAAATTATTATAAGAAGTGATGTAGTTTCCATGACGTATTAAAACATTTTTTGTTCCTCCTGAACCTATTAAAACATTAAGTACTTCTCCACTAAAAATAGCTTCAGCATCACTTCCTTTGCTTGTTACAATGTGCAATCCTGTTCCATTAATAATAATTCCAGGAAAAGTAGGGTGAGGTTGTTTTCCAAATCTTCTAACTACAATTCCTTCTTTTACAGGCCAAGGAAGTTTTCCTTTATTTTGTTCAAATTTTGTGGCTAAAGCCTTTGCTTCTGGGCTTAAAATAAACGTACTACTTTTCTTAACAACTGTTTTTTTATCTTTATTTTTTGCTCTTGCTATTCTGTTGGCTTTGGCAATTTCATCTCTAATAATTTTATCAATTCTTGCAGCTACTTTTTTCTCTTCTTTAACGTTCTTTCTAATCTCTCTCTTATACTTGTTCTCTTTCTTTTTGATTTTAGAAATTAAGTTTTTTTGATTTTTTTGATCAGCTTCAATTTCTTCTTTTTGATTTTTTTCAACCAAAATCAACGTATCTTTTACTTGTTTTTGGTAGAATAAAGAATCGTTCATTTGTTTGATAACATCTGTTTGAACTACAATTTCTTCACCTTGCTTTTTTCTGAATTTTGTATACTGTTTCATATACTCCAAACGTTTATAAGCTTGATAAAAATTCTGTGAAGACAATAAAAACATGATTCTACTTTGTTGCGATTTACTTTTATAGGATTTGTAAATCATCTCTGCATAATCTGCTTTTAGAGCTGCCAAATTTTTGTTCAGCTTCGCTATTTTACGCTCATTGTTTTTAATCTCTTTTGATAAAACTCTAGCTTCTAAGTTAATGGTATTAATTAGTTTATTTCTAACCTCAATTTTTTGATTAATGTCTTTTAAATCTTCTAAAGCATTTTTTTCTTTTTTTACCTCGTCAAAAAGTAATCTGTTCAATTTTACAATCTCAGATTTATACTTTTTCCGTTGATTTTCTAGCTGCTTTCTAGTTTGACTAAAAGCTGCAAAACTTATCAAAAAAATCAGTGAAAATAAAATATGAAACTTTGCTTTTTTCATTAAAAAGTAATCTGTTTATATCCATTAGGAATATTAAAAGACATGTTTACCTCTGAATCAAATACAACAGATTTATAATCTAAATCTATAGCTGTAACAGATTTGGTATTCTTTGCTTTGATATTAATTTCTGAAGGAAAAACCACATCATTTATCAATTTATAAGAAGGATATTTTACATCTAATCGTAAATCTTTTTCAGTATTTACAATAGATTGTTCATCTAATTTAAAGTGTGCTGGGTTTATGGTAAAGAAAATATCAAACAATTCAGCTTGCTTTTCTGGTGATAAAATATACCTATTATTTACAATTTCTACTTCTTGTTTATCTTCTTTTACATTGGTTAAAGATTGTCCTAAAAACAAATTTTGTAACTGTTCAAAATTAATTTCTACACCTAATAATTGTTTTATCATTGAGAAATTTCCTTCAAAATAATGCTTAAATACTGGCGAATAATATCGCACAGAAGTTGGTGTAATTTCAGCTTTAAAAACAGTGATAAACTTGGTTCCTCTTAACCAAATTACCTCATCCTTTTTCATCTTCATGCTTACAACTAAATTTTGTTTTGTTTTACCATTATTAAAATTTACTTTTAATTTGGCATCAATACTATTCTTCTCAAAATTAGCTGCAATATGTTTTTTTGCTACTTTTTTTGCTGAAATATCTTTAGCAACTGCGTTTGCATCAATCATATTTTTTGTTGTTTTACAAGAGGTTAATACCATTGTAAAAAGAATCATATATTTAAAAAATCTCATTTTTAACGCTTCAATTTATTCGCTTTTTGCTTATATTTTTTCTCTTGATCTCTATTTCCTAATCCTTTGTATGCTTTTGCATATTGATGGTAAAAATCAGCCTCCATTTTATACTCTATCACAAAATCAATACCATTTTCTAAAGTAGTTAACGCTTTTTTATAGTTTTTCTGATAAATTAAAGCTTTTGCTTTCATTAAATATACAAAAGGTTGTGCAGGAAAAAGAGAAATTCCTTCTTCACTATATTTTAAAATTTCAGAGGAATTATCTTCAGAAAGATTTAAAATCTGCTCTAAGATTTTATACGATTTATCTGTTTTAAATTGATTGATTAAAGAACTTATATCTGTTGCTTTATTGTCTTTCAATTCTGGTAATTTTCTATTTTCTAAACTTGCTTTTAGTCTTTTTAAACGAGAAGATAAAGCATTTTCTTTTAGCAATATATTCATTAAAGAAATTGCTTCTACATATTGCCTATCATATATATAAAGTCTTACTAAGAATTCTCTTTCTTTAGGATTATCAGCAACTATTTTTTGTTGAACTTTAATAGCTTCAGTTAAGTTATTTTCTTTTTGATGTACTTTGACCAAGTGTTTTAACATCCAAAGATTATTCGCATCTTTTTCTAATGCTCTATTGATATATTCTTTAGCCAATAAAGTATTATTGAGTAGCAAATAATTTTTAGAAAACTCAAAAAAAACAGCAACATCGTTAGGCAATAATTGATTGCAACTCTCTAAATTTTCAATGGATTTTTGATAATTTCCAATTGATTTTTCTGACAAAGCTTTAAAAAAGAATTGCTGGAATTTCAATTCTGCTTCCTCAGTTAAATCTTCTTTTTCTGGGATACTATCTTGTGTATATACTACAAAAGAGTTAAGAATAAAGAACAAAGAAAAGAGAACAGTTTTTATCCAATCTGTTCTCTTTTGTCTTTTTTCTATTTTCTCTTTTCTAATTTTCATTAGGTTAATTCAGTGTAATCTCCAATACTTACAGAAGTATATTCTCCATTATATTTTGCATGATTTCCAATCATGGCATTATCTAAATTGGCGTTAGAAATGTCTACATTATTTTGAATCAATGAGTTTACAATAGTAGAATTGTTTACCAAACTATTTGCTCCAATAGAAACATAAGGTCCAACTTTAGAATCACGTAAAACTACATTTTTACCTATGTAACAAGGTTGAATAATTTCCGAATTTTGTAAAACTACATCTTCAGCAATCAAATTATTACCAGCTTCGTGTTCAAAAGCAAGTGTTTGTTTGTTGGTATCAACAGTTGGATCTTTTTTACCACAATCTAACCAAGTACTTACAGTTCCTGGAATAAATTTAGCTCCTTGGGCTTTTAAAGATTCCAAAACATTTGTTAATTGATACTCATCATTTTCTTTTAAGTCATTATCAATTAAATATTGTATTTCTTCTAAAAGTTTTTCACCACTTTTAAAATAATAAATTCCAATAATTGCTAAATCTGAAACAAAATCCTTAGGTTTCTCAATAAAATCTGTAATGATACCATCTTCTAATTTTACGACTCCAAACGCACTTGGGTTTTCTACTTGACTTACCCAAATTGCTCCATCAGCATTTACATCTAAAGTAAAATCAGCTTTAAATAAAGTATCTGCATAAGCAACCACACATGGGCCACTTAATGATTCTTTTGCCATATAAATGGCATGTGCTGTTCCTAATGCTTGTTCTTGTATGTATACTGAACCTTTAGCTCCTAGTTCCTCAGCAATTTTTAATAGTTTTTGTTCTGTATCTGCAGGGAAACCCTTTACTCTACTACCAATAACAAAAGCAATTTCATCAATTTTCTCATCAATTACAGAGGCAATATCTTCTACCAAACGTTGTACAATTGGCTTACCAGCAATTACAGTTAAAGGTTTTGGAACAGTTAAAGTATGTGGTCTTAAACGTGAGCCAATACCAGCCATTGGGACAATAATTTTCATATAATATCTTTTATTTTAATACATTGGCAAGATAGTATTATTTAGCAGATTCTAAAAATTGTTTTCAGTTTAAAATAGTACTGTTTTAGGATTTTATCCCTATTTACAGTGAGGTTTCTCCCTGTAAATGGGGAGGAAAAAAAATCACCATAAATGGGGATTGACTATCATGTTTATTTGATATATTTTTACATTGTAGAAACGAAATAAAATATTGTTCCCCCAATAGTCATTTATTTATAAATGATGCCAAAAACCCAAGTTAACTCTTGGGTTTTTTGTTTCTTTGCTAAAATTAAAAACAATTTCATTTCGTGAATTACCTTTCTGTAGAAAATATTTCTAAATCTTATGGAGAACGTGTTTTATTTGAAGACATCTCTTTTGGAATTAATAAAGACCAAAAAATAGCTTTTGTTGCTAAAAATGGAAGTGGAAAAACTTCTATCTTAAATATTATTGCAGGTTTAGATGTACCAGATTCAGGTCAAGTAGTTTGTAGAAAAGACATTTCTGTAGCTTATTTGGCACAGAAAGATGATTTAAACCCAAATTTAACCATAGAAGAAACCATTTTTGCTACAGATAATAAAATACTTTCTATTGTAAATCAATATGAAAAAGCATTAAAAAACCCTGAAGAGGCTGAAGCATATCAAGCTGCATTCGATTTAATGGATCAATATAATGCTTGGGATTTTGAAACACAATACACGCAAATTTTATCGAAATTAAAATTAGATGATTTATCATTGAAAGTAGGAAAACTTTCAGGTGGGCAAAAAAAGAGATTATCATTAGCCATTGTTTTAATTAATAAACCAGATTTATTGATTTTGGATGAACCAACAAATCATTTAGATTTAGAAATGATTGAGTGGTTGGAAGATTTTTTTGCCAAAGAAAAAATCACACTTTTTATGGTTACTCACGATCGATATTTTTTAGAACGTGTTTGTGACGAAATCTTAGAATTGGATGAAGGTAAAATCTACAAATACAAAGGAAATTATTCATATTATTTACAAAATAAAGAAGAACGATTAGCTTTAGAAGCCACAAATTTAGGCAAGGCAAAAAGTTTGTTTAAAAAAGAGTTAGATTGGATGCGAAAGCAACCTAAAGCTAGAACTACAAAATCCAAATCTAGAACAGACGATTTTTATGCAATTAAAGAAAAAGCACATCAACGTAGAAAAGATCATACTGTACAGTTAGAAATAAACATGGAACGTTTGGGAAGTAAAATTCTAGAACTGCATAAAGTGTATAAATCTTTTGGAGATTTGAAGATTTTAGATGGTTTTGATTATGTTTTTAAACGAGGTGAAAGAATAGGAATTATTGGAAAAAACGGAACTGGAAAATCATCTTTTTTAAACATTATTACTGAAACAGCTCCTGTAGATGCTGGAAAAGTTATTTTAGGTGAGACCGTAAAATATGGTTACTATACACAAGGTGGTATAGCAATAAAAGAAGGACAAAAAGTAATTGAAGTTATCAAAGAATTTGGGGAATTTATCCCTTTAACAAAAGGAAGAAAAATTTCTGCTTCACAACTTTTAGAACGTTTTTTATTTGATAAAAAGAAACAATATGATTTTGTTGAAAAATTATCTGGTGGAGAACAAAAACGTTTGTATTTATGTGCTGTTTTAATCCAAAATCCTAACTTTTTAATTTTGGATGAGCCAACAAATGATTTGGATGTTGTAACTCTAAACGTCTTAGAAAATTTCTTATTAGATTACCCTGGAAACCTATTAGTAGTTTCTCACGATCGATACTTTATGGATAAAATTGTAGATGCTTTATTTGTGTTTAGAGGTGATGGAGTTGTAGAAAATTTCCCAGGTAATTACTCTGATTTTAGAGCCTATGATAGTTCAATTGAAAAAGAGCCTATAAAAGAAAAACCAGTAGAAAAAAAGGTTGAAGTTAAAGCAACTAAAAGTACTTTAAGCTTTAATGAAAAACGTGAATTTGGTGCTTTAGAAGCTGAAATAGAGCGACTTCAAAAACAAAAATCGAGAATTGAAACACAGTTTATAAATGTTGAAATTGCTGCTGAAGATATTCCTAAAAAATCAGAAGAATTAGAAAAAATTATTAAAACTATTGATGAAAAAGAAGAGCGCTGGTTTGAACTTTCTATGAAGCTAGAAGATTAAAATGGATTATTTTGCACTTTATCAGTTAACAGCTTTACTTTTAATTTTGTTTTTAGCTATTCTATCAGAAACGACTATTATAAACAAATTCTCAACTATAAAACTTTTTATATTTTCTACTTTAATTTATCTTTCTTCTATACTTTTTTTTGAAATCGATTGGTTATTTAATGGTGAGCTAAAAGACGATAGAATTACAGGAAGGCTTTTTCTATTGTTTTACATTATTTATATTATCTTAATTTGCCTGATAATTATTCTAAAGAAAATCGTTATAAAACTATTTTTTAAACACTAACAATATTTTCATCTTTTAGCAAATCTTCATTATTAAATCGTAATAATACTTGAGCTACTGCTATTGTGTCTTTTTCACAATATCTGACAATTCTTTTTATATCTTTTTCTTTATAATAAACTTGGGCTACTTCACTTCCATCAATATCATCTTTTGGTGAAGGAATTTCTAAAATTGAAGTTAATAATTTTAAGGATGTATAGTGTTTATAATCACCAAATTTCCATAATTCTAAAGTATCAATATGTGGTACTTCCCAAGGTTTTTTGCCAAATAAATTGAGTTTTTTAGGCAATTCTATTTGATGCACAATCATTCTTCTGGCTATAAAAGGAAAATCGAATTCTTTTCCATTATGCGCACATAAAACATTTGCTTTTTTACTAAAATGTTTATCTAATAAAACTTTGAAATCAGTTAGAAGTTGATGTTCATCATCTCCAAAAAAAGAAGTAATTCTTAATTGTTTAGTACTTTCTACATCAACAAAATATCCTACAGAAATACAGATTATTTTTCCAAATTCTGCCCAAATACCAGCCCTATTATAAAATTCTTCTGGCGTAAACTCATCTTTACGTTGATATTGGGTTTTCTTTTCAAAAAGCTCTTGGCTGGTTTCAGAAAGTGAACTCCATTTTTCTTCTTGAGGTACAGTTTCTATATCCAAAAACAGGATATTATTCAGTTTATAAGTAAGATTCATAGCAAATATTTTCTTTTTCTTCTATAAATATAATGAAAAAAGAAAAGCGCTGAAAAAATCAGCGCTTTTAAATATTTAAAAAATTAGCAATTTATTTAACCACTAATTTAGAAGTTGCTATTTTATCTCCTTCACTAACTTTCAAAATGTATAATCCTGAAGAAATTGAAGAAACATCAACATTCGATTTTGCACCAGAAAAACTAGTAGAAAATACTCTTTTTCCTAATACATTAAAAATAGAAACTTGTTTTATATCAGAGCTACTAGTAGTTACAGTAAATCTTTTGTTAGTTACTGGATTTGGGTATGTTGCAAAACCTTGGATTGTATTGTTATTAAGTCTTAACACTAAATCAGTTAAATTAATTGCAGTAATTTGGCCAACTCCACTAAAAGAACCACCTATTACATTCATACTCACAGGTCCACTAGGAATTGCTGTACCTATATAATCTGCTTCAGAAAAGTTTGTTCTAAAAACTGACATTGTTGTTCCTGATGAAACATCATAACTAGTTGAAGAAGCAAAATTATTACCTACATCAGCTGCATCAAAAGAAATATCTTCTATTTTGATATATTCAGATTCGTAATCTCCATAATTTGCTACAAAATTAGCCAAAGTTACAACTTCTGGGATTAAATCATTAGTAAAAGTTGATGCACCTGGGTCTACATCTGGCACAAACTGCATAATTCCATTAAAAGAACTTAATCGTCCTTTTAAATCAGGTATAACATCAAATTGATTATAAGTTGTAGTTATAACCCCAGCACTATCATCAATTAAAATTCCTCCTGTTTGATCTTGAATGTATTTTTGATTTCTACTTGACCTTGCGTAAGTTAAAGTTACGTTATCACCACTTAAATTATAATAATCTCCCTCTGTACCTGCTCTTAATTGTGATATGCTATTGATATTTGTATAAGCAGCCACTGTAAAAGTAATAGTAGTTTCAACTTTTGGGCTTAAAGAAGCTCCACTATTGTCTAATAATTCAGCAGTAACTTCATACGAACTTCCAGGTGTTATCCCTTCTATATCAGTAGTTGTCTCAGAAAATATGTTTTGAGTACCATCTGCTACACCATTAACCTTTAAAGAGCCAAATATGTATCCATCTCCTGTGTTATCACTCATTTCTGAACCATTATCACCTGAAAGCGTAAAGTTTTGAATGTTAAAAGTAATAGGAACAATATTTGTTGAAGGATTAAAAACCTGATTATTACTTGGTGAAGAGAAAGATAATGTTGCTGCGCTTGAAGTTTGGTTTTCGGCTCTTAAACTTGGTGCTAGAACTTGGTAAGTTCCATCTGTATGACGTTGAATAGATTGATTATCTTTATCTCCATTTTCACCTTCGTTATATTGAATGGTTACTCCAAAACCAGTCATTAAACCTGAATCATCTCCATCATTTGTGTCATAAATTAATACATCTATTAAATTTGTAGTAGATATTGGTGTATCATTTGGAAAATCTGTTTCGTCTCCTAAATAAATTGCAACTGCATCAGCCCCATTTTGAAGTTTGTTATTAGCCCCCATATCAATATCTATACCTGCAACACCAGTATTTCCAAGGATAAAAAAACCATTTGCATCTGTTGTTTTTCCATCTAAATCGTAAGCGATATAACTTTTATCATCACTCCCATTGAATAGAACAACAACATAACCATCTAAAGCTGTATTGGGTGTCCATTTAAGCTCTATAAATTCCATTTCATCTGTTCCAGGGGTGTCTGCATCAACCTCGTTTATAACTATCTGCCCAAAAGAAAAAGCACTAAAACAAAGTGTTAATAATAAAGTAAATAAGTAATTTTTTTTCATGTTTGATTGTTTTTGAATTTAACTGTTGTAAATATACATTTTTTTGGTATTTCTTTAATTATGAAATTGTTAAGAATAGGCTATAAAACTTTATTTTTAATAATAATTATTACCAAAAAGTGAACATTAATAAATTGTTATTTAGTTTTATTAAAAATTAAATGATTGTTAAGAACTTGTTATTGTATTATAATTATGAGTATTTTTGATATCTATACTCATATAATAAATTATGAATAAAAGCGATTTTAAAATTTTATTAGTTGATGATGAACCAGATATTTTAGAAATTATTGGTTATAATTTGAAAAATGAAGGTTATCAAATATTTACTGCAGAAAATGGTTTGGAAGCGATAAAATCTGCAAAAAAAAACACACCTCATCTTATATTATTAGATATAATGATGCCTGAAATGGATGGTATTGAGGCTTGTGAAAAGATTCGAAAAATAAAAACTCTAGAAAACGTAATTATTGCTTTTTTGACTGCCAGAGGCGAAGACTACTCTCAAGTAGCTGGTTTTGAGGCGGGTGCAGATGATTACATAACAAAACCCATAAAGCCAAAAGTTTTGGTAAGCAAAATAAAATCTTTATTAAGAAGGTTAAAAACCAAAACTGAAAGTAAAGAATCTTTAAAGTTAGGTGATATTGTAATAGATAGAGATGAATATGTTGTTTACAAAGCTGGAAAAAAGATTTCTTTGCCAAGAAAAGAATTCGAACTTTTTTCGCTCTTAACTTCTAAACCAGGAAAAGTTTTTAAGAGAGAAGTAATTTTAGACACAGTTTGGGGTAATGAAGTAGTTGTTGGTGGAAGAACAATTGATGTACACATTAGAAAACTTAGAGAAAAAATTGGTGATGACCATTTTAAAACTGTAAAAGGAGTTGGATATAAATTTGTTTTATTAGGTTCAGATTAATACAACAATAAATTATTAAAGATTAAATATAATCCTATTTGAAACTAAAGAAAACATATTCTTATGCATTGTGGTCTGCAGTATACTTAACACTCCTTTCAGTAGCCATATCAGTTATCTCTTATTTTGTTATTAGCAAACATTTAGGTTTTATTACTGTCGTAATTTCTACAATAATATTATTTATCATTTCATTTTTCATCATTCAATATAGAGCTGAACACTTTATTTACAGAAGGTTAAAAAAATTATATGAAGAAGTTTCAATTTTAGATGTAAATGATTTAAAAAAAGAATCTGCAACTACAGATATAGAGAAACTTTCTAAAAGCATGCAAAAATACGTAGAAGGGAAACGTTTAGAAATTGAAAGTTTAACAGAAAGAGATTCTTTTAGACGTGACTTTTTAGGTAATGTAGCTCATGAACTAAAAACGCCATTATTTACAGTACAAGGTTATATTTTAACCTTATTAGAAGGTGCTGTAAATGATAAGCAAATACGAATGAAGTATTTGGATAGAGCCAACAAAGGTGTAGAAAGATTGGTAGCTGTTATTAAAGACTTGGATATGATTTCTAAGTTAGAAAATGAAGGTACTAAATTAAACATACAAGTTTTTAACATATTAGAACTCATCCAAAATGTGTTCGATTTGTTTGAAATGAAAGCAAAAAAGCGAAATATTTCTTTAATTTTTGATAAAATTTATGAATTCCCTGTTTTTGTAAAAGGAGATGTTGCAAAAATAGAGCAAGTATTAATTAACTTAATTGTAAACTCTATAAAATATGGAAAACCCAATGGAACTACAATTGTTGGTGTTGAAAACTATTCTGTAAACAAATTTATTGTTAAAGTAACTGACGATGGTGAAGGCATTAAAAAAGAACACATTTCTCGTTTATTTGAACGTTTCTATAGAGTCGATCAAAGTAGATATAGAGAACAAGGTGGATCTGGATTAGGGCTTTCTATTGTAAAACACATTGTAGAAGCTCATAATGAGAATATTTTACTAAAAAGTACTTATGGCGAAGGTTCAGAATTCTCCTTTACGTTGGAAACTGCAAGATAAATTTTAGATTTATACTAAATCAAAACCTATATCTTTTCTGTAATTTATCTTATCAAATTTAATTTTATCTATACTTCTATAACTCTTTTCTAAAGCTTCTTTAATAGTATTTCCAAAAGAAGTTACAGCTATTACCCTTCCTCCATTTGTAACTACTTTACCGTCTTTTAAAACAGTACCTGCATGAAAAACAATTGACTCTTCAACTGTTTCAAAACCAGTAATTTCTTTGTTTTTTTGATAAGCCTCTGGATATCCTCCTGAAACCAACATCACTGTAGTTGCTGTTTTATCTGTTACAGAAAATGATTTTGTGTCTAAAGTTTGATTAGCAACTCCTTCAAATAAATCAAACAAATCAGACTCAATTCTTGGCAACACAACTTCAGTTTCAGGATCTCCCATTCTTACATTGTATTCTACTACTGATGGGTTTCCATTATCATTCATTAATCCTATAAAGATAAAACCTCTGTAATCAATGCCGTCTTTTTGTAAACCTGCTATTGTAGGCTTAACAACTAATTCTTCTACTTTATTTAAAAAAGCTTCATCTGCAAAAGGCACAGGAGAAATAGCTCCCATTCCTCCAGTATTTAAACCAGTATCTCCTTCACCAATTCTTTTGTAATCTTTAGCAGAAGGTAAAATTTTATAATTCTTACCATCTGTTAAAACAAAAACGGACAATTCTATTCCTTTTAAAAACTCTTCAATAACTACTGTAGATGATGCTTCTCCAAATTTTTGATTGGACACCATTTCTTTTAGTTCTGCTTTAGCTTCATCTAAAGAGTTTAAAATTAAAACTCCTTTACCAGCAGCTAAACCATCTGCTTTTAATACGAAAGGTGGTTCTAGTGTTTCTAAAAAAGTGTATCCATCTTCTAAATTATCTTTGGTAAAAGATTGATATCTAGCAGTAGGAACATTATGCTTTTGCATAAATTGTTTAGAAAAATCTTTACTTCCTTCTAACAATGCTCCATCTTTTTTAGGCCCAATTACAGGAATATCCTTTAACTCATCATCTTCTAAAAAGAAATCATGAACACCAGCTACTAAAGGCGCTTCTGGACCAACAACAACCATATTAATATCCTTTTCTAAAACAATATTTTTTACGGCTTTAAAATCTGTAGGATTAATATTTATGTTTATTGCTAATTTATCTGTACCAGCATTTCCTGGAGCTACAAAAAGTTGATTGACTTTATTACTTTTAGATAGTTTTAAAGCAAATGCGTGCTCTCTTCCTCCTGACCCTAAAATAAGTATATTCATTGTTGTGTAATTGAGGGTGCAAATATATTTTAAATTCTTTGGATTTCCGCTTTTGTAAGAATGACAATTTTAAAGAAATTTAAATTTTATTTTAGAAACCCCACTTTAAAAAATATTTAATTGCTGAAGAAAGGTGGTAAAAAAACAGTTTTATACTTTTTGATGAACCCTTTCTATGCTGATGAATAACTTCTACAAATGGATAATAAAGTTTCTTTTTCCCTTTACAATCAATCTTTCTGCATAAATCTGCATCTTCCATATACAAAAAATAGCGTTCATCAAAACCATTTATACTTTTAAAATCTTCTGTTTTAAATAGCATAAAACATCCATGAATAAATTCTGGGTAAAAAGCTACTTCTAAATTTTGATTTCTATATTCATTATTATGAATTGATTTTTTTGAAATTTTCAATTTTCTATTGATTAAATCAAAAAAAGAAGGGTGTTTTCTGCAAACAAATTGTAGTTTGTTATTAGGATATAAAACTTTAGGTGTGACAAAAGAAGTCTCTAAATCCTTATCTAATTCGCTAATTAAGGTTTGAATTACACCTGATTTAAACTCGATATCAGGATTTAAAATTAAATGATAGTTTGAATTTATTTTATCTAAAATTAGGTTATGTGCACTTCCAAAACCTATGTTTTTTCCAACAAAAATATATGCTATATCTGGGTGATTAAAATGCGACTGTAAAGTGTTTTTTGATGAATTGTCAATTAAATAAAGCTTCTTTTTAATAGGAGTATTAAGAAATGAATCTACAGACTTTAGGAGTGTTGTTAAATTTTCATTATATAATACAATAGAGGCAGTTATCATATTAATACGCTTTTTCTTCTCCTTTAAAAACGTTTAAAACTGTTTGAATGATAATTTTAACATCTAAAAAGAAAGACCAGTTTTCTATGTAAAAAATATCTAAACGAACTCTATTTTTAATGTCAGATTTCTTTTTTATTTCTCCTCTATAACCACTTACTTGAGCTAAACCAGTAATACCAGGTTTTACAATATGTCTTTTTAAATAGTCATCTACATCTTTTTGATATTCTAGAGACAAACTTTCTAAATGTGGTCTAGGGCCTACAACACTCATATCTCCTAACAAAACATTTAAAAACTGTGGTAATTCATCTATACTTGTTTTTCTTAAAAAAGCTCCAATTTTAGTAACTCTTAAATCTCCTTTTGTTGCATGGACTTTATCTGATAAATCATTTACTTTCATTGATCTAAATTTGTAACAAACAAACTCTTCTCCATTTATTCCTTCTCTTTTCTGTTTAAATATTAGAGGCCCTTTTGATTCTAATTTTACCAAAATCCATAGAATAGGGATTAACCAAGACAAAATAAATAAACAAGTAAATAATGAAAATAAAATATCAAACAATCTTTTAATATAGAAATTTTCTGCAAAATCAAAGGGAAGTTTATTTACATTTAAAATCATTAAAGCATCATCATAATACTCTACACTTTGATTTTTACTAAATAACTCTGTTGAGTTAGGAATCAGTTTTAATATAATATTTCGTTCAATTGCATATTTATTGATTTTTTTTATTTGCTCTTTATTTAAAGCACTTAATGAACAATATATTTCGTCAACAGTATTATTAGTAGTGTAATCAAACAAATCTTCTAAATTCCCTAAGTATTCTTTATTCTTATATTTTTTACTTGAGAAAAAACCTAAATATTTGTATCCTAAATTCGATTTACTTTTAAAAAGTTTTATTATATTTTTTGAAGAGTCATCAAAACCAACAATAACTGTTGTTCTAAAATTATTACCTAAAGATCTATATTTTTTTAAGAGTAGAAAACCAAAAATTTTAAGAATTGATATACTAATAACAATTAAAGATAAAATTAAGAATTGATTATGAACTATATCTCCCTCTCTAAAAATTCCGAAATAAGCAAAATAACCGAGAACGAAGATTAAGAATTGTTTACACAATAAGGTAATAATTCTTAAAAACCTTGTGTGTCTGTAAACTCTATAAAACCCAAATAAATATGAAGTTATGAGCCAAAAAACTGAAATATAGGTTAAAAAATAAATGTTTAAGAACTCTTTATCATATATAAAAAATACTATTAAATTTAATAGTATTAAATCAAGGAAGGTTTGTAAAGGTTTTATTAAATATGAGTATCTTTTTTTCAATTCTATTTGTTATCTAAATATTGATTTAATAATTCGCTAAATCTAGATAAAAAGTTACTCTCTTCAAAGTTTTGAGCGTGTTTTCTTATCCAAACAGGATTAAAATCTTTTTCTACTTTTAAAAAGAATTCTATTGCTTTTTGCAGTGAGACTGTAGTTTGCTTTTCAAAAAATATTCCTGACGATTCAGATACTTTACTTTTATTTTCAACTACAGTTTCTAATGCTCCTCCTTTTTTTAATGAGATTACAGGTATACCTTGTGACATTACTTCTAATGGTATCATACCAAAGTCTTCTTCTCCAGGAAACAATAAGGCTTTAGAATTTTGAATATAATTTTTCAATTCTGAATCCTCTAAGAATCCTTTAAATTGAATGTTTTCCTTAGCTACTTTACTTAATTTTTCTTTTTCTGAACCTTCACCTATGATTATAAGATTTAACCCATTTTTATTAAAAAGATCTACCAATAAATCAATTCTTTTGTAAGGTGTAATTGCTCCAAAACTTAAAAAGTAATTTTTGTCTTTTTTTACTGTTAAATCATTTTTAAAAAGTTCTGAAGAAATTGGAGGGTAAATTACTGTTGCTTCTTTATTATAATACTTCTTTACTCTTAATGCTACATTTTTTGAATTTGAAATATAATAATCTACATTATCTTTTGTCTTATAATCCCATTTTCTTAATCTATTAAAAAAGAACTTTGCTAATGGTCTTAAAACTAAATTGATACTATTCAAATATTCATTTGTATAGCCCCAACAATATCTCATTGGGCTATGGATATAACAAATATGTTTTGCAGCATTATTAATTTTAATTCCTTTTGCTGGGCCTGATTCTGATGATATAATTAAATCATAATTATCTTGAAGCTTTAAGGACTTTATTGCAAGAGGATATAATGGAAATATTTTTTGATAATATTTTCGAAAAAAAGGGGTGTTAAATTTAGAAGTATATACAGTGTGATTTTTTAAATGATTTCCATACTGAGTTTTATCGTAAAATAAAGTATAGACATCTGCTTCTGGATATAGTTTTAATATAGATTCAACAACTTTTTCACCTCCTCTTCTGGAAATAAACCAATAATGAATTATAGCAACCTTCATGTCTTTACTTGAATATTATTTTCAGAACTATCTTTTTGACTTCTAACTATTAAAAATGAGAACAAAATTATAAAAATAATAATACCCTTTATTACAAAAAGAAAAGATTCTGTAAAGATTGACAATAAAAAAACTAATGCAAAAATTGAAAGCGTTCTCTTTTTTAATGTCAACACAGGTTTAAAAATCATATAGAGAAGTCCAAAAAGCCCGGAGATTCCCATATCTACATAGTTCATTAAATACTGATTATGTAAATCTGGAACTATGAATTGCTTTAGTTCATTATCATTGATATACTCTTGTAACAAAATTATACTTTCTCCTAAACCTTCTCCCAAAAGAAAATAATTCTCTTTTATAATTTTTAACGCTTCTAACCAAAGTAAAAATCTTCGATCTGTTAACGATTTGATAAATTTATCAATTAAATATTTTGAACTAAAAAAAGCTGATATTATTAATAGTAATGCTAAAATTAAGAATACAAAATAATATCTTTTATTAATCTTTTTATTTCTAATTTTAATATCTAAAAAATTCAACCAAACCAATAATAAACAGATAACTGAAGTTCTTGGGCTTAGATATAAAAGGTATAAACTTAAAAAAAGAGCTAGGTAAAAGTTAATATTTTTAAACGGGTTTTTATCTAATATATTATTTAATAAAAAAATATTGGAAACCACTATTAGAAAACCAAAGTATGTTGGGTGAAACCCAGACAAATGTGGTAGTTTCCACTGTAAATAAGTATCATCCATAGTTGCAACAAACTCTATGTGTGTTGCATAAAAAAATATTAAGTGAAAAACAGAATATAAAACTACTGTTAACAACATTATATTAAAAAACTTTTGGAAAAAAGCAACATCGTTTTTTGACCAATTTTTACAAAAAATAATAAGTGGAAATATGATAAAGGAAGTATATCTTTCTAATATTTTTATTGAAAACTCTAAATCTTGAGAAAAGAAAAAAGCTATTAATACTATGAAACAGTATATATAAAAGGGTTGTATTAGATTTAATTTTAATTTTAAATTATCAAAATTTTTATATCTGAAAAACCATAACAATAATAAAGAAATGGTGAAAAAAGGAATTATTTTAATTGAAAAAACAGCACCAAAAACAGTAAAAACTAAGAGTATCGAAAATATATTTACTCTAATATACTTTATTAACTTCATCTAATTTTTTTCCATTATATATTAATATTGCTGATATCAAACCAAACTGAGACAAAAGTAGTTCTGCAAATAAAGAAGCTCCTGTCATATTAGCCACAGCTAGACCTAATAAAAAAAAAGAGAAAATTCTTCCCATTTTACCACTATGATAAAGCAAGTAAAATAATGAAATAAAAAACATTAGCAAAAAAAGTAAAGAAAAGATACCTCCATAACCTAATGTTGCTACATAAATACTTTCTGGTAAATCTACATGAAATAATTTCTCTCCAATAATAACTTCTTGTTCTTCTAAAATATTTGCTAATCTTGTTCTATTAAAACCTACTCCAAAAATAATATTCCAAGGTTTCATAGCCAAGAAAGAAAAGAACAAATACCAAGTATTAAACCGAAAATTAGCACTTCTACCTAAACCTCCTGTTTCAGTTATGCCTTTAATCATAAATTTAATTTTATGCAAAATCACTATTTCTGGAGACCAAATAATAAATACCCCAAGAAAAAGTATAATACCAATACTAGAAAAAATAATTGCTTTTCTATTAATCCAATCTCTTGTTAAAAAATGATGTAAAACATAAAAAAAAATGGTTAAGCCCAATAATAAAATAGCTTCTCTAGAAGTAATAAAAGATAAATTTACAAGTATTAATAAAATTAAAATTTTACTTTTTCTATATTTTGTTTTAAACAAATTATATAGAGCAATTATTAAAATTAAAACCAAATAACTACCATATATATTGTGATTACCTCCTGTTCTTGTAAAAGTAAGTGTTGATATATCTAAGGCTAAATTAGACATGCCTGTAGGCATAAATTTAGCTTTCCAAGTACTTAAAGAAACATAATAATCCCAACCAATTCCTAAAACAAAAAAATTAATAATGTATAGAGTTAGAGAAAAACCTACACACAATAGCCCATATTTTAATATTTTATCAATAATATTTATATGTAAATATTGAGGGTAATTAAATAAAGTAAATATAGCTGAAGCGTATAATAAATATTTTAACCCTTTAACTAAACCCACAGGATCAAAATAAAAAAACAAAGAAATAATTGTACTAAGAATTATTATAATGATAGAAATCATTAAAAATAAAAAAGGAAAGGATTTCTGTTTTATAGTTTTAAGCTTTAAATTACAAGCTATTACAAAAAAAAATAAAAAAGGTTCTTGAATCAAAAATTTAACCTCAGGTAAAATTTGAATTTTAAAAGAGATAGGAATTGTTAAAAGCAGAAAAATAAGAATCCTATAAGCCATCTTTTATAACTTGTTTATATAAGTTTTCGTGGTTATCTACCATTTGTTCAACAGTAAAAAATTGTTTAAAGATGTTTAACGATTCTTCTGAATATTTATGAAGCTCTTCTCTGTTTTTATAAAGATGTAGTATTGCTTTTACAGCTTTTTGAGCATCTTGAATAGGGTATAACTTACCATTTCCGTTATCAATACATACTTCATTATTACCAACAACATCTGACGCTACTATTGGCAAACCTATAGAGGTTGCTTCTACTAATGCAAAAGGGAGTCCCTCCCATCTAGCAGTTGTTAAATATAAATCTGTGACTGTGAAAAATTCTGCAATTTCTTTATGATTCTTAAATCCTACAAAATCAATATTAGTTACGTTTTCTTGAATTGCTTTCTGTTCTAATATAGGTTTATCATCTCCATCACCAATCCAAATAAAGTGAATATCTTTATAATCTCTTAATTCTTTTGCAATTTTATACATAAGAATCATATTTTTTTGAATATCAAACCTAGATAAGGTAGAGATTACAAACTTGTTCTTGTATCTATTTGTTAATTCTTCTACTTCTATTTTCTGTAAAGGTTTAATTCCATTATATATTTGGCTGGATAATGATTTTTTTAGAACCCCTTTATTTATACATTGTTCTTGTTCTCCTTTAGAAACATTAATTACTTTGTCTGTAAATAATGTCATTAATCTTTCGTAAGCGAAGTAAAATTCTCTTTGAATATTGCTATACTTTTGTATATGAAACCCTCTGTAAGCATATAGAACTTTAAGTTTCCAATTAAAAAGTTTTATAAATCTGTAAGAACCTGCTCCTTTTCCATTGGCTTGAAATACTTGTATTTTATTTTTTTTTACAAATTTTACAAGTTGAATAAAATGCTTTAAGGAAAACTTTCTATGAGGCAATATAATGATGTCTTTTACTCTTTCATTATTACTCCAAATATTGTAATAAGGTTCATCAGTTGGACAAGCTAAATAAATATCAAAATCATCTGACATATTATTTATCATCGTATTAATATAGTTAGGAGCTCCTCCATAATCTGCACGTGCAGTGACATGAATAACACTTTTCCTCATACTTTATTTATTTCTTAAAAAAAAATAATTATAACTCATAAAATTGTAAAATACAAAAACTATTAATGTAGATATTAAAATTCCGTAAATCCCCAAAGATAATTTAATACCAATTAAAAAATTTAGCCCAATATTAAGCATAAGCCCAAGAATAACAATAACAATAAGTTTATTTATTTTTTTTTCTCTATAATAAAATCGATAAAATAAATCCCAAATCATATAAAATGGGGTTATCAAAATTCCTAAATATATTATTCTTTTGAATAGTAAAAAATCGTCTATTTTAAAATAATTGGTAATTAAACTTTCAGATAATTCTACAGAAATTAAAAGGACTATTACACCCAAAATGAAAAACGGTAATATTTTCTTAATTGTCTTAAAAAAAATAAGTTTCGTTTGTTTTAAGCTATCAACTTTATTAATTTGAACAAAAAAGTTAGATCTGATGTCTAAAGATTGTCTAATCATTAGAGGTGCATATAACCCATAAGTATAATACGTTATTTGACCTTCTCCTAAAAAGGACAAGAAAAATTTATCAGAAATATCAATAAAAGAAATGACAATTAAAATCAAAAAAACCTTAAATAAAAGTGATTTTTCAATGTTAAATTTAAAAGATTCGTCTTTAACTTTTTTTAATGTTGTAAAAATTTGTTTTGAAAATAAAACTAAAAGTACAATTAGTTCAGACAGAAAAACAGATAATGATATGGCTAAATAATTAAACTCACTGTTAAAATAAAATAAGGATAATAGCAATATCGAAATATCTAAAATGATAATTAACGAATAGTAGGTAAGTACTAACTTATTAGATTCTCTATATCTATTTAAAATTAAAAAAAAATTAGAATTTATATTTAACACCCCCCATAAACTTAAAATAATAATATGAGAAATAATTTGAATATTATCAGATAAAATAAGGGATAAAACTATGACACTAAAAGTCATAATTAATGAGAACTTATTCAAAAAATTGCTTAGTTTTTTTATAAAAGTGAGGTTGTTTTTAAATAAATTTATTTGCTCTGAATAAGTAATTTCAAACAAAATATTTATTAAAACAACAACACCAACAATAGATTTAGCAAAATAGAAGTTGTCTAATTTTGATGATATTGAAAAAAAAAACAATAAAAAAATTGTTCTAAAAACACCTAAAAGTTTGGTGAAAATTTTAACGTATATTTCTTTTACTAAAAAATCTATTTTTATAGCCATCTTGATAAGAAATAATCTTCACAATAAAGTAATATACGTTTATGCTTAGAAAGCATATTATCTTGTTTTAGTTTCCCTAAAGTGATTAAGTGATTACTAGGGCCACATTTTTTAATCAACTTGCTTAAGTTATGAAAAATATCTCCAAAACTATTGATCATATATTTATAAGAAGCTATAAAGAAAAAATCCTGAATACCTTCGTCATCAAATGGATAGCCTTTCTTAAAAGGTTTTAAATTATCATTAGAGTTTTTATATTCTTCTTCTAAAACTTCTTTCCCATTGTTACTATAACCAATCCAATCTCCAGAATAAAAGCTATTTGTTTCTATATTTAATATATTAAGTTTATTCAATAAACACATATCAAACCTTGTCATGATCACTAAATCGTAATTTTCATCAGAGTTTTTAACCAACTCACAGACTTTCATAAGACTATACCATCTAGAATAAATATTATTAATTCTTTGTGGCTCATAACCTTTTCCTAAAGCTTTTTTTATGGTCTCTTTCAGAAAAATAAAAAGGGATTGTTTTTTAAAGTTTTTAGATTCTTCAAATAGGTATTGCTTAGGGTTCATTTTTTTTAGAACCTCTTCTTTTGCGTCTAAAGACCAGCTGTGCAGATAAACATCAAATTGATGATTTTTATTTTCATTAATTAGATTTTTAGTCATTAAATCAAATTCGTGACTAAAACCTACTGGAAGACCTCCATTCTTAAAATTATAGCCTTTGGCTATACCATGATAACACAATGCAATTTTCAACTTCTAATAATTTAAAGGATTTAAACTTAAAAACTTATTTAAATCATCTGGAGTTCCAATACCATACATCTTCTGAGAATCCATTAGATAATGAGTTATTTTTTTTCCATCTGCTAATGCATAATTGTATATTGGACAAGTGTAAAATTCATTATTTACTCTTTCATTTCTTACAATCATATCTAGAGCATAATTTACACAATATTTTCCTTTTGAGAAAAAATAAAGTCCAACAGTTGCATATTCAGAAATTGCTTCTTTTTCTTTTACTTCGGTAACCCAATTGTCTTTATCTACTTTAGCAAATGACCATTTTGGATTTCTTTCACTATCAATAAAAGTTAGGATAGAGCCATCAGCTTTTTTATTAACACAATCTTCTATATAAGATTGAATATTTGTATCTACAATTTGATCGCAATTGGCTAATAAAAGTGGTGTATCATTATTAATATACTTTCTGGTATGTAAAACTGTACAAACAGCTCCTTCTGTTACTTTATCTATTGGTTCTACAATTATATCATACTTTTTTTTAAGAACATCTATCGTTTTTTGTTCTGATTCAATATGTTCTTTTCTTGCTATTAAAATATAAGTTGCATTTGGTATACTTAAATTTTCCATAACCCTTTCTATCATTGGTTTTCCTAAAACATCAATAAAAGGTTTTGGTTTTTTATAGCCCATTTTAGCAAATCTACTACCTAAGCCTGCCATAGGAATTACTATGTTAATTTTCATATTCTCCTAAATATTTGTCATTATTAGCTCCTGGAAGTTTTGTAACTGTTGTTGTTGTGTCTTCTAATGCTTCAAAATCTGTAGCATAAAATGGTGGTATGACTAAGATATCTCCTTCCTTTAAAATTAAGTCATTCATTTTTACTTTACCAGAAACTATCACTGTTATTTCTGTGGCAATTTTATGATAATGTTTATCTTCAAAATCGCCTTTATTATATTTTTTTACTGCTACCTCTACATTATTGGTTTTATATAATGAAGGGTTAAAATTACCTACAAACCATCCTTTTTCTAGCTCTTTGAGGTTGCTTTTAACTACTTTGGCTTTCATATTCTCTTATCTTTTGAGGTGAGTAAAAACTTTTATATTTACTAGAATCTATTTTAAAAGCATTAATTTTTTTATTCTGTAAAATTAATTGATTTATAGCTGGAGCAATATAAAATAAACCATTAACATCAGCTCCTTTTTCGATAGACTTTGTAGCTGCTTTTATAAAATCTTTTCCTTTTTTAAAATAATAAAAACCTGCAATAGCATTGTTGCTTATTGGTCTTTTCTCAGCTGTTTCTATAATAAATTCATTTTCATTATCGAACCTAACATAAGACCATCTTGGATGCACAGACTCAAAAGTTATTAATCCTGCATCAGAATTTTTTTGATCAAAAGATGATATTGCTTTGTTTAAATCGTAATCAATAATTTGGTCTCCATTACAAATAATAAGTTCTTCATCATTATTAATATGCTCTATACCTAACAAAACACTACATAAAGCGCCTTTGGTCTCTCCATTTACTTTTACAATTGAAGAATTCTTGGATAAAAGTTTTAATATATTGTGTAAATGAAATTTTTTGCAATCTTCAGAGTTTACAATAAATACAAATTCAAAATCTTTTTTAATACTAGAAATATTTTCAATAACATGTTGTATCATTGATTTTCCTTTTATTTCTACTAGAGATCTAGAAAAAGGATATGTGTTATTATCAAAAAAAGAACTTTTTCCTGCAATTGGGATTACTATCTTCATAAGTTTTCAAATAGATTAATATGTTTTAAAATATTTCCATAATTAACATCTTCTACAGATTCTACTTCCATTACGTATGCACCACTGGCTTTTGCTGCTGCAATACCATGTTCATTATCTTCTACAATTAAACATTCCTTTGGATCTAAACCAAATTTATGTATAGCTTTAGTGTACATTTCTGGATCAGGTTTTCCTTTTGTTACGTCTTGATTTGAGAAGAAAAACTCCATATATTCTAATAATGATGCTTTATCTAACATTACTTGAACAGAGTTTCTAACAGAGTTAGAACAAACTGCTAGTTTATAACCTTCTACCTTTAGTTTAGCAATTGCGTATTCATGATAGAATTTTGGTTTACATTTTTGATGCACTATTTCCATAGTGTATTGCTGCTTAAGTTTATTAATAAAACTATGCAATTCTCTTGGCAAACCTCTTTCTAAGGATAACATCTCTAATTTTTTCTTTGTGGGTAATCCATCAAAAGTAATTAAATGATCATATCTAGAAATCTCCATTCCAAATAGTTTCAACGCTTTATTTAATGCCTCATAGTGCCAATCCTTGGCATCAATAAGAACACCATCCATATCAAAAATTACTGCTTTTATTTTCATTTAAAAAATAGTTTAGCTTCTTCTGGTTTATCTGTACAAATACTAATATTTCTATTATTTACTATTTCAAAATTATCTCTATAGAACTCCCATTCTTTAATATAACTTCTTTTGTGTAATTCAGGTGAAACAATACAAATAGATTTATTGTTATTTAAATGTTTATTTATCAAATCTTTAGTTATCCAATGATCAATAAATTCGTCTATCCAAACTCCTTTAGATTCATCATATAAAGCTGGAACAACTTCATACTCACTATGTCTTGTATAAAAATTAATATCTTTTCTATGATAACCTAAAGTATCAGGTACAGACATATCAAAAACAAAGTAATTTTCTATTTTATATTTGGATAAAAGGGTTTTAATTTTGTCCTGCAATCCATCTGCTTTAATATTTAGGGCCAATGGTAAAGTAGCATCAAAAGACTTGTAAATTTGAAAAAACTTATCTAATGTTATGTTTTTTTCTGTAGGAATATCATGAGAAATAACTAATTCTCCTTGAAAATCTCTAACATCTGTTTCTGTTCCATAACCTAACGAAAATGATCTTTCAAAAGACACTATAGAGTTCTTTTCTTCTTCATTTAACCAATAACCTCTATGAGATAAAATCATTTATTTATTTTATTAAATTTACCTAGTTTAAAGTGAATTATATTTTTAATCTTTCTAATTTTTCATCTTTATCAGACAAAATAATTTCTTCTTCTTTTAACATCCAATCTATATTCAGTTGAGGATCACTATAAATAACACCTCTTTCTGATTCTTTATGATAATAATTATCACATTTATAAGAAAAAATAGTGTCATTTTCTAAAGTTGCAAAGCCATGTAAAAATCCTCTAGGAATAAATAATTGTTTGTTGTTTACTCCAGAAAGTTCGATAGAAAAATGTTGTCCAAAAGTAGGGGAATTTTTCCTGACATCTACTGTAATATCTAACACCTTTCCTTTAATTACTCTAACAAGTTTGGCTTGAGCAAATTCTCCTAACTGCTGATGCAAGCCTCTGAGAACTCCTCTTTGAGATATGGATTGATTGTCTTGCACAAAATTGATATTTAAACCTGTTTTTTTATTGAATTCATTTTGATTATAATTCAATAAAAAACTTCCTCTATTGTCTTTTATTAATTTAGGCTCAATAATAAAACAACCTTTTAATTTTGTTTCTGTAACTTTCATTAAATATAAAATTTTTAGAAAAATGGTTAGTTAACTAGATAAAAGAAATGATTTTTATAATTTTTTTTAACCTAATCTAATTTATGATAACTATTTAATAGATGTATGACTTATCTTTTATAGATAAAACTAGATTTCATAAACTATTATAAAACTAGAATACGAAAATGATAAAATTTATTTGTTTTTATAATTGTCCAAATATTTATTAAGTTTTATTAATAAAAGAAAAGAAATCATAAATCCTGCAGATAAAAGTCCTAGTAAAAAACCGTAATTTTTAGTAACTCCTTTTATTTCATAACCTATTGGTTGGAAATTTGAAATTACATTTATAACTTCATATTTTTGAGATTTTTCTTTAGCTACATTCTTTAAGTCCGAATTTATTTTTCTATTTGTTTCAAACAACTCAAGCTCTTTGGTAGTTCTTTTTTCACCTCCTAAATCTATACTTGTACCTATTGTTTGCTTTTTAGCTTCCTCTATCATAACTGTCATATAAACTCTTCTTAAAGAATCTATTTGAGATAGATTTTGACGATATAAAGAATCTGTTCTATTTAAGTTTTCGTTTGTTAACTGTTTTAATCTATTAAAATATTTATTATTAACTACTGATGAAATAATAACATCATCTAATTTATCGAAAACATTATTTTGCTCTGATATTACTGTTACTTTGTGTACTCGAAAATCATAATTTGTAAAAGACGCTTTAAAATCCTCATATTCATAGCTTCTAATCGTTAATGTATCTACTTCTAGAATTAACTTGTCATAACCATTAATAATATCACTATCTATTTTTAATGGCTCTACTTCAAATTTCTGAAGAGCAGCTGCAGCAACTGAATCTATATCAAAAATTTCCTGAAGTAATTCTATTTTTTTTTGCTTTACTAAATCATTATAATAATTTACGTTTTGATACAATTGCCTAGCACTTTTAAAATTTGGCTCTAACAATAATTCTGAACCATATTTTTTAGGTGTTTTAACCTCTAAAAAAACTCCAATCAAAATCCCTACTAAAGCTGCAATCCCTATTTTTAAAAAGTTATGTTTTAAAAAAATTAAAATTGTAATTATAAAATGAAATGCTCCTTTAAAAATACTTCCTATAAAGTTAAAAAACTTTGAAAATCCTTTTCCTATGACAATAAATAGAGATCCTAAATCTACTTCTTCTTCGTTAGTATTATTTTGTTGGTTTGTTGACATTGCTTTAGTTTGATTATAATTTCAGTATTGTTACTGTTAAAAAATTTGTTCTAATATTTTTTGTGTAATAGCATAAGTAGGTGTAACACCTGTCATTCCTAATCCACCAGATGCTAATGTTGCTCCTGTTTCTAAAGGATTATCTGACGCATAATATGCATATCTTACTTTTACATCTTCAGAGATATTGCCTCTAATTTTGGAGGCAGATTGTATCGCTTTTTGATAATGTGCTCCTTCCATTTCAAGTCCTATTACATTCCATGTTGAATCGTGAAAAAACTTTAAAAGATCTTTATTCTGTAAGGATGTTCCTAAAACAGAAACCATTGAACCATCAAAAACTTGTACACCAAAACCTTCTAAACTTTCTTTAGTTAGTTCGTTTTTAAATGGATAATTATCAGCTGTACCTTCAAAAATATGAGCTGATGGAATCATAATATCTCCTTTTCCTCCTTCTAAAATTCCTGCTTTACCCATTATTGAAACAGACTTTATATCCAAATGAATATTTTCAATATCGGTTTTATAAGGTTTCAATAATTCATCCATAGTTTCGTAAGCTTGTTCTCCAAAGGCATAATCCATAACTATAATTATGGGATTTTTCCCAAAAGAGTGTACTCTTTGAAACGTAGAAATGTCGAAGTTTATTTTATCAACATCAATTATTTGTACATTTATATTGGTTCCAGATTTATCTTTAACATAAATCAATCCATTTTCAGATGCATAATCTTTTACTTTCTTTTGTAGAGGTTTACTGTCTGAATTACTTAATAGTTGAAATAATTCAAAATCTTTATATTTCTCTACTTTATCTGGTAAAGCATTTTTTGCATAAATTGAATTTAACACACTATGCATATTTGCACTGATAATATGTATAGGCCTTTGTAAAAGATCGTTCTCTTTTAATATATACTTAATATCATTTGCCCAAATTTCGCCATAAATATGATGACCAATTTCATCGACTAAAAGAGAACTAAATGTAACTGTTCTTTTATTACCTTCTAAAACTTCTCTAATTGCCAATTTACCTAACCAATAAATTAAATCAAAAAATTTATGTGGTTTTTCTTTAGTTGAAAATTCTTTATAAGTATCTGAAACCTCATCAAAGGTTCTTCCTAAAATGTTTCCTAAATGAACAATTAAAACTTCTCTTTCTTTTTCTGAAATTATCTTTTGATGCAAAACCACATCTTCTAGATACAACCATTCTCTCGTAAAATCAGTACCTTCATTCAAAGAAACACGTTCTTGAATTTTATGAGACTCTATAAATAAAAAAGTAAGGTGGGTTAAGATATCATAGATTTCAGATCTACCTCTGGTAATCTCAATATTCATTTGATCTTTATCTATTCTGTAACAATTTCTTCTCCTTTTAGGCGGAATAATTGGCTCAAAATGAGAATTTTTATAACCTTCGTCTGCTGTTAAATTGATAAACTGACATTGCTCTATTCCTTCAGGAAGTCTTTCGATAACATAAACTAAGCCATCCAACTCAATCTTTTCTTCTGCAATAGAACCATAAATTTCAGGTTGCAAAAGTAGTAGAGATTTACGTAAAGTTTCACCAGAAACACCCATAGGTTTGTAAAAACCTCTTGTAAATAAATGACGCATTGAAATATACAACTTCTCAATTGCGTTTGTAGATTCTTGAGCCCTTGTTCTTTCTATGTTTTTCGAGTGTAGCATTTTATTTTCGGTTGCAAATATAGAATTATTTTCCTGATAATATTTGTTTATACTGCGCTTGATTTTTCAACAATTTAACGGCTTCAAATATTGTTTTATCATTTTTTAAATGATGTTTATAAACTTCTTCTTTATAGTAGTATTTTTTTAGAATTTCATCTTGTAACAACTCTGATATAATATCTTTATTTTTAGAAATCTCCTTTACTTTATCATGCAACAGTTTTTCTTGTATTTTTTCGTATTCATTAGCAATATTTATATTTTTTGAGACAAGATAAGCTTGTTTAAATAGTTTTTCTTGAGCAGTTACAAAAGTAGTATCTAATTTTAAAAAATTTGTAAAATCCTTAAAACTCTTATCTTTAAATTTATACTTTTCTACATCAATTTTTTGTGGATTTTTATAATAATAATCAGTTGCAAAGTTAAAAATTGCCTTAGATCTTAATAACTTTTTTGTTGCATCTGTTCTTTTGGATAATTTAATTTCTACATCTGGCATAACTCCTCCTCCATCAAATACTTTACGACCATTTGCTGTTTTAAATTCATTAATTCCACTGTCAGAAAATTTTGGAATTTTTCCAGTTTTTTGATTTCTATTGGTATAATCTAACTCTTGAATACATCTTCCACTTGGTGTATAATATTTAGAAATTGTCAATTTTAATTGGGTACCATAAGTTAATTCTTTTTGACGTTGAACTAATCCTTTCCCAAAAGAACGTTGTCCCATAATTACTGCTCTATCATAATCTTGCAAAGAGCCACCTACAATTTCTGATGCTGATGCAGAATTCCCATTCACCAAAACCACAATTGGTATTTGTAAATCTAAAGGTTCGTTAGAAGTTTTATAAGTATTACTCCATTTTTTAACCTTCGCTTTTGTAGTAACCACTGTTTTTCCTTTCGGAATAAAAAAGTTAGAAATATTGATAGACTCCATTAAAGAGCCTCCAGGATTTGAGCGCAAATCAAAAACCAGTTTTTTCATTCCTTTCTTTTTCAAAGCTTTAAATGCTTTTTTAACTTCTGATGATGCCTTGTTGTTAAAACGAGTAAGTGTTATATAACCCGTTTCATCATCAATCATATCATAAAAAGGAACAGGATTTACTATTACTTTTTCTCTTTTTAACTCTTTTTTTATAATTTTTCCTAGGCGTTCAATTTCTAGAGACAACTTCGTATTGGGTGTTCCTTTTAAAAACATAGATAACTGTTCTCTTTCCATATTTTTTAGTGATTCTCCATTCACAGAAATAATAATATCTCCGGCTTTTAAATCAGCTTTATCAGCAGAAAACCCTTTGTAAACCTCTTTAATTTGTATGCCTTGTTTTGTATAATAAACTGATGCTCCTATGCCTGCATATTCTCCTTCTCTTCTAATTCTTGCATCTTCTACATCTTGTTCATTATAAAAATTGGTATATGGATCTAGATCTTTTAAGGTATTTTTTATGGCTTTATCTGTTAATTCAGCAGGATTAATTTCATCAACATAATACATATTCAACTCCTTAAACAAAGAGTTGTAAATTTCAATCTGTTTTGCAACTTCAAAGAAATTAGATTTAAAAGAAAACGACAAAAAAATCGTTCCTACCAATAAAATAATAAGGGCATTTCTTTTTAATTTAAAGTACTTCATTGTCTATGTTATTTACTTTCTCAACAAATAAGCTTAATAATTTATTCATTTTAGAAAAAAGTTCTTCATATGGTTTTTCTTCTTTCCCAATATACGAAATCATATAGATATAAGGTTTTTCCAAATCATTGTAAACCACATGTTTTTGTAAACGATACGTTTCACGCATTAACCTTTTTAAACGATTTCTATCTGGTGCTTTTTTAAAGTTTCTTTTTGCTACAGAAACACCTACTTGAGCAGGAAAATTTGATGTATGCTCTGTTTGTAAATACATCATTCTAAGTGGAAAAACTTTTACAGAATTTCCTTCTTTATAAAGCTTTTCAATCAGCTTTTTACTTTTTAATCGCTCTTGTTTTCCTAACGTAAACTTCATTATGACAAACTTAAGAGAAAACTATAACTTTTTCAGCTTTAGATTGATGAACTTCAAAAAATCCGTATTTTTATAGAAATATATTTTTCAATCATTTCTATTTTTTATACAAAAATTAAACAATAATTAATATTTTTGTTAAATATTAAACTTTTTAAAAATATAATTAATGAAGGCAGACTTATTTCAAGCACCAGATTACTATAATTTAGATGATTTATTGACTGAAGAACACAAATTAGTACGTGAAGCTGCTCGTGGTTGGGTAAAACGTGATGTTTCTCCTATCATTGAAGAATATGCACAAAAAGCAAAGTTCCCAACTCAAATTATTAATGGTTTAGCAGAAATAGGAGCTTTTGGCCCATATATTCCTGAGGAATATGGAGGTGCTGGATTGGATCAAATTTCTTATGGTTTGATAATGCAAGAAATAGAACGTGGAGATTCTGGAGTTAGATCTACAGCTTCTGTTCAATCTTCTCTTGTAATGTATCCTATTTACAAATATGGAAATGAAGCGCAACGTAAAAAATATTTACCAAAACTAGCTTCAGGAGAATGGATGGGCTGCTTTGGCTTAACAGAACCTAATCATGGTTCTAATCCTGCAGGAATGGAAACCAAATTTAAAGATATGGGTGACCATTACCTTTTAAATGGCGCTAAAATGTGGATTTCTAACGCCCCATTTGCACAAGTTGCTGTGGTTTGGGCTAAAAATGAAGAAGGTAGAATTCATGGGTTACTTGTAGAACGTGGAATGGAAGGTTTTTCTACACCAGAAACTCATAACAAATGGTCTTTACGTGCTTCATCTACTGGAGAGTTGATTTTTGATAATGTAAAAGTACCAAAAGAAAATTTATTACCTAATAAATCGGGTTTAGGAGCTCCATTAGGCTGTTTAGATTCCGCTCGTTTTGGAATTGCTTGGGGTGCAATTGGAGCAGCAATGGATTGTTATGACACAGCTTTACGTTATTGTATAGAACGTAAGCAATTTGGGAAACCAATTGGCCAATTTCAGTTACAACAGAAAAAGTTAGCCGAAATGATTACAGAAATTACAAAAGCACAATTATTAGCTTGGAGATTAGGTACTTTAAGAAATGAGGAAAAAGCAACTTCTGCACAAATTTCTATGGCTAAACGCAATAATGTAGATATGGCTATAAAAATAGCAAGAGAAGCAAGACAGATGTTAGGTGGAATGGGTATAACTGGCGAATATTCAATTATGCGTCATTCTATGAATTTAGAAAGTGTAATTACTTATGAAGGTACTCATGATATTCATTTATTAATAACAGGTTTAGATATAACTGGTTTAAATGCTTTTAAATAATAATTTTCTTAGTTAAAAATACTACTTACTCCTAAAACGTATTCGTAAAAATATATTTGCAATATGACATTTGACAGCTTTTTTGCTGAAGTGATAGCATAATTTTGTTGCAGAAATTATTCTAATTATATCAAATGAAACGTCATGCAAGAAACTAGAAAAGATATTGTTCAGTTTATTAACTTACAATTAGCATCATTAGGACAGCCTACTTTTAAAGACACAAAAGGTGATTTTATAGACCCAAAATTTGAGAAATTAACGAGTGGAATTATCAAAAGCTTACAAGAAAAATCGAGATTGTTATCAAAACATCATTCTCCTGTAGATACAAGAATTCAAGATTTTATAGATGATTATTTAAAAGAGATTAAAATTGATAAACCCATAGTTGTTCCAAACAACACCTTAATTTTATCAAAAAAAGGACAAGCAAGAGAAGTTAGCTTACCTCCAAATGGAGATTCTTTTAAAAGCGATTTAGTTACATCAAGCAGAATAAAACAAGGTATTTTAAACAACCCTTTGCACGATAAAAGAACTACAAAAGGCACTTTTCATATTGTGGAAGGAAATTTACCTGTTCCTTTAGATAAATTTGAAGTACCAAAAGTAGTTTTTGCTCATTTCTTAAATGCGGCTTTTAATCCTTCTGATAATTTAAAAATATTACCATTTACATCTAATCAAGAAGACAAAGCAAAAGTGATGGTTTCTATGTTATTAAGACCAACTGTTTGCCCAGAAGTAAAAGGAGTTACTCCTAAAAAATCCTTAGAAGTTCGCTTTTTTGTTCCTGGAAACTTAGTAAGTAACTTAGATTTTGTTGAATCTATTTTTGGTAATGCTGGTGATCCTAATTTAGCACAAAACGATGCAGCTCTAGATCCAGAACATTGGACAGGACATACTGGTTGTATTGTTTTAGCTCCACAGTTATTAAAACTTAAAAAGAAAGAAGTTGGTTTACCTCATTTTGATGATGCTACAGAGCGTCAGAAAAAAGATGGAATGTGCTGGAAAGATGAAAACGAACTTTACAATGATGGTGGTGCTTTTAAGATTACTTGTAGAGATGATAGAGGTGTTGTAATTACTTTAATTGCAGACAATTACTATGGGTATTCTAAAAAAGAAATCAAAACTCAAATTAGTTATTCTGCCAACTTATTTGGTTTGGTAGAAGAAGAACATGCAGGAGGTGCAATTGCATTTGCCAAAAGAATTATGGGAGATACTTTAGATGGTAAAGACTATTCTGAATTCCATAATTTTAAACATACTTTTGAAGGTGTAAAACAACTTTTAGGAGACGCAATTGATGTGAAACCAGAAAATTATGCAATCGATAAAAAATACCCAAATATTATCTATATTCCAGAGTTTGCTTACGTAAATACAAATACCAACAGCATTACTTGGACCCATAATAGTAAAGAACAAAAGTTAACTTTATCTCCTTACAAAACTTATGTACATCCAACAGGAAATAAATTTAAATTAGAAAAGCATAAATCTATTAATTTATGGAGAATTGTAGATACGTTTGCAGAAGGTGTTTTTTGCCACAAACCATGTACAGTATCTGGAGGTGGGAAATCTGAAATTTCTAAATCGATGCAAAATGCTATTACGTATAGCAATTTTAACATCCAAAATATAGAAGAAGATTTTAAGAAAGCAGATGAAATTATAGAATACGTTTATTCTAATCGTTGGAAAGTTAAAGATCCAAACAGACCTATTTCTAGATCGTTTTTAAGCGAAGAAAGATCATTAAGTTCTGCTGTAAGATTGTTAACACCTTCAGATCAAAACTCTGATGAATATAATGAAATGTTAAAAAACATTCCTGTTCATGTTCGTTCTTTGGTCTTATTTGTAAAACGTTTGTACAGACAAGCTCATGGTGGTTTAAATTGGAAAGAATACATGTCTGTTGAAATTATCAACGGAAAAAAAGGGACAGGTTTATTATACAACAATATGCCAGTAATAGGAAGTTACGTTCGTATTGGATTTAATCAACAAGGTAACTGGATGCTAAACAAATTGCGTTCTGATTTTTCTCCTTGTGAAAAAATTCAAACCGAAGATGATATTTCTGCTTCTATTACTTTGCCAAGAACATCTTTATCAAACTTAAATCCTGAGTTTCCAAATAAGAGTTTAAAAGTATTAACCAATTGTGAAGCTCACTTATTTCAAAGACCAGATGAAGCTGTAGTTAGAGGTTATGACAAAGGTGCAGAATTAGATTTAGTTACTGATGGACGTTTTTTAACTAACTATGAGTTATTGAAAAAAGCAGATGCAATTGCTTTATATGAAGATACTATCAACTTTGACAAATACACAAAACCCGTACAAGACTTTATAGAAAGTATTGTTAAAAGTGATAAAGAAGAGGAGTATTTTGTAGTGCCTTCTCATACAAGAATTGTAAACGGAGAACCAACAAAAAACCCTCGTTATTTAGAGCCAAACCGTTTTGTAAACGAAACTGAAGCAAGTTATTTAGCAGATATAGGTGTACGTTTAGTAAGAAAAATTGAATTGAACGAACCTCTAAACCACGTAGTAAATGCAGTATTGCCAGGTAGAAGAAATAACCCTGTTGATAAAGCTGCAGGAATTAGACCATTAGCAGTTTACAGTCCAATTCATTATCAAGAAACTCCAGAGTTATTTATGGACTTTATCTGTAGTTTAACAGGTAAATCTCCATCTACAACAGGAGCAGGTTCTGAAGGCGCTTTAACAAAAGCACCATTCAATATGCTAACACCAACAACAGATCTAAACAATGCTTTATTATCTCATATTTTAACAGAATCTAATGGATTTAGTACTGCTGCTGGTTTTGTAGGTGCAGAAAATAAAATTGACCATGATGTAAGTTTGTTGATTCCTGAAATTTGGGCAAGATTAGAACCTGAAGATAGAGATCCTAATGCATTAATTAAAAACGGTGCTTTAGAAAAAATAGAAGACTTTGAGTTTGAAGGAGAGAAAATTTTAGCAAGTAGGTTAGGTTATAGAATTACTAAAACTTTTTCTTACAGATGTATGAGTAGAATTTTTGATGAACCAACAGCTGTATTTAGCGAAAGAATGTTAAAACCTGAGTTGCAAGGTTTAGAAGATTATATAGATGGAATTAAAAATATTTGCGAAGCACAGCAAAAAGTAGCTTTAAACTATTTTGAAGACGAAAGTGTAGAAGCTGCAATACCTCCATTAAAAATCTTACTACACATAATGGCTTATGGAAACTACGAAGGTAAAGATATTAGCGATCCTGAATTACGTAAATATTTTGATAGAGAATATGTAATTAATAGTGATTGGTATAAAGATCGATTAAAATTAAAACAAGAAAAAGATATTGTTTTTTATAAAAAACAAATCGACTATTTAGAGGCTTTTATTACCAATCTTGATAACAAAAAGCTAATTACTGAAATGAGTATTAATAAACGTTTAGAAAAAGTTCAAGAACTACATAAACAAGCAAAATCTAAATATTATTTAGAAAATTTAAATGGAACTATTGGGGCTGACCCTTTATGTAAAAAGAAAATGTGATTTTTTTATTCCTACAAGATTTTTAATTAAATCTTGTAGGTTTTTTTTAATAAGAAATACTAAACTCTCCTTCTGTTATAGAAAAACTTGGAGTATTATTACTAGTAAGTGAACTTGCTTCAAACTGAAAAGTTCCTGAAATTAATTTAGAAATTTTGTCGTGATTTGCAATTACTATTTTACCATTTGCAACATAAATATCACCATCTAGTGTATATTGTGCAGTAGGCTCAGTTTGAGATGTAAAAGAACCTAAATCAAATTCACCAACTAAAATCGTAGATGGTATTGTAATACCAATTGTTTCTGTTAAACTTTTATTCGCATTAATCATAATTAGATCACTACTACCAACAGATACTAAGTTACCAAAAAGACTAATATCTTCATATACTACTCCATCAATTTTAGCAGTAAATATATCATCGGTTATAAGTGATTCACTTTTTGGCACATTTGTAAAAACACCATTAGTAAAAGCTCTAGAGCTACCAGTTGAGAGATTTTTTCCAATAAAATTAAATTTTCCTGACACTCTATTATCTACAAAATCGATAGCTGTAAATTCGATGTTACCTCTACTTGAAGTTTCATTACTAGTGGTCCAAATATCATCAGAACCAGCATTATTTTTTATATAAGAAGCCACAGTATTTTCTCCTTCAATACTAAAACTACTGATAGTAAAATCATCTACTTTTAAAGTAAAAATTTCATTTGTTTCTGGCTTTTTAGCATTTATAAATATGTCTACACCATCAGATGTAAAACTTGCATTCTCAGTCGAAAAAACATCGCCATCAATAATAACCTCAAATAAACCTTTGCTTTGTGAAGTAGCTTTAGAAGGAAAAAAAATACCATTTTCTTCGCAAGCACTTATTAAAAAAGTAAATGACATTAATATTAAAAAGTAGTTTATATTTTTCATAACATAAAAATAAACGACAAAAATAAAACTTTATTCTCTTTTAAATTGAGAATTAAAAAATTAATACCCAATAGTTACAATACTAAATAACTTGAAAATTTATTAAGAAGCAATTTTTAATAACACATTAGGGCACCTTTTACAATTGACACCTTTTTTCTTGTATTTATTGCAACACTTACTTTTTGGTTTTATACAATTAGAAGTACAAACACTATTGCATATTTCAGAGTTGTTTAATTGTATTGTTGGCTTTTTAGAAGTGTAAAAAACAATCATTATTATTAATTATACTGCAAATATAAATATTTATTTAGAATAAATAAAAATAACAATTAAAATTATATATGATTGAATAAATAGTTTACTAATTTCAAAAGAGGCTGCTCCAAATATAGAAATCAGCCTCTTTTTTAAGAAGGGGAAAATTATTTTTTTAACAAGATGAACAAGAATCTCCTTCTTTTTTTACTCCTAATTTTACAAGAATTGTTTCTAACAAACACCATTTTGTAAATGCAGATTGTATCATATTTAAACCAATAAATACTCCAAACCATAACCAATTAATACTTACAAAATAAGTTAAGGTCACCATTAATAAAACCATTATTCCTACTATTACTCTAAAATATTTGTTTAACATTTTTATCTTTTTTTAAAATTTATATAAATCTTTCAATTGGTAAAACAATTGCTTTTATTGGGTTATTTGTTACTATATTTTTATTGAATTCTTCTAGCAATACAAACAACCCATCAATCTTTTCTTTATTTGTAAATGAAAAAAACAAAGAAGATTCATTTCCGATTTTTTCTGCAGAAAACCAGTTTGACGCCATTAAAACTTGTGGTAGATTCTTAAACCCATCAATCTCTGAAGTACTAAAACTATCGATATTGGCTTTTCTAAAAATCTCTAGAACATCTTTTTGAAATTCCTTTACTGCTGTAACTAATACTAATTTCATGAGTTTACTTTTTATTGTTCGTTCGAGTGCAGTCGAGAACTATTTATAATTCTTTTTTTCAATCATATAATAGACCAAAGGCACCACTAATAATGTTAATACAGTTGAAACAATAGTCCCTCCCATTAACGATATTGCCAATCCTTGAAAAATTGGATCAAACAGAATAACAAAGGCTCCAATAACAACGGTTCCTGCTGTTAATAAAATTGGGGTAGTTCTTACTGCTCCAGCTTCAATACAAGCTTGTTTTAAAGGAATTCCTTCGGCTGTTCTTAGGTTGATAAAATCGATCAACAAAACTGAATTTCTTACCATAATTCCAGCTAATGCAATCATTCCAATAAATGAAGTTGCCGTAAAAAACGCTCCCATCATCCAGTGTCCTAAAACAATTCCTATTAATGATAATGGAATTGCAACCATCATTACAATAGGTGCTTTAAAGTTTTGAAACCATCCCACAATTAAAATATAAATTAAGATGATTGCTCCTAAAAATGCGATTCCTAAATCTCTAAAAACCTCTAAGGTAATTTGCCATTCACCATCCCATTTTACAGTATAATCATCTTCAAAATCTGGTTGACCCAAATACATTTCATTTAATTTATATCCTTTAGGAAGTTTAATCTCATTCAATTTATCTTCCATTCCTAAAATTGCATATGCAGGACTCTCTAATTCACCTGCCATATCTGCCATAACATAAACAACACGTTTTTGGTTTTTTCTGAAAATACTTTTTTCTGCTAAGGTTTCTTTAATTTCAACCAAATCAGCAATAGGAACCATATTGCCTTGTTTCGATTTTACTTTTAATTGTGAAATATCAGAAATAGTAGATTTTTCGCTTTCATCTAAACTCAATACCAAACCTACCTGATTTACAGCATCTTCATCATATAAAGTTGTAATTGGGCTGTTAGACAAAGCCATATTCATTGTATATGCAATTTGTTTTGGAGCAACTCCATATAACATTGCTTTTTCTTTGTTGATTTCAAACTGATATTCTTTTTGATCTGCTTCCACCATAAAATCAACATCAACCACATCATCTGTATTTTTTAAGATATTTTGAATGTCATCTGCAATTCTAATTTGCTCTTTATAATCAGGCCCATAAACCTCAGCAACAATGGTAGATAAAACTGGTGGTCCAGGTGGAACTTCAACTAATTTTACATTGGCATTGTATTTTGCAGCAATTTTCTGAATTTCTGAACGTAATAATTTTGCAATTCCATGACTTTGAATACTTCTTTCACCTTTATCAACTAAATTCACTTGAATATCTGCCATATTAGAGCCACCACGTAAATCGTAATGACGAACTAATCCATTAAAAGTAATAGGTGCAGAAGTACCCACATAATTTTGATAATTTACCACTTCTGGTCTTGTAGATAAATACTGTGCAATTTCTTGCGTAACAACTCCTGTTCTTTCTAAAGTTGTTCCTTCTGGCATGTCAATTACCACCTGAAATTCGTTTTTATTATCAAAAGGTAACATTTTTACAGCCACAGAATTGGTGAAAAACAACAACATTGTTGCCATTAAAACTAGAAATGTTCCGCCTAAAAACAACCATCTTTTGGTTTTGTTTTCTAATAAAGGTCTTTCAAATTTGTTATAAACTTTATAAATAAACGTTTCTTCTAAAGGTTTTTCAACTTTTTCTTCTCCTCCTTTTTTATCTTTTTCTCTTAAGAAAATGTATCCTAAATAAGGTGTAATTGTTAACGCTACAAACAATGACAATATCATTGCAATAGATGCTCCAATTGGCATTGGCGCCATATAAGGCCCCATTAAACCAGATACAAATGCCATTGGTAAAACAGAAGCAATAACAGTAAATGTTGCCAATATTGTTGGGTTTCCAACTTCGTTAATTGCGTATAACGCAGCTTGTTTAAATGGCAGACGTTTCATTTTAAAATGTCTGTGCATATTTTCTGCAATAATTATGGAATCATCTACTACAATACCTGTTACAAATACCAAAGCAAAAAGTGTAATTCTGTTAAGTGTATAATCTAACATATAGTAACTTAACAATGTTAAAGCAAACGTAATTGGCACAGATAAAAACACTACTAATCCACCTCTCCAACCCATAGCCAACATAACTACAAGAGTTACTGCAATGATAGAACCAATTAAGTGTAATAATAATTCTGACACTTTATGTGATGCAGTTTCTCCATAATTTCTAGTAACTTCTACATGAACATTATCAGGAATTAAAGTTGTACGTAAATGCGCTACTTTATCTAAAACTACTTCAGCAATTTTCATTGCATCTGCTCCTTTTCTTTTCGCAACAGAAATTGTTACTGCAGGATATTCAGATTTATATTCAGTAGATTTTTCACTCCCTTTTCCAAAACCTAAAGACACATAATTCTGTGGAATTTCTGGTCCATCAACAATTGTTGCAATTTGTTTTAAATAAATTGGTTGATTCTCTTGTACACCAACTACCAAATTCTCAACATCTGTTACAGAAGCTAAAAACTTTCCAGTATTAACCAAAAACTCAGTATCATTTCTATCAAAACTTCCAGAACTTAATTGCGTGTTATTGGCTTTTATCATTTCAGAAACCGACAAGAAATCCAATCCACTAGAAGCTAATTTAGCTTTATCTAAAACCACTCTTAACTGACGATTTCTTCCACCAATTTTATGAGTTATAGAAACGTCATTTACCTTTTTAATTTCGGTTTCTAACTCTTGTGCTATTTGGCTTAATTGATAATCGCTATAGTTTTCGCTCCACAAGGTTAAACCCAACATTGGCACATCATCAATAGCACGTGTTTTAACTAATGGAAACGTAACACCAGCAGGCATTTGATCCATATGTTTGTTAATTTCATTGTATAATTTTACAAACGAACGCTCAATATCTTCGCCCACATAAAACTGCACAATTACCATTGCTTTTTCGTTCATAGCAGTAGCATACACATACTCTACACCTTTTATATTCGAAATTAATTTCTCTAAAGGTTTTACCACTCTATTCTCAACCTCTGTAGGACTTGCACCTGGATATCCAACAAAAATATCTGCCATTGGCACATCAATTTGTGGCTCTTCTTCTCTCGGAATTAAAAACGAAGCATACACCCCAACAACCATAAAAACGATCATTAGTAATACAGTCAATTTAGATCCAATAAAGACTTTTGCAATTTTTCCAGCTAAACCTTCTTTCATATCTTTTTATATTTTGGGCGTTTTAACAGGCTATCCATTTCAATCTTTTTTTGCCATAAATGGCAGCAAAAAAAGGATTTCCATTGCTATCCTTAACGCAACAATTCTAACTAATTTTGTTAATTTTATTTTACTATCAAATAAGACTGTAAAACTGCTTACTGAATACTAATTTTAGCTCCGTTGAATAATTTACCTTCAGCAGAAACAATGTAAGATTCATCAGTATTTAAACCCGATAAAACCTCAACACTATTTCCATAAGTTCTACCTAAACGCAACCAACGTAATAGTGCTGTATTGCTTGAACTTACAGTGTAAACACCAGATAATTGTCCGTTTTTAACTATTGCATCCATAGGAATTAAAACCAACTCAGATTTTACTTTTCTTTCTACCGGAAACTGAACCGTAGAAAACATTCCAGATAAAATAGTAGCATCTGTTTTAGCTAAAGCAATTTTTGCTAAATATTGTCCTCCAGTATTTTTTGCAGAAGTACTAACTTCTGTAACTTTTCCTATAATTGTTTTGTCAATTGCTTTTACTAAAACATTAACTGCTGTACCTTTTTTAATATTAGATATTTCTGTTTCTGGTACCATTGCCATTACTTCAAACTTTTTTGGAGTTTCTAAACTAATTAAAGGCATTCCTGGGTTTGCCATATCTCCTGCTTCAATATTTTTACTTGTAATTACACCACCAAAAGGCGCTGTAATGTTAGAATATGTAAACTGAGCATTTATCTCGTTTTTCATTTGATTTGCAGCTTCTAAACCCGCTTTTGCAACTTCGTAATTTGCAGTCATATCATCCATTTCTTTTTGAGTAACACTATTACTTTCAAATAAGTTTTTAAAACGATTGTAATTCTTTTCAGCATTTTTAAAAGCAGCTTTTGCTTGAGTTATTCCAGCATTAACTTGTCCTTTTTTTGCTTCTAAATCTGAATTATTAATAGAAATTAACAACTGACCTTTTTTAACTTTATCTCCAACATTTACGTAAACTTTATTCACATAACCCATCATTCTTGTACTTAAATCAGCGCTATTAGATGCTTGTATTTTTCCACTAACAGACAAAAATTGACTTTTATTATTTTTTACAGTTTGACTAACTTTAACTCTAATTGCAGGTGTATTATCGACTACAACTTTTTTATCTTCATTACTACAACTTGTAAGAAACAATGATGCAGCTATAAACGAGATTATGTTGATATATTTTTTCATTTTAATGGGTTTTATTTTTTTACTGAAAACTGAGACTGCTTACTGCCAACTCTTTTCTATTCTTTGGTTAAAAATTCTAAATAAGTTTGTGTAAAATTGTATTCGAAAATTGTTTGATAATATTCTAATTGTTTTTTAGAATATTGAGCTTCTGCAATTAATAAATCAGAAGTTTTTTCTAAACCTTCTTTAAATCTATTTTTTCTTATTCTTAAAGATTCTTCAGATTGTTCAACTGCTAAACTTGTTAATTCTAATCTGTTTTTAGCATCTACTAATTGACGTTTTACTTTGTTCAATTCTAAATTACTTTTAGACACATATTGATTGTATTCTAACTTAGACTTTTCAAATTCAGCCTTACTTTTTTGAGCTTTTCCAAAACGTTTAGAACCTTTAAAAATATCCCAACTTAATTGTGCTCCAATTAAATATCCATTTGCATTTCCTTGAAAAACTTTGTTATCATACATCTCATAACTTCCAAAAGCGTTTAAACGAGGTAGAAACGCCATTTTATCAGCTTTATTCATATCCTCATAAGCCTTAGAAGCTAAATGCATTGCTTTAATATCTGATCTGTTTTCAGAAATATTTTTATCACTTGTATCAATACTAGAAACTGTTAAACTTTCTGTTGGTTTATACACAACATAGCTTTCATCATTCATTAAAAATGAAATATAGTTAGATGCATTTTGCACATTACTTTTTGCTGTTTGCAGTTGATTTTTAACTTCAGTAACTCTTACCTCAACATTTAAAACATCAGCTCGCTGCAAAAAACCTTGCTTAAAACTATTGTCTGCCATTTGCTTGTTTGCATTTGCAGCTTCTAGCGCTTTTTCTAAAACAGCTACAGCTTTATAAGCCAATTGCAATTGCATGTATGCTTTTTCAACTTCAAACACCAAATAATCTTGAGTTCGTTCTGTTTTTAAAGACATTCCTTCCATTTTAGACTTTGCAGCTTTTCTTTGATAAAAACCATCTAAATTGATAAGCGGTTGCTCTACTTTTATGACTGTAGCAAAGTTTTGAGTTTGTTTTGGGTTGTTTAATAAAGCTGGATTAAAATCGTTCTGTATTAAAATTCCTTGGTTTAATTTAGAACCAAAAGCCATTAAAGGATTTGTTGTAGAAATACCTGTATGACTTGCTGTTATATTCGGTAAAAAAACAGCGTTGGTTTGTTTATAATCTGCTTTGGCAGCATTAAACGCCTCTTTAGAAATTTTTAAGGATAAATTATTTTCAGAAATTTTAGACAAAACCTCAGACTTATTAATCGAAATTATCTCTTGTGCAGGTAATTGTTGAGAAAACATTAACACAATTATAAGTAAGCTCTTCATTATTTTTTTCATCTGTTATATTTTAACAATGCAAAACTAAAGTGAATAAAACCTTTTTTTAGTAACATTAGTTACCAAAGAAAAAGCACCTAAATTATAAAGACTTAAGTGCTTTTTAACCAACTTAAAAATTAAAACTAATTACATTGTTCGTTACTACTATTTATAATGCTATTAAATTCATCTTGAGTGATAAACTGAGGTGTGTATGTGCCACCATTTTTATCTAAGCCTTTCATAAAACTTCTTAAGTGATTTCTAGATCCACATATTAAATTTTGATATACATTTATTAAAGTATTATTTTCTGTAAGAGAAACGTAGCTTTCTAAATCTTTGATATCTAAATCTTCTATGGTTGCACCAATTTTTAAAGCGTCTACAACACTTTTAGCACCATCTATTACAAAGTTATCATAATGGTTTTGTAATTCTTGATTGCTAAAAACGCCTTCTGGTAAAATAGTATAGGAAATCTTATGTTGTTTTAATAAGTTTTCAATTGCATCCATATGCTTTTGTTCACTTTTTTTAATGTTTGCAAACTGATTTAAACCCCAAGTTTTGTTTAAATATTCATAAGTATCTCTTGCTAATTTTTCTTCTTCTAACATAAATAATAATGCTGCTGAATCTTCTTCTGAAACTGTTACATTATCATCTAAATTTACGATGTCATCTTGATTGTTAAATATATCTAGCGTATCATTAGAATCTTCTGAACATCCATGTATTAAGATAGCAAAAGTTATCATTAGAAAAAGATGTACTGTTTTTTTGATTGCTTTTTTCATAATTTCTAAAATTTAAAATTCTTTGTATAAAGGTATTACGAAAAAAAGAAGTTATTGGTAACCTTAGTTACACAGATATGTGGTTTTTGATGCTTATATTTGTGCTATAATAACTTTGATACAAAACATTATTTCTGTTGGTTTTTCTTTCTAAAAATAAAACCCTTCTCTACGCAATTTTCTTAAGCAGTCTTGTATTGTATAATATGTTAAGAGTTTCTTTTACGCATATCTATTATACTATAGATCCAATTGGTTTTATAGAAGAATTGTGTGAAAATAAAGATCAACCTGAGTTAGCATGTAATGGTAAATGTCATCTAAAAAAGATCACAAAAACCACTAACCAAGAACAAAACACACCTATACAACTTATTGATTTTAAGGATATTATTTTATATAATCAGAAAAATTCTTCTTATCATTTAACATTAAACAACCTTCTAAAAAAATCTAATTTTTATTACTTAAATCTTTATAGTTTTAAATTATTAGACTCTCATTTTCATCCACCAAATGCCTAATTGTTTTTTCAGTTTATAGATTTTCTATAAAACATATAAATACTTAAAAATAAAACAATTACAAATGAAAATATTTTACAGTGTGCTGCTATGCACGCTAATTTCTGCTACATCTTTTAGTCAAAAAAAAGAAACGACTAAAACAGATAGTATCACAAAAAAATCAGTAAAATTAGATGAAGTTATAGTAACAGGTAAATTAAAAAAAGACCCTGTATTTAGCGTATCATCAAACAATTATGCTAAAAAAATTGTGCAACCTAAAAATGTTGCAGATTTATTTAACAACATTAACGGATTTTCTGTTATAAAAAGAGGTAATTATGCTATAGACCCATCTTTTAGAGCTGCTCAATATGAGCAATTAAACATTCAATATGATGGTGGTACAAAAGCAATGCACGCTTGTCCAAATAGAATGGATCCAATTACAACACATATAATTCCTGAAGAAATTTCTAAAATTGAAATCATAAAAGGACCATATACAGTAAGATATGGTGCAACTTTTGGAGGTATAATAAACCTTGTTACTCAAAAACCAAACTATGAAGATTATGGTTTTCACGGTAAAGTTTCTGGAGGATATGAAAGCAATGGAAACTCTTTAGTAAATTTAGCTGAATTGCAATACATTAACAAAAAGTTTGATATTGTTGCCAATGGTGGATACAGAAATTTTGGAAATTATAAAGACGGTTTTGGTACTGAGATTCCATCTTCTTTTAAAAGTTCTGATTACGGAATTAAACTAGGCTACAATTTTACCAAAAATCAACGTTTAAAAATTGATTGGAGACAATCTTTTGGTAGAGATGTTTTACATGCTGCATTACCTATGGATACTGAATATGACAATAGTAGTATACTTTCTGTTGATTATAAAATTGATGAAATTGCTGATAAAATTAAATCTATTTCAGTTAAAGGATATCATAGTTTCGTAGATCATTTAATGACCAATACAAACAGACCTTCTTTTATGATGATGGAAGCATCTTCTGCAGTTGAAGCTACTACAATTGGAGGAAAATTTGAAATGAACTGGAACCCTAGCAAAAATTTAAATGTTTTTTCTGGAGTTGATTTAATGAATATTGCAAGAGATGGAGAAAGAACAAGAGTTGTTAAAATTATGAACGGAAATCCATTGCCAAATCCTAGAACCTTTAACGACAAAGTTTGGCAAGATTCTCAAATAACAGATCTTGGTTTTTTTACGGAAGCAAAATACAATCTAAACAAAAAAACTGTTTTAACAACAGGAATTCGTTATGACAATGTAACATCAGATATAAAAGATCCTGAAGACGATTTTGCTGCCATGTATAATTTAAAAAAACGCACAGAGCATACTTTTAGTGGAACTATTTCTATTAAAAAAATGCTTTCGGACAAGCTTACTTTAGAGGCTGCTTATGGTCGTGGAACAAGGACAGCAAATATGATAGAACGTTTTATAAATCATTTTACAGTAGGACAAGATCCGTATGAATATCTTGGAAATCCTGATTTAAAAGCCGAAATTAATAATCAGTTTGAAATTGGTGTAAAGGGTTTTGAAAAGCTTAAGAACGGTTTTAATAGTTTTCAGTTTGAAACTTCGCTTTACTATTCAGCTTTCGAAAATTATATAGTTGGAATTGTAGATCCAACTAAAACAAGAAAGTTTATGCCAATGGCAAATCCAAGAAATGTAAAAGTATTTCAGAATTTAGACAATGCTTTTAAAACTGGTTTTGAAGCAAAAGCACAGCTAGATTTTTTAGATTTCTATAACTTTAAAACTGAATTTTCTTACGTGTATACTAAAAACAAAGATTTAGATGAATCTTTACCTTTAACACCTCCTTTTACAACCAAATTTACTTTTGGTTTCGAAAAGGAAAATATTTGGGCAAATGCACAGTATAATTTAATTTCTAAACAAGAAAATATTTCTGCAAGTTTTGGTGAAACTTCCACAAAAGGATATCAAACTGTAGATTTACGTTTTGGAGGAAAACCTTTTAAAAATGCAACTTTAGGACTTGCTGTTTTAAATGTTTTTGATAAAGGATACAACAGTCATTTAAACTTTTCTTTTACAAATCAAGCAAATTTTGGAAGGACACCAGTTACAGAACCTGGACGTAATTTCTCTGCTTTTTTACAGTATACGTTTTAATAACATCAAGTTCTGCAAGATTTATTCTTAAAAGAGCGAGTCAAAAAATGATTTGCTCTTTTTTTACTTCTTAATAAACTTAACAAATAACTCTCTATTACTTCTGTTTTTCTCAGAATTATAACAAGCAGTTAATGTATCAATTGTAAAATAAGGTTCAAAATAAGTTAAATATTCTGCTTTATTACCACCAAAAGGTGGATGATCATCATTTAGTTTTGCATCAAAAAGTAAACCAACTAACTTTCCTTTTTCAGTGAGTAACCCCTTCATTTTATCAACATATTTTTTTCTTAAACTCGGATCTAAAGCACAAAAAAAAGTTTGTTCAATAATTAAATCAAAAGTGTTTTTAATATCGAAAAAATTACCTAAAATTAATTGAGATTCTGGAAAACTAGGAACTCTGGTTTTTAGATTATCTAGTGCTGATTTTGCTAAATCTACAACAAACACATTTTTAAATCCTTTCTTAAAAAGATATTCTGCTTCATAAGAATTTCCACCACCAGGAATTAAAATTTTTAGTTCTTTATTAGTTAGTTGATCAAAATAAGTTTTTAATGGAGATGAGATTTTACCTAAATCCCAACCAATTTTATTGGTTTTATATTTGTTTTCCCAAAAATCTTTATCTAAATTGAACATTTCCAACTTTATGGTTATAATTTAATAGAATAGCTACAATCATTTCCCTACAAAAAAAATAGAGTTTATATTTGTAGTCCTGTTCAAAAATAAACACTTTTTATGGAAACTTTAGTTACTGCAAAAGAAAAACTTAACGAAAAAGGTTTTTTAGATATTGAAACTCAAAATATCAATTATGTAGAAGAAATCTTAAGATTAAAAAAGGAGAAAAATGCAGTTATTCTTGCACATTATTATCAAATTGATGAAATTCAAGAAATTGCAGATTTTGTTGGGGATAGTTTAGCATTAGCACAACAAGCTGCTAAAACTGATGCTGATGTAATTGTCTTTGCTGGTGTGCATTTTATGGCTGAGACAGCTAAAATATTAAATCCCACTAAAAAAGTACTTTTACCAGATTTATTAGCAGGTTGTTCTTTAGCAGACTCTTGTCCTCCAGAAGCTTTTTCTGCTTTTAAAGCTAAGCATCCAGATCATTTAGTGGTTACTTATATTAACTGTTCTGCAGAAATTAAAGCATTGAGTGATTATGTGTGTACATCATCAAATGCAAGGAAAATAATTGATTCAATTCCACAAGATCAACCTATTATTTTTGCTCCTGATAGAAATTTAGGCGATTATTTAAACAAAGAAACTGGTAGAGAAATGTTACTTTGGGATGGAGCTTGTATGGTTCATGAGGCTTTTTCTATGGAAAAATTGATTGATTTATACAAAGAACATCCAGATGCTGAATTAATTGCACATCCAGAATCTGAAGCACACATGTTAAAAGTTGCTAAATATATTGGATCTACTTCAGGATTATTAAATCATGTGAAAAACAGTAAAAAGAAAAAATTTATTGTGGCCACAGAAGCTGGAATTTTATTTCAAATGTTGCAAGAAAATCCTGATAAAGAAATTATTCCTGCTCCTGCAAAAGAAGACAATACTTGTGCTTGTAGTGAATGTGCTTACATGAAAATGAATACAATGAAAAAATTGTATTTATGCTTAAAATACGAGTTACCAGACATAGAAGTTGAAGCAGAATTATGCAAAAAAGCTATTGTTCCAATCAATAGAATGCTAGCGTTATCTAAATAAATTATGTTACCTGAAGCAAAAACAACAACTACAGATTTTTTAGTAATTGGTTCTGGAATTGCAGGATTAACATTTGCATTAAAAACTGCTACTAAGTTTAAAAATGCAAAAATTACTATTGTTACTAAAGATGAACAAAGCGAATCTAACACCAAATATGCACAAGGTGGAATTGCTTCTGTTTACAACAAAACTGTAGATACGTTTGAACAACATATACAAGACACTTTAGTTGCTGGAGATGGCTTGTGTGATGAAGAAGTTGTAAAAATGGTGATTGAAGCTGCTCCAAAAAGGTTGCAAGAGTTAATCAATTGGGGTGCTCAATTTGATGAAAATGAAAAGGGTGATTATGATTTAGGAAGAGAAGGAGGACATTCTCAAAACCGAATTTTACATCACGCAGATATTACTGGTGCAGAAATTGAACGTGCTTTATTAGCTCAAGTAAATGCCTTATCTAATATTGATTTCTTAACACATCATTATGCTATAGACTTGATTACAGAACATCAAGTAAAACAAAAAAGAACCAAAAGAAATAGTAAAATTTCTTGTTATGGAGCTTATGTTTTGGATATTAAAACTTCAAAAGTAAAAACCTTTGTAAGTAAGTTTACAATTTTAGCTTCTGGTGGAAATGGGCAGGTGTACGAAACCACTACAAATCCTGTGGTTGCTACTGGAGATGGAATAGGAATTGCTTATAGAGCCAAAGCAGAAATTTCTGAAATGGAGTTTATTCAGTTTCACCCAACTGCATTGTATAATCCTGGAGAGTATCCTGCATTTTTAATTTCTGAGGCTGTTAGAGGTTTTGGTGCAAAATTGAGAGATTTTAATGGTAATTCCTTTATGCACAAATATGATGAACGAGAGGAATTAGCATCTAGAGACATTGTTGCAAGAGCTATTGATAACGAACTAAAAAAGAGCGGAAAACCTCACCTATATCTAGATTGTACGCATTTAGATATGGCAAAATTTAAAGAGCATTTTCCAAATATCACTAAAAAATGCAACTCTTTAAACATTGATGTTGCTAAAAACTATATTCCTGTAGTACCTGCATCACATTACATTTGTGGTGGTGTTAATGTGAACAAAAAGGCAAAAACTTCTATCAAAAAATTATACGCTTGTGGAGAAGTTACAAGAACGGGTTTACATGGAGGAAATAGGCTAGCCTCTAACTCTTTATTAGAAGGTTTGGTTTATGCGCATAGCGCTTTTAAAACGATTACTAAAAAGTTTAAAAAAGCAAAATTTCCTGACAATGTACCTGCTTGGAATGATAGAGGTGTCATCAAAAACATGGAGAAAATTTTGATTACTCATGATCGAAATGAAGTCAAAACTATTATGACCAATTATGTAGGAATTGTTCGTTCAAACGAACGATTAAAAAGAGCTGAGAAAAAACTACGAGTTTTATATGAAGATAATAAACGTTTGTACGACCATTCTGAACTTTCTGTTGATTTATGTGAATTAAGAAACCTTATTACTACTGCCTATTTAATAACACAGTTCTCTAAAAAAAGAACAACAAATTGTGGTGGTTTTTACAGTTTAGACTGTATTGAAACTACTGATTAAGTAGCGAAATCAAATCTCTTTTTGAAACTAATCCTGATTGTCTCCAAACTTGTTTGCCATTTTTGAACAACACGAATGTTGGAACTCCTCTTACTTGAAATTTACTAGCTATTGCTTGATTTTTATCAACGTCAATTTTTATGATTTTTACTTTGTTTCCTAAATCTTCTTTTACTTGCTTTAGAATAGGACTCATTGTTTGACATGGGCCACACCAAGTTGCAAAAAAATCGACTAAAACAGGTTTCTCTTGATTTATAATTTCAGTAAAACTACTCATATTTAAATTTACTTATTAAATGAAACATTCCAAATACCTCTAACTTGATTTATACCATAACCAACTGCTTTATCATTTGGATATAAATTTAAAATAGCAGAGATTGTTTTTGGGGTTATTTGGGCATTCATATTTCCATGACATTGCAAACACATTCCATTTGTTTTTATTGGGTAATACACATTTACATGTTCTGAGTTTTCTACTACAATTGGTTCAGATTCTTTATCATTTAAAACATCACTTTTAAAAATAGAAATGTATTCTAGTTCTTTTTTATTTGCTTTATTATTTGGGTTTCTAGTTTTGTCTGAAACTCTTTTAATTTTTGCATTTAGAGAAACTGCCATACTATCGGTAAGCGGATATGCTTTTGTATTGCAAAATTTGAGTGCTGTTACAGTACCTTCTTTTTCAATTTTTCCCATCAAGTTTTTACCTAACACTTTCTTGGTAGCTAATGCATATTGCAAACCTCTTTCTGCAAATGGTAAATTTTCAAAATTTGAATGAGAAGCTTTCGTTTCCTTTCCTTTACCCATTCCTTTGTTTTTGTTAAGACCTTTTTGTTGCTTATGATGATTTTCGAACCAGCTAGGTTTTTCAATTTCATAATCAAACATATACTCAGAGATTTGTTCGATTGTTTTTTCTGAAAAATATTGTTTTGGCATCACTCCAAATTTATTTACAGCTCCCCTCATTTTAGCATTTTCTATTGTTGGATTTTTAATCCAATTTTGCATTGCTCTTATAAATTCTTCTTTTGTAGTATTTTTATTGATGTAGTGTTTTTTTATAGCAATCATTGGAGGCCCAATTCTCTGATCATGAGGACTTGTAGGATTATGACAAACATAACATTTGATTTGCATCAATTTTTTTCCTTGATGATTTTGGACAACTACTTTCTTCTTTCCATAAGAAGGTCTGTCATCTTTTTTACAACTATAAAAAATAAGTAGGGATAGTAAAAAAATAAAGTATTTCATGATTGATTTTTAATCAAAAATAAAAAAGATTACTTTAAAAAAGTGTAACAAAAGTTACAGCTCTAAGACCTTTATACTATTTCTAAAAAGTATAATTTTCTTTTCGTTTTCTAATTTTTTTAGAAGTCTAGAAATCACAACTCTAGAGGTATGTAAATCTTCAGCAATTTCTTTATGAGTAGTATCTAACTCATCATCATGAGTTACCATAGCTCTATCTTTTAAGTATTTAAAAAGCCTTTCGTCCATTTTTAAAAATGCGATGGTATCTACTGCTTCTAACAATTCATCTACCCTATTATGATAGCTCTGTAGTATAAAAGATTGCCAAGATTTATAGGTAGTTAACCAATCCGTCATCTTTTGTTTTGGCAGCATAATAAGTTCTACATCTGTTTCTGCAACAGCTCTTATTTTACTTTTAGTGTCTCCCATACAACAAGAAAGTGTCATTGCACAAGTGTCGCCTTTTTCTAGATAGTACAATATTAAATCCTCGCCTTTTTCGTCTTCTCTCAAAATTTTAATAGCACCAGACAACAATAAAGGCATGGATTTTATATAATCTCCAATTTCGATAATTGTAGTATTTTGTTTAAAAGACTTATAGTTTCCTATTAGTTCTATTTCTTGTATTAAATCTTGTTCAAATAAATATCCAAAATTTGTAAGTAAACTATTAAAATAATTGGGCATATTACTTTTTTATTTAGATAAAAATACTAAAAGAAAATGAATAAAAAAACAGAGCTTACAAACTCGTTTTTAATAAAAATACTAAATTAGTTATTTAGGTTTTTTATCGGTTTTTATTAAAGAAAAAACTGCTAAAACCAAACCTATAACAACAGCTACAAAAACGCCAATCATAATAGTACCATTTACCCAAGAAACTAAAGGTATACTTACTAAACTCACCATATTATAATTTTGATATAAAATTATAAATTAACATTGTTTAACAAAATGACAAATATCATATAATAAATCTTATGAGATAAATATATTTATGAGATAAATATTTCAGATTATTTCTACCAAATAATAAAGAGTAATCTTTTTTGATTTTCCTCATAAAAAGCAAAAAAAAGAGCAATCTTTTTCAGTTCTAAATTTAGTTTGGGGAACTTTATTTGGGACTGTTTTTAACTATAAACAACCTTAAAATTTGATTTCCATATTTAAAAATAAACTTATCTTTTTCTTAACTCTTAAGGATAATATTGCTAAATATTTTAGTATTCTATTTTAAAACTTAAAATTCAAAATATCACCACTTAATTGTAACAATTGTAATTCAATTAGTTTTGCATCAAATTTAGCATTGTTTAAAGCCGTTTTTGCATTAATTAAATTGATTTGAGCTTGTCTAAACTCTAAAGAAGTAATTTGCCCTAACTTGAAACGCTCTTGAGTTCTATCAAAGTTATTCTGATTACTTATTACGTTTTGTTCTTGTGCTTTTAAGATAAATAATTGATTGTTGTAGTTTTCCCAAGTATTTTTTAGGTTGTTTTTAATAGTAACTTTTTGTTGTTCTAAAGCTATTTGCTGATTATCTAAAGCTATTTTTGCATTCGCTAATCTTGTTTTATTTCCTCCTCCATCAAAAATATTCCAAGTTAAATTTAATCCTGCATTTAATCCATCAGAAGTAATTAATTTGGCCCCAAAAGGATTGATTAAATTCTCATTTTCTGTTCTATTAAATCCATAAGACGCATTAAAACCTAATGTTGGAAAATAATTTGATTTGTTTACTTTAATATTAAATTCACTTATTGCTATATTTTTTTCATTTTGTTTTAATAAAGCATTGTTTGCGATTGTTTTCTGTTGTAGTTCTGCAAGGTTTAGCAATTCATTATATTCAACTTTAGTTTCTACATCATAATTGATTTCTTTATCAACACCTAAAATTACATTTAAACCTCTTTTTGCATTACCTAATTGTTGCTTTGCAGAAATGAATGTGATACTATCATTATTAACATCTACTTGTGCATTTAAATATTCTAACTTGGTAGATTGCCCATAATCATATTGATATTTAGCACGTTGTAAACGTTTTTTTGAAATCCGTAATGCTTCTTTTAAATTGGCTGTATTTTCTGATAATCGAGCAATTTGAAAATAAATTGTAAACAATTGTAAATAAGTGTTTTCAATAGTTTCTCTTGCTTGTAATTCTGATAAATTATAAGTTTCTTTTAATTGTTTGTAATTGTATTTTCTGCCTAAACCATCAAAAATTGTATAATTTATACCCAAATTTGCATTATAATTTTTGGAAATTACACCACTACCTGATATTTCAGAATCTGCACCTGTATTTCTGTCTGTAAAGGTTAAACTTTGATTATTTCTATTATAATTTGCTCCAGAACTTAAAGATGCTGTTGGTAAAAATCCACTATTCAAAATACTAGAATTATTTTTAGCAATTTCTATATTGTTGTTGGCTATTTTAATTCCAAAATTATTTTTTAAAGTGATTTCTAACGCTTCTTTTTTAGTTAGAATTTCTTGAGAAAAACTACTTAAAATTGATAAAAAAACAATTAAAAAAGTGAGTTTATTAAATTTCATTTTCATCATATTTAGAATCGATTACTGCTCTTTCTACTTCTTCTTTTGTGATTTCATTACCTGTTTTTAGCCATTTTATTTGTACTTTAAACCAATTTGATGTTGATAACAAAAGAGGTAAAAGTACCAACGTTAATAAAGTGGCAATTGCAATACCATAAGCAATAGAAATTGCCATCGGAATTAAAAATTGTGCTTGTCTACTTTTCTCAAAAATTAAAGGTGCTAAACCAGCAACAGTAGTTAATGAAGTTAAAAATATTGCTCTAAATCTTGATTGACCAGCTGCAATTAAAGCATCATCGTATTTCATACCTTCTTTTAAGAAATTATTGAATTTACCTATTAAAACTAATCCGTCATTCACCATAATTCCTATCAATGCAATAATTCCTAAAAAGGATAAAATACCAATAGCAAAATCGTGAATAAAATGCCCCCAAACCACACCAATCATACTAAAAGGAATCATAATAATTAATAATATTGGTTGCGAATAAGACCTAAATGTAAAAGCAATTACAATATAAATTAATGCTAAAATTATCCAACCTACTTTACCAACGGAATCCGTTGTTTTTTTACGTTCTCTGTTTTGACCTTCATAGATTGGTGTTACAGAAGAATATTTTGAAAGAATTTCTGGCATAATATTCGTTCTTACGTCTGCCAAAATTTCTGTGGCACTTCCTTTTAATTCTTTTAAATCTGCTGTGATTTGAATTTCACGTTTTCCATCTAAATGATTAATTGCAATATCTCCTCTTTCTATGGTATAATTTGCGATTTCTGAAAACGGAATTCGAGTTCCATTTGGTGCAATAATTCGCATATCATCCAAATCTTTTATGGTAGATCTATCTTGCTTATTATAACGTACCCAGACTTTAATTTCATCTTGACCTCTTTGAAAACGTTGTGCTTGAAAACCAAAAAAACCATAACGTACTTGTTGCATTATAGCTTGCAAATTTAAACCTAGCAAATAAGCATTGTCTTTTAGTTTAATGCTAATTTCTTTAATTCCTGCAGGATCATTATCTGTTACATCTTTTAATAACGGATTGTTTTCTAAAACAGTTTTCAACTCGTTTTTTACAGCTTTTAACTCGCTAATATTATTCCCTAATAAAGAAATAGCAACTGGGCTGCCACCAAAATTACCTCCAGAACCAAAAACCAAACTCTCTACTCCATAGATTTTCCCTACTTTTTCTCTAATAGAATTTGTTATTTGAGGTGATGAAAAATCACGAGCTTCACCAGGCAAAAGATTTACTGTTAATCTTGCATTTGCACTTCCTGGTCCAACTCTTCTTAACACATTTTCTACAACTTGTAAATTGCCTGTTTGTTTTTTTGTAAACTCATCATTTACCAACCACACTTTTTCTTCTATTGATGAAATAATAGAATCTGTAATAAATTCATTGGTTCCTTGTGGCATTGTTAGATTTATCTGCACTCGATCACTAGCAATTCTTGGAAAGAAAGAAGTTCTTACAATACCACCTCCTATTGCCATAAAACTGAATATTAAAATAGCAATTGGCACACAAAAAGAAAAAAGTTTATTTTTTAATGAAAATTTTAAAAATGGGACATAATAATTGTCTCTAAATTTAGACAAACCTGCATCTGCAGCTTTGTTAATTTTTTTAAAAAACCCATCAATCCCTTTATATTCTTGTACATCTCCATTCTCTAAACGTTTTCTATCTAAAGCTTTAGAATGCGCAATATGAGCTGGTAAAATAATTAATGCCTCTACTAGAGAAACACTCAAAGTTAAGAGTACAATTGTAGAAACTTCACCAAAAAAACTACCTATTCTACCATCCACAAAAAAGAAAGTAGAAAACGCAATAATTGTTGTTAAAATGGCTGATACTATAGGAGGTATTACTTCCATAGTTCCATCTATAGCAGCTTGTATTTTAGATTTTCCTAAATCATAATAATGATGATAAATATTCTCACCAATTACAATTCCATCATCCACCAAAATTCCAATTACGATAATCATCCCAAACAAAGACAATACATTGATAGTAACATCAAATTGTGCTGCAAACATAAACATTCCTAAAAACGCTATTGGTAGTCCAAAAGCCACCCAAATTGCCAAACGTAAATTTAAAAATAGAGCTAAAAAGAAAAGTACTAAAAGTATTCCTACAATTCCGTTTTCTATCAACAACTGGGTTCTTCCATTTAAAGTAGTACTTCTATCACTAGTTACAGCCAACTGAACATTTTGTTGTTTTTGATTGTATTCGTGTATGTAATCTTTAATTTCATCAGCAGAAGAAATTAAATCTTCGCTATTGGTATTACTAACTGTAATATCTAATGCTAGGTTTCCATTAAAAAATAAGCGATCTGGATTTTCTGACCAGGTATCTTTAACTTCAGCAATATCTTTTAAGCGAATAATGGTTCCATTTTGTTGGGTTCTTACAATAATATTTTGCAATTCTACTCCATAATAAGAACGATTTCTAGCTCTAATTAAATAATCTTCTTCAGCCGTTTTTATATTACCACCAGTAATTAAAATATTAGAATTTCGAACTGCATTTGCAACTTCTGTAAATGATAAATTATAGGCTCTTAAATCATTCTCACGAACAGCAATTTCTATTTCTTCTTCAGGAAAACCAGATAAAACTACTTGAGAAATTCCATTAATTCCACGAATATCATTTTCTATATTTCTAGCATATTGTTTTAATGCTTTTAAAGAAACATTTTTACCACTTACTGAAAAACTTATAGTAGGTCTTATGCTTTCTACTTTTGCAATTACAGCAGGTTCCATACCAGAAGGAAAAGAAGGTACTCTATCTACTGCATTTTTTACATCAGATAAAACAACATCAATATTTTTTCCTTTTTCTACCTCAATACTTACAACTGCAGCATTTTCTCTAGATACAGAAGTAACTCTTTCTACACCTACAATTCCTTTTAAATTATCTTCTATTTTAAGCACAACACCTTCTTCCATTTCAGCAGGTGATGCTCCTGGATAGGTTAAGTTTATTTGTATTAATTGAGAATCTACCAAAGGAAAAAAGGAGGATTTCATACTAAATGCACCTACAGCTCCAAAAACAATAAATGCAATAATTACAACATTTACGGCAACAGGAAACTTTATAAAGTAACTAATGATTTTTTTCATTCTAAATTACTTTTTATTGGTTTTTACAATCATTCCATCAAAAGCAACAGGCAAAGGTTGGGTTAAGATTCTGTCCCTATTTTTTAACCCCTTAATGACCACATTTTCAGCACCAAAATAGACAGGATTTATATTTTGTAATGTAAGAATACTATCATTTTTTACAATATAAACTGATTTGTTATCTATCAATAATTTTCTCGGTATTTCAATTGCATCAGTTTCAGATTTTGCAATTAAATTAGCTTCTAAAAACATCCCTTCTTTTAAATCTGGATGTTTTACATCTATGTATACATTTATGGTTTGAGAAACCTGATCTATTCTACCATTAACTCTTACTACTTTTCCTGTATACGATTTCGATTTGTTTAAATTCGACAACTCAACTGAATTGCCCACTTTTAACAAATCTGCAAATTCTGAATTGATTGACACTTCTAATTCATAAACACTAGTATCTATAAATTCCCCTAACTTTTGACCAGATCTCACCAATGTTCCTGAACTGACTAAAGCCTCAGTTAATACTCCTGAAAATGGTGCTTTTATGATGTGTTTAGATAAGCGAACTTCTAAATTCTTAACATTGTAATATGTTGTTAAAATTCCACGTCCAGAGATAAAATACTTTTCTTTATCTGATGAAAATTCTGGTAATTTTGGAGTAGTTTTCTCAATGTCAAAATTTTTCAAATAGCTTTCCCATTTGTTAAATTGGGATTTATAATCTAAACGAATATCAGGCAAAATAGAAGTAATTAAATTGTATAAATTACTTTTTTGTGATTTTAAACTGGCTAAAAACTCATCACTATTTACACTTAATAAAGTTTCTCCTTTATAATATTTTGTACCGGGTTTAAAAGCTTTTTTAGAAGTGTTTAAAACACCTTGAACTTCAGAGAAAATAGCTATTTTATTTTTAGCAATTAAGTTTCCATTAGCAGAAAGAATAATAGGAACTTCTTTATTCACAACATCTTCTACGAAAACAGTTTTAACAGTTTTCTTAAATTTTGGTTTCGGTTTTTGATTTTTTTCTATAAAATAGTTTCCTAAAAAAACAGCACCTGCAATTAATAGAATTCCAAGAATGCCAATAATTATTTTCCTCATAAGTTGGTTAGTTTTATGCTACTTCTTTGATTTTTAGAAGTATTCATAATATTTGCAAAGATACTTTTTTGATTGGTCAATTATTAAAGCATAAGAAAACTACTTTGTTAAAGAAAAGTTATAATTCATGTTTTCAAGAAAAAAAAACACGAAATCCTTAATTTTAGTATTCTATATTTGCAATATCATTTTATAAAAATAATATTTGATTTTCTGTTCTAACACAAATACTGCACTTTTTTTTTCATCTGTTGATGAAATTTCTGATTCGATTTGGAATAACCTTGGTTGTGAAAAAAATTATTATTTTAAAAGAGATTTTTTAAAATCGATTGAAAACAACCACCCTTCAATTGATTTTAAATATATTGTTTTAATTGATAAAAACGCTAATCCAAAAGTATTTTCATCCATTCAAGTTATTGATTTTCATTTAGATGCAATTCAGAATGATTTAGAACTTTTTATAAAAAAAATAAAACATTTTGGGAGAAAACTGCATATTATTCCAAATGAAAAGCCCTTACAACTCTTAATTTGTGGAAACACTTTTGTAAGTGGAGAACATGGGGTTTACATTAAAGAAAATCAAGATAAAAAAATAATAATCAAAGAATTAGCAAAAGCAATTTTACATTTAACCAATTCTGATAAAAAGATAAAAATAGATGCTTTTCTTTTAAAGGATTTTATAAATGAATCCCTTTTTATAACTGATGAATTAAAAGACTACAACTATCATCCTTTTTCTGTAGAACCTAATATGGTTTTAACTTTAGATAACAGTTGGAAAAATTTTGAAGATTACTTGGCAGCTATGAAAACAAAATTCAGAGTTAAAGCTAAAAAAGCTATGCAGTTAAGTTCTTGTATAAAAGTTGAAAATATTACATCTAAAAATATAGAAAGTCAATTGCCAAAAATGTCTGAACTGTATCAAAAAGTTGCTACTAATGCTACTTTTAATCTAGCTGATTTTAATCTTGAAACATACAAAGATTTAAAAGAAAATTTAGGGGAAAACTATATTTTAAAAAGTTATTGGTTAGATGATCAAATTGTTGGTTTTATGTCTGGAATTATCAATAATAATTCATTGGATGCTCATTTTGTAGGAATTGATTACAAATTGAATAGAGAATATGCTATTTATCAAAGGATACTTTATGATTATATAGAAATAGCGATAAACAAAACTTTAAAAACTATAAATTTTGGAAGAACTGCAAGCGAAATCAAAAGTTCTGTTGGTGCAGTGCCTCAAGATTTAACAATGTATCTTCGTCATAAAAAAAGGATTACAAACAGAATTTTAAAGTTATTTTTGCAACGTGTACAACCTACACCTTTTCGTCAAAATTTTCCATTCAAAACTGTAAAACTAAATGAAAAATAGTCAGGAATTAATTTCTCTTTTATCCTTAAAAGAATTAGAAAAAAATAAGTTTTCTGGTAAAAGCGTTACTATTGGAAGTGCTATTGTTTTTGGTGGTCAGGTTTTAGCACAAGCTGTTAATGCTGCTTATAGAACAATTCCTAAAAACCGTTTTTTGCATTCTTTACATGCTTATTTTTTAGAAGCTGGAGATTTAACCTTACCTATTGAATATGATGTAGCAGAAATGCGAAATGGAGGTAGCTTTTCTACAAGAAGAGTTACTGCAAGTCAAAAAGGAAAAACAATTTTTATTCTAGCTGCTTCTTTTCATAAAAAAGAGGAAGGTTTTGAACATCAAACAGAAATTAATCTTGATATTAAACAGCCAGAAGAATTGTTGAGTTGGGAAGATATGGTTACTAAATTTGGTGATTTTTTACCAAAAGGGATTAAATCATTTTTAAGCATAGAACGTCCAATTGATTTTAAACCTGTGCATATTCCAAATCCTGCTAAACCCGAAAATAGAGCACCAAAAGAAGAAATATGGTTTAAGTTAAAAGGAGATATTCCTAAAATGGATATTCAAATGAAACATCAAATTTTGACTTATATTTCTGATTACAATGTTCTAAATGCTGCTTTTAATCCGAATGCTAAAGATTATAATTTTGGAAATACAATGACAGCAAGCTTAGACCATTCTATGTGGTTTTTTAGAGATTTTGATTTTGATGATTGGATGCTTTTTTCAGCAGAATCACCAAACGCTTTTGGAGCTAGAGGCTTAGTAAAAGGTAATATTTTTACAAGAGAAGGTAAATTAGTAGCGTCATTTGCTCAAGAAGGTTTGTTGAGACCTGTTCGAAAGTAGGAAGTTGGAAGTTGGAAGTGAAATTAAAAAAATAGAAAAAAATGAGTCCTATTATATATGTATTAACCACTAATGGTGTGTTGTTTTTAATGAGTGTTATCTTTTGGAAATTCCCTCCAAAAAAAGTAAATAATCTCTATGGATATAGAACTCCTAAAGCAATGCAGAATCAACAAATTTGGGATTTTGCCAACTCAACTTTTAATCAAGCCTTTTTAAAATACAGTGGATTTTCTCTTATAGCTGCTTTACTATTAGCATCAGTTTCTAGAGTTGAATTAAAATGGGAGCCTATGATTTTAGTTGCCTTATCTATTATCGTTTCCATCATAAAAACAGAACGTTCTATAAATGATAATTTTACTGATGATGGTAAAAAGAAGAAAAAATAATTATTTTTAATTAAAAATACTTTGTTCTTTATTAAAATTAAAATTCTTTATACCACCAACATCTAAAATACTATGAAATAAAAAATCTGTAGAAATTGAATCTTGTTTTTTTGATTTTAAGCGATCTACTTTTAACGGATAACTTTTTTCAAAATTATCAGAATACCAAACCAACATTGCAGGGTTTTTAGAAGCATTATGTTTTTGAGCATGAAGCCACTTTCCATCTTCACCTAAGGTTTCTCCATGATCTGCTATGTAAATCAATATTGATTTTTTTGAAGATTTTTTTAATTCTTCTATAAGTTTATCAATAAAATTATCTAAATATAAAATAGTATTATCATAAGAGTTTATCAATTCTTGCTTTTTAGAAGATCCTAAATATTTACTTTTTACAATTGGTTTAAACTTCATAAAACTACTATCAATTCTACTATTATAATACCAATGACTACCAATCATATGAAAGGTTGTTATGCTGTTACTAACTTTAGAACTATCCAAAGAATAGTGATCTAACATTACCAAATCTTTTTCTTTTTTAAAACTTAGAAAGGAATGAAACTTATCAATAATAGTATTTGATTGATTGCTGTAAATAATGTCTTTATAACTTTGTTCTAATGACTGATTTCCTATCCATTTTGTATGAAAAGAAGCCTTATTCAATACAGAAAACACACTTGTAAAATTCTTGTTTTTTTCTAAATCAACAATAGATTGATTTGTTAAAATCTGAGGCACACTTTGTGCTGTATACGTAAATGGCGTATACACTTTACTAAAACTTACAATATTTTTTTGTTTAGACAGTAGTGGATTTGTATTTCTATAATAACCATTTAGATATAAATGATCTGCTCTAACAGATTCACCTACAATAAGTATAATATTTAAATTAGATTCTTCTGTAATTGCGTTTTCTTGCACTTCTTTCAGTGCTATAGTAGGACTATCAAAATACTTAATTGTATTGAAATATAGGTTATAAGGTAATCTGTTTTTAAAAGCGTCAAACTTATAATTTTCAACCACAAAAAAAGTAATTACGCCTAATATTGCTAATAGTAATAGTGGAGATTTTATATTACTAATATTCTGATTTTTATAATATTTTAAAAAAAAGAAAATACTAAAAATAGCTGTTAACAAGAAAAAAACAAATTGCCAACTAAGTATATCTACAGCAATATCTGCATTTGTTTCTATAATGGCTTGAATCATACCCACACCAATTGTAAGGTCTTGTGTATAAACCCAAAAAGAAAAAGAGCTCGCTAATACAAACAAAAGAGGAAACAGAATATTAAATATCTTTTTTAATAAACTGAATATATAAATAAACCCAAATAAAGAAAAATGTAATAAAAGAAAATGAACAAAATAAATAATATTTCCTTTTAAACTTTCGAAAGGGAGATATATATACGAAGCTATAGTTATAAAAATTGCTAATAAAAAATGTAGTCCTAAATGAAACTTGATTTCTTGCTTTATTTTTAATTTTTCCATTTAAGGTAGATGTGTGTTTTGTAAAGAAAAAACATCTTGTGATTTGTCTAAAACAAATATAAGATAATATTGTTTGTATAAATCTAAACAACTTTTTGAATTAAAACTTTAAAGAAATTTAACATAAGTATGATTGTTTATCTTTGTTACTTAGCTTGCTCTTTTTTAGAGTAAAAACTAGCAGAATCATTAACTAAAAAAAGTTTTTTTATCCACTAATAAAGTGGACTTCAATTATGATAATTAGAAATAAATTTAAATTTTTAATTCTAACTATTTTATTAATAGGGTATTATTATTTTCCTTATTCAATAGAAGGTACAGGTTTTTATCATAAAATTTGGGCACATCAAATAAACACAGTTGAAGAGTTAAATTCAGCTTTAAACTATTTTGATGGTATAGAATTAGATTTAGTTTACGACTCAGAAAATAATCTATTGGATGTATATCATCCTCCATCAAAATCTAAAGGATTAAGTTTTAAAGAATACTTAAAGAATATCGAAAAAAGTAATTTTCCATATTTATGGTTGGATATGAAAAATATTAATACTGATAATTCTGAAGTAATATTAGAGAAATTGTTATCTCTTTTTAAAACTAAAAACTATCCATTAGACAAGGTTTTAATAGAATCAAAAAAACCTAGAGAATTAATAAAATTTAAAAAAAAGGGTTTTAAAACTAGTTATTATTTACCATATGATTTGTATAAGAAAGATAGTTTAAACTTGTCAAAAAGTATTCTATCCATAAGAAATATAATAAAGTCACAACCTAACATTGCAATATCTACAAGTTTTAAAGATTATGAAATAATCAAAAAAGAGTTCCCAAATCAACCAAAATATATGTGGGCTATTGTAAAACCTATTCATTTTCAGCATTTTAAAATAAGAGAAATTTTAAAAGATGACTCTGTAAAAATTGTATTATTAAACTATAATGTAGTAAGAGGAAATCGTTAATTTTTACTATCTAAAAGTTAGCCATAAAAGAAACTGACAGGTTTCTTCCTGGTGAAGAAACTCCAGAGGCAAACTCTATATAATGTTCATCAAACATATTATCTACTCTTGCTTGTACAGAGAAATTAGCACTTATATCATAGCTTCCATTAACGCCAAAGGTCATCCAACTTGGGGCTCCATAAAATTTATCTATATCATTTGAAGCATTTGCATTAACAATTGGTGTTAAATCGTGATTATCTATACCTTCAGTAAAATTAAAATCTTCGATATCTTTTTTATTATTGAATCGAAATTCGGCTCCTAGAGCTATTTTATCTTTTTTGTAATTCAACTCAAATTGCCCAAACAAAGGAGGAATAGAAGACATTGGTTCTTCAGTATCATAAGTCCTTCCTTTAGTATAAGTAACAAAACCAGAAGTATTAATAGTTTCAGAAATTTTACCTAAATAATTAATTGTATATCCAAAAATATAGGCATTTCCTTTATTCTGATTATTTACTGCATTACCAAACTCTCCATCAAATTCTACTTGCTTTATGCTTCCATTTGCATTGTATACAAAATCTCTTTGAATATAATTATCCAACAAAGTGTAATAGATATTTGCTCCTAATCTAAATTTTCTCTTATTAAAATATTTTTGAATTCCAATCTCTGAACTGTAAGCAAATTCTGGTTTTACATCAAAATTTGGTACAGTTACATTACCTGATTTTTCTCTAACTCTACCAACATCATCTATATTTGGTGATCGAAAACCTGAAGATAACACACCATTAATTTGCCAATTTTTATTCGGTTTATATACATAACCTAAAGTAGCAGTTACAGCAGAATTGTTTGCGTTTGTTGATGTAGTTGGTAGATCTAAAAAAGTTTTATCTATCCATACTGCATTTAAATTGGTGTTTGTTAATCTTATTCCAGAATTTAGGGTTGTTTTACTGTTGACATCTTGTCTATAACCTAAATATACAGCTGAACTTAAATAATCACTTCCTCCATCAGGATAACGTGATTGCACCTTAAAATTGTTAGAAAAACCATTGATTTTTCCATTTACAATATTTAAAGTCTTACCATAAGAATTAGAGGAAACATCATTATGCGCAAATTCAAAACCATAGGATAATGTTCTTGTTTTATCTATTGTTAAAGGCACAGAAAAATCTCCATTTATACTAAAAACATTTACAGTTTCTTCTCTATAGGAACGTTTTAAATCTCCAAATTTTCTTTGAATTCTACTTTCTTGTATATTTTGATATGCAATAGTTATTGCTCCACTTTCTAACCAGTTTTTATTAGGGTTAATCAATAACTGAGATGAAATTAACAATCTGTTTTGTGGCCCATAATTCCATTCTGCAAATTTTAAAGAAGAGCTATCTGTAATATCTGTCAATTCATTTAACCTATCAAACCTTAGAATATCAGAAGATGTAGAATATTGTAAATTAATTTTTAAATCTGTGTTTTTTGATAATGGGATGTAAAATTTCTGTAGAACATCTGTTTGATTATAGCTTGTATTTCTTAATAAATTAGGATCTAAATTTAAAGTTGGAGTTTCAGCATAATTTCCATTTATATTTTCTGAATAATAGAACACTTTTCCCCAATCAGAAAAATTATGATGTCTATTTTTCCCTGCTTTTAACTCTCCAAAATCTGAATAAGAAATACTTGTAAAAGATGCCCAATTGTTAAAACTAACTTCAGCTGAGACATTAGTTGTAATTTCTTGATTTACAGTAGAAAAACGTGAAAAAAGCTGACTTTCAACTTTTGTGTCTTCTGATAATTTTGGTGTTTTTGTATAATAGTGGATAACACCTCCTAAAGCATCAGAACCATAAATAACAGATGATGGTCCAAAAACAACTTCAGTTTTATCTAATAAATTAGGAGATAGGGTAATTGAATTCTGTAAATGTCCTTTTCTGTATATGGCATTATTCATTCTAACACCATCTACCACTAACAAAACCCTATTAGATTCCATTCCTCTAATTACTGGACTACCACCACCAAATTGCGATTTTTGCACTTTAATACCAGGAATTGTCGCGAGTAAATCTGCTGATGTTTGAGGTGAAATTTTTTGAATATCTTTTGAAGAAAGAACTGCAATTTGTTCAGCAATTCTCTTTGCTTTTTCAGCCTTTTTGAAGGAAGAAATTACAATTTCATCCAATTCTTCAGATTCTTTCTTCAGGTAAACAATAAATTTTTGTTTTCTTAATTTGGACTTTTTTACTTTATAAACTGCGTAAGATAAATGAGAAAAGTAGATTATTTCATTTTCTTTTATAGATGTAATTTCAGCAAAACCATCATTATCTGTAGATAAACTAATGGTATTTATTTCATTAAAAATATTTACGTTTTTAACTACTTTACCAGTTTCATCATCTAAAACTTTTACGTTTTGTCCAAAAGTAAAAGTACTTACTAAAAGTAAAAGAGTGCAAAAGAAATACTTCATCATCAACTAAAAACGGTTTCTAAAACTTGTAAAGACTTTGGTTTTCTAAAACTGCCCAAATGTAACTTAAAATACTCAATTATCATTTGTAAAACCAGCTGTCTTTCTTCCTTACTATAAGACACATTTTCTATACTATCAAAATTTATGCCTAACAGTTTTTTAAATTGATAAAAATTATTTTTAGAAATTACATTTTTATCTTGGAGATTATCAGAAAAAACGCCTTCTAATAAATTAAAACCTGATTTGTTTTTTTCTGTCATATCTGGATAAAAACCTAAAAACCCTGTAAGGTTTAACAAGAAAAGTAAATGAAAATTTGATATTTTATCATGAATATCTAACCAAATAAATGCAGTTTCTAAATAACTATACAACGTTTTGTTTTGCTCTTCTTCTTGGATAGAACTTGCTAATATTTCTGATAAAAAAAATACTACAGATTGTTTTATAATATCCGAATGAATCGTTTTGTAAGGCTGAATAACTTGAACTTCTTTAATAGAATTTAAATTGTTTTTTGAGTTATGATTTGCAACAATTTTTAATTGCGTTAAAGGTTGAAAATGAGCTGCTTTTATTCCCTTTTTTTTAGGTTTTAAAACTCCCTTTATTAAGTATGTTTTTACACCTTCTTCTTCTGTGTAGCATTTTACAATCAAACTGGTATCACTATATTTTAGTGAACTCAATACTATTGCTTTAGTGCTTACAACTGGCATTAGTTTACAATTGCAATTTTAGCTGTAGTAGTTTCTGAAGCATCCTCACTAGATAATAATACAATATATACACCAGAAGCAACTTTGGTACCTGCTAAGTTTTTCTTGTTCCAAACTACTTTACCTCCTTGTAATTCTTGACCTTCTACAACATTTGTTTCAAATACTAGGTTACCTGCAACATCTAAAATTTTCACATTGGTTCCTTTAGGTAAATGTGTTCCATTTCTACCATCAATAGTTACAGTTTCGTGACTTTTTAATGCTGGATTTGGGTATGCATATACATCTGCTAAAACATCTCCAAAAGGTGCTACATTGCTATTGTAAGCAACTATACCTTTATCTGTAGCAAAGTAAACTTTACCATTATTATTATCTACTCTTATTTTTAATATTCTGTTAGAAGGTAAAGGCGAATTTGCTTTGCTAAAATTAGCTAACGTCTTTTGTCCTGAAGGATTTGTATATAAAACACCACCATTATCTGTTCCAAACCACTTATTATCTGCACCATCTACAAAAATGGAATTTATTCTTTGATCTCCTAATAAACGTTCTCCTACTCCATTTTCTTCGATAATAACTGGTTCTGCATTCAAAACTTCTGCATCAAAAACCCCTGATGCATTTCTAAAAACTACCATTCCATTTCTAGTTCCCATCCAAATTCGGTTACTTTTATCTACTGCAACCGTTAAAACATCTATATCTGGTAAATTACCTAAATTAGGGGTTGCAACTAAAGCTCTTTTTCTATTTCCATTTTCATTAAATGCATAGATTCCATTTCTTCTGGTCCCCATCCAAACAGTATTATTGTTATCAATAACTATTTCATTTAAACCAGATGCTCTGTTAACTTTAAAAGCGCTTAAATCGAAACTACTCCAATCTCCTGAAGGCGTTAGCTTTTTTAATTCTCTTTCTCTATGAGAATTAGCAATCCATAAATTACCTTGTCTATCAAAAGCTGTACCCCCAATTCTTATTGTAACTCTGTTTAGTTCTGTGGGAAGTAAATCTTCTAAACCACTATTTAAATGATTGTAAAAAGTAGATATTTGATCATTTTCTACAACTAATAACCCACCTGTAGAAACGGAATTAATTTGATTAGTATCTCCATAGGAACTAATGTAAACTCTATTTTCTCTATTTGGGTCAATAGAAATATAATTCAAATCTATAACCGGAAAACTTGGGTTAAAAGGAGTATTAATCCAACTTTCTCCATTAAAATGACTAAAACCTGCTTTTTTAAAAATTGAGGTATAAGTAATATCATAACCTCCGTAAACAACCCATAAGTTATTATTTAGAACAGCTATTGAAAAAACATCGTTTTCCAATGGGCCTTCTGGATGTATTTCTTCAAAAACACCTTGCTGAGTAATACTTGTTTTTAAAATACCAAATTCTTTGGTTGCCAAATAAACTGAATTATCAATAAATAATGAATTTGATAAGGTAAAATCGAAATCTGTAGTATTAGAAAATATGGCAACTTCACTATTTACATCATCTAAGATAATTGCACTTTTATTTAAAGCAACTGTAAGATTGTCATCTGAAGATTTTATCCCAAATATTAATTCAGAGAATTCTTTTATTTGACTTAAAAAAGAATTATCTAAAACTAATAACTTAGTACCCTGAGTAACATATATTTTATCATTAAAAAAAGTGATATTACTAAAATTACGTCCTGCAAAATTTTGCTCCCAATTATTAAAATCGATTAATAAATTACTTGTAACATCTGCTGTAAAAACACCATCTTCTGTAGCAGCATAAATTTTATTATTGGCAATTAAAGTTTGGTTTATATTTAAGGAAGTTGACCCATTTCCTATAAAAAAAGTATCCCCAAATTCTAATTTTTCAATATCATATTCAACTATTGCAAATGGCGTAGATAAGTATAAAATACTCCCAAATTCTGAAATATGATTGATGCTTTTATTACTAGATTGATTAAAATTTACAATATCTGATGATATTGTAATTGCTCCATTTCCATCAATTACCTCTACCAAACCATTTTGATAACCAATAACTAATCTATCAAATTCTGAATTATAGTGAATAGATGATGTTGTTTCTCCTGACAAACCCTGAATAGATGAAAATTTTTGTATTTCTAAAGTAGTTTCGTTGTATGTAAAAACAGCATTATCTACTAAAGCATAAATAATATCATCTACTTTTATAAAATCTTTTACATTATTATATGAATAAAAATCCTCCCACGAATCACTATAATCTACTTGAGAAAAAAGAATTGAGTGAATACAAAAAAGAAAAAGAAAAGTTACTTTTTTCATAAAATCGCTTATATTATCAAAGATATTTAATTATTGTAAACTAACGTTAAAAACAATTATATTAGTACAAAATTCAATCAATTTTTATGAGTGTAGAAATAGAAAGAAAGTTTTTAGTAAAAAATGATGATTTTAAGAAGGAAACTTATCAGCAGAAAAAAATAAAGCAAGGTTATCTGAATTCTGATAAAAATAGAACTGTCAGAATTAGAATTGCAGATGATAACGCATTTATTACCATTAAAGGAAAATCTAATCAAGCAGGAACAACTCGTTTTGAATGGGAAAAGGAAATTAATCTTACTGAAGCAGAACAATTACTATTATTGTGTGAACCTTCTATTATAGATAAAACTCGTTTTTTAGTAAAAAAAGGAACGCATACTTTTGAAATTGATGAGTTTTATGGAGATAACAATGGTTTAATTATTGCTGAAATAGAACTCAACTCAGAGAATGAATCTTACAATACTCCTATATGGTTAGGTAAAGAAGTTACTGGAGATAAAAAATATTACAATTCTAGTTTAAGTAAATCACCTTTTAAAGCATGGTAAGATTACAAATTGTAAATAGCTAAAAAGTGACTTAAACTTCCCAACAAAACAAATACATGGAAAATAGCATGATTATAAGGTATTTTCTTTATCGAATATAAAATTGCACCTACAGAATAAAATACACCTCCTGCTAATAGATATTGAAAACCTTCTGCTGATAAACTATTCATTAACGGTTTTATAAAAAACATCACTTGCCAACCCATTAACAAATACATTGCTGTAGAAATCTTGCCAAATCTACCTGTAAAAAAAAGCTTTAAGACGATTCCTGTTAAAGCAAAAAGCCAAACAAAAAGAAACATATACCAACCTAGTTTAGAATCTAAAGCTACAATACAAAAAGGAGAATAACTGCCAGCAATTAATACATAAATTGCTGCATGATCAAAAATGTTGAGTTTTCTTCTTTTTTTCGGATTTTTTGCTGCATGATAAAAAGTAGAAGCTGCATATAAAATAATCATACTTAACCCATAAATAATAAAACTTATAGGTTTCCAAAAAGCTTCAAAATCTAAAGATTTGATTACCAAAAAAGGAAAAGCTACACTACTTAACAATAAACCAAAACCGTGAGAAATTACATTTAATTGCTCTTCTATTTTGCTATAAGGGTGATTTAAATTCTCGCTCATTATTTGGTCTATTTGTATCTTTCATATATTTTTTATCATTGATTAAATCTTCATAAATCAAATCAAAAGTTTGTTGTTTTAGGCGCTCTAAATCTTGGGTTTTTAAACCTTTAGTTTCTATAAATTTATGCTGACGAATTCTAAAAACTCCTGGATTTCCTTTAAAAAAATCCCAAGAAAAAAGACGTTTACAATCATAATATACTTGAGGCACAATTGGTATTTCAAATTCGATAGCCAAACTAAATGCTCCATTTTTAAAAGGGGCTAAAGTTATATTTTCTGTAGGCACTAATCCTTCAGGGAAAATTGCCATACTAGTTCCATTTCTCAATTTTTGCTTTGCCATTTCATATACTCTTTTCCTACTTTTTGGGCTACTTCTATCAACCATAATCACAACTCTTTTATAAATAAGTCCAAATATTGGAATTTTGACAAACTCTTGTTTGCCAACAAAAACAATTGGGTTTTTGCTCAAAGCAATCAGCACAAAAGGATCCATTAAAGAAGCATGATTTGGGCAAAACATATAACTTTTATCGCTTTCTATAATTTGATCATTTTTAACTTTTAAACGAAATCCCATTCCGTAAACTAAAAGCTTAGCCCAAACTCTTACCACTTTCCAAAAAGTAGGATAATAAGATTCTTTGGCTGTTAAAATCAATAAAAAGGGAAATAGTAAAATAATTGTAACACCAATTAAAATGTAAAACCAAGCTCGCCAAATTAATAAAAAAGGAATTTTTAAAAATTTCATAAGTGTCAAAAATACTAATTTCTTTTCTTTGATTGATTTTATAAACCAAAACCTTATTTTTGCGCACATAGAGCGTTTTATTATTCCAATCTAGCTCAATATTTTTTAAAATAGATAATTAAATGTCAAGAATTTTAACTGGAGTACAAAGTACAGGAACACCACATTTAGGAAATTTATTAGGTGCCATTTTACCAGCCATAGAAATGGCAAATGACCCTAAAAATGAAGCTTTTTTATTTATTGCTGACATGCATTCTTTAACTCAGATTAAAGAAGGTAACCAATTAAGAGAAAACACCTACAGTACTGCTGCTACTTGGCTGGCTTGTGGTTTAGACATTAGTAAAACAGTTTTCTATAGACAGAGTGATATACCTCAAGTAACAGAATTATCTTGGTATTTAAGTTGTTATTTTCCTTATCAACGTTTAACATTAGCTCATAGTTTTAAAGACAAAGCTGATCGTTTAGAAGATGTAAATTCGGGATTATTTACGTATCCTATGTTAATGGCTGCAGATATTTTGTTATACGATGCAGAAATTGTTCCTGTTGGTAAAGATCAATTACAACATTTAGAAATAACAAGAGATGTTGCGAATCGATTTAACAATATTGTTGGTGAAACTTTAGTTGCTCCAAAAGCAAAAATTCAAGAACACACAAAATTAGTACCAGGTTCTGATGGTGAAAAAATGAGTAAATCTAGAAATAACATTATCAATATTTTTTTAGCAGACAAAAAGTTAAGAAAACAAATAATGGGTATAAAAACAGATAGCACTCCTTTAGAAGAGCCTAAAAACCCTGACACTGATAATGTTTTTGCTTTGTATAAATTATTAGCTTCTGACGACCAAATTACTGAAATGAGAGCCAACTATGAAGCAGGCAACTATGGTTATGGCCATGCAAAACAAGCTTTATATGAATTGATTATTGACAAATTTTCAACAATTAGAGAACGTTATAATCACTTTATGGAAAACAAAAATGAAATTGATGAAGCGCTTAAAATTGGAGCAGAAAAAGCAGCTCTTGTTGCAAATGATGTTTTACAAAGAGTTAGAGGAAAAATTGGTTACTAATTCAAATTTAGTCTCTTTTAATAAAAGCCACGAATTCACCAATTATATTTTTAAATTGAATTCGTAACAAAAAAATGAATATCACAAACCAAAAAAACCACGCAATTTGCGTGGTTTCATATTTTAAAAAATGCGGTATTTTATAGCCATTGACAGATAATACCACCCATAATTGCTAAAGTAACAATCCAGTAACCTGCATTTATTGCTATATACTTTGCACTTTTTTTCTCAAACATAGCTATTATAGACACTACTGGCAGCACAAAAAACAGTCCAGACATTACTCCATGTATAGCTCCATGTTGAAAACTTCTAAAACGATCTCCATAGTTTGCTACAAAATCTTGAAAGTAGGTAAAAGCTTCTCCTGTTTGTTCATTAAAACCTGGTTCATTAATTAATGTTTGAAAAACACCCATTTGATGAATTACAATAAACTGTAAAAAGAAAGCAACCATAAGACTAAAAATATAACTGAGTATAAAAATCTTAGCCATATTTTGACCTTCTAAAGACTCTTTAGTAAAGTCCATTTCGTTCATCCAGGCATTTCCAAATAAAGGGCCATACCAAACAAAACCAATTAACATTGGTACAATAGCAGCAATAAATAAGATGTAAAAATTCATTTCCATGATAAAAAAGTTTTTGGTTGAATACCAAATATAAGAAATAAGAATTTGATAATAAATTAGTTATATCAAAATAAAAGCTTAAATGTTACATCATTTAAGCTTTTAAATATATTTATTTTTTTGGATTTACTAAATCTTCATAGACTTGGCAATTGCTTCTAACTCAAACAAAAAAGCCCTTTTACTAACTGAAGGTGCATATGTAAATCCTTCAAAAACAACTAATCTGTTATTTTTTTCATCAATTATAGAATAATTTAAAAAAGGGCCAGCCATAAAATCGTTTTTTACTTCCCATTTTCCTCGTGTTTCATAAGCTTTTTTTCCATCAATTGTTGCATCAAATGTAAAAGGAGTATACGCTTTTTCTGTAATCATATACATCCCTTCCTTAGAACCAGGTATGTATTTTTTCCCAAATCGATTTCTAACAGCTACAATACTATCTGCAACAGTAGTTTTATCTTCTAAAGGAACAGTATATATCAAAATATTATTGCTTCCAGTTTTTGCAATTCCGCTAGTTAAATGATTACGCAACCATAAAAACTCACCTGTATCATCAACTTTTCTAAATTTCTTAGGTATCGTTAATGAGATTCCTAAGTTTTTTAAGGTTTCAAACTGATTTTCATCTAATTTTTCTTTCTCAAAAATACTCTGCGTAAATTTTACATCAGCTTCTAAAAAAATACTTCGTATTTCTTTTTTACGATCTTGAAGTATTTTTATAATACTTGCATCATCTTTCGCTTGAACATAAACTATAGTTTGAGGCATAGCATAGACATCCTTTCTAATTGAAAAATTTTCGGTAGGTCCTTCAGAAATAACAAGAATATTTCTACTTGCTTTCATCATAGAACTAAATCCATTTGGTGCTACTTGAGATACAGATAAAATGGATTCTGGTTGTGGCAAACCTACTTGCAATTCTCCAAAAGAATTTCTAATTTCTTGACCTACATCTCCAGTCCAATCGCTAATTTTAGCAACAACCATTACTTTATTAATTTTGCCAATTGATTGTCTTAAAATCTTCTTGTCATTTCCTACACAAGAACTTAGCAAAATTGCAATCATTATAATAGAAAGTATTTTTTTCATAAGTCTAACTTTTAAGTTTTATAAGTTTGGTATTACATATTGGACACTTCAAATATTGTTCCATTTTTTATTTCTTCTGATAAAATAACTCCTAATTATTATTTAAAAAAGTTTATCGAATTCTTTTAGGATAAATATAAAGCCTTTGCCCTATTTTTAAGTTACTGGTTTTTAATCCATTCCAACGTTTAATATCACTAACCCTAACACCAAATTTGTTTGCAATTTTACCTAGATAATCTCCACTTCTAACTTTGTAACGAATGCGTTTATCCATTTCAAAATATTTAGGTAAAGGCTTTTCTCTTTTTGCATCATCTAAATCTGCTAAAGCATACAATTCCTTTTCTTTGTCTAGAAATTCTATTAATTTGTTAGATGGAAGTCTAAGTGCGTAGTTTCTATCTTTTATATGTGGAATTATATCTAATTTATAAGCAGGATTTAAAAATGACAATACTTTTTCATCAACATTAATAGTCTCAGAAATTTGATCAAAACTAATTGTTCTTTTTACTTGAATAGTATCTGTTTGAAAATTAAAAAACTGTGGTAGTTCTGAATATATTTTATGATCATTAGCATATTCAAAAATATACATAGTTGCATAAAAAGCTGGCACATAACCAGCAGTTTCTCTAGGTAAATAGGGTCTAATATTCCAATAATTGGTAAAACCTCCAGAACGTTTTATTGCTTTTCTTACATTTCCTGGCCCAGAGTTATAGGCAGCTAAAGCCAAGTCCCAATCACCAAAAATTTTAAATAACTGACTTAAATACTTACAAGCAGCAATTGTTGCTTTTACTGGATCATATCTTTCATCTACGTAAGAACTTACTTTTAAATTGAATTGTTTTCCTGTTCCGTACATAAATTGCCACAAACCTGATGCTCCAACTCTAGATCTTGCTTTTGGTTTTAAAGCAGACTCAACAATAGACAAATATTTCATTTCCAGAGGAATATCATATTGGTCTAAATATTGCTCAAACATTGGAAAATAATATTTAGCCTTTGCCATTAAAGCTGGGTAATATTTTTTACGATATAACAAGTAACTTTTAATTACTTTTTCTAGTGCTGGGTTATATGCTAAATTAAATGGTGTTTTTTCGTTTAGACTTGCCAAACGAAGTTTCATTAAATCTGTTGTTAACGATTGTTTGGGGTGACCAATAATATCTTTATCATCTATTACATATTCTAAAGTATCAATTAATGGAGAATTGAATTTTTCATCAACTAGCAGACTATCTATAACTTTTAAATCGTTATCTGTAAAGAATTCTTTTTTCAGAGGTGCTGTTATAGAGTCCTTAGCAATAAACAACGAGTCTTTTTTTATGGTTTGTAAACTATCTTTTTCGGTTTGGGAAAACGTAGAAATACTAATAAACAAAAAGAATAAAATATATCTCATAAAAATTATATATCTAATTCTAAAGCAATTGGACAATGATCAGAATGTTTGGCTTCAGTTAATATATATGCTCTCGAAATTTTATCTTTTAATGGTTCTGAAACCATTGCGTAATCTAATCGCCAACCTTTGTTATTTGCTCTTGAATTTGCTCTATAACTCCACCAAGAAAATTGTTGTACATCTTGATTTAAATAACGAAAACTATCTATAAATCCACTGTTTATAAAGTCTCCAATCCAAGTTCTTTCTTCTGGTAAAAAGCCAGAAACTCCTTTCATTTTTGGGTTATGAATATCAATGGCTTCATGACAAATATTATAATCGCCACAAATCACTAAATTAGGAATTTCTTGCTTTAAGTTATTGATGTATTCTTGGAAATCATCCATATAGTTAAATTTAAAATCTAACCTTTCTGAATTAGTTCCTGAAGGAAGATATAAGCTCATAATAGATACTTCATCAAAATCTACTCGAAGATTTCTACCTTCAAAATCCATGGATTCTATACCTGTTCCATAAGCTATATGATTTGGTTTTTCTTTACACAAAACTGCTACAGAGGAATAGCCTTTTTTTTGTGCAGAAAACCAATAATGATAAGGATAACCAGATTCTTCAAATAAAGACAAGTCTAATTGTTCTTTATGCGCTTTGGTTTCTTGTATGCAAATTACATCTGGGTTTGCAGCTTGTAGCCATTCTAAAAAACCTTTTTTTAGAGCTGCTCTTATGCCATTAACATTGTATGATATTATTTTCATTTTGAGTCACTTTAAATTTCTCTAAAAATAGAAAAATGCACTCAAAAATAAGTAAATATTATTCTTTAAAAACGATATAAATTATCTTTTTAGAAAAAAACCATCTTAACTGTTTCTGTTTGCTATGAAGTTTTTGAATTACTTTAATTCTTGGAGAAAGTAAATAAGCTAATGGCACAGCAATAATTAATTTAAGCCCAATTCCTTGTATAAAAGGAAGCAACTCAAGTAACATCAGAAAAAATAAGATTAATCCTGGAAATATCAAAAAATAGTAGTTCTTTATAAGTCTCATTTTAAATAGATTTTAAATATTATATTCAATTCTAAATAAAAGGGGTAATTTATAAAGTTATAATTTGAGGATTTTAGAGTTTATAATTTCGTTAAAATTATTAAACTCATTTGATTAAACTTTAATAATATAGTACAAACTTATAATAATTAGGTCATTTATCCAAATGAAATAAATAATTTTAACTTAATTTTAACTTGTATTTTAATATTTTTTTGTATTTAGGCTATAAATTCATTTCAGGAATTTCTCCTTCAATAATCAAGTTTCCTTCTGTTGCTTTTTGAATCTCTTCTACTGAAATTCCAGGTGCTCTCTCTAATAAATAAAACGCATTATTTCTTACTTCTAAAACTGCTAAATTGGTAACAACTTTTGTTACACAACCAACACCAGTTAAGGGCAAAGAACATTGTTTTAAAATTTTTGATGCCCCTCTTTTATTAGTGTGCATCATTGCTACTATAATATTTTCGGCTGACGCTACTAAATCCATTGCACCACCCATTCCTTTAACCATTTTTCCTGGAATTTTCCAATTGGCTATATCTCCATTTTCAGCTACTTCCATAGCTCCCAAAATAGTCAAGTGTACATGTTTACCACGAATCATTGCAAAACTTGTTGATGAATCAAAAAAGCTTGCTCCAGGCATGGTAGTTATGGTTTGTTTTCCTGCATTAATAATATCTGCATCTTCCTCACCTTCAAAAGGAAAAGGTCCCATTCCTAAAACTCCATTTTCTGATTGAAACTCAACTTCTATATCATCTCTTACATAATTGGCAACCAAAGTTGGAATTCCAATTCCAAGGTTTACATAAAAACCATCTTGAACTTCTTGTGCAATTCGTTGTGCTATTCCGTTTTTATCTAAAGCCATAACTATTGTTTTTGTCTTACAGTTCGTTGCTCAATTCTCTTCTCGTAATTTTTCCCTTGAAAAAGTCTTTGCACAAATATTCCTGGAATATGAATATTATTTGGATCTAATTCTCCAACAGGCACTAATTCTTCTACCTCAGCAACAGTAATAGTTGCAGCACCACACATATTAGGATTAAAGTTTCTTGAGGTTCCTTTAAAAATCAAATTTCCAGCTGCATCACCTTTCCACGCTTTTACAAATGCAAAATCTGCTTTAAATGCAGGTTCTAAAACATACATTTTACCATCAAAATCTCTAGTTTCTTTGCCTTCTGCTACTTCAGTTCCATAACCAGCTGGAGTGTAAAATGCAGGAAAACCTGCTTGTGCTGCTCTACATTTTTCCGCTAATGTTCCTTGAGGTGTTAATTCTACCTCTAATTCTCCAGACAACATTTGACGTTCAAATTCATCATTTTCACCAACATAAGATGAAATCATTTTTTTGATTTGTTTATTCTGAAGCAACAACCCTAAACCAAAATCATCTACACCTGCATTATTAGAAATACAAGTAACATCTCTAACATCTAGTTTTACCAATTGATCAATTGCATTTTCTGGAATACCACACAAACCAAATCCACCCAACATTAATGTCATTCCACTTTCTACTCCTTTAAGAGCTTCCTGAACGTTGTTTACTTTTTTGTTTATCATAATAATATGATTTATTTGAGTTTTTTAAGATTTTGAAAACACTAAAGCAGGTTTAGGAAAAGTAAGTTCAGAATTAAAAATCTGTATCTTGCTCCACAGGAATGATAACCTTTTTACCTTTTTCATCTTCATTAACTTTCTCAACACAATTGATATTTATTGATAGATCTTCAGGTTTTTCAAAATCTTCCTTGCTAATATTTAAAGTTTTATCAGCATAACATTTTTTCATAAACAAAGCCCAAGAAGGCAAAGACATTGATGCTCCTTGTCCTTTTGTTATTCCTGCAAAGTGCGTTGCTCTATCCTCTCCACCTGTCCAAACTCCTGTTGCTAAATTGGGCACAATTCCCATAAACCAACCATCAGATTGATTTTGTGTTGTACCAGTTTTACCAGCAATTGCATTATCAAATTCGTAAGGGAATCCAGTAACAATTTTACCTCCTGAAGTCCATTTAGATCGTAATCTAATTCCTGAACCAGACTGCGTAACTCCTTCTAATAAATTTAGAATAACATAAGCAGATTCTTCACTTAAAACTTCTTGAGTTTGTGGAACAAAATCTTTTAAAACGGTTCCGTTTTTATCTTCAATTCTTGTAATTATCATTGGACTAACTCGTAGTCCTTTATTTGCGAAAGTACTATAAGCACTTACCATTTCATACAATGATAAATCCACAGCCCCTAAAGCTATTGAAGGGTTTGCTTGAATTCTAGTTTCTATACCTGCTGCTTTTGCTAAACGAACTACGTTCTCTGGACTAACTTCATCAATTAATCTTGCAGACATTGTATTTACAGAACTTGCTAATCCATCCTTTAAACTTAACATTCCTCCATATTCTTTATTTGAGTTTTCTGGTGTCCATTCTTCTGGAATTCCGTATTTACCCTGAGGAATTGTATATGGAGTATTTGGTAATAAATCACAAGGAGATCTTCTTAATTGATTAATTGCTGTTGCATAAACAAAAGGTTTAAATGTAGAACCTACTTGCCTTTTTTGTTGTGCAACTGCATCATATTTAAAATGTTTATTATTAATACCTCCAACCCAAGCTTTAATATGTCCTGTTTGTGGTTCTATTGATAATAAACCTGAACGTAAAAAGTGTTTGTAATATTTAATAGAGTCATTAGGAGACATAATTGTGTCTCTATCTCCTTTCCAAGTAAAGACTTTCATCTTTGTCTTTTTATTAAATATTTCATTAATTTCTTTGGTTGATTTTCCTGCTATTTTTAATCGTTTATATCTCTCTGAATTCTTTTTTGCTCTTTCAAATATCCCTTTAATTTGATCTTTTTCTAAGTCATAAAAAGGTGCAGTATGATTTCTACTCTGTTCTTTAAAAAAGTGAGATTGTAAATTTGCCATATGTTCTGAAACAGCTTCCTCAGCATATTTTTGCATTCTAGAATCAATAGTTACATAAATTTTTAATCCATCACTAAAAATATCATATTCCTCTCCATTTGGTTTTGGGTTATTTTTTACCCAAGTTCTCATTACTTTCTGCAAATGCGTTCTAAAATAAGTGGCATAACCTTCATCATGACTTTCTGGAGTGTAGTTAACTCCTAATGGCATTTGCTGGAAGTCCAATTTTTCTCTTTCAGTAATTATACTATTCCTAGTCATTTGAAGTAACACAACATTTCTTCTTTGTTTTACTTTTGCTTCTCTACGTAAAGGATTAAAATAAGAAGAGTTTTTTAGCATACCTACCAACATTGCTGATTCTTGTACTTCTAATTCTTTGGGTTCTTTCCCAAAATAAATTCTAGCAGCAGAACGAATACCAACAGCTTGATTTAAAAAATCGTATTTATTCAAATACATTGCTATGATTTCGTCTTTGGTATATTGCTTTTCTAGTTTTGTAGCAACTACCCATTCTTTCATTTTTTGCCCAATTCTTTTAAAAATATTTCTAGATGCTCTTCCTGTAAAAAGCATTTTTGCCAATTGTTGTGTAATGGTACTTGCACCTCCACTACCTGGTTTTAAAATAGCTCTTGCTGTACCTCTAAAATCAATACCAGAATGTTCGTAAAAACGTTCGTCTTCTGTTGCTACTAAAGCATTTACTAAATTTTGCGGTAGCTCATTAAATTTAACTGGTGTTCTGTTTTCTTTGGCATATTTACCAATAGTTATACCATCTGCAGATACTACTTCAGTTGCTAAGTTTGTTTGAGGGTTTTCTAATTCTTCAAAAGTTGGTAATGCGCCAAAACCTCCTCTAGATGCTGTAAAAAATAGAAGAATCAATATGGCTAATCCTAAAAAAAGAATTCCCCAAAACCATAAAAGGTATTTTCTATAACTTGTTGTTGTTTTCTTTGCCATAATAATAATTACTTCTCAATATTTTTGAGATTTCATTAATTTGTATTTCCCTTAAAAACAGGAATCTAATTCGTTTTTTCTATACTAAATCCTACATCTTGAATCCCTTCTAAAAAAGGGATAACATTAACTTCTCCATTTTTACGCATTGCATGATGTATCTTAAATACATACTTCCCTGAAACAGGAAATACTTTTTCTTCTTTATAGAATAATTTATTTTCTTTGATTTCTGTAAAACCTTTCCCCAAATATTTACCAGATTTATCAGCCATTTCATATTGTAATGTATCAATAACTTTGTTACCATTTGGAAAATTCAACTCTGTAATTACATATAAATTACTAAAAGGATACTCCTTATTATTTCTAATATTGATAAACAGGTTTTTAGGTAAAATTGTATCTTCTATATCAAACTCGAAAGAAATATTTTTATTTGCCTCCCAAGAAGCGTTTGGTAACGATTTATAATTGGTAAACTCAATATGATTACTACAAGAAATAATGCCTAAAAACATAATCAAAAAAACAACTTTCTTACTTTTCAGAAGGCTTATTTTTATTATTTGCTGCATTTCTATTAGTATTTGATTTTTTTCTTCGAGAATTCGTTTTTTTCGGAGAATTAGAATTCTGTTGATTATTTTGAGTAGGTTTCCTTTTTGTATTTTGCGTAGGTTTCCTTTTTTGCTGTGTTTTTTGTTTAGCCTCCTTAGGTTGATTTGCAGTTGCTGCAACAGGCTTTTTCCTGCGTTTATTTCTATTATTTCTTCTTCTTTTACTTGTTTTTGGAACATCAAATCGTGTTAAACTATCTTGACCAACTGCATCTTCAAAATCTACTTTAACAGGAATTTCTACATCAGATTCGTATTCTTCTAACGACATTGATTTCTCGTTATTTTTATTCAAATCAATTATTTCATGAACCTGATCTAAAGTAAGTCTAAACCACTTAAAACGTTCTTCTTTATATGTATACCAGAGATGTTTTTTAAAAATATCCATCTTCACAAAAACAGCATCTCCTTTCTCAGTTCTTAAAACTAAATCTTGTTTTGGAAATGATTTTAAAGCATCTAAATAAGTATCTAATTCAAAGTTTAAACAACATTTTAACTTTCCACATTGTCCTGCTAATTTAAGTGGGTTCAATGATAATTGCTGATAACGTGCAGCAGAAGTGGTTACTTTTCTAAAATCGGTTAACCAAGTTGAGCAGCACAACTCTCTACCACATGAACCTACTCCACCTAATCTTGCAGCTTCTTGTCTAGCTCCTACTTGTTTCATTTCTACACGAATGGAAAAAGCACCTGCCAAATCTCTAATTAATTGCCTAAAATCTACTCTTGCATCTGCTGTATAATAGAAAGTTGCTTTATTTCCATCACCTTGAAACTCCACATCAGAAAGCTTCATCTGTAGACCTAACTTGCCTAAAATTTCTCTTCCTCTTCTTTGCGTTTCTTCTTCTCTTCCTCTAGATTTTTGCCAAATATCAATATCTTTTTGAGTTGCTTTTCTGTAGATTTTCTTTACATCTTCATGATCTTCAGTAATTTTGCGCTTTTTCATTTGCACTTTTACCAATTCACCTGCCAAAGAAATAGTACCAATATCATGACCTGGAGATCCTTCTACAGCAATAATATCTCCCATTGTTAATGGTAAATTATCAACATTTTTATAAAAATGTTTTCTACCATTTTTAAAACGAACTTCAAAAATATTAAAACGTTTTTCTCCACTTGGTAATGTCATGTTGGACAGCCAGTCAAAAACGGCTAGTTTTTCGCTACCACTTCCACAAGTTCCTGTTCCACAATTACCATTACTTTTACAACCTCTAGGTACTCCATTTTGTGTAGTACCACAACTTCCACATGCCATATATATTTAGACTTTAGCTGTTAGACTTTAGTTGCTAATAAAACAGACTAAAACTAAACCTAAAGTTTTTTTAAAAATTGATAATCAATTAACTACAATAAAAAATAATTTTATTGCTTAATCAGTAAATATAAGAAATCTTATTGAGTGAAAAAAAGTAAATTTTTTAAGGTATAAAAGCTAGAATTGAAAACTTTTTTAGTAGAAAGTAAAAAAGCATCCTAAAAAATTGGGATGCTTTTTGAATTATTTTATAGTGTTAAAACTTATTTAGCAGCTGCATATCTTCTTTCAACTTCATTCCAGTTAATTACTTTAAAGAAAGCATCAATATAATCTGGTCGTCTGTTTTGGTAGTTTAAATAGTATGCATGTTCCCATACATCTAATCCTAAAATAGGAGTTCCTCCACAAGTAACACCTGGCATTAATGGATTGTCTTGATTTGGTGTAGAACAAACCTCAACTTTTCCTCCTGGTAAAACACATAACCAAGCCCATCCAGAACCAAATTGTGTTGCAGCAGCTTTAGAAAAAGCATCAATAAAAGCATCTTTAGAACCAAAAGCAGCTTCAATAGCATCTTTTAATTCTCCAGATAAATACCCTCTATCTTCAGGACTCAAAACTGTCCAAAATAAAGAGTGATTGTAATAACCTCCACCATTATTTCTAACTGCACCATTACTCATGTCTAAATTAGCCAAAATATCTTCGATAGATTTCCCTTCTAAGTCAGTACCTGCAACTGCAGCATTTAATTTTGTAGTATATCCATTGTGATGTTTTCCATGGTGTATTTCCATAGTTTTTGCATCTATATGTGGTTCTAATGCATCGTGTGCATATCCTAATTCTGGTAATTCAAAAGCCATAATTTTATTTTTAAAATTGATTAATTTAATTTTCGTTTTACAAATTTAACCATTTACGAATGTTAAAACAAGTCTTTAAGAATTTGTTAACTTATGCAATTATAGAGAGTCTTTATTTATTAAAATATTTGCGTCAAATTCGTAAATTTTGAGCTACTTTTTATTCCCCAAATGTTTTCATAAATTCTGTAACTTTATTTACCATATTTTTACTCCCACAAACAAAAGGTACACGTTCATGTAATTCTGTTGGCTCAATTTCCATAATTCTTTTAGTACCATCTGTAGCTAAACCACCTGCTTGCTCTGCAAGAAAAGCCATTGGACTACACTCATAGAGTAATCTTAATTTTCCTTTCGGATTTTTAGACCCTTTTGGATACATGTAAACACCTCCTTTAATCATATTTCTATGAAAGTCAGAGACTAAAGACCCAATATATCTGCTTGTATATGGTCTATTTCCCTCTTCTGCTTGGCAATATTTTATATACATTTTAATACCTGCAGGAAAATCTAAATAATTCCCTTCATTTACAGAATAAATATTTCCATCTTCAGGGAACTTCATATTAGGATGGGATAAATACCAACTTCCTAATGCTGGATTCAATGTAAAACCATTTACGCCATTTCCTGTAGTATATACCAACATTGTAGAGGTTCCATAAACAATATAACCTGCTGCAACTTGCTGATCTCCAGACTGTAAAAAATCTTTGATTTCTACTGGTGTTCCGACTTCGGTAACTCTTCTAAAAATAGAGAAAATTGTTCCTACAGAAACATTTACATCTATATTAGAAGAACCATCTAAAGGATCCATTAAAACCACATATTTATTTTGATGATTCTGATCCTGACTGTTGATAATTATAAAATCATCTTCCTCTTCACTTGCTATTCCACAAACAATATTTCTGTTTCTAATGGTTTCAATAAACACATCATTTGCCAACACATCTAACTTTTGTTGGTCTTCTCCTTGAATATTTGTATCGCCAGCAGCACCAGTAATATCTACCAAACCAGCTTTATTTACTTCGTGATTTACTACTTTACCTGCTAATCTTATTGAGTTTAATAATCGAGATAATTCTCCAGAAGAATATTTGAAATCATTTTGATTTTCAATTATAAATTCTCCTAAAGTTTGATTTTTTTTTGACATAATTATATGAAGTTGATAATCACAAAGATGCGATATTTTATAATTTACGACAACGTTTTCGTTAAAATCATTCAGCAATTTTTTTGCACTATTTTTAACAAATCAAAAATAAATGTTCAAAAAATGGGTTTTTTTTTAAGAATGTTCAAAATAATTATATTTGATACTCAAAACACTTACCAATGAACTTTACAATTAGAGCAGGAAAAAAAGAAGATATGCAATCTGTCTTAAATTTAATTACAGAATTAGCCGTTTTTGAAAAAGAGCCAGATGCTGTAGAAATTACAATTGAAGATTTAATAAACGATGGTTTTTCTGAAAAACCAAAGTTTAAAATATTTGTTGCCGAAGAAGAAAATAAAATTATTGGGATTGCACTTTTTTATGAACGTTATTCTACTTGGAAAGGAAAAACCATTCACTTAGAAGATTTAATTGTAACCAAAAACAGACAGAAAATTGGAGCAGGAAAAGCTTTGTACACAGCAGTTTTAAAATATGCTCACGATAATAATTATAATAGAGTTGCATGGGAAGTAATTGACTGGAACTCTAATGCAATCGAATTTTACAAAAGTACAGGTGCTACTTATTTAAATGATTGGTCTGTAGTTCAAATGAACAAGGAAAATTTAGGGAAGTTTATTAAAAATAACTAAGCAATGTATTTCTCTTTAATAATTGTCAAAAATTATATTTTTTCTTTTGATTAATCCTAGCCACGAATTCACAAATTATCTCAATTAAATATTAATTTTAAACTATTTTAAAAATAAAAATCTTTTAGGTTTTTGAAAATTAGTGAATTAGTGTTGAAAAATATAACGATATTAAAAGCATTGTTCTCATCTTAGAAAAACCATTTCAAGTTTCCTACTCATCATAACTTTTTGTAGTTTTATCTTTTTACAATTTTAGATAAAATGGCTGACCAAAAAAGACTTTTTTTAGTTGATGCATATGCATTAATTTTTCGTGGATATTATGCATTTATAAAAAACCCTAGAATTAATTCTAAAGGATTGGATACTTCTGCAATTATGGGTTTTATGAACTCATTATTAGACGTAATAAAACGTGAAAGACCAGATAAATTAGCCGTTTGTTTTGACAAAGGAGGTAGTGTAGATCGAGTAGAAATGTTTGAAGCCTACAAAGCCAATAGAGACGAAACTCCTGAAGCCATAAAAGTAGCTGTGCCTTATATATATGAAATTCTAAAAGCCATGCATATTCCAATAATGGTAAAAGAAGGTTTTGAGGCAGATGATGTTATTGGAACACTTTCTAAACAAGCAGAAAAAGAAGGTTTTAAAACTTTTATGGTAACTCCTGATAAAGATTTTGCGCAATTGGTTTCTGATAATATTTTTATGTACAAACCACGTTTTGGTGGTGGGTATGATATTTGGGGTGTCCCTGAAGTTCAAGAAAAATTCGGAGTTGAAAACCCAGAGCAAGTCATCGATTTTTTAGGAATGATGGGAGATTCTGCTGATAATATCCCAGGGCTACCTGGAGTTGGAGAAAAAACTGCTAAAAAATTCCTAGCCCAATTTGGTTCTATGGAAGGTTTATTAGCCAATACAGATCAACTAAAAGGAAAAATGAAAGAGAAAGTTGAAGCCAATGGTGAATTGGGTTTACTTTCCAAAAAACTAGCAACAATTATGCTAGATGTTCCTGTAACTTTTGACGCTAAAGATTTTAACTTAGATGTTCCTGATAAAGAAAAAGTAACTGAAATTTTTAACGATTTAGAGTTCAGAAATTTATTAACTAATTTCTTAAGAACTTTCAACACAGAAACCACAACAAATACACCTAAAGTCATTTCGACTGAAAAGGAGAAATCTCAACCTAAAAAACAAGCTTCAAATTCATCTGGTCAATTCGATTTATTTGCAGCTCCAGGAACAGGAAGTGTGTCTGAAGAAGAAGTTGCTTCTGGTTTTAAAACGATTGAAAATACCAATCATTTTTATCAACATATAGATTCACCTTTATCAAGAAAACTTTTATTAAATAAGTTGATGCAACAAACATCAGTTTGTTTTGATACTGAAACTACTGGCTTAAAAGCTTTAGAAGTTGAGTTGATAGGAATTGCTTTTTCTTATGAATCTGGAAAAGGTTATTATGTTTCTTTTCCTGAAGATCAAGAAGAAACTAAAAATATTTTAGAAGAATTTAGACCATTTTTTGAATCAACAGTAATAGAAAAAATTGGCCATAATTTAAAATATGACATCAAGGTTTTATCCAATTACAATATGCCTGTTACTGGGAAATTGTTTGATACCATGATTGCACATTATCTGATTAATCCAGACATGCGTCATGGAATGGATGTTTTGGCTGAAACCTATCTGAATTATCAACCAGTTTCCATTACAGAATTGATTGGCAAAAAAGGGAAAAATCAACTTTCTATGCGAGTTGTACCAATTGCAGATCAAACAGAATATGCTGTAGAAGATGCTGATATTACTTATCAATTAAAACAACATTTTACAGGTGAATTGGAAACTGGAAATGTTACTAAATTATTCAATGAGGTAGAATTGCCATTAGTTTCAGTTTTAACAGCTATGGAAATTGAAGGTATCAATATAAACACCGAGTTTTTACAAGAACTATCTGTTGCTTTAACTGATGACATCAACAGGTTAGAGAAAAACATTTACGAACAAGCAGGAGAAGAATTTAATATTGCATCTCCAAAACAATTGGGAATTGTGTTGTTCGAAAAAATGCAATTGGTAGACAAACCTAAAAAGACCAAAACTGGTCAATATAAAACTGGAGAAGACATTTTATCATACCTAGCAAAAGATCATAAAATTATTCAGGATGTTTTAGAATATCGTCAATATAAAAAACTACAAAGTACGTATGTAGATGCTTTGCCAAATGAAATCAACCCAAAAACTGGTAGAATTCATACTGTATATGCACAAGCTGTTGCTGCAACTGGTAGATTGAGTTCTAATAATCCGAATTTACAAAACATCCCTATCAGAACTGAAAGAGGACGTGAAGTGCGTAAAGCGTTTATTCCTAGAAATAATGATTATGTTTTGTTGGCTGCAGATTATTCTCAAATAGAATTGCGAATTATTGCAGCTTTAAGTGAAGAAGAAACCATGATAAATGCGTTTAAAAATGGTGAAGACATTCACGCTTCTACTGCTGCAAAAGTATTTAATGTTGATATAAAAGATGTAACTCGCGAACAAAGAAGCAATGCAAAAACCGTAAATTTTGGAATTATTTATGGAGTTTCTGCTTTTGGTTTAAGTAATCAAACAGATTTATCTAGAGGTGAAGCCAAAGAATTGATTGACACCTATTATGAAACCTACCCAAAATTAAAAGCTTATATGTCTGCTCAAGTAGATTTTGCAAGAGACAATGGTTATGTAGAAACGGTTTTAAATAGAAGACGATATTTAAAAGACATCAACTCTAGAAATGCGATGGTGAGAAGTGGAGCAGAACGAAATGCAGTTAATGCACCAATTCAAGGTTCTGCTGCAGATATTATTAAATTGGCGATGATTAACATTCATAATCGTTTTGAAAAGGAAGGTTTTAAATCGAAGATGTTATTGCAGGTGCATGATGAATTGGTTTTTGACGCTCATAAAGACGAACTAAAAACTATTGAACCTATCATTAAACAAGAAATGGAAAATGCATTTAAAATGAGTGTTCCTTTGGATGTTGAAATTGGCTTGGGGTATAATTGGTTAGAAGCGCATTAAAGAAATGAAACTAGATTACATAGAAAACTATAATGGGCTGCAAGAAAATCTTGTTCGATTGTATAATTTTAACAAAGCAGAAGCCATAAAATTTAGAGACTTATTAATTGAAGTTGTAATTCTTAAAAAGCAAAAATTAAATTTATCTGAAGTTGATTTTATAGAGCCAACAAATTGCAATTTAATTTTAGGTTTGTTTAAAACTGATGAAGGCATTTTAACTAAAGACTATTATACTTTTTTCTGTATTCTAACTTTACAAGGTTTTGAAAATATGGTGAAATTGATTGAACCTTTTTGCAAAAAAGAATCGAGAGCTCATCAATATTTGTATGATATTGACAATCCTACTGACTTGTTGTTTTGTCCTAGTGCTAACTAAAAAATAATATGAAATCATTTTTAACTCTTTTAATTTTATCTTGTTTTATGTTTAATTCTAAAGAAAATAGTATTTCAGAACTAAATTTAATAGATGCATATAATTTAAAAATTGAAAACGTTCCAATATTTGGAAATTTAAACTCTCAAATTGATTTATTTGGATTGCCTGATAAAGTTTTACAACAAAACAAAGAATTAAAATATAAAACTAAAAAAGATATTTTAAATCAGGTCAAAGAGGACAAAAATTTCACAGTTATTAATTTTAAAGGAATCGAATTCTGGTGTTTTGATGATTTTGATTGTGTTCCCACTAAAATTGATTTTAGAAAATTTAATCAAAAAATATCAAATGGAAACCTTTTTTACAGCAAAGATTATACACTTAATAACTTTAAGGAAGAGTTTCCTGAATCTTTTAAAAATAGTCCAAAAATGCCAATTTCCTTTTTTGAAATGGCTACTAAAAAGAAAACAGATAACTTAAAACACTATTTTATTGAACGTTATACTAAAGACGATGAAAGCGTGAAATTGCTAATAGAATTTACATTTAAAAATGATAAATTAATTTATATCTTTTTTTCAAATTTTTCATAGAAAAATCAGTTTTATAAGTGAATAAAAACATTACAAATATTCTGTTTAGTGTAATCCTAATCACTTTTATGAATTGTGGTTCAAATCATTTATTTATGAAACAAAATACTTCTTTTACAGAAAACTTTGACAATCAAAAAATATTTGAAAAAAACTGGATAGACAATTCTTGGAAAAGTCCTGCTTTATATGAATTAGAAAATGAACATTTAAAAATTACAACCAGACCAAATACAACTGATAGAGTAAAAATTAGAAGCAAACAAAAATTTACAACTGGTGTTTATACTTGGCGCATTTTTGTGCCTAATTTTAAAATGTATGAGCAAGTAAGTATTGGAGCATTTTTATATCACAACCAAAAAGAGGAATTTGAATTCGATTTTGAAATCGGTTCAGGACAAAAAATAGACAGAGAAAAAATCAACTTAAAAGATGATGAAGCTATTGTGTTTTGTGTGTCTCAATTTTTGCCCTCAAACTCTAGTCATTTTCCTGTAAAAATGGGTGCATATTCCAACTTTAAAATGAAACTCATTGATGTAAATGGTTTCTATTTAGTAAAATGGTTCATCAACGATATTTTGGTAAAAGAACTAAAAACTGAAGTAAAAAGTAATATCAAATTCAAGGCGCATTGTAGTTTAGAGAACTTACATTTTATGGGTGATGTTCCATCTTCAACAGAAAATTCTGTGTTATTTGATCGTTTTCAGTATGAAAATAATTAGCCACGAATTCGCAAATTATTAGTGAATTCGTGGCAAGTATATTAGTGTATATTCTAAATACTGTTCATTTTAGTAAACAAATCCCAAATCACAACACCAGTAGTTACTGAAATATTCAAAGAATGTTTTGTTCCTAATTGCGGAATTTCAATACAATAATCACTTGCATTTACAACCTCTTGCTGTACACCTTTTACTTCATTTCCCATCACAATGGCATATTTCTGATTTTTGGCAGGAAAGAAAGTGTCTAATTTTGTAGAGTTTTCTGCTTGTTCAATAGCCAAAACTTTAATTTTTGAATCTTTTAAACTTTGAATTAAAGTTAAAGTATCTTCAACATATTCCCATTCCACAGATTCAGTTGCTCCTAAAGCAGTTTTATGAATGTCTTTATTTGGTGGAGTTGCACAAATGCCACATAAATAGATTTTTTCAATCAAAAAAGCATCAGAAGTTCTAAATACAGAACCTATATTATTTAAACTTCTAATATTATCTAAAACGATTATTAAAGGTGTCTTTTTAGTTGATTTAAATTCATCAACTGAAATTCTACCTAATTCATTATTCTTTAATTTCCTCATATCTTGTGAATAAGTTCACTGCAAACTGCGACTGAATACTGCTTACTAATTTTTATCTTCGCAAAACTAATTGAAAAATTCCAAACCTTGGCAAAACCAAAAGTAAAAAAGGTAACTCCTTTAATGAAACAATACAATGCTATCAAGACCAAATATCCTGATGCAATGTTGCTTTTTCGTGTTGGAGATTTCTATGAAACTTTTGGTGAAGATGCTAAAAAAGCGGCGCAAGTTTTAGGAATTACACTTACAAAACGAGGTGCAGGTAGCGATTCTGAAACTGCTTTGGCTGGGTTTCCTCATCATTCTTTAAATACCTATTTACCTAAATTGGTAAAAGCTGGTATGCGTGTTGCCATTTGCGATCAATTGGAAGATCCAAAAATGACCAAAACCATTGTAAAACGTGGTGTTACAGAATTGGTTACACCTGGAGTTTCTTTAAATGACGAAGTTTTACAAAGCAAATCCAACAACTTTTTAGCTGCTGTTCATTTTGAAAAAAAGCAATTAGGAATTTCATTTTTAGATGTTTCTACTGGTGAATATTTAGTCGCTCAAGGAAATGCAGAATACATTGATAAATTATTGCAGAATTTCTCCCCAAGTGAGGTTTTGGTTCAAAAACAAAACAAGCAACAATTTTTAGAATTATTTGAAAACAGATATTATACTTTTTATTTGGATGATTGGGTTTTTCAAAAGGAATATGCTAACGAAACTTTACAGAATCATTTTGAAGTAAAAAGCCTAAAAGGTTTTGGAGTTCAAGATTTAAAAAACGGAATTATTGCTGCTGGTGCAGTGTTGTATTATTTATCAGAAACGCAACACAATCAATTAAAACACATTCAAAATATCAGTAGAATTGCTGAAGACAATTATGTTTGGATGGATCGTTTTACAGTTCGTAATTTAGAACTCTACAATCCAAATTCTTTAAATGCAGTTACACTTTTAGATGTTATTGATAAAACCATTTCACCCATGGGTGGACGATTGTTAAAACGTTGGTTGGCATTGCCTTTAAAGAATATTGACGAAATTCAAAATCGCCATGAATTGGTCAAATTTTTTATAGATTCTGATGATTTTTCTCAAACTGTAACCTATCAATTAAAACAAATATCAGATTTAGAAAGGTTAATTTCTAAAGTGGCAACTGGCAAAGCTTCTCCAAGAGAAATTGTACTTTTAAAAGATTCTTTAAAAGCAATTTTACCAATCAAAAATGCTGCTGAAAACAGTAAAAATAAAGCTGTCCAAAATCTTGGAAAGCAATTACATACTTGTGAAGGTTTGATAACCAAAATCTCAGAAACCCTGTTTGATGATGCTCCTGTAAACATCAATAAAGGAAATGCAATTGGCAATAATGTACATCAAGAATTAGACGATTTACGTGCAATTTCTAGTTCTGGAAAACAGTATTTAGATGATATGTTGGCTCGTGAAACAGAGGCCACAGGAATTACAAGTTTAAAAATTGCGTTCAACAATGTTTTCGGTTATTATATTGAAGTTAGAAATACTCATAAAGACAAAGTTCCTGAAGAGTGGATCAGAAAACAAACATTGGTTTCTGCTGAAAGATATATTACTGAAGAACTCAAAGAATATGAAACCAAAATTTTGGGAGCTGAAGAAAAAATTGCGAAACTAGAACAAGAAATTTTCTCAAAACTTTTACAATACATTATTCAATTTGTGGATGTTGTTCAGCAAAACGCACAGATTATTGCAAAAATTGACTGTTTATTAGCTTTTTCTGTTTTAGCTGTTGATAACAATTACGTTCGTCCAATTATGGATGAAAGCACAGATTTGGATATCAAAAATGGGCGTCATCCAGTAATTGAAAAGCAATTGCCAATAGATCAAACTTATATTGCAAATGATGTTGTATTGAATAGAAATCAGCAACAAATTATTATGATTACTGGACCAAATATGTCTGGTAAATCAGCCATTTTAAGACAAACTGCATTGATTGTTTTATTAGCACAAATGGGAAGTTATGTGCCTGCACAGAATGCAAAAATTGGTCTTGTAGATAAAATTTTTACAAGAGTTGGTGCTAGTGATAATATTTCTATGGGTGAATCTACATTTATGGTAGAAATGAATGAAACTGCTTCCATCTTAAATAATGTTTCTGAACGTAGTTTAATTTTGTTAGATGAAATTGGACGAGGAACTTCTACTTATGATGGGATTTCTATTGCTTGGGCAATCTCAGAGTTTTTGCACGAACATCCTACCAAAGCAAAAACATTGTTTGCCACTCATTATCATGAACTCAATGAAATGACTACTACTTTTGAGCGCATTAAGAACTTTAATGTGTCTGTAAAAGAATTGGAAGACAATATTATTTTCTTACGTAAACTAGTTTCAGGTGGCTCTAACCATAGTTTTGGGATTCACGTTGCAAAATTAGCAGGAATGCCAAATATGGTGATTCATAGAGCCAATAAAATTCTGGCTCAATTAGAAAAAAATAACAAAAGTGCAGAAGTTAAAGACGTTTTAAAACAATCTCAACATGAAGAAATGCAACTCAGTTTCTTTCAGTTAGATGATCCGCTTTTAGAAAATATTAGAGAAGAAATTTTAGCAACAAATATAGATACGTTAACTCCAATTGAAGCTTTAATGAAGCTTAATGAAATTAAGAGAATGTTGATTAAAAAGTAATGGTAAATAATCTAGAACAAGGTTTTTTTGGAATTGGAATTCAGAATGGAAAAACTCCTGAGAATTTAGGTGTGCTTTGGAGATCTGCTCAAAATATGGGAGCAAGTTTTATTTTTACAATTGGAAATCGTTATGCAAAACAAGCTTGTGATACACATAAAGCAACAGGTGCAATGCCTTATTTTCATTATGAAACTTTTGATGAATTCTTTAATAATTTACCAAAAGGTGCAATGTTAGTAGGTGTGGAGTTGGATGAAAAAGCTGTTCAATTAGAAACTTTTGTACATCCTAAAAGATGTGTGTATTTATTAGGTGCTGAAGATCATGGAATGTCAAAAATAGCCATTGAAAAATCACATCATTTAGTGAAATTTAAATCTGAATTGAGTTTAAACGTTTCAGTTGCTGGAAGCATAATTATGTATGATAGACAAGCAAAATTAAATTTTAAAGTTGATTAAAATCAGAAGGTTTAGAGAATATCCTTATAAATAATAAATTAAAAAATACAAATTCTTCATAAAAAAAAACTCCAACTAAAAAGTTGGAGTTTTCCCGTTTTAAATAATTCAAATAATCTACTAACTTCTTAAATCTTGGATAATTTTTAAAGCTTCTCTAGTTTTACTTTCTATTTTTTCTAAGTCAAAGTTACCATCAGCATCTTTGGCCATTAATTTAGATCCCATTCCAACACAAGTAACACCTGCACTGAACCAACCTTCTAAGTTTTCTTTGGTTGGAGAAACACCACCTGTTGGCATAATACTTGTCCATTGTTGAGGTCCTTTAATACCTTTTACAAACTGTGGTCCGTAAATATCACCAGGAAATAATTTAACGATTTCACAACCTAATTCCTCTGCTCTTGTGATTTCTGTTAAAGTACCACATCCAGGAGACCAAAGTACTTTTCTTCTATTACAAACTATTGCAATATCTTCTCTTAAAACAGGAGTAACAATAAAGTTAGCTCCTAATGCCATATATAAAGAAGCTTGTGCTGCATCTGTAACAGAACCAACACCCATTACCATGCCTGGTAACTCAGCAATTGCATATTTTGTTAATTCTCCAAAAACCTCGTGAGCAAAATCTCCACGTGCTGTAAACTCCATTAAACGAGCTCCACCATCGTAACAAGCTTTTAAAACTTTTTTACTTACCTCTATATCTTTATGAAAAAACAAAGGAACCATTCCTGTGTCTTTCATTACTTGTGCTACTTCTATTCTTGTAAATTGTGCCATTAATATGTGTAATTGTTTATTTGTGTAAATGTTTAATTGTTGAAGCGTCTAAATTGCTTACACAATTAAACGCTTCAACAATTAAACCCTTTTTAACGAGCTACTCTACCAGAAGCATCACCTCCCATTAACTTATTTACCTCATCTACAGTAACTAAGTTTGCATCACCTTTAATAGTGTGTTTTAAACAAGAAGCAGCTACAGCAAAGTCTAATGCATTTTGATCATTATCTGGGTAAGTTAATAATCCGTAAATTAAACCTCCCATAAATGAATCTCCACCACCAACTCTATCTACGATATCAGTAATTTGATATTGACGAGTTTGATATAAAGTTTTACCATCAAATAAAACTCCTGCCCAAGTATTATGAGAAGCAGAAATAGAACCTCTTAAAGTAGTTATTACTTTTTTAGCTCTTGGAAATTTTTTCATCATTTGCTCACAAACTGATAAAAATGCTTCCGCTTTTACATTATGACCTTCTGTTTGTACAGATATTCCTTCTGGCTTAATTCCAAAGTGCATTTCTGCATCTTCTTCATTTCCTAAAACAATATCACAATAAGAAGTTAATTCTGTCATTATTTTTTCTCTATGTGCATCGTCACAGAATTTCCAAAGTTTAGCTCTATAGTTTAAATCAGTAGAAATTGTTATACCTCTTGCACTTGCAGCTTTTAAAGCTTCTAAAGTTACATCTGCAGCTCCTTGAGAGATTGCTGGGATAATACCTGTCCAGTGAAACCATTCACATCCTTCAAAAACAGCATCCCAATCAATCATTCCAGATTCAATTTCAGCAATTGCAGAGTGAGCTCTATCATAAACTACTTTAGAACCTCTAGATACTGCTCCTGTTTCTAAAAAGTAGATTCCTAATCTATCTCCACCATAAACAATTTTATCAACTCCAACACCTCTTTTACGCATTTCCATCATTGCACAAGCACCAATATCATTCTTTGGTAAACGTGTTACAAAATCTACATCAACTCCATAATTTGCTAATGAAACTGCTACATTAGATTCTCCTCCACCATAAATTGCATCAAAACTATTTGCTTGAGAAAATCTTAAAAATCCTTGTGGAGCTAATCTTAACATGATTTCTCCAAATGTTACTACTTTTGCCATTTTAATGTATAAATTATATTTATTTCTAAACTAGTTAAACGTTTAAGCAGTTTGAAAAAATAAAATCAAAAGCTATATATCATTAATAGTTTTGATTCTATCAAATAAACTGTATCTTTGTTTAAACGATTAAGCAAAGATATAAAAATTTGGCGAAAAAAAACAAAACGACTATAAAAGATATTGCAAATGTACTAAATATCTCTGCTGCTGCTGTTTCTAAAGCACTACATAATGACTCTAGAATTAGCGAAAAAACTAAAAAAGCTGTAAGGCAAGTTGCAAAAAACTTAAACTATCAGCCCAATCATTTAGCAAGTGCTTTGCGAAGTGGAAAAAGTAATTTAGTTGGGGTTATTGTGCCTAGAACAAATAGTAATTTCTTTTCTGCTACTATCCATAATATCGAAGAAGTTTTAAATGAAAAAGGTTACAATATCATCATTACTCAATCTAATGAATCTTTTAAAAAAGAATGTAAAAACATAGACACTCTTTTGTACACTCAAGTTGATGGTATTATTGCGTCTATGGCAAATGAAACTGTTGATTTAGAATATTATGAAAAAATTAAAGCTGCTGGCATTCCTTTAATCACTTTTGATCGTGGTGAAAATGATTTAAATGTTGATTATATTGGTATAGATGATTATAAGAGTAGTCACATAATTGTTGACCATCTTGTAGAACAAGGTTGTAAAAGAATTGCTCATATTGGAGGTTTTAAAAGAACAAGAATTTACAATAACAGAATTAGAGGTTATATAAATGCTTTAAAAAAACACAATCTTCCTTTAGACGAAGAATTATTAATTGAAAGTGATTTAACTGTTGCAGAGGGAAGAGCAAAAATGTTACAATTATTAGCATTAGAAAACAGACCCGATGCTGTTTATGTTGCTGGTGATTATGCTGCTTTAGGTGCATTACAAATTTTAAATGAACACAATATAAATATACCAAATGAAATAGCTTTGGTTGGTTTTGGTGATGAGCCATTTTCTGCAATGGTAACTCCAGCCATAACAAGTGTAAATCAACATAGTTATAAAATTGGTAGAATTGCTGCAGAAACCTTTTTAGAATATGCTAATCAAGAAAAAGTTAAACAATCTTTAAATAAAATTATTCTTGATGTTAAACTTATTGTTAGAGCATCTTCTTTAAAAAAGAAATAGATTCTGAGTTTCATCAGAATTAGTTCAAATTACAATTTTAAAAAAAGCGTTGCTTTTCCCAAAATAGAGTTTCACTAAATAAAATCTAACTTACTAAATGATTTGTTTAAGATTGATGTGTCATCTACCTGAAGCCATTTATCTAGAATTGTAGCATATACAGATCTAAAATCAATAGTGTGAATCAAATCTCCATTATTATCTAAATTTGATAAATCTGGTGCATTATTATAAAATCCTTTTTTGTTTAAATTTTCGCCAATTAAAAAGATATTATTTGCTGCTCCATGATCTGTACCTGCTGCTGCATTTTGTTGTACACGTCTTCCAAATTCAGAAAAAGTAAGAATTAAAGTATCTTTAAAATTGTCATTTTTCTTTAAGTCTTCTACAAAAATTCCAACTGCATCACTATAGGTTTTTAATAATTTTCCATGCCTATTTACTTGATAAGCATGAGTATCAAATCCACCCATAGAAACATAATATACTTTGCTTTCTAAATCTGAATTAATGAACTCTGCAGTTGTTTTAAGTTGGTTCCCAAAAGGATTATTAGGATATTCAAAATTGCTCTTATAGGTTTTTGATGTTTCATAAATATACTTTGCAGAAGATTTAGCTTCTATCATCGTTTTGTATAAATAACCTAAATTATGTTCACTTAAATGCTCTTCTGTTTGCTGTTTTAGAACTTTACTAAAATATGGGGTTTGCGTGTTTCCGAATAAAATATGCGGATTTTTTGTAGCAATACCATTCATAATTTCACCTTTCATAATCAAAGAAAGACTGTCATCTAATTCAATTCCTGAATAGGGGTTTTTACCATATTTATCTATAAACCTTCCAACCCAACCAGAACTTATATATTCATCAGAGTTACTTGCTGTTTGCCAAATATCTGTAGATCTAAAATGAGATCGATTAGGATTTGGGTAACCTACATTGTTTATAACTGACAAATAACCTTGGTCATACAAGTTTTTTAAAGGTGCTAAACTTTGATGAAAACCTAATTCATCTGTAGCTTTAATAATACTATTTTTTTGGATTGATATTTTGGGTCTGTTATTATAATAAATATCATTTGTATAAGGAATAATAGTGTTTAATCCGTCATTACCTCCTGATAATTGGATAATTACCAATTTTTTATGCTTAAAAGTGTTTTTAGAAACACTTTCAAAAGCTTTTACAAAATTAGGAACAAAAAACAGACTACTTGCTAAAGTGCTTTGTTTTAAAAAATCTCTTCTTTCCATATTCTAAATATTAACAAAGTTGGTATTCTGGGATTGACATTAATTGAATGCAAAAATTTCTATTGGAATTTACTTGTAAGTTTTCAATAAACTTTTCCGTGTCTATATCCAATTTAGAAAGTATCAATAAATTGGTTAGTTCTTTTGAATCTAAGTTTTTATGTTTAGCATCAAAATCTTCCCAATTTTTAGTTGTTTTTATGAACTTACCTCTTTTTTTGGCTCTCTCATAATATTTTTTGAAAGAATCTTCAAAATCACCTTTTTCCTCTAAATTAATTACAGCGTTGTTTAATAACAAAGAGGCTAATTTCATTCTAAACATTAAGGTATTAGAATCTATCCAGCTTTTTCCACCTTTCCAACCAGCAACATTATTTGGGTACAAAAGTATTTGTCCCATCATTTTTTGTAAATAATTTAATTGTCTTTTTTTATTAAACGTTATTGGTACAACTTTTTGAATACCTACTAATAATTCTATTGGAGATTTTATTTTCACACCAATATTAACATCATCATAAAACCATTTAGATTCAAATATATGCTTCATTAAATTGCTAATATTGTAATCTTTATAAAACACATTTGTAATTTCTTCTAATTTATTTTCGTCAACTATAGGATTTATAAAATATTTATAAACCTTTGTACAGATGTATTTTGCAGATTGTTTTTGCGCTAATATAATATCTATAATATCTTCTCCATCAAAACTACCTGTATTTCCAAAAAAAGTTTTTTCTCCAAAATCGTGATGTCTTTTTCTTAAATGAAAATCTCCATTTCGTTTAAAAGACCATCCTGTAAAAGCTCTTGCAGACTCTTTAATATCTTGTTCTGTATAATTACCAACACCTAATGTAAAAAGTTCCATTAATTCTCTAGCAAAATTTTCATTGGGTTTTCTTTTTACATTTTGCTTATTATTAAGATACTTGCTCATAGAAGGTTCTTTAGAAATAGCTTTTACAAATTCTCTAAAATCACCTAAAGCATACTTTCTTAATACATTGTTATACCTTTGAATAAAAAAAATATCATTATCTCTACAAACAAAAACATTTGCCCAAAACAACGTCATTTTTTCCCTAAGTAAAGCATTTGGTTCTGCTAACCTTTCTAGCCAAGCATAATTTAATTCTCTTACTTTTTTCTGTTGTTTATTTCTTAATTCTTGAATTTTTACTAATGTTAAAGTATTTTTAAGTTCTTTTTTAGATTTAAACTTAAAATCATCAAACTCAGATAAATCTAATTGTAATGATGTATAATCTTCTGATTGTTTAAAAAGTTTAGCAACTATTTTTGATTTAGACTTTGACTTTAAATTTTCCAAATCTTTAATATTGATACCAAAACTAGTTCGCCAATATAAATGTTGAATGTGTTTTTGTTTCATAATGAAGATGATTGTTTACTTTAGACATAGGAAATTACCAAAAGTTTAAGACCTTTATAAATAATTGATTTTAAACCTCTACCAAACTACAAAAGTATTTTAAAGATATAGAAAAGTATTTATCTTTTTTGTGCAAAAAAAAAGGGCTGATAAAAATCAGTCCTTTTTTTACAATTTATAAATCCCCCAACTTATAATTGTTATTTAATTATAAATCAAATATACATTGGATGTCAATGTTTTAACTATAAATTTCGTTTGTTGGTTTTTTATATTCGATGAATGACGGAAAAGTTACGATAAACAGATAAGTTAAAGTAAATTTAACTTTTTCATTAACTCACTTTTTTTTGACCTACTCACTGGTATCACATCTTTCTGAATTAAAACTGTATTATCTTCTATGTCAATAATTTCAGAAATATTAATAATAAAAGACCTATGTACTTTAAAAAAAGAATCTGATGGTAACTTATCCTCAATTTTCTTTAGAGTAGAATGTACTATATAGTTTTTTTCTTTTGTTTTAATATTTATGTAATCTCCTTTAGCCTCAATTAAATAGATGTTTGGTATACTTACTTTTACCAATCTTCTATCTACATTAACATAAATAAAATCTAATTTACTTTTCTCAATAGGCTTAACTTCCTCAATACTAGTATTTGAAATAGAATTTAATTTTTCTAAAGATTTATCAAATCTTTCTTTAGTAATAGGTTTTACTAAATAGTCAACTACACTTTTATATTCAAATGCTTCAAGAGCTAAATTTTTATCACTTGTTGTTAGGACTACTATAGGTGGGTTTTTAAGTGTTTGAATAAAATCAAAACCAGAAAAAGTAGGCATGTGTATATCTAAATACACCAAATCTACACTTGTTGTATTTAAAAATTTTATAGCATCTATAGCAGATGAAAATTCTTCAACTACATTTATTTGTTCAGATTTTAAGCAATGTTCTTTTATAATAAGCCTTGCAGTGGCATCATCATCTATTATTATACAATCCATATGATAAATTCAGGAAAAAAATTACTCGTATAAATATACATGAATTTTATCTATAATTTCAAGAAAATTGTTGTGCAATTTTAGGTCTCCTTCTTTTAATGCAATTTCATATGCTGAGGCAATTTCTAATCCTTTTTCTAAACCCAATAAACTTATTTTATGCTTTATTTTATGAACATTATTAGACGCTTCAATGAAGTTCTTTGCAAAATAATTTTCTTTAAACAAATTAACTTCTGGAAGAAATTCTTTTTTTATGATTTCCAAAATACTGTTTTGAAAATCGATATCAATCCCTGAAATTTCTTTAATTAATGATAAGTTAGGTTGCTCCATAATATTTTTTTCTACTTAAATAATTTAACTTTAATTAAATGAATTTTCAACAGTTTAATCTTGACGATAATGTTGCTTTTTCCCAATACTGCAACAAAGAAGTAACTTTAGAAACGTATTCTGAATATTGTAATGGTTTAGAAAAATAACCAGAAATTCCAAATTCATAACATCTTTCCAAATCAATTTTACGCTCAGAAGTAGACATTACAACTACAGGAATAGATTTAAATTTAGTATTCTTTTTTAAAGAACTTAAAAACTCAAAACCATCCATTATAGGCATATTTAAATCTGTAATAATAACATCTAAAGACGAATTTGAATCTAAGAAAGTTAATGCTTTTTCTCCATCTTTTGCTTCAAAAATTGAGCAATCAAAATTAACTTTTTGACTCACTTTTTTGAATTTTAGTCTTTCTATTTCATCATCATCTACTATAAGTATTGAGAGGGATTTCATTTAAAACATTTTTTTGTTAAGATACAAAAATGTAATAAAAAAACCTTTAAAAGTTATTTTTTTGACAAGCTGTTTGCATACTTCCTTAAATGGTAAACTTTAATAGATAAATTGTTTATGAGTTAAATACTAATCTGTCTTTCAATCTGTTGGTCCAAAGAAATAAAGGTTTCTGTTCTCGTGATTCCTTTTATATTTTGAATATCCTTATTCAAAAGATGCATCAGGTCTTCGTTATTTTTACATAGTATTTTAATAAAAATAGCATAATTACCTGTTGTATAGTGGCTTTCTACAATTTCTGGAATGTCCTTTAATCTTTTTATTGCAGATGAATATAAGCTTGATGAATCTAAAAAAATACCCACAAAAGCTGTAGTTGTATACCCTAAAGATTTAGGATTTATAATCATTCGATAACCTTCGATAAGTTGAGATTTTTCTAATTTTCTTAAACGTTGATGAATTGCAGCCCCAGAAATACCAACTTCTCTTGCAATACTTAATACAGGTGTTCTAGCGTCTTTTACTAATCTTTTAATGATTATTTTATCAATTCCATCGATTTTCATAATTATAATATTTTGACATAAAGATAAAAAAATAGAGAATACCAAACTGTATTCTCTATTTTTTATATAAAATTAAAATGTATTTACACTTTATGCTTTCATTTCAAAATCTTCCATAAACTTTGTTGTGTAGTTTCCAGCAACATAATCTGGATGTTCCATTAACTGTCTATGAAAAGGAATTGTAGTTTTTACACCTTCTATTACAAACTCATCTAGTGCTCTTTTCATTTTATTAATTGCTTCTTCTCTTGTTTGAGCAGTTACAATTAATTTAGCAATCATAGAATCATAATTTGGAGGAATCATATAACCAGCATATACATGAGTATCCATTCTTACTCCATGACCTCCAGGTGTATGTAAAGTTGTTATTTTTCCAGGAGCTGGTCTAAAACCATTATGAGGATCCTCTGCATTAATTCTACATTCTATAGAGTGTAACTGTGGAAAATAATTTTTACCAGATATTGGTACACCAGCTGCTACTAAAATTTGCTCACGAATTAAATCATAATTCACAACTTCCTCTGTAATAGGATGCTCTACTTGAATTCTAGTATTCATTTCCATAAAGTAGAAATTTCTATGTTTATCAACTAAAAATTCTACAGTACCTGCACCTTCATATTTAATGAATTCTGCTGCTTTTACAGCTGCCTCACCCATATCATCTCTCAATTTATCAGTCATAAAAGGAGATGGTGTTTCTTCAGTTAATTTCTGATGACGTCTTTGCACTGAGCAATCTCTTTCAGATAAATGACAAGCTTTACCATAAGAATCTCCAATAATTTGGATTTCAATATGTCTTGGTTCTTCAATGAGTTTTTCCATATACATATCATCATTTCCAAAAGCTGCTTTAGACTCTTGCCTAGCAGAATCCCAAGCATCTTTTAAGTCTTCAGGCTTCCAAACTGCACGCATTCCTTTACCTCCTCCTCCAGCAGAAGCTTTTAGCATTACTGGATATCCAGTTTCTACAGCTAGTTTCTCACATTCTTCAAAGTCTTCAATAACTCCTTCAGAACCAGGAACACAAGGTACACCAGCAGCTTTCATAGTAGCTTTGGCATTAGCCTTATCTCCCATTTGGTCAATCATTTTACCAGTTGCACCAATAAATTTAATGTTATGCTCTTCACATAAATTAGAAAATTTAGCGTTTTCTGATAAAAATCCATAACCAGGGTGAATGGCATCTGCATTCGTAATTTCTGCTGCAGATATTATATTAGACATTTTTAGGTAAGATTCAGAACTTGCAGCTGGCCCTATACAAACAGCTTCATCCGCAAATCGAACGTGTAAACTTTCTTCATCTGCTGTAGAATATACAGCAACGGTTTTTATACCCATCTCTTTGCAGGTTCTAATTACACGTAATGCAATTTCACCTCTATTGGCAATTAATATTTTTTTAAACATCTTTTTAAGTTTAGGTAGGTTAGATAATTGGATTGTTAGATTAGTTAGATTTAAACACCTAAATATCTAAAAGTCAATTAGTCTAAAATTAAGATGGATCTACTAAAAATAAAGGTTGATCAAATTCTACTGGAGAAGAATCATCCACTAAAACTTTTACAATTTTTCCTGAAACTTCAGATTCTATTTCGTTAAATAACTTCATTGCTTCAATAACACAAACTGTATCACCAGCACTAATAGCTGTACCAACTTCTACAAAGTTTGGTTTATCTGGAGATGGTTTTCTATAAAAAGTTCCAATAATTGGAGATTTTACAGTTATTAAATTAGAATCATCAGCTTTTGCTGGTTTTGCTGGTGCAGCATTTTCAGCTACTGGTGCAGCTAGTGCAGATGCAACTTGTGGTACACTTGCCATTGGTGCAGCTTGTACAATTGTTGTTTCTGTTTTAGCAGAACCTGTTCTGATTGTAATTTTCACATCTTCCATTTCTAACTTTACCTCGCTAGCGCCAGATTTTGCTACAAATTTTATAAGATTTTGAATTTCTTTAATATCCATACTACTTATTATGTTTAGTTAATTAGTTTTAAGAATTATACGCCCATTTTAAGTAAATAGCTCCCCAAGTGAAGCCACCTCCAAAAGCGGCAAAAATTAAATTATCTCCTTTTTTCAATTCTTTTTCATAGTCTGCTAATAAAAGTGGTAAAGTACCTGATGTTGTATTTCCATATTTTTGGATATTCATCATTACTTTTTCTGGACCTACACCAACTCTATTGGCTGTAGCTTCAATGATTCTTTTATTTGCTTGATGTGGTACTAACCATTGAATATCCTCTTCTACAAGATTGTTTCTTGTAAGCATTTTACCTGCTACATCAGCCATATTAGAAACAGCATATTTAAATACTGTTTTTCCTTCTTGATATACAAAATGTCTTTTCTGCTCAACAGTTTCTGCTGTTGTTGGCATCAAAGAACCACCAGCTTCAATTCTAAGAAAATCTCTACCTACACCATCACTTCTTAAATACTCATCTTGCAATCCAAGGCCTTCAATATTTGGCTCAAATAAAGCAGCTCCTGCTCCATCTCCAAAAATAATACAAGTAGCTCTATCTTTATAATCGATAATAGAAGACATTTTATCAGCACCTATTAAAAGTACTTTTTTGTATCTACCAGACTCAATATAACTTGCTGCAGTAGACATCCCATAAAGAAAACTAGAACATGCAGCTTGTAAGTCGTAAGCAAATGCATTTACGGCTCCAATTTCTGAAGCTACATATGCTGCTGTAGAAGCTACAGGTAAATCTGGAGTTGCAGTACCTACAATTACCATATCTATTTCTTCTGGGTTGATATTTCCTTTTTCAATTAAATCTTCAGCAGATTTTATTGCTAAATAAGAAGTACCTAAACCTTCACCTTTAAGAATTCTTCTTTCTTTAATACCTGTTCTTGTAGTAATCCATTCATCATTAGTATCTACATAGGTTTCTAACTCTTTATTAGTTAAAATATAATCAGGCACATATTTTCCAACTGCTGTAATTGCTGCAGAGATTTTTGTCATATTTTTTGTAATTGTACTGTTGACTCAGAAGATCAAAAGTAGTGAATTTATCTATTGTTTTTTGTAAAAACACATTAAAAACAATGCTTTTTATACTAAAAAGCAAAAAAAACCCCCAAAAATGGGAGTTTTATAATTTCTAATAAGATAGTTTTTAAGCTTCTGCTGCTGCAGATTCTAAAACAACTTGACCTCTATAATATAATTTTCCTTCATGCCAGTGAGCTCTATGGTATAAGTGCGCTTCACCAGTTGTTGGATCTGTAGCAATTTGCTGATCAGATGCTTTATAATGTGTTCTCCTTTTATCTCTTCTAGTTTTGGATATTTTTCTTTTAGGATGTGCCATTTTATGTCTTTTTTTCTGTTATTAAATTCTTTAATTTATCCCATCTAGGGTCTGTGGTTTCCACAGTTTTTACTTTCTTTATTTCTAGTTCTTTTAACTTTTTTAAAGCTTCAGACTCCATTGTACCATCTAAAACTTTTGGGTGTACTCTTTTATTAGGTACTGCCAAAACAATCATTTCGTAAATAAACTGAGCTACATTAAACTCATAAGCTTCATGAGGTAAAATTAATATTTCCTCATTATCATCATTATATTCTGGACCAAACTTTACCACTAATGGTAATTCTGAATCTATTTCTTGATGATATAACTCATTAGTTACGTCACAAGGAACTTCAACTGTACCTTCTGTGATGAAATTAAGCTCAAATAATGTGCTTTTTTTTACAAAATTTAAAGAAACTTTAATTGACGAACTCATAAATTCATCATAATTAAATGCTTCAAAGAACTTGTTATCAATTGAATAATCAAACAAATGATTTCCTTCTTTTAACCCTACAAACTGTATGTTGAATTGTCTTAAGTCTTTCATTGCCAAACATCAATTGAGCGTGCAAAGATACAAAAAAATGTATTTCTGCCATATTTTTATCAAAAAAAGAATATTTTTTGATTTTACCTTACAACTAAAGGTTTTGCTGTGAGTTCTAAATACTCTTTTCTATTTTTAAAAACTTGAATAGCAGTAAATAAAGCTTCTTTAAATGATGATGGATTTGCTTCGTTTTTTCCAGCAATATCATAACCTGTACCATGGTCTGGAGATGTTCTGATTCTGCTTAAGCCAGCAGTAAAATTAACACCTTTACCAAAAGATAGTGCTTTAAATGGTGCTAATCCTTGATCATGATAGGTTGCTAAAACACCATCAAATTGTTTATATGTTTTAGATCCAAAAAATCCATCTGCAGCATATGGGCCAAAAACTAATTTGCCTGTTTCCTTTATTTCATCAACAGTTGGTTTAATAATATCATCATCTTCTTTACCAATCACTCCTTTATCTCCACAATGTGGATTTAAAGCTAAAACCGCAATTTTTGGTTTACGAATTCCAAAATCTTGCTTTAAAGAGCTATACATTGTTTCAACTTTAGTTTTTATCAGTTCTGGAGTAATTGATTGAGCAACATCAGAAATTGGAATATGACCTGTAATTAATCCGATTCTTAATTCATCTGTCATTAAAATCATTAAACTCCTTCCTTCTAAATTAGCTTCCAGATATTCTGTATGTCCAGGAAAATTGAAATCTTCAGACTGAATATTTTCTTTATTTATTGGCGCAGTTAATAAAACATCAACCTTACCCTCTTTTAAATGTTGTGTTGCAGACGCTAAAGATTTAGCAGCATAGTCTCCAGAGATTTTAGTTGCTGTTCCTAATTCAATTTTCACATCTTCTTTCCAAATATTTAAAACATTAATTTTAGAATGATTTACTTGGTTGATAGAAGCTATTCCTTGCACAGGTATTTCCATACCTAATGCTTTTTTATGATAGGAAATTGCTTTTGTAGCTCCAAATAAAACTGGTGTACAAAAATCTAACATTCTCTTATCCTGAAAAGTTTTTAAAATTACCTCAACACCAATTCCATTTAAATCTCCAATTGAGATTCCAACAATTATTTTATCAGTTTTATCCATAGTAAACCTTGTAATATGCTTATTTTTGTAGAGTACAAAAGTAACTAATTTTTAACGATATGTTTACAGGAATTATAGAAACACTTGGCACAGTAACAAATGCAGTAAAGGAACAAGAAAATGTTCACTTAACTATTAAAAGCAGCATTACAAAAGAATTAAAAATAGACCAAAGTGTAGCTCACAATGGAGTTTGTTTAACTGTAGTTGACATTAAAGATGATGAATATAGAGTAACTGCTATTAAAGAAACGTTAGATAAAACAAATATTGGGAAGTTAAAAACTGCAGGTATTGTAAATCTAGAACGTGCCATGAAATTGGGAGACAGGTTAGATGGACATATAGTACAAGGCCATGTAGATGAAACTGGAGTTTGCAAAAGTATAAAAGACGAAAATGGAAGTACGGTTTACACTTTTGAATACAATTCTAATAAAAATAACATTACAATAGAAAAAGGGTCTATCACTATAAATGGTGTTAGTTTAACTGTAGTCAATTCTACCAAAAATGGTTTTTCTGTAGCTATAATACCTTATACTTGGGAAAATACCACTTTTAAAACTTTACAAATTGGTGATACTGTAAATTTAGAGTTTGATGTGATTGGTAAGTATGTTGCTCGATTAACGAATTTGTAAATTTTTGTCATTGCGAGTTTAAGAAGCAATCTCAGAGTTAAAACTGGCAAATTACTTCATACATTCTTCATTAGTAAAAATAGAGAGATCGCTTCATTTCATTCGCGATGACAAACTAAACTTTGGCTTCTTTCTTATGCAAAAACCTCGTCAATTTCATAGAAAGATCCAACAAAATAATCTTTGCATTTCCATTTCTTTCTATGTGATACATCGCTTCGCTAATTTCTTTTTTTATTTCTAGGATATTTCCAGAATGTACAAAAGGGGCAAACTTAGACAAATTAAAACCAGTTTTTGATTCCATAAAAACCAACTGACCAGACTTGTAGTTCATTAATAGAGCTTGTCTAAAAAACTGCAAACAATATTCTAAAAAACGTTTTTGTGTTTCTCTACCGGATTTTGCAATGATATCTGACCATCCAATTAATTGTTGCACAACAGCTGCATTTCCTTTGGCTTTAAATGCAGTTCGAATCCAAGTTACAAACCATTCTTCAAAAACCAAATCTGAAGAATCGTTATGTAAAAGATGTAATGCTTTATTAAAATTACCTTCAGCTTGATGCGCAATATTTGCAGCTTTATTATCATCCACTTGATGATTAACCACCAAAGTATTTGCAATATCTTGTTCAGATAAAGCAGGAAAATGTAACGATTGGCAACGTGATTTAATCGTGTTTATAATCTGCTCCTCATTTTCTGTAATCAATAAAAAAACAGTTTTTTCAGGTGGCTCTTCTATCAACTTTAATAATTTATTGGCTGAAGCTATGTTCATTTTTTCTGCCATCCAAATTATCATCACCTTAAAACCACCTTCGTAACTTTTTAGTTTTAGTTTTTTTACGACAGCCTCAGCTTCATCAACACCAATTATACCTTGCTTGTTTTCTACTCCTATATGTTGCAACCAATTAAATAAACTTCCATAAGGTTGATTTTCAATAAATTCTCGCCAATCTTCTAAAAACAAATTGCTTACGGCATGTTTTTTTACGGAATCGTTTGTGGTTACAGGAAAGGCAAAATGCAAATCTGGATGTTGTAATTTGTTACATTTTAAGTTACACGCATCAACATTATCAGAAAAATTGCACAGCAAAAATTGCGCATAGGCAATTGCCATTGGCAATGTTCCAGAACCTTCTTTACCTACAAATAATTGTGCGTGGGGAATCCTACCATTTTCAGCAGCAGTTTGCAAATGTTTTTTAATGTGTTCTTGACCTATGATTTGGTTGAAAAGCATATGCAAATATAAAAATTAGTTTGCCACAAATTCATGAATTTAGAAAGCAATATAAAGATGTTATATTAAATTTCTATTTCCATGAATGCACGATTTTTTTTTAATTGAATTTGACCATTAAATAGTTTTAATTTTTTAATTCGTGAATTTGTGGCATTTTTTTGCATCATCAGTCTAAAATTACCTTCGAAAACGTTATCTTAACTTTTAAGTTTTCAATTTTAATAAACCTAAATAAAAAAGTATTTTTGTTAAAAATACATTAACAATGAAAACATTAAACGATTTTAATTTCGAAAATAAAAAAGCTATAATTAGAGTAGACTTTAACGTGCCTTTAAATGATAAATTTGAAGTAACAGATGCTACAAGAATTCAAGCTGCAAAACCAACTATTATCAAAATTTTAGAAGATGGTGGAAGCTGTGTTTTAATGTCTCATTTGGGTCGTCCAAAAGGAAAACAAGCTGAATTTTCTTTACAGCATATTGTTGCTAAAGTAAAAGAAATTATTGGCGTTAATGTAAAATTTGTTGAGGATTGTATAGGCGATAAAGTTGAAGAAGCTGTTGCTAATTTAGAAAATGGAGAAGTTTTATTATTAGAAAACCTTCGTTTTTATGATGAAGAGAAAAAAGGTGATGTTGCTTTTGCCGAAAAATTATCAAAATTTGGTGATATTTATGTAAACGATGCTTTTGGGACTGCTCACAGAGCACACGCATCAACCACAATTATTGCTCAATTTTTTGATGACAATAAATGTTTTGGAAGTTTATTAGCTAGAGAAATTGAAAGTATTGATAAAGTTTTAAACAACTCTGAAAAACCAGTTTTAGCTATTTTAGGTGGCGCAAAAGTATCTTCTAAAATCACTGTAATTGAAAATATTTTAGATAAAGTAGATCATTTAATTATTGGTGGTGGAATGAGTTTTACATTCATTAAAGCCCAAGGTGGTAAAATTGGAAATTCTATTTGTGAAGATGACAAACAAGAATTGGCTTTAGAAATTTTAAAACAAGCAGAAGCAAAAGGTGTTCAGGTTCATATTCCTGTTGATGTAATTGCTGCTGATAATTTTTCTAATGATGCAAATACACAAATTTGTGATATTAATGTAATTCCTGATGGTTGGGAAGGTGTTGATGCTGGTCCAAAATCTCAAGCAATTTTTGATGAAGTTGTAAATAAATGTAAAACCATTTTATGGAACGGTCCTTTAGGTGTTTTTGAAATGGAATCTTTTGCAGGTGGAACAATTGCATTGGGCCATTCTATTGATAAAGCAACAAAGAACGGAGCATTTTCTTTAGTTGGTGGTGGAGATTCTGTTGCTGCTGTAAAACAATTTGGTTTTGCGGATAAAGTAAGTTATGTTTCTACTGGTGGTGGAGCAATGTTAGAAATGTTAGAAGGAAAATCTTTACCTGGAATTGAAGCGATATTAAAATAAACCTTTTAAGGTTTATTTGTTTATAAGTTTAAGCGTGTAATTGTAAAAATTACACGCTTTATTTTTTGTTTGAATTTATAGTTTTTAACTTAGCAGTAAGTTTTTCAACAATTACACAATTAGACAAACGAACAATTACACATTAAACAATGAAATACACAACTCTACCAAATACAGACACCAAAGTTTCTAAAATTTGCTTAGGAACAATGACTTGGGGTAATCAAAATACAGAAGCAGAAGGTCATGAACAAATGGATTATGCTTTAGAAAATGGAGTTAACTTTTTTGATGTTGCAGAACTGTATCCTGTTCCTGCAAATCCAGAAACTTATGGAGATACAGAACGCATTATTGGTACTTGGTTTCAAAAAACTGGTAATAGAGATAAAGTAATTTTAGCTAGTAAAATTGCTGGTGGTGGAGATTATACTGCGCACATAAGAAATGGTGGTTTAAATAAAGAAAATATAATTGATGCCATTGATAAAAGTTTACAACGCTTACAAACAGATTACATAGACTTATATCAATTGCATTGGCCAAATAGAGGTGTAAATGTTTTTGGTATTAGAGATTTTCCTTATAAAACTGCTGACCAAGAAGCAGAAAATTATATTGAAATTCTTGAGGCATTACATGGTTTAATTAAAGTTGGTAAAATTAAACATATTGGGTTATCTAATGAAACTCCTTGGGGAACTATGAAGTATTTACAGGCTTCAGAACAAAATAATTTACCAAGGCCAGTAACAATACAAAATTCGTATTCTATGATTCATAGAGGATATGAAGTTGGTTTGAGTGAAGTTTCTATGAGAGAAAGTATTGGCTTATTGGCTTATTCTCCTTTAGCACAAGGTGTCTTATCTGGAAAATATTTGAATGGTAATTTACCAGAAGGTGCAAGAGGAACTTTGTTTCCAAGATTTACTGCTAGATACAGAAATGAGGGTTCAGAAAGAGCGGTTGTTAAATATTTAGAAATTGCTAAAAAATATAATTTAACTTTAACAGAGTTATCTTTAGCTTTTATAAATCAATTACCATTTGTAACTGCAAATATTATTGGCGCAACTAAAATGAGTCAATTAAAAGAAAATATAAATTCTATAAATATTGATTTATCTGAAGAAATTTTGATAGAAATAGAAGAGGTTCATAAATTAATTCCTAATCCTGCTCCCTAAAATATAATTTTACAACTATATTTTTAACTGATATTCAGATGTTTATTTTTTAAATTTCTGTTTTAAAAAAATAAACATTTAAAAAAACGAAAAAGTGTTTGTAGGATGTCCAAAACTTATTATATTTGCAACCGCTTATAGCTTTATGAATTTAGTTTCTTAAAAAATAAGTTCAAGTTCTTAAAATAATGACTGCGAAAGTAGCTCAGGGGTAGAGCATCACCTTGCCAAGGTGGGGGTCGCGGGTTCAAATCCCGTCTTTCGCTCTACAATATATACTATCAAAATGCTGAAGTGGTGGAATTGGTAGACACGCTGGACTTAAAATCCAGTGAGCAGTAATGCTCGTATGGGTTCAAGTCCCATCTTCAGTACATAGAAAAACCGTAATCAACTAAATATTAGTTTTTTACGGTTTTCTTGCTTTATGATGTGTACGATTTTTGTACGGTTATCTAATTTTTATTAAGTTTAGGCTGTTTTCTTCTTAAATAAATTCAGTCTTCTTGAAATTAAAAAGATATTGATAAAACTACCCAAAGCAATATTTACATAATGCGCAGTTATAATACTAAAGTAGTTATAACGCCATTATGTAAAATAGCCAACTTCATCCAACGCTCAACTACTACCTTTTAATAACATTTTCATCTAACCATAAAGTAATTTATTCTTTCTTCAGAAATCGGCATTCAATCGCCATTTGGCTAACATTTTTAAAATTTAACAAACTCCTTGCAAAAACCAACCTCTGTTTGTTAATTTTTAAAAACGATAAATTATATAAGAATAATTAATATTTCCTTTATAGTCCTCTTCTTAGGATTTTTCAATTAATAATTAAAACCTTTAAAAGACTTAACTAACATTATTTTTATTTATTTTTGAAATAAAACTATGTACTATGAAAAAATCACTTTTCTTATTTATTACAACTATCTCTTTAATATCTTGTTCAGACTTAGATTATTTACATGATAAAGAAGTATTTAATAACACAAATTTTGATGTTATTTTAAAAAGTGATAATCGATTTGGAGATTCTACTACTGAAAACTTTTCTTACATAATTAAAGCGGGTGAAACAATTAATGTTAATACAAGAAATAAACTATTTGCAACCGCGATAATAACTCCAAAAACAAATACTGAAAAAGTTTTTGGAATAGAGTTTATATCAAGTGGATGGGTTATAAATTCATACAATGCTTGGGTAATATATAGAATATCAGGTACATCTAAAAAAGCAGATTTAACCTATAGCACATCTTCAGGAGGAACAGGTCAAAGAAGTGTTAGGTTACCTTATAGTTTGGAATTTAAAAATCAATTTATGGATGATTTCCTTTATATATCAGCACAAAATGATGATGTAGGTAGTTTAAAAGTTGAGATATTTCGTAAAGATAAATTTAAATCATCTAACGAATGTTCTGGTTTTGCCTGTATTGCAACAGCACAAGCAACATTTTAAAAAAGATTTCTTACATTAGTTTTTAAATAAATTACACTAAATAAATGATATTATGAAAAACTTACTTACACATCTATTTATTCTAATTCAATTTACAGTTTTCACTCAAACCAAAAAAAATAGTTTTGATTTTGAAAAAATATACGATTTCGAAATGAGCAAAGAACAACTGAAAGAAAATACTAATGCATGGATGGTTAAAACATTTAAAAACACTAATAATGGTATCAAATTAACTTCAACTGACAATTTAATTGCTAGAGGTAGGTTTAAAGGGGTGTTTAGAGATGGTTTGGGTGGCAAACGTCCCTGCTATTTTGAATATTTAATTGAAGTGTCATTTAAAGATAATAAATATCGAATTATTATGAGTGATTATGATATTAATGCAAATCAAGATGAAATGCAATGGCTCGCCAGTTGGGGTATGCTTTACAATAATGGAAATAAAAATGAATTCATTAATAGACAAAAATTATTTTATGAGAATAATAGAATATTTGGATACAAATCTTATCTCAAAAAATTAAATAACCCAAAAAAAGTTGATAGAGAAATTAAGAGACATAAAAAGTATTTTGATATTATCAATACTCAAATATTAGCACACCAAAAATCAATTACAAAAAGTCTTTATGATTATCTTGTAAAAAAGAAAAAAAGTGACTGGTAATTTTTTATTGTTTTTTATTCTTTTGAAATTTACATTTTCTTTTATTAAATAGTTTTTTTGTGTAAAGTTTCAGTTATTTTATCTCATATAAATTAACACCAGGTTTTTTCAATTTTCTAGAAAATTTTGCGTACATACTTATATATCTTACTTTTAGTTATCTAATGGGGTGTATACGGGTTAAAATCTATTGTTAGTTGATTAGTGTATATTTTACTCTTATATCCTATTTGCTTTACCTCTAAAATATTATAATACCTGTTTCTTACTTGTTTTGCAAGGTGCTGGATGATATCTTTCTCATAAGTTGGTAGTTTGCCTTTGGTTTTATTCAATAGTGTACTACATAACATTAAATAGATATCTTTTTTATGTTTTTTTAAGTATCTTATAGTTGTTGTTCTTATATACTTTGCACCCCCTTTTTCTAAACTCAAATCAATACCTGTAACAATACATTTTTTATTGTAAGAATGTAGTATTTTTAACTCTATATTAGAATGGTTAATTATACTACATTTCTTTGTTTTAGAAAGTCGGTTAAGTATGCTACACTTTTTAATTAATTCTTTTTTTATAGTATCAAATGTACTATTTGAATGATTTTTAGTTATTCTTTTTAGGTTTCCTTTGTGTCTGTATCTTTCATTTGGTTTTAATATATCCAACCAATAAACAGAATTTGAATATTGATTGATAAGCCTACTATTGCTTTTAGACAGTTCTTTCTTTCTAATGGTATAATCAAAGTGCAAAACCTCATCTAATCGCTTTAAAAGTAACTTATTTAATGAATTAAGAGTTTTAGCATTTACATCATTAAAGGAATTGATTTTTAAATCTTTGATTTCTTCCATTTTATTGATACTTAACTCTAATCTGATAACAGATACTTGCATTTTATACTGTTTACCTTTATTGTATATTTTAATCCTGTAACGTTGATGTTTAACCTCTGCATAACTTTTATTGAATTTATGTTCAAAATAAATCCCTTTGTGATACATTAAACCTTTAATAAATAAATCAATATTTATATCTAATATGCAGTTCATACCAAACTCAATATTTTGAAATATCATTTGTTGAGGTTGACAATTAAACAACTCACATAAGATACTTTTAACTTCAAGAATATCATTGAGCGAAAAATCGTTACCGTTAAAACCCTTATAAATTTTAAACTTATTATAATTGGGTGCTTTTATCTCTTTTATTGAATTAAATAGTTTGTGTACACTTCCTTGAAATAGGACAATACCACTATCATAAACCGTTATTTTACAATAATGAAAAAATGCTATTCTTTTTGTTGATATTTCTCCTGTACTTTCTGAAACATCTATTATAAAATCAAGTTTTTTGTTGTTTAGTAACTTATCTACGTCAATTTTGAGTAGTTTTATTTTAATATAGTCTATCATAATAAATAGTATATTTGTGTTGGGTATGCGTTGCCACAATTACCCAACTTTTGAACAAAAGAAAAATGAGGACTTGAACATCCTCATTTTTTTTTGTTACAATTGATTAATAATTTGATTGAAATTTGGGGTGTAGAAATCTTTATAGTAGTAAACTATTAGATATTTGGCATCATGCGAAAACTTAAAGATTAATAAATGTTTTCTTTTATCTGCATCTCCAACATAATAAAATGATTTACCTGAAATAAATAAACCTGTAAGGCTTTGAGATTCCCATTTTTTATTATCTTTTGTTCTCTCTCTTATCCAATATTCAGGACTTGATTTTGCACAATTTCTATCTTTACTTAAATTTAGTTTTTTGGAAAGTTGAGATTTACCTCCATATACATTAATTAGTTCATAATGAATAGTACTTGTAAATCTTTTAACTTCCTTAAACGAGTGTATTATCGGATTTTGCGTTGCCATTATCTTACTTATTTAGTTTAACAATTGCATCCTCTACCTCATCTAATTTGTAATAGATACGCCCAGAAATTTGATAACTTGTAAGTGTCCCTTTTTTTGTCCAATTATGTACAGAACTTAAATCAATTTGTAACATATTTGCTACATCTTGTCTTGTTAAGTACCTGTTTGGTTCTTTAGGTTTAAAATGTTTTTTAAGGTCTTGTAATTGAAGTCTTACCCCTTCAATAATTGCATTTTGTAGTTGTTCAGGACTGATCTGAATAATTTGAATTTGACTCATAATAAAAATTTTAAATTATTTATAAGACAAAATTCTTACTATTCAATCTGAACAAAGGTGTGAACTAGTTTTTACTTAGTTCAATTATTTAATTCAATCCATTTTTGTTTAAATTCATCACTTATATTTATGCCTTTTCTAATACAATATTCATAAGTCTTATTCATTAAATTAACATTAGAATATAAGTCTTTTGAGCCTGAATTAGTTAAAGTATTTCTTAAATACTGTCTAAAGTTTATTTGCTTTTTCCCATCTATTTTTTTTATCACATTTTCTTTTAAGTACTTATCTAATTCTAAAGTGTTTTTAAAAACAATTTCCTTATATCTACATTTCCCTTTAGGAAGTTCATTTATAAACCCCTGAGCAAAAAGAGTTGTAATTTCAAAATATTCATAATACTCATATTCTTTTTCACTTTTTATATTTCTAATCTCTACTGAAGGAGTTTTAATCTTCTTAAATAGTTTTATTGTCTTATTAAATTTTAATGGACTATTATTTATATCTATAGCAAAATCACTTATTAATAAATGCTTTATTTCCTCTAATATTTTAACAATGAACTCTCTTATTTTACACCCCTCTTCTATATTGTTTTTTATAAGGTTTTCGTCAATTAAAATTTTATAACTCTCAATTTTTAGTATATCATTATTTACATCAAATTGTCTTAAACTTATCCTATTAATTCTAACACTAATATCATTATAACGTTCAATTGATTTATATAATTCAAAAATGTTTAAAAATAAAACTTTAGTGTCATACAAGAATTCTTGTAGCAAACTATTAATATCCTTAAGATTATCATTTTTGTTAAGTTCAACAAACCTTTGTTTGTACCACTTATCAATATAAAATTCATAATAATAGGGATTTTTAATATTGATATTTTCATATTTTTTAATTAAAAAATCCTCAAAACGATATTTATTAAATGATTTTAAATATTTTTCTATTTTTTCTGCATCCATAATTAAATAACAGATTTTTTAACAATATCAAGTTGAGGTTCTTTTTTGTTTTTTAATGCTTGTAGCGTATAGAAATCTGCTATTTGTTGAGCAAAGTCTAAACTATCTTTACCTATGTAATTTAATAGCATCTTTTCTGAACTATGGGAAGTAATACTCATAATTAATGGTGTAGGTAATATGCCATACAAATTAGATGCAAAAGAACGTCTACAAACGTGTGAAGCCATTAATTGCCATTTTGGGTATAAGCCACTTACTTTTCTTTTTTGCTTATTTCCTTTACCTTTTTCAATTACTGTTATTTTACTTCCCTTTATGAGTTCATTAATTTCTGCTATTTTGCATATTTCCTTGATATGTTTATTAAATTTCTGAATAGATATTTTGTAAGGTAAACCGTCTTTAATTATTTCTTTAGTTTTCTCCAATACAGGAATGGTAACATTTTTACCTGTTTTTTGCTGCTTTAATTCTATAACTTCTAAATTATTTCTTGTTACAAAATTAGTTTCATCTAATTGCAGTAAATCACCTCCTCTTTGCCCTAAATTACACCCCAATAGAAGCCATTTTCTTGCATTTCTGTGAGCTTCATTTAATAGAACTACCTTTTCAATTTCTTCTAATTCTTTAAGGCTTAAATAAAGTATCTGTTCGTTTTTTGTTCTGTTGCTATCAATTTTTTTTAATTGTGGACTTGTTTCAACTCCATAAAAAGAAGCATCATTACAAACTGTTTTTAAATCTGCAATTTTCTTTAAAGCATAACTTTTTTGATAAACCTTTTTAGTCAATAGGAATTTTAAAAAATCTTTAGCAAATTTTACATTTATATCTTTAACTTTAAAATTGTTTTTACCTTGATATTCAGAAACAATATCCCTTAATGACTTATATGAATTAACCCTGCTTTTCGATAAACCTACTCCACCTTTGGCATTTTTTCTTGTTGGTGCTTCATCAATAATTGTTTGTATTGCATCAATTAATAAATCACTTTGTTTTGCTTCAGTAATTGGATTGTAATATAAATCGACAACATTAGATAACCATTCTTTTGTAATTTCATTAATAGATACTTTATTAAATTCATTAAGAACATAGTTTTCTATTTCCTGTAAGTCTTTATTAACTTGAAGTTGTTTGTTTTTGAAATTACCGTCTTTCTTGTTTTTTTTGTGGTCTTTCCAGTACGTTTTATCTATTCTGTATTTTGTTTTACAAGCGTAAACGAAATCGTTACCATTAGAATCTCTAAATAGTAATCTTAAAGTTAAAGGTGCTACTTCTTTTTTAGAACGATGTAGAAAATTAATTGTTGCCATTATTTTGAACTTTTGAACAATCAAATATAATGAATTTGTACGACTGTGTACGATATTTGTACGGCAAAATTCTATTTACTTACATTTATTTCAATCATTTTAAATTTATGAAATATACATAAACCTACCTAAACCCTTTATTATATTGAGTTTTAGAAATATTTTAAGTTTAATGAAATTTATATAAAAGTAAGGTTTCAAGTCCCATCTTCAGTACAAAAGCCGTAACAATTAATTGTTACGGCTTTTTTATGATTATTATTTATATAATGAAATACTTTTTTTACAATCTATTATCAATTATACTTTGAACAACTTCTGGATTTAATAATGTAGAAACATCACCCAAATTATCCATTTCATTACACGCAATTTTACGTAAAATTCGTCTCATAATTTTTCCTGAACGTGTTTTTGGCAATCCTTCTGAAAACTGAATTTTATCCAATTTTGCAATAGGCCCAATATGTTCTGTAATAATCTGATTGATTTCTTTTCGTAAATTATCGTGATTTCTACTTTCTCCTGAATCTTTTAGTGTAATATAACCATACAAAGCAGATCCTTTTATATCATGAGGAAAACCAACAATGGCACTTTCTACAACTGCTGGATGTTCGTTAATAGCATCCTCAATAGGAGCTGTTCCTAAATTGTGCCCTGAAACAATAATTACATCATCTACTCTACCTGTAATTCTGTAATAACCAACTTCATCTCGCAAAGCGCCATCTCCTGTAAAATATTTGTTCTCGAAAGCAGAAAAATAGGTTTCTTTATAACGTTGATGGTTTCCCCAAATGGTTCTTGCCATACTTGGCCAAGGATATTTGATACATAAACGTCCTTCTACTTGATTTCCTTTTAGTTCTTGCCCATTTTCATCCATCAAACAGGGTTGAACTCCAATAAATGGCAAAGTTGCATAGGTTGGTTTTGTTGGTGTTACATAAGGAATTGGAGTAATCATCATTCCTCCTGTTTCTGTTTGCCACCAAGTATCAATAATCGGACTTTTCTTTTTCCCAACATTATCATTATACCAATGCCAAGCTTCTTCATTTATTGGTTCACCTACAGAACCTAAAACTTTTAAGGATGATAAATCATATTTATCTACCAATTCTGTTCCGTGTTTTGCCAAAGCTCTAATAGCAGTTGGTGCTGTATAAAATTGATTTACTTTATGTTTTTCAACAATCTCCCAAAAACGTCCAAAGTCGGGATAACTTGGTACTCCTTCAAACATCACAGTAGTTGCTCCATTTGCTAAAGGCCCATAAACAATATAAGAGTGTCCTGTAATCCAACCAATATCTGCTGTACACCAATAGATATCATTTTCTTGATACTGAAATGCATTTTTAAAAGTATAAGCTGTATACACCATATAACCAGCTGTGGTATGTACCATTCCTTTTGGCATTCCTGTAGAACCAGAAGTATATAAAATAAACAATGGGTCTTCTGCATCCATTGTTTCTGCTATGCATTCTTTTGATGCAGCATCTAATAAGGGCTGCAACCATTTGTCACGACCTTCTTTCATAGAAATATCAGAATTGATTCTCTTAGCCACTAAAACAGTTTCTACACAAGGACAATCTTCTAAAGCTTCATCCACTATTCCTTTTAAATCAATAGTCTTTTTCCCTCTATAAGAACCATCTGAAGTAATAACCATTTTACAATCTGCATCATTAATTCTTGTTGACAATGCTGTTGATGAAAAACCTGCAAAAACAACGGAATGAATTGCACCAATTCTTGCACAAGCTAATGTTGCAATTGCCAATTCTGGAATCATTGGCACATAAATACAAACTCTATCTCCTTTTTGAATTCCATTATCCTTTAAAACATTGGCAAACTGATTTACTCTTTCGTAAAGTTGCTTATAGCTAATATGTTCTGCTGGTTCATCTGGGCTATTTGGCTCAAATAAAATTGCTGTTTTATTTGCCCTAGTTCCTAAATGTCGATCAATACAATTTTCTGTAATATTCAATTTAGCTCCTTGAAACCATTTGATTTGTGGTTTTGAGAAATCCCATTCTAAAACTTTATCCCAAGATTTTCTCCATAAAAAATGTTCTTCAGCTATTTCTTCCCAAAAATTCTCTGGCTCACGAACAGATTTTCGATAAACTTGGTAATATTCTTCTAAATGTTTAATATGGTAATTACTCATGGTAGGTTTTTAATTTATGAACTGAAAAAATAATTTTTAGTAATTAAAGAAAAGCGCTTATTCTAATTTCATAACACTATTGTCTTTCAACTGATACTCCTCTTTACTTTCTTTACATGTTGCAAAACCCTCTTCATTAAAATTTAATGTATGTCCAAATTCACTTACCCAACCAATCTGTTTTGAAGGATTTCCAACCACCAAAGCAAAAGGTAAAACACTTTTGGTAACCACTGCTCCTGCTCCTATAAATGCATAAGCTCCAATAGTATTACCACAAACAATTGTTGCATTTGCTCCTATACTTGCTCCTTTTTTAACTACAGTTTTTAAATACCTGTTTTTTCTGTTGATTGCACTTCTAGGGTTTATCACATTTGTAAAAACCATAGATGGGCCCAGAAAAACATTGTCTTCACAACGAACGCCTGTGTAAATAGATACATTATTTTGGACTTTTACATTTTTACCTAAAACAACGTTAGATGAAACAACTACATTTTGACCAATATTACATTTTTCACCAATCTTACAATTGGGCATAAGATGACTAAAGTGCCAAATTTTGGTTCCTTTTCCAATATTGCAATTATCATCTATAACTGCTGTTTCGTGTGCAAAATAATCCATTGTTATTAAAATTTTTGGTTGAATACTTTAACTAATATAGCAAATGTAATAAATAAATAAAATCCAACCTTTTAGGCTAGATTTTATTTTTTACGAGGTTTCTAAACTTTTTACCTAATTTACTAAAAAAGAAATGGGTAAATTATATCTAACTTTAACAGGTTTATTACTTTGTTTTCCTGGTGTAAATTTTGGCAGTTTTTCAATTAAATTTTGTGTTTCTTTTTTTAGTTTAGAGTGTGGTGCTCTAATTTTTATGTCAACTACATTTCCTTTATCATCAATAATAAATTGAGTTTGTATCTTATATTTTCCTGAATTTAATCCTAAATCATTTGCGATACCTGGATTAAAATTACGCTGCACAAACTTGTTCATTTTTTTATCAAAACATTTTTTGTTTTCCTCTTTTGACAATCCTTCACAACCTTTAAAAACAGGTGCATTTTGAATCATTATATAAGGCACAGTTTCTGGTGGTTCATCACCCTGAGGTTCATCAATTACAACAAGTTTGTCAATGTCAAAATCTACAGTTTTCTTTTTAGGCTCTATTGTAATTATGGTTTCAGGAGTTTCTTTATCAGTCTTATCAATTGGTTCATCAAAAATAAAAACAGTTTTAGGAATTTCAACCTTAGGTTTTACGATTTTTTCTTTTCGAAAAAGAATCTCAGTACTGGGTTCTACATAAATTGTTTTATAGTCTTCTGATTCATAAATAGCAACAGGTTTCTGAAGTGTTTTATGCTCTAATGTTAGGTAAACAATAAAGAGCACTAATACAAGTCCTAACTGTGTAAAAATGGTTGAGAACTTTTCTAATTGTTTGGTTGGTAGTTTTTTGACGTTTTTCATAATTAGAAAGTTTTAAATGTTAAGACTTTGTTAAACCAAAGAACGTGCCAAAAAAAGCAGCATCAAATAAATTGATGCTGCTAAAACATAAAACTTAATCTTATCAATTGTGATTTTTGACCTTTCCTTTTTTTAGTGAATTATAATTTTTTTTGAGATTGATTTTCCTTCAACATTTAGTTTTAGAATATATATACCTGATGATAAATTTGAAGTATTCAGATGAATTTTAGATTTTTTATCAGTTTTTTCAATCACTTTTTTTCCAACTAAAGAAAACAACTGAACACTATTTATAATACTATTGTTTTGCATAGAAATATCAACTTTTTCTTTTGCTGGGTTTGGATAAATTAATAATTGTTGTTTTAATAAATCAGTTGAATTTACGGAAAGAGGGTTTGCATCTTTTACAGACATTGAAAAGGTGTTAAACTCATTTCCTTCTTCAGGGAAAACCATAATATAATATTCTTTTCCTGCTGTTAATCCTGAAATTGTATTACTTTTTTGAGATGTTTTAAATGATAATGAACCATCACCACACACACCTAAGCTTGTCAAAACATTATCTACAAGTTCATACAAATCTAGTTTGACTATTTTACCTGTGTTTGTAGAAGCATCTATTGTTATTTTACCACTTGCAGGTGCAATAATGGAAATCCAATAATCTAAAACTGGAGTTCCACAATTTGTAGTTATTCCAGAATAAGTAGCTTCAGCCAAACTAAAATCTGCTACTGGGCTATCTAAAGGTAAAATAGTGGATTCAGATTGTGTGTCAGCTGGAAGTGTTTTAATTTCTAAACCAAAGGAGCCATCTGAAGAACCACCAACTTGTATATAGTATCTTTCTCCAGGTATTAATCCAGATTTAATAATTATTGAATTGTTTCCATCTCCAATATTACCCTCATCTTGATTGCAAGCTATTGCAGGTTCTAACGTAGAAGCATCTGCACAATTAGATGGTTTTTTGTACAAAGCAATTTCAGTATCCTCATTAGTTCCTTGTGGATCTAAATCCGTTGTAATTTCAACTTTTCCACTTGTTGGAGCAACAAAATGAAACCAAACAGTTTGATCTGCACTGTTATTAAAACAATTTCCTGAAGGTTCATTTGTTTCTGTGGTAGCTTCTAAATTTACGAAAGCATTAGAAGCAGAAGTTTTATCTAAAAGAATTTCAGCAGCATCACAAATATTATCATTAGGAGGTGTTGTACTATTAAATGTATCAAAATTATCATTATCATAAATTCCAAAACCACTTTGAAACTCAGAATTACTACAAGGAGCAGAGATATAAACTTTGTAATGTGTATTCTTTTTTAGTCCTGAAATAATTGCAGGTGAAGCACCTACTACTTTTTTAGTATCTCCTAATAATGGATAACTACCATTATCTTCTATAACATAAATTTGATAATTACCATTATTACCATTTTCTGTAAAAGTTATGGTTGCTTTTCCATTTTCTCTATCTACTTGAATATCATTAATGGCTGCAGGATCGCATGCTTCAGGTCCATTGTATTCCCATTCCCAAAAGAAAGGATCTTCAGCACCATCTATTTGACTTCCATTGGGTTCACTATTCCATTCTATTGTATAGGTTGTATTATCACTTGCTGCTCCATTGTAATATTTTACACCTTCATTAGAATTACCATTACAACTTGTTGCAAATTTTGCATCTTGATCTAAATTTCCACAATCTCCTTTTGCAACATATAAAGTACCTTTAGAATAATCTTCTCTACAAGAACTTACACTTAAAGTTCTAGAACCTACATTTGGGTTTTGAGGAATTTGAATTCTATAATACATCGATTTTAAACCAGATCCCATTTCTACATTTCCGGTTTTCATTCTTTCTGTAGTTTGATAAAATCCTTTAAAATATTTTATAACTGGTGGATCGTAACAAGTAGCTGTACCATTAGGATTATTGGTAGTAGGTATGCCACAATTAGAATCAAAACTTGCAGTTATATCTTTTTTAAAAATAGCTGTTGGAGTAAAGTTTGCATCAATTTGAATACATGTCAAGTTTTGATTTTCTGTAGCATCCATTTCTTGAATACTTGGATTATTGCTATTTGCAACATTTAAGGCTCCTAATTGATTGTCACTGCAATTTAACTTTGTTAAAGATGTATTTTCTGATATATTTAAATGTACAATTTTGTTAGACTGACAGTACAATAATTTTAAATTTATATTTTTTGTAACATCTAGATTTACAATCTCGTTTTCATTACAATAAAAATCTTTTAAAAGTGGGTTATTTGTGACATTAATACTTTTCAATTTATTTTTAGCTAAGTAAAGCGTTGTTAATTTAGCATTGGATGAAACACTTATACTGGTTAACACATTTTGATCAGCGTAAAATTTTTCTAAATCTGGAGAATTCGCAATACTGATACTTGAAAGCTTATTATTGGTCACATTAACTTCTCTAAGTTTAGTATTCTTGGTCAAATTAATATCTTTAATGTAATTATCTCTACAAATTAAGTTAGTTAGTTTTATGTTTTTTGATAAATCTAAATTTGTTAAAAAATTATCATCACACCTAAGTGTTGTAATGTTTATAAACTGTTCTATTCCTTTTAAATTTGTAATTCCTTTATTTTTAACATTGATAGTTCCTGAATAATTATTTGCTTCAGAAACACTTATATTGCCATCTTTATTTAAATTAATGGTATTATTAGCCAATAAATAATTTTTAAAGTTAGCATCTGGTATATCAACATTTTGAGCAGTAGTAATTAATCCACATAAAAAAACGATTAAATAAAGTATTTTTGTTTTCATAGTTTTCAATTTTTTAAAATCCCATTGATTTGTATTCATTGGTGTTAATAATGATATTTTTGTTTGTGTTAAATTTTACAGCTTTCATATTTGCAGTTTCGTTGTTTGATTTCATATCAATCTCTAAAACAAAACCTTCAATAATACCTCCTTCACGCATACCTAACATTGTTATATTGGTTGCACTTGCAGGAAAATCTTTAGTTGCCCAAACACTTACATAGCCTCCATCATTTAGATGTTTATACTCTTTACACATAAAACCTAAAATCGATTTTGTAGCTCCTGTTTTCTGCAAATCGTCTGGATTTGATGGCACTTTATCTGCAAAACTTGTTTGCGAAAATTGCTGTTGAGGTACCGTTTTTTTCATTTTCATACCTGCAACATCCATAAACATGGTGATGCTTTTAGGAGTAATAACATTATACACCTTGCCTTCTTCACCCATTTCTGCTGAGGCAATAGACATTGCATAAATATTGGCATAATTACCTAATAAGAATTCCAAATTAGCACTGGAACCATCACCTGAAGTCATTTTTACTTCTAAACTCGAAGAAAAAGAAAAAGTTGATGGAATTTTTATTGAGGAATTATTTGTTGATTTTTTTAATGAAGGTTCAGGGCTTTTATTGGATGAATTTTTAATAATTGTAGTTTTACTTATTTGATTAGAAGAATCAATAGTCCTTTTGTCAATTACATTAGTAACATTTAAACTAACATAAGAACCTGCTATTGGTTTATTACCATCTATGGTATTCCAAGTTCCTTTCAAAGAGAAAACTACTTTTTTATCATCGGCATGATGAATGATAATTTGTCCCACTTTTGGATTTAAAAAACCTCCACCATTAAAAGCTAATGCATAGCCTTCTGGGTAAGCATCTACAGGTTTTATAATTCGATTTTGATTGTACTTTTTTACAGAATTTGATAAATTCTCTTTAGTAAATTTCCCATAAACTGAAATACCAATATCTTTAGTAACGTACTCATAACCATAATTATACAGTTTTAATATTCCTGAACCACCTACTAATTTTGGCAAATCAGTAGATTGTTCAATTTTGGTAGTTTCTTCATTTTTTTTTCCATCTAAAGCATTGTCAATTACTTTATCTGCCTCATTATTTATTTTTTCTTCTACTCTAGTTTCTACTTTCTTTTTTAGTTTTTCCCATAATTGCGCATTCATAGATATAGAAATTCCAAAAACAAAAAAACAGCTCAATATTACTTTTACAATTTTCATAATTTAATAATCTTTAGGATATTATTATAATTACAAATATGTATTATACCTCCATAAAATAATATTGAGAATGTATAGATAGCAGCAAAAATTGTATAATTAGCCTATGAACTATTCTGAAACAACGCTTACCATCTATATACTAATAAGGGCGAAGTACATCAAAAAAGATACAATTTGCACAACTTTAAAAAATAATTCAGAAATATATTTTTAACTTTGATAAAATTGACTACAATGATTAAAGCCGTAATTATAGATGATGAACCAAAAGCCATACAAGGTTTGGTTTGGGAACTTTCTAATTTTGAAGAAGAATTAGAAGTTGTTGCAACTTTTACTGAGCCAGAAAAAGCGATACCATATTTAAAATCATCGAAGATTGATTGTCTTTTCTTAGATATAGAAATGCCAACTATGGATGGATTTCAGTTTTTAGAAAAACTAGAGTAAAAAGATTTTGCAGTTGTAATTACAACTGCATATAACGAATATGCTATAACAGCTTTAAAAAAAGAAGCTATAGATTATCTTTTAAAACCTATAGATACTGATGATTTAGCAGACACTATTTCTAAAATAAAAAAACACAATTCTAAAGGTATAAGTGCAGACAAGTTTGAAGATATTTTGCTAAAGTTTAATAATAAATTAAACCACAAAAAAATTACTATTAATACAGATGGTAAGTTGGTTTTTTTAGAACCAAGAGATATTTTTTATGTAGAATCTGATGGTAATTATTCTACCTTATATCTTTCTGAAAATAAAAAAATTGTAGTCACAAAAAAACTAAAGGAGATTGATAAGTTATTACCTTCTGATCATTTTTTCAGAATTCATAATTCCTATATCATCAACCTTCATAAAATAAAAGAATTTTTAAAATCTGATGGATATGTAGTTTTAGAAAATAATGCTAAAATTCCTGTATCTAGACAACGTAAAATAGAGTTTTTAGAAAAAATATAACCTATACAATTATGAGTAGAACCCTGTTTTACATTTTTTTCTTTTCCTTTTATATTTCTATTAATGCACAGAAAAAAAAGGCAGATTTTAATGTTCAAATTGATAGTATATTAAAAACTAAACCTACAACTTATAAAGGAATAAACAACTATTTAAGACCTTTTAGAAGAGATACATCTAAACTAAAAACGTTAGTCCTAAAATTTGAAGAAAAGAACTATTTAGATGGTAAAACTTATGCCGAAAACCTATTAGGAATTCAATATAGAAATTATGCCTTATATGATAAAGCAATTGAAACTCATAAAAATGCTTTAGCAACTGCAAAAAGAGCTAAGAGTATAGAGTTTAGGGTGTTTAGTTTAAATATGTTGGGTGTTGATTACAGAAAAATGGATGCCAATAGAACCGCATTAGACTATAATCACGAAGCTTTAAAACTGGCTGAAACTGTTACAAAACCTAGCCTTGGGTTACGCAGAAGTATTGCTGTTTCTTTAAATAGTATGGGTAACATATATCTACTATTAAAACAATATGATTTAGCTATTGAACGTTTTAAAAAATCGCAAGAAATAGAAAGAAGCATTAATAATCAATTAGGATTGGCCATTAATTATCAGAACATTGGATATGCTATCGATGCTCAAGGAAACTCTGATGAAGCCTTAATTTATTTTAAAAAGTCATTAGAAATAAATAACAAAATTAACAACACTTTTGGTCAAATTATATGTAAAAGCAGTATTGCTAATATGTACATTAAACAAGGCAAACCTAAAGAGGCAATACAACTTATTGAAGGAAATTTAGTAACTGCCAAAAAGTTGGGCAACAAAAAATATTTATCTTATGAATATTTGAATTTGGGTTGGGCACAATCTAAATTAGGCTTGTATACTGAAGCTGAAAAAAACTTAAATAGAGGTCTTAAAATTGGAGAAAAATATAATCTTTCTTCTACTTTATCTTATGCTTACAGCCACCTATCAGAGTTATATCAAAATAAAAAAGATTATAAAACAGCTTTAAAATTCTATACACTTTCTGATGAGTATGAAAAGAAAATTTCTAATGAAAGAACCATTCAATATGTAAATGATTTAATTATAAAATACGATAGTGAACGTCAAAATAATGAAATTAAAAATCTAGCTAAACAAAATGAAATTACAAAACTTCAACTTGTTAAAAACAGGAATATTTGGATTATTATTATTGTAACATTTTTATTATTAACTGCTATTTTATACTTCTTATACAGACAACGTTTGTTAGAAAAACAAAAACGTATTTTAACATTAGAACAAGATGTTTTGCGTAATCAGATGAACCCTCATTTTATTTTTAATGCATTAAATTCTATCAAACACTACATCATTAATAACGAGCAAAAAAATGCAGTTCATTATTTGAATAAGTTTTCGAAATTGGTGCGTAAAATTTTAGAATCATCCACTTTAAAAGAGGTTACTCTGCAAGAAGAGTTAGAAACTATGGATTTGTATATGAACATCGAAAATATCCGATTTTCAAATGAAATAAATTACTCGATCAATGTAGATGAAAATCTAGATTTATCAAGGATCAAAGTCCCCCCACTTGTTTTACAGCCCTTTTTAGAAAATGCTCTATGGCATGGATTATCTTCTAAAAAGGGAGATAAAACAATTAATTTATCTGTATTTAAACCTTCTAAAGATTTTATTCAAATAGATATTGAAGACAATGGTATTGGAAGAAAAGCTTCTTCTACAATAAAATCAAATAAAATTATTAATAGAAAATCTATTGGAATAGAACTTACTAAAGAACGTTTAAATAACTTTATCAAAGATTTTCATAATCCTTTTAGTCTTATTTTTAATGATTTGTTTGATGAAAATAAGAAACCAAAGGGCACTAAAGTTGCTTTAAAAATTCCAGTAAAATAAAAATATTGGAGCTGTTTTTCAAGGGTTTTTCCTCCCGATTACAAAGGATGCTTTTGTATTAATAGCCTATTATACTATATCTTATTTTTTTTTTACAATAGATAAAAAGTTTGCGATCTATGCAGGAGATATTAATAGCAACCATATCTCTAATTCCAAAAACATAAAACCCGTGGAACTAAAGTAAAATTAAAAATCCCTTTATTTTAAAAAAATGGAAAATACGTTTATTGATTTTTTAAATTCATCACCTCATCAAAATGGGTTTTTAACCTTTGTTGTAGGTATACTTTTTGTATTAACTGTCTACCATTTTATGCTTTACTTTCAACATAAGAATAAATCATATATCTATTATTCTTCATATACCCTTTTAATTTTTATTACCTACTTTACTATGTCTGAAAATGATTTTTTAGTAGGATTTACAAAACCAATTAAACCTTTTTTTAAGTTAACTCATTTAGGTTGGGTATGGATATATAATATTATTTATTTCTTTTTTGTTTTTCATTTTTTAAAATTTAAAAAGCATTACACCAAAACCACTAAATTTATATCTAATATCTTATATCTTCTTTTAGTAATAGCCATAATCACTTTATTAGTTTCAATTTCTTCTAATTCCATTTATTATCTAACTCAAGCTTATACATATATCTTTTTGCCTGTTGTTATTAGTTTAAGTATTTACTGTTTTTATCTTGTTTATATATCACCTGAGACTGCTAAAACCTACATATTTGTTGGTTCTTTTATTTTATTTTCATCTTCTATTTTAGCGACACTTGCTGTAGATTTTAATTTAGTTTTCAAAAATACTGCAACTGGTTATTTGGTGTTTTATGTAGGGGTTATTTTAGAAAATATTTGTTTTTCTTTAGGTTTAGGTTTACGACAAAAAATAATTTTAAATGAAAGAGACACTGTAAACAAAAAACTAATTGCCAATTTAAGAGAAAATGAATTATTAAAAGAATCAATAAACAAACAATTAAAAGAAAAAATAAATGTTCTAAACCAACAAATATCATTAAAAAAAGAAATAGAAGATTTAAAATTGACAGCTCTTAGAAGTCAAATGAACCCTCACTTTATCTTTAATGCTTTAAATTCTATTAAGTTATACATTATTAACAACGAAAGAAAAAACGCTGCTTTTTACCTTAATAAATTTTCAAAATTAATGCGAAAAATTCTGGAAGCATCCTCTATAAAGGTAACTTCCTTAAAAGAAGAATTGGAAACTATGGAATTGTATATGTCTATTGAAAATATTCGTTTTTCTGATGCGATTGATTACTGTGTAGAAATCAGTGAAGATGTAAAATTAGAAGGTATTAAAATACCTCCTTTAGTGTTACAACCTTTTTTAGAAAATGCACTTTGGCATGGATTGTCTTCTAAAAAAGGTAGCAAAAAAATTAACATTTGTGTTGATAAAATTGATGGTAATCATCTTCAAATAATTATTAAAGATAATGGTATTGGACGTAAAGCAGCAGCTAGAATAAAGTCAGAAAAATCAATAAATAGGAAATCTATTGGAATCAATTTAACCAATGAAAGGATGACTAACTTTGTGAAAAATCTGAAAAATGATTACTCCATTTTTTATGAAGATTTAGTTGATGATAATAAAGCAACTGGCACTGAAGTTATATTAAAAATTCCTCTGAAATAGCGTTTTAAATCAGTTTAAACTGAGTAGCGTTTTATAAAATTTTACTTATAATCTGCAGCAACTTTCTCTAGCTCATCATACCAGTTTTGCCCAAACTTTCTAACTAATGCTTGTTTTACAAACTTATACACTGGCACTTGGAGTTCTTTTCCTAGAGAGCAAGCATCATCACAAATTTCCCATTTATGATAATTTACAGCAGAAAACTCACTGTAATCTTTTACTCTTATAGGGTATAAATGACAGGAAACTGGTTTTTTCCAACCTATTTCTCCTTGATTATAAGCTTCTTCAATCGCACAAAGTGCAGTTTTATTATCATCAAAAATAACATAAGCACAATCTGCACCATTAATTAAAGGTGTTTCTAACTCTCCCCATTCACTGGTAACCCAAGCACCTTCTTTTTCGATTACTTCAATACCTTCTTTTCTTAAAAAAGGCTTTACTTTTGGGTAAATTTCTTCTAGAATTGTAGCTTCCTCTTTTTCTAGTGGAGCTCCAGCTTCTCCATCTACACAACATGCACCTTTACAAGCTGATAAATTGCAGACAAAGTCCTTTTCTATAATATCTTCTGAAACGATTGTTTTTCCTAATTGAAACATTTCGCAAAAATAAGGATATTTTTTTCTCTTATTTTTCAATTTGCTAAAAATAGTTGACTAATTTTGCAAAAAATTTAAAATAAAAATGGACTTCAATTTCAAAGAAATTTTAACTGCTTTTATGGTTTTATTTGCAGTTATTGATATTATTGGAAATATTCCAATAATTATAGATTTACGTAAAAAAGTAGGACACATTCAATCTGAAAAAGCATCATTAATTGCAGGTTTTATTATGATTCTTTTTCTGTTTGTAGGGCAAAGTTTATTAAGTTTAATTGGTATTGATGTAAATTCTTTTGCTGTTGCAGGTGCATTTGTACTCTTTTTTATTGCCTTAGAAATGGTTTTAGGTATTACTTTATATAAAGATGACAATAGCAACGCATCTATTACTGCTGCTGTTTTTCCTTTAGCTTTTCCTTTAATTGCTGGGCCAGGAAGTTTAACAACATTACTTTCTTTAAGAGCAGAATTTGCAATTGAAAATATTATTGTTGCTGTTATTTTGAATGTTATTTTTCTTTATATTGTATTAAAAACATCCTCTAAAATAGAACGCTTGTTAGGTGCAGGAGGTATTCAAATAGTTCGTAAAGTTTTCGGTGTAATTTTATTAGCAATTTCAGTAAAACTATTTACTCAAAATATAAAAATGTTATTTGTTTAAAATGAATTTTGATTGTTTAATTATTGGTGGTGGAGTTTCAGGAATGCAATGTGCTTTAGTTTTGGGGTCTGCAAAAAACAAAGCATTTATGGCTGATAAAAAAATTGGTATTATTACCCATCAAAGAGCATCTCATTTAGAAAATGCTTTATTTAATAATGTTTTAGGTTTATCACCAGAAACATTAGGTAAAGATATTTTAACTGAAGGAAAAGCACAATTAAAAACTTTATATCCTCATATTTCACAAATAGAAAAAGAGAAAGTTTTATCTGTTGAAGAAATTGATATAGGTTATTCTATAAAAACGAATAAAGATACTTATTACTCAAAAATAGTAATTTTAGCCTTAAATTATTCCAAACCATTTACGATCCAAGCTTTAGATGAGTTTTTAATTCCGCATAAAAAAGCTAATCCAAATAAGGATAGGATTCAACTAAAAAATGATGATCATTTTATTAAAAAAGGGCTATATTGTTGTGGAACCATTGCTGGTTTTCGGAGTCAATTTGCAATTGCAGCTGGAAGTGGAGCCTCTTTGGCTACTGATATTCTAACGCTTTGGAATAATGGAAACCACACCAAAGTTCATGATAAAATTTAATGAGGTTATTTCCTATTTAAGTAAAAATAAGAAAATTACCTATTGGATGACTTTATCTAATTATTTACCTTCAGGGGCTGCTATTTTTCATTTTATAGTTAAAACAGCAATTTTATAAATTCTAAACATACTATATAGCCCCCCAATATGTTATTTAGAAAAGCTAGGCTATTAAATAGTTTAGCTTTTTTTTTAATATAATAAACCTTAAACATCTAAGGTTGTTAATCCTTTTTGAATAGCATATTTGGTTAATTCAGGTATCGTAAATAATTCTATTTTTTTCATAATATTATTTCTATGAACATCAATAGTTTTTGGGCTTAAATATAATATTTCTCCTATTTCTTTAGATGATTTCCCTTCTGCTATTAATTGTAATACTTCTTTTTCTCTAGAACTCAATGCAGCTTTTTTGATAGTTTTTCCATTGTTAAGTAGCTTCAAAAATTCTTGATTGATGTCTTTTGAAAGATACTTTTTATTTTTAATTACTGAAGAAATTGCTGTAATCAATTCATCAGAATCACCATCTTTTAGTAGATATCCATAAGCTCCAGCTCTAAACATCCCTTGTATAAACTGTTTTCCAGAGTGCATAGAGAGTCCGATTATTTTTATTTCAGGATGATTTTTGTGTATTTGTTTTGCAGCTTCAATACCATTTAAACCTGGCATAGCTACATCCATCACAATTACATCTGGCTTAAGTTTTGCAACTATTTTTATAGCTTCTCTACCATCAGAAGCTTCTCCAATTACAAGCATATTTGATTTTTGCTCTATAATATTTTTTAAACCCGTTCTTAGCAATTTATGGTCGTCTACTAATACTATTTTAATTTCGTTGTTATGAGTCATTTATAATAAGGGGATAAATATGTTAACAGCTGTTCCTTTATTTACTTTTGATGTGATTGTAAATCTACCTTTTATATTTTTAATTCGTTCTTGTACCGCAAACAAACCAAAACCTGAACCTGATTGATTTTTAAAACCACCTAAAGAAGATGTATCAAATCCACATCCATTATCCTTAAGAAGAATGTTTACACCCAAATCATTTTTATCAATTTCTAAAATAATTAAAGATGCATTTGCATATTTAACTACATTTTTTATCAATTCTTGAATAGATCTATATAACAAAATAGATTTTACATCACTCATTTTAATATTAATAGTATTACTAAATACTTGACATTTAATTTTATGTGTGGCTTCTACATCTTCTAATAACCAATTTAAAGCATCAACAATACCTAATTGATATAATACTGGTGGTGAGAGTTCATAGGTTATTTTACGACTATTTTCTAATACTTGAGAAATGTGTTTTTCTATAAACATTAAATCTTCATTAATTATATTAAGTTTTGGATTTTTTTTCAATTCATTAATTTTCATTTTAGAAATTACTAACGACTGGCTTAAATGATCATGAATATTTGATGCAACTTCTTTTTTATGATTTTCTTCTATCAATGTCATTTCTGTAGTCATTTTTTGGAGTGCTGTTTGATATTCTTCAATTTCTTGTTTTGCTAACATAGATTCTGTAATATCTCTTGCTGTTGTAACAAAATAATTAATCTCATTATTTTTATATACTGGTGTTGATAAAAACTCCAACCAAACAAAATGGCCTTCTTTATGTCGAATTCTAAATACAAAAGGCTTACTATTAAGACTACTAAAAACATTCTGGTTCATAGTATCTTTTAGCCTTTCAATATCATCTTTATGAACGATACTAAATACTTTTCTACCTAAAAAATCAGATTGCTCATACCCTAATAAATTTTTTATGGAAGGGCTAATGTATTTGAATCTGCTATCTGATTCTTGTAAACAAATTAAATCATTAGAGTTATCACTTAATAAACGATACATTTCTTCCGCCTTTTCAATTTTGTCTGTTATTAACTTTTGCTCTGTAATATCTTGATTAGTTCCTTTTAAACTAATAACCTTGCCATTTTTCCCAAATATTGGTTTACAAATAGATTTTATTGTTTTATAATCATTAAGAAAGTAAATTCTAAATTCAATATCATAAGGTATTCCTTTATTAGTAGCTAAAGTTGCTGCTTTTTCAAATAACTCTTTATCATCTATATGAATTTTACTTAAAATAACATCATAATTTGGTGCAGGTTTTTCTTTATTAAAACCCCAAATTCGATAAGTTTCATCAGACCATTTCGTTTCTAAACTCTCTAAATTAAAAAACCAACTTCCTACTTTTGCTATCTCTTGTGATTCTTTTAAGCTATTTAAAGTTTCTCTTTTATCTAACTCAGCATCTTTTAAATTTTGAATACTTTGAACACAAACTGGCACTGCCTTTTGCTCTTTTATTGATTTAGGGATAGGAATATAAACAATCCCTAAAAATTGATCACCTTCTAAAGTTTTATAATTTACTTCTGTTGAAAAATCTTTTTTACCTGTCCAAACAGCTTCAATAAATTTACCAAATACTTTTTCCATTCCATCTCCAAAGGTTTCTGGCACTCTATTTAAAAAATCTTGATGATTTTTTGCTTTAAATAGTTTTAAAGTAGCATTGTTTACTTTATTTACTATTATATTTTCAACCAAAGAAAATAACACATTTGGGTTTTCTTTTAAGTATAAAGTTATATTAGGTAAGTTTAGTTTTTTTAATTCTTCAATTTTTTTTAATCCTATAGTAAAATCTTGATTCCAAATCGAAATTGAGGCATTATTGAATAACCTTTTATAATTTTCTTGTATTCTTTTATTTTCTTCTTCAATTTTAATTTGGTTCGTAATGTCTTTAGTTACACCAAAAACACTTTCATTAGTGTTCATTTCTAGTGCTACAATGTGTAAATGTCTAATTTCTCCTGTAGGTCTTCTAATCCTAAAATTAAAAGGAACAAAAACTTTATGTACTAATAAAGAACTTACTCCTTTTTCAATTTTATGTGAATCTTCTGGTAAAGTTAGTTTTTGAACATTTACATGTGAAGGGTAAAAATCATTTTTATCAACTCCATAGATATTATACATTTCATCAGACCATTCTGCTTCATCAGTTACCATATTCCATTGCCAACTACCAACATTACTTAGCTTTTGAGCCTCATTTAACGTTTTATTTAATGCATTAAGTTTTTTATTTTTTTTGTTTAAATCCTGTTCATTTATTTTTTTTTGAGTAATGTCTTGCGATATTCCTCTTCTTCCAACATTTTCATTCTCATCATTGTAAATTGGTTCACCTATGTTACGTATCCAACGCTTTTCATTTTTAAAATTGTTGAATTCCAATTCAATATCATAAGGTATACCTTTATTGATAAGTTTTTCTAATGACTCTAAAATTAGTTTTCTAGATTCTTTTGTATATACAGATAAAATAGCCTCAACTGATGGTACACCCAACTTTGGATCAACACCATATATTTGATAAAGCGCATCTGACCAAAAAAGATTTTCTGTAAAATTGTCAAATCTCCAATAACCTATTTTAGCCATTCTACCTGCTTCTTTTAATGAGTATTCGTTTTCTTTTACTAGTTCTAAAGTTTTTTGAATCTTTTGTTTAGAAAGCTCTAATTCTTCTAATCTTTTCTCTTTTTCTGTATTTTGTTTCTTTATTATTTGCTCAGCTACTTTTCTTTTATGAATATCTCTACATACCTTTACAAGCTCTATTGTTTTTCCATTTTCATTTTTAATAGGATAAATATATTCAGAAAACCACCTTTTTTCTCCCAACAAATCTAAAATCACTTCTAATTTTTCACTAACCCCTGTTTTTTCTACTCTTCTAAAAGCATTTAACAGTTTAGATGAGACTTCGTCATCGAAAAGATCATTAGGCATTTTACCAACAATATCTTCAGGAGTTATTGCATAACAATTTGGGCCATTATAATAAATAAACTCACCATTAGGTTTATGAATAGTAATCATATCTTCAGATGCTTGTAATATAGCATTAAAACGATATTCTGCTTGCTTTAGGTTATTTTCTGATTTTAATTTTATAATCAGTTTTTCCAAATCCTGATATGAGGGTTGTTTATTTGGCATTATAAGTATTTGTAGAAACCTAAGATAGTTATAATTTTATTTATCTACAGTATTCTTGTTGTTTTAGAAATAATTAAATAAAAGTGAATAAAATGACGAAATATGATGGAAATCATATTTTAATCCTTGTTTTATTTTTAATTTTCTAATCAGAAACCAAATTACTGAGAATTTGATAATTTCTGAAAATACGTTTTATAAATTTAAAAACTTATATTATGGAAATCAAGAAAAACCCAAAGGCAAGTTTAGATAATTTTAGCAAAATTTTTTTTCAAATAGGATTAGTGTTCACATTATTAATTATTCATCTTTTATTAGAACACAAAACTTATGAAAAAAATTATGAAGATTTAGGTCAAGTAATAATGCAAGAAGAAATGATTGAAGATATTCCTATTATTAAAATGCAAAAAATAAAACCTACACAAACTAGTGCACCACCACCACCAACAGTTGAAAAAGTAGAGATAGTAGAAAACGATGTTGAAATTACTGAAACTATTATTGAATCAACAGAGACTAATCAGGATGAAGCTATAACTGATGCTGTTATTACTACAGGCGATATTGTAGAAGTTGAAGAGGTTGAAGAGGTTGTAGAAGATGTTCCTTTTATGTTAATCGAAAATGTACCAGTTTTTCCTGGTTGTAAAGGAAACAATAAACAGTTAAAGAAATGTTTTTCTAAAGAGACTCAAAGGCATTTTACAAATAGATTTAACCCTAATCTAGCCTCTAGTTTAGGCTTGAGCGAAGGTATTAAAAAATTATATGTTGTATTTAGAATTAACAATAAAGGAGTTGTTGAAAACATAAATGTTAGAGCTCCACATCCGTTATTGAAGAAAGAGGTAATCAAAATTATGTCTAAGCTACCACAAATGAAACCTGGAAGACAAAGAGGGCTTCCTGTATCTGTAAGCTACAGTATTCCGATCTCTTTTAAAGTAGTTTTATAAAAGCAAAAATCCAGCTATTGTATAGCTGGATTTTTTTGTTATTTGATAGTTATTATTATTCTACAGTTACAGACTTTGCTAAGTTTCTAGGTTGGTCTACATTTTTATCTAACAATACTGCTATGTGATAGGATAATAACTGAAAAGGAATAGTTGTTAAAAGAGGCGTTAACGCTTCTTCTGTATCAGGTATTTCTATGATATGATCTGCAATTTCCTTAACTTGTGTATCTCCTTCTGTTACCACAGCAATGATTTTTCCAGCTCTAGATTTTATTTCTTGAATATTACTTACCACTTTTTCATAATGCCCTCTATTTGTAGCAATTACAAAAATTGGCATATTTTCATCTATTAAAGCAATAGGACCATGCTTCATTTCTGCTGCTGGATATCCTTCTGCATGAATGTAAGAAATTTCTTTTAATTTTAAAGCACCTTCTAAGGCAACTGGAAAATTAAAACCTCTACCTAAATACAAACAGTTTTTAGCGTCTTTATAAACAGATGCGATACTTTTTACATGATCATCAATATTTAATAATTCTTCAACTTGCCTTGGAATTTGTTGCATTTTTTGAATGTAATTTTCAAAAGCATGATCTGCTAAAGAACCATTAGCTCTTCCTAATTTCAAAGCAATTAAAGTTAATACCGTAATTTGAGTTGTAAATGCCTTTGTAGACGCTACACCTATTTCAGGTCCTGCATGAGTGTAAGCACCTGAATGTGTTTCTCTTGCAATAGAAGAACCTACAACATTACAAACACCATAAACAAATGCTCCTTTAGATTTAGCTAATTTAATTGCAGCAAGAGTATCTGCTGTTTCTCCTGATTGAGAAATGGCTATTACTATATCTTTATTTGTAATAATAGGGTTTCTATATCTAAATTCTGATGCATACTCAACTTCTACAGGAATCCTAGCCATATCTTCAAAAAGATACTCACCTACTAAACCTGCATGCCAAGATGTACCACAAGCCACAATAATAATTCTATTTGCGTTTAAAAATTTATCAAGATTATCCTCTATACTAGACATCTTGATGATATTTTCTTCCGCTAACATTCTTCCTCTAAAAGTATCAGTTATAGCTTTAGGCTGCTCGTGAATTTCTTTTAGCATAAAGTGATCATAACCTCCTTTTTCTATCTGGTCCAAACTCATTTGAAGTTTCTGAATTTTTGGATCAACTAAAGAGTCATCATGAATTTTATGAATTTCTATTCCTTTACCTAAATTAATAATTGCCATTTCTTCATCTTCTAAATAAATAGCATCTTTAGTATATTCTACGAATGGGGAAGCATCTGAAGCTACAAAAAATTCTTTTTCGTCTTTTCCAACACCAATAGCTATTGGACTTCCTAAACGAGCTACAATTATTTCATTAGGTCTATTTTTATCAAAAACTGAAATAGCATAAGCTCCAACAACATTTGTTAATGCCAATTGAACAGCTTTACCTAATTTACAACCTTCAGTCTTTTTTACCTCTTCTATTAAGTTGATTAAAACTTCTGTATCAGTATCACTTTTAAAAGTATAACCTCTTAAAATCAATTCTTTTTTTATAGTATCATAATTTTCAATAATTCCATTATGCACTATAACTAATTCTCCAGAATTTGAAGAATGTGGGTGAGAATTCACATCATTAGGAACACCATGAGTTGCCCAACGTGTATGACCCATACCAATATTTCCGTTTTTTCGTTCTTCTTCTTCATTAGTAATAATTTCTAAATCAGAAACTTTTCCTTTAGTTTTAGAAAGATGCATTTTTTCGCCATCATAAATCATTACACCTGCACTATCATAACCTCTGTACTCAAGTCTCTTTAGTCCATTTATTACTATTGGATAGGCCTCTCTATAACCTATATAAGCTGATATACCACACATAATTTTTTGGGGTTAAGATTAGTTATTTTTTTTCTGAATAAGATATTTTTAATACTGCTTTTTTACCTACATCTCCAACTGAATTATTAAAAAGAGTAACAGCTTTTGGATTCCAATTATAATTTCTAAAAATAGTATCTCTAGCTGAAGAGGGTCCATCTGATGGATTATATACTTTTAGCTTTAATGTTGGAGAATAATTGGTATCTCCACTTAAAATATCAGAAACGTAATCTGTTATTCTAAAAGTATATTTTTCTGCTTTACCATCAGAATCTGTTTCCAAGTTTCCAAATATTCCTCCAAAAGAAACTTCAGTTATTGCATCTTTTATTTGACTAAAGCTTGGACTTGCTAAATCTTTATTATTCTTGTACAAATACAATCTTTCTGGAACAGATGTTATATCTGATGATTGATTAATATAAAAAGTTAAAGTTGCATCATTAATTAACCAATTATTAGCTCTTAATTCATCTATTTTATTTTGTTCAAACAAGGTAATTTCTCCTTCGCTACCAGCTGTTCCTTGAATTATAATTTCTTCATTAGCAGGATAAACTTTATCTTCCATTTTAAAGGTATTTACTCTAAAACCTGATAAAGGAAAGCTGTTGTTTTTATAAATAGTATCTATAACTGTTGAACTAGAATTTAATACAGTATTTGTGTAATAAACTTCTATAGAAGGGTTAAAATTAGTATTCGTATTATTAAAATTAAATGAAATTAAAGAACCTTCATCACCTGTTGCCTCTAGAATAAGTCCTCTAAAATAATCATTAAAAGCGTCTTGAGAAGCAAACTCTGCTGATTCGTACTTATCTAAAAATAATTCTTTAAACTTATCCTCATTCAATGGTATTCTAGCAAATGGAACAGGAACAGTAAGTGCTACAGAATTAAAATATTGAATAGTATCCTTAGTAGCCAAAGTATTATCATATAATCTTCTTTTAACTACTAATGCTGTGTCATTTTCATTTGGAAAAAAAGGATAATCTACCTTATCATTTAATTCACTACCTGTTTTTTCAAACACATCATTAGAGTAAAAACGATTTAATTTTGTTGGGTCTGAGGGTTTATATAGATTGATAAATGTATTGGATCTAAAAACATTCATATTAAATGGTTTCGTTTTATCACCCAAAACTGAATCAATCTCAAATTTATTATCAGTACTATTTAATGTAACTTGGTAAGGTATTTTTATAAATACAGTATCTATTTTAGTAACAACAATAGTACCAGCTTCATAATCCTCATTATCATCAATAACCTTCAGTCCAGTAGTTATCCCAATTTGAGAAACTATTGAAGCTTCAAGTTTTTCATATTCTGAACTAGCATATACTCCTAATAAATATTGATTAAGTTGCCTAGAAATATTATCTGACTGTATTTTCTCTAATGGACTATTTTCTGCTGTAATATCTAAGGTAATAGCGTTTGTATCAAACTTTGTGTTAGTTATCACATTAGAACCGATATCTGTAAATTCTTTTTCACAAGATATAATTGCTATTGATAAGCATAGTAAAACACTTACATAAACACTTCTTCTAATAATTTTTCTCACTTCAAAAAACAATTAATTGGCTGACAATAAATCAGCATAAAAATTTAAATAAGAATCTTTTAAATTCTCTGATTGATATTCTAAAACTGGTTTTTCTTGTGCTTCAATAAATGAGCTTAACTCTTCATCTATAGTTTCACTTCCGTGAATAATTGCATCAGAGTTTTCGATTGCACTTTTTAAAATATTATTATGGTTTGGTGTTTGTATAGTTTCTAATTTATCTGACTTTTCTAAGTCAAATTTTACTTTATCAACTAAATCTGAATTTAAATCTCCTTCAAAACCACTGCTGTATAAAGAAGTAACAATTTTACTCTCTGTAAATAAAGGTTCTTCTTTGTAGAATTCTCTTAGGTAAAGTGGCAGCAAAGAAGCCATCCAACCATGAATATGGATAACATCTGGTGCCCAATTTAATTTTTTTACAGTTTCTACAACTCCTTTTGCAAAGAAAATAGCTCTTTCATCATTATCAGAAAACAGCTTATCATCTTCATCAGTAAAAACTGCTTTTCTTTTAAAATACTCTTCATTATCTATAAAATAAACCTGCATCCTTTCTTTAGGAATAGAAGCTACTTTAATAATCAATGGCATGTCTATATCATTCACAACCAAGTTCATTCCAGACAAACGAATTACCTCATGTAATTGATGTCTTCGTTCATTAATTACACCATATCTAGGCATAAAAATACGGGTTTGAACCCCTTTAGAATGGGCGTTTTTAGCTGAAATAAAAGCTGTAGAAGATAGTTCTGTTTCTGGTAAATATGGAACCACTTCAGACGATACAAATAAAATTCTCTTGTCCTTCATTAAATCATTCTCTTTATAAGATTCGCAAAAGTACAAATTATTATGCTAATATGGTGTTAAAATACTATGTTTGCATACATTTCACATATTTTTAGGATGAAAATTTTTAAGCAAAAAAAGGATTTGAAAGCTTATTTACAAGGCAAAAAAAACATTGGTTTAGTACCTACTATGGGGGCTTTGCATAAAGGACATTTGTCTTTGATTAAAAAAGCAAAGCAAAAAAACGACCTTGTAGTAGTTAGTATTTTTGTTAATCCTACTCAATTTGACAATAAAGAAGACTTAATAAAGTATCCTAAAACATTAGAAAATGACATTCAATTATTGGAAAGTGTTTCTTGTGATGTACTTTTTCAACCTTCTGTAGATGAAATTTATGCTGATAATATTACCTCTAAAAAGTTTGATTTCGACGGATTAGAACATCAAATGGAAGGGAAATTTAGAGAAGGCCATTTTGATGGTGTAGGTACTATTGTAAAAACTTTATTTGAAATTGTTAAACCCAACAAGGCCTATTTTGGTCAAAAAGATTTTCAGCAATTGCAAATCATCAAAAAAATGGTGAAAAAATATCATTTAAATTTAAAAATTAAAGGATGTCCAATTTTTAGAGAAGAAGATGGGTTAGCAATGAGTTCTAGAAATACAAGATTAACCTCAGCACAAAGAAAAGCTGCTCCTTTTATCTACAAAACACTAAAAAAAGCTAAAAAGAAATTTGGCACAGAAAATGCAGATAAAGTTTCTGAATGGGTAGAAAATCAATTTAAAAAACATCCTTTGTTAGCATTAGAATATTTTACTATTGCTGATGAAAAAACATTAGAAACCACAAAAAACAAAGAATCTGACAAAAAATATCGTGCTTTTATTGCAGTTTTTGCAGGAGAAATTAGATTGATTGACAACATTAGTTTAAAAAATTAGTAAACAAAAAAAGAGTATTTTTGCAAAATGTTAGTACAAGTAGTAAAATCTAAAATCCATCGTGTAAAAGTTACAGGTGCAGATTTAAATTATATAGGAAGCATTACCATTGACGAAGATTTAATGGATGCAGCAGGCATTATTGAAGGAGAACGTGTTCAAATTGTAAACAACAATAATGGAGAACGTTTAGAAACTTACGCAATTCCTGGACCACGTAAAAGCGGCGAAATTACCTTAAATGGAGCAGCTTCAAGAAGAGTTGCGGTTGGCGATGTTTTAATCTTAATTGTATATGCGTTTATGGAATTAGAACAAGCAAAAAACTTCAAACCATCTTTGGTTTTTCCAAACGAAAAAGATAATACACTTACGTAATTTTGAATACTAAAAAGATTTTAAAAATTATTATACCTCTCATTTTGGGAGGTTTTTTAGTTTGGTATTCGTTAACCATTGTTTCTCCACAAGAATTGGTGCAATACTTTAAAAGTGCCAATTATTCTTGGATTGCTTTAGGATTATTTTTCGGGATTTTAAGTCATTTATCCAGGGCTTATAGATGGAAATTTTTACTAGAACCTCTAGGTTACAAACCTCGTTTTGTAAATTCTACTTTAGCTGTATTAGTCGCTTATTTAATGAATATTTTTCTACCAAGAGCAGGTGAAGTTACAAGAGCAGCAGTAATGACAAACTACGAGAACATTCCCTTCGAAAAAGGTTTTGGAACCATTGTAGCAGAACGTTTAGCAGATTTAATAATGATGCTCATCATTGTAACCATCACGCTTTTTATTCAATTTGATTTTATTTGGGAATTGCTCACCAAAGATTTTAACCCAATAAAAACAATTACTTCTTTGTTAATTGTAGTTGGTTTTTTTGTTACTTTTATTTTATACATCAAAAAAGGAAAATCAAAGTTTGCTCTCAAAGTAAAAGGATTTTTCTTAGGCTTAAAAGATGGTGTTTTAAGCATCTTTAAAATGAAAAATAAATGGGCATTTATTTTTCATACCGTTTTTATTTGGGCAATGTATGTAGCCATGTTTTGGGCAACAATTCCTGCTGTTAATGGTTTACAAGTTCCTATTGGCGGAATTTTAATTGGCTTTATTGCTGGCGGATTTTCTATTGCTGCAACCAATGGTGGCGTAGGCTTATATCCTGTTGCAGTTGCTGGAGCTTTAGCTCTTTTTGGCATAGACAAAGTTACAGGAAACGCTTTTGGTTGGATTATGTGGACAGCCCAAACTGCTATGATTATCGTTTTTGGAGGATTGGCTTTTTTATTATTACCAGTTGTTAATAAGAATAAATAGTTTTAGGGCGTTACCTAAAGGTCGCGCTTTCATTACTCGCTTTTTTTGAAAAAACAAAAAAGAGCTCAAACATACCATTCAATCGCTAACGCAACTGTTTGCTAACTTTTAGAAATTCCTAATTATTATTTAAGGTTTAATTTCATTTTTACTTTGTAACTTTGAGACTTTCAAACTTTGCAACTCAAAAAAAATGGCCAAAACCAAAACAACTTTTTTCTGTCAAAACTGTGGAACGCAACACGCAAAATGGGTAGGTCAATGTGGAGCTTGTAAAGAATGGAATACCATTATTGAAGAAGTAATTCAAAAAGAAGAAAAAAGAGTTTGGAAACAATCTACAACAGCAAAACAAACCATAAATAAACCTTTAAAAATCGCTGATATTCAGCTAAACCCTGAAGAAAGAGTTGTAACCAATAACAACGAATTAGATACTGTTTTAGGTGGTGGTTTGGTAAAAGGTTCTGTTACATTGTTGGGTGGTGAACCTGGTATTGGAAAATCGACATTATTACTGCAAGTTGCCTTAAATATTAGTCAGAAACTATTGTATGTTTCTGGTGAGGAAAGTCAGTCTCAAATAAAAATGAGAGCAGAAAGATTAGAAGCTAACAACTCCAATTGTTTAATTCTTACAGAAACCAACACACAACAAATCTTTAAAAATATAGAAGAAACTGAACCAGAAGTTTTAGTAATTGATTCTATTCAAACTTTACATACAAATTCTATTGAAGCTTCTCCAGGCAGCATTTCTCAAATTAGAGAAACATCTGCAGAATTGATAAAATTTGCCAAAGAAACTGCAACTCCGGTTTTACTAATTGGTCATATTAACAAAGAAGGAAACATTGCTGGACCAAAAATTTTAGAACACATGGTAGATGTGGTTTTACAATTTGAAGGCGATAGAAATCATACTTATAGAATATTAAGAAGTCAAAAAAATAGATTTGGTTCTACATCAGAATTAGGAATTTATGAAATGCTTTCTAACGGATTAAGAGAAATTTCAAATCCATCAGAAATTTTAATTTCTAAAAAAGATGCAGATTTAAGTGGAACAGCAATTGCATCAACATTGGAAGGAATCAGACCTTTAATGATAGAAATTCAAGCCTTGGTTTCTACTGCAGTTTATGGTACTCCACAACGTTCTACAACAGGTTATAATTTAAAACGCTTAAATATGTTATTGGCTGTTCTCGAAAAAAGAGCAGGTTTTAAATTAGGTGCAAAAGATGTTTTTTTAAATATTACTGGAGGTATCAATGTAGATGATCCTGCCATTGATTTGGCTGTTGTTGCAGCTATTTTATCATCCAACCAAGACATTGCTATCAATCCTAATGTATGTTTTGCTGCAGAAGTAGGTTTGGCTGGTGAAATACGACCTGTTTCTAAAATTGATCAACGCATTTTGGAAGCAGAAAAATTAGGTTATAAAAGTTTTGTTACTTCTAAATACAATAAAATTTCTTCTAAAAACCATGGAATTAAATTGATTTTAGTTGGTAAAATTGAAGAGGCTTTTGCTACTTTATTTGCTTAGTAAACTTACTTATTTAAAATTTTTACAACTTTACTTTTTCTTTTTTCAGTTGTAATATGAAAAATGTAAATTCCTTTAGAATAAATTGACAAATCGACTAAGATTTCCTTAATAAATTGAATTTTATTTTTTATTCTTAGACCATTCAAATCATAAATATTTAGAAGAAACTTTTCCGAATTAATAGATGAAACTTTAAATTTATTAAACTGTAAAGATTCAATTTTAAAGTTCTGACTTTTCGCAAAATCTCTAATTGATAAAACTATTGATGAACAATCATTATTATTTTTCCAAGAATTCTTAAAGCTATCATAACTAGTTTCACCATTGGTGTTTTCATTATTTGCATCTCCAGAAATAAAACCTTTCACTTTTTCATCCTCTAATTTTAGGTTTGTAATATATCCGAAATAATCTGGGCGAGTATAATCTCCAACAACATCCCATTCGTTAGTTTTTTCAAGAATTTTTGGGAGTCTAACAATTATTGTTTCATTCAAATTACCTAAATCTGATGCTGCCATTGAAAAAAAACCATTGCAGTCAAAATCTTTACCATTCCAAACCCTTATAACACTTTTGTTTTCATTACCTCTTAAAACATCAATAATTTCAATATCAATACTTTTATCTCCTATAGAAACTATAGTTCCAGAAATAATTAAATCATTAGAAAACATAGTATATGAGCTTGATGCACAAAATGATTCAGGAATATAACTACATGCATAAGTTCCCATATAAATGAAATAAAACAAAAAAATTAAATTTATTTTTTTCATAATATTTTTTTTAAAGTAAATATAATATTTTTTAAACCAAAAAAAACCAAACATTTCTGCTTGGTCTTTATAATTTTATGAAATTAAGAATAGATTTTATCTCTTATTCGCTTCTTTAATATATTTATCTAAAGCCATAGTCATAGAAGGTGTTTCTTTAGAAGGTGCAACAATATCGCACTTTAAACCTGCTTCTGTAACTGCTTTTACTGTTGAGTTCCCAAAAGCAGCAATTCTAGTTTCGTTTTGCTTAAAATTTGGGAAGTTTTTAAATAAAGATTCTATTCCAGAAGGGCTAAAGAAAACCAAAACATCATAGAATACATTCTCTAAATCTGATAAATCACTTACAACTGTTCTGTATAAATCAACTCTTTTCCAATTAACACCTAAACTGTCTAATTCAGTAGGAATTAATGGCTTCAATTTATCTGAAGATGGTAGTAAAAACTTCTCTGTTTTATGCTTCTTAATCAACTTTGTTAATTCTGGAAACGTTCTGTTACCAACATAAATTTTACGTTTTCTGTACACCACATATTTTTGTAAATAATATGCTACAGCTTCTGATTGACAGAAATACTTCATAGCATCTGGTACTTTAAAACGCATTTCTTCTGCAATTCTAAAAAAGTGATCTACAGCATTTCTACTCGTTAAAATAATTGCTGTAAATTTTGATAAATCTATTTTTTCTGCTCTAACTTCCTTAACAGATATTCCTTCTACATGAATAAAAGATCTAAAATCAATTTTCACTTTTTGTTTATCAGACAAATCAAAATAAGGAGATGTTTCCGTTTTTGGAGCTGGTTGAGAAACCAATATCGTTTTCACTTTCATATGCTTTCAATTTTGTATTAAAACATCAATTTAAAAAGTACAAATAGCGGTGCTATTTCGAAGGCGCAAAGGTACAAAATAAAATAAAACAACTTGTTAAAAATCAGCTTTTTATTTCTTAGAAGGATAAAAATAAATCTTGTAATCAATAAAAAGACAGCAAAACTAAAGATATATACTTGATTAATATTTGCATATTCGCATAAAATCAAAGCTATATAAAACAAAAATGAAATACTGTACAAATAATTCGTTTTTGAAATGATAAAAAACTGTAGTCTGTTTTTTATTAAAAACAATAGAGATAAAGCATATTCTAAGATTCGTTTTATCAAAAAATAAAAAAATAATCCTGCAAAAAAAGTTAAAAAAGAAGTTAGATTCCCTATACTATCAGATGAATAATAGAGCTTAACTTTATAAATTAAGAGTGATATTGTTGTTACAGAAAAAATAAAAACCATAATTTGAAAAACATCAAAAAAACGAGTTCCTTCAATATCTTCATCTTCTATAAGTGTAAAATTAAATATTGCAAAGAAACTTTCTTTTAACTTTTTTGCATCTGTTATTTTTAGCAAAACTATACACACAAACAAAAGCAACAAAAGAATTGTAATCCAATTATTAGCGTATGTTATTTTTTCTAGAGCTTGCAATTAACTTTCTTTTATAAAATATTCTCACAAAATTAGTGATTAAATAACGTATATTTGTTGTCTTTCTACTGAAAATTAATTTATGTCAGATACACTAGTTATCATCCCAACTTATAACGAAAAAGAAAATATTGAAGCAATTATTAGAACTGTTTTCAATCAAAAAAAAGTGTTTCACATTTTAGTTGTAGATGATAATTCTCCTGATGGAACAGCTACTATCGTAGAAAATTTAATAACTGAATTCCCAAAGCAACTTTTTATAGAAAAAAGAAAAGGAAAAAATGGTTTGGGCACTGCATATATTCATGGTTTTAAATGGGCTTTGACAAAAAAATATGAGTATATCATTGAGATGGACGCGGATTTTTCTCACAATCCAGAGGATTTAGTTCGTTTATATAATGCTTGTCATGATAAAGGTGGAGACGTTTCTATCGGCTCTAGATATGTAGATAATCAAGTAAATGTAGTAAACTGGGATATAAAACGTTTACTCCTTTCTTATTTTGCATCAAGATACGTTCGTTTTATAACTAGAATCCCACTTTTTGACACGACAGCTGGTTTTGTTTGTTGGAAACGTAAAGTCTTAGAAACTATAGATCTTGATAAAATTAAATTTATTGGTTATGCTTTTCAAATTGAAATGAAATTTAAAGCTTGGAAACATGGGTTTAACATAAAAGAAGTATCTGTAATTTTTACAGATAGAGATTTAGGTGCTTCCAAAATGAGTGGAAACATAGTTTCTGAAGCACTATTTGGAGTAATAAAAATGCGATTAAAAGGATTACCAAAATAAAAAAGAAATGAGTACTTACTTAATAAAAAATGCAACAATAGTTAATGAAAACAAAACTTTTAAAGGTGATGTGCTCATTGAAAACGAAGTGATAAAAGAAATTGCAACAGCAATAAATGCAACAGAAAAGGTTGAAGTTATTGATGCTAATGGAAAATATTTAATTCCAGGTTTTATTGATGATCAAGTTCATTTTAGAGAACCAGGTTTAACACACAAAGCAAATATTGCAAGCGAAAGTAGAGCAGCAGCAGCAGGAGGAATTACCACTTTTATTGAACAACCTAATACAGTACCTCAGGCAACAACTCAAGAATTGCTAGAAAACAAATTTGAAATAGCTTCAAAAAGTTCTTATGTAAACTATTCTTTTATGTTTGGTGGAACTAACACAAATTTAGAAGAATTATTAAAGACTGATCCAAAAAAAGTAGCTGGAATCAAATTGTTTTTAGGTTCATCTACAGGAAATATGTTAGTAGATGATGTTGAAGTTTTAGAGAAGATTTTTTCATCAACAAAAATGATTATTTCATTGCATTGTGAGGACGAAGCTACTATCAGAAAAAACACTGCGATTTATAAAGAAAAATATGGAGATGATATTCCTCTTAAATATCATCCAATTATTAGAAGTGAAGAAGCATGTTATATTTCTTCATCAAAAGCTATAGAACTTGCCAAAAAAACGGGTGCAAGAATTCATATTTTTCACGTTTCTACAGCCAAAGAAACAGAATTGTTTAGAAACGACATTCCTTTAGAAGAAAAACAAATTACTGCAGAAGTGTGTGTACATCATTTATGGTTTTCTGATGAAGATTATGCTGAAAAAGGAACTCATATAAAATGGAATCCAGCAGTAAAAACAGTACAAGATAGAGAAGGTTTATGGAAAGCATTCTTAGATGACAGAATTGATGTTTTAGCAACAGACCATGCACCACATACTTTAGAAGAAAAAACAAATGTATACACAAAAGCACCAAGTGGAGGGCCTTTAGTACAACATGCAGTAACTGCAATTTTAGAAAAAGTAAAAGAAGGTGTAATTCCTATTGAAAAAGCAGTTGAAAAAATGAGTCATAATCCTGCTAAATTATTTCAAATAAAAAAACGTGGGTTTATAAAAGAGGGTTATTTTGCTGATTTGGTTTTGATTGACCCTAACAAATCGCAAACTGTTTCTAAAGAAAACATTTTATACAAATGTGGTTGGTCTCCTTTTGAAGGAACAACATTTTCATCAACAATTACACATACTTTTGTGAATGGAAATTTAATCTATAATCAAGGCGTTTTTAATGATGATATTAAAGGAAAACGCCTGACATTTAATCGTTAAAATGAAGAAATTAATTTACTTCTTAGCTTTAAGTATTTTGTACTCATGTACAAGCAACACCATTTTTGAAAAGCCAAAAGATTTAATTCCAAAAGATACTATGAGCCTTTTGATACAAGAAATGAATATTGCTTCTTCATCTAAATACATCAAAAACAAAAATTTAGAAAAAAAAATTAATTATATGCCTTTAGTATATGATCGTTTTCATATTGATAGTATTCGCTTTCAAACAAGTAATCTCTATTATATGACTAAAATAGATCTATATCAGGAAATTTTAACTGACGCAAAAACAAGTTTAGAAAAACAAAAAAACTATTTTGACGGAATCAAAAAAAGAAAAGATTCTCTACGAAAAGATTCTATCTCAAAAAACAAAGTATTGCAAAGAAAAAACAACAAGAAAGATACTTTAGATAAAGATTTAGAAATTAACAACAAATGGGATAAAGTTAAATTAAAGCCTAAAGCTTAGCAAAATTTTTACAAATCTTATTTATTGCATTTTCTATAGGTTCAAACTCAATATCTAACGTTTTTTTTATTTTTTCTGATGAATATTCTGAAATAGAATGTGCACTCCTTGCAGAATATTTGCTTAACAAAGGTTCTTTTCCTGTAAAAAAAGACAATACACTAGAAATTCTCCAAAAAAATGCAGTTTGCCATGGCCTAATTTTTTTAGAAGGTTGTTTTTTACCAAAAGCATCAGCAATTGCAAACAAGACATCTTTATACGATTTATTCTCTGAAACTAAAATAAATCGTTCATTTTTAATATCAGATTTCATTAATAAAATCATTGGTTTTATAACATCTTGTACAGATACAAAACCTGTAACTCCTTCAGTATAAAATTGAAATCCTTGATAAACTTTACTGAATAATTTTCCTGAACCAGTATTCCAAAAACCACTACCTAAAATAACCCCCGGATTTACAATTACAACGTCAACTCCTTCTTGGCTTGCTCTCCAAACTTCCATTTCAGCTCCAAATTTGGTAATTGAATAACCACTATTATCTAACTCTTTATTCCATTCAGAATCTTCAGTTGCAAGTTTTTTATTGGGTTTAGCATCACCAACTGCAGCAATAGAACTTACAAAACACAGTTTATTAACCTTAGCAGCAATACAAAGATTTACAATAATAGCTGTTCCATGAATATTTACTTTTCGCATTTTTCTATAATCCTTAGGATTAAAAGAAATAAACGCTGCACAATGATATACTTGTTTTATAGACTCAAAAGCAGGAATCATAGCAGGAACATCAGTAATATCTGCTTGAAACCATTCTATTTTTGAAAATAAACTTTCATCTGAAGTATAATAAGAAAAGACTTTTTTCACCTTCTCTAAAGATGATTTTGTTCTGAAAATTGCTCTTATTTTATCATTTTCTAAACTCAAATGATACAATAAATGCGAACCAACCAAACCTGTGCCTCCAGTAACTAAAATCATAGAACGAATTTAGCATATTTTGGTTGATAAACTTATATTTGCCAACTGATAAATTGATTACAATGAAGAATTTTATTGAAGAATTACGATGGAGAGGAATGATGCACGATGCTATGCCAGGAACAGAAGAGCATCTTTTAGAAGAAATGAGAAGTGCTTATGTTGGTTTTGACCCAACTGCTGATTCTTTACATATTGGAAACTTAGTTCCTATAATGTTATTGGCTCATTACCAAAGATGTGGACACAGACCAATTGCATTAGTTGGTGGTGCAACTGGTATGATTGGTGATCCTTCTGGTAAATCTGCAGAACGTAATTTATTAGATGAAAAAACTTTAAGACATAACCAAGAGTGTGTAAAAGCACAATTAGGTCATTTTTTAGACTTTACTTCTAATGCTGATAATGCAGCAATTCTAGTAAATAATTATGATTGGATGAAAGAAATTTCATTCTTAGAATTTATTAGAGATATTGGAAAACACATTACTGTTAATTATATGATGGCTAAAGATTCTGTAAAAAACAGAATTAGCTCAGAATCTAAAGACGGAATGTCTTTTACAGAGTTTACCTATCAAATGGTTCAGGGTTATGATTTCTTACATTTATACAGAGAAAATGCAACTACTATTCAAATGGGAGGTTCTGATCAGTGGGGAAATATTACTACTGGAACAGAATTGATTCGTAGAATTGGAAATGGAAAAGGATATGCAATTACTTGTCCTTTGATTACAAAATCTGATGGCTCTAAATTTGGGAAATCTGAAGGCGGAAATGTTTGGTTAGATGCCAAGAGAACCTCTGCTTATAAATTTTACCAATATTGGTTAAATACCTCTGATGAAGATGCTGAAAAGTACATCAAAATCTTTACCTTTTTAGATAAAGAAACCATAAATGCTTTAGTTGATGAACATGCAACAGCTCCACATGCACGTGTTTTACAAAAACGTTTAGGAGAAGAAGTTACAGTGTTAGTTCATGGAAAAGAAGAATATGAAAAAGCAATTACTGCTTCAAATATTTTATTCGGAAAATCTACTGCTGATGATTTAAAATCTTTAGATGAACAAACGTTTTTAGACGTTTTTGATGGTGTTCCTCAAGCTACAGTTTCTACAAATGATATTGAAGAAGGCTTGGACATGATTGGAGCTTTAGCTGCAAAAACAAATTTCTTAAAATCGAATGGAGATGCTAGAAGAGCTTTAAAAGAAAACTCTATTTCTGTAAATAAAGAAAAAGTAAAAGACGATTATACAATTACTGCTGAAGATTTAATTGCTGATAAATATGTGCTTTTACAACGTGGTAAAAAAACTTATTTTTTATTGATTGTGGAGTAAAAAATTACATAAGAAAACGATTAAAAAAAAAGCGTTGAATTTATAATTCAACGCTTTTAATATAATCAGAGGACTGAAATCATCAACCCTCTTTCTAAATAACCTTCGTAAACTCCCCCAAGTTTATTCTAGTTATTAGTATTTTCAATAATTGTAGCCCAATTCTTGTCAGCTTTTTGCTTTAAATTATCAGACCCTTCCTCTTTCCATAACTCTAAGGTATTTGTTCCCCAAGAATTGTAGAACAGGTATAATTTATTATTTCTAATTTCAAAAGTTTCTGGATTTACACCTACTTTTTTAGCTTTAACTCCAATTGCATAAGCACAATACCCTCCATATTCTGGAACATATTTTTTAGGATTTTTAAGAAACGTGTCTAAATTTTCTTTTGAAGAAAACTTAAACTTAACACCATCAAATTCAGCTATAAATTGTTTATCACCTTTTTTTGCTTCATTATTAAAATAAGCAACCACATCATAACCTTCTGCTATAAAGCCTTTTTTAGTATTATAGTTTTGAGAAAAAGTAGTCAAGGAAATAAATACGAATAGAAACAATAACTTTTTCATCTTAGTTCTTTTTAAACATTAATTCTTCCCAATTTACATCTCCTTTTTTCTGCAATCCTTTTGTGTCTCCTTCTTGCCAATCTTCTAATTTATTTCCAAAAAAAGAACTGTAAAACAAATACAACTTGCCATCTCTAATTTCATATGCTTCAGCATCTATGTACATTTTAGTTTTTTTAGCGGCAATTGCATAAGCACAATACCCTCCATATTGAGGAATGTATTTTTTAGGATTCGCTTCAAAAAGCATTAAATTTTCTTTACTAGAAAACTTAAATTTTGCATTATCAATTGTAACCTGAAACTTATTATTACCTTTTAAAGGTGCTTTTTCTGTAAAATAAGAAACTACATCATAGCCTTCTGCTACGTATCCTTTTTTGGTATTGTAGTCTATTTTTTGGGCAAAAAAAGTAGACGATATTATTAGAAATAAGATCACAGAAAAGTACTTCATAATTGTTTGTTTTTTTAATAGACGTAAATAAAATCAAAAAATTACAAAACCATTAAATTACAGCCTCTTATATCAGAATTATCAAAACGTCCTATTATTTCGAAAGTTCCATTTTCGAAGGTCTTTCCTAAATCTTGAGTAGCAATAAAAGAACAAGAATTGTAATTTGCCAAGTCAATTACATTGACTCCTCCAGTTTTTCCTTTTGGTAAAATTGTGAGTGCATCTTCTGTATCTCTAGTCAAAATTTTCATCCAAGGTGGGGTTTCAAAAACACCATTTCCTTTAGAATATCCTTGACTTAACAATTCTGTCATTCCATATTCTGAATGAATTTCATCAACACCAAAACCTTTAGAAAGTAGTTGATGCAACTCATCTCTAATCAATTCTTTTCTTCTGCCTTTCATTCCTCCAGTTTCCATAACTATCGTGTTTTTTAGATTGAATTGGTGTTTTTCAATCAAATCTAACAAAGCAAATGAAACTCCAATTAATAATACTTTTTGTCCTTTTTTATCAAGATTAATGAGTTTTTTTGCTAATTCATCCAAATTATTTAAATAAAAACCACTTTCTGAATTGTTTGTTTTTTGGATTAAATCATCTACCATAAAAACCAAAGAAGATCCTTTTCTTTCCAAATAATTAGGCAATAAAGCCAAGACAACATAGTCTTTTATATCTCCATAAAAGTGTTTAAATCCTTTTAAATAACTTTTTTTATAAAGGTTTATATCTGTTACAAAATGTTTACTTGTTATGCTTCCTGTTGTTCCAGAACTGGTAAAAGTTTCTTGAACTTTATCAATAGAAGAAAGTACTTTTCTTTGTTTAAAAAACTGAATTGGCAAAAACGGGATTTCTTCAATTTTAGCAACATCAGAAGGGTGTATATAAAGCAAATCGCAAAAAGAACGATATACGTTATTGTTTTTAAACTGATGTTTAAAAATTGCTAAAGTAATTTTTGTAAATTGTTCTTCAGATTGAATTTTAAAAATAGGTGATATCATATTATTTTACAAAAATAAGATTATTAAACGCAACCTTTTTAATGTTTTGAAACTAAAAAAAATCAAACTAAAATTTTATACCATGAAAAGGTTAGGATGTTTACTTTTTATAATTTATATATTATCTGCTTGTTCTTCTTATGAAACTGGAAGTTTACAAATAAGAATTGGCAATAAGAGTCCATTTAATTTCACAAACATTAAGGTAAACACTTCTGGAAATACTGTTAATTTTGATGATTTAAAATCTGGCATATACTCTGAATATAAAATTTTTGATTTGGCTTACAAATATGCTTTTATTCAGCTAGAGATTAATAGTGAAACTTATACTTTACAACCAATAGATTTTGTTGGCGAAACACCTTTAGAAAATGGTAATTATACTTATGAGATTGATATAGATTTAGATAGCCAGTTTCATCAAATTATTCTTACTTTAAAAACAGATTAATTTATTCTATGGTAAAAAGATCCTTTTATTTCATAACACTTTTATTGTTTATTATTTCTTGTGATAATACAACAGATACTATTAATACAGACAACTCTGTAATAATTGATAAAATAATATTTCAAAATACAAAAACCGACAATTACACCATTTTAGATGTACAATTAAATGGTAATGACTTAACTATAAAAATAGGTTCTAGTGGTTGTAGTTCTGATTACTGGAAAGCTACTTTAATAGATTCAGGAGCCGTTTTAGAATCTTTTCCTGTACAAAGAAATATTAAGTTAAACCTTGAAAATAATGAGGCTTGTTTAGCATATTTTGAAGTTGAATATACTTTTAACCTTAAATTCTTGATTAAAAATCTTGCTCCTGTAAATTTTAATTTAGACGGCTGGAATCAACAAATAAATTATGAATAAAATAAAGAACATATTTATTACCTTCAGTATTATTTTTATGGCTTCTTGTGAAGAAAATACGACTACAGTTTGTAATGTAGCAAATCCTTTAGAACAACTCGCTTTTTTAAAGGAAGCTAAAAATATTATAGACAGCATAGATTGTGGAGCTAAAAGTAGTATTGAGCAATATACTTTCAATTCTGAAATTGTTTTTCTCGTAAATATATGTAGTAATATTACTGATGGACAAACAGTTGTATACAACTGTAAAGGTGAAGTAGTTTGTAAATTTGGTGGGGTTTTAGGAGAAAATACTTGCCCAAATTTTAAAAACAATGCTACCAATAAAAGTCTTTTATATGGTGAAGATTAATAAATTTTTACATTTTTAAGCTTAATGTGACTTCTGTTTAATTTTTATTGTTTTATGTTCACACCCAAAAGTAATTAATCCAATAACTGTAATAAGAAATATTTTCTTCTTTTTTTTTGTTTAAAATTAAACAAAAATAATTGTTTTTGTTTAATTTATAAATTCGTAAAATTATTCGTATTTTCGTTCTTCAAATTTAAACAACAAAAATTAGACTGTAAAATGACAGGTTTTGGAATAAAAGAAGTATTACAAAAATTAGGTTTAAAAGCTATAAATGAAGGAACTTCTACTGGTTCTAATAATTTTTCTAATGGAGAAATTATTGAATCCTATTCTCCAGTAGATGGAAAATTGATTGGAAAAGTAAAATCTACAACAAAAGAAGATTATGAAAAAGTGATGGAAACTGCTACAAAAGCGTTTTTATCCTTTAGAAATATACCTGCTCCACAAAGAGGAGAAATTGTGCGTCAGTTTGGTAATAAATTAAGAGAATTAAAAGAGCCTTTAGGGAAACTCGTTTCTTATGAAATGGGAAAATCATTGCAAGAAGGTTATGGAGAAGTACAAGAAATGATAGACATCTGTGATTTTGCTGTGGGTTTATCTCGTCAATTAAATGGACAAACGATTCCTTCAGAAAGACCTGGTCATGTAATGAGAGAGCAATGGCATCCTATTGGAGTTGTGGGCATCATTTCAGCTTTTAATTTTCCTGTAGCTGTTTGGGCATGGAATACAGCTTTAGCTTGGATTTGTGGAGATGTTTGTGTTTGGAAAGCTTCTGAAAAAGCTCCTTTATGTGCTGTAGCTTGTCAGAATATAATTGCAAAAATTTTAAAGGAAAATAATTTACCAGAAGGTATTTCTTGTATTATAAATGGCGATTATAAAGTAGGAGAAATGATGACTTCAGATACTAGAATTCCTTTAGTTTCTGCAACTGGATCTACAAGAATGGGACGAATTGTGGGCGCTAAAGTAGCTGAACGTTTTGGAAAATCGTTATTAGAATTAGGTGGTAATAATGCTATTATTATTACACCAACTGCAGATTTAAAAGTTGTGGTTCCAGGTGCTGTTTTTGGTGCTGTAGGTACATGTGGGCAAAGATGTACTTCAACAAGAAGGTTAATTATTCATGAATCTGTTTATGACAAAGTACGTGATGCAATTGTTGGTGCTTACAAACAATTAGTTATAGGTAATCCTTTAAATGAAAAAAATCATATTGGCCCATTAATAGATCGTGATGCTGTAAATACGTATTTGTCTGCCATAGAAAAAGCGAAAGAAGAAGGTGGAAATGTATTAGTTAAAGGTGGTATTTTAGATGGTGAAGGTTATGAGTCTGGTTGTTATGTTAAACCAGCAATTATAGAAGCCGAAAATAATTTTGAAATTGTGCAACATGAAACTTTTGCGCCTATTTTATATTTAATGAAATACTCAGGAGAAGTAGAAAATGCAATCACAAAACAAAATGGAGTAGCTCAAGGATTATCTTCTGCGATTATGACAAATGAACTAAAAGAAGCAGAAAAATTCTTGTCTTATGCTGGTTCTGATTGTGGAATTGCAAACGTAAATATTGGTACTTCTGGTGCAGAAATTGGTGGTGCTTTTGGTGGTGAAAAAGAAACTGGTGGTGGTCGTGAATCTGGTTCTGATGCTTGGAAAGTGTATATGCGTAGACAAACCAATACTATAAACTATTCTGATGAGTTGCCTTTAGCACAAGGCATAAAATTTGATTTGTAATAAAAAACAGTTCCCCATACTTTAACTATGTCAACACTTTCTTATTATAATAAAGTGTTGATTTTTTTATTGTACCAAAATCTTCAAAACTAATTAAACGTTATTTTTTTGTGAAAGTTCTATAACTCATTGATTTTCTGATTAAAAAACAATTAATTTTGTTACTTAACATTTAAAGTAAATGAATCTTTTTTTACAGGCATCTCTTCTTATTTTGATATTAGTAACTTTACTTTGGTTATTAAGTGTTGCCATAAAAAATGTAAGTATTGTAGATATTTTTTGGGGATTTGGTTTTGTGGTAGTTAACGCTTTTTACTATTATAACTTAGAAGAAATTAATCCTAGAAACTCGTTATTATTAGTTTTAGTTACTGTTTGGGGTTTGCGTTTAACTTTATATTTAGCCATTAGAAATATTGGAAAAGGAGAAGATTATAGATACCAACAGTTTAGAAAAGATTATGGTGAAAAGCGTTATTGGTGGTTTTCTTATTTTCAAGTTTTTTTATTGCAAGGTGCTTTAATTCTAATTGTTTCTTTACCAATATTTGCTATTCACACAAGTAGTTTTTCTGGAGAACTATTTTGGTTAGATTACTGCGCAATTTTGATCTGGATTATTGGTTTTTCTTTTGAAACTGGAGGAGATTATCAACTTTATAAATTCAAGAAAAACCCGAAAAATAAAGGTAAAGTTTTAAATACAGGTTTTTGGAAATATACGAGACATCCAAACTATTTTGGTGATGCTGCTGTTTGGTGGTCTTATGCCTTGTTTAGCATTGCTGCTGGTGGTTATTGGCAAATTATTGGAGCTGTAATTATGACTTTACTCATTATAAAAGTTTCTGGTGTAGCCATGTTAGAACGAACTTTAAAAAACACAAAACCCAAATACGCTGATTACATCAAAAAAACGAATGCTTTTATCCCTTGGTTTCCAAAAAAATGATGATGTATATCAAAGAAAATATCTGGCTAATTTTATGTATTCTATGGGGATTTCCAATGACCTATTACAGAAGTAAATTTCGTAAAACTGTTTATCAAACTAATAGTTGGCTTATCAACATAAAACCACTTTTTATTAAAGAATTTAAAGGGCTTTTTGGAAATTTATATCCAAATAATCCAGCATATATCAAACAACGAAATTTTTATCGTTTTTACTTGGGGGTTTATACTGTTTTGTTTGTTTTGTATTTGAGCTTTAACTAAGCATACTTCACCTTTCTTATCACTCTCATAGCCTCTTTATATTTCACATAAGTCGTTTTATCTTCTAGATTTTTGATGTAATGTTTTGCCTTTTTTAATAAATCAGGAGCATCTAAAAAGCCATTTATAAAACAGAGTAAATAATTGTGAGGTAATCTAAAAACATCTTCGTGTTCCAAAACCGAAAGTGGAGTTTTGGCAACTATTTTTGACACAATTTTATTGCAATTATCATATATATGTTCAATGATAATTGCATCGTATTTTGGTGGCTGAAACAAAAACTCTTTTACAATTGCATGTTTTCCATTATTTTTAAAGTTAATAATGGTTTTTTCTAAAGGATAATGTGTTTCATCTGCATCTAATCCTAATAAAATATATTCAGTTATAATAAAAGATTGCTGATTATAGGAAATTTGAACATCGTCTAAAGAAGAGAAAAATAAACGAACTTGCTCATTTATCAACTCAATATCTACTCTAGAAAAGTATTCTTTTTCATTGATAATTTTCTTTTCTCCAGCCCAACATAATACAAATTGTTCATTAAAAACTTTGTATTGTGGATTGTATATTGGATTATGATTATTGATAAAATCGAAAACACCATTTAAAGTCAACTCAATATTGTTTCTTGCATTTTTTTCGATAGCAGCAACAATTTCTTTATTGGTATTTCTTAATTCGAAATTAGTTCCTAAAAAAGGCATAGAATTACTTCCTCTTCTGTAAAAAATAGTTTTACGCTTGTATTTCCAAGCATTTTTTAAAAGTGAAGTAATGGTATTATTTGGATAGATAGTAACTAAACCTACTACTTTATGACGAGGCAAACCAGAAAAAGCAACGTTTTCGTACTCTATTTTTGGAGGATTGTTTAGATAGGCATTTACTAAATTTTGGATTTTACTATCATCAAAAAAATCTACTCCTATAATTTTATTTTCCTCATCTTCTATACCAATAACAATGTAAGAATTGTTTTCTGGATTAGAGTTTGAAAGCGCACAAATATGTTTTAAAAACTTCGCTTTTCCTTCTTTAGAACCTAATGATAATTTTTGCTTTTTATCATAAAAACTATTCTCACCATTGTGAGAAAGTAGGTTTTTGATTAAAAGTCTTTTGTTAATCATATCAACTTTTATTAATTATACTAGCTGATGCTTGCGCTGTTGGATACACTACTAAATCCTCAATATTTACGTGATAAGGTCTTGTTACAACAAAATTGATAATATCTGCAATATCATCTGCTTGCAAAGCTTTATAACCTGCATAAACCGTTTTTGCTTTTTGGGTATCGCCTTTAAAACGAACATTAGAAAATTCGGTTTCTACTGCTCCTGGATGAATCCCAGCAACACGAATATTATATTCGTTTAAATCTAATCTCATTGCTTTATTTAATGCGTCTACAGCGTGTTTTGATGCACAATATACATTTCCATTAGGATATACTTCTTTAGCTGCTATGGAGCCAATATTTACAATAAACCCTGAATTGTTTGCTATCATTTTTGGAATAATTGCTTTTGAAATATATAATAATCCTTTTACATTGATATCTAACATCGCATCCCAATCATCAATATCTCCATCTTGAATGGGTGATAATCCATGCGCATTTCCTGCATTATTAATTAAAATATCGATGTTTTTAAAATTATCTGGTAAAGATGCAATTGCAGATTTTACTTCATCTCTTTTAGACACATCAAACTGTAAAGTAGTAACTTCAGTATAATTACTTAAAACTTGTTGTAAACTATTTAGCCTTTCTGCTCTTCTACCACAAAGGATTAATCTAATGTTATTTTTGACGAATAATTCTGCGGTTGCTTTACCAATTCCTGAAGTTGCTCCTGTTATAAATGCTGTTTTATTCATATTTTTTGTCTGTCCTTAAAAATAAGAAAACTGTAGGTTTACTTCATTTATTAATTGTGTTAACTTTTCATCAATTATAAACATAGAAAAAGCCACCCTCCTCAGGGTGGCTTCTCTTTCAATTGGTTATCGAGAAATAACCAATCAAAAATCAACTAACCAAACTTTATTTTAAATTTCTTCTATTCTTTGCTTTTCTTATTATTTTAGTACGTTTTCTATTATCATTTCTTACAGTCTCCTTAGCAGTTTTAACAGTTTTTTCACTTTTTAAATATTGTACAAATCCTCTTCCAGAAAAATCGTATGTTGTATCTGAATTGTAATGATATAAACTCACTCTTCCGTCATTAATAACGCTCAATTCAAACTCTTCTATATCTCCACTATCATAATTCAATGTTAAAATTTTTAGGTCTTCAAAACCATTCACATCAAATATTTCATATCCCCCTACATAATCCCAATTTATATTTGCAACTTGTGTGCCAAACTCATCTTGAGAACTATAAAAAGTTGTTATATTTTCTGGTGAAAAAGCCAAATGATTTTCATTATCAAATGGATTTGGATTTCCATTTCTTGCATCTACTTTTTCCCAAGCTTCATATTCTTGTAAAAAATATTCTATGTTTTCATAAAACAACTTATCATAATCAAAGTTATTTGTATTGTATCCTATCAAATAATAGTTTATGTTTTCTCTATAATTATATAATCTTATTTCATTATCAGATAGTATCGTTACGTCGAAATCATTTGCTCCATCTATATCGTGATTGGTTTCTAATAAACCATTAAAAGAATTATAGGTTCCAACATCAATTCCTAATCCATTTCCTGTTCTACCAATATCTACAATGTTGTTATTTGCGTATAATATACCATTGATAAAAGACAATGTAAATGCTCTTGAAACATAAGGCACATCTCCTGTACCTGTTGTGCTATGATAGTCTACATACCATAAATCGTAACCAGAAACAACTTCTTCTAAAGTTGGTGCAAAGTCATCAACAAAACCATCATTATAAATTGTACAAGAACTTAAAAGTGTTCCTGTAATGATAATCGTGAAAAGTAGTTTTAGCGTCTTCATAAGCTTTCTATTTAATGGTTATGCTTATAAATATTCAAATTGCGTGCCAAAAAAATCCATTCTAAAAAAGAATGGATTTTTTATTTGATTTTATGACACTTAAATTACTTATTGATAGGTTAAAGTTTTTTCTTTTACCAAATGTTGTACTTTGTAATACCTTATTTTCCCTTTTATTTTATAGCTAATTACAGCTTCGTTCTCTTTCAATTCAAAAGGTATTTTTTTAATTTCTGGTATTGGGTTATTCAATTCTTTAATTGGAACTGCATCTAAAATGAGATCATTTTTAAATGAGGATGTATTAAAATAGCCAAATACAACTGTATTTCTATTAGCATCTTTAGCTTCTAATTTAGTGACCTTGTTAGATAAATAAATACTATCAAATTGAATACTTTTATTAGCCTTATATATAATTTTAACATTTATTCCATTAACTCCAGATTGTCCTCCTAACCAATTTTGATAAGTAGCTGATGAAATTTTAAAGGGTGGCTTTTCATCTAGTTTTATGCTTTTACATTGTGTAAAAAAGATCACAAAAATTAAAACTGATAAGTATTTCATATTCCTAGTTTTTTTAGCCAATTGATTTCAAATGTTATGCCAAAAAAAGAGCTTATCAAAATTGATAAGCTCTTTATACTTTATACCTTCCTGTGTCTTAACAAGAATAAGAAGAATGTTTAGTTATTCAATGCTTCTGCACCACCAACAATCTCAAGGATTTCGTTAGTAATAGCAGCTTGACGTGCTTTGTTATACGTTAATAATAACTCATCTCTTAATTCTGATGCGTTATCTGTTGCTTTGTGCATTGCTGTCATACGTGCACCATGTTCTGAAGCAAAACTATCTCTGATTCCTTTATACAATTGCGTTTTCAACGATTTAGGAATTAATGCTTCTACAATTTCTACTTTTGATGGTTCAAAAATATAATCAGAATTTGTAATTGCTTCACCTCCTTCAATTGGTTTTATTGGCAAAAATTGCTCAACTTGTGGCAATTGTGTAGCAGCATTTTTAAATTGATTGTATACCAATTCAATTTTGTCATAGCTTCCATCAACATATAAATCCATTAACTTTTCTGCTACTTTTGCAACATTATCAAAAGTTAAATCATCATATATATCATTTCTTGTTTCAACAACATTAAATGATTTTGATAAAACGTCTCCACCTTTTTTACCTATAGCAAATAAATCTACTTGTTTGTCAGCATATTTCTCTGCAACAGTTCTAATAACTGTTTTAGTAATAGATGAATTAAAACCACCACATAAACCTCTATTAGAAGTTACCACTACTATTAACACTTTAGAAACTTCTCTTTCTGTAGAATAAGCTCCACCAGTTTCACCATCTAAAGTTGCACTTAGATTTTGTAACAATTCTGTTAACTTAGATGAATATGGACGCATAGCAACTATAGCATCCTGCGCTTTTTTCAATTTTGCAGCAGAAACCATCTTCATTGCAGAAGTTATCTGCATAGTAGATTTAATAGAAGTAATTCTGTTACGTATTTCTTTTAAGTTTGCCATTTCTCAAGTTATAAGTTATGAGTGTTGAGTTATGAGTTTTTGATAATCGCTACCAAAATTCTTATTAACTCTTCACACTTATTATTCAATTCAAAAGGTACTTTTCTACCTGTTGCTTCTAATATTTCTAACCAATATTTGGTTTCATCTGCTTCTTTTAAAGCAATACCAAACTTGTTTTTAAAATCTTTTAGACTAACACCTCTTTGAGCTTCTCTAGTATTGGCTCCAATACTTGTTCCACTTCTTATTAATTGAGATGCTAATTCAAAATCTTTATTCTCTTTAAGAGTATCACAATATTTAACTATTTCACAAGCAAACTGAAAGCTTTTAATTCTTATAGGGCTTTCGTTTAACTTACTCATAACTTATAACTCTGAACTCTGAACTTATTTTTTAAGCAAAATGCTTAGAAATTTCTGCAGCTGCTGCTTCTAGAGTAGCAGTAACTTCTGGAGTTAATTTACCAGATTTTAAAATATCTAATGCATCTCTATGTTTTGCATTTAAATAATCGATATAATCTTTCTCGAATTTCTTAACTTCATTTACAGGAACATCTTTTAACAAGTTTTTAGAACCAGCATAAATAATTGCTACTTGATCTTCAACAGTAAAAGGATCGTTTTGCGCTTGTTTTAAGATTTCAACATTACGTTGACCTTTAGAAATTACATTCATTGTAGCTGCATCTAAATCAGATCCAAACTTTGCAAATGCTTCTAATTCTCTAAACTGAGCTTGATCTAATTTTAAAGTACCAGATACTTTTTTCATAGATTTAATCTGTGCATTACCACCAACTCTAGATACAGAAATACCTACGTTAATTGCTGGTCTTACACCTGAGTTAAATAAATCTCCATCTAAGAAAATCTGTCCATCAGTAATCGAAATTACATTTGTTGGAATATATGCTGATACGTCTCCTGCTTGTGTTTCAATAATTGGTAATGCAGTTAAAGAACCTCCACCTTTTACGATTCCTTTTAAAGAATCTGGTAAATCGTTCATTTCACTAGCAATTTTATCATCATTAATAACTTTTGCAGCTCTTTCTAATAATCTTGAGTGTAAGTAAAATACATCTCCTGGATATGCCTCACGTCCTGGAGGTCTTCTTAATAATAAAGAAATTTCACGGTATGCAACTGCTTGTTTAGATAAATCATCAAAAACAATTAAAGCAGGTCTTCCTGAATCTCTAAAGTATTCTCCAATTGCAGCTCCAGCAAATGGTGCATAAACTTGCATTGCTGCAGGATCTGATGCATTTGCTGCTACGATTGTAGTATACGCTAATGCTCCTCTTTCTTCTAACATATTTGCAATTGCTGCAACTGTAGAAGCTTTTTGACCAATAGCTACATATATACAGTATACTGGGTTACCAGCATCGTAAAATTCTTTTTGATTTAAAATGGTATCTAAAGCAACTGTAGATTTACCTGTTTGTCTATCTCCAATAATCAACTCACGCTGACCTCTACCAACAGGAATCATTGCATCAATAGATTTAATACCAGTTTGTAATGGCTCAGTTACTGGCTCTCTATAGATAACTCCTGGTGCTCTTCTTTCTAAAGGCATTTCGTAAGTAGTACCTGTAATTGGTCCTTTACCATCTATAGGGCTTCCTAACGTATCTACAACTCTACCTACAATTCCTTCACCTGCTCTTAAAGACGCGATTCTTTCAGTTCTTTTTACTGTAGAACCTTCTCTTACAGAAGTTGAAGCTCCTAATAATACAACACCTGCATTATCTTCTTCTAAGTTTAAAACGATACCTTCTAAGCCGTTATCGAATTCTACTAACTCTCCATATTGAACGTTAGACAATCCGTAAACACGAGCAATACCATCTCCTACTTGTAAAACAGTACCTACTTCACTTAATGAAGCTTGTGCTTCAAAATTAGTTAATTGTTCTTTTAAAATTGCTGATACTTCAGCTGGTTTAATACTTGCCATCTTTTATAATTTGATGTATTATTAAATTTTTGGAATATAATGACTGTTGTCAAATTCCTTTTTCAATTCGCTTAAATGATTTGAGATACTTGCATCATATTGCACATCTCCAACTCGTAAAATAAATCCTCCTAAAATAGCTGGATTTACTTCGTTTTCTAAGTTTGCTTTTTCGCCTGTTAAAGCAACAATTTTTGCTAAAACTTGCTTTTCAATTTCAGCTGAAATTGGCACAGCTGTAGTTACTTTAGCAACTTGTATATGCTTATAGTAATCAAAAATGATATTGTATTGATTAGCAATAGCTACTAACATTGAGATTCTTTTATTTTCTTGTAATAAGTTAAAAAGACCTAAAGTAATATTGTTTACTTTATCAGAAAAAAGCGCATTTAAAACTTTCATTTTATCAGCCGATTTTACAATTGGGCTTTCTAAAACTACTGCAAACTCATTATTTTCTTCAATTGTAGCAACAATTAACTGCATATCTTTATTAACAGCAGAATCATCTTTAGAATCTTTTGCAAGATTTAAGATTGCTTTTGCGTAACGTAATGCTGCTCTTGCGTCTTTCATTATAAATTAGTTTAAAGTAACGTCTTTTAAGATACCTTCAACTAAAGTAAGTTGATCTTTCTTATTAGATAATTCTTTTTTGATAACTGATTCTGCAATACCTATAGATAATTCAGCAACGTTCTTTTTTAGCTCAGCTAAAGCTGCTTGTTTTTCTTGTTGAATAGACGCTTGTGCAGTTTCAATTAACTTGGTAGTTACTTCTTTTGCATCTTCTTTAGCTTCAGCAATCATTTTATCACTAATTGCTCTTGCTTCTTTCATCATTGCTTCCCTTTCAGTTCTAGCTTCTTTTGCTAATCTTTCATTATCAGCAGTTAAGTTTTGCATTTCTTTACGTGCATTTTCTGCTGCTGCTAGTGCATTTTCTATTCCTGATTCTCTTTCTTCTAAAGAGTTTAAAATAGGTTTCCAAGCAAATTTTACCATTAATCCTATTAAAGCTAATAATAAAATTGTAGAGACTACAAATAATCCTGGTGAAAAATCGTTTAATAAAGTTTCCATTCTATAAACTAATTATATGTTTTTTTCTTTTTGTTTAATTAAAAACACATTCTGTAACCAACCGTTACAGAATTGTGCTTTTTGTTTTTGTTTGGATTATTTTCCTAAGAATAACGCACCAAATGCTAAACCTTCTAATAATGCAGCGATAATAATCATTGCTGTTTGGATTTTTCCAGTTGCTTCTGGTTGACGAGCAATACCTTCCATTGCTTTTCCTCCAATTTGACCTAAACCAATTCCTGCTCCGATTACGATTAATCCTGCTCCAATTAAATTGTACATAATAAATGTATTTATATTAAATTAAACAAATTTGTATTAATGAGCTTCAGCATGATCTTCTACAGCCATACCAATAAATAATGCTGAAAGCATTGTAAAGATATACGCTTGTAAAAAAGCAACTAAAACCTCAATTAATGTTATAAAAAATGATAATACTAAAGACAACCCTGTTGCACCAACAACCCCTAAAGATTCTTTTAGTGTAAACATAATTGCAATTAAGCTCATTACCACAATATGACCTGCTGAAATGTTCGCAAACAAACGAACTAATAATGAAAATGGTTTAATTAATAATGCACCAGCTAATTCTATAATTGCTAATACTGGGCGAATTAAAACAGGAACTCCTGGCATCCATATCATATGCATCCAATATCCTTTTGTACCACTTACTGAATAAATAATTAATGTAAAGATTGCCAAACAAGCAGTAACTGCTAACTGACCTGTAACATTAAATCCTAATGGAGTTAAACCCGCTAAGTTTAAAACCCATATAAAGAAAAATACAGTTAATAAATATCCTGTAAATCTTCTATAGTGTTTGTCTCCAATGTTTGGTCTTGCTATTTCGTCTCTTACGTAAATTACTAAAGGCTCTAACACTCTTGCAAAACCAGTTGGCACTTGTTTTGTTTTATATTGTTTTGCCAATCTAGAAAACCAAAACAACAATAAGAATCCTATTAATAGAATACCTACAACACTTTTTGTAATTGAAAAATCTAAAACCTTGTGTGCATTAGTTGCGTGATGCGTTTCATCAAAAGAAACTGTTGCAGCTCCTTTATCTAATTCTAATATCTTACTATGAACTTTTGCGAATTTTAATCCTTTCTTTTCTACAATTACATGTCCATCATCATTATGATGAAATTCTGAAGACATAAAAGTTACTAAGCCTTCGCTAGTCCATAAAATAATTGGTAAAGGAAAACCTAAATGATGTCTTTCACCATCATCACCAGTATAAGAATATAAAGAAAAATCGTGAGAATCTTTAATGTGATGTAAAATGTAGGCTTCTACTTCTTCCTTTGTATTTACACGACCTCCATCATTTTGGTTGTCATGTTTTTTATCTGAACCAGAGGCAAAAATAGTAGCTGAAAAAAGAGCTATTAATGCTATTGTAAGAAATTTGATTGATTTTTGTGCAACCTTCATGGTAAAAATACGCTTTCTAAATTCGGCGCAAAAATACGCAATAATTCAAAACTACAAACCCTTTTTAAAGATATTTTTCATTATTCTTTTTTCTGTAAAATTTTAGCCACAAAAAAAGCTTCTGTTAATAAAAAAATAATCATTGGCACAAATAGTGAGAATCTTGCATTAAAATCCAATTCCTCTACTGTAAATAATGACTTGTAAAAGATAATACAAAAAAGAACGAGTTTTAAAACAATAGTAGCTAAGTAGATAAAACCTAGTTGTTCAAAAATTTTATCAACAGAGGAAAACAACAAAAAATTAGAACAAATTAGTAAGGAAAAACCAAGGTGAAAAAGATAAACTTTCTTTAAAGAAAATGGTAAAATTATAGCTTGTTTTTCGATATAGATTTCGTGTAAAAAGAAACTCAAAAAAAATAAAGAAAAGAATACTGTAACATATATAAATATTCCTTTAATCATTAATTCTATTGGCTTGTTTTATTAAAGAATACATTGCTAAAAAAATGGAAAGTAGTGTAATTGTTTCTGTTAAGAAATCGAGTTGAAATGTTTTGTCTAACCACTTTCCTAACAAGAATCCCAAATAAATTGTAAGCCCCATTTGTAAGCCTGCTCCTGAAAGCTGGAGCGCTTTATTTAAAGGCTTTTTTGTTGGTTTTTTCTTGTTGTTCTGGTTTTTTTCCATCCTCTATTTTTAAAACTTTAGGAGCTACTTTCATAGTACAAGAAGCATTAAATGTTGCTCCAGGCTCAATAGAAAGTTTTCCAACAATAACATCTCCAGAAATATTTGCAATGGCTTTTACTGTTAAGGTTTTTTCTACATTTAATTGTCCTGAAAAAACACCTTCAATATCAGTATTTAAAGCTTCTATAGTACCTTTAACAACTCCTCCTGCACCAATAATAACTCTTCCTTTCGTTTTTAAATCTCCTTCCAAAACGCCATCAATTCTATAATCTCCTTCAGAAATTATTTCTCCAGTAATTTTTGTGTTTTTTGCAATAACGTTTCTTTCCATTGTTTTTTGCTTTATGGTTTTCGAAAACTATTTTTTATTAGCTAGCTGAGCTACAATTGATTTTGCCTTTTTACCTTCTTCTGTATTACCATAACTCACAGCCACGAATTCTAATGCCTTTTTGTAGGCTTCTTTATCTTTAAACTTGCCAATAGCAAAAGCTTTTAAAAGCTCAAATTTAGGAACTAATTCTGAATTTGGAATGGTAATTATAAACTCATCTATTTTTGTGATTACTTCTTCAAACTTATCATCTTTGTAGCGATAATACATTTCTTTATAGGTGTTTTCTACTTCATTTACAGCAACTTTCTCTTCTTCAAATTTTTTGTTTGGATTCTGAATTATTTGCGCAAACTTAGTCTCTGGGTACTTTGTAAGGATGACATTTTTGTAATTATCTGATTTCTCAGTAATGCCTAAATTTGTGTAAATCTGATATAGATGCCAGTTTATTGGTAAAATTAATTCTTCTGCTGGTTGTAATGTAGCAACCCTTTCTAGCCTATTTTTAGCTAAATTTTGATTCTTAAACTGTTCTTTATAGATTAATCCTAATTCATATAAAGCTTGATTTCTATCTATTTTTAAACTATCAATTCCCTCAGTATTAGTAGGAATTGTACTTAAATAGGTTTCTAAATCGTATTTACTATTTGCTTTTGTTACTTTGGTGGAATCTGTTGTTGCACCTCCAATAGTTGCTTTCTCAGACCATCTCCAATTATCTTCTAACTTTCGAGTTCCCCAGATTTTTTGAAATTCTGACTTACCAAAACTCAAAGATTGATTATTGTAAAAATACCAATTCCCTTTTTTAGCTATACCTAAACTTGAACCTGCATTCCCAAAAGCCAATTGATTTAACCTTAATTGAGCAGCATCTTCATCAGCTTTTTTAATTTTTTCTATATAGGTCTCAAAAAATTGTTTTTGTTCTTCTTCTGACATTGAAGCAATTCGAATAATACTATCATTTGTAGTAACTACTTCTTCGAATTTAATTAATGAAGCTAAATTTTTATGTTTTCTTTTGATTCGTCTTATTCTTAAATCTAAAGTATCTTTTGTAACTTGTAAAACACTATCATAATAAGCACTTGCTTGCTGGTAAGCATCAGCTTTAAAAGATAAATTTCCTAGTTTTTCATACGTAAATGTTTTCTGCTTATCACCTCCATCTTTAGCTCTTAATGATTTATTATAGTTTTCTATGGCTAATTGAGTACTGTCATTATTTTGGTGTAAAACAGCGGTTTGATAATATAGCTCATCCAAATAAGGTCTATTTTCTCTGATTTTTATCAACTTTTGAAATTTCTCTAATAAAACAACAGAAGTTGAATCATTTGCAGCGTTTCTTGCTAATTCTATATTTGCGTGAATTTTGTATTTGTAGGGTGCTTTTTTGAAATTTACCAACCTTCTATAAACCTGACTTGCAGAGTCTTTCTTATTCTCTAAGCTATACATTTGTCCTAAAACAAACAAGTTTCTTGCTGCTTGATCTCTATTCTTTAAGGTTCTTGTTGCTAATTTTAGATGTTTTTTTGCTTTCTGTAAACTATCACTTTTTACATATGCCATAGCCAATGTTGTATGACCTTGTTCTTTAATTTCGTCAGGCAAATTGGCTTCTAAAGTATCTCTTACTACTAGCAAAAGTTTCATTGTTTCAATAGCAGTATCTTCATTATCCATTCTAATATTTGCCTTAGCTCGCCAAATTTTAGTTTCTGCAATTAGATTTGCGTGCGGATAATTGGCAATTACATAATTGAAAGCTTCTACAGCTGGCACAAAACGTTGTGAATAATAACGTGCTTTTCCTAGCAACAAATAAGCATCATCAATTTGCCTATTTCGTTCCATTCCTTCAATATTCATTCCGTGTTTCTGAATGGCTTTTACAGCTTTATCTTCTGCTTTTTCAAAAGTTGTAAGTTCTTTCTTGTCTTGATTTGCATTATTAGCACCTCCAAAACCTGCTCCTGGTCCATTATTTCTAAAAGTTGGAATTGCTATTTTGTCTTCTTCAAATTCAATGGGTTCTATAGGTAATTGTTGAAACCAATCGTCTTTGTATTCGTTATTAATCCCTTCTATTCCTTGCCTAAGTGCTTCTTTACCATTAAATAAAACATTGTATTTTGTGGTAAGCGCTTGGTAATTTCTGCTTAAAAAGGTATCCTTTTTTGTACCACATGCATATATGGTTGCAAAAACTATAAATGTAATCAGTATTTTCTGCGTGTTTTTCACACTGGTAAATCTAAATGAATTATTTGTATTTTAAAGCTAAAAACTCTTATTTACAACTGATTTCTATTAAAATTAGTATAAACAAGCCCGTAAAAATAATAATAAATTAAGAATACCCTAAATTAAACTGCAAAATAGCTTTCTAATTCTTTTAAAGTTTCTGTAGAAGTAACAATATCTTTAACTACAGTTCCTTTATCCAACACTACAATTCGTTCGCAAACTTCGGTTACATGTGTTAAATCATGACTAGACACTAATACTGTAATTTCTCTATTATCAGTAAGCTCTTTGATTATTTTCTTTAATCTGATTTGTGTAGTTGGATCTAAGTTTGCAAAAGGTTCATCTAAAATAACCACTTGCGGATTTCCCATCATTGCAGCAACTATTCCTGCTTTTTTCTGGTTTCCTTTACTTAAATCTCTTAAGTATTTTTTCTTTCCAATAATTTCATCGTTAAAAAACTCATCAAACTGAGCTAAGAATTTTTTAACGTCAGCTTTATTCATCCCTCTTAAATCGCCAATAAAGTCAAAATATTCATCTGGAGTTAAATAACCAATCAGAAAAGATTCATCTATAAACGAACCTGTAAAAGATTTCCAATCTTCGCTGGTGTTTACCTGAATATCATGATTTACAATTGCACCTGTTGTTGGTCTTATTAAATCTAATAATATATTAAAAAATGTTGTTTTTCCTGCTCCATTATTACCCACCAAACCAAAACTTTGTCCTGTTGGTATTTCTAATGAATCTATATGTAATACTTCTGCTTTTCCGTATTTTTTTGAAAGTTGCGTAGTTTGTATCATAGTGTTTTTTTAATTTTCTTGATTAAATGCATGAATCATAACATACTTATTTGCAATGTATTTTTTTGTTATGAATGACATTAGTTTTTTATGTAAAGCAATACCAATAAAACCTGAAATTGCAATTGTTGCAGTTGCAATTTCGAAACTTACTAACCAGTTAAGTATACCAAAAATAGCCATTGGTAAAACCATTAATGGAATACCAATAATCCATTGTACAGCTCCTGTTCCTTGAAAATTGAAGGCTGCTTTTTCATCTAAATTGATTTTTTTTCGGTTAAAAGTTCCTCCAAACATAATTACATGACTATTTACACCAATATTGTAAATCATAGCTGCAAAATGAACCAAAAGAATTTTCCATCCAAAATATACGTAAGGTATTCCTAGCACAAAAAGTGCAACCACACTTATGGACATTATTGTGAATTTGGATTTTAAATAACGTTCGTATTTAAAATTTTGACTCATTAACATCTTATAATAACTGCTGTCCCAAGCTGGAATAAATTGACCAAAGTTAATTAGGAATGTTCCTGTAGAGAAAATACCCACCAAAACATACATAAACTCCTTATCTGAATACATTGGGTTTGGGTAAAAGAATAATCCATATAACAAACCTACTGCTAGCATCCAAATTCCGGATTTTGTACGTTTATTTCTCCACATTAAACGTAAATCATTTTTAATAAATGGTGCTAAATCTCCTAATTTATCTGCAAATGATAAATCTGAAACGTTTACTTCTTTTGTTTTTTCTGATATAATAGCATCTAAATAAATTTCATTTCGCAATTGTTTAAAGTTGATAAAATAAAGACCAATTAATAGTACTAAAAAGAGAATTGATAAAATTGGTGTTTTATAAATAGCATCAAACCCTTGTCCTATAAACCCTGGTAAATCAAACCAATTGAAATGCTGTACCAAATAACCACCCAATAAAACCACCAATAAACCTCCAAAAACAACATTGTTTTTATTGACTAAAAAATTAAAAAAGTTTGCAGATTGAATTAACAAAATCATAGTAGCTAACCAACCTAATGCTCCAACAACATCATAATCTTGAGTTATTAAAACTATTGTGAACGGAATATAAAAGAACAATCCCATAATATTGAAAAAAGACAAAGATGACTTTGCTAAAATAAAATGAACGATTTTACTTTTTTTTATAGGTAAAATAAGCAATGGCTTAATGTTCATAACAGGTAATTTTTGCATCATATACCTGAAAATTAAATCGCCAACTATGGCATACATTAAAAAAGAATTTACCAATACTAAAGGATCTTGTTCTGGAAATGTTTTTTGAATAATTTTAAAAGAAAAGGTACCTACTATTAAAAAACATACAGCAAAATACAAGGCAAAAAAACCGATAAGAATTTTTGCACCAATACTTTTGCTAAAAGAGGCAGAACGAAAAAATTGTTTCCATTCTAATTTTAAAAATTGTGAAATCATTTACCTGGTAATTAGTTTGATTGGTAATTAGTTGTTTAAAAATGGTTTTTGTTACAGGTTTTTTACCAATTTATATTCTGGGTAGGTTTCTTGTAATAATTCTTCTGCTTTTTGAGGAATTACTTTAGCGTTTATATGAATGGATATAGTAGAAATTGTCAAGAAAAGAGCAATTAATAAAAGCCAATGGAAATCTAAATTTCCAAAACGATCTCTAAAAATGAACATCATGTTAGCAATGTTGATTAAATTAACACCTGTAAAACCACTTCTAACATCTTGAATCATTGACTCTAATAAAAAAACCTTCTCTTGTTTTTCAATTTTATTTTTGTTCCTTTTTCTTGTTTTAGCCAAATAGAAAACATCATATAAAGCATATAAAATTGTAACAACTATAACACCATAAGTAAGTGTAGATGATTTTAATATAAATAGATATGAAAAAAACAGCAGAGTTGTAATTATTATTTTTGGAAGCCTTAGCCATTCTTTAAAAAAACGCCACATTATTTTTCTATACCTTTTATTCATTTGTTTTTGTTTGGCTTCTACAACATCCATAAAACCAAAAACTCCGAATTTCTTAAAAGATTTATCTCTAGCGTTTTGAAAAGAAATTTTTGGATTTTCATTCCAGATTTCTTCAATATCATTGGCTAAATGATCTACTAATTCTGATTTAACATCATAATGATATACATAATGTTGTCTTGTGAATTTGTAAAGGTTTTCTATTTGCTCTTTTGTTAATTCCATAGCATAAAAAGTTACTCCAATCCAAATTTAGGGTTAACCAAATGTTGCATCGTTTTTAAAAACTCTTGCATTTCTTCTAATTTGTTTGCGGTTTCTTTAGTTCCACTTTCTGTAAGTTTGTAATATTTTCTAAGTCTATTACCCACTTTTACAACCTCAACATCTAGCAAACCATCAGCTTCTAATTTGTGTAAAGCTGGGTATAAAGCACCTTCTGTAATTTGTAATTCGCCTTTGGTGAGTTCTTTTACTTTTTGGGTAATTTCATAACCATACATTTTATCATTACTTGCTAATAACTTTAAAATGATGGTTTGCAAAGAACCTTTATATAGTTTTTGATTTCCCATTTTATGATGTGTAATTGTTTTTTTGTGTAATTGTCATTACGAACTTAGTGAAGTAATCTTATCGTTAAAAACAACAAATTGCTTCGTAAACTCGCAAAGACAAATTTTATGATTATCAAATATACATAAATTTCTTATGCATATAAAAATTATGTATTAACTTGAGTTCATAAAAAAAATCCTAAAATTAAATTTTAGGATTTTTTTATTATGGATTCCTGTTTTCACAGGAATGACAAAGTTATCATTTTGTCACTTTTAATACATCAGCAATTACACGTTCCAATTCTGCTTTTGGTAAAGCTCCATTTGCCATTTGTGGTTGTCCTTCAGCTGGGCAGAATAACATAGAAGGAATACTCCTAATTCCGAAAGCAGCTGATAATTCTTGCTCTGCTTCTGTATCTATTTTATAGATATCAATTTTATCTTTATATTCTTCAGAAAGCTCCTCTAAAATAGGTGCCAACATCTTACATGGCCCACACCAATCTGCATAGAAATCGATTAATGCTGGTTTTTTTCCTTCAAATTTCCATTCCTTATTTTCTTCAAAATTAAATACCTTTTCTAAAAAAGTTTCTTTGGTTAAATTTTCTGTCATAATTTAAATTATTTTGTAACTACAAAAATAGTCGCATTTACATGAATCTTCTTACGAAGTATTAAAACTTACGTCTTTTCTATTATATAATGTTTTTTTAATAAAAAATACTGACATCCTTAAATTAAAATTGATTATTAAGAATGTTTGTATACCAATGTGAGAATTGAGTAAATGAGATTATAAACCAAATACTTTTAGACGATATTATTATAATAGTAAAACTTTAGAAAATCATAATTTCTAATACCTTGTTAAAGTAAAAGTTATGTGGGATATGTAAATTCTCTTAATAAAAAAACATCAGAAAAGTGGTAATCAACTCATAATGACTTAACAATATAAAGCATTTAGAATAGCTTGCCTTGATACTTATTTTATGAGAAAATAGCCAACCTATACTGGGTTGGTTATTTTTTTTGCCTTAACTTTTGCTCCCAATTCCAAGAAGAACTAATCATTTCATTTAAACTTTTATTAGCTATCCAACCTAATTTTTCTTTAGCTAAGTCTGTTGCAGCATAAAGTTGAGGTACATCTCCAGGTCTTCTTTCTGTAATTTCGTAATTTAATTTAGAGTTGGTTACTTCTTCAAAAGAATTGATAACATCTAATACAGAAAACCCATTTCCAGTTCCTAAATTAAAAATTTCAAAAGGTTGTTCTTGCTCTTTTTTTATAATTCTTTTTACAGCTAAAACATGTGCTTTAGCTAAATCTACAACATGAATGTAATCTCTAATTGGAGTTCCGTCTTTTGTAGGATAATCATTCCCATATACCATCAGTTTTTCTCTTAAACCAACAGCAGTTTGAGTAATGTATGGCATTAAATTATTTGGTATTCCACTTGGCAACTCACCAATTAAACCAGACTCGTGAGCACCAATTGGATTAAAATAACGTAACGAAATCGCAGAAAAAGAATCATTAGATTTTATTAAATCATCTAAAATTTCTTCTGCTACTTTTTTGGTATTTCCATAAGGAGAAAATGGTCTTTGCGTTTCATTTTCTTCTGTAATTGGCAACTTTTCTGGAGTTCCATAAACTGTGGCAGATGATGAGAATATAAACCCATTTATACCATTTTCTAATTGCGCAGACAATGTATTTAATAATGAATACAAATTGTTTTTATAATACATTAAAGGTTTCTGAACAGACTCTCCAACTGCTTTATGTGCTGCAAAATTTATTACAGCTTTAGCGTTTTTATGGTCACTAAAAACTTTTTTTACAGCTACTTCATCCTTTAGATCAATGTTAACAAAATCAGGTTTAACCCCTGTAATTTTATCTATCCTATCTAGAGTTTCTTCTGTAGAATTTGATAAATCATCTAAGATAACTACTTCAAAATTATTTTCAATTAACTCAATTACAGTATGTGAACCTATATAACCACAACCTCCAGTTACTATTATTTTACTTTTCATTTTAAACTTATTTATGAGTTTACAATATTACGAAAAAATAATCCAAAAACCCAACCAGTACATACTAGTTGTTATATGGTAAATTGTTTTATATTTGCTAAATGGAATTTGTAACTCTTCAAAAAAAATCTAGGATACCTAAATACAAACAAATAGTAATTTCTATAGAACAAGCTATTTTAGGCGGTATTTTAAAAAAAGGAGATTTATTACCCTCATTAAATGCTATTAGAGATAATCATAAAGTTTCTAGAGATACTGTTTTATCTGCTTTTAATGAACTAAAAAATAGAGGCATTGTACATTCAGTTGTAGGCAAAGGCTATTATGTTTCTAGAGAAAATATAGAAGTGAAACAAAGAATTTTTTTGCTTTTTGATGAATTAAACTCTTTTAAAGAAGATTTATACAGTTCATTTTTAAAAAAATTAGAAAGTAATATTCAAGTAGATATTTTCTTTCATCATTTTAATATTGATGTTTTTAACAAACTTATAGAAGATAATATTGGTAACTATAATTATTATGTAATTATGCCAGCAAACCTTAACAATACAGAAAATGTTATTGTTAACCTACCTAAAGATAAAGTCTATATTTTAGATCAAATACATGAAAACCTAAAAGAATACGCAGGTATATATCAAAATTTTGAAAAAGATATATTCAAAGGACTTAATGCAATTTTAGCAAACATTATAAAATATCAAAAATTTATTTTATTATTTTCTGACAACAAGCAACCAAAGGGTATTTTAAATGGGTTTTTAAAATTTTGTAATCAATATAACATCAAACATGAGGTAATTGATTCCTTAGAAAACAGAACACTTGTAAAAGGTGAAATTTACATGGTTTTAGAAGATAAAAACTTAATAAGAGTCATTAAAAAATTAAAAGAAAAAAAATTAATTTTAGCAAAAGAAATTGGTGTTATTTCTTTTAATGATACCTTGTTAAAAGAAATAGTAGAAGGTGGCATTACTGCTATTTCTACCAATTTTAAGTATATGGGAGAACGTTTAGCCCAAATGATATTAAATAACGAACAAGTTAAAATTGAAAACCCAAGTAGCTTAATTTTAAGAAAATCAATTTAAAAAAACAAAATGAACACAGATTTAGTAAAAAAAGTAAAAATAACATTTGAAAAAATATTTAATACCACTCCTCTACTTGTTTTTTCGCCAGGAAGAATAAATATTATTGGCGAACATACAGATTACAATGGAGGTTTTGTATTTCCTGCAGCAGTAGATAAAGGAATTGCAGCTGCAATTCAAAAAAGTGATACAGGTAGTTGCAAAGCAATTGCTTTAGATTTAGATAGTACCATAGAATTTGAATTGGATAAACTAAAACCTTCTAAAGAAGGAAGTTGGGAAAACTACGTTTTTGGTGTGGTTGCAGAAATACAAAACAGAAACAAAATTGTAGGTGATTTTAATATTGTTTTTAAAGGAAATATTCCTGGAGGTGCAGGTATGTCTTCATCTGCTGCTCTAGAAAATAGTGTTGTTTTTGGTTTAAATGAATTGTTTGATTTAGGCTTAACAAAAACAGAAATGATTTTAATATCTCAGAAAGCAGAACATAATTATGTAGGAGTTAAATGCGGAATTATGGACCAATATGCAAGTATGTTTGGTATTAAAAACAATGCATTATTATTAGATTGTAGAACTATAGAATCTACTCCTTATGAAATTGATTTTAAAGAACATCAATTAATCTTAATCAATACAAATGTAAAACATAGCTTATCTGATAGTGCCTATAATGATAGACGCTCAGCTTGTGAGAGTATTGCAGAATTACTAAAAGTTGAAACTTTAAGAGAAGTAACTGAAGAAAATTTAGAACAAATTATTGATAAAGTTACTCCTGAAAACTACCAAAAAGCTTTATATGTTATTCAAGAAATTGACAGAACTCAAAGAGCAGCAAAGGCAATTGAAGAAAATGATTTAGAAACTTTAGGAGCATTAATATATGCATCACATAGTGGTTTACAAAATCAATATAAAGTAAGCTGTGATGAATTAGATTTCTTAGTAAATCAAGCAAAGAAAAACAAACATGTTTTAGGAGCTAGAATGATGGGAGGTGGATTTGGAGGTTGTACTATTAACTTAATTGCTAGAAATGAAGTTAATGCCTTTGCAAAATCTGCTTCAAAAGCATATAAGAGTAAATTTAATAAAGAGTGCTCAGTTTATTTTATTGAGCTTTCAGATGGAACACATTTAGTTAAATAATGAACTAGAAAACAATTAAAATGGAAAATACAAATTTACAAGACTACTCGCATAAAAGATTTAATATTTTAACAGGAGAATGGGTTTTAGTTTCTCCTCACAGAGCAAAACGTCCTTGGCAAGGTCAAAATGAAGCTGTTAATAATGAAGTTAGACCTTCTTATGATGAGAATTGTTATTTATGTGCTACAAATACAAGAATTAACGGAGAAATAAATCCAGACTATAAAGATGTTTTTGTATTTACAAACGATTTTGCAGCACTTCAAAAAGATTCTCCTTCTTTTAATGTAAATGATGGATTATTTAAAGCACAAAGTGAAACTGGTATATGTAAAGTAATCTGTTTTAGCCCTGATCATTCTAAAAGTTTGGCAGATATGACTCCCGAAGAAATACAAAAAGTAGTGGTTGCTTGGCAAAATGAATATACTAATTTAGCTAAAGAACCTACAATTAATTATGTGCAAATCTTTGAAAATAAAGGCGCAGTTATGGGGTGTAGTAATCCACATCCTCATGGACAAATATGGAGTCAATCTACTTTACCTAATGAGGTTGATAAAAAAAACAACCAACAATTCTTTTATTATAAAAAAAACAACAGTAGTCTTTTAGGAGATTATTTACAACAAGAATTAGTTGCTAAAGAAAGAATTATTTTTGAAAATGATGATTTTGTAGTTTTAGTTCCTTTTTGGGCAGTTTGGCCTTTTGAAACCATGATAGCTCCTAAAAAACAAAAAGAAAATATTGTAGATTTAAATAATACTGAAGCTTTACATTATGCAGAAGCTATTTCTGTAATTACAAAAGCGTATGATAAATTATTTAGTACATCATTCCCTTATTCTTCAGGAATCCATCAAGCTCCAACAAATGGATTAGATAATAGTCATTGGCATTTTCATATGAGTTTTTACCCTCCTTTACTAAGAAGTGCAACAGTAAAGAAATTTATGGTAGGTTATGAAATGTTTGGAACTCCTCAAAGAGATATTACTGCAGAACAAGCTGCAAAAAGATTAAGAGATTTGGTTTAATTCTTTAAAGAAAGAGGTTTATGATAAAACTGTATTGTTAAAGGTAATATTTGATAACTAAAAAGTCTTTGTTTTTAGTTATCATATTAAACATTAAATTATGAAAATAATACAGTTAGGATTACAAGTGATACTTTCGTAAACTCTAAAGGTCTTACTATTGCTGTTAATGCAGAAGGAGAATTTTCTATTTATGATATAGAGTTATATTAACCTTCTTATTCTAGTACATTAGATAAATTTAAATTGTATTTAAAGCTGCATGTAAATGCAGATATTACTACTAAAAGATACTAAAATAGTACTAGAAAATGTTTTTGTTTCTACAGATTCAATTTTATCTATTTACAAATCCTGCAATAATTTATTAACTATTATTTCTAAAGAGAAAAATTAATAAAGTATTTAATATGCTTGATAAAAAAGCATTAACAGCTACTAATAATATAAATATTTCTAATCTTAGAAAATCTATTTATTTAATAATTACAACTTCTTAAAAAACATTTGTACTATTTAATAATAGATAAATATTATCATACATATATTAAGTAGTATAATACATATTAAAAATACAGTTATAAGTTAATTTTACGATTCTTTCAAATTATATAAAAAATATTTTTCATTATGAAAAAAAATACATACAAATTTTTAGGATATACTTGTTTGGTGGGTATTTTAATATTAATTCTTATAAATAAGAATATATTAAATATTAGTGAAAGTTATATTGATAACTATCATCATGAAGAATATGGAGAGGATTATGAAGAAAGCGAAGAAGAAATTGCTTATGAAATGGCAATGGACAAAGAGTCTTTACCTAAAGCATTTGATTTAACTAATATAAGTAATGAAGAATTAGACAAGTACAACTCTTGGTTAGAAAAAGTAAAACAATCTAATTTTAAATTTAGTACTTCTGAAGACTTCTCAGCATATTTTGAAAATGCAAAGAAAAATATGACTTCTGCTATAACTGAACAATATTCTTATGCTAACAATACGCTTACAGGAGTTTGGGATCAAAAACATTTACACATGTCCTCTACAACTAACCCTGGCTACAGCGAAGGTGGCTTTAGAACAGATGGTTCTCTATACGACCCTGTAAATGAAGAAATGTACATTGTATCTTTTGCTGGTCATATCTATAAAATTGATGAAAATGCTTCCATAAAATGGAAGCTAAGAAATCAAACTAAAAGTTTTGAAGGTGATAAGTTTAATGGCGTAAACTTAGCTGACGGTACTTTTAGAATGCTAAACCAAAAAGGTACTGGAGGAATGGAATTTTCTGATGACGAAGGTAGAACATGGATGAATGCTAATGGTGCTTTTTTTGAAAGTAACGCAAATTATACTACTCTAGTTACAAAAAAAGGCACAAGTAAACGAATTGTAGCTCATGGAGCTAAAAGAAACTCTTCAGACGCAAATGCTTGGTACGATTATGTATATATTTCTACGGATTATGGATTAAATTACACTACTTCTGCTTTAACATTTAAAAGCAGTGCTTTTGATGTAGAAATCCTAAAACCACATTCTAGTAGAGCTATATACCTCTTTGCAAAAAGGAATAGTGATTCAAAACTATTTGTATACAAAATGGGAGAAAATGATTCAGATTTCAATTTAATACATCAACCAACCACAACCGAAATTAAATCTTTAGATGCAGTAAACGGAACAACTGTAAACGGAAAAACACATTTTTATATTAGTTATAACAATACCGATATTTTTTATTCAGCTGATGAAGGAGCTACATGGTCAAAAAAAGTAACAACTAGCAATACTGGTAGAAATATTACTGAAGTTCATCCAACAAAACCAAATATGGTTTTTAAAGGTTTTGTAGAATTATGGATATCTACAGATTATGGAGTTAATTGGACCAGGAATCAACATGTTTTAAGTAATAATGACATATATGTTTGGGATTTGCAGCACTTTAAAACTTTTGATAAAGAAGATGGTGGTTCATTAACTATTTCAGGATATGATTTTGGAACTTATTACTCAACAACCCCAGAAGATTGGAACTCTTGGGTTAGTGTAAGTAAAGGTAACCCAACAACCATGTGTTATGATGCCGATACTAGTGAAAAACACAATAGAATCTATACTGCCAATCAAGACAGAGGTTCTCAAAGTTATATAGATGACCCAAATCATGATATCACCAAACCTATACCTACAATTAGAGAGGCTAACACAGACGTTTTAAGAGTAACCATTGCAAAAGATGGCGAATCTGCATGGTACTGGTACTATTATGGGTCAATAGGAAGAAGTTCTGTTACTGATGGTGGTAATTTTAGAACAGTAATTAAAAAAAATCTTTTTCCTAATTGGGCAGCTACAAGTATGGTTCCTTCTCCTATCTCAACTGAAGATGCCGTTTTTATTCCTTGGGGTACTCAATTACAAAAAATAACTTATAATGGTAGTACTGTTGAAAACACACTACATTCTTACGTATTTCCTGAAGCTGCTCATAGTTTTGGTTATTCAAACTTAAATAAAAATAGATGGTATGTAGGCTTACAGTCAGGTAAGTTTATGTATTCTATAGATGGTGGTAGTTCTTTTTCTAACTCTTCTTATAATGGATCTTGGCCAATTGGAGAAAATTCTCATAGAAAACGTAGAGCAGTCATTGCCACAAGTCCTATTGACGAGGCTACTGTATATTATGCTGGAAAAGGAAATAGTTTTTTAATATCAGTAGATGGTGGAAAAACATTTACAAATCATAACAATGGATTAACTGTAGATAGAATTGTAGACCTTGAAGCTTCTCCAAATGGACAATTTATTTTTGCCGCTTGCGAATTTGATGGCTCTTGGGTTTATTCTGTACAACAAGATAAATGGTTTAAAATGGATGGTAAAGCTGTACCTGAAGCTGTAGGTTTTACAGACGTACAATTTATAGAATCTACCAATGTTGTCCGTTTTGCAACTTATGGAAGTGGTATCATAGATTTTACCTTAAATGAAGATTTTTCTACAATTTTTGTAGCTGCTGATAATTTCGAAATTCAAGTTACAGATGAAACTTGTCAAGGTAAAAATGGACAGTTAAAAATTAATACAAAATATAATCACAATTATACTGTAATTGTTGGCGGTATTGATTACTCTTTTACAAATACTCTTACTATCCCTAATTTAGAACCTGGAGATTATGATATTTGTATTGAAATAGCAAATACAAGTTACCAACATTGTGCAACCCTAAAAATAGAAGGTTCTAGTCTTTTATCTGGTAATACTTCTAATAAAGCAAATAGCAAAATTCTTGATGTACAAATAAATTCTGGAACTGCTCCTTTTACTGTCTATGTTAATCATAAAAAAGTGTTAGAGACACTCGATACTTCTTTTAGTGTAAAAGCCCAAGATGGTGATTTAGTAGAAATAGCATCAAAAGCGATTTGTGAAGGAAAAATAACTAAAATAATGGGTTCTCTAGAGCTAAAAGCGCTCCCTAATCCAACAACAGATTATGTTGAAATTAACTTACCTCCTAAATCAGGTAAGACTATTAAAGTTGATTTATTTTCTTCATCATCACAATTAATATTTAGTAAACAATATTCAATTGTAAATAATAAAATAAGAATCAACCTTAAAGATAATCCTTCTGGTATGTACTTTATAAGATTACACTTAGAAAAACTTAAAACTATTAAAATTTTAAAACAATAAAGATGAAAAAAATAGTATACGCTTTAGTTTTTATTATTTCCTTTTCCTGTTCCTCTAAATCTGATGATGACTCTGCAGAAGCAACAGATGATAGTACACCTACTACACCTCAATTAACATTTCCTACTCAAGATCAATTATGTATTGATAATACAATTAATTTTACTTGGAATGCATCTACAAATGAAGACGGAAGCTCTCTTTTTTATGAATTTGAAATCGCAACTGATAACCAGTTTACTAATATTATTGTATCTGAAGTACAGACTTCTTTATCTAAAATTGTAACACTCGAAAAAGGTTCGGCTTTTTATTGGAGAGTTAAGGCTAAAAGCACTAAAGGTGTTTATGGTGAATACTCTTCTACATCACAATTCTATACTGAAGAAGTACCGAATAGTAATCATTTACCTTTTTCACCTACGAATGTAGCCCCATATGTTGGTCAAAATTTTGATGGTGTAAATAGTATTGAACTAAAATGGTCAGCATCAGATGTAGATAAAGACCCTTTAAAATATGATGTGTATTTTGGAAAAGTTAAAGACGCACTTGTTTTATTAAAAGAAGATATAGAACAAACATCTTTAACAGTAAATGCAGATACACCTCAGACTAATTACTATTGGCAAGTTACTGCAAAAGACGATAATGGAGCTAAGACAAAGAGTCCAATATGGAATTTTAAAGTAAACGATTTTTAAAATTTTTGTTATTTGTTAACCTGAACATCCTTATCAAAGTATTAAATATACAAAATGATAAGGATGTTTTTAATTTACAAAAGTTTATTTGTTACTCTTTCTTATTTCTTTTAATAAAAGTAGGATTCCAAATATCTTTATACTCAGCTTGCTTATTCTTCATAAGCTGCTTGTGAATATGATATGTTACATCCATCCAAGGTTTTCCTTCTAGCCATAAAGGGTTTATTAATTGATTTTCCCATTTGTTATAAGCAGATTTAATAGCTTTAAATTGATTTGTTTTATTTTGGTAAACATCCATAGTTTCACCTATATCTTTATCCAAATTATACATCACAGAACCATAATTTTTAAGGCTAATTATTTTATAATCTCCTATTCTTGCAGCAGATTCATCAAGTTTTCTCCAAAAAAGTTCTTTGTGAGGATTTCCTTGTTTCTCTCCTTTTAAATAAGGAATTAAGTTTACACCATCTAATTGCAAGTTTTTGGGTTTTGTAATATTTGCTGCAGCTATAGAGGTAGAAAATATATCTAATGAAGATGTTAAACCTTCAAATGAAACGTTTGAAGTAATTTCTTTAGGCCAAGATACTATAAATGGAATGCGATGTCCTCCTTCAAATTTATTACCTTTCCAACCTTTTAATGGTCCTGTTGTTGATTGATTATTATGCGCTCCTCCATTATCACTTAAAAAATAGATAAGAGTATTCTTTCGCTTGTTTAAAGCTTCTAATTTTTTTAAAAGTTTACCAACATTCTCGTCTAAACTCCAAGTCATAGCAGCAAGCTCTTTTCTTGGATGATTATTATACTTCTCTAAATCTACTTGTTTAGCATGCATTGGTGTGTGTACTGCATTATAAGATAAATACATAAAAAATGGTTTATCTTTTGAATCTTCTATAAATTTTACAGATTGATTTCCTAAAACATCTGTCATATAACCGTCAAAAACAATACGTTTTCCATTATGCTGCAACATTTTTTCTTTAGATGGTTTCTTAATAGGAAAGTAAGATCTACTTCCTGCTAAAAAGCCATAAAACTCATCAAACCCACGTTGATTTGGGTGGTCTGATACACTTTCTCCTAAATGCCATTTTCCTAAAGCGTAGGTATTGTAACCATTACTTTTAAAAACATTTGCGATGGTTGTAACGTCATCACTTAAACCAATTCCACCAGTACCATTGGCTTCAAAACCAAAACGTTGTTGGTATTTACCTGTAATTAACCCTGCTCTAGATGGCGCACAAACTGTGGCACTAACGTGAGCATCAGTAAAAATTACACCACTTTTTGCTAAAGCATCAATATTTGGGGTTTGTAAATCTTTACTTCCCATAAAGCCAAAATCTACATAACCAGCATCATCTACTAAAATAACAATTACATTAGGTTTTTTGATTTGTAAAGTTTCTGATTTTGATTTGCATCCAATAGGTAAAATTAAAACCATAACAAATATTAAAAAAATACGACTCATTTGTTTTACTATTTTAATTTTTACTCAACAGGAACAATACTGTATGAAAAAGATTGATTTTTTGCTTTAATTTGATACTCATCCAAAGGCCTTGTCCACCAACTAGTGTCTCCTCCAACACCCATCTGTTCATTATCTATATTAATATTTACAAAGTCTCTTTCTTTAATATCTATTGTATGACGTTGTTGTTTGGTTTTACCTGCATCAAAATCTGAATTGTATTGATGATGCGCACTAAAACCAATATATTTTGGCCCTAAAACTTTAATACCTTGCCCTTTATTATTAGTAAATGTTACCCAACGAACATCTGTTCTATAGCCATTCTCTTGAGGCCTGATATATGGAAAATATAATTCTGAAACAGAAGCTTTATAATTACCAACAAATTGCGATGTTTTTCTATCTTGATAATTTTCTAATGGACCTCTTCCATACCAATTTACTTGATTTAATGCTTTATTTATGATAAAATTTGTTCCAAAACGAGGTAAATTAGGTAACTTCTTTTTTACATCTAACAATGAGTTTTTAATTGTAATCTGTCCTGAAGCATTAATTGTATATTCCATTTTTATTTTTGCAATATCGTCTGGTAGTTTGTAACTCGCTTCTAGAATTATTGTATTACCATTTAAACTGATGTCTTTCTCTAATAACAAATCAACAGTAGAAGTTTTGTTTTTCACAAACATAGAAACTAACTTTTGATTCTCTGAAGCTTTTTTCCAAACCCCCATATGTTTCGGCATATTAAAACCAAAATCATTATCTGTTGTTGCCCTCCAAAAATTAGCAGATATTCCTTTTTGAATTATATTTCCTTTTCCGTAATCTAACTTTGACAACTTTCCGGTTTTCATATTAAAACAAGCTGTAAAGGCTTTTGATTTGAAAACAACTTTATTATCAACAGAAGAAACCATTAAATTCTCTTTAGAGTTTTCTTTGAAATCAGGTATAAATGTACCTGTTACAAATTGTGCTTTAGCCAAAGGAAACCCTTTAGAAAGTAATGGTAAATCATTATTTGTAATTGCTAAGAAATTAAGTTGATATTCATTTTTGGTGTAATCTAGTTTAGGTAAGTTTAATTGAACCTGTTTTGATTTTTGTGGGGCTACATCTAAAACGCCTAAACTCCCTGATGTTACTTTTTCTCCTTCTTTAAAAAGTTCCCAATCTATTCTAAAATTTTTTAGATTAGTAAAAAAGTATTCGTTTGTTACTTTTACTTGTCCTGTTTTAAAGTTAGCCTCTGAAAAGTGAATATTTTGATACACTTTCTTCAATTCTTCCAATCCAGGATGTGGTGTTCTATCTGGATTTACAATACCATTTAAACAAAAATTAGCATCATGTTGAAGATGTGCTGCTCCAAAATCACCTCCATACCCCCAGTATTTTTGTCCATCTTTAGTTTCAGTTAAAAGGCCTTGATCTACCCAATCCCAAATAAAACCACCTTGTAATACATCATATTTTCTAATAACATCCCAGTAATCTTTAAAATTACCTAAACTGTTTCCCATAGCATGTGAATATTCACATAAAATTAATGGACGCTTTGGGTTACCTTCTGCATATTTAATTAACTGAGGTATACGATCATACATTGGTGCTTGAATATCGGTATTTTCATAACTTGTAGCACCTTCATATTGAGTTGGTCTGGTATTGTCATTTTCTTTTAGCCATTTATAAGTAGCAAAAAAGTTATCTCCATTTCCTGCCTCATTACCTAAAGACCACGTTACAATAGATGGATGGTTTTTATCCCTTTCAAACATTCTAATTGTTCTATCTAAATGTGCTTCTTTCCAATCTAGTCGATATGCAGGATGTATTTTTTTAAGTTCAGGCTTTTTATCTAGACCTTGATTAGTTGTACCCATACCATGGGTTTCAATATTTGCTTCGTCTATAACATAAAAACCATATTTGTCGCAAAGCGAATAGAAAAAAGGATTTTTAGGGTAATGACTACAACGTATAGCATTTACGTTATTTTCTTTCATTAACGTTAAATCTTTAATAGTTAAAGCTTCATCAATAACATGCCCTGTAGTTTCATTATGATCGTGAAGATTTACACCTTTTATTAGTACTGGTTTTCCATTAACTAAAAATTGATTGTTTTCAATTTTTATATTTCTAAAGCCAACTTTTACTGATGTGGCTTGTAACACGTTATCTTCTGTATCGCTTAAAGTTAAAATTGCTGTATATAAATTTGGAGTTTCAGCAGTCCATGGTTTAACATTAGAAATAATGTCATCAAATAAAATATTTGATTTTGTTGTGGAAACTTTTATCGATTTAGTATCTGTAAACACCTTATTTTGATTTTCATCAAGAAGTTCAACTTTTAATTGTCTTTTTTCTGTTAGTTTTTTGGTATTCTTTATTTCTATATCTAAACTAAACGTACCATCTTTATAATTATTAACCAAATCACTACCCACTCTAAAATCATTAATTGCTATAGGATTATCGGCTCTTAAATACACATCACGCTCTATACCACTTAGCCTCCAAAAATCTTGATCTTCTATATAACTCGCATCAGACCAACGTAGTACTTGCACAGCAATTTCGTTTATTCCAGATTTAATATGTTTTGTAATATTAAATTCTGCTGGGGTTTTACTACCTTCATTATACCCCACTTTAATACCATTTATATAAACATACATTGCACCACTAACACCTGCAAAATGCAAATAAACATCTTTGTCTTTCCAATTAGAAGGTATTTCAAAAATTCTCTTATAACTTCCAACGTTATTTATATTATGAGGTATAAAAGGCGGGTTTTTAGGAAAAACATAGACAATATTGGTATAAATTGGAAGCCCAAAACCTTTCATTTCCCAGTTAGAAGGTACAGAAATTGTGTCCCAACCTTTTAAACTAAAGTCTTTTTTATAAAAATTGGCAGGTCTTCCTTGAACACTGTCTGTATAGTAAAAATTCCATTTTCCATTTAAAATTTTATAGTTAGGAGAATTTTTCCAACCTTTATTTAAAAGAGCATCTTTAACAATATTATAATTATAAAAAGTAGCTTTAGGCTGCTCTCTATTAATTTGAAATATTTCTGGGTTTTCCCATTCTGGATTTTCCCATTTATCATTGGCATACAATGGTTTTGGAATCCTTTCTTTTTGACAAGAAATTATGAATACTAAAATGGTAATTATTTTTATATAAGATCTCATTTAACCGTGTATTAATTTGTTAATGATATAAAATTGATTGTAAAAAAAAAGAACAGATATATCTACACATCTGTTCTTTTTTAAACTAATTATTGTATTAACCAGTATTAATCTTTAATTTTTAATTAACTTTTTAGATGCTATACCTCCATTACTATCAGTCATTTTAACAAGATACATACCAGAAGCCAAGCTACTTATATCGTACTCATTCTTACTTATTTTTGATAAATTATTAATTTGTTTACCTAATAAAGTATAAACTGATACAGATTCAATTTCAACATTACTTCTAGATGTTACTTTAAATGTTGACTGAGCTGGATTCGGGTATAAAGAAATGCTTTTTCCTAATTCAACATCTGACACACTTAAAGGATTAGCGTCTAAAATTTGAATTTGATCTATATATCCAGCTATAGTACCTGCATCATCAAGAATTTGCCCTACAGGATCATTTTCAAAACCTATATCAGGGTGAATTGATAATCTAAATAATGTACCCTTAGTAAAAGAAGTTGCTTCTTGGCTATCTTTAATTTCAAAAACTATTTCCTGCCATTGATTAAATTCGGTATAGGTATTTAGTGGTCTAACAGCTGGCCCTCCATTTGAAACATCATCAGGAGCATCAAAACGAATTGCTAAATCTGGTTGTGCAGGATAATGCACTAACATACTTAGATATTTAGTTTCAGTATCTGAAATAGCTAAATCTGGTGTAACGTTAACCCCTGCTATAACCCACCATTGTGTAGCTGTACGTTTTATTTCTAAGCAATTAGCTGTTGTGTTTATACCTGAAGAGTTAGGGTTAGCAACAACTGCAGTTGTTACACCACCAGCATTAACAACCAAACCTCCTGCTCCAGATTCAAAATCATCCACCAAAGTTTGTCCAAAAGTTAAAATTGAACACGCCATTAGTAATAAGGTTAAAAAAGTAATTTTTTGTTTCATAATATAAATTTTAGTTAAAATGTTAGCTATAAAACTAATTGTTTTTATAAAAAATAAAATGGACTAATATCTTTAAAACATAGATATAAATACTTTTTTAATACTATTTCATTTTCCAAACTCTAATATAGTCTACCTTAGCTTCTGTATATTCTCCAATTTTTCTTTCTGAAAAATTAGTATTAGCAGCACCTCCAAAACTTGCGCCTGTAGATATCCATAAAAATTCTTCCACTTTAGGTACCCAAATTCCTTGATACCTTGTCTTAAACTGACCATCATAATAAATTTCTAACTTATCTTCGTTCCAAAGTAAACCGAAAGTATGGTAGCCAGAATGAAGTCCTGGAGTATCATAACGTCTGGTATTTGCTTTATGAGATGCCCCATAACCATCTATATGTACAACACTTTTGGTAAAATCACCAATCCAAGCAGATTCAAAAACATCTATTTCTGCTCCATCATTTCCTGTACCATCAATGTTTCCCATATTATCCCCTTGTAACCAAAGTGCTGTATGAGTACCAAATAAAGTTTCAGCAATTTGTATTTTGGCTTCGATGTAACCATACTTAAATTCGAATAAATTGTTAGTAAATATACCTCCACAATGTAACACATCATTAGCAACTTTTTCACTTTTTAGAATTACATTTCCATCTTTATAAGAAACATTTTCAGGCTTCCAAAACCATTGGTTTATACCAACACCTGGACGAGCTGCTCTACTTTTTGCAGAATTGTTCTTAGTCCATTTTGTTGGTTCAAAATTATCAAAATCATCTTCGAACATCATTATCCAATCACTTGTATTAACAGAATTCAAAAGAGGCTTAACAGCTGGAGTTGTAGTGTCATCTAAGTCGTTAAATTTTTCATCATCTGCAGAAGTGCCACCTTCGCTACATGAAAAAAGTAATAAGGATAGTAATAAAACACCTAAAAAGGTTTTATAATTTTTGTGATTTTTATAATTCATTGTAAAAAATTTATATTTGGGTTTATCGTTTTATTTATAGATATCTTTAGCCGAGAATTTAGACTGCTTTCCTTTTAACACTAAAGATTTTATATCTTGAATTTTAATATTATTAACAGGATTAAAACTACTACTATTCATATACTCTAAAACACTATGTTTTAATTGTCTTGCAACTGGTCTTTCTATTAAATTAGAAGTTAAATCTATAGAAGAAAAAACCAATTGTCCTTTACCTACTTTAGCTTCAAATAAATTAGTTAAATGATGATTGGTTACAAAATTATCGATTACACGAACTAAAGGTTTCGTATTAATTGAATCTACAATTATCGACTTAGAGTTGATGCATAAATCCCACCATTGCCAATTTGTATGAGAATCTGTTGGGAAATTATTAAAAGCTGGATGCTTAGCATCTAACATAACACCCATAGTTGCTGGTTGATTTGGAAAATGTACTGGACTCCAAAATACAGGAACAAAACGCCCAGTTATCCCTTTTAAAATCTTATAATCTGGATTTAAAAATACTTTTTTTCCATTTTTTAATGCTTTTTCAGCTTCAATAATTGAAGTAGTAAAAAGTATATTTTTATCTGTAATTGCTAATTTTTTTGGATATACCCAAATACTCCAACTATTCTTATATTTTGTATCTTTTAAACTTACTGTAATTGTAAGTTTTTTTGCTTTTTTAGCTTGAATATCATGGCGAATAATACCTAATTCTGTATTGTTTCCAATAGTTAAATTTATATTATTTAACTCTCCTTTTTTTACTTCATTTCCTGCTTCGTCAGTTATTTGCCAATGAATCGTTTTATTCTTGAATTCTTTATAGAAATTTGCAATTTCAATGGTAGCTTCAAAAGTTTCTTCACTTTCATAAACAGCTTTTTCAAATCTAATTAATGGAACAAGTTCACTATTAAATTGACTAAATTCTTCTGCAGAAATTACTCCTTTAGACTCCCAAAAAGCATTTAACAAGCCAACCAAAGCAGTACCTTGACCAGGAAAATCTTGTAATTGCAATAATTGAAAGCCATCAAAACTTGGTGTTTTTAATGCACGCTCAATTTCTTCTTTATATAATAACGCTGCTAATTTTCCTGAATTATATGTAAAATCTGGAGCTAATTCTAAAAGTCCTTTTTTTTCTAGATCGTTTTTAACAGCGATGAAGTTTAATGGTTTTAAAACACCAGTATATTTTTTAATTTCGCTCATATCTGGATATACAGAATATTGCCCAATTTCATGAGATACTAATGGCATATTAATATGCTTACTCCCAGCAGTATAATCTGCATCAAAATGAGGTGGTTTTGCATTAAAAATCCCTTGACCACGAATCCATCCTTTGTCTGTCCATTGTGCAATAAAAAATTCATCTTCTTTTTCTGGGCGAGTACCTGTTGGTTGCTGAAAAGAAAATGCTGTTGTAGCATATAAATGTCTATTATCTTTTGGTTTTAAATCTGCAACCATATCATTTAAAACACTAATATCTCCTTGTAATTCATTCCCTAAAGCCATAAAAATAAATGATGGATGGTTACCATAATCCTTAATCATTTTATCAGCTTCTTGTATTAAAAACTCGGTTGTTTTTTCGTCTTCACCAACTTTTAAACTCCAATGTGGTAATTCCACTTGAACATAAAACCCTGCCTCATCTGCTGCTTCAAATGCAGTTTTTGGTGGGCACCATGAATGAAAACGTAAGTGGTTTAACCCATAATCTTTGGCTTGTTTTATTAATGTAGCCCATTCTTCTTTTTTTGTTGGAGGATGGCCTGTTAAAGGAAAAATTACACATTCTAAATTACCTCTTAAAAAAATTCTTTTGTTATTTAATAAAAGATTTCCTTTTTTACTACTTACAAACTTGTATCCAAATCGTGCTTTTGCTTCACCTGTATTGGTTTTAACAAAAACGTCGTATAATTGAGGATTAAATTCATCCCATAATTTTAAACTTTCTGGTTTATTAATTTCTAGGGTATATTTGCCGTCTATTTTTTTAGAAGTTAGAACTTTGTTATTGAATACCTCAACACCATTTATAGACTGAACAACTAATTTTACTTCTCCTTCTAAATTATTTGATTGTTCAAAAGTAATTTTTAATTTATCTAGTTCTGAGTTTGGATAAACTTGTACGTTTTCTGGAGCATTATTTACTGATGCTTTTAAAGCTATATCTCCTAAAATACCATTCCATTTTATTTGTGTATGATTGGTATATGCATGTGCCATATCTTGATTAACCTTAATGGGGTACATAGATCCTGCAACGTTAATCAATGGGAATTTGTTAGAATTGTCAATACAAATAGTAAGTAAATGTTTTCCTGGCCTTAGATTACCTGTAAGGTTATAATTATGACTCCCAACAAGACTATTTGCAGTTCCTATTAAATTACCATCCACATAAACTGAAGATTCCCAAATAATACGTTCTAAACCTAACTCAATATTTTTACCTTTCCAATCATTAGGTATTTCTATTTCCTTTTGATACCAAGCCTTACCAATGTATTGGTGTTTTCTTGTTAAGTTAGACATAACATAATTATTTAAAGCTGGCTTTAAAGTACTTGGCTTACCAATTCCTGCGCCATCTAAAGTATTGGGTAATACAATTGTAGTTCCTGCAAACAACGTGTTTGCCCAATTATCGCTTACTCCTACATTAGTAGAATCTAGTTTAACACTCCATTCTCCAGACAAATCAATTTGTTCTATTTTTGGTGAGGAACAGGCACTGAAGGCAAGTGCAAAGATTATAACTGTGATTTGAAAAATTCTCGTAATACTCATCTTAATTTGGTTCTTTTAGCTTTGTTTTACTATATAAATTTCTTTTCTAAATTTTTGGCTATTGATAAAATCATGGCATGCATTTTTAACATGCCCTTTGAGCTTTGGTCTTTTTAGTAACTCTGTAACAGTTGTCTCAAATGGTGTTCTATCTTTAAAATAAAGCATACTATTAATACACATTAAAGATAATTGCCAATCATCATTACTACTTTTACTGTATTTATTTAAAACCTCTATTGCACTACTATTATTATCAAATTTCTGATATAATAAAGCAGAAATCGTTATCGCAACTGGAGGGTAGTTATCTAGAAGCGCTTTATTTAATTGCTTTTGATAGGATTGTAAAAAAGCTTTGTCTTGAGACATTAATCCAATACTAGCCCAATAACGTACAATATTATTTTTGTGATTTAAATATGCTACTTGAGCTTTAGTAACTTCTTCTCCTTTTTTACCAGATAAAGAGGCTACTTTGTATATCTCATCAAATTTATATTTTGTTTTATCTAAACGATACTCATAAGCAGTTTGTGTTTTTGAAATTTTAGCCATTTCATATTCTGGCATAAACATAATATCTTTTGCTTTTAAAAGCTCAGTATCCATATACTGCCTCATAGAATCAATAACAGATTTATATTTTGGGTTACTGGCTAAGTTATTGGTTTCCCAAGTGTCATTTTCAATATCATACAATACTTCATAAGGGCGCTCATCAAAAAGACCAGACTGTAATGCGTTAAGTTTACCGTTCTTTAAATCACTACGCATGTGCTTGGTGATATCAGCAATTTCTAAGTAATTGATATAACGCACTTCTGGTATAAAGGGCATATAGTTTCTTGAGTACACATACTTACCATCGGTTACACTCCTTACCAAATCTAAACCATTATCTACTCTATCTGTAGAAAGTAATTGTAACTCTTTCTTAGCTTTTGAATTACCGTTGAAAAGTTTTTCCCCTTTCATATATCCTGGTACTTTTCCACCTAATAAATCAATCATACTTGGTCCTAAATCTTCAAAACTAATAAGATCATTTGTAGTAGAACCTTTTGTTTTCCAAGGTGATAAATGCTTAAATTTTTCTGGAAACCAAGCAACAAATGGTACACGATATCCTAAATTTATCCCATTGGTTTTTGCTCTTGGTATACCTTCTCCATGGTCTGCATAAAAGAAAATAATTGTATTCTCTTTCAATTTATCTTCTTCTAATTTTTGTAATAATTCTCCAATTCTGTTATCAGTTAGCTTAATAGAATTGTATACTCTTGCAAATTGTTTGCGCATTTCTGGCGTATCATTGTAAAAAGGAGGCATATCAAATGCATTATCAGCTATTCTGTCACCTGCTGGAAGTTCATCCCAAACGTATTTTTTATATTGCTCATAGGTCCAAGACATGGTTCTTGATTGATGTGATTCTGCAAAATTAAATACTGAAAAGAAAGGTTGCCCTTCTTTTCTGTTTCTCCAAGTTGCTTTATTGGAACTTTCATCCCAGGATTCTTTTATAAAATCTTTTTCATTAGCAATGTTATAATCAGTTTTAGAATTATTAGAAGTGTAATATCCTAATTGTTTTAAATAATGAGGAAATCCTTTGATGTAATTTGGAATAGGATATTGACTTCTTTGATGTCCTGTACCCGTTGTAAAAGTTCTAGCTCCAGTAATTATTGTAGATCTACTTGCAGAACATACTGTACCTGTTGAAAACGCATTTGTAAAACGCACACCTTCATCTGCTAATTTATCTATTACTGGCGTACTTGCGTTCTCATTGCCATAACAACCTATAAATTGTGGAGAAGTATCCTCTATTGTTATCCATAGAATATTTGGTTTTTTTTTAGTTTTTGGTTTACAACCAAAACTTAAAACCAATAATATAGATATGACAAATAGATTGTATATTTTCACTTTTATTTTTTATATAAATTCTTATTTATTGAAAATTTTCTTAAACTTTTTCTCCATTTTTATAACTATTTCAGGATAATCTTTATAAATATTTTTAGATTCTGACGGATCTTCTTCTAAATTAAACAACTGAATTTCTTCTCTAAATCCGGGATCTACAAATTTTTGTACAATCCAATTAGGTACTGGTTTCTTTTTAGGTTGTATGTATTTCCATTTTCCCATTCTTAAACCATAAGTATATGCTTCTTCTAATAAAAACTTTCGTCCTTTATTTGATTTTCCTAACCACGATTTTAAAAAATCTTGACTATCAGGAGCTGCACCTTTTTCAATATCTTGGTTAACCAAACAAGCTAACGACTTATATAAATCTACTTGAGATAGCAAAGCTGAACTTGTACCCGGCTTTACTTCCTTTGGCCAATGCACTATTGTTGGCATTCTTGTTCCTGCCTCATAAACAGAATATTTACTACCCCTATAAACGCCTCCTGGTTTATGGTTACCAACTAATTCTCTAGCGTAATCTAAATATCCATCGTCTAAAATTGGTCCATTATCACTTGTAAAAATGATTAAAGTATTTTCTAGGAGATTTTGTTTTTTTAAACTTTTGGTAATTTGACCTACACACCAATCCATTTGTGCAATAACATCTCCACGAGGTCCCATAGTACTACTTTCTACAAACTTTATGTTTGCTATTCTTGGTTGATGAATATCATGTAACGAAAAATATAAAAAGAACGGATTTTCTTTATTATCTTCTATAAAACGATTAGCAGTTTTAGAAAGTACGAATGGTATATCTTCATCTACCCAAAGCGCATCTTTTCCACCTTTCATATAGCCAATTCTACTAATACCATTTATTACAGCTCCTTGATGGTATGGATCTGTATGTTGTTTTAATAATTCTGGATGTTTAAATCCCCATGGGTAACCTTCAATTCTTGTACCATAGCTAACTGTAATTGGGTCATTGGGATCTAAGTTTACTACTTCCTGATTTTCTAAAAATACAGTAGGAACACGATCTCCAGTTGCAGGAATTAAAAAGCTATAATCAAAACCAACTTCTTCTGGACCTAATGGAATTTTTTTGTTCCAATCTATTTTTCCTTTTCCCAGACCTAAATGCCATTTACCAACTACACCTGTTGTATAGCCTGCCTTTTGTAACATTTTTGGTAATGTCTCTTTTTTGGTATCTATTATTAACGGTGCATCACCCTCTAAAATAGCTGCATTGTTTCTAAAGGCGTAACTACCTGTTAATAAAGAATAACGAGATGGTGTACAAGTTGCAGCAGAACAGTGTGCATCAGTAAAATTTAATCCATTTTTTGCTAAAGTATCTATGTAAGGTGTTTTTACTCCAATTGCTCCATTTACTCCAATATCACCAAAACCTAAATCATCTACATAAATGATTACAATATTGGGTTTTTCATCTTGAGAAAAAGCAGTATTATTTACTCCCAAAAGGAAGAAAATAATACTGTAATAAATTAAATATTTAAAGTTCATGAAGTTTAAAAATATTACGAAACACCTACCAATTGTGCATGAATATTAGCTGGTATATGAGATAAATTAGTATATTTTACTTTATCAAAAGCTTTAATTGCTTCTACATCATTGCCTTTTCCTAACTCACCAAGACCAATTAAATAGTTACAATGTATTTTATTGATAACTTTTAAATCTTCTTCCCATATTAATAAATCTGGCAAAGAAATGGCGAAGTAATCTAGTTTTACATCATCGTTCATGTGATTTATACCATAATTTAAAAGATTATCAAATCTCTTTTTTGCTTTTTTAGATTTTCCTAACTTTTGTAATGCCAACCCTTGATAAAAAATCTTATCTGGTTGTTGATCATTATAAAATATTGCTGGACTAGGATCACTTAAGCCTTCTGATGCTAATTCGAAAAACTCATTAGCTTTCTCAACATTCCCTAAACCTTCATATGCACAACCTAACCAATAGTCAATATCATTTTCAACTGTACCATGTAATTTACCTTCTCCTAAATTATGAGGGTATGTTTTTGCAGCTATTAACAACTCTATTGCATAATCAAAATTCTTAATGATGATGTTTTTCTTAGCTAATTCTGTATAACAAGTTAAATATTGAAAAGGGACTTTACCTTCTCCTCCTTCCCAAGGGTGGAACTGACGGTTCTCTATCAATTCTTTAGCCTTTTCAAAGTCACCTTTTAGATTATATAATGAAATACGCTCTAAATATAAATCGTCTCTAGAATTGGTTAAATCTATATATTGCTCTAAAAGAGCTAAACGCTTGTCTACAGAAATATTTATTTTCTTATACAGTTGGTCAAGCTCCATTAACAATCTAGCATCAGTATTATCTAACGCAAAAGCACGTTCTAAATGTTTTACAGCTAATTCTTTTTGATTGGTTTTGTTGTAGTACAACAGCGCCAAATTACGATGAATAATTGCAAAACTATCATCTAGTTTTACTGAAGATTCCCAACATTCTTGAGCTTCTACATATTGCCTGTTTGCATACCAAAAGTTACCTAAATAGTAAAATGCTTTTGCATCTAACGGATTTGCTTTACAAGCAGCTTGTAGCGCTAATACTTCTTCTATTTTATTTGGAAAACAATATTTATCTGGCATTTGAGATGCTTTTTTGTAAGCCTCCAATGCATTTATATTATCTCCTTTTTGATCAAAAAACCATCCCATAAAGTAATATACCATAGGATATACTTTACCGTTTGCATCTGTATGAACTTTTAATAAAGCAATAGCTTCATTAAACTGTCCAGCAGAAGCATAATCTAAAGCAAACTCAATATAATTATGTGCATTATTTCTTAAAATATGTTTAAGAACCTCTAAATCTTCTTGTTTATTAGATAAAATATAACGTTCGTATAAAACACCAAAGTTAAACTTATCAATAGCTAGAGACTCTTCTACCAAATTACTAGCAGCTTCAAGTTTACCTTGTTTTCTTAAGATAACAACTTTTAAATGTCTTGCTTTATGATTGTGCCAGTTTTTAATTAATGCTCTATCTACAAGATCTAACGCTTTTTCTAAATCTCCTTTAGCACAATCTAGCTGAGCCAAATTAAAGTAACCTGCATCTTGCCATTGTGCATTCCAACATGCTTTAAAGAAACTTGCATAAGCTTCTTCTTTTTTTCCTAAGAAATTTAAAGCTAATCCTTTATTAAAATAAGGCTCTCCATCATAAGGATTAGGATTGTGGCTTGTTAATGTTTCAATTGCGATATTAAAATAACCAATAGATTTTTCTAATTGTCCTTTACGCATATACCAAAGCCCCATTGCATTGTTACAACGCACATCTTTTGGTGCTCTTCTTAGTGCTTCTTCATAATAATCAGTCGCATTAAAAGTGGCATGTCTATATTGTTCTAAATGTAAACCTCTTAAATATAAACCTTCTACAGTATCTATATCTTTAGGGTCTTTTGCTGCTTTTGCTGGCTCAGGAATTTCTTCAGACAAGTCTTTATCTGGTTCCCATGAAACCAATACTTTCCCAGCAGCATCATTTACTGATATTTGTAAATCATCAAAAGTATTACTTCCAATTTCTAGAGATTGCTCAAAACCTACCTCTGGAGAGAGGTTTAAAACTTCTTCGTGCAATACTTTTCCTTTTGCTTTTAAAGTGATAACACTATTATTATAAGTAGATGTAACATGAACTTTTACTAAAGCTTTACCATCTACCATTTCTAAATTCACTAAAGCTTCTTTAGTTGCATTTTTTACAACACCTACATTATAGTAAGGCATAAAATATTGCTTAAAACTTTTCTCTTCATAAGGGTGCATCCAAGAGAAATCCGGTTGATTGTCTGTATAAACACCACACATCAACTCGATATATGGACCATCTTTATCGGTTAAGTTTCTATCCCATGCTTTTCCAAATTCTCCATTACCCCAAGTCCATTGTTTTTTACCTGGTGATACATTATGGTCTGCAACGTGTAATAATCCTCCTTTTGAATCATTTTCGTAACCACCTACAAAATCATATTTTGAGGTAATTGCCATATAACTTGTTGGCACAGGAATATTCTTATATCTAGAAATATCTGTTCCTGGTGCGTAATCTACTTTGTAGTATTCTCCTTTTGCAATTGGAAATTCAGAAACATCACGTTTTCCATGATCAAAAACGGCATTTACATCTGGTGGAAATACAGATTGATAGTGATCGTTAACTGCTACAGCAGGATTTGCCCACCATAAAAAAGTTTGCGGATGTGGCGTTCTATTATACAAATGTGCTTTAATTTCTATGTAAGCTTTGTCTGGGTGCAATGTAAAACCTGCCATACCTTTAGTACGAAACATACGTTCTAATTCACTTACCCAAATAGTTTTACTTCCATCCTCATTTTCTTCTATATAAAAATCTGTTGGATCGTATGTACTTGGTCTGTGATGTTGTGGCCAGTTGAATTCTATTCCTCCAGAAATCCAAGGACCAGTTAAACCCACAAGTGCTGGTTTTATAACATGATTGTAATACACAAAATCACGTTTACGAACCTTATCATAAGCCCTTTGAATTCTTCCTCCTAAAGCAGGTAAAATCATTAATTTTATATAATCATTTTCTATAAAAATAGCATCCCATTCTTTATCTACTTTAGTGTCACTAATTTTTTCGATTACAGGATGTGGATAAACTGCTCCACTACTCGCTTGATATACACGTTTTTCTAAAAAAACAGGATATTTTTCTGGTGTTCCAACTTCATAAGTAGGAATGATAACTTTTTCTTCCCAGGCTTTTACAGTTTTCATATTTCGATGTTTTTAAATACTAATAAAATGAGTATTAATTTTTTAATATTCTTTTTAGTTGGTTGTTTGTAATATTTACTTTTGGGTTAAAAGCATCACTAACCATATAGTTTTCTAAACTATACAATAATTGTTGTGCTTCTAATCGTTCTTTTAAATTTGTATGTAAATCTATACCAGAAAACAATAGCTTACCTTTACCCACTTTTGCTTCAAAAAGAAGTGCTGTTTTTCTGTTTTTAAACCAATCGTCTATAACTCTAACAATTGGATTTAATTCTGGAATTTCGTTAAAAATAATTACGTTTGAATGGCTCACAGCATCCCACCATTGCCAGTTTGAATGGTATTCTGTTGGGAAATGTGCTAACGCTGGATGCTCAGGATTACATAAAATACCTAGTGTATGTGGTTTTTGGTCGTTAGTCCATGAAGTATTCCAAAAAATACTTGAAAACCCGATTCCTATATCTCCTCCATATTCTGGAGTAATGTCTCCTTTGGTTATGTTCAATAAAACATTTCCACCGTTATTTAAATAAGCTAATGTTTTGTTATCTAACTTACTGGTTACTATATAATTTTTTGTAGTTTTTATTGATGGTTTTTCATTAGGATACACCCAAACATCCCAACTATTTTTAAACTCATTAACAGAGATACTTAACGTTAATTTTTGAGCTTTATTAATTTTTTTAAAAGATTGATTTACTAGACCTAA
>CBFHKA010000029.1:0-81186 GCA_965656305.1 Polaribacter sp. | reverse complement strand
GATTTTACCTCATCTTGTTCTGGATCCGCATCAATCTTTTCTAAAATTCCGTCTATTTTTTCCAACTCTAAATCAATAATATCATCCATCATTCTTTGTGCGATAACAATGTGCTTTTTGAACAACACAAAATTGAAGGCTGCTTTTTCTGTAAACGGATTTTCTACATAAGAAAATAGGTTAATTGCCAACAATCGACAAGAATCGTAAGGACACAAAGGAATCTCTCCACAAGGATTTGTAGAAACTGTTTTGTAACCTAAATCTGCGTAACAATCAGGTACAGATTCGTTAATAATAGTATCCCAAAATAAAATTCCTGGTTCTGCAGATTTCCAAGCATTATGCACAATTTTTTTCCAGATAGTATTGGCTTCAATTTGTTTGGTATACAAAGGGTTTTTACTAAATATTGGATATTTTTGTATATACTTTTCATTTGCTTTTACAGCTTTCATAAAAGCGTCATCAATTCTTACAGAAACATTAGCTCCAGTAACTTTTCCTTGTTCTAATTTTGCATCTATAAAATCTTCTGCATCTGGATGATTTACAGAAACTGATAACATTAGAGCTCCTCTTCTTCCATCTTGGGCAACTTCTCTTGTTGAGTTTGAATAACGCTCCATAAAAGGCACAATTCCTGTAGATGTTAATGCCGAATTTTTAACTGGAGAGCCTTTTGGACGAATATGAGATAAATCATGCCCAACTCCTCCTCTACGTTTCATTAACTGCACTTGCTCTTGGTCTATTTTTAAAATTCCTCCATATGAATCTGAATCGCCATTATTACCAATTACAAAACAATTAGATAAAGATGCAATTTGAAACGGATTTCCAATTCCAGCCATTGGGCTTCCTTGTGGAACAATGTATTTGAAGTTTTTAATGACTTCAAAAATTTCTGTAGTTGTTAATGGGTTTTCATATTTCTGCTCAATTCTTGCAATTTCTGAAGCAATTCTTTGATGCATATCATCTGGGGAACTTTCGTAAATATTGCCTTCAGAATCTTTTAGCGCATATTTGTTTAGCCAAACAGTAGCTGCTAATTCATCGTTTTTAAAATAGGTTCGTGCAGTTTTAAGTGCCTCTTCTCTTGTCACCTTTTTTTTTGGTGAGATTAAGGTTTTGGAATTCATGATGATATCTTATTGTTAAGTTGATTTTAAAGTGATGGAAAGTTCACAAAAAAACAAAACTTAAAAACTGATAATTATCATGAAATTTCAGATAAAATAAATTAAATAACTAATAATCAATAATTTAATTAATTATCAACAATAAAAAGTTAACAAGTAATTTATTTTTTTTACCGAAAAAAAATAGTGAATGAAAAAAATTACGAAGCAAATATGCCCATAATATTTAATTATGATTCTTTATAAATTTTATGATTTTATAGGATGCACCTTTATTTATCTTTAAAAAATAGAGACCTTTAGGAAATTTAGAAATTTCTATTTCAGGATTGGTTTTTGTTAGTTTCGTGTTTTTAACAAGCCTGCCAGTAATATCAAAAATAGAAACTTGAGAATTTTTAGGAGCTCCTATTATATTTATTACATCAATAGCTGGTATTGGATATGCTTTAACACCTGATAACATTTCTCCTCCAAAATAATTATTTGTAGACAAAACAGCATCATTTAAAGTTCGGGTAATTTTCATTTCGTCAAAGTAAGCATTAGCTTCAAAAGCACAAGAATTTCTATTATAAACACCCCATTTAGGATATACTGTAGTTCCATCATTTGTTCTATGATATGCTGTCTTGGAATCAGGTGATAGATCTACCTTGTATCGTGAAGAAGTTCCCTCATTTAATGTTTGTTTAACGCCATTAAACCAAAATTCTACAAATCCATCCTTAGCAGTTTTATCTAACTTACTTAATTTTATATGTATAACAAAAGACACCCAAGTATCTTGTGGAACAGTCTTCCTCCACAATATTGCTTTACGATTACTAGGGAAATTACCTCCATACCAATCTGGTCCAAAAGCATTAAGTGTTAAATCTCCATCATACGCCATACTTAAAGGGTAATTTTGATGAAAATCTTTTGTACCAGATCCTTTCCATTGCCAAACAGCAACCGGGACTTTAATGGTAGATGTAGAAGATATCTTCCATCTCCAAGCTATATAAATGTCATCTCCTTCTTTAGGAGCAAAGTAATTTATATCTCCTTCAGTTCTAGCAAACTCTGCTCTTTTTCTGTTTTTTGGTTTAATAACTTTCCAAACCTTACCGAACTCAGAATCATAAATAGTTGTAACATTTGAGGGTTCAACTCCTTGTTCATCTCCAAGTACATAACAGTAATCTTGAGGGTAATTTCCTCTATCCAATCTGCGAAAAAAACTATTAGGATTAGTACTTGTATCTGGGTCTGCAGACCAAATTACCTGACTATTAAGTGTATAGAATTGAAAATAAACGAATACGATTAATAGATACTTCATATTGATATTGATATTTAATAATGAGAGGCAAAGCAATTTAATATTAATTTTTTACTTAAAAAAAACAATTAGTATTCGTGACATCAATGAAACAAACAAAAATTAACTTTTGAAAAGGCTGAAAGAAATGTATTTATTACAACTCAAAATTAATGTATTAAAACCAATAAAGCATCCTGAACTATCCTGTTCTTAGAGGTATCATCAATTAAATTTACTCTAACTCTGAATTTAGAAAGTTTGCGAAATTCAACAAAATAAAAAACCTTAAAAAGAGAAATAAAACGGAATTATAAACTGAAAAAACAACAGAAAGCTAACATTTTGTAAAAAAAACTGCTACTTTTAGCTTTATCAAATGCTGATGCACTTTTACCAACTTCTAAACTTCCATTAAAAATTCCTCGTTGACGAAAACTCAACTTTCTATAGACTAAAAGATAAAAAAATCAATTTTTCTAATAGTCAAAAACGCCAAACTCACTTTTAATTGTAAGTTTCTTTTTATCAGAAGCCTCTACTTTACCCACAATTTGAGCATCAACATTAAAAGATTTTGAGATAGCAATAATAGCTGAAGCAATTTCAGGAGAAACGTAGATTTCCATTCTATGTCCACAGTTAAAAACTTGATACATTTCTTTCCAATCTGTTTTAGACTGTTCTTGTATCAATTTAAATAATGGTGGAATTGGAAACATATTATCTTTTACAATATGTAAATTATCTACAAAATGTAAGATTTTAGTTTGTGCACCTCCACTACAATGTATCATTCCATGTACTTTATCTGAAGAAAAATTACTCAAAATTTCTTTAATAATTGGTGCGTAAGTTCTTGTTGGTGATAAAACCAACTTACCAGCATCGATAGGTGAGTTTTCTACCTTATCTGTCAATTTTATATTTCCTGAGTACACTAAATCACTTGGCACAGCAGCATCAAAACTTTCTGGATATTTTTCTGCTAAGTATTTATGAAAAACATCGTGTCTTGCAGAAGTTAATCCATTAGAACCCATACCTCCATTATATGCTGTTTCGTAAGTTGCTTGCCCAAAAGATTCTAAACCAACAATTACATCACCAGCTTTTATGTTTGCATTATCAATAACATCTGTACGTTTCATTCTTGCAGTTACTGTAGAATCTACAATAATTGTACGTACCAAATCTCCAACATCTGCAGTTTCTCCTCCTGTAGAATGAATAGTTACTCCAAAACTTTTTAAATCTTCAATGAGTTCTTCAGTTCCGTTTATAATAGCTGATAAAACTTCACCTGGAATTTTACTTTTATTACGTCCAATTGTAGAAGATAACATGATATTATCTGTTGCACCTACACACAATAAATCATCAATATTCATAATTAAAGCATCTTGAGCAATGCCTTTCCAAACAGAAACATCTCCAGTTTCTTTCCAGTACATATATGCTAAAGAAGATTTTGTTCCTGCTCCATCTGCATGCATTATCAAACAATAATCATCATCATTGGTTAAATAATCAGGTACAATTTTACAAAATGCCTTTGGGAATAATCCTTTGTCTATATTCTTAATCGCATTGTGCACATCTTCTTTAGATGCAGAAACACCTCTTTGTGCGTATCTTTTAGAAACTTCTTGACTCATATTGGTTGTGTAATGAGTTGCAAATTTAGGCTTTTATAAAAAAAATCCTACTGAAAAGTAGGAAGTTTTATTTTATCTTGTAAACAACAATTCTCTATATTTTGTTAATGGCCATAAATTATCATCTACCATAGTTTCTAATTTATCACAGTGATAACGAATTTGTTCGAAAAATGGTTTTACTTTATTGCTGTACATTTCAGCAGATTTTAAACCTTGTAATTTATTAGCATTTTTACGTGCATCAATCATTTTAATCGTTAATGCGTTTATTTCTGTAATGTGATTTGAAATAGTCATTATCAATTCGATTTGCTCTTTGGCAATATTTTTAAAATCATCGCCAAAAATTTCTTTTAAGTTCTTCGTATTTTCTAACAGTGTATTTTGATAATTGATTGCTGTTGGTACAATATGGTTTCTAGCAATATCACCTAAAACTCTACTCTCTATCTGTAAACGCTTTGTATACTCTTCTAAGTCAATCTCATAACGCGCTTCAAGCTCCACTTTATTCATCACATTCATCTCCTCAAACAAGGCAATTGTTTTTTTAGAAACCTTTACTTTTAAAGCTTCTGGAGTCGTTTTATTATTACTTAAGCCACGTTTTTTCGCTTCTTTCCCCCAAACTTCTCCATAACCATCACCTTCAAAACGAATATTCTTAGAACCTTTAATATATTCTCTCAATACATTAAAAATAGCTTCGTCTTTTTTCAATTTTTTATCGTCTACTAAGCTATCTACTTCTATTTTAAATTCTTTTAATTGTTTAGCAACAATGGTGTTTAAAGTAGTCATTGGTATTGCACAATTAGACCAAGAGCCTACAGCTCTAAATTCAAATTTATTTCCTGTAAAGGCAAAAGCTGACGTTCTATTTCTATCAGTATTATCCAATAAAATTTCTGGAATTTTACCAATAATATTCAGTTTTAAATCTGTTTTTTCTTGAGGTGATAATTTTCCTTTGGTTACATTTTCTAGATCATCTAATACTGCAGAGAGTTGGCTACCAATAAAAACCGAAATTATTGCTGGTGGTGCTTCATTAGCTCCTAATCTATGGTCATTACTTGCAGATGCTATAGATGCTCTTAATAATTCTTCATTTTCATAAACTGCTTTTATAGTATTTACAAAAAAGGTTAAAAATTGTAAATTTTTCATTGGAGTTTTCCCTGGACTAAGTAAATTTGTTCCATCTGAATTAGATAAAGACCAATTATTATGTTTTCCAGAACCATTTATTTCAGCAAAAGGTTTTTCATGAAACAACACTTTAAAGTAATGACGTCTAGACACTTTCTGCATCACATCCATTAATAAAGAATTATGATCTACAGCTAAATTTGCTTCTTCAAAAATAGGTGCTAGTTCAAATTGATTAGGTGCAACCTCATTATGTCTTGTTTTTAGAGGAATACCTAACAACATACATTCTTGTTCTAAATCTTGCATAAAATGCATCGCTCTTGTTGGTATACTTCCAAAATAATGATCATCTAATTGTTGCCCCTTTGCAGAAAAATGACCAAGTAAAGTTCTACCAGTCATTAAAATATCTGGTCTAGAACGTGCTAGTGCATCGTCAATTAAAAAATATTCTTGCTCCCAACCTAAAGTAGCATTTACTTTTACAGCATTCTTATCAAAATATTTGCAAACTGATGTTGCATGTGTATCTATGGCTTGTAAAGCTCTCAGCAATGGTGTTTTGTTATCCAAAGCTTCTCCTGTATAAGCCACAAAAATAGTAGGAATACACAAAGTAGTTTCATAAATAAATGCTGGTGATGTTGGATCCCAAGCTGTATAACCTCTGGCTTCAAAAGTATTTCTAATTCCTCCATTTGGAAAACTAGATGCATCTGGCTCTTGTTGTACCAATTGTTCTCCATCAAATTTTTCCATTGCCAAACTCCCATTGATAGACTCAAAAAATGCATCATGCTTCTCTGCAGTTGCTCCTGTAAGTGGCTGAAACCAATGCGTATAATGAGTAGCACCTTTAGAAATAGCCCAATCTTTCATACTCACAGCAACTTGATCTGCAATTTTACGATCAATTTTAGTTCCTTTTTCAATCGCATTCATCACACTTTCATATGCAGATCTTGTAAGGTACTGTTGCATAGCATGTTTATTAAAGACATTTTTACCAAACAAAACCGATCTTTTTTCATTTTCAACGACTTTTATGGGGGTTCTGTTTAAGGTTTCTTGTAATGCAGCAAATCTAATTGTTGACATAAATTGATTTTTTTTAAGTAATTTTTAATTTTTAACAAATATACCCCTTAAAAAATAGGGATAAAATTATTTTTCTCTGATTTTAAAATTTTTACCCCTATTTTTTTTGATATGTACGTAAAATAATTGATTTTTGTAGTGTTAACATCACACATACAATTATATATTATGGCAAAAATTAAATTAGAATACATTTGGTTAGATGGATATTTTCCAACTCAAAACATGAGAAGTAAAACCAAAGTTGAAGAACATGAAAACTTTCAAGGAACAGTTGAAGAATTAGGTAATTGGTCTTTTGACGGTTCATCTACAAAACAAGCTTCAGGAGGAGCATCTGACTGTATTTTAAAGCCAGTTGCAATTTATCCAGATCCAGCTCGTAGAAATGGATACTTAGTAATGACTGAGGTTTTAAATGCTGATGGTACACCACACGAATCTAATGGTCGTGCAACTATTGAAGATGATGATAACGATTTCTGGTTCGGTTTTGAGCAAGAATATTTTATTATGGACTCTAAAACTCAATTACCTTTAGGTTTCCCAGTTGGTGGTTACCCTGGACCTCAAGGGATGTACTACTGTTCTGTAGGTGGTAAAAACACTTTCGGAAGAGACTTCGTAGAAGAGCATGCTGACTTATGTATTGATGCAGGTTTAAACTTTGAAGGTATTAATCAAGAGGTTGCTTCTGGACAATGGGAATTCCAATTATTCGCAAAAGGTGCTAAAAAAGCAGGTGATGAGATTTGGATTGCTCGTTACTTATTAGATAGATTAACTGAAAAATATGGTTGGTACATTGAATATCACCCAAAACCAATTAAAGGAGACTGGAATGGTTCTGGAATGCACGCAAACTTCTCTAACTCAATCTTAAGAGAATGTGGTTCTGCTGAGAAATATGCAGAAATCTGTGAAGCTTTTAGACCTTTTACAAAAGAACATATTGAAGTTTATGGAGAGTTTAACGAACAACGTTTAACTGGTTTACATGAAACTGCATCTATTAATGATTTCTCTTGGGGAGTTTCTGACAGAGGAGCTTCAATTAGAATTCCAATTATCGCTGTAGAAAAAGGATATAAAGGATGGTTAGAAGATAGAAGACCTTCTTCTAATGGTGATCCATATAAAATTGCTGCAAGAATTATTAAAACTGTAAAACCAGTTAAATAATCTTACTGTTTAAATTATACTAAAAACGCCAACATTAATTGTTGGCGTTTTCTTTGTATAAGTTTTTTATTTCTCTTTTCCAGGAGGAAATTTTGAAATAATTTCTTTTACAAAAAGCTTAATTCTTTCTTCCTTCTTTTCCACATTCTGTATTTTTAATGCTCCTGTTCCAATACCTTGCCAAACCAGTTCTTTCTTTTCTTTATCAATAAAATCAATAAACAAAGTTCCTTCTGTATATTCATTTACATTAATATTATTATTCATTCCATTCCACATCCAAGGGTTCCATCCCCAACCAAAACCATATCCAAAATTATTATTTTGATTTACATTTACTTTTCGTCTAGATTTGGTGAAAAAACTAACCAAAATATCAGGATTCTCCGATTTTATAAATCCCTGAGCTAACAATTCAGTTTCTAGAGCCCTTAACACTCTTTTTTTATCCAAATCAGATATGTCTGCTTTATCTATTCCTGTTTTATAAAATGCAAAAGTTTTATATTTTTTAAAATTAACTTTTGTATCATAATCTGTAACTACTTTAATCGAATTGCAAGAAATTAGGCAGAATAAGAGAAGAAGTGAAGAAATATTTAGAGTTTTCATAATAAGTTAATTTAAGCATTAAATTATCAAAAAATATGCCAAAAACACACCTTAAATCAAATTAAAGCTAAAAGATAATTAAATATTTACAAAATTCGCCTAATTTTTGAAAAATCCGTAAATTACACAACCAAAATCAAACATATATTACGAATGGAACAAATTATTCCTTATAAACCTAAACATAAAGTAAGAATCGTAACTGCTGCTTCATTATTTGATGGGCATGATGCTGCTATTAATATTATGAGAAGAATCATTCAATCTACAGGGGTTGAAGTGATTCATTTAGGACATGATAGATCTGTGGAAGAAGTAGTGAATTGTGCCATACAAGAAGATGTAAATGCCATTGCAATGACTTCTTATCAAGGAGGGCATAATGAGTATTTTAAATACATGTATGATTTGTTACAAGAAAAAGGAGCTGGACATATCAAGATTTTCGGTGGTGGAGGTGGTGTGATTCTTCCTGAAGAAATTAAAAATCTAATGGGTTATGGGATTACTAGAATTTACTCTCCTGATGATGGACGTGAATTAGGATTACAAGGAATGATAAATGATTTAGTTAAGGCCTCCCTTAATCCCTCCAAAGGAGGGAAACCCCAATCTGATTCTTTAAAAAATGCTAAAGTTTGTAATCAAGATGGAGATTGGTTGCTGGAATTAGGAAAAGATAAAGTTTTAGAAAAATTAAAAAATAAAGATGTAAATACAATTGCAAGATTAATTTCTTTAGCAGAAAATAATCACGAAGATTTTAATAAAATTTTCACCCACAACAGTGATAGTTCTTCCCCTTTGGGGAAGTTAGATGGGGCACCTGTTTTAGGAATAACTGGAACAGGTGGTGCAGGAAAATCTTCTTTAGTAGACGAATTGGTGCGTCGTTTTTTAATTGATTTTCCAAGTAAAACTGTTGGGTTAATATCTGTTGATCCGTCAAAAAGAAAAACTGGCGGTGCACTTTTGGGTGATAGAATCAGAATGAATGCGATTAATGATCCTCGTGTTTACATGCGTTCTTTAGCAACTCGTCAATCTAATTTGGCTTTGTCTAAATATGTGAATGAAGCTGTACAAGTTTTAAAAGCAGCTGAATTTGATTTAATAGTTCTTGAAACTTCTGGTATTGGGCAATCTGATACTGAAATTATAGAGCACTCAGATACTTCTTTATATGTAATGACTCCAGAGTTTGGTGCTGCAACCCAATTGGAAAAGATTGATATGTTGGACTTTGCTGATTTAGTTGCCATCAATAAATTTGATAAAAGAGGTGCTTTAGATGCAGTTAGAGATGTGAAAAAGCAATATATGCGTAACAATAATTTGTGGCATATTCATATGGATGATATGCCTGTTTATGGTACAATTGCATCACAATTCAATGATCCTGGCATGAATAGTTTGTACAAAAGCATAATGGACAAGCTAGTTGAAAAAACGGGAGCTGATTTAAAATCTACAATGAAAATTTCTACAGCAATGTCTGAAAAGATATTTGTTATTCCACCTAAAAGAGTTCGATATTTATCTAAGATAGCAGAAAGCAATAGAAGTTATGATGAACAGGTTGATGAACAAGTTAAAGTGGCTCAAAAATTATATGGGATTTATAAAACCCTAGAATCAATTACTAATTCATCTATTGAAATCATTAAAATAGGTTTGGATGAAGATGAGATTCTGAAACAAGTTCAGAATGACGAAATAAATTTCGTCAAATTATTGATTGCTCAATTCGAAAAAATAAAAATGAACTTGAATCCTCATAATTGGGGAATCATTTTGAACTGGCAAGAGAAAATAAACAAGTATAAAAATCCGGTTTATACCTTTAAAGTACGCGATAAAGAAATCAACATAAAAACACACAGCGAATCACTTTCTCATACTCAAATACCCAAAGTAGCTTTACCAAAATATGAAGCTTGGGGAGATGTATTACGTTGGAATTTGCAAGAAAATGTTCCTGGAGAATTTCCATTTGCTGCAGGTTTATATCCTTTTAAAAGAACTGGAGAAGATCCAACTAGAATGTTTGCAGGAGAAGGTGGTCCAGAAAGAACAAATAGACGTTTTCATTATGTAAGTTTAGGAATGGATGCAAAAAGACTTTCTACAGCTTTTGATTCTGTAACTCTTTATGGAAATGATCCAGATTTGAGACCCGATATTTATGGGAAAATTGGTAATGCAGGTGTTTCTATTTGTTGTTTAGATGATGCTAAAAAACTGTATTCTGGTTTCGATTTAAGTCACAATATGACTTCTGTTTCTATGACGATTAATGGCCCTGCACCAATGTTATTAGGATTCTTTATGAATGCTGCCATTGATCAGAATTGTGAGAAATACATCAAAGAAAATAATTTAGAAAAACAAGTTGAAGCGAAGTTTATAGAAATTTACGATTCCAAAGGATTTAAAAGACCAACATATCAAGGAGATTTACCTGAAGGAAATAATGGTTTAGGCTTGATGCTGCTGGGTTTAACTGGAGACTTGGTTTTACCTTCTGATGTTTATCAACAAATTAAAAAAGACACTCTTGCACAAGTTAGAGGAACTGTACAAGCTGATATTTTAAAGGAAGATCAAGCACAAAATACCTGTATTTTTTCTACTGAATTCGCACTTCGTTTAATGGGCGATGTTCAAGAATATTTTATTGAAAAACAAGTTCGTAATTTTTATTCGGTTTCTATATCTGGATATCATATTGCAGAAGCTGGTGCAAATCCGATTACGCAATTGGCATTAACTTTATCAAACGGATTTACATATGTTGAATATTATTTAAGTCGAGGAATGGACATCAATAAATTTGGCCCAAACTTGTCTTTTTTCTTTTCAAATGGAATTGATCCAGAATATTCTGTAATTGGTAGAGTTGCTCGTAAAATTTGGGCAAAAGCGATGAAAAATAAATACGGAGCAAATTCCAGAGCGCAAATGCTAAAGTATCATATACAAACTTCTGGACGTTCTTTGCACGCTCAAGAAATTGACTTTAATGATATCAGAACAACGTTACAAGCTTTGTATGCAATTAACGATAATTGCAACTCTTTGCATACAAACGCTTATGATGAAGCTATAACTACTCCAACTGAAGAATCTGTACGTAGAGCCATGGCAATTCAATTAATTATCAATAAAGAATTAGGATTGACTAAAAATGAAAACCCGATTCAAGGTGCTTTTATTATTGAAGAGTTAACAGATTTAGTTGAAGAAGCAGTTTTAGACGAATTTGATAGAATTACAGAAAGAGGTGGAGTTTTAGGTGCTATGGAAACCATGTATCAGCGTTCTAAAATACAAGAAGAAAGTTTGTATTACGAAACTTTGAAACACAATGGAAATTTCCAAATTATTGGTGTAAATACGTTTCTGAGTTCTAAAGGTTCTCCAACTGTACAACCATCTGAAGTGATTAGAGCTACTGAAGAAGAAAAACAATATCAAATTAAAACGAAAGAGAATTTACATAAAACAAATCCGACTAAAGTTTTAGAACAAATTGCCATTTTACAAGAAGCTGCTATTCAAAATGAAAATCTATTTGACAAATTAATGGAAGCAACAAAAGTGTGTTCTTTAGGACAAATAACTGAAGCTTTGTTTAAGGTTGGTGGACAGTATCGCAGAAATATGTAGAAGGCAATGCCTTCAGATAATTATAAAAAAAGCCGCACAATTTGTGCGGCTTTCTAGTTTTAAGAATAATCCTTTTTCAATAAATTTTCTTCTTTTTTCATTTTCATATTATTCTCTTTACTCGCTTTTCTTCCTTTTAAGAAAAACAAGATAAAAGCAATCATAACAATTCCTAAATAAATTGAGAAACCACCAATTTTGCTACTCAAAGTTTCTACCAAATCTTTGTAATCTACCAAACCATAAATTTTAATAATTCGCATTGCAAAACCAATGTTTAATAAATAAAAACCTATTTTAAAAAGCTTATTTGTTGCCATTGCAATTTCCACTTTCTGACTAAAAATATCTAACATGAAAATCTTACTATTCTTGAATAAATGTTGAGATACTAAAGTTGTTAAACCAATTGCAATTGGTAAATAAATGATGTACGCGATTAATTCTAATGAAGTGCTCATAATTATTGATTTTAAATTAATTTATAAATCCTTAGTCATTTTTCCAAGGTTAATTTTCTCGCCTTTTGTAAACTTAATTTCTCTCACCATACTCATATCTTGCCATAAATATTTACTTCCTTTAAGTCTTTTTGTTTGTCTAATTCGTCTTTGAAAAGCTCTATATTCTTTTTGTGTAGCATCTCTTTTCACACCCAATTCTCCATAGAATTTTACAGCTGGATATTCAGAAAAATTGATTTTGAACAACGATTTCAACCAAAATACTTTACTACTATTTACAGCTAAAACACAAATTTTATTATTGATTTTTGAATTCGAATTTAACTTTGTTGCAAATTTCTCGAAATAAAAACCTGTTTGATTATCATTTAAAAACAAAGACCCAATTGGGGTTACAGTAGGTTGATTATCTTTGTTTACAGAAGCAATAGCAACGTGCATATTTGCCCCAAAAGATTTACTAAAATGTGTTCTTATTTTTTGCCAGTTATTTTCTAAATTAATTTTCATTTGGTTAATTTTTTAAAGTGTTTATGAATTAAATACACACTGTAAATATTGATAAAATGTAGAGTCGTAATTATTAATAATATGTAACTTAACCTATTACTGATTTCGAGAATTACCTCAATAGCAGTATCAATTTTCCTCATTGAATGCAAACTCCAAATTGCTAAGCCAATGTTTAATAAATAGTATGCAATTCTTAATAATTTATTGATTCCATTACCAAAATTGATGTCATTTGGAAAGTAACTTAATATGTAAACTTTTCCATTTTTGTAACAGAAATTACCAACGTAAATCACAATCAAACTAGAGATTAAAATGTATGCTATGTAAGTGATTTGGTTCATAATTCTTGATTGATAGATTCTAAAATATATGTCCAAAACATTGACAGAATAATTGGAATTCCAATTAAGGATATTTGTAAAATAGTCTTGAATCCACTTTTACTGTAATCATCTATTATGAAATACCCTATCAAAAAATATAATATCACAATAATGATATAGGTAATAAGTTTATTTGTTTTTCTGATTTCTAGTTTTTTAATCATAAAAAGTGTAACTAAAAAAGAAGCCAATTGATAAATTCCAAGTACAAAAGCAATATACATTGGGTAAATAAAAATTTCATTTTCAATAATAGATATTAATAGGGTAAGTATAAATGGAATCATCAATATTCTATTTATCCAGTTCAGTATTTTAATTGTAATTTTCATAGTTTCAGAAATTATTGAAAGTTAATGTTTAAATTTTTTTTACTTTTTCACGATTTTTGTAAAGTTAGATAATAGCCAGTGTTCATCTGCTTTAATCGTTTTATCTAAAATAGTATTTACAGTTGTAGTTACTTTGGATAAATCATTTAACACCTTTTTAAACTCAATCGCTTCATCAGAATTATCCTTAATCTCTTGCAATTCAGATAACACTTTTAAAACAGGTTCTATCTCTCTTTTTTTACGCTCTTTGGTTATTTGTTTAAACAATTCCCAAATGTCTTTGGTAGCTACAAAAAACTCCTTTCGCTCTCCTATCACCAATTCTTTTTGTACAATTCCCCAGTCAATTAGAGCTCTTACATTCATATTTACATTACCTCTAGAAATCTGTAAAGTTTCCATAATATCTTCTGCAGATAATGGTTTTGTAGAAACTAACAACAATGCGTGTACTTGCGCCATTGTTTTGTTAATCCCCCAAGAAGTGGCTAAACTACCCCAAGTATGAATGTATTTTAATTTTGCAGCTTCTAATTCCATATCACAAATATACAATTATTTTCTAAACTTTCAATAATTATTGAAAATAAAATAAATTAGGTTTTGTTAGAGTCAAAATTGTGAGATAAATTACCTTTGTCGAAATTAATTTTAATTATGAAAAAAATACTATTATTATTCGTTTTGGCTATTAGTTTTTCTTGTTCACAAGAAGAAATGGATTATACTACTCAGAACGAAATAGACATTGAAGCATATATAAAAGAAAATAATTTGAATGCTCAAAAAACTGCTTCTGGTTTATATTATGTAATTAACTCTACTGGAAGTGGATTATTTCCAACATATAATTCTAATGTTACCTTAGGTTACAAAGGTTATTTCTTAAACGGAACTACTTTTGATCAATCATCAAGAGCCTCTTTTAATGTAGGAGGTGTTGTTCTTGGATTTGGGGAAGCTGTTCGATTATTAAAACCTGGTGGTTCTGGAACTTTTATACTACCTTCTAGACTAGGTTATGGCAACAGAGGTTCTGGAAACATTAAAGCTGGAGATGTTATTGTTTTTGATATTAACTTAATTAGCATTAACTAGTTTCTTTTTAGCATTGTATTTATTACCTTTAGTCTAAAATAAATACAAATGAAATTACTAGGAATTGGCTCTAGAATAGAGCATTCAGAATTTGGGAAAGGCGTTGTAACCAATGTTACTTCTAAACACTATTGGGTTACTTTTTTAGAAAATGGATTAGAAACAATAGATATTGATAGCAATTTTGAAGTGATAGAAGCTGTTGAGGATGAAGTAGATACTGTTAGTTTTTACGAAGTAGAAAAATCACTAAAAAACTTGCTACAAAAATGGTCAGATGTCACAGAAATTGCTCCTATTGCAGATAGATGGAAAAATGGAACATTAATTTTTAGACCTGCAGATTCTAATTTGGCAGACAAGGAAATCCCAATTGATACTTTTTTTCATAAAATAGTAATGGTCAGAGATCGAATTAGAGTTATGGAACAAAAAATTAACGCTAGTAAGACTTTAGATGATCAAGATAAAATCGATTTGCAACAATACATCACAAGAATTTATGGAAGTTTAACCACTTTTAATGTATTATTCAAAGTGAAATCTGATCAATTTGTAGGTTCACGATCAAAATAGGATTCCTGTTTTCACAGGAAAGACATTTTTCTGAAATTTCGAGTAAACTCGAAAAAAGTGTTTTTATTGCATCTTTTTAGTTTATGCTTCGTCTATTTTTAAAAATTTGATGAATAATTTACTTTTAAAAACGGCATTTTACGACCAATTAAAACTAGGAAAAGAAGCCTTAAAAAACAACAATTTTGAAGCTTCTTTTTTTTACCTTGAAAATGCACATATTTTAGGTCAAAAACACATTGTAAGACATACTATTAGTCATTATTGGATGTTAATTTTTGGAATTAAATCTAAAAGTATCAAAGAAGTTTTTGGACAGTTTATAAGAATTATTGCTTCTCTTCTATTTACATTAATTTGGGTTCCTAAAGGAAATACTGGTGGTACAAACATTTCTCCTATCAAAATAATGCCAATTAGAAAAGAATTAAAAAAATATTTTTAAATTGATGCATCTTTTTCAAAGTTTCTCTGTCTATTAAGTGAACATTAAAACAAATATTATGAATTATAAAAACGAATGTACTTGTAATTGTGAAGGTTGTAAAACAGGAGAATGCAAAAATTGTACTTGCGAAAGCTGTACTTGTTCTAATTGTAATTGTTAAACATGACTACAAAACAAGTTTGGACTTCTTATTCTGAAGACTTAAAACGATTTATCATCAGCAAAGTAAAAGATGTTACTATTGCTGATGATATTTTGCAGGATACTTTTATTAAAATTCACACCAAACTGCACACTTTAAAAGATATTACAAAACTAAAATCTTGGTGTTTTACAGTGGCTAGAAATTCCATTTTAGATTATTGGAAAAAAACCAATCAAACCTTTGAAATTGCTAATTTTGAGGCAGATACAGAAATCCTAGAAAACCTACATACTGAAAAAGATTGTTTGAGAGGTATCTTAAAAAACTTGCCTAAAAAATACAGAGACCCTTTGTTTTTATCAGATATTAAAGGATTAAAACAACAAGAAGTTGCTTCTCAATTAAACCAAAGTTTATCCACTACAAAATCTCAAATTCAACGTGCCAGAAAATTAATTGCTCAAGGTTTTATGGATTGTTGTGGTTTTGTGATGAATAAAGAAGGAAATTTAGTGGGCGAAATCCAAGAAAAAGAAGATTGTAAGGTTTGTAAGTAAATTCCATATTATTCTTAATAAACAAAAAAGCTTTTCACTTTAAATTAACTATTTTATATCTCCAAATTATTAAAGTGAATAAAAAAACATTAATCAGCAAAGAACTAGAAAACTTCTACAACAAAGCTTCAGAAGAAACTAGACTTGAAAAAGGAATGGGCATTTTTGAGTTTGAACGCATAAAAGAACTCATCCAAAAACATATTTCTAAACCAAACTCAACAATAATTGATGTTGGAGGAGGAACAGGAAAATATTCAGAATGGTTAGCTAAAAAAAATCACACTGTTCATTTGATTGAGCCTGTTACAAAACATATAAAACTTGCTGAAAAAAGAGCAAAAAAATTGAAAAACCCATTTTCTATCACCAAAGGAATTGCTCAAAAATTACCTTATGAAAATGATAATGCAGATTTAGTAATTTTGCACGGTCCTCTGTATCATTTACAAGAAAGAGAAGATAGAGTTACTGCAATTTTAGAAGCCAAAAGAGTTCTTAAAAAAGGTGGAATTATCTTAGGATTTGCTATAAATGCAACAGCATCAACAGTAGTTGGTTTAATGAATGGAATGATTCACGCCAACTCCTTTTTTGAGATGTGTACAAAAGAATTGACTACTGGAATCCATAATGCACCTAAAGATTTTCCTTTTTTACTAGCAGATGCTTTTTATCATAAACCTGAAGGTTTAAAGTCTGAATTTTTAGAACAAGACTTAAAGTTTATCAATCTTTTTGCTGTGGAAGGAATGATTTGGTTAGACAATGAATATTTTGCAAATATGCTAGATAAAAAGAAATCCAAAACTTTGAAAGCCTTGCAAAATCTAACTCAAAATGATGAATATTTGTTACCTTTTAGTCCTCATATGATGATTGCTGTCAAAAAATAAATGCTCTAAAACCTTTTTGTATATTTGTTAAAATCTATTAAAAAAATAGAGAATACCCTTACTTTATACCAATGATAAAACAATACGAAAATACTTTAAAAGAATTAATCATTACTATTCTTGGTGATACTGATAATAGTGACTATAAAATTTCAAATAACATTTTAACCAAATGGTTAAAGAAAAGAAATATTGAAAGAGAAAAAAATAATGGTTTTTTGTTTGAAAAAAGAATCCTATTTTATGCTGATTTTGAACATTTAGCTTTAATCATTGATGAAAATTGGGATAAATTTTCTCCTGTTTTAAGCGATAAAAAAAGATTTCAAGTTTTTTTTAATGAAGTATTACATTTCAAAAAAGTAATTGATGGTGGACAAAGCCTTATTCAAAGTCAAGAAAATTTATTATCAGGTATTCTAATGGACTTAAAAAATGCAATTACAATATACAACAACAAAGAAAATTTAGTGGATGATTATTTCATTTCCATTCAAAAGATTTCTGACAACTTAGGCACTTCTTGGACAAAATCGAATTCATTAGAACAAAAAAAACCAGTTTTAAAAGTTGGTGACACTTATGAATTATTAATAGAAGCCAATGACCCAAAAGATCGAAAAATTGAATATCAAGTTGCTCATTTTACAGGTAAACTAAGAATAAAACAAGACTCTAATCGATTCAACTTTAAAATAGAAAAAGAATTTATAGGGCAAAATACAATGCTTATTGTAAAAGCTTTTACTGCTGAATCTGATTATGTAAACGAAAGTATTCTAAAGATTTATTTGACGGTTTTGCCTGAGTAAAATTACCTCCTCCTCTTTTTAGAAGAACTTCGAGTAACTTTCTTTTTTCTTCTGTTAAAAGGAACAGCATCGTCAAATGTGTTTTTGGTTTCTTGCGCTTTTTTGTTCTTTTTCCAAGAATTATTTTCGGGTAATAAAACCTTTAACAAATCCTGTCTTCCAACTTTATTTAAGGTATTTTTAATCCAATCTTTATTTTCTTTTTTATACCAAAAGAAAAAACGGTGTTGGTCTTCTTTCTCCTTTTTAGTTTTTGGAGTTTTGGTTGGTTTTAATGTATAAGGATGATAACCAGAATAATAAATTACTGTAGCCACAGTCATTGGAGTTGGTGTAAATCCTTGTACTTGTTCCAACTGAAAGCCCATGTTTTTAGTTTCAGCAGCCAAATTTGCCATATCTTCTACTTCACTTGCTGGGTGACTAGAAATAAAATAAGGAATCAACTGAAGATTTAATTTCTTCTTGATATTTATGCTATCAAAACGCTCTTTAAACTTATGAAAATAAGTAAAAGAAGGCTTACGCATCAACTTTAAAACAGGATCAGAAGTGTGTTCTGGAGCTACTTTTAATCGCCCAGAAACGTGTTTGGTCATTACTTCTTCTGTATACGCATCTAACTCTTTTGGATCTGCATTTTTATTGAATTCTGGCACTAACATATCGTGTCTGATTCCACTACCAATAAACGATTTTTTAATCTTTGGATGTTTATCAACTGCTTGATACAAGTCCGTTAATGGTTTATGTGAAGTGTCTAAATTAGAACAAATTACAGGCGAAATACAACTTGGTGCAACACACTTATCACAAATCGATTGTACTTTTCCTTTCATCTGATACATATTTGCAGAAGGTCCACCAATATCAGACAAATACCCTTTAAAGTCAGGCATATTTGCCACTTTATCTACTTCTTTTAAAACAGATTCTTGACTTCTACTCGCAATAAATTTTCCTTGATGTGCAGAAATCGTACAGAAACTACATCCACCAAAACATCCTCTATGAATATTTATGGAAAATTTTATCATTTCAAACGCAGGAATTGGTCCACGCTTGTTGTATTTTGGATGAGGCAATCTTGTATAAGGCAAATCAAAAGAACCATCAATTTCCTTCTCAGTCATTGTTGGAAAAGGAGGATTAATGACTAAAGTCTTCTCTCCTACTTCCTGAAAAATTCTTCTTGCTTTTAACTTATTCGATTCTTGTTCAATTGTTTTAAAATTAGAAGCAAACGTTTTTTTATCCTTTAAACAAGCTTCATGCGAATTGATTGTTACATCTTCCCAACCTTTTACAACAGGAATTTTCTCTTGTTTTTTATCAATTAAAACAGCAGTTTGTTTGATGTTTTTTAAACTCGAAAAAGGCACTCCTTTTTGCAATAATTCTACAATTTCACGCAAAGGCTGTTCACCCATTCCATAAACTAACATGTCTGCTTTAGACGTTTCTAAAATAGTTGGCAACAATTTATCAGACCAATAATCATAATGTGTTACACGTCTTAGAGAGGCTTCAATTCCACCAATTAAAACAGGCACATCAGGAAATTTTTCTTTTAGAATTTTAGAATAAACAGATGTTGCATAATCAGGTCTAAAACCCTTATCTCCATTAGGAGTATATGCATCTTTATCTCGTCGTTTTTTACTGGCTGTATAATTAGAAACCATAGGATCCATACAACCTCCAGTTGCTCCAAAAAACAATCTTGGTTTTCCTAATTTTTCAAAATCTTGCAAGTTGTCATTCACACTTGGTTGTGGCACAATTGCCACTTTTAAACCATAACTTTCTAGAATTCGTCCAATTACAGCTGGTCCAAATGATGGATGATCTACATACGCATCTCCACTAAATAAAATTACATCCAATTGTTCCCAACCACGAATTTTCACTTCCTTGTTTGTAGTTGGTAACCAGTCTGTTAATTGATGTTTTTTAGTTTCTTGCATATTTTGCAAAAATAAGGAGAAAATCTATCAAGTAATGTCAGTTCGAGTGATTTTTCAGAAGAATGAAGAAAAATTGTATCGAGAACATTTTTTATTTGAAGCTATTTCCTGCTTTCACTACTCGCTTTTTTTAGTTTGTTCTCGATAAAAATTTGCAAAAAAGCAAATTCACTCGAACTGACACTAAAAAAGAGCTCAAACAAGTCGTTCAATCAGGGCTAGACTTGTTTGCCAGCTATTTTCATTAAGAATCCTTTTGTGAATTTCTTATTTTTTTTTAAAAATTTCTATATACCTCTGTAAAAAAAACACTAACAAATTAAATCTACAAAACCTGCTTCACAATTTTAACAGCTTCTACAGCTTCTTTTACATCGTGTACACGTAAAATATTTGCACCATTTAACAGCGCAATTGTATTCGCAGATGTAGTAGCATTTAAAGCTTCTTGTGCAGAAATATCCAACGTTTTATATAGCATCGATTTTCTTGAAATCCCTGCTAAAATAGGAGCATCCAAACTTTTAAAAAGATTTAAATTCTTTAAAATTTCAAAATTATGAGTAATGGTTTTTCCAAAACCAAAACCTACATCAATAATCACATCATTTAGTTTTAGTTGATGCAAATCAAATATCTGTTTTGCAAAAAAGGAGATGATGTCTTGGGCTACATCCTCATAAACAGGGTTTTTCTGCATATTTTGTGGAGTGCCTAACATGTGCATTAAAATATAAGGCACTTGCAAATTGGCAACAGTTTCAAACATTTTTGCATCCATATTTCCACCAGAAATATCATTGATTATTGCTGCTCCAGCATTTACAGTTTCATTAGCAATTTTACTTCTAAACGTATCCACTGAAAGTATAATTTCCGGGAAATTTTTAATCAACAAATCAATTACAGGAACAATTCTTTGCAATTCCTCTTTTTCAGAAATATGAGCAGCACCAGGTCTTGAAGAATAGGCACCAACATCTATAAAAGTAGCACCTTCTACTAACATTTTTTCTACTTGACTTAAGATTGCTACTTCATCTTTGTATTTTCCTCCATCATAAAAAGAATCTGGAGTTATGTTTAAAATCCCCATCACTTTTGGTGATGATAAATCTACTAAACTACCTTTGCAATTTATGGTCATTTAATTTACTACTTTATTAATTACGTGACTAATCTGTGGTGCTTTGTAGGCGTTCATTTTTTGCATTAAATCCTCAACAGTATTTCCAACCAACAACATATTTCTATTCATTTGCTTCAAGTAACCTTCTGCCACCATTTTATCTAATTGTAGTAAAGTTGCATCAAAAAAACCATTGACATTTAATAATCCAACAGGTTTTTGTTCAATATGTAGCTGGTTTAATGTTAAAGCTTCAAACATTTCATCCAAAGTTCCAAATCCACCAGGTAAAGTGATGTAACCATCAATTAATTTACTCATAATTACTTTTCGTTCGCTCATATTTTTGCAAACAATCATTTCTTCAACTCCAGAATGTACAACCTCTTCTTTTTCTAAAAGTTTTGGAATAACACCAATAACTTCTCCATTTTGTTCTAAAATTGTATCAGACAAAACACCCATCATTCCTATTTTTCCTCCTCCATAAACCAAGCCAATATTGTGATGCACAAAATAATTTCCCAATTCTATTGCAGCATTTTTATAAATAGGATTAAACCCTAAACTCGAACCACAAAAGACTACGATTTTATTCATATTACAAGATTGATAAATTCATTGTAAAAATAAATGAAATGCTTTTAAGATTTACTACTTTTGAAAAAATACTTTTTTACAACAATGCAAGATACTTCAAAACAATATGATGCTGTAATTAACGAATGCAGGAGTTTATTTATCAAAAAAATGTCTGATTATGGTGCTGCTTGGCGCATTTTACGTTTACCATCTTTAACGGATCAAATATTTATTAAAGCAACAAGAATTCGTCAATTACAAGAAAATGAGGTTCGTAAAGTAGATGAAGGAGAAAAATCTGAATTTATTGGTATTATCAATTATTCTATTATGGCATTAATTCAGTTAGAAAAAGGTGTTGTTGAAAATCCTGATATCAATACAGAAGAAGCCACTATTTTGTATGATAAACACTCAAAAATCACTAAAGATTTGATGCTAAATAAGAATCATGATTATGGTGAAGCTTGGAGAGATATGCGAGTTTCTAGTTTAACAGATTTGATTCTCCAAAAACTATTACGTGTAAAACAAATTGAAGATAATAAAGGAAAAACCTTAGTTTCTGAAGGTATTGATGCAAATTATCAAGATATGATTAATTATGCTGTTTTTGCAATGATTCATTTGGAGTAAAAAAAAGTTGCATATCTTCTGAGTTACAAAGCTTAGAACTTATATGCATAACATTTAAAAGTTATTTACTTCTTCCCTAATGGATATATTTCTTGTTGAATAAATCCTGTTGGAAAATTTTCATCACCTTCAAAACCCAATTCTATATCTCTACCTGAATGTGGAATGTAATTGGTTTTAAAAATATAATCCCAAATACTCAAAGTCAGTCCAAAATTGACACCATATTTACGTTCTTCTGGTAATTCTTTTGAGTGATGCCAAATGTGCATTTTTGGGTTGTTGAAAATGTATTTTAACCAACCATAATCCCAATTAATATTTGCATGATTCAAATGTCCAATAGTAATATTAAAAAAATGTACAAATGCTACATCTTGAGCAGTAAAACCTCCAATAATTGCCAAAGGAATGTATTTTAAAGAATTATAAACAACAGGTTCCATCCAATGATAACGTAAATGAGCAGCAAACCCCATTTGTTTTACAGAGTGATGTACTTTATGGAAATTCCAAAGAAATTCTACTCTGTGTAATAATCTGTGTGTCCACCATTGTGTAAAATCAACAACTATAAAAAAGATAAAAATTCTTGCTAAAAAAGGCAATTTATTAATTTCTAACAATTGGAATTTTGAAATGGATAACCCCACAATTCCCAAAACATCATCAAACAAAACTGCTGCAGAATTAGATAATGCAATCAGCACAATTAAGTTCAACAAAAAGAAATTAAAAAACATATAAAAGGTATCTAACCAAAAGTCTTTTCTGAATAACGATTGATTTTTACGCCAAGGAAAAATAGCTTCTAAACCCCAAACAAGAAGAGAAATAATAATTAAACCATAGAAATAATTCTCCCAATTCAATTCCATTAAAACAGAATTTTTCAGGTAATTCCAGTAATCGGAATAGGAAGTTTTTATGATGTCTAGGTATTTGTTCATTTCTTGATATAAAGATACAAAGTCTTCTTCACAAAATATTATTTTCATTACATTTTAAACTCCCATAATAAACCCCTTGATGATTCATAAAGGAACTTTCTTTTCTATTCAAATCCAATTCTTCTCCTTCAAAATTAGTGACTTGTAATTCTAATTCTTTAAAAATACATGCAGTTGCAGCAAAATCCCAAATGCTACCTCCACCATTTTCTTTTTTAGGAAGTTTTAGCATGAATGCTGGTGTGTTTTCTACTACTAAAATTGCATTTAAAACAGACCCAGCTCCTGAAATTTCTTTGTATCCTTTTAGATTTAATTCAATAACTTTTTTATTGATAGTTTTTATAATATTATCTTTTTTAGGTGTGTTCACTAAATCTCTATCTGTAACATATGATAAATAGTTATTTATTGACTTGACGTCCCAATTTTCTTTATTTTTAAAAGCTCCTTTACCCTTCATGGCATAATAGAGATTGTCTTTACTTGGATCATACACTACCCCAATTTGAGGAGTTCCATCTTTAGCAACCAAAGCAATAGCAACAGAAAAACCTGACTGCTTCTTTATAAAAGCCAAAGTGCCATCCAAAGGATCTATACACCAAAAATAATCTTTTGTAAAACGACTACCATCATCTTCGGTTTCTTCAGATAAAAGTCCAATATCAAAATTTTTACAAGTAGGTTTTAAATAGGAAAGAATAATTTGTTCACACTTACGATCTATTGCTGTGACTACTTGTGAAGCATAGGTATTACCTCCTTCTTTTTTTTCAACTAACACATCATCATTTATAGATTGCTGAATGATTTTTCCTGCAGCAAGCGCTGCTTTTATTGCAATTTCAGAAAGGTATTGCAAATCCATATTTATAAATTTTTGATGACTTTTTTTTTGATACGTTCACTATAACTATTTATTTTCCAATGTCCAGGACTCCATCCTTTTAAAAACCGATGAAAATCTGCCCAAGCAACGTGATATAATGAACGCCATTCTTTTTCTAAAGCTTCATTTTTTACACCCAATTTCTTTTGAAAACAGGAAAAATAAGTATCTAATATTTTTGCTTCTAGGCGTTCACAATCACCCTCATTTAAACAACTTCCTATAAAATAAGCAACATCTTTCATTCCACAACCACCACCTACATATTGAAAATCTACACCAGCAACTTTTCCATCATTAGAAAAACAAAAGTTTGCCAATTTTGCATCACCATGGATAAATGTTTTGTATTCACAATTATTTAGTTTAGCATCAATTAAGGCAGCCGCATTTTTCAATTCAACATCATCTAATACTTCTAATTCTTGAGGTCTCGTTTCTAAATGCCAATAAGTTCCTATATCCCAAAGATCTTTTGGAGTTTTACCTAAATAGCTAGCGTGGAATTTTGCCAACCACTCCAAACATAATTCAATTTCTGCCCATTTTACATTTTGCTTTCTTAATGAAAAACTTGCTTCATCTAAATCTTCTAAAACTATTAAAACCTCATCATCTCTATACTCAATTGCATAACAATTTGGCAAACGTGCAGTACTTTGACTGCTAAATTTTTCGTAAAAATTAGTTTCTACTTCGTAAGATTTTAGTTTTCTTTGATGACCAATATCACTATTCCAACCTCTTGGGTGATTACTTACTTTTGGAAGCTGTACATTTTTAACAACAACACTTTTTAGTGATGAACCTTGCAAAGCTACTCGTATAATTTTACCATATCCACTCCATAAGTTTTGGATGACTTCTTTTTCTTGTAGTGTTGAAGCTCCTGTTTTTTGTAAAATTATAGATTTGAAATATTCATTCATAGTTAACCAAAAGTAAGAAATACTTTTTTCTTATAATTAAAGGGTTTTTACTATAAAACCTTAATTACTTCCTTAAATAAGATAATCATTTTTGGTTCAGCAGCACCAGCAATAGCAATGATTTCTCCAATATCAACAGGTTGTAGATTTTTAGGATCGCACTCATCTGTTAAGACAGAAATAGCAGCACAAGGTAAGTTGAGTTGTTTGGCAACAATTACTTCTGGCACAGTGCTCATACCAACTGCATCCGTTTCTAAAATTTGCAACATTCTATATTCTGCTCTAGTTTCTAATTGAGGCCCTAAAACACTAGCATAAACTCCTTGATGAAGTTTTATATTTTGCTCTGATGCAATTTTACTTATTTTATCATTTAACACCTTTGAATAAGGCTCTAACATATCAACAAAAATATTTCCAAATGCATTTGCGCCTTGAAAAGCTAATGGTGATTGACCTTGCAAATTAATATGGTCTTCAATCAACATTAAATCACCTTTTTTATAGTTTAAGTTAATAGCGCCAGCTGCATTAGAAATCAATAAATTTTGAATTCCTAAACCTTGCACTGTTCTAATTCCATATGTCACTTCCCAAGGAGTGTAGCCTTCGTATAAATGAAAACGACCAGACATTACAATTACTTTTTTTCCTGATAATTCTCCATAAATTAATCTACCTGAATGAAACTCTACAGTTGCTGTTGGAAAGTTTGGGATTTCAGAATACGAAACTTCTTTTTCTATTGAAATTTCATTGACTAATTTACCTAAACCTGTTCCTAAAACAATCCCTATTTCCGGGTTTGTAATTCCATTTGATTTTAAAAAATCAATGGTTTCTTGTAATTGTTGTTGCTTCATATATTCTACTGAATCACTAATTTCTGTGTTTTCGTATTCCCATCAACATTAATTTTAACCAAATAAATTCCTTTCTTTAAAGAGGAAATGTCTACTGATTTTTTTCTAATTTTTGATTGATGAAAAACTTGTTTTCCTAAAACATTAAAAATACGAATTTCAGCAGAAACAGCATTAATATTTGAAAGTTGAATTTTGTTTTTTGCAGGGTTTGGATAAATAGCAACTTTGTTTACATCAAAAGCGTCAACATCTAAAACAGAACAACTTGTAGATGAGAAAGGTGTATAAAAACCTAAATCCCAAAAAGCGGTAAATTGCAAACAATAAAAGAAAACTGTATCATATTTGCTAATCTCTATATTTTCTGGAATACTTTCAGTAAAACTTTGAGCTCCAGAAAAACCTACCAACCCAAAAGAAATATTTTCTTCATTATTGGGGTTCAAGCTTTTTAATTCAGAGATTGATTTTCCTTCAGATTTTATCAAATACAAACGAACATCTGGACCAGAAGCTGTGCTAAAATTACTTCCAAAATTAACAGTTACTGTATTATTTGTATTTAAAACAACAGATACATTACCAGAAATATTATAAGATGATGTAGACGTATTGTTTCCAAAATTCGATGCATTTTCTGTACATTGAGAATTTATTTGAAAAAAAGATAAGCTTAAAAAAGCAGTAAGTAAAAGTGTTTTCATAAAAATTATTTAGAGTTGATAAACGTTTCCATAATTTCTGGGATATCAATAATATCCTCATATACATCTATGTCGTTTTTTATCTCTAATAATTTCACTTTTTTATCTTTTAAATCTGATAAAGTATCTTTTCTAACGGTTGCTGTTCCCCATTTTTTATTTTTGAAGATGTTTTCTTGTAAAAAATTCATCCCTAAAAGATAATATCCTCCATCTAAAGCTGGCCCAATAACTACATCATTTTTATTTAATTCTGTAAAAGCTTTATCAATATTTTCTGATGATACATCGTACAAATCACTGCCAATAATCATCACTTTTTCATAACCAATATCAAATCCATCTTTAAAAGCATTTAACATTCTAATCCCTAAATCTTCTCCTTTTTGTTGGTGTTTCTGAAAAATAGCTTTATCCCAAATATCATTTTCTCTAATTTTAACGGAATAATAAACTGCTTTATCAGCATTTACGTTTGATGAAATATCTCTAGTTTTTTGCAATAAAAATTTATAGATTTCTAGTGCAGTTTCATCTCCAACTGTTTTTGCCAAACGTGTTTTTGCTTTTCCTAATTCTGGGTTTCTTGTGAAAATTAATAAGAGGTTTTTATGCATTTTTTTTTAGTTAGGTCATTACGATTGAGGAACGAAAGAAGTAATCTGTAATTTATGAAGAGATTGCCTCGTAAACTCGCAATGACATTTATTAGTACACTTTCTTCCCTTTCTTAAGCCATTTACTCCAATCTTTATTAAAAGTATGCACTTTTTCTGTGGATTTTCCTAATGTATCTTGTACTTGAAAGTTATTGTTTTTCCATTCAAAAATACCACCATATAAATTGTAAACATTGGTATACCCTTCTTTTATCAATTTATCTGCAACAATCTCAGAACGTATTCCTAAAGAGCAATACACAACTATTTTTGCGTCTTTGTCTTTTGGTAAACTAGTGATAGTTTTTTGTAAATTAAAATTATCATAACCTACACAAATAGCATTTTTAATATGACTTACTTTAAATTCTTTTGGTTCTCTTGCATCTAATAAAATAGCATTTGTATTTGCTAAAGTATCCACAGAAATATAAGGAACATTATTCTTGTTGAATTTATTTAATAGTTTATCTAACTTTTTTTGACCAAAAGCTGTTGAACTAATCACTAAAAAAAGAATACAAAGTTTTTTCATTTTATCTCTATTTTTGTCTTTACGAGGAAGAATAACGAAGTAATCTGTTTTTTATTTAAGAGATTGCTTCGTAAACTCGCAAAGACAAACTAACGACTATTGTTAACAACATCCACCACCATCATAATGAAAAGTAGAAGGAGAAAAGAAAATATCATCTCTACCCAAACTTTCTAAAGCAGCAGCAGTTTTATCGCAAATAGCCAAAGGTTGATTTTTTAATAAAGTATGTCCTAAACCATCATCAAAAAAATCTTCATCACCATAATAAATAGCCGCTTTTCCAGTAAAAATACAAGGCCCATCTGCTGGCATTGGATCTTTTATTGCAGCAACTTCTATTGATTCTATATAAATTAATTCGTCCGTTGGATAATTCTTTGGGTCTAAAATTCTGTAAGGTTTTCTTGCTCTAATCTCAATCGTTCCAAAACCAGCATCAGTTAAAGCTTTTACATAATCTGCAATTGATAAACTTCCACTTAAACATAAAGCACGCAAACGTTCATCATTTCGTAATTCATCATTCATAGGTTGTTCGCAAGTAGGATCACTCATTACCAATCGCCCATGAGGTTTTAAAACTCTGTGCATTTCAGCAATTGCCTTCTTTAAATCATCCGACTTAAAAATATTGAACAAACAATTTTGAGCAGCAACATCGATAGAATTATCTTCAACAGGTAAATCCATTGCATCACCTTTTCTAAGGTCTACAAAATCAGATTGAAACCAATCATTTTGCTCTTCTGCAATTTTAAAGTTTTTACGAGAAGCTTCTAACATTTCATCAACAACATCCAAACCAATAACTCCTCCTTTATTTCTATTGAAATAAGCAAATTGCAATAATTCCATTCCACCTCCAACACCAACATATAGCATTTTTGGATTATTAGTCAAATCCCTTGCATGCACAGTAGAACCACATCCGTAATTCATTTCTTGCATTATTCTTGGGATTTTTAATCCTGGAAGTTCCCAAATAGGATTTGTAGTGCAGCAAAGTCCAACATCTGGAGTTAAAGCTGCTTCTTTATAAACATCGTGTGTAGTTTCTAAATAACTCATTTTTTATATTTTGCCACGAATTCACTAATAATTCGTATTTATTATTAATTTTATTTTTTTTTCATTTTAGGAAATGTCTGAAAGACAATGGAGATTTATGCAACAACACCTTGACAGCTACTTCCTGCACCAGCAGTACAGCCATAACAATGTTGATTGATAATTATATTTCTATTTTGTAAAATTTCTTCGTTATAATCTTTAATGTGTTTTACTTTACTTGCCACTTTTAAATTTAGCATTTGGTTGAAATCACAATCATATAACCAACCATCCCAACTTACAGAAAGTGTATTTGTACACATTACATTTGCAACTGCAGATGGATTATAAGCATCAACCAAAGCATACATATAATCTTCGTAGTTTTCTGATGCAATTAAATAATCTAAAAATCGACTAATAGGTAAATTTGTAATCGCAAATAAACTATGAAAATCTATATTAAAATCGGCTTTTAAGGCTTTTTTGAAATCGGCTTCTAAAGCCATTTGATCGCCAGGTAAAAATGCTCCTGAAGGATTATAGACCAAATCTAATTTTAAATCAGAACCTGGCATTCCATAACCAACAGCATTTAATTCTTGTAAGGCTTTTATAGATTTATCAAAAACTCCATTTCCTCTTTGTTTATCCGTTTTTCCACGAGTCCAATGAGGCATTGAAGAAACCACATGTACATTGTGCTTTTTAAAAAATTCTGGTAAATCGTAATATTTTTTATTGGCTCTAATGATTGTTAAATTAGAACGTACTATAAAATCTTTAATTCCTGCTTTTGACGCCTCTTCTACAAACCATCTAAAATTAGGATTCATCTCTGGTGCTCCACCAGTTAAATCTAAAGTATGTGCACCAGTTTTTTTAATGACTTCTAAACACTGATTCATCGTATCTAAAGTCATAATTTCTTTACGATCTGGACCAGCATCTACATGACAATGTTCGCAAACTTGGTTGCACATATATCCTAAATTAATCTGTAGAATTTCTAAAGTTTTAGGGCGTAAAGGAAACTGATTGGTCTCTTTAATTTTATTGGCAAAAGTGGGTAGTTCTCCATCAGCAAAAATTCCATTAGACAGAATTTCCATTTGACGAGATGTATTTGCAATATCGTTATTTCTAGCTTTTAATGATTTTGTAGCCATATATTTTGTCAAGCTAAACTTGTTTCAGTATCTTATTTTTTGAGATACCCACTTTCGTGGGCATAAGCGATTCACACAATTCTGTAAAAACAGAATTGGTTTTCTGCTTACATTTCCAATTTATTGACCTTGTTCATCATTTGAACTCCATGTACTAATGTTGCACCACTTTTAATAGCTGCTCCAACATGTATAGCCTCCATCATTTCTGGTTTGGTAATTCCTCTTTGCAATCCATCTTTTGTATAAGCATCAATACAATATGGACATTGCTCAGTATGAGCTACTGCCAGTGCAATTAAAGATTTTTCACGAGCAGTTAAAGCACCTTCTTCAAAAACTTTTCCATAATAATCAAAGAACTTGTTTCCAAGTTCTTCACTCCATTCTGTTATTTTACCGAATTTCCTTAAATCGGTTGCATCGTAATATGGTTTTGACATTGATTTTGTTTTATTTCAGTCGAAAAATAAAGGTACTATTTTCCGTTTAAACTCCAGTCGTATTTTAAGTAAGAAATTTTAGCATTTGATTTTATTTCAACCTCAGAAAATTGGTTTAAATAATCCACTATTGAACCTTTTTTAGTAAAGTCATCTTTAAACCAATCAAAAATTGATGAAATTTGAACTTTCTTTTTTCCTAATTTATTTCTTGTTGGATTGTTTACAAAAGCTTTCATCAGTTTGGTTAATTCTGCTTCTACGTTTTCTTCTGTAAAAGCTATATTCCCTAATTTAGGACAAGAACCAGAAGCACAATTTACACCTACGTGAATTTTAGGATCAAATAGTTTTTTACGTAGAATTTCGTGTTCTATGTAATCTAAAGTGTAGGTTTTAGCACCCACTTTTGCAAAAGGAATTTTCCAAGCTGTTTTTCCATTTTGTTTGATGTCCATAATTGACTTTAAAGGATAATTTTCTAAAATCAATTTAATGGTATAGGCATTATAAGCATTAATCCAAAAGGCTCTTTGTTTATTTTCTGACCAAGAACTTTCTGGAGATGTTTTTTCTAAATAAGAAGTGTAAGTATCTAATTTTGCTTTGTCTTCTTTGAACGATTTGTAATCTACAATTCCGTTGTTTGTAACGTGTTTTTGTAATAACTCATTAAAAATGTTAGTTTGAGCATTTACTTGTGATAAAGTTAAAATTGCAATAAGTAATAAAAGTATTTTTTTCATTTTATAGTATTTCTGATTTTTTAGACGAAACCTTTTATTAATAATTACATAATTTAAAAAAAAATTATAGTATTCTAGAATCATCAATCTCAAAATCTGAAGTCATCAATACCTTATCAGTTATTTCATCATTAATTTTTAAATTGAATCTTTTTCTAAAAGCATATACAACAAGGTATAAAATTGGAGTATCTAATGCTGCAATTATTATTTTAAAAAGAATACCACTAATTAATAAGCCTATAAAGTTTTTCCATTCTATAATTCCAAAAGAGCATAACAACAATAAAACTGTAAGTGTATCAATAATTTGCGATGAAAATGTAGAGAAATTATTACGCAACCATAGATGTTTCCCTTTGGTAAATTGTTTCCAAAAATGATAGACTCTAATATCTATAAACTGTGCAAATAAATAGGCCAACATTGAAGCTAAAACAGCTAATGGAGCTGCTCCAAAAACATTTATAAATATATCATCTTTAACAGGAGACCAAGATGTTGCTGGCACTTCTTTAGATACATAAATAATTAATAACGAAAAGAATGATGCGAAAATCCCTGCAATAACAACTTCATTGGCTTTTCTTTTTCCGTAGATTTCTGATAAAATATCAGTGATTAAAAATGTAATTGGATAAGGCAATAAACCAACTGAAACTTCAAATAATTTTGTATCGAAAATCTCTATATCAAAAGGATACCAATAAAAGAATTTTTGAAAAATTAAATTAGAAGTTACTAAAGAAGCTATAAAAAGTGCTGCAAGAATCAAATAGATTCTGTTTGCTAGTTGTTTCTCTTTGTAGTTCATATAACGAATTTACAAATTTTTAGTTTCTAAGAATTACATCAATCTATAAATGGATTTTCTAAAATAAAAAAACTGTCATAAAATGACAGTTTTTTTTTGAGATTTTGAAGTGTCCCCCAACACTAAAAATCTACATTGTAAATATAGTGATAAACAAAACAAAAAAACCTTATTTTTAATTAGTCTTTATTATAATAACTATAGAAAAAACTTATAAGAAACTAATTGTTAAGATCTTTACTTGTTTCTACCTTTTTCATTTGGATATAAACTAGGCAAATCATCACTTTGAAAAAAAGCTTTTGTATCAATATTTACACCAGTCACTTTACCTTTGAAAGCAGCTCCAGTATCAATATTCCAGACATTTACAGCATTCATAGGTTCAATTTCTCCATAATTGGTAGTTGGAGTATGTCCTATGTAAATTTCATGATAATGTTTTAATCTCTTTGGATATAATTGATGGTCTAAATCAATCTTTTTATCCATTGCTAAAGCCATTTCCCATAAAGTTCTATCTGTGCAAAATTTATGTGTATATGTTTCTTTTTCTACTCCATGCATTGATGTAAAACCTGCATGCAAAAACAATCGATTTTTATCATCTAAATAATACATAGGCATATTTTCAAAAAAGATGAGATGTTGCTTTTTTTCTTCTTTTGAAAAATCTACATAACTTTCCATTGTTTCTTTTCCTCCATGCATAAACCAAGAAGGATTTACATCGTTTTCATTTTTTAACCAATTTTGACACCATACATCATGGTTTCCTTTTAAAAAAATACAGTTTATTTTATTTGACAAGTTGATTAAAAACGCTATTACTTGTGCAGACTCACTCCAGCCATCCACATAATCTCCCATAAAAATGATTTTATCATCATCTTTAACCTCTAGTTGATTTAGTACTTGAATTAAGGCTTTTAAACCTCCATGAATATCTCCAATTGCAAAAGTTCTCATTGTATTTTTTTTGAAAAACAAAACTAATGTTTTCTTTAAAAAAGATTTAGAAATAAAGTTTAATTTATTATTACGATTTCGATTGAAATCAAAAGAGAAAATAGCCAACAGTTATGTACTAATGAGATGATTCTGAAACAATACTGAATCAAGTTCAGTACAAGGTTCAGAATGACCAAAGGTCAAAAATACTGTCCAATTCCAAATACCAAACCTCCTTTTGACTGTCCATTTTGATTAAGAACACTAAATCCATAATCAATTCTAAAAGTAGCATTATATATTTTTTTACTGATAAAACGCAAACCAAACCCTGAATAAATTCTGATATTTTCTTCTTTAACAAAATCATTGAGTTTACCTCCTGGATTTCTCCAAGAACCAAAATCAGTGAAAAAATTGGTTTGGATAGCTAACCAATCTTTATCATAAATTGTATGTCTGTATTCAGAATTTAAAACAATACTTCCTGTGCCCCTATCCACTAGAATACCTACTCCTCTTAAATTCACATTATTATCTAAAGCAAAAGGTGCAAAAGGTGTGTTTTCATTAGTTGATAAACCAAAACGCAATCTGCTGGCCCAGTTTCCTTTATCACCAAGTCTTTTGTAATAGAAAAAATCATTCCAAAAAATATAAAAATCATTCTGAAAATCGTTCTCAGTCAATACATATTGTGCATATAAAATACTTTTAAATCCATTTACATATTGATAATAATAATCTAACTCATCATAACTATATACAAGTTTTAACAAAGCCTTATTGAGATCTAAGTTTTTAGGGATTGATGAGTTTGTAAAATCAATATTTCCTGATAAAAACTGATACTTTTCTTTAAATAGATTAACGCCAAAATTGATTTGATGCTTAAAATTGATTTGATACAGACCTAAAACTTCAAATGAAATATTATTATACAAATAATTAGCAGATTCTTCTCCAAAATAAAGTGGCTCTTCACTTTTCCAATTTTGATGATTTATAGCTAAGCCCCATTTATTAGAAAACAAATTAGGTGCTTTAAAGTTGATGGCATAGGAGTCAAAGCCATTATTTTGATAAAAGCCACCAAAGGTGATATTTCTTCCTAAAAAATTATAATCATAAACCCCTAATTTATAAGAAAAAATATTGTTTGTAGTTGTCCAAATATTAACTTCTGGTACTATTGTAAAATTTTCCTCTACATAAATAAAAACATTATATAAATTTTTATGTGAGTAAAAAACTTGATAATAAGCATGACTAATTGCTGGTAATCTTTTTAAAAGGATAATATCATTATCTAAAGAAATAGAATCTAAAGTTTGTCCTTTTTTTGATGATAAAAGTGATTTTATAAAATCTATTTTTGTTTTTTTTGCACCTTCAATCTTTATGGCTGCAATTTGTTTTTCTTGTGAAAAAACAAAAGTAGCTATCAATAAAAAAAATAAAAAAGTTCTAAATTTCATTATTCAACAATAAATGAGTCTTGGATTACCAAATTTACCCAATTATCTAAACTTAAACCCATTATTGTACAACTATATTTATCTTCTAATACTAATTCTGGAGGTGTATTAGCATTTACAGAGGTTGCATTTGTGGTATCATAATATTGAAAACTTAATTCTTGTGTATAAACTCCAGAAACAAAAGCAGTATTTTTATCCACAATTAAATGTAAATATTTATCATTTGTAGTTGCATAATCTTGCCAAGTAAACAAGGGTTTGAGTGTTTGTGGATAAGTAGGTGTAATTTCAGTTTTATAAACTGTTTTTTGAGATTTGTTTTTTAATTGAATAGGGGTGGTTTTGTAAATAACCTCATCTATTTCGTAAGTAATTATATACCAACTTTCTATATCATCAGTCCAAGAAAATCTTCTAAATTTTGCTCCAAAAACAGCTTCGCTAGTCAACATTTTTCTTCTGTAATTGGTAAAATCATTTTTATCAATTGTACTACCAATACTATCTGTTTCATAATATCTAAAGTCTCTTGCATTAGTTTCTGGATAAAAATAGATGTAAGACAAATTATCATTACCCTCTGCACTTGCAGCAAAAGAAGTGATTTGTGTATCTGTATTTACACTTTTCGAAGCTAAAAATTCTTGTAAATTTTCTAAAACAAAATTTTCTTGTACTACTGTATTTACCCAATTATCTTCACTTACAGCCATCATTGTAAAGAGATATTCTGTGTCTATTTCTAAATCTGATGGAGTTTCAGGAACATTTATATTTAATACAACATTTGAGTCATCAAAATATTGAAATATTGTGTTTTCTGTATAGGTGCCTGAAACAAATTCGTTTTCTTCAGTTTCTGAAATAACTTGAAAATAAATTTTATCATCAGCAGTTTTAACGTCTGTCCAAGTAAATTTTGGCTCTAATTGTGATGTATATGTAATACTTACATTATCTGTCCAAGTTGTTGCATTTGATGCGTTTTTTAAACGAATAGGGTTTGATATCTGTAAATTTCCATTTAACATATAAGTTACCAAACACCAATTTTCTGATGAACCAGATCTAGAAAAACGCTGTAATTTCCCTCCAAAAACATCTGAAATTGTTAATGATTCTCTTTTGTAATTCGAAAAATCAGTAGGATCATCATTTATACTTTCTGCTTCATAATAACGAATATCTGTAGCTCCTGTTTCTGGGTAATAAAAAATATAAGTCAAACTTTCATTACTATCTGCACTTGCAGCACAGGCAATTACTTCTCCAAAATCTTGATTGGAAATAGTTGCAATATACTCTTCTAAGTTTCTTGGGGTGGTAATATCATTATCTTCAGAACAGGCAAAAAATAATGGAATTAATAAAAGAGCAAAAACAACATATTTTATCTTCATATAAATTATATCTTAAATGTCATAATTGGTAGAGAAGCATGGTTGGACACATCTTCTGAAATACTACCAGAAAGCAAATGAGATAAACCTTTTCTACCATGTGTAATTAATGTAATTAAATCTGCACCAACTGCATTAGAAAAACTTATAATACCTTGTTCTATAGACTTAGCACAAACAAAATTAACATTTATAAGACGATCTACATTACCTTCTGCTTTCATTAAAAATTCATTTGCTAAAGCATCCATCTCTGGTGTAGTTTTAAATTTTTCGTTTGGTAAATTTACATATAATAGATGTTTTTTAGCGTTTAAAAAGTCTAAAGTTGATAGCATTTTTTTGTATGCAGGAATAGATTCATCAGAAAAATCTGTTGCAAAAACAATATCCATAAAATCTACATCATTCAACTGATTTTTAAGTACTAAAACTGGCACTTCTGAATGTCTTATTACTTTTTCAGTATTTGAGCCTGTAAAGAATTCTTTAAAACCTGATGCTCCTTGAGACCCCATAATAATTAAATCTGCACTAATCTCTTTAGCAATTCCATTAATCTCACTAAAAACTTTGTAATGCTTAATAACTGGCACTACTTTCACTTCTTTTAAGTAATCTTTTTGCAAAAAATCCTTGAATTTCTTTTCTGCTAATTTTAAAAAGAAAGCAGCTTTTTCTTGACTAAATTCTGGGCTTTGAGACAACGTGAGTTCTTGCAAATCTAACATATGAAGTGCATAAATAACTACCTCTGTTTTATTAGCAAGAAGTGCTGCTGTTTTTAAGGCATATTCTGAATAATTTGAAAAATCTACAGGTACAATAATTTTTTTCATGATGACTTAATATTAATTTCTTTCACAAATATAAATTTGTCTTATTTGTTATTCTAAGACATTTATCATATTTGTAAATTATTTTTGATACAACCTTTTAATTAATTCTTCTGCAGGTTTATTTTGTGGTGTAAATCTATTGTTATTTTCACCTCCAACCTCATTATGCTTATAAAACCATTTCCATATAAAACCACCTGCAAACCATTCTTCATTCCAAAATTGATTATAAATTGCCTGTAAACCATTTACTTGTGCTTGTAGATTTACACTTCCTTTAATTCTATTAGATTTCCATGGTTTTTTTCCTGTAAAATCGACACTTCTATAACCAAACTCTGTAAATAAAACAGGCTTTTGAAACTGATTTTTTATTCTAATAATCTCATCTTTATGAGGCTTCCATCCATTCTCAAAATCTATAACTGTAGGTGTTTTTTTTTCACTTAAAGGAAAATAAGCATCAATACCAATAAAATCTAAATCACCCCAAAAAGAAACTCTTTTAAACTCATCCCAATTTGCAGCATAAGTTAGTTTTCCTTTGTAGATTCTCTTAATTTCTTTGATTAAACTTTGCCAATATTTAGGTCTTTGCATTACAAATTTCTCTAGTTCTGTCCCTATGCATAAAACTTCTGCCTTGATTTGTTGAGCCACTTTTGCATAAGTTAAAATAAATAAAGAATAGGAATCTTCTAATACCTTCCAATTTTCTTCTGAATCCATTTCAATATATCCTGTAAACTCACCATTCCATACCCAAATTTGAGGTTTTACCATAATTCTAAAATCATGTTTTCGAAACTCATTTGCATATTGAATTAAACCAGCTTCAGTTTCTCCAAACCATTGTCTTTTGGTATTGTGTATGATTTTTGGAGATGACAACTTTTTAATAAAACCAAAAGGCATCAATGCAACAGTATTGCTTTGTGCCTTTATAACTGGAGCTGTATGCGTTTCATTAATAGGAATACCAGATGCTACAAAACTAACTCCGTTAAATTTTTCATTTTGACCTTTACAGGAAAAGTGTACTAAAATTAAGCTTAATACAAAGAGATTTTTTATTTTCATAAATCCCTTAAAAATATTGTTTTTCTAAAACAAAGCTCTTAAACCAATGTTAAAACTTAAAACAAAAACCTTAACCCAAAGCTATAAGTAGCTCCCAATCCTTGAAAATTATTACCTCTAACAAACTTGCTATATAAAGCTTCCAAATTTAACACTTCTGTTACTTGATATTTACCTCCAAAACCTAAAGAAGTCCCACTTTGTGCAAAATCTCCAAATCTTTCTAAATGTTGAGAAAACACTAATATTGTTGAAACATCACTTGGAAAATAACTTAAAAATAAACCTGGGGATAAAAGAAAGGTATTATTAGCAAAACTTTCTTCAGAACCAAAACTATATTCTGTATTTAACTCTGTGAAGATTTGCCAATTTCCACTATCAAAAGTATGGTCAAAAAAGAACCTATTTTGAAAAGCCCAAGCTGTTTGATCTAAAAATCCATCTGCATTCGATTCTTCACTATGGATAGGAATATGTAAAGCACTTTGTACAGAAAAATTACCTACATTTTCTAGAGGTTGCCATTTAATTGCAGGTGCAATGGTTGATAAACCTGCTCTTCCATCAAAACTAAATACAGAAAAAGCGCCTCTATCATTAAAGGTATTTGATCGAAATTCTATAATCGCTCCAATATTTATTCTATTATTATCGCTAATCCCTGTAAAAACTTCGGTTGTTGATGTAAAATAGTTCTCTCTTGGTATATCAACACCTGTACTTCCAGCATCAGTACGTCTATCTTGAGTATATAACCCATTAAAAAACTTAATATCCCATTGACCTTTGTTTAATAATTTTGATGGTGTATATGTTTGTATATTACTTTTTGTATTATCATCCTCTTGTGCAAAAGAATTAAAACTAATTATTAACACTAAGATTAGTATAGTTTTAAAGTATCTATTTTTCATTTTGTTTGTTTTATTCGTGTATAAATTATTTTTCTATCTAGATTATAACATCAGTCTTCACAATTTTTAAATACTTACACGCTACTTGTTTTATTTATATCGATTCTAAATTAATAGTAATTATTAAGTTCTTAACTTTAGCTTCGACAGAATTGTCAGAATTCAATCAACTTACTATGGAACACATCGTCATTATTGGAAATGGAATTTCAGGTGTAACAGCTGCAAGGCATATCAGAAAAAATTCTGATCATAAAATTACAGTTGTTTCTGCAGAAACCAAATACTTCTTTTCTAGAACCGCACTTATGTATATTTATATGGGGCATATGAAATTTGAACACACACAACCTTATGAGAATTGGTTTTGGGATAAAAATAGAATAGATCTAAAAGAAGGTTTTGTATCTCAAATTGATACTAATAATAAATCTCTTCTTTTTTCTGACAACTCCTCTCTTTCTTTTGATAAACTAATCATTGCAACAGGTTCTAAACCAAATAAATTTGGTTGGCCTGGTCAAGATTTAAATGGAGTTATGGGGATGTATCATAAACAAGATTTAGAAAATTTAGAAAAACACGCACCTAACAATAAGGTATGTAAAAGAGCTGTAATAGTTGGTGGTGGATTAATAGGAATTGAATTGGCAGAAATGCTAAGAAGCAGAAAAATTCCTGTTACCTTTTTAGTACGTGAGTCTAGTTTTTGGAATGGAGTTTTACCTAATCAAGAATCAGAACTTATAAACAAACACATTGCAGCACATCATATAGATTTGCGTTTAAGCACCAATTTAAAAGAGATTAAAAGTGATGCAAATGGAAAAGTAAAATCGATTATAATTCAAGAAACTGGAGAAGAAATAGAATGTGATATTGTAGGCTTAACAGCTGGAGTTACTCCAAATATCGATTTCATAAAAGACTCAGGAATTGAAACTGGAAGGGGAGTAAGAGTAAATCGATTTTTAGAAACAAATATTAAAGATATTTACGCTATTGGAGATTGTGCAGAGCAACATGAAGCAATTGGACAGCGTAGAAATATTGAGGCAGTTTGGTACACAGGAAGAATGATGGGCGAAACTGTAGCACAGACAATTTGCAACAAAAAAACGGAATACAAACCAGGACATTGGTTCAATTCTGCTAAGTTTCTAGATATCGAATATCAAACCTATGGCTGGGTTTTTAGTGAACGTGGAAAAAAAGAAAATGAAACTTATTTTCAATGGCAACATCCTAAAGAAAATATCTGTATTACAATTTCTTATGATAAATACACTAACAAATTTTTAGGGATAAATACTTTCGGAATTAGAATGCGTCATGAAATTTTTGACAAATGGCTCACAGAAAATCAATCTATAGAACACGTTTTAGAATATTTAGCTGATGCTAATTTTGACCCTGAATTTTACAAATTACATGAAGCTGAAATTGTAGCAAAATTCAATCAAGAAAATAACACAAACATTAAAGTACAAAAGAAAAGTTGGAAACGAATTTTCTCAAAAGCATAAAAAGATGAAAGCAATAAAACAAATAGGTTTAGTAATCTTTTTAATAGGATTATCAATTTTTACATTATCAATTTTTACAGGAAACTTCTCTTTTACAGAGCAAGAATTAGATACTTATATTTCTGAAAAAGGCTATAAAAGTGAAATTATTAAAGGAGAATTATCTAAAGCAATTGTTACTGAAGAAAATTTAAATATTTTTCAATTTTCGAGTGGTGTAATTAATGCTTTTGAAACCTCAAATAATCATTATAATAATTTAATTGAGAAATACAATTCAGAAAAAAACTGGACTAAAAAAGGTGAACAATATCAATATAAAATCTTTGGAAAACCTCATTCATTAAGTTTTGAATTGGCAAAAAAAGCAGGTAAAGGTTTTATTACAAAAAACTTAGGTTTAGCTTGGTTTTTAACTTTTGGTTTAGGAATTATTGGAGCACTAATGTTCATAGTTCCTGATGTTGTTTTACTAGGAAAACCAGGTATTAAAAACGATGGAATATTTCTAAGTGCAGCTACAAATAGAGGTTGGATTGGCTGGTTTGCATTTATCTTTTTAGTTACATTTTATATTCTATTGTATTTCTATCCAGATTTAATTGTAAACTGGGTATATCTGGTAGATCCAATAAGCAAATCAATTAGTGGAAATGCTGCAAGTCAATGGTTCTTATACGGATTTCTATATTGTGTTGTTATGACAGTTATGGCTGTGAGAATGTATATTAAATATCGTCATAATAAATATCAAATTTTAAGAACAACCTCTGTTTTATTCTTTCAAATTGTTTTTGCTTTTTTAATTCCAGAAATTTTAGTTCGTTTTGAAAAGCCTTGGTACGATTTTAAAAATGCTTTTCCTTTAGATTATGATTTTTTCTTTAAATGGAATATTGATGAATTAATTGCTAGTGGTGGTTTTGGACTCTTTATTTTAGTTTGGGGAATTGTTTTAACAATTGTTGTAGTTCCTGTAATGGTTTATTTTTTCGGAAAAAGATGGTACTGTTCTTGGGTTTGTGGTTGTGGAGGATTGGCAGAAACACTAGGAGATCCTTATAGACAAAACTCCAGTAAAACATTACTTTCTTGGAAAGTAGAGCGTATTGTAATTCATTCTGTGTTAGTCTTTGTATTGGTGATGACAGGTTTTGCTTTGTATACCTTCTTTTCTGGTGCAAACCAAGTTTTAGGGATTCAAACACAAACCATCCAAGATATTTATGGCTTTTTAATCGGTTCTATTTTTGCAGGTGTAATTGGTACAGGCTTTTATCCTATTTTTGGTAATAGGGTTTGGTGTAGATTTGGTTGTCCATTAGCAGCATATTTAGGTTTTGTACAACGTTTTAAATCTAGATTTAGAATTACAACAAATGGAGGACAATGTATTTCTTGTGGAAACTGCTCAACCTATTGTGAACAAGGAATTGATGTAAGATCTTATGCACAAAAAGGAGAAAACATTGTTCGTTCTAGTTGTGTAGGTTGTGGTATTTGTTCTGCAGTTTGCCCAAGAGGAGTTTTAAAATTAGAAAACGGACCAGAAGCTGGAAGAATAAATCCTACAGAAATTTTATTGGGAAATGATGTTGATTTGATGGGTTTGATTAATGATAAATAGTAAGCCAATCTCTAACCCTAGTCAAAAGGAATGGAGCATTGCACCTTTACGTGTTTGCGATATTTTTATATTTACTCTATTATTGAGCTTTTCAACAACTCTTTTTTCTCAAAAAAAATATAAGAAAGTATACTACAAAAATGGGAATTTAAAAACAGAAGGTTGGACTATAAAAAATACGAAAATAGATTATTGGAAATCTTATTATAAAAATGGTAATCTTAAAGAAGAAGGGCGCTATAAAAATGGTAAAAAAATAAAATATTGGTACTTTTACACCCAAAATTCTACAATAGAAAAAGAAGGTCATTTTAAAGAAGGAAACAAAAATAATTGGTGGTTATTTTATGATAAAAATGGAAACATAAACCATAAGTGCCAATTAAAGGACAATCAAAAAAATGGATATTGTTTGATATATAGAAAACAAAAAATAGTAAAAGCATCTAAATTTGCAGCAGGTAAAAAAATAAAAGAATGGACAGACTTATCTTCTTTTAGAGAAGAAAACAGTTTAAATGATTTAAGATAAATGAAGCCAATCGTAAAAGTTATCATCCCTGCTTACAATGAGCAAGATTCTATTGCTAATGTTATAAACGACATTCCTAATATTGTTGATGAAGTAATTGTAGTTAACAATAATTCTACTGACAATACAGAAATCAACGCAAAAAATGCAGGAGCAACTATATTGTCGGAAACCAGAAAAGGATATGGCTACGCTTGTTTAAAAGGGATGGATTACATCAATAAACAAAAAAACAAACCAAATATTATTGTATTTTTAGACGGAGATTATTCTGATTACCCTGAACAACTCACAGAAATTATTCATCCAATTGTAAAGGATAATATTGATTTTGTAGTTGGGGCAAGAGTAAAAGAATTTAGAGAAACTGGTGCTATGACACCTCAACAAGTTTTTGGAAATTGGTTGGCTACTTTTTTAATGAAACTCTTTTTTGGTGCAAAATTCTCAGATTTGGGACCTTTTAGAGCTATTAAATATAACAAGCTTCTAGCACTAAATATGGAAGATAAAACCTATGGCTGGACAGTAGAAATGCAGCTAAAAGTACTAAAACAAAAAATGAGTTATATAGAAATACCCGTAAAATATAGAAATAGAATTGGTGTTTCTAAAGTTTCAGGTACTGTAAAAGGTACTATATTTGCAGGAATTAAAATCCTAACTTGGATTTTTAAATACAGTTTTAAATAATGGTTTTAGAGTACATTATCATAGTTGTTTATACAATTTGTTTACTGCTTATTTTCGTGTATGCATTAGCGCAATTGAATCTTTTATTTAATTATCTACGCTTTAGAAATAAAGAAGATAATTCACCTAAATTTGATTTTAATAATGCTGATAAAATTCCATTAGTCACTATACAATTACCTGTTTATAATGAGTTGTATGTAATGAAACGTTTGCTAAAAAACATTGCCAAAATCGAATATCCTAAAGATAAATTAGAAATTCAGGTTTTAGATGATTCTACTGATGAATCTGTAGAAATAACTGCAAAACACATCAAAGAATTACAAGAAAAAGGGCTTGATATTCATCATATAAAAAGAACTAACAGACAGGGTTTTAAAGCTGGAGCATTAAAAGAAGGTTTAAAAATTGCTAAAGGCGAATTTATTGCCATTTTTGATGCCGATTTTTTACCTCAAAAAGAATGGTTACATCAAACTATACCCTATTTTAAAGATGAAAACATTGGAGTTGTACAAACCAGATGGAGTCATATCAATAGAAATTATTCCACTTTAACTAGAATTCAAGCTTTTATGTTAGATGCGCATTTTACCTTAGAGCAAGTGGGCAGAAATAGTAGAGGGCATTTTATCAATTTTAATGGGACAGCTGGTGTTTGGCGTAAAGAATGTATTTACGATGCTGGCAATTGGCAAGGTGACACTTTAACAGAAGATATTGATTTAAGCTACAGAGCGCAGTTAAAAAACTGGAAATTTAAATATCTAGAAAAAGTAGAAACTCCTGCAGAATTACCTGTAATTATTAGTGCAGCTAGGTCTCAACAATTTAGATGGAACAAAGGCGGAGCAGAGAATTTTCAGAAAATGTTTAAGCGAATTGTAAAAAACAAAAATGTATCTTTTAAAACAAAAGTTCACGGAATTTTACATTTATTAAACAGCTCTATGTTTATTTGTATTTTTCTGGTAGCCATCTTAAGTATTCCAATGTTATACATTAAAAACGAGTATGCTCATCTTAAAAATTACTTTTATGTAATGAGCTTTTTTGTATTAAGTTCTATCATCTTTTTTGTTTGTTATTGGCATATGTACAAAAATATTTATGGAGGTGGTTTTGTAAAATTCTTTAAATATATAGGTGCTTTCTTTACCTTCTTTTCTGTAGCAATGGGTTTTTCTCTACATAATACAATTGCAGTTTTAGAAGGTCATTTTGGTAAAAAAAGTGAATTTGTAAGAACACCTAAATTTAATATCAAAACGCTAAAAGACGGCTGGAAAAACAATAAATACATTAAAAAGAAACCTTCAGTTCACGTAATTTTAGAAGGATTATTAGCGCTCTATTTTGCATTTGGAATGTATAGTGCCTCAATTGTCGGAAACCAAGGAGGAGATTATGGATTATTTCCTTTTCACTTCATGCTTTTTATTGGTTTTGGTTATGTGTTTTTTAAATCTGTTTTTTCAAGAGCCTAGTGTTTTTATTAAAAAAATATCAATCAGTTTTATTGATTTTTATCAGCGCAATTCTTTATTTTTTAGTTGCGTATTTTTTAGAAAGAACAGCATTTAACTTCTTAGTTTTTTTATGGTTTTCTCTCTTTGGTTGTTTTTATTTGTTGATAAAAAACAACCAAATTTCATTCTCAAACTTAGTAGGTATTTCTATCGTATTTAGATTGATATTTCTATTTGCATCACCTAATTTATCTCAAGATTTTTACAGATTTATTTGGGATGGAAGAATGATTCTGGAAGGATTAAATCCCTATTTATCATTGCCAGAAACCTTTATTCAACAAAGCAATTACCCAATTAATAATGCAACTGAATTATATGCTGGTATGGGTGAAATGAATGGAAGCCACTTTACCAATTATCCACCTTTAAATCAATTATGTTTTTTTATTGCTGCCCTATTTTCTAGTAAAAGTATTTTTGGTTCAGTTGTGGTTTTAAGGTTGATAATTATTTTGGCTGATATTGGAATTTTATATTTTGGAAAACAACTTTTAGAACGATTAAATTTACCCATCAAAAATATTTTCTGGTATATTTTAAATCCTTTTATCATTATAGAAATGACAGGAAATTTACATTTTGAACCAGTTATGTTATTTTTCTTAGTTTGTAGTTTATACAAACTACATCAGCGAAAATGGATTTGGGTTGCTATTTTAATGGCTTGTTCAATTTCTGTAAAGTTGATTCCTCTGTTATTTTTGCCTTTGTTTTTTCAGTGGTTTGTTTTTGGTTTCTCATCCAAGAAAACAGATAATATGAATTGGTTTAGTTTTAAATTTAAACCACAAAACATCATAAAACTAATAGCCTTTTACATCATCATCCTTGTCACAAACATCATTTTATTTCTGCCTTTTTACTCATCAACATTAATAGACAATTATACCAACTCTGTAGGTTTGTGGTTTAGGAATTTTGAGTTTAATGCTAGCTTTTATTACATTTTCAGAGAAATAGGGTATTTATTTAGAGGCTATAATGAAATTGCAATTATTGGAAAAATAACACCTATTTTAACAATAGTGTTTCTAACTATCATCACTTTTTTTAGAAAAAACAAAACAGAAATTCAGCTTATTACTGCTATGCTTTTTGGATTATGTTTTTACTATTTTACGGCTACAACTGTGCATCCTTGGTATTTAGCTACACCTTTAATTTTATCAATTTTTACAAAATATAAATTCCCAATTGTTTGGAGTTTGGCTATTATTTTAAGCTATCAAGCTTATGCTAATACACCTTGGCAAGAAAACTTATGGTTTGTTGCCTTAGAATATCTTGTTGTTTTTAGCTTCTTAATTTATGAACTCAAAAAAAGTTCTAAATCTAAAACGCATATTTAATAATTTAATAAAATTAGAGTGCATTAAATTTTATATCTTAGTGGCTAATTTTTTTTTATGAAGAAACTTACCATTAAAGACATAGCCAAACAATTCAATGTTTCTATTTCCACTGTTTCTAAAGCTTTGAATGACAGCTATGAAATAAGTGAAGCTACTAAAGAAAAAATTCAGAAATACGCTAAGGAGCATAATTACAAACCTAATTTTAATGCATTAAGTTTAAAAAACAGGAGCACAAAAACCATTGGTGTAATTATACCTACTATGCTAAACTATTTCTTTGCACAAGTGTTTAAAGGAATTGAAAAAACAGCTTTAGAAAACGGCTATAAAGTTATCACCTGTATTTCTAATCAATCTTTTGATAGAGAAGTAGAAATCATTGAAATGCTTTCTAATGGAAGTATTGATGGTTTTTTATTATCAATAGCAAAAGAAACAGAGCTTAAAAATAATTACAATCATTTTAAAGAAACTATTGAAAACGGAACTCCAATTGTAATGTTTGATAGAGTTGCGCAATCGATTGAGTGTGATAAAGTTATCACAGACGATTTAAACGCTGCAGCTAATACTGTAGAGTTTCTTTATAAAAAAGGATACAAAAAAATAGCTTTTGTTTCTACAATAAGTGACTTGCATATTGGAAAACAACGTTTTTTAGGTTACAAAAAAGGTTTAGATAAAGTTGGACTCCCTTTTGATGAAAATTTAGTTTTAAATATTTTAGAAAGAGATTATAAAGAATATAAGAACAGAATAAAACCTTTTCTAAAATCTTCAGAAATTGATGCTGTTATTGCTACAGGTGAATCTGTTGCAGTTTCTACAATGAAAGCCATCAAAAAAAATGGCAAAAAAATACCTCAAGATGCCGCTGTTATTGCGTTTTCTAATGGTATTTTATCTAGGCATTCTAGTCCCAAAATGACTACAATTAGTCAACATGGAGAAACTATTGGTGCTACAGCTACTCAAATTTTAATTGATAAATTAAAAAACAAAAACAAAGAGGTAGTTACAGAAGTTATTAAAACAGATATCGTAATAAGAGATTCTACTAGATAAAATGATTGACTTCTCTAAAGTAAAGTTAGTAGTTTCTGATATGGATGGCACTTTACTAAACTCAAATCACCAAGTGAGTGATCAGTTTTTTGAATTGTTTAAAAAACTCCAAGAAAATCAAATCCAGTTTTGCGCAGCTAGTGGTAGACAACACAATAGTATCATAGAAAGATTGCAAAAGATTAAAGATGATATTTATGTGATTGCTGAAAATGGTGGAGTTGCAAAAAAAGGAGACAAAACACTACTTTCCAATTTTTTAAAACCTGAGAAAGTGATTAACTTAATTCCAGTTTTAAGAAAAATCCCTGGAGCTAACATGGTTTTGTGTTGTGATGGTGCTGCATTTATAGAGAGTAAAGACAGGCATTTTATCGACTTATTTCAAGAATACTATGCAAGTTTTCAACAAGTTGATGATTTATTGGATATTGCAAAAAATACTCCTGTTTTTAAAATAGCAGTGTATCATTTTGATTCTTCTGAGCAATTTATTTATCCTGTTGTAAAACATTTGAGTGATGAAATTCTACTTAAAATTTCGGGTTTAAATTGGCTAGATATTTCCGATGAAAAAGCCAATAAAGGCAATGCCTTAAGACAAGTTCAACAATTATTGAATGTTACAAAAGCTGAAACTATGGTTTTTGGTGATTATCATAATGACATAGAAATGATGCAAGAAGCTGACTTTAGTTTTGCTATGAAAAACGCACATAAAGATATTACTGAATTAGCCAAATTCTCTACAGAAAGCAATGATAATTTTGGCGTGGAACGTATTTTAGAAAATCTTATAAACTCAAAAAGTAGTTAGTTTGTCATTTCCACGAAAGTGGAAATCTACTCTCCAGTTTTGGATTCCCACTTTCTTGGGAATGACAGTTAAACCCCAAAAACAGAGATCACTAAATTTCTAGAACCACCATAATCTCTGTGTTCACATAAATAAATTCCTTGCCAAGTTCCTAGATTTAAATTACCATTTGTAATCGGTATTTCTACAGAACTCCCCAATAAAGATGCTTTTAAATGTGCAGGCATATCATCAGAACCTTCATAAGTATGAATGTAATAAGGTGCATTTTCTGGAACCATTTTATTAAAATGACTCTCAAAATCTACACGTACACTTGGATCTGCATCTTCATTAATAGTTAAACTAGCTGAAGTATGTTTGATAAACACTTTTAAAAATCCTTTTTGAATGGATTGAATTTCTGGAAAAGCGCTCACAACAATTGTTGTGATTGAATGAAAACCTCTTTTATAAGGTTGTAATTGGAGTTCTTTTTGTTCAAAAATCATTTTTAAACATCAATATTTACAACCAAACCTTCATTCGCTCTTACATTAAAAACAGTTTCATCATCAAAAATTAAATATTGCCCTTTAATCCCAACTAATTTTCCAGAATATTTTGGTGTTTTTATCAAGTTTAGACTTTTCGGTTTTTCAGGATATTTTGTTACTGGAAAATTCAAATTCGTTTCTGCATTATCTTCAATATAATACTGTTTGGCTTCTTCAGGAATATAAGTCTTCAGCTTCTCTCTCCATTCTAATAAATCAGCATCTTCTATATCATTCTTTAACATTTTACGCCAATTAGTTTTATCTGCAACATGCTCTTTTAAAGCAACTTCTGTAATTCCTGCTAAATATCTATTGGGCACTTCTACAATTTCTATGGCTTCATGCGCACCTTGATCTATCCATCTTGTAGGCACTTGCTGTTTCCTAGTAACACCAACTTTTACATTGCTAGAATTTGCCAAATACACAATATGTGGTTGCAATTGTACTTGTTTTTCATAAGCCAAATCTCTATCCTCTTCATCTAGATGAGCTTTACTCAATTCTGGTCTCATAATCCAATCACCAGCATTTGGAGTATCAAAAAAACAAGATTTACAAAACCCTTGTCTGTAAATTTTCTTTTCTAAACCACAACTTAAACACTCATATGTCACAAAAGAAAGCGTAATTTCTTTGTTGATTAACTGATTCATATTTAAAAAATCGGTTTTCATATCCAAATAGTACTGAATTTCAGTTGAATTTTCAGTCATCATTTTTTTTAAGACTCCTTGATATTGCATAACAAATTTTAGTATTTTTAGCTTCTAACAAACTTACATAAAAATTAGAACTTAACTTATGGCTTTTCCTATTGTAAATTCTATAATTTCTTGGTTTTTAAAAAAAAGAATTCATCAAATAGAGCTGTTTTTAAAATATCCAAATGATGTTCAAGATGAGCTTTTATTCAAGTTGGTAAATACTGCTAAAAGAACAGAATTTGGCAAAAAACATCAATTTTCATCCATCAAAAACTATCAAGATTTTGCAAAATTAGTACCTATTCAAAAATATGAAACCTTTGAGCCTTTAATTGAACGATGTAGAAAAGGCGAACAAAATATCTTTTGGCCAACGCATATCAAGTGGTTTGCAAAGTCTAGTGGAACTACCAATGCAAAAAGCAAATTTATTCCTGTAAGTAGTGAAGCATTAGAATATTGCCATATGAAAGCTGGTAAAGATATGTTGTGTTTGTACATCAATAATAACGAAGAAACACAACTGTTTACAGGAAAAGGTTTACGATTAGGAGGTAGTTCTGAAATTTATAAAGACAACAATTCTTACTTTGGAGATTTGTCTGCAATCATCACAGAAAACCTTCCTTTTTGGGCAGATTACAGTTCTGCACCAAGCCAAGAAGTAGCTTTAATGGCTGAATGGGAAACCAAAATGGATGCCATTATTGAAGAAACGATTCACGAAGATATTACCAGTTTAGTTGGTGTTCCAAGTTGGATGTTAGTGCTTTTAAACAATGTTTTAGAACGCACTGGAAAAGACAATATTTTAGAAGTGTGGCCCAATTTAGAAGTGTATTTTCATGGAGGTGTAAACTTTAATCCTTACAGAGAACAGTACAAAAAACTGATTCCTAAAGACGATTTTAAATATTATGAAACCTATAATGCTTCAGAAGGTTTTTTTGCAATCCAAGATAGAAATGATTCCAAAGAATTGTTATTAATGTTAGATTATGGAATTTTCTATGAATTTATTCCTATGTCTGATTATGCAGGAGAAAATTCTAAAACAATCGCTATTTCTGAAGTAAAAACAGGTATTGATTATGCCTTAATTATCACTACAAATAGTGGTTTATGGCGTTATTTAATTGGTGATACCATTCGTTTTACTTCTTTAGAACCTTATCGAATAAAAATTACTGGAAGAACAAGACATTATATAAATGTTTTTGGTGAAGAACTAAATATTGAAAATGTAGAAGATGCATTAAAACTAGCTTGTGAAAAGACAGATGCTATCATTTCTGATTATACAGTTGGCCCTATTTTTATGGCAGCTAAAAAAAGTGGTGGTCATGAATGGATTATTGAATTTAATAAAAAACCACAAAATATGAGTTATTTTACAGAAATGTTGGATAATTCATTGAAGTCTATTAACTCTGATTATGAAGCCAAACGTTACAATTCTATGACATTAGCAATGCCTAAAATTCACGTAGCTAAAGAAGGTTTGTTTTATGATTGGTTAAAGAAAAAAGGAAAATTAGGAGGTCAACATAAAATACCAAGATTGTCTAACAAAAGAGATTTTATAGAAGAACTTTTAAAATTGTAGCTATGAGTAATTTATTCGAAAACAATGCTACTTTACTGTTAGAAAATCCTGAACTGGTTAAAGCTATTCAAGAAATTACAACATACCAAACCTATAAGAAAAATAGCATTCTTCATGAATCTGGTAAGGTTTGTAATCATTTTTATATTATCTTAAACGGAATTGCACGCGTTTTTTATTTCAAAGAAGACAAGGATATTACTTGTCATTTTACTTCTGAAAAGGAAAGCATAACTGCTATTGATAGTTTTATTCAATGTAAAAAAAGCAAATATAATATTGAAGCATTAGAAGATTTGGAAGTCTTAGCAATATCGCACTATGATTTGGAAAACCTATTTCAAAAACACCAAAAGTACGAACGTTTTGGCCGATTATTTTTACAACAACTCTATATAGATTTAGTAGAAAGAATTGATAACCTAGTTTTAAAAACCACTAAAGAGCGCTATGAAATGTTATTAGAAAAAAAACCAGAACTTTTTCAAAGAGTTGCCTCTAAACATATTGCTACATATTTAGGAATGACAGCAGAAACTTTTAGTAGAATTAGAGGAAAATAATTTGCTTTCTTGACAATTGTCAAGTAGAAACTATTTTTTGCAAAATATCTTTGTAGAAAATATAAAGATGATCATATCTCAATTGCTTCAAGAGTTTTATAAAGACAATAACTTTCCTAATATATGAAAAAGAAAATCTTAATTATTAATGGACATCCAGATAATGAAAGTTATTGTTTTGCTATTGCAAAAGCCTATAAAAAAGGAGTTTTAGATTCTGATGCTGAACTCAAAGAAATCGTTATTAGTCATTTAAAATTTAACCCAAATTTAGAATTTGGATATAGAAAACGCACAACACTAGAGCCTGATTTATTAGAAGCCCAAGAAAAAATTAAATGGGCAAATCATTTGGTTTGGATTTATCCTGTTTGGTGGGGTTCTTATCCAGCAATTATGAAAGGGTTCCTTGACCGAGTTTTTTTGCCTGGTTTTGCATTTCAAAAAAGAGAAAATTCTGTTTGGTGGGACAAATTATTGACCAACAAAACTGCAAGAGTCATTTCTACTTTAGATCAACCTGCTTGGTATTATAGATGGATTAACAAACAACCAAGCCATATAGCTATTAAAAAATTGACTTTAAACTTCATAGGTATTAAAAAAGTAAAATTTACAACTATTGGGCCATTAAGACTCTCTAAAGAGTCTTATCGAAAAAATTGGTTAACTAAAATTGAAAAATTAGGGCAACAAAACAAATAACAATGATAAGTACATTTTTAATTTTAATATTATTTTTGATTTTTTCTACGCTTGGAATCATTCATTTTTATTGGGCAAAAGGTGGTAAATGGGGTTTTAAAAATGCAATACCAACAAAAGAAAATGGAGATTTAGTAATGAATCCAAAAACTATAGATTCTATTATGGTAGGTGTATATCTAACGATTATTGCTATTTTTTACCTGTTACAAATTGATTTTTTTGAAATTAACTTCCCAAATTGGACAAGCTATATATTATGGATTGTTCCATCAATATTTTTTCTAAGAGCTGTTGGTGATTTTAAATATATTGCTTTTTTAAACAAATTAAAACTACCCTTTTTGCAAAATGGGATACTCAATTATTTTCTCCTCTTTGTTTTGTTCTTAGCTTTATTGGATTTTTGATTGCTTATTTTAACTAAACTACAAACCTCTTTCACTCACTCATATACCCTTTTTACTAAATCTAGTTTTTAATACAAATTCTATTCAGATATTTTTGGAATGCTAATATCATTCAAAATATATCTTATGAAAAAAAGTATCTTTCTGTTAATAGGTTTTCTATTTACCATTTCTTTTAAAGCTCAAAACTTAAATGAGCGCAAAGTAAAATCTGAGGTAAAATCAGCTGTTGTATTTTTAAAAAATGCACAAATTACTAGAGAAAAAACAGTTTCGCTAAGCAAAGGTGAAAACACATTAAAGTTTATAAACCTATCACCATTTATAGATGGTAAAAGCATTCAAGTAAAAGCTAAAGGAATTGAAATTCAGGCTATAAATTTTCAGAAAGATTATTTAAAATCCATAAAAGAGAATTCTATTTCCAAAAATTTAAAAACAACATTATCATCACTTGAAAATAGTATCAATTCAATAAATGTTGATTTAGAAATTATAGAAGAAGAAATTTCATTTTTAAGATCTAATAAATCAATTGGAGGAAATCAAACCTTAACAGCTACAACTTTTAAAGAAGCAGCAAATTATTATGGAAATAAGATAAGAACTTTAAAAACAACTAAATTTAAGCTAAAAAAAGAGAAGCTAAAATTAGAGCTAGAAGTTTCAAAATTAAAAAAACAAATAAATGAGGTTATTCCAAAAATCAAATTTGGTTCTGGCGAAATAATCATACGTTTAAAATCTGAAGTTACTAAGAACACAAAATTTACCTTAAGTTATAATGTAGATAATGTAGGATGGTATCCTTCTTATGATGTTAGAGTAAAAAATATTAAAGCTCCATTAGAATTAATCTATAAAGCTAATTTATATCAAAACTCTAAAGTAGATTGGAAAAATGTAAAACTAAGTTTTTCCTCAGGAAACCCAACAAAGTCAACAAAAGTAAAAGAAATCATACCCTATTTTATAGGATATGGAACACTCCCTCCAAATTATAATGATAAAATAAATAGTGTTACTGGTAATGTTAGTGGCTCTGGAGAACCTTTACCTGGAGCTAGCATACTAATAAAAGGTACAACAATAGGAACAAGTTCTGACTTTGATGGTAATTTTTCTATTGAAACACCTCAAAAAAACAGTAGTTTAGTATTTAGCTACTTAGGCTACAAAACAAGAGAAGTCCCAATATCTAGTAATACTATAAATGTTATGCTAGAAGAGGATTATAATTCATTAGATGAAATTGTAGTAGTTGGGTATGGAACAAAAAAAAATGGTAGTAGCAAAAATAAAAGGAACATCAGTAGAGCATTATCTGGAAAAGCAGCAGGAATATCTGTTAGAGGAGTTTCTACGATTAAAGAAGAAAAAGTAAGTACAATTAATACAAAACAGGTAGTAAATCAAACTACAGTTAATTTCGAAGTTGTTAAACCTTATTCAATAAAATCTTCTAATAAAAGTTTTAGTATTCCTATGAGAAGTTTTAATATTACTTCTAAATATCAATACTACTCTTTTCCAAAGGCTGAGCAAAGTGCTTTTTTAGTGGCAAAAATTAATGATTGGGAAAAATTTAATTTATTAGAAGCTGAGGCTAATATTTATTTTGAAGATACTTTTACTGGTACAACACTTATTGACACAAGATTTGCAAAAAAAGAGTTAGAAATATCTTTAGGTATTGACAAAAATGTAACTATAACTAGAAACAAAGAAAAAGATTTTATAAAAAAACAGTTTATTGGTAATAAAAAAGAAGAATCAAGAGTATGGAACTATACTCTAAAAAACAACAAAAATGAAGCCATAAACATTGTTGTTTTAGATCAAATTCCGATATCAAAAGCTGAACAAATAAAAATTGAATTAGATACAGATATAACAAAAGGATCTTTAAACAATAAAACAGGAGAAATTAGATGGAATATAGCTTTATCTAAAAATGAAGCAACAAATTTCAAGTTAAAATATGCTGTAAAACACCCTAAAAGTTATGCGCTTATTTTAGATTAAATCTTACGTTCTACAACATAATCTATCATTTGTAGTAACGATTTTTTATAAGGTGAATCTGGATAGTTTTCTAAAATAGTTAAAGCTCTATTTTTGTAGTCGTTCATTTTGGTAGTCGTATACTCAATTCCCCCATTTTCTTTTACAAAATCGATGACTTCTTTGACTCTTTTTTTGTCTTTATTGTGTTTTTTAATAGAATTAATCAACCAAGCCTTTTCCTTTTTAGAACAGGTATTTAAAGTATGAATTAGAGGCAAAGTCATTTTTTGCTCTTTGATGTCAATCCCTGTTGGTTTTCCGATTTTGGCATCAGTATAATCGAATAAATCGTCTTTTATTTGAAAAGCGATTCCAATATATTCCCCAAACTTTCGCATTTGTTGAACAGTATCATTATTTGCGCCAACAGAAGCAGCACCTATTCCACAACAAGCCGCAATTAATGTCGCCGTTTTTTGACGAATAATATCAAAATATATCGCTTCTGTAATATCTAATTTTCTGGCTTTTTCTATTTGAAGCAACTCGCCTTCACTCATTTCACGAACAGCAATAGAAATTAGTTTTAGCAAGTCAAAATCCTCATTATCAATAGACAGTAATAATCCTTTTGAAAGCAAAAAATCTCCAACTAAAACTGCAATTTTATTTTTCCAAAGTGCATTTATAGAGAAAAAACCACGTCTTCTATTGGAGTCATCTACAACATCATCATGTACTAAAGTTGCTGTATGAATGAGCTCTACTACTGATGCTCCTCTATAAGTTCGTTCATCAAAACCACCATCAGAAACCATTTTTGCCACCAAAAAAACAAACATTGGACGCATTTGTTTTCCTTTTCTTCGAACAATATAATAGGTAATTCTGTTTAACAATGGAACTTTAGAAAGCATAGCGTCTTTGAACTTTTTTTCAAAGAGTTCCATTTCATTTTTAATGGGAAGTTTAATCAGTTCTACTGGTTTCATTATTTGCTGAAGTAGTTACAGTATTTATATCAAAAGTAATGAAAATTATGAGATGCTGAAACAAGTTCAGCATGACAGAAATTTAAGTTTTATTTGCCAATTGTCCACAAGCAGCATCAATATCTTTACCTCTACTTCTTCTTACATTTACAGTAATATCGTGCATTTCTAAATTAGAAATATAGTTATTTATTGCTGATGAACTTGCTTGTTGAAACTCGCCATCATCAATAGGATTATATTCTATTAAATTGACTTTACAAGGTACATATTTACAAAAATCTACTAATGCTTTAATGTCTTCTTTTCGATCATTAATACCTTCCCAAACCACATATTCATAAGTAATTGCTCTATTCGTTTTTTCATACCAATATTCTAAAGATTCTTTTAAATCTTTAAGTGGAAAATTAGTATTAAAAGGCATTATTGAAGTCCTTACCTCGTCAATTGCAGAGTGTAAAGAAACAGCCAAATTGAATTTCACTTCTTCATCAGCCATTTTCTTAATCATTTTTGGCACTCCAGAAGTTGAAACTGTTATTCTTTTTGATGACATCCCTAAACCTTCAGGTGATGTTATCATTTCTATGGATTTCAAAACATTTTTGTAGTTCATTAAGGGTTCACCCATTCCCATAAAAACAATATTTGTCAATTTTTTATTATGATATAATCTACTTTGTTTGTCAATTACAACAACTTGATCGTAAATTTCATCAGGATTTAAGTTTCGCATCCTTTTTAAACGTGCAGTTGCACAAAATTTACAATCTAAACTACATCCTACCTGACTAGAAACACAGGCTGTTGTTCTTTTTGGAGTAGGAATTAAAACAGATTCTACAATTAAACCATCATGTAATTTAATTCCATTCTTAATGGTTCCATCACTACTTTTTTGCATCGAATCAACCTTAATATGATTGATAACAAAGTTGTTTTCTAACATTTCTCTAGTTTGCTTAGAAATGTTTGTCATATCTTCAAAAGTATGCAAAGATTTATTCCAAAGCCATTCATAAACTTGATTTCCACGAAAAGCTTTGTCTCCATTTTCCACGAAGAAATCACGCAATTGTTCTTTGGTTAAGGCTCTTATGTCTTTCTTTTTTACTTCCATCTTTTGCAAAAATACAAAACCTCACAAGAATCTTGTGAGGTTTATCAATCTATAAATAGTTTGTTTTATATAATCAACATAGCATCTCCATAAGTAGAGAATCTATACCCTTCTTTTATAGCTAGTTTATAAGCTTCCATCAAAAAATCATAACCTGCAAATGCAGCTGCCTGCATCATTAAAGTAGATTTTGGCTCATGGAAATTTGTAATCATTGCATTTGCAATATTAAATTCGAAAGGAGGAAAAATAAATTTATTTGTCCATCCTTCAAAAGCATTTAATTCTTGTTTAGAGGAAACTGAAGACTCAACTGTTCTCATTACTGTAGTTCCAACTGCACAAATCCTTCTTTTTTCATGTTTCGCTTTATTGATTTTTGTTGCAGTAGCAGCAGGAATTACAATTTGCTCAGAATCCATTTTGTGCTTGGATAAATCTTCTACTTCTACTGGGCTAAATGTTCCTAAACCAACGTGTAAAGTCATTTCTGCAAAATCTACACCTTTAATTTCTAAACGTTTTAATAAATGTTTAGAGAAATGTAATCCTGCTGTTGGAGCAGCAACTGCACCTTCGTGTTTTGCATAAATCGTTTGATAACGCTCTTCATCAGAAGGTTCTACCTCTCTTTTAATTGCTTTTGGTAAAGGAGTTTCTCCAAGTTCCAATAACTTTTCTCTAAAAGCTTCGTAACTTCCATCAAACAAGAAACGTAAAGTTCTTCCTCTAGAAGTAGTATTATCTATAACTTCTGCTACTAAACTATCATCCTCACCAAAAAATAATTTGTTTCCAATTCTAATTTTCCTTGCTGGATCTACTAAAACATCCCACAATCTATTTTCTGCATTTAATTCTCTTAATAAGAAAACCTCTATTCTAGCACCAGTTTTTTCTTTATTCCCATACATTCTTGCAGGAAAAACTTTGGTGTTATTCAACATCATTACATCACCTTCATCAAAGTAATTGATAACGTCTTTAAAGGTTTTATGTTCAATAGTTTGTTCTTTCTTATTCAATACCATTAAACGAGATTCATCTCTATGTTCAGCAGGATAAATGGCTAACAATTCTTCTGGTAATTCAAAATCAAAGTTTGATAATTTCATATGTATATTTTGCTATAAAAGTGGCAAATATACGATATGCGAATAGGCGTTGTCAAGTGTTTGCGTATTTATCTTTATAATTGACTGATTTTTATGCCTATTTGCTTCATATCATCCCAAAATTTTTGGTAAGATTTAGTAACTACCTCAGCATTATTAATTTGGATAGGAACTCTTAAAGCCAAAGGAGCAAAAGCCATAGCCATTCTATGATCATTATAGGTTTTAATTGCTATGTTTTGATTGATCTCTGATGTTATTTTTAAATGCAAACTTTCGTTAGTTACAGAAATATTTGCACCTAATTTTGACAATTCATCTTCTAAAGCCACCAATCTATCAGTTTCTTTAATTTTTAAAGTATGTAAACCCGATAAATTACAAGTAACACCTTCTGCAAAACAAGTAACAGCAATTGTTTGTGCAATATCTGGCGCATTTTTTAAATTGATTTCTAATGTCTTTTTATCTGTAGCGTTTTCTTTTTTAAGTGTAATACAATTATCACCAAAAGTAGTTGTTACTCCAAAATGTTGGTAAATATCTGCCAAACAAGAATCACCTTGTAAACTTTCTTCTTTATATGCTGATAATTTAATTTCAGTACCAATTTCAGCCAATGCAACTATTGAATAAAAATAACTTGCTGAAGACCAATCAGATTCTACAACAACGGTTTGTTTATCTATGGTTTTCTTTGGGTGTACTTTAATACTATTTTTGGTAAAACTGCTTTCAATTCCTAGCTGTGTTAACAAACTCAAAGTCATATTGATATAAGGCACTGAAGTAATTTTTCCAATCAACTCAATTTCTAATCCATTTTCAAGTTTAGAGGCGATTAATAATAATGAAGAAATATATTGACTGCTTACATTTCCATTAATTTGAACTTTATCTTTTGTAAGTTTAGTTCCTTTAATTCTAATTGGAGGGTAACCTACTTTAGCTTCATAAGAAATTTCTGCACCCAAATCTTTTAATGCATTTACCAAAATTTCTATAGGTCTATTTTGCATTCTTTCTGAACCTGTTAACACAGTTTCTCTACCTTCATTTACTGCAAAATAAGAGGTTAGAAAACGCATTGCTGTTCCTGCATGACCAATATCTACTATTTCTTTATCAGTAGAAAGTGCATGTTGCATATGAATAGAATCATCAGAATCAGATAAATTTTCAATTAAAATTTCTGGAAAAAGCTTTTGTAAAATCAATAATCTGTTAGATTCACTTTTAGAACCAGAAATGGTTATTTCTTGATTTATTTTTTTGTTGTCTAAAACATTTAACAATATGTCCATTCTAAAAATTGATTTTATTTCTTATTATAATACCCTAACTTTTAACTAACCAACAAGAAAAAAATTCTTTTTTCTGTTTATTAGTTTCTTCTTTTTCTATAAATGCCAAAGTTAATGCACAAAAAAAATCTACCCAAGTTTCTGACGAAAATTTTAGTGCAAAAAATGTCGAAATAAAAGACCCTCTACAAGAGAAAAGTAAGAGTTCTAAAAGGGTTTCTAACAAAGCTAACCTCTTTTACATGTCTAACTGATGATGTAGTATAAAAATCTAAAAATGCTTAATAAAAAAGAATAATATATTAACTAAAGAAATCGAATTCATAAATTCTGTTTCTTCATTTACGCTTTTAAATTTGTTATTTAAACAACGGGAGCTTTATTTCATATTTTTATTTGTCATATACATTCCGTAAAATAAACTAAAAAGAACTTTATAAGTCCAAAAAGAAATCCATTTTCCATTATTAAAATTTACTTCTGCTACTTTAGCAAAATCACCTGCAAAAATTTCTTTCCAACTATTCATTAATAGAGAGATGATGGTTACAAAAATGAAAAAAGGAACCGCAATTTTAAGCGAATTTTTCCAAAACTCTTTTCGTTTAACTTTATTAATAAATGACATTTTTTAATATTTAAATTACTTCTACTAACTAACGTAATAAGGTGATATCATTATATAAACTACAACACCAGTAATAGCTACATATAACCATAAAGGAAAAGTTATTTTTGCTATTTTTTTATGTTGAGGAAAGTTACCCAATTTGGCTCTCATAAAAGTAGTAAGTACAAAAGGAATTACTATTACAGATAATATAATATGAGTTAATAAAATAAAATAATAAATATATTTTATAGCTCCTTCACCTCCAAATTTTGTAGAATCTGAAGTCATGTGATAGGCAATGTACATCAATAAAAAAGCTAATGAACAAGCTATTGCAAATGTATTTAAGAGTTCATGTAATTTTTGATTTCCATTTTTAATAGCGATAACAGCTGCTATTAAAAGAACGGCTGTTAACCCATTAATTGACGCATAAATTGGAGGCAGAAAAGTAAGTGGTTCAACATTAAAACCTAATTTTCTTAAATTAACTCCAAACAACGCAGCTACAGCCAATGGAATTACAATTGACAGAACTGTAATTATCTTTTTATACTTTCTTTCTTGTGCTAGATTACTCATTTAACAACAGTTTTATATCTTCTTTTAATTCTTTTATTTGGTCAGGAAAAGTTTGCTCTTGCAATGCTCTATAATACATTATAGGGTTTCCAAATTCGTCTTTTCTGGAACGTATATATCCATTTTTATCTACCAAAGCAAATAAGCCTGAATGCTCAAAACCTGCATGAGATGCATCTCCTTTTCCTGCATATAATTTAAAACCTTTATTAGACAATGCATATACAACATTTTCTGATTTACCTGTTAACAAGTGCCAATTCTTATGAGTTATGCCATTATTCTTTGCATATTCTTTTAAAACCTTAGGAGAATCTATTTCTGGAGTTATAGAAATTGATGCAATACCAAACTCAGGGTTCCCAAAAAAAGTATCTTGAATAGTTAGCATTTTTTTATTCATTAAAGGACAAATAGTTGGGCATGTAGAAAAGAAAAACTCTACAACATATACCTTTCCTTCATAAGCTTTATTTGTGATTTTTTTTCCTTCTTGGTTTGTAAACTCAAAATCTGGTACTTTATCAAATTTAACTAAATCAGATTTTTCAAAATGACTAACTACTTTTGGAACTGTATAAATACCAAATAATAAAATGATAAATGCAATACCTATGTATGAATACTTTTTACTCATAACCCTACTTCTTTTCTGTCTGCTTTGTTTTTATTCTTTTCTTTAAATGCAGCATAATATTCATAGTACAACACTTTAACGTCGTCTTTTAGTTTTCCATTTAATACTGCAACAGAATTTAGATTATAACCAAATAACTTATTGTTTTCAATACCTTCATCATGCAACCTTCCTCTTAAATTTACATTTTTATCTACTAAAAAAGCTTTTGTAGACGAGAGGTTTACCAAAGGTTCATTAAAAGCAAAACTAGAGTAGAAACCTTCTATCTCTTCTTTAGAACTTGCAACAAATTTCCATTTTTGCATATCTGTAAATGCACCTATTTCTTCTTTTAATTTTTGAGCTTCTAATTCTTGTCCTTTTGGGTATAAAGCTAAAATTTGAAATTTCTTATAATCTGTAAATTTTTTATATACTTTCTCATTCAAACTAAAAAGACCTGATTTATTAGTATTTACATCATTTCCTAAAAAACAAATTATAGAAACGTTGTCTTTTAATTGTACTGAATTTGTACTATCAATTTGAGAAATATCGATTATATTTTCAGTAAGAATTGGTAGTTTTTTGAAATTATTTTCACCTGTAGATAGGATTAAAAAACAAATTAAAGGAAATATAAAAAGTAAAAATAATACAACTCTTTTTTTAGTGAAAAATTTCATTTGTTAGAAATTAATTAAAACAGAAATAACATTTATTATGTATATAAAAAGAGGTGGTTAAAACCACCTCTTTTATTTTTTATTTACCATTTTACTAGTGGCGCTAATGTTTCATATAAATATTCTCCTTCTATTAAGAGCAATGTTACTAAGTAACAAATCAGGAAAATTGCAGTCCAAACTACTGATCGTCTAAACCATTTCATTTCTCCTTCCATGTGCATAAATGTCCAGGTAATATAGTAAGCCTTAAATAACGTTAAGATAATAAACAACCAGTTTAAAGGACTAGTCCCTAAAAAACTTGTTAAGTGAAGAAAATCTGGTTTTACAATACCAAAACCAACTTCAACAATAGTTACTACAGATAGTAATAAAAATACCATCCAAATTCTTTTTACATTAGATTCGTGTGCGTGTGCCATTTTATAATGCTATTTTATTAATTATACTAAATAGAAGAATGTGAATACGAATACCCATACTAAATCTACAAAGTGCCAATATAATCCTACTTTTTCTACCATTTCATAATGCCCTCTTTTCTCGTATGTACCAAGAATAACATTAAAGAAAATGATGATATTAATTACGATTCCTGAGAATACGTGAAAACCGTGAAAACCTGTGATAAAGAAAAAGAAATCTGCAAATATGGTATTCCCATACTCATTTGCTTGCAAATTTGCGCCTTCTATAACAAACTTTCCTTTTGCAAGTTCAGCTGCTCCTTTTTCTCTTGATAGGATAATTTTTTGTTTCTTATCCATATCAATCTTTTCACTTCTAATCTGAATAGAAGGGTTTGCTTCGTAAGAAGCTGCAATTTGTGCTACAGAATATTGTCCTACATCTTCTCCAGACTCAAACCACAATCCATTTTTCTTCGTATTAGAAACCCTGTGATCCATTCTATCTCCTACTACAAAGTCAGACAATGCTATTTGATGTCCGTCTTTTACAAATTGTAACACTTTACCATCTGTAGTTTTTACAGCTCCATAAGAACCTTTAATAAAGGTATTCCATTCCCAAGCTTGAGAACCAACAAAAATTAAACCACCAATAATTGTAGCAAACATATACCAAGCTACTTTATTTTTCTGCATTTTATGACCAGCATCTACAGCTAAGACCATTGTTACTGAAGAAAAAATAAGTACAAACGTCATAAAAGCCACATAATACATTGGATAATTACCATGTATAAAAGGGATGTGTGTAAAAACCTCATCTGCAATTGGCCAAGAGTCAATAAATTTAAAACGAGTTAAACCGTAAGCTGCCAAAAACCCTGAAAAGGTTAATGCATCAGAAACGATAAAAAACCACATCATCATTTTACCATAACTAGCACCAAATGGTCTTACTCCTCCACCACTCCAAGTATTTTTTCCGTCTGAAGGTATAGCAATATTTGCTTCCATATATAATATTTAATTAAAAAATCTTAAACTTTCGCCAAAAATAACTAATTTTCATCACTTAATAAAAGAGAAAAAGAAAAATAGATAAATCCATAGTATATCTACAAAATGCCAGAAAATTGCACCTAGCTCAAAACCAAGCATATCATCTGATTTGTATTTATATTTAAAATGATTATAAATTACGACTAAAAGTACAACAACACCTGCTAACAGGTGCAAAACGTGAATAAAAGTAATACCAATTATAAACGAAGTTGATACTGTACTCTCTGGTCCTGTAAAAAATAATCCTATACTTTTTAATTCATTAAAGCCCACATATTGTTGCCAAATGAATCCTATTCCCAAAAATAACGTAATTACTAATAGTATTAATGAAATTTGTCTTTTATCTTGTTTTAAAAATCGTTGAGACAATAATAGTGTAATACTACTTGCCACAATTAAGACTGTACTTACATAAAATGCTTGAGGCAAATCAAAAGAAACCCAATCATCACGTTTCATACTGATTACGTAAGCACTTGTTAATCCTGCAAAAAACATTACCATACTAATCATAGAAATCCACAACATTGGTTTTGCTGATTTCTTCTTAGCTACAACATATTCTTGCTTTAAAGCTTCTTGTCCTATCATTTTTAATGTAAAAATTTATCTACCACATATACAATTTGTACAACAGTAATATACAAAACACTAGATAACATTAGTTTTCTTGCATCTGTATTTTCTTCAGATTTATGCAATTTCACTCCATAATACAACATTGTAAACCCTAATAAGGCTACTATTACTGCAGTTAATGGATATATATAAAAATCACCAGATAATTTTAAAACAGGTGATATCGAAACCAAAATCATAATTGCAGTGTAAAAAATAATTTGTTTTACAGCTCCTTTGTCTTTGGTATTCATTGGTAACATATTGAATCCTGCTTTTTTATACTCTTCAAATTGCAACCAACCAATAGCCCAAAAATGAGGAAATTGCCAGAAAAATTGAATCATAAATAAAAAACCTGCTTCTATTCCAAATTGATTTGTAGCTGCTACCCAACCTAGCATAAATGGAATTGCTCCTGGAATTGCACCAACAAAAACCGTTAATGGTGTTACCGATTTTAAAGGTGTATATACAGAAGTGTATAAAAAAATGGAAATAGCTCCAAATAAAGCCGTTTTTGGATTGATGCTATATAAAATTGAAATTCCTAAAACCGTAAAGAAAACAGCAATTGTTATTGCAAAATTAACAGACATTCTTCCTGTTGGTAAAGGTCTGTTTTTAGTACGTTTCATTAACGCGTCTGTATCTTTTTCTATAATTTGATTAAATGCATTTGACGCACCTACCATAAAAAAACCTCCAAAAGCTAATAACAAAAGTGTAGTAAAATTGATAATATCTACAGCCAACAAATAACCAGCAACTGAAGAGAAAACAACGCTTAAAGATAAACCAACTTTTGTAAGTTGTTTTAAATCTGATATAAGGGTACTCATAGTGATTTTTGTATCAGAAATTACAGTTGAATTCATATTACCTATAAATAGTTTGCAAAGATATTTTATAAATATGAATTTACCATAGAATTTATTAGGTTTTCTTATGTAAATCAATAAAAAAACCCACTCAATAAATTGAGTGGGAAAATTGCTATGAAAAAGAAAAAGTGTGGCTTAATAAAAAACCACACGCAAATATAGAAATTAATTTCAATTTTTATCAAAAAAAATAAATATTATTTACGATTTCTTTAACTCAATAAACAAATATTTATTGAATTGACAATCAATTCTTTAAGACTTCACTTGAAGTTTAACCTAACAAAAATTACTGAAAAATAAAAAAAAATTAAACTTAGAATTTATTTTTTTGTGAAAATTTTTGAAGCAAACTGTCTTTTGGAATTAAACTGTGATAAGTTTTATTAAAAGTATATACTTTATCAAAAAGTACATTTCCATTTACTTTATTGTTTTTATCCAGAATCAGCACATCTTTTTCGAAATAATACGTACCTTTTTCTACACAAGTATTGTGATTGAAAGTTATCTTAAATTCAAAGGTATTATTATCAAATAAAACAATCTCTAGCTGTTCGTTTTCTTTAGAAATACTTTTAAAAACATCTACTTTACTTTTAAATGGGTTGTTGTTATGATATTTTAATCCTAAAACCATAGCTAATAAAAAAACTCCAGCTATGATTAAAGGTCTAAAGTTAAATAGTTCATTTCTTAAGGATATTCGATATAAATTATAGAATACAGTTGCTATAAAAGCTATTGCAAATACTACAGAAAGTATTACAAAATAAAATAAATCTACATCTCCGAAACAGTAATCTCCAAAATGAAATAATTTATAGAAGGGTAATATTGCTAGAAAAATGAGTAAAAAATATCTTTTTCTTAATTTCATTTAATTGTTTTTTCTTTTTTTCTTTGGATTAATAAATCTGCAATTGTTGGATTTTTGGGATAGCTTTTAATTTGTTCAAATACATCTCCTTTTTTCACAAAACCTGTTTGTATCACTTTAAAATAAACTCCACATAGAGTAGTATTCCAAAATTGTTTTACAATTTTCATATTATTAAAACGAACACCTAATTTATAACAAGGACTTCTTTGCAAAGTAGCCTCTAAAATTGCTTCGCCCACTTTAAAGATATCTCCAACGTGAATTTTTGTTTCCTCAATATCATCAATGGTTAAGTTTTCACCAAACATTCCAAAACTCCAATCTAAATTAGGATATAAAGGTTTCCAATAATCATAATGCTTTAAAGAATACGCATAAACAGCTTGGTTGGTACCTCCGTGATTTATTCTATCTGAAATTTCATCACCTTTTACTTCTTCTGCATCTAAAAAAATTGATTTATTAACAGGGTATTTGTAAATACCAGTAATTACTTTCTTATTCTTGTAGATGATTTCTTTACGTTCGCCAATATTAGTTGCTACAATTTTCATCAATTATTATTTAGAAAATTTAGCCAATGCTTTTTTAGTAAAATCAGATAAAACCAACTCCCCAGAAATTTTTGCTCTTTCTTTTAAAAGAGTATCCCAGTGATTTGTGTTTTCCCATAAAACTTTTTTCATTTCTAATAATGCTTGAGGATTACAAGAAGCTAATTTAGCAGCAAAAAGTTCTAATTCATGATCTAATTCTTTACTATTTTCAAAAACTTTCGCATACAAACCTTTTTCTTTAGCCCAATAAGCGGTTTTCCAGTTTGTAGCATCTAAAGTTAATTCTGACAATCCTGCTAAACCAATTTTACGTTTAACAGCTGGCTCAATTACAAATGGACCAATACCAATTGATAATTCAGATAATTTTATTGAAGCATGTTCTGTAGCATATACATAATCGCAAGCGGATGCTATACCTACTCCACCACCAACAGTTTTACCTTGCACTCTACCAATGATAATTTTTCCACAAGTTCTCATTGCATTAATTACATTTGCAAAACCTGAAAAGAATTGTTCACCTTCATCTAAATTAGAAATAGCCACTAATTCATCAAAAGAAGCACCAGCACAAAATGCTCTTTCACCTTCAGATTTTAAAATGATAACTGAAACTGAATCGTTTTTTGAAATTGAATTTAAGGCTTTAGTTAATCTATCTAACAATTCATTTGGAAAAGAATTACTTGCAGGATGACCAAACTGAATAGTGGCAATATTATTTTGAATATTGGTATATAAACTTCCATTTTGTCTTGTGGTGGGCATAAAATATAAGTTTTATCAAATGTAGGTTTTTATTCATAGAAAATCAATGTAAAAAGAAAAAAGCCATCACAGATAATGTAATGGCTTTGATAACAATAAAATTTTAATATTTTATTTATATTTCAATTTTAACCGAATTAAAATTAAAGCAGATATGGCTGTTACCCCATTTGCTAAAATCATTGGCAAACTTTCTAAGTAAAAACCATAAACTACTCACAAAGAAACCCCTATAAAAAAGGAACTATACATTGTTAGCGATAAAGATTTAGTATCTTTTGTTTTCCAAGTTTTGTATACCTGTGGCAGAAAAGCGGTTGTTGTTATTAATGCTGCTAAAGCACCCAAAATTTCAAAAGTATTCATAATTATTTTTTCTTTTCAATCCTTTTTTTATTTGTCGAAAAAAAGAATAGTTTTCACATCAAAAATAATGCTACTTAAATTTTAACTTGACAAGTATTTAACCCACTATATTTACAATTTTACCTGGAATAACAATCACTTTCTTAGGAGTTCTACCTTGTAATTGTGCTTGTGTTTTTTCGTGAGCCATAACAGTTTTCTCAATTTCTTCTTTTGATAAATCTAAAGACAATTCTAACGTAAAACGCATTTTTCCATTAAACGAAATTGGATAGTTTTTAGCACTTTCTACCAAATGTTTCGCTTCAAAAACAGGAAAAGGTACTGTTGAAACACTTTCTGAATGCCCTAACTTATTCCATAATTCTTCTGCAATATGAGGAGCATAAGGAGAAATTAAAACCAATAAAGGCTCTAATATTTCACGTTTGTTACATTTTAAAGCAGTTAACTCATTTACAGCAATCATAAAAGTTGAGACAGATGTATTGAAAGAAAAGTTCTCTATATCTTCTTCTACTTTTTTTATGGTTTTATGTAAAGTTTTTAATTCATCTTTTGTTGGAGCTGCATCCGAAATTTTAATGTTTTCACCTGAATAGAATAATTTCCACAACTTCTTTAAGAAAGAATACACTCCAGAAATACCAGAAGTTTTCCAAGGTTTCGTTTGTTCTAAAGGCCCTAAAAACATTTCGAACATTCTTAAAGCATCTGCACCATATTCTACTACAATATCATCAGGATTTACAACATTGTATTTGGATTTGGACATTTTTTCTACTTCACGCCCTACTTTATAAGTTCCATCTTCTAAAATGAATTCAGCATTTTTATAGTCAACATTTAGAGGGTGACTTTTAAAGCCTTCCATATCTAGTTCATCAGAAGAATTGACTAAAGAAACATCAACATGAAGATTACTTCTAATTATGGTTATGAGCTCTGCTTCTTGTTGATTAACAATTTTACGATTCAATAAATACTCAATAAGAATATTTTCAAAATCGTCATCCGATTTAAATAAATCTTTAGACACGAATATTGGTGGAATTTTCCTCTTTATTTCATCAAAAGAACTATCCAAAGAGCATCCAGACTTGATATAGGCATCAGCTTTATAAACAAAAGCAGAAGTTCCCAAAATCATTCCTTGGTTAATCAACTTTTTCGCAAATTCATCAACAGGCACAATTCCTTTATCAAACAAGAATTTTTGCCAAAAACGCGCATATAATAAATGACCTGTTGCGTGTTCTGAACCTCCAATATATAAATCAACTTCTTTCCAATATTCTAGATTTTCTTTGCTTGCAAATGCTTCAGCATTATTGGCATCCATATATCTATTAAAATACCAAGAACTCCCAGCCCAACCAGGCATTGTGTTTAATTCTAAAGGATAAACCGTTTTATTTTTTAACTTATCATTAGAAACTACTTTCTTTCCACGAGAATCCCATGCCCATTCTGTTGCGTTTCCTAAAGGTGGTTTACCATCTTCAGTTGGCAAGTACTTTTCTACTTCTGGCAACACAATTGGCAAGTATTTTTCGTCAATCATTTGTGGCATTCCATCTTTGTAATACACAGGAAATGGTTCTCCCCAATAACGCTGTCTACTAAAAACGGCATCTCTTAATCTGTAATTTATTTTTCCGTAACCAAAACCACGTTTTTCCATTTCATAAATGGCTAATTTTAGGGCTTTCTTATATTTTAATCCTGATAAAAAATCTGAATTTGCAATTACAGTTCCTTCTTTATCAGTATGTGCAGCTTCAGAAATATCTACGCCTTCAAAAATATTCGGAATCGGAATATCAAAATGTTTTGCAAAATCATAATCACGTTGGTCTCCACAAGGAACAGCCATTACAGCACCAGTTCCATAAGATGCTAAGACATAATCACCAATCCAAATTTGTACTTTTTCACCAGAAAAAGGATGAATTGCATAAGCACCTGTAAACGCACCTGAAATGGTTTTTACATCAGCCATTCTATCTCTTTCAGAACGTTTTGCTGTTGCAGTAATATAAGCTTCAACTTCTGCTTTTTGAGCATCTGTTGTAATTTTAGCAACCAATTCGTGTTCTGGAGCTAGTGTCATAAAACTTACTCCGTAAATTGTGTCTGGTCTTGTTGTGAAAACATCAATTTTATGAGATTTCTCGACTTCGCTCGAAATGACATTCTCTTTATTAACAGTATTCTTTGCTTCAACTTTAGGAAATTGAATTGCAAAATTAATTTCAGAAACTACTTTTACAACATTTTGTAGAACTTCTTCATTTGTAAAACGAATTACATTGAAACCTTCTTCATAGAAAAACGTAGTTCTCTCATCTTCATCTTCTTTACCAGAAAATTCAACAATTAAGTTTTTTGCTAAACATACATAATCAACTAAAAAAGCACCAATTGTATATTTCTTTCTGAATTTTGAAGCTCCTTTTTTATTTTTTATTTCATTCCAAAGCGTAGTTTCTGCTTTAGATAAATTAGCACGTAATTCTTTTAATGCTTCTAACTCTTTATAAGTTAATTTTACTTCGTTGTTTGCTTTTTTTGATTTTGCTTCCACCTCAAAAGTAACCATAGCTCCTTGACTCCTTCCAATCCAATTGATTTGCGAATCTTTTAAAGGCTGAGGCCAATCTATAGTTTCTAAACCATCTAATAAACGTTGTGCATATGCAGAAATTCGCATAGACCATTGTGTCATTTTTTTACGAACAACAGGATGCCCTCCTCTTTCTGAAACTCCGTTTACAATTTCGTCATTAGCTAAAACAGTTCCTAATGCTGGGCACCAGTTTACCTCTGTATCAGATAAAAAAGTTAGTCTGTATTGTAATAAAATTTCTTCTTGTTTTGTAGACGAAAAAGCATTCCAATCATCAGCAGAAAAAGATTTTATCTCTTCATCACAAACTGCATTAACCCTTGTGTTTCCTTCTTTTTTAAAGATTTTTTCTAAAGTAGTAATATCTTCGGCTTTGTCTGAATCTTTATTATACCAAGAATTAAATAACTGAATAAAAATCCATTGTGTCCATTTGTAATATTCAGGACTTGAAGTACGAACCTCTCTGCTCCAATCAAAAGAAAAACCAATTTGATCTAGTTGTCTTCTGTAGGTTTTTATGTTTTCTTCAGTTGTTTTTGCTGGATGTTGCCCAGTTTGAATAGCATATTGTTCTGCTGGCAAACCAAAAGAATCGTAACCTTGTGGATGCAACACATTAAACCCTTTATGACGTTTGTAACGTGCATAAATATCTGATGCAATATAGCCTAATGGATGCCCAACATGTAAACCTGCTCCTGATGGATAAGGAAACATATCTAACACATAATATTTTGGTTTGTCGCTTTCATCATTAGCTTTAAAAGTTTGGTTTTCTGCCCAAAATTTTTGCCAATTTTTCTCAATTTCTTGGTGATTGTATTGCATCATCTTTCAATTTAATGGCTGCAAATTTACGTTTATTCTTGGGAATTTTAGACTTGACCAGCCGAAATTCTATTCACAAAAAAATCCTAAACAAAATGCTTAGGATTTTTATTGAAATTTTATTTTTTTCTATTCAAAAATTGCTCCACTTGCAGCAACAGATCTATCAATTTTACGCATTAAACCTTGTAAAACTTTACCTGGTCCAACTTCAATAAATTCAGTTCCTCCATCAGCTATCATAGCTTGTACACATTGTGTCCATTTTACTGGCGCTGTTAATTGGGCTATTAAGTTTTCTTTTATTTCGTTTGGATTTGTAACTGCTTTTGCAACAACATTTTGATATACAGCACAAGTTGGTTGACTAAATTGAGTAGCCTCTATTGCTGCTGCCAACTCCTCTCTTGCTGGTTCCATCATTGGTGAATGAAATGCACCTCCAACTGGCAACAATAAAGCTCTTCTTGCCCCTTTTTCAGTTAATACTTCACAAGCTTTTTCTACGGCTTCAATTTCTCCTGAAATTACCAATTGACCTGGACAATTGTAATTTGCTGCTACTACTACTCCATCAATTGCTGCACAAGTTTCTTCAACCACATTATCTTCTAGTCCTAAAACTGCAGCCATAGTAGAAGGTGCAATTTCACATGCTTTTTGCATTGCTAAAGCTCTTTGAGAAACTAGTTTTAATCCATCTTCAAAAGACAAAACTCCGTTTGCAACTAATGCTGATAATTCTCCTAAAGAGTGACCTGCAACCATTTCTGGCTGAAAGGAATCTCCTAAGACTTTTGCTAAAATCACAGAATGCAAAAAGATAGCTGGTTGTGTAACTTTAGTTTCTTTTAATTGTTCAGCTGTACCTTCAAACATAATATCTGTAATCGAAAACCCAAGAATTTTATTTGCTTTTTCAAAGTATTCTTGCGCTAATGGAGACTTCTCGTATAAATCTAATCCCATTCCTGTAAATTGCGCTCCTTGACCTGGAAAAATATATGCTTTCATTTTTAGTTGTTTAATTGTGTAAACGTTTATTCGTTTATTTTTTTGGCAAAAATAATCAATTTAAAATGACTAACTCAAAGAAATACTTCCTTTTGCGTCTAATTCAATTGCATTTGCTAAAGCTTCTAAATGCGGTTTTCTTACTTTTAGCTTTGTAGCTACATGTGCTTTTTTATTGAGCTTAGTAAACATTTCTGCCACTTTAATTGCTGTTGGCAGCAACATATTCTCAGGTACAATTGTATCTAAAAAACCTGCTTCTATAGCATCTTTAGCACTAAATATTTCTGCATTATTTACGCTTCTATTTAAATACACTTCTGATAAACGCGATTTTGCAATAGCAATTCCTGCATTATGCATTGTCATACCAATCATCACTTCATTTAAACCAATTTTAAAATCGCCTTCTACTCCAATCCTGTAATCTACAGATAATAAAAGGAATGCTCCTTTTGCAATTGCATGTCCATTACAAGCAATAATTATTGGTTTTGAAAAAGACAACATTCTTAAGGATAGCTTAGAACCTTTTGTAACCAACTCAATTGCTGATTCAGGTGATTTTGTCATTATTTTTAAATCGAAACCACCTGAAAAAACACCAGAAGTTCCTGTTAAAATTACAACTTTATCTTCTTGCTCTGCTTTGTCCAAACTCAAATTTAAACCAGTTATAACTTGATGAGAAATTGCATTTGCTTTTCCATTATTGATTGTAATGATTGCGTAATTGTCAATGGATTTATAGGTTACAAATTCGTTCATATGATATTGGGATTTAAAATAGTTCTCTATACAATTTTTCTTCATTCTTACGAAAAATCACTCGAACTGACATTTTTCAAAGATTTTTCTTCAAAAATAAATTACAACACTTTAGCTATATAAATTTGACTAGATACATTCCTGCAAAAACGGCTAGAAAACCAACAATAAAGCTTGCAATTGTATAAAAAGCAAAAGAGGTAAAATCTCCTGATTTTAAAAAGACATGATTCTCGTAAGCGAAAGTTGAAAATGTTGTAAAACCTCCACAAAATCCAGTTGCCAATAGCAAGGTATGATTTTGGCTTAAAGCATCGCTTTTTGCAGCATATCCTAAAATAAAACCGATTAATAAACTTCCTAAAATATTGGCTACAAAAGTACCATATGGAATTCCGTTTTCTGTATTATTAAGCCACTTACCTATTGCAAATCGTAAAACACTGCCAAAACCTCCACCAATAAAAACTAGAATTAGATTTTTCATTATAGCTCTATATCTTCAATATCTGTCCAATTTTTCTTTTCTATTACTGTACCTTTATTTAAAATAATAATTCCAGGATTAGCTCTAATCATTGTTTTTAGCGTAGTTTCATCGCAAAAAAGAACTTCAAAAGGTAACTTAAACTTATTGACTGTCATATTAATAATTTCAGAAAAAGAAGCAGATACTCCATAAACTTTATATCCTTTTTTTATGGCTTCTTCAGTTACTTTTTTAATTTTTGGAAATGCTTTATAATCTGATTTTTCTAGACTAGACATGATAACAAGCATTACTTTTTCCATTTTGAAAATTTCGGGTGCTAAATCATTCTGAGCATTTTCTAACATGAAATCATGTACTGGAGGAATTTCTCCATCATCTTTATACTCCATTCCTTTTGGAATATTCTTACCAATTGCATAAGCTCTAAAATCGATAATTGGTAAATGCGCTAAGACATAATATGTAATTAAGGAAGAAAAAATCAACGAAACAAAGACTATTTTACCTGGTAAAAGAGTTCTTGTTATAGGTTTTATCCATTTGATCTTTGAACCGATAAAGAAAATAAGTACCGTTAAAATTACATCTTTATAAAAAGTTTCCCAAGGCTTCAGTTTTATAGCATCACCAAAACAACCACAATCTGTAACTTTATTGTAATATGCAGAATACCAAGTTAAAAACAAGAATAATAAAATTATAATTTTTAAACTATTTACTGTCAATTTTGCTTTCCAACCTACTAGCAAAGCAAAACCTAGGACAATTTCTGCAATGATTAAAAAGATTGCAAAAGGTAAAGCATAAGGAACTAAAAACTCTAAGTTTAAAACACTTTCAGAAAAATATTCTTCGAATTTGTATTGTGAACCTATTGGATCTACCAATTTTACAAAACCGGAAAAAATAAATAAAACACCTACTATTATTCTGGCTATTTGGACTAGTATTTTCATAATTAGTATTAAAAACTTGAAGATAAAGAAATCTATCTAAGGATATTATTACAAAGATTGTAAAATTTCTTCTTTTAAATGTTTTTTATACCAAAAACTTATAGAGGAGATATGGATAAATATCATGATTTTTTGATTACAAAATTAACAGCTATAAAATATTTAGGCACTACACATAGTACTTTTACTATAGCTCATGTTAAAAATAGCACAGCTATTCATTTGTGAAAAATATACCAAAAAATTAAAAATTTTGGTGTTTATTTTTTCACCAAAACAATTTTTTCAGATTGTTTTTCGACAAGCTTACCGTAAAAATCTTTTAAATAAGCATAATAATTTGCAGGAATTACAGGCGAATTAAATTGCAAAATAGAAACTGTACTTATGCTATTTCCTCTTTGTAGCACTTGATATTTAAAAACGCCTAAATTATCTGGCAAAGCCATTGCTAATGGTTCTGGTAATTTTTCAATACTATATCCCTCAGGAATTTGAATAGAAACTCTATTTACATCTTTCCATGAAGTTGTATAATCTACAGGAAATTTTCGCTTATCAGACTTAAAAGGATTCTTTCGTTTAGTAAGAAACAATGAAGGTTCTAAATATATTTTGTTTCCTATTTGCTCAATTAAATCTTCACTTAAAAATTTTACAGATCTTGTTATTGGCTTATTTAAATTTTCTTTATTTATAATTTTAAAATCTTCAATTTCTAAATTATTATTTTCTTCATATTTAGTAATTAATTCATCTTCTTTAAGATGATTATTATTTTTTCTAAAACTTAAAGCATTTAAGTTCTCATATTTTGTTCTGATAAAACCCTCGACCATTAAATCTTCAGAAACTTTTACCCTTATCATATTTTCTTCGACAGCTGGCTTATAAGCTGACAACTTAATCCATGAAGAGCCTCCTTCTTTTGTTACTATTCTTCCATTCCAATTTAAAGCTCTACTAGGCAACACATTTGGGATACTATATTGTTCAGAAGCATCCAATAATATATAAGAATCATTAGTAGATTTAACAGCTGAAATAACATAATCAAAGCCTTTTAAAGTTGGAAAAAGCGGTATTCCATTTCCTTTAGAACTTACTAAAACAGGATTAGCATCTAAACCTGCTGAACGCAACATGGCTGTTAAGATTAAATTAATATCTGCTACATTACCTGAGTTTTCTTTATATGCTTTTCTTACTCCTTTATCTGTATATTTTCCATAAAACTTATTCCATTTCACTTTATCTTTTACAAACTGAAAAATGGCAGAAATTTTATCATTATCTGTTTTATGATTTGCTAAAATAACCTCTAAATCTTTTTTAAAATAACTAGATTTATTTAGTTCTTCTCCAAATGCAGAGGACTTAAATATCTGTTTACTAACTCCCTCCCAAGTTGTAGAATAATTTTTATAATCACCTCCTATAAGATAAAAGTTAGTACTAGCCAACTCAAATTTCATTCCTCCTCTATAATTACTAATATTAGTTACATAGGGTTCATTATTTTTTAGCGCTGGAATATCATTTCCTTCAAAAGTAAATACATCAACATGATAGTTTTTTTCTCCAACTACACCACTCTTAGAAGAGGTTTTCATTGGTACGTTATAAAACCCTTTACTTCTTTTATTAAATGTATAATATTCTGGAAACTCTACTTGGCTCTTTAGTTTTTTTACAGGAATACCTTTTTGAAACTCTACATCAGAAATAGTTGTTGCATAAGGAGAAATAATTTTATACTTAATTTCTAAAATACAGCCTTCTTTAATTTTAGGCATTGTAATTTTAACTTTGCTATAATATTTATTAACTTTTTCTTTAAAAATACCTTCTTTAGATAATTTTTCTTTGACAACTTTTCCATTATCCATAGAAAAAGTATAACCTTTGATACTACTTACAGATTCAGAACTTCCTGAGTCTGGATTGTAATATCTTATCGATTTATTAGCATAATCAAAACCTTCACTTGTATAAATTTTTATTCGATGATGAATCTCTGTAATTAATTGAAAACCTTGATTTGGAACAAAGTTAAAATAAGATCTTCTGTATTTATACAAATAAGCTGCATCTGCTGTAGAATCTAAGGGATAAAATTGCTCTTTAAGTTCTTCTTTTGATACTTTCCCAAATTTATAATTTTGGGCTAAAACTGACATCTGAAACGTTAATACTAGTACTACTATAATTTTCTTTAACATTTTTATTTTTTTATTAAGGCTATTCTTAAATTTTCTGATTTTGCAATACTTCTTCTAAAACTTCTATACTTTTTGTAATCTTCTTTTGCATGAGTTCCTTCTTTTATCGAAATTTCTTTTTTATAGGAAAAACTTGTTTCATCTATTTTTTTAAAGCTGATTTTATAAGTACCAAATTTGGTGGATAACTCTTTTTTTTCTGGTAGATATTCTAATTTATAATTTTCGGGAATTTTAATAACATACTCATCAACATCTTTATAGCCTCTTCTAATTTTTAAAGGCAGTTCTCTGTTTCTGTACCTTTTTGGCACATAACTTTCTCTGTTAAAAATATTTACTCGAAACAAATATTCGTTTTCATTTATAGAAGCAAAGTTTTTAATAGAGAGTTCTAAATCTTCAGTAAATACAATATTATCCTTATCGTTTTCCAATTGATGGGCATCCACTTCTAAATTGTTATTGTAACTCCAAACTCTAGATTTATAATTTTTTATCAGTTCTTCGTCTGTATAACCATCCAAGTATGCTTTATCATCATATTGTATTCCTTTGGATACTCTTTTTAGTTTTGCTTTTACATCACCAATTGCAGATAATATTATCTCACCAGAAATTGTTTGAAGGTTTACATCATTTTTATAAGAAGTTGTTCTTTTTATTACTCCACCTTCTGGTGTTATAACCAAGACATCTCTATCATCAGTAAAATCTCCTAAAAATCCAAAAGGCATTGTTTGACTTGTACATTCTAACCAAATGTCTTTACCTTCATTGGGTAAATTTAAAATAACGTGATTTCCTTGCATTCCAAAAAAGTCTTTCTCAACACTTCTCTTTTCCTTACCTGCCCAAATAACAGAATAATGAGATTTAACACCAACTGCATCTAATAAAGCTTTGGTATAATTTGTTAATCCTTTACAATCTCCATAACCTACTTTATCTACTTGATTTGCAGGTATGGGTTTCCAACCTCCAATTCCTTCTTGCACACTTATATATCTTGTTTTATTTTGCATAAATTGATATATAATTTTTGCCTTTTTTATTGGATCCTTTTCATCACCTACTAAATTTATTGCCTTTTGTCTTATTACTTCAGATAAGTTGTCATTCCCGTTTTTCAAAAAGTCATATCTCCACTTTCCAAATTCGAGCCAGTTATCTGCTTTACCTTCAACATTTTTTAATGTAAATGAATTAACTCCTACCATTAAATAAGGCAAAAAGTCTATTGAATTAGGTGAATTCCTTTCGTATTCAATTGCTTTTTGATTTGTTAAAACATAATCTAAATTATATTCTTCAGAATTGTCCTTAATTGGATAATTTTTAAAACTTTTTTCTTTTTTTCTAACTTTTATTTTCTTTAAATTGTTAAGCTTATATCTACTTTTTTCTACTGAAATATAATATCCATTTACTGGAAACCAAGAAGGAATAAAACCTGTTGAAGATGTTTTGTATTCTGACTGAAAAACCAATGTATATGGATAAGAGATAGGTGTATAATCTATATATTTTACTCTAGAATCGGAATATAATGTTCCTCCATCAACTGCGCTAACATCTAAAAAATCTCTTTCTTTAAATTTTTTGATTTGATTACCAAAAGCATCATAAATAATAGCTGAAAGATTGGTAATTTTGGTATCATTATCATAATGAGCAACTATTTTTGCATCTGTATTACCCAATTTATTTAAAACTGTTACTATTTCTCTTTTAGAGACAATCATTTTATTTACATCTTCAATTGTAATTTCAATGAAGTTGTTTCTAACTACTGCATTTGCATCTTCTTTAAGTTCGGAAGGAATAGCAAAAGCAATTAACTCATTAGACTGAGAATAACCAATAAGTGTGAAGAAAAATAATAAAAAGAGTACTTGAGGGAATTTTATTTTAATCATAAATTCTTTTTTCTTTAGCTAGGCTAATGTAAAAAAGATAACCCAAAACTAAAAAGTTTTGGGTTAGAAATATTAACAAGAATAATATCTTTATTTATTTGCGTGTGATCCATCGCAAAAACCATCTTTATCTGATGTATTTCCACAGCCGCAACTTGGTCTATCTACTTTTATAGATTTCATAATTATTTTGATTTTAAGTTATTAAGCTTTTGTTTTTACTTCAAAAGAAAGTTCTATTATATCATCTATAAATTTGTCCTTTAAATTATCAAAGAAAGATTTTGAACCATATTTTACATTAAAATCGGCTCTATTAATATTAAAAACATCACTTTTAAAAGTTGTTACTCCTCCTTCTGTAGAAATCTTTGCTGGAATAGTAATACTTTTTGTAACATCTTTTATTTGTAAATTTCCTGTTACATGTAATTTACCTTCTTTTGCTTCTACGTTTGTTATTACAAACTTAGACGTTGGGTAAGCAGCAATATCAAAAAAATCGGGAGCTTTTAAATGCCCTTCTAATTTTGCTGCTCCATCAGAACCTTTCATATCTAAATTGGTGATTGTAGCTAAATCCACTAGAAATTCACCAGCTTTTAACTCACCATTTTCAACTAATAACCCTCCGTTTTTCAAAGAAACTAAACCATTGTGAGCTCCTCCTGGCTTTGTACCTTTCCAAGTTAATGCAGAAACTGTTGTATCTACATTATTTAATTCTGAAACATTTATTTCTACTTTTTCTGCTTCTTTTGTAGCTACTTTTTCTTTTTTCTCCCCTTTACAAGCGGTTAAAACTGATGCTACTACAATTAATGATAAAATTATTTTTTTCATTTTTTAAAAAAATTTAATGTTAGTTATTTATTTTCCATGGCAAATATATGTAATTTATTTTCCTTGGAAAGTATTTTTTACTTTATTAATATAAAATTAACAAATAGTTTATTATTCTTTGTTTTTGGAATCTATAATAATTGTAACAGGTCCATCATTTAGGAGTTCAACCTTCATATCTGCACCAAATTTACCTGTTTGAACTTTTGTAAGAATTTGCTTTTGTAGTGATTTTACAAACTCTTCATATAAGGGGATAGCAATAGCTGGTTTTGCTGCTTTAATATAACTAGGTCTGTTTCCTTTTTTTGTTGATGCTTGCAAGGTAAACTGACTTACAACAATTACTTCTCCATTTACATCAAAAAGTGATTTATTCATCACATCATTTTCATCATTAAAAATGCGAAGACTTACAGTTTTTCTGACTAAATAATCAATATCTTCTTGATTATCTTCATTTACGATTCCTAAAAGGATTAATAGCCCTTGCTTGATATTTGCAACTTTTACATCATTGATAGTAACACTTGCTTTAGATACTCTTTGAATGACAACTTTCATACGTTACTCATTATCTTCTTCATTCCAAATATCTGTTCTGTAGTGTTCAGTTTCTTCTTCTCCTTCTAAAATTTGTAAATAACTTCTATATCTAGACCAAGAAACTTCTTCCTCTTCTAAGGCTTCTTTTACAGCACATTTTGGTTCTTTTAAATGCAAACAGTCATTGAATTTACAATGCTGTTTTAATTCAAAAAACTCAGGAAAATAATCTCCTAGTTCGTATTTGTCCATATCAACCACACCAAAACCTTTGATTCCTGGAGTATCTATAATTCTGGCATCAAAGCTTAAATCGAACATTTCTGCAAATGTTGTAGTATGCTGACCTTGTTTGTGTTGATCTGATATTTCTTTGGTTTTTAAATCTAAATTTGGTTCTATTGCATTAACCAAAGTGGTTTTTCCAACTCCAGAATGACCAACAAACATAGATGTTTTACCTAACATTATTTCTTTGACTTTATCTACATTTTTATGCTCTGTTGCAGAAACTTCTATACATCTGTAACCAATAGCTTCGTAAATATCTTTTAAATATAATATTTCTGCACGTTCTTCAATTGCGTAAGCATCTATTTTATTAAAAACCAAAATAGTATCTACTCTATAAGCTCTTGTGGTTACTAAAAAACGATCTATAAATGCTGTAAAAGTTGGTGGGTTATTAATTGTAATGAGAAGAAATACTTGATCTACATTTGCTGCAATAATGTGGGTTTGCTTAGATAAGTTTACTGATTTACGAACTATAAAATTATCTCTATCTAAAATGGTTTTAATGACACCAATCTCATCATCTCCTTTTTTTTCTAAATCGAAAACTACTTTATCTCCAACTGCAATTGGATTGGTACTTTTAATGCCTTTTATTCTGAATTTCCCTTTTATTCTGCACTGATAAAATAATCCGTTTTCAGATTTTATGTGATACCAACTTCCTGTGGATTTATATACGATTCCTGTCATTACTACAAAGATGCAGAAAAATAATGAGTTATATTGAAAAGAAAAAGCCACAAACTAAAAATTTGTGGCTTTAAAAAATACTATTAAAAATGATTATCCATTAATAATCTTTTCTTGGTGATTTATAGATTCTTGGTGAATTGATTTAAACATTTTTAAAACAAACTCTTCACTTAAACCTCTATTACTACCTTCTAAAACCATGTTGCCTAAAATCTCGTTCCAACGTCTAGATTGTAAAACTGCAACGTTTTCATCTTTCTTTAATTGACCTATTTTATCTGCAACTTCCATTCTTTTTCCTAAAAGTTCGATTAACTGATCATCTACCACATTAATTTGAGCTCTTAAATTTTCTAAAGGCTCTCTGTAACTAGTTGCAGTTTCTGTTGCTTTTTTGATTTTTAATTCCTCCATAATTGACTTCAATTTTGTTGGAGTAACTTGTTGAGCAGCATCAGACCAAGCATTTTCTGGATCCCAATGCGTTTCAATCATTAATCCATCAAAATTTAAATCTAAAGCAACTTGAGATACATCTTGAATCATTTCTCTATTTCCAGTAATATGTGAAGGATCACAAATTAAAGGTAAATCTGGAAATTTGTTTTGGAATTCAATGGCTAATTGCCAGTTTGGATTGTTTCTGTATTTAGATTTGTCATAAGTAGAAAAACCTCTGTGAATTGCTCCTAAATTTTTGATTCCTGCTGTGTATAATCTTTCGATTCCTCCTAACCATAAAGCTAAATCTGGATTTACTGGATTCTTTACCAAAACAATTTTATCTGTTCCTTCTAAAGCATCTGCAATTTCTTGCATAATAAAAGGAGATACTGTAGAACGAGCACCAATCCAAAGTAAATCAACATCATTTTCAATTGCTAATTTACAGTG
>CBFHKA010000028.1:0-13860 GCA_965656305.1 Polaribacter sp. | reverse complement strand
AAATTATTTAGATAAAATTGCTAAAAATGTAGAAAGTGATTTAAAAGTTAGTGAGCTTATGATTAAAACACGAACTGAACAATCACAATTGTGTGCTAATGCAACAGAATTGATTTCAAATAAAAAATGGAATGACCAAAAAACCATAACCTCTGCTGTATTTGTTATGATTATTGAGCAACCGTTGAATTATAATCGTAGTGGATTTGAATCGTTAAAGAATTCAGGGTATTTACAACATCTTGACAATCCAAAAGTTGAAGAACTGATTTACAATTATTACAATGCAGTAGATAAAGTTATATTTGAAGAAACAAGTCTACAAGTTTGGGCAAATGATTTGGATTTAGAATTACACAAAAGTAGCTTCTTTTCAGAATGGATTGAACTTGAAAAAAGGCCAAATCAAAAACTTAATGAAGTTGTTGGAAATTATACAGATGAACTTTGTGAGCATAAAGGAAATGATATTGTATTGTCCCTTTTATATAGAGGTTTCTTATTTACAGCTGACTTAACAAATTTCTATAAAGAACAACTAGATTTTGGAAATGAATTATTAATGGCAATAGAAAAATACGATGAAAAATAACGAAAGCACAACATCCGAATATAACAAATAGAATTAAAAAATAATTCAAAAGTGAAAATCACAAAACTATTATTTTATACATTATCAATAGCATTATTGTTTTCTTGTAAAAAAGACGACAACAAAATTGATTTTACCTTTTTGCAAATTAATGATGTGTATGAAATTGCACCCATTCAAGGAGGTGAGTTTGGAGGAATGGCTAGAGTAGAAACCGTTCATCAAGAATTGCTAAAAGAAAACCCAAATACAATGCTATTTTTAGCAGGAGATTTTTTAAATCCTTCACTATTGGGAACCCTAAAAGTTGATGGTCAAAGAGTAAAAGGTAAACAAATGGTAGAAGTTATGAATGCCATGAATTTTGATTTAGTAGCATTTGGAAATCACGAATTTGATGTATCTCAAAAAGACTTACAAAAAAGACTAAATGAAAGTACTTTTCCTTGGATTTCTGCCAATGTAAAATTAAAAACAAAAGAAGCTGCTGTTCCTTTTTATAAAGAAAGAAATGGCGAAAAGGTAAATGTGAACGAAACCTTCATAAAAGAATTTTCTGATGAAGATGGAACTAAAATTAAAGTTGGTTTTATAAGTGTATGCATTCCTTCAAATCCTAAAGATTATGTAGAATATGGAAATATGTTTGTAAAAGCCAGAGCCTCTTATGCTACGCTTAAAGATTCTGTTGATGTTGTTTTTGGGTTAACACATGTTAAATTGGCTAACGATAAACGAATTGCTAAATTAATTCCGGATTTGCCTTTAATTATGGGAGGTCATGAGCATACAAATTCATTAGATACTATTGGAAATGTAATGATTGCTAAAGCAGATGCTAATGCAAAAACAGCCTATATCCATCGAATTTCATTTAATAAAAAGACGAAGAAAACAATTTTAAAATCAGAGCTGAAAGAAATTAATTCATCAATAAAATCAGAAGATAAAGTTGGTAAAATTGTTGAAAAATGGCAAAGAATCTTAACATCAAAAATTAAAGATATTATTCAAAATCCTGATGAAGTAATTTATACAGCAAAAATTCCTTTAGATGGAAGAGATACACCCATCAGAAGTATTCAAACCAATTTAGGCGAAGTTATTACAAAATCGATGTCTTTTGCTTTTGATGATAAGGTAGATTGTGCTTTGGTGAATGGTGGTTCTATAAGAATTGATGATCAATTAGCAGGTGCTATTAATGCAGTTGATATTTTTAGAGTTCTGCCTTATGGAGGTGCTGTTTTAAAAGTAGAAATTAAAGGTAGGTTATTAAAACGTGTGTTAGATTATGGACAATTAGCTGCTGGAACAGGAGCCTATTTGCAACGTTTTAATGCTGAAAAAGTAGGAGAGAAGTGGATGATTCAAAACAAAGAATTAAATACAAATAATACCTATACAGTAGCTTTTTCCGATTATTTATTAAAAGGTTTAGATATTCCTTTTTTAAATACAGCAAACAAAGAAGTTTTATCAATCTATAAACCAAAAGAGAGTGAACTTGGTTTTGATATTAGAAAAGCAGTAGTAAAATATTTAAAACAATAAAAATAGAAGATGAATGTATTATGAAGTTAGTTAAAACTTATACTTCCTATCAATAGCATATTTCACCAATTCATTTCCATTAGCTAAATCCAGTTTACGAATCATATTTTTTCGGTGCGTATCTACAGTAGTTTTTGCAATAAATAAAGTTTCAGAAATTTCTTTTGATGTCTTTCCATTAGCTATTAGACCTAATATTTCATTTTCTCTGTTCGATAAAACAACTTTATTCGATTTTCCAACAGTAACATTGTCATCTATATAATTGTTCATAAAATTAAAAGCCACATTAGGATCAAAAAAAGTTTCGCCATTAGCAACTGTGATAATTGCTTTTGATAACATTTTAATCCCAGAGTTTTTGAGGATATAACCTGTAGCACCAGCGTCTAACATTTGTTTGATAGCATCTGGCTGATCAAACATTGTCATTGCCAAAACGTGAATATTAGGGAATTGTCTTTTGATTTCTCTAGCAGCTTGTATGCCATCTTTTTTTGGCATTCTAATATCAGTAATTACCAGTTTTGGTTGTTTTAAAGCTACAAGCCTTACCAAATCTTCTCCATTATTAGCAGTGCCAATAAAGTTGACTTCATAATCATATTCATAAAAAGATTTAACACCATCAATTAGCATTTGATGATCTTCTGCCATTATTACTGTAATCATATGTTTTTTTCTCTAATTTAAGACAATTGCTACTTTATGTAAATACCTAGGAATAAGTATTTTTTTAATGAGTTGGTATATTTATAATGATAGAACTACCTTTATTGATAGTTGAATCGACTTCAAAAGTTCCTTCTAAATGTTCTATTCTTGTTTTTATAGAGCTGATTCCCATTCCATTATTCAAATCTACTTTATTCATATCAAAACCCTTTCCATCGTCTTCTATGATGATATTCAGGTTTTTATCATATAGTGAAATATTAATAGTTGCATGTTTGGCATCAGCATGTTTTATAATGTTGGTAATCAACTCTTGGATGATTCTAAAAAGTGTCAATTCTAAAGTGTTTTCTAAACGTTTGTCTAAACCAAAGTGAATGACTTCAATATTAATTTTATCTGCAGATGATATCTTTTCAGCCATCATTTGTACAGCTAATAATAATCCTTGATTAGCTATTACTCCAGCATTTTTAGCATGAGCAATACTTCTAACTTTAAGATATGCCTCGTCTATTAAACCTTCTGTTTTATTGAATAAAGTTTCCTGATTTATTTTTTTCTTTTCTCTATTGATTTTTAAATTTTCAAAATGTAATTTTAAAGTTGCTAAAACAGAACCTAAATTGTCATGTAAGTCTTCTGCAATACGTTTTCTTTCTTTTTCTTGACCATCAACCATTGCATTTATAGTAGTAATTTCTTGTTCTTTTATTAGGGTTAGATTTTTTTGTTTCTCTAGTTCTTTTTGTTGTTCTGCGAGTTTTCTTTTTCTTTTGGAGTTTTTAAGAGTTAGTATACCAATCATACTGATTAGAATAAGAGATAATATTGCTACTATTAAATAATTTTGATTTTTTTTCTTTTCAATTTTTAATTGCAGGTTTTCTTTTTCTTTTTTTTCGGTTTGGTACTTAGTACTTATTTCGTTTATTTCAATATTTTTTTTGTCACTTGCTAATAAACTGTCTAAAACATCTTTTTTTTGATAATAGATAAAAGCATTTTTGTAGTTCTTTAAAGCATAAAAGTTTTTAGATAGCAAATCATAAACATCAATTTTACCAGCAATTTCTTTATTATAAATTTTAATGCTATCAGCTTTTTTAAGAAATGATATAGATTTATGATAATCTTTTTTTTGATAATAAATATAAGCTTTGTTAACATTGATGTCAAAAATTTTATTCTTTAGAAGATTTATGTTTTGCCTACTTGAATAAATCTTTTCAGCATAATTGTAATAGACTAAAGAACTGTCTAAGCTTCTATAAGAGACATCTAAGGTTACTCCATATAATTGATAAAATTCAGCTAAATAAAACTGATTACTACTAAGTTTAGACAAACTCAAACCTTTGTAGAAATCTGTTCTTAAAGATTGATTTTTATTGAATTGATTTGAAAATCGGTTTCTCTGCAGTTTATAAGTTAATTTGTAAAAAAAAGATTTAGCAATTTCATCTTTCGTATTGGCATATTTTACATATAAATCTGAATAGTATTTGAAAGAAGTAGTATCTTTTTCATATTTTAAATAATAATCATTTATGCGCTTTAAAGATTCACAAGCAAGTGTGAAATTTTTAATTTTTAAAGATTTTTCTAATGCCTTATTATAGTTTGAAAAAGCTAAAGTATTATTGTTTAATTTAGAATTAAGCACATAATCTCCTTTCATTAATAAGACCAAAATACTATCACTTCTTTTTTTTGTGTTTTTTTTTGCAAGATAGATTAAGGATTCATCCAAAATATTTTGTTTGAAATATTTTGTTTGAAATGCAAAAAAAACATCTTCTACAGAATTTATATTTATATTATTTTCTTTGAATTTGAATCTGTTTAACTTATTAAATTTAGTCTCAAGGTCTTGAGCAAATAAGCTAATGTTAAGAAATAAAAAAAAAGACAATAAAGATTTAGCCACTATTAAGAATTTTTAGTTGGTGTATTGAAATTTACATCTTCTACCACAACAAAAATCTTGACCATTAAAATTTTGAAGACCTATTAATGTTTTTTCATTAGTAACACCACCAAAAAAGTTTTGAATATCAATATGACTATCTTTTATTGAATCAATTTCAATTTCATAGGTATTTTTAGTACAGTCTAAGATGTAGGGAGTATTTTCTTTTTTTAAAAAAGATTTGCTTAAAACAAAATTAAAATCATTTTTAGCATCAATCGAAACAGACTCAATTTTATAATGAATTGGACCTCCATAATTAGTTAGAATAAAACTCAGAGAATCAACTAATTTAGATGAGTTTTTTTTGAAGCTAAATTTTACTAAAATAGAATAATTTGTCCCATATAATTTTGAAGTATGAAGTACTTGGTATAAACTATCTATGGGTTTTATATATAAAAGAACATCATTTTTTGGAATATTATCAGCCTTTTCATATGTTGAGTAGATAAAGAAAGATGAAATAAAAACAAGTAATATTAATAATATATTTTTAGATTTTAACATAATAAAGTTTTTAAATAATTAGTTTCAAATATCAATAAATACCTGAAACATCTATATACCTACAAATAGGTATAATTAATTACCTAAATATAAGTAAAAACTATAAAGTAAGGATAGTTAAAATTACCCCTAAAAGGATCGCAATAAATTTTTGTAAGTTAAATTTGTGGTTTTCAGTACTTTCAAAAAGTATAATTGTAGAAATATGTAAGAAAACTCCAATAATTAAGGCAGTAATTTCAGTTGCATATGTTGTGAAAAAGGAGATTTTATCACCCAATAGCATTCCTAAAGGACTCATTAATCCAAAGAAAAGAAGAAAAACAAAGACTGTTTTTTTTGAATACTTTGTGTTTAATAAAAAAGTAGTAAGCACAATTGCAATAGGAATTTTATGAACAAAAATTGCCCAAAGTAAATTTTCATCAGCATTGTGTATAGGCAACCCTTCAGAAAATGCATGTATACATAAACTTACAAAAAGTAAAGTAGGAAATTGTTTTCCATCAGAATGGATATGAATATGTCCATGTTCTGCACCTTTAGAAAAAGATTCTAAAACTGATTGGAGGATAATACCTGTCAAAATAAAAACACCTACTACAGTACTATTTGTACTGATAGTATACACATCTGGTAATAAATGTAAAATAGTAACAGATAAGAGGTAAGCTCCACTAAAAGCTAATAACAAACGTACTATTTGCTTACTTGGTTTTATAAATAAAACAAGAACAGCACCTAATAACACAGATATGATTAATAAGATATAATTCACTTTGCTACTAATATTAGTCTGTTAGAAGTTTGAGTATCAAAGTTATTTAAATTATAATCTCCAAAAACATTGGTTATTGTAAATCCAACTTCTTCAAAGTAAGCTTTCATTTTAGTTTCATCTAAATATTTTACTCTTTCTGTATAGTTGTGATTTTTACCATCAGCAAAAAAAGAAATATTTTTTATGATAAAACCATCTGTAATTTCTCTGGTGATATTAAAAGTAATATCGTCTACAGTTTTTGTTTCTTTTGCCACTAAATTTGCTTTTACCAACTCAGCATTTAAAAAATCAAAAACAAAATAACCTTTATTTTTAATCCCGTTTTTGATGTTTTGTAAGATTAGAATATCTTCTTTGTCATCTTCAAAATATCCAAAACTAGTAAACAAATTAAAAACAGCATCATATTGATTGTTAAATGGTTGACGCATGTCATGCACTTTAAAACTTAAAGTATCATTTTCAAATGCTTTGGCAATTTTTATGCTGTTCTCAGCCAAATCTCCACCAGTAACTTTATAACCTAAAGAATTTAAAAACACAGAATGACGACCTTTTCCACAAGGTAAATCTAAAATATGAGTGGTTTTTGGCAAAGCTAAAAATTCAGTTATATTTTTCATAAATAACTGAGCATCTGCATCATTTCTGTCTTTATACAAAATATGATAATAAGGTGTGTTAAACCAATCTGTAAACCAATCTTTTTGAGCCATAATCATTCTAAGTCGCAAAAGTAACCAAATCTTACTTCTCATAAAACCAAATGTTAAAAATATAAGTTTTGTGTATTCAATTTGCAGTCTATAGCTACATACCAGACATTAAACAGCCTACTTGGATCATCTAGCATCAAACATCCAATAAAAACTATCAAGGATATATAAAAAAACTATCAACAAAAAACTACCTTTGCAGTATGAATAGAGATTTTAAAATGACAGCAACCACACTTTTTGGTTTAGAAGGTGTTTTGGCTGATGAGCTTAGAAAATTAGGTGCACAAGATGTTAAAGAAGCTGTTAGAAGTGTTTCTTTTAGAGGTGACAAGGGTTTTATGTACAAAGCCAATATTGCTCTAAGAACAGCTGTTAGAATTTTAAAACCAATTAAAGTCTGTAAGGTTTATGATGAAGAAGATTTATATGAGGCTATTCAGAAAATAAAATGGGAAAACTATTTAGAAGCTGATGGTACTTTTGCAATTGGTGCAGTTGTAAATTCTAAGAATTTTACAACAAACTCGCATTATATTTCTCTAAAATCGAAAGATGCAATTGCTGATTATTTTAGACACAAATATCACAAAAGACCTAATGTAGATTTAAAATATCCTGATGTTAAGATTCACGTTCATATTCAAAAAGATTGGCTGACGGTTTCTTTAGATTCTTCAGGTGATTCTCTTCATAAACGTGGATATAGAACTGCTACCAATATTGCTCCAATAAACGAAGTTTTGGCTGCAGGTATGGTTTTATTGTCTGGTTATACAGGTGATGAAAACTTTATAGATCCCATGTGTGGTTCTGGAACAATTTTGATTGAAGCTGCAATGATTGCCAATAATATACCTGCAAATATCAATAGAAAGCTCTTTGCATTTGAACATTGGAAAGATTATGATGAGGATTTATATTTTACAATTCAAGATTCTTTGTTAAAGAAAATTCGTTCTTCTCATTTTAAAATTATGGGCTTTGATAAAGCACCTTCTGCAGTTCAAAAAGCAAAAGCGAATGTAGAAAATGCCAATTTAGATGAATTTATAGGTGTACATCATGTCAACTTTTTCAACTCAACCAAAGAAGTTTTTGGAAATACTACTATTTTGTTCAATCCACCTTATGGAGAACGTTTAAATATTGATACCAACGAATTTTATAAAAAAATAGGGGATACCCTAAAACACAATTATCCTGGTTCTACAGCTTGGTTAATTACTTCAGATACAGATGCTTTAAAGTCTGTGGGCTTACGAACTTCAAAACGAATTGCACTTAAAAACGGAGATTTAAACTGTAAGTTTGTGAAGTACGAATTGTATGAAGGAACTCGTAAAATAAAAGAACGTAAAGTAGAAACAGACGAAGATGTAAATTCTGATTCTGAAGATTAAGCTTCCTGTCATTTCGACCTTGTGGAGAAATCTCTTCTGCCATTCATTTTGCTTGTACTGAAGTTTATTCAGTAACTAAAGAAGCAATCTCTCTATTGAGATTTCTCAATCGTTCATTCTTCTCTCATTTCGAAATGACATTCGTTCTATAAATTAGCATTCTTGTCATTTCGACTTTTTGGAGAAATCTCAATTCACAAAATTTTATCTTGAGCAAAGTCGAAAAGTTTGAAGCTATTTCCAGCTTTCAGCACTCGCTTTTTTTATTCTGAAAAAGAATAAAAAGAGCTCAAATAAATGCTTAAATCTGGGCTAGACTTGTTTGAAAATAAAGTGATTTCGCTAACAGTCTAGTATAAGAATAGTAGCGACTAAGGTACTCGAATACTTTAAGTTATAACTGAATTTTATGCGAGCTATTATATTCTTTACTTTCTTATTCACGATGTTTGTTTTGTTCTGCTTGTAGGTAACTTTATTCGGATATATTGATTTTCAAATCGTTATATCCAGAGTTAGCGAAGTTCGGTTTTTTAATTCAAAAAGGCAACAGGAAAAACACTCTTTATAATTTAAGTTTCTCTCAAAAAAAATAATATTTCTAGTAATTGGTATGCAAATTCGTTTTATAAAATCGGACGTTTAAAGTTTCCTCATAAAATACAAAATGTTATTCTAAAACTTATAAGTATAACCAATCCTAACAACCTGAGTTTCGTAATAATCATTAGCAGTATAACTAAAATTATTCCCTGTTATTTCTCTTCTTAAAACCATTGTGTTTAGTAAATCTGTGGCATTTATAAAAAGTTCACCTTTTCCATTTTGGATGGTTTTCTTCACGCCAAAATCTAAAGAAAAACGTGCTTTTACTTTTCCTTGTGGAATAATATCTGGAGCTAAATAAACTGCTGAAATTTGTGCTTCTACATTGTTTTCAAAATGAAAAGAATTATTCAATTTTAAGTTTCCAGAATAGGTTTCTTGTTTGTCAGCAGAAAAAGTATGTGGATTTGGATATAAATTTTGAACTGTAAATGCATCAATCTGATTTCTATATATGTTTAAAGTGGTATTAAAATCATAGACCTCTGAGATTTCTTGTTCAAAAACCACTTCTGCACCAGAATTGTAACTTTTATTTACATTCTGAAAAATTGCATAAATAAGATTACTACCAGCAACTGTACTCGAAATTCTGGTAATGGTTCCATCAGAAAACTTATGATACAAAGCACTGTAAATACTTCCAGTTTCCCAATTGTATTTATGGCCTAATTCTACAGAATTGGTAAACATTGCTTGTAAATTAGGGTTTCCTACTTTTATTATTTCTGCATCATCATATTTAGGGAAAATACGAATGTCTACTTCATTTGGTCTGTCAACTCTTCTGTTAAAAAATACAGACAATTTGTTGTCATTATTCAATTTATAAGCCACTCTTATATTTGGGAAAGGTTGTGTATAATTGTATCCACCACTTTCATAAGTTGGATGGTTTGGATTTACATCATAATCAATGGCTACATGTTCCAAACGCAAGCCTAATTCAGCTTCCCATTTGTCGCTTTCAAAAGTATAATTTCCATACACAGCAGGAATCAGTTCATTATAAGTAGCTGCACCACCAGCATCTGCATCTAACACCGAATTTACTCCTGGAATAAACAACATATTTGTGGGTATATTTCTGATTCTGAATTTTAAACCTGTTTCGAAAAATCCGTATTTTAAAGGCTTTTTATAGTCTAGACTAAAATCATAAACTTGCTCATCAGACAATAATTTAAACGCATCTTTTCCAGTAGAATTTGGTAAAAAGTTGTCGTAAAAATATTGTTCATCTTCTCTATGAAAGGTATAATTGAAACCGATGTTTAAAGTATGGCCAGGTTCTGCAAATCGATGTTGATAATCTGCAGTTGCAATCCAAGTGGTTTTTAATTCGTCTTCTAGAAATTGCCACAAACGCAATCTTTGACTCAAATCTTGGTTAAAAAAAGGTTGATCTCCTTTGTCAATAATTTTTTCACTTCCAAACAAGCCAGAAATAGTTAGCGCGTTTTGTTCATTAAAATTCCAATCTATTCCAGATTTAATTGTAGTAAAATGTGTGTTCCGATTTCTTTTTAATTGTTGATTTACAAAATCGCCATTATCATATGTTCGCTCTACATATTCGTTTTTTGTTAATGTTTCTGTGTAAAGGTAATCACCTTGAAAAAAGATGTTTATTTTGTCTTTGAGGTAGTTTAAAGACAAGCTAGGGTTTACTTTTGGAGTAAATGTATATTGAGGTCTTATGGTTGGTAAATTGTCTTTTCTTTCCCACAAAGAACCTAAACCAGTAGTCAAACCAACTTTTCCATTAAAACCTTCTTCGTTATTTTTCTTGTAAATAATATTGATGATTCCTGCATTTCCATTGGCTTCATATTTTGCAGAAGGGTTGTTGATGATTTCAATTTTATCAATGGCAGAAGCAGGAATATTATCCAAACCAGATTGATTTCCAAAACCAGTTAAGGCAGTTTGTTTTCCGTTGATTAGTACAATCACTTTATCACTTCCTCTTAGTTTAACTTTGCCATCGTTTATGGTAACACTTGGTAAAGTTTGCATTGCTTGCAGTATAGAGCCACCTGAACTTATTTCATTAGTATTTAGTGAAAAAGTTTTTTTATCGAGATTTCCACTAATTAAATTGGCTTTAGAAGTAATCGTTACTTCATCTAAACTGGCATTCGTTTCCTCTAATGCTATAGTTGGTAAGGTCAAGTATTTAGATAAATTTCCAATAAATAATTTTTGAGTTTTTGTTTGATATCCTAGGTAAGAAACTTCTAAAATATAGCTTCCAGAATTGATTTTCTCTAAAGTAAATAAACCATCTTCATTGGTGGCTGTTCCACTTACAAAAGCATTTTCAGCTTCGGTTTTTACAACAATACTTGCAAAAGGAATAGGACTTTTTGTAGTTGTTTCAATAATTTTACCAGAAACTGTAACTTTAGTTTGTGCATTTGTATTTGCAAATAGTAGCAGTACTGAAACAAAAGAAAATAATGCTGTTTTAGGAAGAAATGTTTTGCTCATTTAAGTTGTCTATTTTTTGAAAAACAATATTAGAATTATTTATTGGTTTTAAATAATATACTTTTGAATTTATAACATCAAAAGGTTGTAGATTTTAACTAATTCAAAGCTTTCTCAAAAATTCGATATTTTTTGTAAATAGTATGTTCCATTCGCTCTATAACCAGCTTGTATTTTGGTGTTTTCTTCTAAAATTAAATGGCTGTCTAAAATTGTTAGATTATTTGCTCTTGCAGCGTTTAATAAAGCAATATTCATTAAAGCTAACAAACCAGAATTTTTAATATTTTGTAGCCTTTTTTGGTAGCTCTTTCTGCATTTTTGATATAAATTTCTGTTGTTTTATTAGGTGTTTTTACAGAGTATTGAAATTTGTCTAATTTCTTTTGATAACCATTTTAATACTTTTTTTAGTGATTTTATTGTAAAACTAACTTAGTCCATTCTTTTGGTTTTTCTAACATTAAAAAATGCCCGCATTTTTCCATCCAAAATAATTGATTTTCTGGAATTTCTTGATGCAATAATTCAGCAATTTTTGGAATGGCAATTGGATCATTTTTTGCCCAAATAATTTTTGTGGGTACCTGAGTTTCTTTGAGAGCACCAATCCATCTATGCCAATAAAAATAGCGTTCATTTATGTAATTAGTGAGTTGATGAATTACTTTTCTACCATCATTATGCTCTAATTGAATCCACATTTCTTTTAATTCGTCATCAGAAACTTTACTTTTATCAAAATAGATATTACGCATATTCTTTTTGAAAATGGAAAAGTTTGTCAATTTGGCAACCCATTTTCCAGTAATTTTACTTTTTAATAATTTCTGAATTAAACGTAGTTTTGATAATTCTATATGTGTAGAACCATTTGATAAAATAAGTTCATTTATCTGTAAATCTATTTGTTGTTTATTGTGTCTAGCTAATATTTCTGTAGCTACAGAAGTTCCATAATCATGAGCAAATAGTGTTACTTTTTTTAATCCTAATTTTTTCCATAGTTGGAGAGCAACATCACCTTGTTCAATTAAAGAGTAGGAGTAATCTAGTGGTTTGTCAGAAAACCCAAATCCTAAATGATCATGAATTATTACTCTGTAATGTTTAGAAAGTTCTGGTAAAACCTTATGATAGTCAAAAGAAGAAGTAGGGTAACCATGTAAAATTACTAATGTTTCTTGAAATTGAGATTTCTCACCTTTATTTGAAATGATACCTGAATCTATAACAAAAATAGTCCTTCCAAAAATGGATATAAACTCACCTTTATCTTTCCAATCTAAACTATTCATAAAATCGATTTAAGATTTCAATTTAATGAATTTTTAATAAGTGAAAATTTATGTTTATGAATTCAAAACAAGAGCTACTAATTCTTTTGGTTTTTCTAGCATAGGATAATGGCCACAATCATTTATAAAATCTAATGTACTTTCTTTAAGTTCTTTAGAAAACTGTTCAGCTTCATTTTTGTTAAAAATTGAATCGTTTTTACCAATAATTATTTTAGCAGGAATTACATTCTTATTTATGGTATTGAACCATCTATTCCATAATAACTTGGTTTCAGTAGAGTAATTAGGAATAAAATCTAAGATTTCACGACCATTTTTATGTTCCATTAATTCCCATTTCGACTTTATATCAGTTTCTGAAAGAATAGATTTGTCATAGAAAAAGTCCTTTAATTTTGGTTCATAAAATGAATAAGAGATATGCATTAATCTAGTTTTTTCAGTAAATTTTTGCAAAGGATTTGTCATTTCTTCAGTGATATTGGTATGGTCAAAAGAAATGGTGTTATTTAAAAATATTAGGTTTGAAATATGTATTCTATCCACTAAATTTTTTCGTCTTGCAAGTATTTCTAAGGCAACATGAGTACCATAATTATGGCTTAAAAGTGTAATATTTTTTAGTTCTAAAAGACGCCATAATTCTAAGGTTACATCTGTTTGTTCTAATATGTTAAAATGATAATCTTTTGGTTTATCAGAAAAACCAAATCCTACAAAATCTTGAATTACTACTCTATAATGTTTACTTAACTCTGGTAAAACTTTATAATAATCTATTGAAGATGTTGCATAACCATGAAGAATAACAAGCGTATTTTCACTGTTACCTTCATCAATAACAAATAACTCTTTATTCAATACAGAAACCATTCTGCCTTTTTCAGCCCACTTCTTTAATTCCATAAACATTATAAATTAAAAAAAAGGTTTAGTTCTATGTTGATATTCAAAAACGAGTTTAATCCAACTGTTTGGTGTCTCTAAAATGGAATAATGTCTTACGTTTTCTATCCAAACAAGATATTTGTTTTCATTTTCTGTAGCTAATACAATTGCAATTTCTTTAATAGCAACTGGATCTGTTTTTTCCCAGAAAATTTTTACAGGAATTTGAGTTTCTTTCAATGCATTGGTCCATCTTGTATTATACTGAAATAGGTTGACCTTTTTTTTGGTTTAAATTATACCGTTCAAACTATTTTTTTAGCCGTTTAGAAGGCAAAAAATAATTTGAACTGTTTTTAGCTTAAA
>CBFHKA010000027.1:0-31902 GCA_965656305.1 Polaribacter sp. | reverse complement strand
TAAACAACACCTTTTTTATCTGCAATCTCTGTAACTAATTTGTATAAATACGGATTTTCTGGAGACCATAAATTCGGGTTTTCAATACAAAAATTACTAAAAACATCTTTTCCAAATTTAGACTTAGTTTTTACTGTTTTTACCAAGTTCTGTTTTGCATCAAATAAGGATTGTTTTACATAATACGTCCCTTTTTTAGGTCTTACCAATTTAGATTTTACAGAAACTTTTGCTTGTGCTTCAGAAACTTCTGGAGTACTAATAAATACTGCATTTGCCCCCAAATTTGCAACTTCAAAATGTACTGGTTTGGTAATGATTAAATGAATATCTCTATAAATACCTCCATAAAAAGAGAAATCTGCAGATTGTGGCACAATTTCGTCATTGTGTGCATTGTCTACTTTAACAGTAATGTCATTTTTACCTTTTTTTAGTGCTGAGGTAATGTCTCTTGCAAACGAAGTATATCCTCCAATGTGATCTTCATCAACTTGTTTTCCATTTACAAATAATGTGGTAACCTGATTAGCAGCTTCAAACAATAAAAATACTTGCTGATTATCATAAATCTGTGGAATAGTCATTGTTTTTTTATACCAGCCTTCGCCTCTATAATACCCATCTTCATCATCTAAAATATCTTGGGTATTCCAAGAGTGTGGAATGGTTACTTTTTCCCATTTTAAATCTGTTTCACTAGAAAAAGGTGTTGAAATTTCACCTTTATAAAAATTCCACGAATCGTTTATGGTTTCTATGTGACGTACGTTTTGAGCTGCTATTGTAAAAGCAAAACTTATTAAAATTAGAGCTAAAATATTTTTCATAGTTATTAATAATTATATGTAATTTTGAAACATACAATATTATATGTTTAAATAACAAATTCTAACCTGTACTGTATTGGTAAATCTTAAATTAACGTGAATTCGATATAAGAAAGATGAAATGCAGTTATAAAAAAGTAGCGTATTTAGTAGGTTAAATAGCTGAATTTTAAATTATTAAAAAATATTTCACTTATGATTTCTGATGCTAAAATTATAGTTTTTTTTGTTTTTTAGATAATTTTATAACTAATGTGGTCTCTGGTTTAATAGCATATTCGTTTTTACTTAAAAAAGCTTCTATAAAAATCCCTAATATGTTACCTAATAACGCTATTGCTTAGGTCTAACTCACGTTAAATTATATTATTTTTAATTTCGAAAATAATCACCTAGTTTAATATTCAGGATAGTGCAGGTTAGTCTTTGGTATTTTTTTAGTAAATTTGCATACCGGAACAGAACAGTATGGTTGAAAATGTATTTTCTTTAACTATTAATCATGAAAGCGATATACCAAAATATCAGCAATTAGTGAATGCTATTAATGATGCTATAGGAGAGAATTTATTACAAAAAGGAGAAGTAATACCTTCTGTTAATAAAATTTGTAAAGCTAATAAAGTATCTAGAGATACTGTATTTAAAGCTTATTCAATTTTAAAGGAAAACGGTGTAATAGAATCAGTACCTAATAAAGGGTATTATGTTGCAAATGATACTAAAAGAGTTTTACTCATATTAGATACTTTTAAAGCATATAAAGAAGTTTTATATCATTCTTTTGTAAATAATCTTCCAGATAATATTATAACAGATGTTCAATTTCATCATTATAACATTGATAATTTTAAAACAATACTTAACAATACTAAGGGGAAGTATTACAAATATGTTGTTATGACTTTTGACCATAAAGAAGTCCCTTCTGTATTGGCTGATATTGATAATGATAAATTATTGTTAATAGATTGGAGTATTCATTCAGGAAAGAATAATAACTATGTTTTTCAAGATTTTGGAGACGCTTTTTTTGAAGCTTTAAAAGGAGCTATAGATATTTTTAAAAAATATAAAGAGGTTGTTTTTTTATATCCAACTTATACATATCACCCTAAAGAAACTATAACTTGTTTTAAAAAATATTGTGATTTATATCATTTGAATTATAAAATAGTGACAGATCCCAATTCATTTAATGTAGAAAACAATATCGCTTATATAAGCACTAGCGATCGAATGTTGGGTGTTTTTTTAGAGCAATGTAGAGTAAAAAAACTAGAACCAGGTGTTCATGTAGGTTTTCTATCTTATAATGATACACCTATGAAAAAATTTATATATAAAGGAATTTCAGTAATTTCAACAGATTTTAAAGAATTAGGAACCAAAGCTGCTGAATTTGTAATTCATGAAAAATCAATGCAGTATTATGTTCCTACAAAATTAACATTAAGAGAATCATTATAATATGTATTATTTAGGATTAGATATTGGAAGCTCTTCCATAAAAGCAGCATTAGTAGAAATTTCTACAGGGAAAAGTTTAGGTGTTGTCCAAGAACCCAAAGAAGAAATGGGAATGTTTGCTCAAAAAAATGGATGGGCAGAACAAAAACCAAACGATTGGTGGTTGCATATTTGTAATGCAATTGCAAGTTTAAAAAAACAATACAATGTAAGTAGAACTCAAATAAAAGGTATTGGTATTTCGTACCAAATGCATGGTTTGGTTTTGGTTGATAAAAACGGAAATCCACTTCGTAAAAGTATTATTTGGTGCGATAGTAGAGCAGTAGAAACTGGTAATAAAGCGTTCGCAGAAATTGGCGAAGAAAAGTGTGCAAATCATTTATTAAATTCTCCAGCAAATTTTACTGCTTCAAAATTAAAATGGGTTAAAGAAAACGAATCTGATATTTATAGTCAGATTTATAAGTTTATGTTACCTGGAGATTATGTTGCTTATAAATTTACAAACAAAATAAATACTACTATTTCTGGTTTATCTGAAGGGATTTTTTGGGATTTTAAAAACGATAATGTAGCAGATTTTCTACTAGAATATTATGGTATTGATCAATCTTTATTACCAGATATCGTTGAAACTTTTGGAATTCAATCTTTAGTTGATGAAAAAGGAGAAGAAGAAAGTGGATTAGCAGCAGGAACTCCTATTTATTATAGGGCAGGAGATCAACCTAACAATGCATTATCATTAAATGTATTTAATCCAGGTGAAGTTGCTGCTACAGGAGGAACATCAGGTGTTGTGTATGCAGTTACAGATAGTTTATCAGCCAAAGAAAGCTCTAGAGTCAATAATTTTGCCCATGTTAATTATCAAAAAGGAGCAGCAGCAAGAATTGGTAAATTATTATGTATCAATGGCGCAGGAATTCAATACAGATGGTTGTTAAACAATTTAGCAGTTTCTTCTTATGAAGAAATGAATACCTTGGCTTCAGAAATTAAAATTGGCTCAGATGGTGTTTGCCTAATTCCTTTTGGTAATGGAGCAGAACGTATGCTAAACAACAAAGAAATTGGTACTCGTATTGTAAATATGAATTTGAATAATCACCATAAAGGACATATGTGTAGAGCCGCTTTAGAAGGTATTGCATTCTCTTTTGTGTACGGAATGGAGATTATGAAATCAGATGGAATTAAACCAAGCGTAATTAGAGCAGGAAATGACAATCTATTTCGATCAGAAATTTTCGCAAATACTGTAGCTACTTTAATTGAACAAGAAATTGAAATATATAATACCACTGGTGCAATTGGTGCTGCTAGGGCAGCAGATTTACATAAAGGAGATTTTGAAGCTTTCGGAAAAGTAATTATGGACAATGATCACGTTATGACATTTATGCCTTTTAAAGACAAAAAACCATATTTAGAAGCGTATAATAATTGGAAAAAAGAATTAGAATTGATATTAAATAAATAAGATTTGGGCGTTACCTAAAAAGGTCGGGCTTTACATTCCAATCTTTTTATTCGTTCCTCATAAAAAGGATTTCCACTGCAATCCCTAACGCAAAAGCAGTACTTAAAACAATTACAAGATTACACAAATACACAAATACACAAATAAACAATTAAACATTTCAAAAATGGCAAATACAGAATATTTTAAAGGAATCAATAAGATTCAATTTGAAGGAAAAGAATCAGACAATCCATTAGCATTTAAATACTACAATCCAGATCAAGTAGTAGCAGGAAAAACAATGAGAGAATGGTTTAAATTTTCAATTGCATATTGGCATACATTCTGTGGTCAAGGAGGAGATCCTTTTGGCCCAGGAACGCAAAATTTTGGTTGGGATCAATCTTCAGACCCAATTCAAGCAGCAAAAGACAAAGCAGATGCAGCTTTTGAATTTATCAACAAAATGGGCTTTGATTACTACTGTTTCCATGATTATGATTTAGTACAAGAAGGAGCAACTTTTGCAGAATCTGAAGCAAGATTAAATACAATTACAGATTATATTAAAGGAAAACAAGCTGAATCAGGAGTAAAACTTTTATGGGGAACAGCAAACTGTTTTTCAAATCCACGTTATATGAATGGAGCTTCTACAAATCCAGATTTTGATGTAGTTGCAAGAGCAGGAGGTCAAGTAAAATTGGCTTTAGATGCAACTATTAAGTTAGGTGGAGAAAACTACGTTTTTTGGGGTGGTAGAGAAGGTTATATGTCTTTATTAAATACAGATATGGGGCGTGAATTAGATCATATGGGTCAATTCTTAACCATGGCAAGAGATTATGCAAGAGCACAAGGTTTTAAAGGAACATTTTTTATAGAGCCTAAACCAATGGAGCCAATGAAACATCAATATGATTTCGATTCTGCAACAGCAATCGGTTTCTTAAAAGAGTATGGTTTAGACAAAGACTTTAAAATGAACATCGAAGTAAATCACGCTACTTTAGCACAACATACAATGCAACATGAATTAGCAGTTGCTGCCAAAGCAGGAATGTTAGGAAGTATAGATGCAAACAGAGGTGATTATCAAAATGGTTGGGATACAGATCAATTTCCAAACAATATTCAAGAAACAACAGAAGCAATGTTAGTTTTCTTACAAGCAGGTGGTTTACAAGGAGGTGGAGTTAATTTTGATGCAAAAATCAGAAGAAACTCAACAGATATGGAAGATGTTTTTCACGCACACGTTGGTGGAGCAGATACGTTTGCAAGAGCTTTAATTACTGCTGATAAAATTATGACTTCTTCATCTTACAACGCTTTAAGAGAAAAAAGATATAGTTCTTTTGATGCTGGTAAAGGAAAAGATTTTGAGGCTGGTAAATTAGAGTTAACAGACTTATATAAAATAGCACAAGAAAATGGAGAATTAAGTTTACAAAGTGGTAAACAAGAATTGTTCGAAAACATTATCAATCAGTATATTTAAAAAAAAAAGACCATTTAGATGATATAATCTAAATGGTCTTTTTACTTTTACCCGCTTTTGAGCAAGTTTTATCAATTAAATTAACAATTAACTAAAAACACAATATGGGAAAATCAACAAATTCAGGATACCTATTAAAACTAACATTAGTAGCTACATTAGGTGGTTTGCTTTTTGGGTATGATACAGGAGTAATTTCAGGAACAGTAGGTTCTTTAGATAGTTTTTTTGTAATTCCGAAAGGATTATCAGAAACTGCAGCTAGCGCTTTTAAAGGTTTTTTAGTTTCTAGTGCATTAATTGGTTGTGTTATTGGTGGGATTTTTGGAGGACTAATTAGTAAAAAGTTAGGTAGAAAGAATGGATTGATCTTAGCAGCCATATTATTTTTGATTTCAGCTTTAGGCTCTGCAATGCCAGAAATGTTTATAGCTCCTATAGGAGAATTAGATCATACGTTCTCAACTATTTTTATTATTTATAGAATTATTGGGGGTATTGGAGTAGGATTAGCCTCTATGTTATCTCCACTTTATATTGCTGAAATTGCACCTGCAGAGAGTAGGGGTAAATTAGTGTCATTTAATCAATTGGCAATTGTTGGTGGTTTTATGGTAGTTTATTTTGTAAACTATTTTATTTCTAAAACAGGTGGTTCAGATGCTTGGTTAAATGAAATTGGTTGGAGATGGATGTTTGCCTCTGAGGTTATACCTGCAGGCTTGTTCTTAGGGCTATTATTTTTTGTGCCAGATACTCCAAGATCTTTGGTATTAAGAGGAAAATCAGAAGAAGCATTAAATGTTTTAGTAAAAGTAAATGGGGAAAAAGAAGGAACATCTATTCTTGCAGAAATAGAAGATTCTATGGATGAAAAAGTATCTGGAAACCTTTTGTCTTTTGGATGGTTAGTAATCGTTATAGGAATTTTGCTTTCCGTTTTTCAACAATTTGTAGGTATTAATGTAGTGTTATATTATGCTCCAGAAATATTTAAAACCATTTCATCTGGTACAGATACAGCTTTATTAATGACCATTATTGTAGGTGTTGTAAACTTCTTGTTTACTATCATTGCTGTGAAAACGGTAGATAAATATGGAAGAAAACCATTAATGATTATAGGTGCTTTAGGTATGGCAATAGCTATGTTATCTCTTGGGTTTGTTTTCTTTTCAGGTGCAACAGGTTATTTAGCCTTATTTTGTATGATGTTGTATGTAGCAAGTTTTGCTATGAGTTGGGGGCCAGTAACTTGGGTTTTATTAGCGGAAATTTTTCCAAATAAAATTAGAGGAAGGGCGTTAGCTATTGCAGTTGCTGCACAATGGATTTCTAACTATTTAGTTTCTTTAACGTTCCCAATGATGAACGATAATACATATTTAACAGAACAGTTTAACCATGGTTTTGCATATTGGGTTTATGGGATTATGAGTTTGTTAGCAATGCTATTTATTATGAAATACATACCTGAAACGAAAGGAAAAACTCTTGAAGAAATGGAGAGTCTTTGGAAAAAAAAGGAATAATATAAATTAAATAAAAAAAATAATTAACCCAATTGACTATATATTTTTTCAATTGGGTTCATTTATAAATGATTAAAAAATGAAGAAAGATATTAACTTACAATCAGCAGATAATATAAGAGCATTATGTGTTGCAATGGTAGAAAAAGCAAATTCTGGTCATCCAGGTGGGCCAATGGGAGGTGCAGATTTTATGCACATTTTATATACGGAATTCTTTAACTATGATCCATCAGACATGGAGTGGGCATTTAGAGATCGTTTCTTTATGGATGCTGGGCATTTATCAACCTTAATGTATGCGCAATATTATCTATTAGGAAATTATGAAAAAGAGGATGTTGCCAACTTTAGACAATGGGGTTCTATAACTCCAGGTCATCCAGAAGTTGATGTTAAGAGAGGAATAGAAAACACTTCTGGACCTTTAGGTCAAGGACATACAATGGGAGTTGGTGCTGCAATAGCTGCAAACTTTTTAAAAGTTCGTTTTGGAAATTGGATGGATCATAAAATTTATGGTTTTATTTCTGATGGAGGAGTTCAGGAAGAAATATCTCAAGGAGCAGGTAGAATTGCAGGTCACTTAGGCTTGAGTAATTTTATCATGTTTTATGATGCAAATGATATCCAATTATCTACTTCTACTGATGAAGTTACTTCTGAAGATACTGCAATGAAGTATGAATCTTGGGGCTGGAAAGTGGTTACAATAGATGGCCATAATCATGATGAAATTAGAAAAGTTTTAACAGATGCAAATAACGAAACTGAAAAACCTACACTAATTATTGGTAAAACAATTATGGGTAAAGGTTGTGTTACTGCTGATAACAAAACTTTTGAAGGAGAATGCGAATTACATGGTCAACCAATTGGTGCAACAGGAGCAGATTATACAAAAACTTTGTTACATTTAGGAGCAAATCCTGAAAGTCCTTTTGATATTTATGAAGATGTAAGCAAGTTTTATCAAAGTGTATTAAAAGAAAAAATAGCAAATGCAGCTTCTAAGAAAAAAGAGATTGAAGCGTGGAGAAATTCAAATTCAGAATTAGCTTCAAAATTAGATTTCTTTTTATCTGGAGAATTACCAGAATTAGATTTTTCAACAATTGAACATAAAGCAGGTATTGCTTCAAGAGCTGCTTCTTCAGGTGTTTTAGGATACTTAGCAGAAAACGTAGAAAATATGATTGTTTCTTCTGCAGATTTATCAAATTCAGATAAAACAGATGGTTTCTTAAAGAAAACACATGCACTTAAAAAAGGAGACTTTAGCGGTTCTTTCTTGCAGGCAGGTGTTGCAGAATTAACCATGTCTTGTATTGCAAACGGAATTGCTTTACATGGAGGAATTATTCCTGTAGTGGCTACTTTCTTTGTGTTTTCAGATTATATGAAACCTGCAATTCGTTTAAGTGGAATTCAAGAATTGGGCGTAAAATATGTTTGGACACATGATGCTTTTAGAGTGGGTGAAGATGGACCAACGCATCAACCAGTAGAACAAGAAGCGCAAATCCGTTTATTAGAAAAATTAAAAAATCATAGTGGAAACCCTAGTTTCCTAGCATTACGTCCTGCAGATTCTGCTGAAACAAGCGTTGCTTGGAAAATGGCTTTAGAAAATAAGAATACACCAACAGGTTTAATTTTATCAAGACAAGGCATAAAAGATTTACCAGCAAAAACCTCAAGATACCAAGAAGCTTTGGCTGCAGAAAAAGGAGGGTATTTAGTAAAGGAAGTAGAAAATCCAGATGTAGTTTTAATTGCAAACGGATCTGAAGTAGCAACTTTAGTAGCTGCAGCAGAGATTTTAGAAAAAGAAAACGGATTAAAAGTAAATATTGCTTCCGTAATTTCTGAAGGTGTTTTTAGATTGCAATCTGCAGCATATCAAACAAGTATAATACCTAAAGATAAACCATTATTTGGTTTAACAGCAGGATTACCTGTAAATCTACAAGGTTTGGTTGGTGATGCTGGAAAAGTATTTGGATTAGAGCATTTTGGTTATTCAGCTCCAGCAACTGTACTTGATGATAAATTTGGTTTTACAGGAGAAAAAGTAAGTAAGCAAGTATTAGAATATTTAAAAACAGTATAAAACAAAAGGTATGAAATTTTTTATAGACACAGCTAATTTGAATGATATTGCAGAAGCAGAATCATTAGGTGTTTTAGATGGTGTAACAACAAATCCATCTTTGATGGCAAAAGAAGGCATTACAGGTGCTGAGAATATTTTAAATCATTATAAAAAAATCTGTGATTTAGTAGAAGGAGATGTTTCTGCTGAGGTAATTGCTACAGATTATGATGGAATGGTTAAACAAGGTGAAGAATTAGCCGCTTTACATCCTCAAATTGTAGTAAAATTACCAATGATAGCAGATGGTGTAAAAGCTTGTAAATATTTTTCTGACAAAGGAATTAAAACAAATGTAACTTTAGTATTTTCTGTAGGTCAAGCGTTATTAGCTGCCAAAGCAGGAGCTACTTATGTTTCTCCTTTTTTAGGAAGATTGGATGATATTTCTACAGATGGATTGCACTTAATTAAAGAAATTAGACAAGTATATGATAATTATAGCTTTAAAACACAAATTTTATCAGCTTCTGTAAGAAACACAATGCATGTTATTAATTGTGCAAAAATTGGTTCTGATGTAATGACTGGGCCATTATCATCTATTACAGGTTTGTTAAAACATCCATTAACAGATAGTGGTTTAGCAAAGTTTTTAGAAGATTATAAGAAAGGAAATTAGTAATTAAATACTTGGCAATTCTCAATTTTGATAATGAAATTTTTATTGATACAATTGAGAATTGTCAAGTTTTTATTTTAGAAAACAATAATATTCTTCACTTATAAACTACAGGAGTTGTTTGTGAAAACATTCAAATTATATCGATAAAAAAATAAAAGACAGTTATAAAAATTATTGAAATTAATAATTTAAATTTTTAATCTACTCGTCTTCTTTTTGGCCAGAGCTGTAAAGCATCTGTAATGATACGTTTACTGTACTCTTTTCCATATTTATCTTCACTACCAGTAGTAAATTCTTGTTTATTAAACGCAGTCCAATCTTCTTTGGTTAAAAATTTATCAGTATGTGAATATTGAAGTGCATTTAATCCGAACAGAAAAACATATCCATCTCTTGCTTCTTTTGTTTCTTTATACAAGTGATTGAAAGCTGTTTTTTCATCTCCAGATATTGCCAAAGCCTGAGCCATTAATAATCTGTTTACAGGTATTTTTTCTTTTTTTATACGTTTGATTAATTCTTTTTGAATTTTTCTATCCACCAAACCAATTCTAAAAATACCATAGGCTCCCCAATAACGCACAATTGGATTTTTATCACATAAAAACTTTAAAAACTTCTTTTTATTTTCTGTTTTTCCTTCAGCTGCTAACTTAGCAATTGGTAGTATTTTTTCAATTTCATAAGCATCACTTTGTGCATATTCATAAATAGTTGCATATTTTTTTCCTTTACCCACAAAATCTAAAAACATAGGTTCAGGAATTAGACCAATATCTCTAATTTCTATCATCCACCTGTCTAATTCTTTAGATAATTTTTTAACTGTTTCTTTGTTTTCTGGTTGATGTACAACATTGGAAATGTGCCAAGGATCTTGCTTTGTTTTAAAAAGTTCGGTTACTGGTTTAGGTAAGAAAAATTGAGACTGTATGTCATTTGATTTGCCTGCTTCAAAACTAACTTCATTAGCCCTCCAATTTTGTTGCACTTTATAACCGTATCTAGTTGAGGCTGCTCTTGGACGATGAGGATTAAAATTTTGAATAAAATAATTTTTACCGTCTGTTATTGCTCTGTTAAAATCGTAACGTTCTGACATACGATCTCTATAGAAATGGACATACTTAGGCTTATCTTCTTTCTTTTTTCCTAGAAAAATTTTTCCTTGCATTTTTTCTGGAACCTTTAAACCTGCAAGTGAAATTATGGTTTTTGGAAAATCTATAAAACTTACTAAATCATCATAAGTAGTTCCTGGTTTATAATTAGGTGCTAAATGCTGCCATTTTTCTGGAAAGTAAGCTATAAATGGGACTTGTGTACCTACATTGTATAAATATCTTTTAGACCTAGATAACATTCCTCCATGGTCTGAATAGAAGAAAACAATAGTATTATCATCTAATTTATGCTCTTTTAACTCTTGCAATAAATTTCCTACTTGAGTATCCATTGCTGTAATTAAATCATGAAAACGTGCCCAATCTTCTCTAATTTCTGGCATGTCTGGATGATATGGAGGTAACACAATATCACTAGGTTTTATTCTAGTCTTTTTAGGAATTTCACCTCTTTCTAGAAAACCTTTTATTCTATCTTCTGCTAATTGACTTTCATGGGTAGTTACTAAATTAAAAACGGAAAAAAATGGTTGTCCAGATTTTCTCTTATTATAATGTGCTGTTTTGCTAGATTCGTCCCATAAACTTTTATCTAAAATGTAGCTAGAATTATAATCTTTTTTATGATTATTAGTAGTATAATAACCAGCTTCTCTAAAAACTTTAGGGTATGCAGGTATCACTTTTGGCATCTGTGTATTTGTACGCATATGTTGTGAACCTGTGGTAGGGGCATACATTCCTGTTAATAACGTTGCACGTGCAACACCACAAACTGGTGCGTTTGCATAGGCATTTGTAAATCTAAGACCTTCTGTAGATAATTTATCAATATTAGGCGTTTGCGCCTGCTTAAAACCATAAGCACCAATATAAGGACTAATGTCTTCACAAGTAATCCATAAAATGTTCGGTCTCTCTTTTTTCTGAGCAAAAGCGATACTTGTGAATACTAAGAAAATTACTACTATGAATTTATAATTTGTTTTGATATTTATTTTCATATTGTTGTTTACTCTAAAAAAACTTGATTTAAAAATTACGAATTCCAGGAACTATTTTAATAGTGTAATTGGTTTTGTCTTGTCCCCATTTTAAAACAATTAATTTTTGTGATTTTTCATCCCAAATAAAATCTGATGGGTTTGAATTTTTTGTCGTTTTATATACTTCTAATCCAATATTTTTTAGAGGATTGTAATACATCACAAAATCATCATTAATAATTACAGAAAATCCATCAGGATAATGTCTATTTGCTCCAATAAAAATTTTAGAGGCTCCTTTACTATTGTCAGAAATGATATTAATGTCTAATTCTCTTTTTGCAAAATTAAATAAAAAGGATTGAATATCTCCAGCAATTGCCTGAGGAAAAGGTCTTGAAATTACATCAGTAATATATTTACGTTCTACAGTACCTGCATCTGTTTTATCACTAAAAATAGACCAAGTAGATGGGCCTGGTTTCAAAAAGTTTTGCATAGTTCTATTTCCTAAAAACCATGCTTTTATTGAGCCTACACCCATTTTATCAAAAACCTCTGCAGTTCTAACATACATTTCCTTGTATTTTAATTGCCCCCAATTACCTACTAAAGTCGTGTCAGTTACTGCAAAAGTTGGAAAACCCCATTCACCAATCAAGATAGGTGCTTTTAACATATCCGATTCTTTATCAAAACGATCCATATTCTTCTTGATAAAATCAACATTACTTTGATAAATATGAGGCGCAAATATGATGTTTTTACGATTTACTGGAGATGTAATTTCTGCATATTGATTGTTATCTATTTTTTCGCCTTTGTTCATAAAAATAGATTGAATTAAAATCTTTTTATCAGCATTTATTTTTTGACTTTCATCTATAATTCTGCGATACAATGGAATTAAATACTTATCTGTTAAATCTTTATAGGAAATCTCCATTTTTAATTTTCTAGGTTCATTTACAATGTCATAACCTAAAACATACGATTCGTTTTTATATCTTTCCCAAATTACTTTCCAAGCATTTATGTATGTTTTATGCATTCTGTCATTTTTATTTTCCCAAAACTCCTCCCATTTTAGTTTATCAACACCATAAACTGTCATTTTAAAGACCGTTTTTATTCCGTGATTTTTACCTAATGCTACTAAAGAATCTAACTTTTTTAAATAGTTTGGTTCTAGTTTTCCACCAGGAAATTCACTTAACTTTCCTAATTCTAAACGTATTACTTGATGATTAGCACCCATTCTAACTTGTCTAGCATAATCATCGCTATTAAAAAACACTTCTCCTTTATGGTCGTTTGTATTAATAACAAAACCTCTAGGTATTATGTGTCTGCCTTGTATATCTCTAAGGCCATGTTTTATTTGAGAAAAGCAATTGATTGTTGTAAGAATAATAAGAGATACTAGTAGTTTTTTTGAAAAAATCATATAGATAAGTTTTAATAAAATTAAGATTATATGAATTCTTATGTATCCTGTGCAGTACTGATTTTATTTTTTTTGCTTAGGTATAAACATAAAAAACAAAAGCCGAAAGAAAATAATTTCTTTCGGCTTCTTAATTCAAATATTCAATTCAAAACAAAATCTTAACGATATCCATTGTTTGAAGGGTCAGACTCCAATAATGCTGGATTTAATTCTAACTCTTGTAAAGGAATAGGTAGCTTTACGTGATGAGATCTTATGTTTTTGTTTGGTTCCCAAAAACGGTATTCTAAATTTTGTACTACGTCTAACAATATTCCCCATCTTATTAGATCATATCTTCTGTGAGCTTCTCCAGCTAACTCCCATTTACGCTCATCGTACATAGCTTCTCTAAATCCTTGTTTACTTACACCAGTAATATCCCAATCAGCTTGATCATCATATGCTCTTTTTCTAATAGCGTGCATATAATTTAAAGCTTTTGCAGTTGGTCCATTTAATTCGTTTTCACACTCTGCAGCCATTAAATAAACATCTCCTAAACGAAAAACCATTCTATTGTCTGAGTGATTGAAACGAGGTGAACGATCTAGCTCTAAGTTCCAAAATTTAGCCATATATGGAAATACTAAATCAAAACCTAAATAGTTGTCTGTAATATTTAATTCTCTTCTTTTATCGTTTAAAGGGAATTTTTCTGCAAAATCTTTTGAAGCTACTTGCAATCCTGTACCATTAAATGCCTCTCCTCTAGCTTTAAGAGCAGCACCTAATGCATCTCTTTCATTTGAATTTTTAGGTTCATCTCTTAAACGAGGGTTAAACATACTTGGTCTCCAGTTATTATTACCAGCAAATGATCTACCTGGAAATGCTGGGTCAAATTGACTATTAATATCTCTAGCAAAATCTAAAGACCAAATAATTTCAGCATTATATTCGTTAAATTGATCGAATACTTCATTGTAGGTAGGTAACAAAATATGAGGTGAATTATTAATAATTTCTTCAGATTTAGCTAAACCTAACTGCCAGTTTTGTTGCTTCATGTAAATTTTAGCCATTACAATTGCTGCAGCCCATTTTGAAGCTCTACCACTTTGATCGCCTGAGTATGAATCCTGTAAATTATCTTGAGCAAATTGTAAATCTGCTAAAGTTCCTGTTAAAATAGTAGTCTCATCTGTTCTGCCAAGTTTACTTATTTCCTCTAGAGTAAGTACTTCTGTGTAATAAGGAGCAGCACCCCAAAGGTTTGTAATATGCCAATAACATAAACCTCTAATAAATCTTGCATCAGCAATAATGTCAGTTCTAACGGCTTGTGTTCCTATAGCTTCATTACCAGTAACTCTCTCAATAATTACATTTGCATTTAAGATTGTTCTGTAAAGGTCTTTCCAAGTATCAGAAACACTCATCTTTTGAACAGATACGTCTGCTAAAGCCTCGTTTAAAATGTAATTACCAATTGGTTGTACAAAATTTGCAGCACGATTTGGCTCAATGATATCTGCACCATTATCGTAAAAATGATCTAAACCAACTTGTCCATATATGGAGTTGTTCTTTAATATTGCATACATCCCTTGTACAGCTTGTCTTGCATCGTTCTCTGAGGCAAAAAAGGTGTCTGGAGATATTAATGACTTTGGATCTTCTTCTAAAAAGCTTTCACAACTTATGCTTGTAAAAACGATTAAGATATATAAGAATATTTTATTTGTTTTCATGTCTATGTTTTTTTTAAAAAGTTATATTTAATCCAAACGTTACAACTCTTGGGTTTGGGTATTGAGCACTTAAATATCCTTGTGCTATATTTCCTAGTCCTGTTCTACCAAAATTACTTGCTTCTGGATCTATTAATCTCGTTTTTGAGAATAACAATAAGTTAGAACCTGACATATAAAAAGTTGCATTTTTTACTCCTTTTAAAAAGTCCATTTCATCAATTGGGAAATTGTAAGCTAGTCTTACTGTTTTAAGACGTATATGTGATCCATCTTCAATATATTCTGAGTTTGATATAGTATTCGTTACTGAATCAGCACCTGATCTAGGAATATCTGAAGTAGTATTATTAACTGTCCAACGATCACGTAAATCACCAAATTTTACAGTTTCACCTCTATTAAAGTAATTGTTACGCATATTTAAGTTAAACACTTCGTTTCCTACAGTTCCTTGGAAATAAAATGAAAAGTCCCAATTTTTGTATGAAAATGAGTTTTCAAATCCAAAAATTAAATCCGGAAAAGGACTTCCTAAAACTACATTATCTTCTGTTGAAATAATTCCATCTCCATTACGATCTTCAAATCTTGAACCACCTACTACTTGTGAAGTTAATCCTGAAGCATCGATTTCTGCTTGGTTTTTCCATGTTCCTAAGTAGTTAACACCTGTAAATACAGGTACAGATTCTCCAACAATTAAACGTGTGTTTCCTGAACCAATAATTGGGTCTACAACTACATCAATAAAATCTACTCCACCTAAATCTAAAATTTCATTTTTATTAGATGATAAAGTAACTGTAGAATTCCAATTGAAATTATCATTGGAAACATTTTTAGTGTTTACTAAAAGTTCCCATCCTTTATTTTGTAAAGATCCTACATTTTGTAACTGACTTGTAAATCCAGTCTGTCTTGGTATAGTAACATCTAATAATAAATCATCAGTTTTCTTGTGGTAATAGTTAAATTCTGTAAAAATTCTACCATCAAATAATGATGCTTCTAATGCAATATCAAATGAGTTTGTAGTTTCCCATTTTAAATTTGGATTAGAAGGTCTACCAAGTGTTAGACCAGGAACTTCAGCTCCATTAAGAGTAGTATTTGCTCCTGTTAAAAGACCAAATGTTCTGTAAGGACCAATGGCTTGGTTACCAGATCTACCCCAACTTGCTCTTAATTTTAAATCTCTTACAATATCTTGATCTTCCATAAAATCTTCTTCTGAGATTTTCCAAGCAGCAGCTACAGAAGGGTAAAATTCATATTTATTACCTGTTGCAAAACGAGAACTACCATCTGTTCTTCCTACTAAAGTAAATAAGTATTTGTCTTTATAAGTATAATTTAATCTTCCAAAAAATGAAGCAATTTGGAACCCTGAGAATGAGCTACTTACTACTGATCTTGTAGGGTCTGAATTACCTAAACTGTTAAACCCTGTAGCATCACTGGTGATTCCAAAAGCTTCAGCTTCTACAATTTCTGAAGAAGATTTTTGAAAAGAAGCTCCTGCAAGTGCTGTAATACTGTGGTCGTCATTAATATCTGTATTGTACTGAATTGTATTTTCGTTATTCCACCCTGTACTATTTACAGTACGTACACTAGCACTTCCTTGACCAGTATCTCCTACTGAAAGTAAATCTGGTGCCTGACTTGATCTGAAGATGTTTCGTTTTGTATTATTGAATTCTGGACTAAAAGTTGAACGAATAATCCAATTTTCTGCAGGTTTATACTCTAAAAATGCAGTAGCTAATAAGTTATTTGAAAATGTTTCGTTTGTATTTAAAGCTATGTTTGCTAATGGGTTTGAAAATGGAGACCCAACAACATCATTAAATCCATTATAAGATCCATCAGCATTATAAACTGGTTGTGTTCTAAGAATACCAAAAGCTGCTTGACTATAGCTAGCCAAAGCATTATCTTGTTCTAATCTAGAATAGTTTACTCTAAATCCAGCTTTTATCTTATCTGTTAACTTAATATCTAAATTTGATCTAAAAATATATTTTTCTAAACCAGAACTTTTTACAATACCTTCTTGATTGAAGTAATTAAAGGAAGTGTAATAGTTTACATTATCTGTTGCACCAGCAACTGAAATATCTGCATTGTAAATTAACGCAGGTCCTAAAACTAAATCTACCCAATCATTATCTGGATATGTAGAAGGATCGTTAGGAAATGGAATTGCAGCAGATCTAAATGTTGCACTTTCATTTGTGAAAGCTATTTGTTCTGCTTGAGATAATCTATCTGGTAATTCAGGTAGAAATTGTATACTGTTATATAAATTTAAACTGATTTGAGGTTTTCCAGACTCAGTACTTTTACCACTTTTAGTAGTTACTAGTACAACACCATTTGCACCTCTAGAACCATAAATTGCAATAGAAGAAGCATCTTTTAATATCTCAATAGATTTTATATCATTACTATTAATATTGTTCAAGTTAAAGTTTGTACCAACTACAATACCATCAATAACCCACAAAGGTTCATTGCTACCTGTAATTGAATTACCTCCACGAACTCTTATAACAGTACCTGCTCCAGGAGCACCACTAACTTGTGTTACTTGAACACCAGAAGCTCTACCTTGTAGTGCTTGATCTACACGAGCAACAGGTGTTTGAGATATGCTTTCAGCTTTAATAGTAGAAACAGAACCTGTTAAATCAGATTTACGTTGAGTACCATATCCAATAACAACAATTTCATCTAATTTGTTATCAGCTTCTAAGCTAACATTAATTGTTTTTTGATTACCAACCACAATTTCTTTATTAGCGAAACCAACATAAGAAAAAACTAAAGTTGCGCTTGCATCTGCAGAAATTGTATACTTTCCATCAAAATCGGTAATCACACCTTGTGATGTTCCTTTAATAGAAACTGATGCTCCAGGAAGAGGTTCTCCTTCAGCAGAAACTGTTCCAGTAATTGTTTGCGCATTTGTCATTGCCATTGAGAAAAAACTTACAATAGCAATTAAAAAGACACTCCTCAAATTTGGAGGCTTTTTAAATGTAATTTTTAAATTCATAAAAAATGTTATTTTGAGTTAATTATAATGCAAAATATTTCTTAAAATTTTGCCAACTATCCTGCACAATTCTGCTTTTCTTAAAAGTGAGGAAAAAATAATCAATAATTATATCAATAAAAAATAAAAGAAAGGAGTGTAATTTATTGTGTGAATATTTGAAAGTCAGTTAATTAACCTTTTAAGAAAAAAAAGTAAAATCAAATGATAATTATCATGTATTTTTCTTAAAAAAATATTATTTATTTTATGAATATTAAAATATATATGTGTAAAAATTATTAATTTATAGGTTTTTGAAGAAAGTTAATTAATTGTAGGAACATCTAGATTTACATTATTACTTGGTAAAAAACCTATTCTGTGCGCTTTCACTATTAAAGATTTAGATTTAGTCATTTCAAAAGGTTTTGAATAAATTTCCCAACTCTTAGAGTTAGTGTTTGTTTTATAGCCTATAGAAGCTCCTTTTGTTGCACAACTAATAGTAACTTTATTGTTTTCATAATTTATTATAGGTAATGCTGTTTTAGGTTTTGATTTTTTACCATCCCATAATTTTTTTATCAAATCTGCTTCAGGTAAATTAGGATTGTCATTAATAGAAGTTAACCAATTGTCCATTTCTGAACTTAACTCATTTAATTTGACTTTATATTCAGAATTATTAGCAAGATTATTTAATTCATAAGGGTCATTAGCACAATCAAACAATTCTTCTTTTGGCTTATTTTCTCTAAACCATTGCTTTTGAATTGCATTTAATTTACCTTCATCTCTCAATTTTAATAATTCTTGCATTGCAGGAATTTTCTCTCTATAGGCTACTGGTAAATAATACCCTTTTTCTGGCTTATAATTCCTGATATATTTAAACTGCTGATCTCTAACGGCTCTTATAGCATCTGTTTCTGCATCAAAACGATCTGCTGCAGCATGAATATATTTACGTGGTTTCTGTGATTGGTAAGCTCCTAAAAAAGCTTGACCTTGCATGTATTTTTTCGGTTTTTCATTAATTAAAGAAAGTAGTGTTGGTGCAAAATCTACAAAACTAATTAATTGATTAAATTTTGTTCCCGCATTTATTTTATTAGGAAAACGAATAATCATTGGCGTATTTATACCAGAATCGTAAATCAATCTTTTTTCTCTTGGAAGAGGCCCTCCATGATCTCCATAAAACATAATAATGGTAGTTTCTAGTAAACCATCTTCTTCTAATTGCTTTAAAACAGCCCCCACTTGCTTGTCCATTTCTGCAATATTGTTGTACAATTTCCACATATCTCTTTGGGTTATTTCGTTATCAACTAAATATGGAGGTACTTTAAATTTTGTATCCTTTGAAATGTGGATAGGAGTTTCTGCTTCAGCTGTTTTATTTTTTGAATCTGGCAAACCATTTTGTATCCATTTGTAGTTTTTATCTCCAGATTGATAATGTCTCGTTTCAACTTGTCTAAATCCATAAGGTTCAAACAAACCAGATTCGTGTGTTGCTGTAAAGTTCATAACAGCAAAAAAAGGTTGGTCTTTTTCTCTATTTCTCCAATGTGCATACTTACTACTCTCATCCCAAGCAGTTACTGGTGCTCTAAATTGGTAGTCTTCTTTATAATTATTAGTGCAATAATACCCTTCTTGTCTCAATAATTCACTTATCATTTTTACTTGGGATGGAGGAACAGCCTCGTATTTAGGTAAACCAGTTTCTTTTGTGTTTGATGTTGTGCGCATATGATTTGCGCCAATACTAGAAGGATACATTCCTGTTGCAATTGCTGCTCTACTTGGAGCACAAACTCCTGATGTAGAATACAAATTAGGGAAAATTACACCTTCATTTGCCAACCTTGTTAAGTTGGGAGTTGAAACTGTATTGTCTCCAAATGGAGGTATATAAGCACCCATATCTTCTGTAACCAACCAAAGGATATTTATAGGTTTAGCCTGCTTAATTTCTTTTTTTGAAGATTGGCAGGCTGTTATGAATACAAGAAATAATACTACTGATGTATATGTTGTTAAGTTTATTTGTTTCATAAATTTTACACAGATATAAATGTGGGTATTTCAAAAGTAGCTATATTACTATTTAATAGAATCCTGTACTGTTCTGAAGTTGCAGGTTACTACAGGTTACTTAGCCTATTGAATTGAGTTATTTTTAGTTCCTAAATTTCTAAAAACATTCATTAATATGAAAAAATCGTATATACTTACTTTTATTATTCTTGTAACTTGCAACTCTTTTTTAGCACAAAATATCAAAGCTCCAAAAGGAAGAATTGCTGTGGTTGCTGATGGAAATTCTCCTGATCCAGACGATTTAGGTGGAACAACAATTACTTTAGCTCTGTTAAGAGCTGCTGGTTTAGAAAACAGATTGGTACATTATTCTCATAGTTGTGATTTGGTTAGAGATGATAGGATTTCTGAAAAAGCAGAAAAAGAACGTCATCATTTAATGCAATTGGCTTGTGATATGACTGCCAGACGTTGGAAAGGTTTTGAAAACTTGACTTTTTATGATGCAATTTGGCAAAAAGAAGCAACTATAAACGATTTATGTTGGGCTATAAATGCATCTACAGAAAGCGATCCTTTATGGATTGTTGAAGCTGGTGAACCAGATATTATTGGTATGGCTTTGCAAAAAACGCCAAAAGAAAAACACAAATTTGTAAAAGTAATTACGCACCACCCTGCAAATGATAATGCTGGAGATTTTTATAAGTGGCAACAAATTTTAGATTTTGGAATAGAAGAAGTTCGTATTCCAGATCAAAATATAAAATTAAAAGTTCCTCTTGCTGAATGGGATTGGGCTAAGAATCATTCAGACCCTAGAATTCAATTGGTTTGGACTTTTGGAAAAATGGCAGAGGTAGATGATATTGTAAAGTTCCAAAAAGGAAAATGGGATTGCTCAGATGCAGGTATGATTTTATATTGGATTACAGGAGCTAACGTTAATGATGGTTTAAAGCAAGGTACTGTTGATGATGTGAAAAGTATTCTTTTAAATTATATTGATAACAATCCTGAAAAAGCAAAGCGTAAGAAAAAGTAAGAAAAGTAAGAAGTTAAAAAAAGGTCGATTTAATAAACTTAAATCGACCTTTTTTATTCTAATTAATTCAAATATATATTACTGTGGCGTTAATTCTATTAGCTTCACTGAATGTGGAGCTAAATCTACTTTTAAAGCAAGATATCCATCTTTTTTTCCTACAAGAGCATCTTCTACAGTTAATTTTAATTTAGAAAGATCTTCGTATTTAGACAAGTTACTACTTAAAATGTTTTTCCATCCATCTTCAAAACGATCTGAAGGTCTGTTTCCATAAATACGTCCGTTTGTTTTTTCTCCTACACCTGCACTTCTAATATCTTTGTATAATTCGTTCATTAAAATACTATTGTCTTTATCTATAGTCCATTCTTTCATTTTCCATTTACTTGTGCTTGAAATCTGACTTCCTTCTAATTTTGGATAAATAGTTTTAGAATTTGTACTATTTCTAGTAGTATTATGGTTGTAAACTAACACATAAATTTTACCATTTTTTGCAACCGGAATTACCCCAGAGAAACCTGATAAATTTTCTGATGCAAACATTCTATTACCTCCTTCTAATTTTAAAAACATTTCTGTTACATTTCTTAAACCAGTTGGTAAATTACTGCTCTCTAATTCTTGACCCCAATGATAAATTTCTGTAATATTATTTTGGTAGGCTAAGTGTGCAATTGTTGCATACCAACTAGCTCCCATTTCTGTAGCGTCATGTAAGCTTAAGCCTCTTTTAGCGTTATCACCTCTTAAAACACCAAATTCTTGGATATCAAAAGGAATATTATTGAATTGTGAGTAACTGTTTAATTTTGCTCTGTAAGGTTTTATAACATTCTCAAATCTTACTTCTTTTTTATCAAACTTTTCATAATAAGATAAAGAGAAGAAATCCATTTTTGTACCTGTTTGACCTGTTGCATAGTTTGAACCTGTTGCGCAATGGTCTATAATTTCTGTAGTAAAAGTTGCTACGCCTTCTGTTAGTAAATTTCCTGGTCCAACAATAGCATCTGGTATTACTTTTAAAACTTCATCAACTGTAATGTCATAGTGTTTAAAAAAATCCTCTTTTGTTCCTCTCCAATGATGAGGTGTGTAATTGGGTTCTGTTGCTATTCTAAAACGCCAGGTTTTCACTTCAGACATTCCAAATTCATCTACCAAAGCTTGTAGATATGCATTTACATATTGTCTCCAAATCCCATAATCATTAGGTGGTTTAGAATTACCATAAGTATCTTTTACTCTAGGTAAACTCATATCCCAAGGCACATTGTCCAAAACAATTCTTGGTTTAAAACCAGTTAATCTAAAATTTCGTAAACTGGTAATTAATTCACTAAAATCGGTAATAATTTTACCAGAATTGTCTACTCCTTTATAAAAAGTATTTTTATCATCAGATCTTCCCCCCATCATTCTAACCATATTGTAACTTTTAACATATCGCTTAATATTATTAAGAGAATTTCTAAAACTAGCGCCATTAAATCTAGTTTGATTAATCATAGGTCTAGTTGACCAAAAATTATAAAACAAACCCTCTGTGGAACCTGTATTTATAGTTGCGATTTGGTTAGCATCAATTCCGGTTAAATCAATTACACTTGGATCATCAACAGGATCATCAACTGGTTCATCAATTGGATCCTCAACTACTTCAATTTCCTCAACTACTTCATCTTTAGAACAAGAAATAATGGTTACATTTAAGAATGCTAGAAGTAACACTATTAATATTTTACTATTTATTTTTTTCATAAAATGACATCTTTAATGATTTCGAATTTAAAAATAATAAATAGATTACCTATCCTGTAATGTACGGTAGAAAAATCTAAAAAAGACTTAAACCTCTTTAGTTTTGTTTTTGGTTAATTTTAATTATTAGAAAATCAAGTATATATAATTAAAGTGTTAAAATAAAAGTAGGTGTTTAATATGATATTAAAAAAGGGTTTAAATTATAAATGGAAAACAATTAAGGTTGATGAAGTTAATCTGATGCAGGTATGATTTTACATTGGATTACAGGAACAAATATTAATGATGGCTTAAAGCAAGGTACTGTTGATGAGGTGAAAAGTATTCTTTTAAATTATATTAATAAAAACCTGAGAAGAAAATTTCTTTTTTTAGATCTTTTTTTAAAAGACAGAATTTTAGTTCCAATACTGGATTGTCAAAATAATAAATTCATTTTTGCAATAATCTTTAAAAATAATAATACTGAATTTTATTTAACAGATGATAGTGTTCGATTCAACTATACATTAATTCTATTAAACGAAGTTTAATTTTTAATACTCATAATGCTTTTATCTTTAGTGTGTTATTAAATAAAACTACCCCATTATGAAATTTATAAAAAAATATATAGCTATTAGTTTAATGTTAGTTGGACTTTTATCTTTTTCAAATTTTAAAAATAAGAAATCCAATGTAAGTATAGATAATTCTAATGTAATAGAATCTGTACTAAATTCAAAAACAAGTTGTAGCCCTTTATCAAATATGATGTTCTATGTAGAGACTTCACTTGTAAAAACATCAAGAGGATATAAAACGATTAATGCAAGTATTTATGTTTTAGATAGAATTTCTGGTATCTCTACTTTGTTGGTTAACGAAGATGTAATTGTTGCAAATTATAAAGACTCAGTATTAGAGTATAGTGTAACATCTACTGAATATGATAAACCAATATTAAAAAGTGGAGATGTAGTTCTTAGTAAAGATTTCAGTAATCAGTATTCTTTTAATGAAATTATGAAATATGAAGTTGTTTACAATAGCTATATAAATTCAACGAATAAACTATTAAATATTAAAAGAGTGATTTAATCTAAAAATTAACCAAAAAAAACTCCAAAACAAAATTTTGTTTTGGAGTTTTTTTTGGTTTTAAAACTAACTAAACATTTTATTAGCTGTATTAGCTAAATAGATTAGGGGGGTAATCATATGAAAAATGTAGTTTTAAAAAAAATAAATAAACATATAATTAACTAGTGAAAAAAAATGAATTGATGCATCAATATTAAATCACAAGTCTAAATATGAAAAAATTGAACATATTAAAATAAGTTAAAAATTTTACCTGCTAATCTTGAAAAATAATTTAAGAATAGGACAAAACTAATAAAGAATAATGTTATGACACCAAAGTCGGTAAAAGATGTAATACCATTTAATTGTATCATATATTCACCAGTTTTAATAATAATAACTGATGTAATAAAAAAAAGAATGATTTGTTGAATTGTTGTTTTATACATTTTTATAGGGATTGTGTTGATATATTGAAAACTCTATTTGATTCTCTATTTATAGGAAATATTTTTTATTATTAAGTCACATTTTTATTGAAATTTTATTGTTATTTAAAGCATAATCTTACTAAGTTGCTAAAACTTTTTTTAGCATTAATATTCATTTAGCGATTTATGTTTTTCAATAACTCATTTTTTTAATAAAATAAACTTAATCTTTTATTAGTAGTTTTTTGCACTCAAAAATACTTTAAGAAATCTCCCAGTTAGCATTGTTACTACGCTAAGAAAAGGGAAAAAAGCAAAAAAGAAAATCATAACTACTAAACCATCCGTAAACGATTTTAAATTACCAATTGACATTAGATAAAATCCTGAAATAAACAAAGTGGCTGATGAAATTACAAGCATAAATACTTGCCTTATGGTATCTTTATCCATAATTACTAGGGGTTAAGGGGTTAAAAGTGCTGCAATATAATGCTTTTTTTTAAAAAAATAAATATTTATGTTTTTTTTAAGCTTTTTTAGAGTTATAGAATTTCATTTTTAATTCTTTTCCATATTTTTTTTAAAGAAAATCCAGAGATAATTGCTAATAAAGTTGTAATAAAAGCATGAGTATATTCGCCATAAATCCAATATCCTGTGGCAAAAAGACAGCTATAAATTAACACACAACCCAATAACATTGCTAAAATTCCTGATGGAACATTCCAGTTTTTATTGTCAATCATTATTTCTTCATCAATAGCAATTTCTTTTTCTAAAACAGAAACCCATCCAGGACCTCCTGGTTGTGTTTTTTTATAAAATTGAATAAGAACTTCTTGTGTTTCTGGTTTGGTAATGTATGTGAAAAAAATCCAAATTAAAGTAGTAATAAATACGATTATAGGTAGTTTAGCCCAAGTAGGAAAAAAACCTTCATCTCCAAAAAAGAAATTACTAACACGTACAGATGAAAAAATTAAAGATATTACTCCAGAAACAATCATTGCAGAAATTTCACTCCAAGCATTAATTCTCCACCAAAACCATCTCAAAATAAAAATTAAACCAGTTCCTGCACCAAACATTATAATAATATCAAAAAGCTGTTTTGCATTTTGCAGGTACAATGCAAATAAAGCACTAAAAACCATCAATATGATTGTAGAAATTCTACCAACTAAAACTAAATGTTTTTCTGATGCGTCTTTTTTGATGTGTTGTTTGTAAAAATCATTAACTATATATGAAGAACCCCAATTTAAATGTGTAGAAATTGTTGACATATATGCAGCAATTAAAGAGGCCAAAACTAAACCTAATAAACCACTTGGTAATTTTGTAAGCATTGCAGAGTAGGCTAAATCGTGTCCTAACTTATCTTGAGAAATATTAGGAAAAGCTTCTTGAATGCTAGCAATATCTGGAAATACAATTAAGGAAGCTAATGCTACCAAAATCCAAGGCCAAGGACGTAATGCATAATGCATAATATTAAAGAAAAATGTAGCTCCAATTGCATGATTTTCATCTTTAGCAGCCAACATTCTTTGTGCTATATAGCCACCACCACCAGGTTCTGCTCCTGGATACCAAGAACTCCACCATTGAACAGCTAATGGAATAATAAGTAACGTTATTAAGGCTTCAGTATTATTGAAGTCGGGAAGAATAGAAAGTTTGTCAATCACATTTTCATGCGTAATCAAAGCATCAATACCTCCAACTTCAGGCAAGTTTACTAAATAATATGCAGCCCCAATTGCACCAGCCATTGCAGTAAAAAATAATAAAAAATCTGTATAAACTACGCCTTTAAAACCACCTAATGCACTAAAAATTACGGTTACTGTTCCTGCATAAAGAATGGTTTCCCAAGGTTGTAGGCCTAACATAATACTTCCAATCTTTATAGCAGCTAAAGTTACACCAGCCATTGCAAAAACATTAAAAAGAAAACCAAGGTATAATGCTCTAAAGCCTCTTAAAAACTTTGCAGGTTTACCACCATAACGTAATTCATAAAACTCAATATCTGTTTTTACATTTGATTTACGCCATAATTTTGCATAAACAAAAACAGTTAATAAACCCGTAATTAAAAAAGCCCACCACATCCAGTTTGCAGAAACACCATCTTTTCTTACAATATCTGTAACAAAGTTTGGAGTGTCTGTAGAAAAAGTAGTAGCAACCATAGAAACCCCTAATAACCACCAAGGCATATTTCTACCAGAAAGAAAAAATTCTGTTGAGTTTTTTCCAGATTTTTTTGAGACATAGATCCCAATAAATAACGTGATTAAAAAAAAGGAAGTGATTAATACATAATCTAATGTACTTAAATTGATCATGAAGTTTTATTTATGGTTGTAATGATTGCAATATAAATATTTAATAATTACCAATTCAGGGTATCTGGATAATGCTTGTTTATATATTCTTTTATGATGATAATATCTTCTTTCGCAGTTAAATCTGGTACATGTTCAGAAAGTGGAATTGCTAAGAATGCCTCTGCATTATCTGATACACAATTTAGAACTACAGTAGGTAATTCTTTTTCATTTCTAATAGGATGTACTGGGCAATTTTTCAAGTAGGGATAAATTATTTTTCCATCCATTTTAAAAATATTCATACTAACTCTTATTTTTCCATCATTATTGATATACTTTTTAGCTTCTTCTATAGTTGGTTTTTCAATGATGTTTTTAAGATAGTTTTGATGATTTAAATTCATCACAGCAAAAGAATAGATTTTTTTTAATGTAAATTCTAGTGCATCTCTATCATATGAAATAAAGGCACAAGAGTTTTTAGTTTTTCTAAGACTTCTTAATGCGTTTTCAGAATATAAATTATCACTATTACAAACTGTAAATTGCTGCGATTGTAATTCTGGGAATTGTTCTACAGCCTGAAAAACAGCATCTGCAGTGCCAAATGGTTTTACTCTGTTTTTTGGTATATATTGAATAGGGAAGGAGATGTTTAGTCCATTAAAATCATTGTTGGTTTTCTTTTTGCCATAAAATTCTTTAAATAGTCCACCTTGTTCATTAATAACAATATAAATGTTTTTATAACCTGCTTTTTTTGCATTATACAGTAAGTAATCCATTAATGGTCTGCCAAAATTACCAACACTAATTAAACTCTTACTTCTATGATTTGCTTGGTTGGTTTCTTCTTCATTTACTGATTTTGAAGTAGAGGGTTTCTTCATTCTCGAAGACATGCCACCAGCTAAAATGATTAAATTATTGTGCATATTTATTTATAGTATTCTTGCGCCTTTATCAACAGAAGCTATATAAACACTTTTTGCTCCTGCTTCTAAAATTGCTTTTGTGATTATTTCTTCTTTGTTTTTTGGTGATAAAACTGCGATACTTCCACCACCACCAGAACCAACAATTTTGGCGCCTAAAGCTCCATTATTTAAAGCAGCATCAATCATGTCATCAATTTTTGGAACGGTAATTTTTAAAAGATTTTTTAGATAATGATGATGTTTATTCATCAAATCACCTATTTCTATAAGGTCTAACTTGTCTTTTTTAAAAGCGACTAATGCTTTTTTGGTGACATTAAAATTACCAATAGCTGCTTCTAGATAGGGTTTTAAATCATCAGCAATACAATTTAAATAAGATTCTATTTCTTCCATTTTAGCAGTTTCTATTTCAAAATTTGGAAATATTTTTTGAACTTCCTGAATAGCTTTCCAAGAATTGGTTTTTAGTCTTTTTAGTAAGGCTGTTGTTTCTTTGGGTACTCCAGAATCTGCCATTATTAAGCCTGTTAGCGGTTTTTTTAAAACTTCGTAATAAAACTTATCTCCGGTTTCTAAATAGATGATATTTCCTAAACCAATACTGTATTGATCCATTTTTCCTCCAGGAGCTTTAAATTCTAATACTTCAACTTCAAAAGCGATTTGAGAAATACTTTCAGGAGTTAATAATTCTTCTGGCCCAAAAGCTTTTAGAAGGAATTGAACCCAAGCAACAGTTAAAGCAGAAGAACTTGAAGTTCCAGAATTAATAGGAATTGTCCCCGTAATTTGAATGTCATAACCACAATTAGGTATACAATTGTATCGTTTCAAAACCTGTAATGCAGCTTGTAAAAAATCTTCTTTTTGTAAAATTTTTACTTCATCATAAATAGGAATTAACCTTTTTTGATGAATATCAGGTAAATCAATATTAAAAGTATTGGAATTATTTCTTTTTGCTTTTAAAGTGATGTGCCTATTGATAGCACAAGCAATTATGGGTAATCCCAAATAATCTTGATGATCTCCAAATAAACAGGTTCTTCCTGGGGCAATTGATATAACTTCTTCCAATAAATTACTTTTTTTCTACAAATTGATCAGGTGCAAAATAGATTTCTTTTGCTGTCCATCTTTTTTGTAAGTTTTTAAGCGATTTTTTAAAAGTACTAAACTTTTTGTTCTTTTTTTCTGTCCATCCTATTTCTGCATAAGCAGCAATTCTTGGAAAAACTTTATAATGCATATCTCCATCTGTTGGTATCCATTCTCCCCACATTTGGCAACCTAAACCTATTACTTTATCATGATATTTTTGTTCTAATTTTTCTGGAACAGGATCAAAAGAATAGGCTTTAGATAATGGTAAATTTTTATATCTATAATCTAAATAGGTAAAATTATGCAAAGAGTTTACAATTTCGTAACCATTACTTGCAGCAGTTGAAGCCAATTCAACATCACCTTTCCAAAAATGGATAATACTCTCTTGAGCTAATTTTTGTGTAGTTTTAGTGTCTTTTTTATCTTGGTAGTGATGCAAGTTATGCCCCATAATTTCATTCCAACCCATCATTCTTCTTCCCTTACTTTGTAGGTATTTTGAAATATTATTCGTAAAATAAACCTGCAAATCAGCTGGAGTAGCTAAATTATTTTCTTTCATATATTTTTGAACATACGAAGACGATTTCCAATGGTTGTATTTTACTTCATCACCACCAATATGAATCACTTCAGAGGGGAAAAGTGCCATAACCTCATCTAAAACATCTTTTAAAAATTCGGTTACTCTTGGGTTGGCTACATTGTAAACATCTTTGCCAACCCCAAATTTTATTGGCACTTCAATTTCTTTTCCTGAAGTTCCTAACCAAGGATAAGCAGCAATTGCAGCAGTAGAATGACCTGGCATTTCTATTTCAGGAACAACAGTGATGTGTCTTTCTTTTGCGTAAGCAATAATTTCTTTAATTTCTTCTTGGGTATAAAAACCTTCATGAGGTTCTGCAGATTGAATAGGGCTTTCCCATTGTAAAGGCCCTATTTGAGTGCTTTTCCTTTTTGAACCAATCTCAGTTAGTTTTGGATATTTTTTGATTTCAATTCGCCAGCCTTGGTCGTCTACTAAATGCCAATGAAATACATTCATTTTTAAAAATGCCATTTCGTCTAAAAGCATTTTTACTTGTTTCATTCCTTTAAAATATCTGGCTTCATCTAGCATAAAAGACCGCCATTTGAATCTTGGGCAATCTTCAATTTTAACTTCTTTTACTTCTAAATACTTTTCATATTTAGAGTAATGAGAATTGTAGGAGCAGAGCTGCATTAAAGTTTGTGTTCCATAAAATAAACCGGTTTCATTTTTTGCAATGATCGTAATTTTGTCTTTAGAAACAGATAATTTATAACTTTCTTCTGCTAGACTTCTATCAATTTGAAAGTTGATAAAGTTCACCTTTAAATATTGAAAATCAGTGGTTTTTAAATTTAACCTAAAGTTGTCGATAAAATATTGATGTAAATTATTGACTATAGTTTTACTATTATCATTAAAAACAATTTGGGTTTCAGAGTTGATTTTTAAAGAACTATTACCCGTAATTATTTTTTGAGGACGAGGAGTTAAATAGATATCTTGAGAATAAATAATATTAGAATTTAATAAAAGAATTGAACTAATAAAAAGGATAAATTTAAATTTCATTTATGGGGAAATATAATTTTTCCTTAAAAATAAGCTTTTTTATCAATTCATTTTTAAAAAAGACAAATGATATTTTATACCAAAGTTAAAAAATGTACTACTTAAACTACCTCCTTTAGCTTTTACATATCCAGCAGAAGACCTTAAACTTAAAGTGTTGTTTAGTTTATAACTGAATCCAGCACTAGGTTTTACAATTAAACCTTCACCAGTACTAATACCTCCACCACCAGCAGCACCTCCTAATATTTGACCAAAAAAGGTGATTTTATTATTGAAAAAAGGATTTGTTTTGGCACCTAAACCTACAATACCCTCAGCATAAGCACCTGCATCACCAAAATTAGCAAATGAAGTTTGCCCTGCAACATAGATGTTTTTGTTTAAATCTAAATTTAATTGAAGCGATATTTGATGCATATCTTTTGAAAAATTTCCATCTCTATTTGCGTCTAAATATAAATCTTGTTTTACAATAACTTCAAAGCCTTTAAATTTTCCGTTAGAAAAAGATTTGTCAGCAATGATTCCATTTCGTTCAATGTAATATTTTAGACCTACTCCTAGAGAAGAGGTGTTATAATGGGTATTTGGAGATAAAACAAAACCTTTGTTTATCGCAATAAATAGATCATTAAAAATTCGTTGTTCAATAGATAAGTCAGGATATAACAAAAATCCTCCTTGTGTATCAATTCCACCTCCTCCAGCAGCACCAACTCCGAATTTTGCAAGAATATTTGTGTTGTTTTTGTTGAAAGAATATGAATATCCTCCACCTAAAAACACATCCATATATCCTGCTTTTATACCATCAAAAGCGCCATCAACTTTTAAAAAAGCAAACCAATTTTCAGTAAAGTAGGAGGCAAGCTCAAAGCCTGCCAATTTAATAGTTTTACCATTATTGATACCTTGTGTATTTCCTCTAATTTTTAGTGTATTCAAATGTAACAGTAACGAAGTTCTCTTTGAATTAATGTTCCAATCTGATTTTTTTAATGCTGTAAACTCATATTCACTTTCTGATGCATTATAATTAGAGTAATTGTAATCTAATGGAATTTCTAAACCAATATTTAATTGATGTCCTTTAATATTTCCACCATCAAAAAAATCAACATAACTCCATCCAGAATTGATTGAAATTTTTTTAAAATTATAACCCAAATTAAAATGAGGTAAAATAAAAGCGCCTCCACCATCTGGAGCTGATACACCACCTCCACCACCAAAATGAAAACCTGTATCTACATAAAAATCATCACCAAAATATTTTTTGATTCCTGCGTTTACTCCTAATGTAAAGAAACCACCTTTGTTACCAGAAACTGCTCCATAAATACCAAGACCTGCATATGCCCAATTATTTAGCAATAAGTTATAATGTATTCCTGTATATCCCATATTTGGATCATTATTTGGTAACTCAATAGAAAGAAAATCTATTTTTCCAAATGCTTTTTGAGTTTTCTTTTCAGGAACTGTTTTATTTTGAGCATTTGCTAATTGATTTGAAAACACAATCATAAATAAGAATAAAAGCTTTTTCATTGTATAAGTTATCTTTTTTTAATTGTGATAATTACAGTTTTTGATGCTGGAGTATTACTAATATTAGCA